>JAQTXZ010000004.1 GCA_028688515.1 Patescibacteria group bacterium
AACGAGCTCGTTCTTATCCTGAATGATTTCATCATCACCGCTTTTCGTGGACGCATATATGGCGAGTGCTTTTTGAAGATTCCGGAACACGCCGATATAGTCAACGATAAGACCGTTCGTCTTGCCGGGATAGACACGGTTCGCTCGAGCGATTGTCTGCATGAGTGTGTGATTTTTGAGCGGTTTATCTAGGTAGAGGGTCGAGAGATTTGGCACATCGAAGCCGGTCATCCACATTGCACAGACAAACACGATTCGCAGATTATTGTCCGGGTCTTTGAATTTCGTCTCGAGATCCTCGTTCAAAATTCGAGCACGCAACGGGCGCATATCAATCTCGAACTCCTCCATGTCCGCGATTTCGTTTTGGCTTTGGCTTACCACCACAGCCATGTCGATATTCTCATACCTTTCCGCCTGTTCCCTTAATACTTCCCTTTCGTGTTCATCCTTCGCTTTGGATACGGCAATGTTCATTTTCGCCAAGTGGCGTTGCATCTCCGCTTTCACCTTCGCGTACATGCGAACAGCCGTTTTCTTATCAATTGAAACGACCATCGCCTTACCGTCATATCCTCTGGCTGTGAAATGGGTCACGATATCCTCGGCGACTTTATTGAGACGATCCTCGCGCGTAATGAGATGGTAGAAAGTCGAGAATTCCTGCTCAAGCTTTTCCTCTTCATCAGTCGTGAGTTCATAAAAATCCATAACTTTCTCAAGGTCTTTCTGGATTTCCGGATTCTCGTTTTCGAGCTTGGGTACTCGGTTTTCATAGTAGAGCGGTACCGTCGCGCCATCTTCTACAGACTGAGCGAAATTGTAAGTCGATACATAATCACCGAAAGTCTCTCTGGTTTTCTCCTCGCCTTTGGCCATGAGTGGTGTACCGGTAAAGCCGATGAATGACGATTTCGGCATGGCAATACGCATATTCTGCGCCAAGCGGTCGTATTGCGTGCGGTGCGCTTCATCCACCATCACGATGATATCGCTTCGATCCGATAGCATAGGCGGTTTCTCCTCCGGCTTTGTGCCGAATTTATGAATGAGGGTAAAAATATGGCGGTGATCTTCGCTTAGAAGTTGGCGTAGGTTTTGGATCGAATCAGCATGGACTTCCTCTTCATACACCGCACCGCAAGCTGAAAATGTTTTATAGATTTGCTTGTCGAGCTCGTTTCTATCGGTTACTACGACAAAGGTGAAATTGCCGGTCATTTTCCGGAATACTTTTTGTGAAAGGAAAATCATTGAATAGGACTTGCCGGACCCTTGTGTATGCCAAAAGACACCGAGACGCCCCTGATTCTTATCACGATTCTTGATCTGCTCGAATGCCTGATTCACACCGAGAAGCTGGAAGTATCGAGAGATGGCCTTTATTCTTTCGCGGAAGGAATCGTCGAATAGCGTGAAATTCTCAACGATATCGAGAAGTCGCGAAGGTTCGCAGGTGCCTTTGATGACCGTTTCTAAACTGACGCGACCCTCTTCATCTTCGCTTTTTATCTTCTTCCATTCGTTGAAGTGCTCAAATGCGGAAGTAAGTGTACCGACTTTACTTTCAATGCCATTGGAAATGATGATGAAGCCGTTATGCCAAAAGAGTTGCGGTATGGTGTCTTTATAATCGCGGATATTTTCTTGGTAGGCGTTGCGAAGGTTCTTATGCGATGCTTTCAGTTCGATTAAAATAAGTGGCAAACCGTTCACGAATCCGATCAGATCCGGACGACGCTTGTGAAGCTCGCCGGTAATCCACATTTGCGATACCAAGAGAAAATCATTCTTTGTAGGGTCATTAAAATCGATGACTTTGATGTTGATGGTCTCGAATGAGCCATGTTCATCGCGTATCTCTGCCTTCACGCCGTCTTTGATGAGCTTATAAATCTCGTGGTTTGTATTGACCATACTCGCGGTCGAGCGATCGCGAGTGAGCTCTGCTAGAGCTTGCGCTATGGCTTCCTGCGGTGCATCTGGATTGAGCTTTTCGAGTGCTTGCTTAAGACGGCCAATCAAAACAACCTGCCCCTGATTTTCGCGTCCCAGCAGAGCATCACCCTCTTCGGAGTAAGCATTGATAAAATTCTTTGCACCCCAAAGCTCCGCAAAGATTTTAATGGCTGTCTGCTCGATTAAGTTGTTTTCGGAAAATTCATTCATAATTTATATTACATTATCCAGATACCGCACCAGTAAACCGGTTTGATATATCAAAAACTCATTTTCAGAATCATCTATATCCCCATCATTATGTTTACTGTTTTCATTAAAATATTGATCAAGGTAATTAAAAATTGACCCGATTATGTTTCGCACCTGTGCATCACGTTTATCTGATTTTAATTTTGTCTGAAATTCTGCGATGTTTGCATTTAACCCCTTGGTATTTTGCAGTTTATGTCTTAAAAATTCTTCGAGGGCACGTCTCAAGCTTTCAGCAGATTTTATATGCTTTTTTGCTTGATAGAACTTTAACGCTTGAACAAAATGTTCGACACTTTCTTTATTGAGAAAAGATAGAGGTGAGTCCACTAGTTCTTCGTCTAATTTTTTCTCTCCTTTAGGATAAAGAATCACTTCTCCATCCGAAGCGGTAATTGATACATTTACATCGGATAACTCAACCGCTTGAGTCACATCTCTAAAAAGAATGTCCTTGCTATATGTATAACTATGGCCGCCGTATCCCATTGTTGATTTTATATCTAAAGAAAAAATAAGTTCGATGAGTCTGTAGAATTCTTTCTCATCATCTTCTCTATTCAACCTATCGTTTATATTCGTGCTCCACGAATGATCGCCATATGTTTGCGTGTGCCAAACTTCCTCGATGCCATAATACTGGCAAAAAGCGGTGACACTTTCGTCCGTAACGTTCCTATCAATACCCTTAAAGATATTCAAAATTCTCGTCTTGAATTTCTTGAAAGCATCCTCATAAGAATCCGCCGAGGTTATACTCCATCTCTTATTAAACTTTTCCATTTTACGTTTTAAGTCCATATTTATACTTTTATTTCGGCGTTAACCAATTTCGGAATCAGTAAATCTCTTGAGGTTTTTAATCCACGGTTCTCGCGACTTAAGGTAGTTATGTGTTCTAAGATAGGACTTATAATCTCCGTAAATCGTTCAAGATATTTCCCCGATGGAATAATAATCGGCATCGTTTTTAAATAATCCCATTTAATTACTGGCATTTTTGTACCCGTACTATATTGAGTAGCCCATTGAATCGTTTCTTTGCGGAACAATATAACGACAAGAACCGGCTGAAATCTTTTTTCAACCGCACGAATTACAAAAACAGAAGTATTTGTAACACCAGAAAATGCAGCCAACGCCACTTTGTGTAAATAAGGTCTTATTGAGCCGAACAGGATATCATTAATCTCAAAAAGAATACGCGAGGTGCTTAATTCTGATGCTGAGCCGTAATTTGTCATTGATAAACTGCCCGACTTCATTCGTGACATGTCCACTAGTGGTAATTTATTATCTCGCGCCTCGTCGTATTTCTTTCTTACTAACGAGGCAATTTCTCCAAGAGTGATAGTTTGAGTTTCAGCCTTTTCTTTAATGCACCATTCCTCGTAGATTTTAATAACTAATTGTTCTAAAATTGCTATTCGTTCATTGTTTATGCTGATGAGATCGTCATAGCTGGAAAGTATATCCGCAATTCTATGCTGGGTTGAGTAATCAGGCAGAGAAACAGGAATTTGGTTGAGTATTTTTAGTGTCAGAAATTTAGTCGCTGATCCTGTTGATCGCGATCTCAACTCATTTAATTTTTCTGTTAGTGCGTAATACAAAAATCTAATGTTGTTATCTTTTGATTCAATAACGTAAGTCCTTTGGTATGCATCAAATTTGCCTTTAAAATAAAAAATTGGATAAATGGCATCAGCGTTGTTTCCACCGAGTAGTACACATTCAGTATCAAAACTATAAGTATCGGTTTTATATACATCTTGAGAACAGGTAAAAAAGGGATATTTCCCATTTTTAGTCGCTGCATTTGAATTTAGCTTGCCAGTTCTGAATGTTACTGCATCCTTTAATGTGACCATATTCCATTTTTGTACGGTTTGATTTGTCATATTAAAGAATTTTTTTGAAGTTCTCGTCTATCTTTTTTTCGAGATCGTGCGCCTTCTTGGTTAATTCAGAGAAATCTTTGTGAAGTGCCTCAAAAGAAGTGACAAAATTACCTGCGTCCGATTGTGATGATTCGCTCATCCCGACATAACCTCCGGGGTTTAGAGAGTATTGCGCTTCGCGAACCTCTTCGAGAGTAGCTACTTTACAAAGTCCTTTAATGTTCTCGTATTCCTTTGCCCCCTTCTCTCCTCGATAACTCCGAGCAATGTCTGCGATTTGCTTAATTTGCTCGTCTGTCCAGTCGCGATGAGCGCGGTCAATCTGATGATATATATTTCGAGCGTCGATAAAAAGGATTTTGTTTTTGCGATCGGTTTTTCTCTTGCCTTTATCAAAAAACCATAGAGTAACCGGTAATCCAACGTTATAGAACATATTTGATCCAACAGAGATCACTACATCTACTAAATCATCTTCAATCATCCTTGCTCGAATATCTTTTTCAGTATGCCCTGCGTCGCTTGCTGCATTAGCCATAACAAAACCTGCACGGCCAGTATTTTTCAATGCGCTTAAGAAAATCTGAATCCAGAGATAGTTACCGTTATCATTGCGAGGTATGCCATAAGGGAAACGTGGATCGTCCTTGATGCGCTCTTTATCGATGCCGTTCACATTGAATGGAGGATTGGCCATCGCGAAATCAAACTTACCGACAGAGCGATGAAGATCTTCATAGTAGGTATTGCCTTGCCGGATGTCGCCTGATAGACCATGAATAGCTAGGTTCATTTTAGCTATCCGGACCGTCTGATCTGTTTTTTCTTGTCCGTAGATAGACACTTCGCGTGATGCTTTTATTTTCTTGCCGTTCTCGAAATGCCGTTTGATAAACTCGACAGACTGCACGAACATACCGCCCGATCCGCACGCTGGATCGTAGATATATCCCTTGTATGGCTCGAGGATTTCGACGATGAGTTTGACGATCGAAGTCGGTGTAAAAAATTCTCCACCACCAGAACCATCGGCAATCGCGAACTTGCCGAGGAAGTATTCATAAATCCTCCCGAACGCATCGCCTTCAATATCATCCGGTATTTGATTGAAATTTTTTAGAAGCGTGATGATAGACCGATTTTCAAGCATCTGAAATGACTTCGGGAGAATACCGGCAAGCTCTTTGTTTTCCGCTTCGATTTCTTTCATCGCATCATTTACGGCCTTACCCATGTCAGTGCCTTCCGGTAATTCGATAAGATACGAGAACCTGGCTTTTTCAGGAACGAACAGCGTGCCTTGCGCGTGATAATCAGCAGAAGAAACCGGCCGCTCGCGTGCGACTGAAGCTCCGCCATGACTTTTAGTCTTTACTTTCCGCTCTTCGGATATTTCCTTTTCGGTTTTACTGAATCTCACGCCAGCGAACTTCAGGAAGATTAAACCCAAAACCGGCTCGGCAAATTCATTGAGACGTAAAGAAGAGTTGGCACGCATATGATCGGCCGCTTCCCATAGTCTATTTTCCAAATCTTTTATATTGTTGGTGCTCATAGTAATTTTTCTTCTTTGAAGCTGAGGTGGCTGTTTTTGGAAACAATGACGTGATCCATAATTTCGATGCCCATCATTTTTCCGGCCTCGGTCAATCTTTTTGTAACCTCCAGATCGTCATCGGATGGCTTCGGATCGCCGGAAGGATGATTGTGAGCGGCTATGATTTGAGCCGCGGAGTATTTGAGGGCTGGCTCGAAAACTTCTCGTGGATGGACGAGGTTCGCATTCAGCGTGCCCATTGAAATAGTCTCTTTGTGAACCAGTTGATTTTTTGCATTCAGGTATAAAACCACGAAATGTTCTTTTTTGAGATCTCGCATATCTGTCAGTTGCGCGGCCGCGTCCTTTGCGGTATTGATCACCGGTAGATTGGTATCATTCACTTCCAATGCACGTTTGGAGAGCTCGAAAGCGGCCAGAAGTGTCGTGGCTTTTGCGGAATCAATGCCACCTATTTTCGATAAATCTTCATACGTCATCTGCAACAGTCGCTTCTTGGAATATTTCGACAGGATTTGCGATGCGATCTCAATGACATTTTTCCCAGCCTTACCAGTGCGTAAAAGAATCGCCAAAAGTTCGGAGTCCTTCAAATTCTCGGCTCCTTTCGCTATGAGCTTCTCTCGCGGTCTATCTGATTTTGGCAAATCTTTTATTTTCATAAATTATTCTCAAGTAACCATTCCCAGAGCGGCCTGAACTGTATGGTCATGTTGTCTTTTTCCACCGTGCGTTTTTCGTTCCATGTAAGCACGGTAAGCTTGGAAATATTCAACTCTTTTCCTGCCTCGACGAGAGCTTTTACTTCTCTTTGTTCAACATCGGGATCGGTCATGTCGTAACAGACCTGCATCAACTCTATAACCTGATACCCTTTTTTGAGTACAAAATCTACCTCCCGATCATTTCTGGTCTTGTAATAAAACAATTCTCGGCCGGGCTGATTACCTTTCTTTACCAATTCGGCGAATACGAGGTTTTCCATAAGCTTGCCAGTATTTGGAGAATGCTGTACGGCTTTTGCCGTTACAAAGCCGTTGTCAACGACATACGTTTTTTTAGATGATCGAAGTCGTATACCAGCTTTTGTCGAATGTCGTATCAAAGGGAAAATTAAATATGCTTCCGTAAGATAGCTTACGTATTTTTCCAAAGTAACCTGGCTTTTGAAGCCAAGAATATTAGCCAGTTTTTTAGAACTATATTGTCCCGAAACATTGTTTATAAGATATGATCCGAGGCTAGCTATTTGTTCGGAAAAACGCACATTGTGACGCTTCACAACATCCTTGAAAAGCACGGCATCAAAAAGTACATCGAGATATCCGCGTGGATCAACGCCTTTCGTAACAACCTCCGGGTAACCGCCACTCGTCATGTACTGGGTCATGTATTCAAGCAGTTTCGCTTTTTCATCAGGCAATGAAAGTTTGTCGGGAGTAACTTCATACTGTTTGGCTTTCAAAATTTCCGAAAAATTAAACGGCAGTATTTCTATGGGAATATGTCTGCCGGTAAGATGTGTGGCAAGCTCTTTTGAAAGAAGAGATGCGTTAGAACCGGTTAAGACAAGATTGTATCCGGCTCGATGCAGACGATTAACAAACAGCTCCCAATTAGGAAGATTTTGTATTTCGTCAAAGAGAATGTATTTTGTGTCGCCGTAGGCAAGCTTCAACTCTGTCATCAGCTCATCAAGATCAATCTTTTCTTCTCCGGGAATCGATTCATCGTCAAAGTTGAAATAGGCAAATGATTGATCCTTTAAGAGCATCAAAGCAAAGACGGATTTCCCTGCCCGGCGAGGGCCGAGAATGACTTTTATCAAATCCGAAGACAGCCACTTTCGAGTGTCTTTTTCTTTAGTTCGTTCTATGTACGGAAGTGAGAGAAGCCTCTCTTTATCCTGTTTTTGCTTGGAAACTGTCGCTTTTAGCATATTATTTACGTTATACTATGCTTATTCTCCCTTTTTAGCATAATACAGTCATTATACTGGACAAGATAAGGAAATGCAAGAGTTTAAGGCCATGCGTTTCTCGAATTGTACAAAAGCGTACCATTCGCGAAATACCACCTAATTTGCTTAATTTTTCAAAAGTTAAGCAAATCGTCCCACGCTCTCAAATTTGGTTTTACGGCTCGTCAGTATCTCAATCGGTGGCAAACTCTTACCCTCGACACAAAGATCGCCACAAGGGCAACAAATGGCAAATTCGGGGTAACGTAAAACCGCCTCGTGGGCGGTCTTGGTCTAAATCGTGGCAACCGGCACTTGTGATCTCCGTCCCCTCTTGCTTGGTTCAAACTTCAGCGGACCGACGATCATTTGAATCTTTAAACCCTCATTCGTGTATGTTGCTACAAGCACGCGCGGTTTTCTTATTCCGCCGGCCTGCCCCGAAACATCCCGTAGGGATTGTTTTGGGGACATAGCGACTAAGACTTTGTTAGTTTTTTTAGATATGCCCATATAGATATCAGATGATATCAATCGTAGACAGAATTGTAAATGATTGAAAAAGAGCGGACGACTTGTGTCCGCTCTTGGTGCTTCCCGGTAGTTACTTCGTTCCGAGATCGGTGATATCCATCCCGATCTTCCGGAGGAACCCCTTACCCGCGGTGATCGCCCGCCGAGCGTCGGCCCGAAGGATCGTCACGAGGGACGGAGTTCCGCGATCCTCCGGCGAATCAGCGGTAAACACGTTGCCGCCTGTCCGCAGAATCGCGATTTTGTGCGCCTTGAAAAGATCATCCTTCGTGGTGCTTTCGATTACGATGTTCGCCATGCCGTTGGCAGAAAAGTAATCGATTTTTGCTTTCGCCTGGCCGCAGTTGAACATGTCAACGTTTTGCCGTTCGGACGATGCGGTGAAAGGCACCGAATCTTTGAAGCTCAACATCTCTCCTTCGACGAGCGTGAAGCCTTCAGGAAGCGAACAGACGGTGCTTAAAACCCTGTACTTCCCGGTCTTACCGATCACTGCCAACGATGCCATGTCGTGCCTCCTTCTTGCGCCCGAGGTGTTCCTCAGGTCGCTTCGGGTATTGTTTACGGCCGTAGCCCTAAACTTAGTTAAAATATTGCCATAAATACATTGTCTCGTCAATATTGATTGACAATAGGGCAAATTTATTATATATTAATCTTTAAATTTTGTTCTGTTAAATACACTTCCCCTGGAGGAGGCTCATATGCTCAGCATCGTGTTGCCGATAAACACGGAAGTCAGCAAGGCGTCCAACGGCTATCTGTTGATCGCCTTTTTTATGGTCATCGTCGTCTTGGCGTGGTTGGCTTGGGCAAAAAAATATCGCGCGCGGGCATACCGCCGGGTGGAGGATTCGGCGACGCATATGACGCATGTCATGACCATCGGACGGGCAAAAGGAGCCGGCAAGGCTACGCCGTTTGTCAGCATCAGGCCAATCATCCCGCCGCTGGAAGCATTCACGATTGACTATACGTCGGGCAAGAGAGGTCTTTGTGTTGTCACAAAAGAATCAGGAAGAAACGGTTTTTCGTATATCATGCTGTGCAGTCCGGAAGATGCTTCTCCCCGGCCGATCGCCTTGATGCGTGACGGTCGCCTGGCATCGGTCTTTGTGGCCGGCTCTTTTTTCCCCCAGAACTCTCTGGAGGAAGGCACCTACGATCTTTTCTTTTGCGGAGTGTATCGCTAAAAACCAAAACCCAGCTCGGGACCACCGCGCTGGGTTTTTTCAATTACAATTTATTTGGCCGGCTCTGCTGTTACCACCAGCCGATTTTCGGTGGAGTAAATCGGGTCACAGGAAAAAATTGTCAGCAGTGGCGTTTCGGTCGGATTAAGAATCGAGGTTTCGGTCGCCGGCACGATCTTGCTGCCAATCACTTTATAATCATAGTTACTGCCCTGCCAACGGATTTCGATCAGATCATCGACCGCAATCTTATCAATCAAGAAAAAAGTCAGGTTATTGGGCGGCAGATATTTGAAACGATGGCCGGTGATTACCATATTGCCCTGCTTAATCGGGTCGCCGGTATTCGGCATGTGCCAGGCGCCGTGATTCAAGCCGTATTTTTCATCTGTTGACTCGACGATCGGCGCATCTACGCCGATCTTAGAAATGATTATCCGGTTGCCCTGTTTTTGCTCAGTAGATTTTGCCGGCGACTTGTCAGCCGCTTTGGCCTCCGGCAATTTACCGGTCGAAGACGCGGCTAAAATACCGGGTTGCACCAACTCAGTGACCTTAGGCGGGAACAATTTATATTTGATGGTGGGGTAAAACGGCAGGGCGACCAGATAAATTACCAGGATCAAGGCGAATGCCTCGGTGATGATAATTACTAGCCGCCTGCCGCCTCCCTGTATAACGGACATTATTATATCAGCTGCTTTTTTAATGAATAGCGCGCGATTGCCAACACCATCATAAGAGACAGCAATAAGTATAGTTCGCCGAGATCGAAACCGGTGTTCGGCAGTTTCTCACCCAAGACTTGCGGCACGCTGATTTTTATCGTGGTCTTCGCGGTCAGCGTCGCATGGTTGGATGAGGTCAATTCCGCATTATTAACATAGTCACCCTTAGGCGCATCAGCTGAGGAATTTACTTTGTAGCTGAGCGTCTTTTTTTCTCCGGCTTTCAATTCCCCGATAGTCCAGGTATGCTCCGTCTTGCCGTCCTCAAAAGTAAGGTGTGTTGGTAATTTATCCGTCACCTTGACATCAAGGGCAGATGAATTACCGGTGTTTTCAATGGTGATGGAATAATTAATACCTTTGGTTCCCGCAAAGACCGCAATCACACTGCTGGTTTTTGAAAACTTCAATGAAGGTTTCAAGGTTTCGCCTAATACGGCCGGTGTTGAAGACGTTGTGTTTCTTAACAACCAAATGGGTGTTGAGCCGCCACCGCCGCCACCACAGTTTGTGGTACAGACCGGAGGTGGTGGGGGTGGAGGTGGTGTCTGTCCGCATTCGCGGGTCGCTGTCAGATCATAGAGTACCGGACTACTGCCGTTTTCGCTGCGATCAAAGCTGGCAACTATTTTTAGGTATCTTGAAGTAAGCGAGGCGAGGCTTTGGCCGCTGGTGATTGCTTGCGGAGCGCCGAAGGTCAGGCCGTCGCTGGAGGTCGCGACCGTCACGCTCAAACTGCCGCTATTCAAGGCAGCGGTCCAGGTGATATCTCTCCAGGCGTATCCGTCAACGGTTCCATCATGGACGACCGTCCAGGTGCCGCTTTGTGCTTTGCCGGAAAGGGTCGAGCCGGTCATATCGGAGTAATTGTATAGTTGTCCGCCGAGATCGACACTGGTAAAGTCAACCGCGCCGATCTTGGTGATGCCATCGGCACCGAGGTCGCCTAAGGCCGGATCAATGCGCGAAACAGTCTGGCTGTACATGTTAGTCACCCAAACCTTGTTATTGGCATCAACCGAGACACCAGTCGGACCAGTGCCGACTGTGATATTGCCTACCCAGGTGCCGTCGTTCAGCAGGTGTCCAACGGAGTTGCCCCAGAGCGAATGGGCGACCCAGATATTGTCATTCTGGTCAACCGCACAACCCTGCGCGTTATTGGCATGGTAATTGAAGGTGCCTAAGAGACTGCCGTCCGGCGCGAATTTACGGATTTGACCGCCGGAAAGCGAAGTGTTCCAGACATTGCCCTGGTGATCGATGCAGATGCCGTAACTGTCATGGCTGTAACCGATCGTGCTGGTGCCGTTCGGTGCCACTAAAGGATAGGCCGTATCCCAACGGATCAAAGGATTGGTCGACCAAATTATGCCGCTCGCGGTGATCAGGCCGCCGTAGCCGCCGTAGCCGACGCTCGCTTCATGGCGGATGATAGTGCCGGAACTTGGTACATTCCATTTGCCGCCTTTGATCAAGTCAAAATTTCGGCCGCCGATACCGCTAACCCAAACATTATTGTCCGCGGTTACGGAAATATGGCGGGCGTCGCCATTCGAAGTTTTGACATAATGGACGATACATTCATCCTGCGCGGTCGCCACGTGGCGGTCGCCGGACACGTCGGCCCAAGGCTTGATATCGCCCTGACCGGTCGAGGTGTCGATTACGCCGTTGCCGTTCTTGTCTTCGCACTGGCCGTTTTCCACCAGGCCAATATGCGCGACTGAACCATAACCTTCGTAGACGCCGTTGCGGTTCGCAACCCAGACGCTGCCGTCTTTGTCCACGGTCGTGCGCGAAGTATTGCCGTTGCCCACGCCTTGCGAGGCGGGCGAGGTCCAGTATTCACCGACGACCGCGCCGGTGTCAGTATTTATCTTGACCATCGTGCCTTTACTCGAGACCGATACCCAGATGAAATTGAAGGCATTGACCTGGTCGGAAAGCTGGATCTGATCGCTCGGGGTGTGGTTGACGTTGATCAGACTGCCTTTGTCAAAATCGGCGTTGACAGTGTAAGTGCCTGAACCGGTGCATTGCTGCGGTTCTTGCGGATTTTGATGGTTGCCGAAATCTTTGCCGGTTGGGTTGTCGCCATCAATGGAGACATCATATTTTCCGTTATCAGCCGGCATGGTTTGCGTCCAGCCGGATTGCTGGACTTCGCGGACGACATAGCTGCCGTCTGAAAGGTCGGTAAAAGTATAATAGCCGTCGGAATTGGTCTGCGTTGATGTTTCTTCATTATCTAGCACGCCGTTATCGTTCGAATCAAGATAAATCGTCCAGCCGGCGAGACTGGCTTCACCCTCATCTCTAGTACCATTGTCGTTGGCATCATTGAATTTCATACCGGAAATGGAATGAAGCACGACCGGTGCGCGATAAGTATTGGTGATGGTACAGGTTTTGTCATCGCCGACGCTCAAGCTTACTGCGCCGTTGGGGCAGTTCTCGCTGAAGCTTGCATAATAATTAGCCTGCTCATTGGTTTCGCTGACGGTATAGTTGCCGGCATCAAAACCGTGTGACACTCCGCTGGTGACTGAAACCGGATCGTTATCGCTGTGTGTCACGAACAACGGAAAACTGCTGACCGAGGCGTCTCCGCCGTCGACAACCTTGACGACCGTCAGCTTCGGCTGAATATCATCATTAGTGACGGTGCAAGTGATAGCATCTCCGGCCGATAAACTTAATTGGCCGTCTTGGGATACTATTTCATCCCCATCCCTGCAAACGATGCCGGTTTTTTCATAGCCGGCTATATCGTTCATATTTTCACTGATAGTGTAATCGTTCGGTTCGAAATAATTGCTCTCGCCGCTCGTCACAGGCGTATCACCTACATAAAGCGAGAAATCGGAAGCGACGGCCTGACCGCCATTATCGTTATTCACGCTTTTTACTACGGTGATAGTGCCCTCATTGCGGTGCGGATCAAGCTG
>JAQTXZ010000002.1 GCA_028688515.1 Patescibacteria group bacterium
AAAACAATTCGACTGACATCGGTGCTTTTGATGGTGCGGTCAAATCACTCTACGTTTCATCCACATCATATCTCGCAGCATTAGATGTTGGAGGTCATGTGATACCGAGAGCTGACAATACATACGACTTGGGTTCAACTACCAACAAGTGGCGCAATCTCTTTACTGCATTTGTCAGTACAACCAACCTCTTGGCAACGGGTTATGTTTCGACAACGGAACTCTATATCAATGGGACATTGGTTACAGGAACCGGAACCCAGGATCTCCAAGACGTCACCGACCTCGGTGCCATCACCACCAACTGGATCCAATTTGCAGGTGCGACCTCTACCTCCAACTTCTTGCCGGGGACAAATAATTTATACAATTTGGGTTCCACTGCTTATGCCTGGAAGAAGTTGTTCAGCACCAACGTCAGTTCAACCAATATTGATGCTTCAGGGTATGTTTCGTCGACTAACATGTATGCCGCCATGTTCACCGGCAACCTAACAGGTGATGTCACGGGCAACGTTTCAGGCCAGGCGGGTTATGTGGCAAATTCATTGACCAACGGCACAGGCATTGCATTCCTAAACTTTAACGGCAGTGCCGCCACCTCGGTCGCTTTAACCAACACGGGAGTCAGCGCCGGATATTATGGAACAACGCTCCAGATTCCTAATCTGCTCATTGACGCCCAAGGCAGAATAGTCGCAGCTTCCACCACCAATTTGGGTACGATGGCTTTGCAAGATTCAAACAATGTTAGCATAACCGGCGGCACAATATCCGGTTTGACCTATTTATCAGTTACCAACGTCAGCTCAACCAATATTGATGCTTTGGGTTATGTTTCAACAACTCAACTTTATATCAATGGGACATTGGTCACAGGAACCGGAACCCAGAATCTCCAAGACGTCACCGACCTCGGTGCCATCACCACCAACTGGATCCAATTTGCAGGTGCTACATCAACTGCTGACTTCCGTCCGAGCGCAACCGACTCATATAGCTTGGGAACTTCAGCTTATCGCTGGAAAAATCTCTTTGCCTCAACCGGCGTGTATTCATCGAGTACTATCCAGACTTTGAACCTCACAGTCTATGGCAACGTGGCTTCGAGCTTAACTCCTTCCGCTAACAATACATTTGATCTTGGTTCGATCACCAACTCTTGGAAGAATATCTACGCTTCATCAACTGCATATCTGATGGGTGATGTTTATACTCGCAACGTCACGACGACAGGAATTCTCTATACAGGTGCAACAAGATTGACGACTGATGCCGGAGGTCCGCTTGTATTGATTGATGAACCTCTCTCCGCCACTCCTGCAGCAGGAACAAGACAAGGCTATATCTTCTCTGTTGGATCAAACAGATTCTTGGACATGTATGCGCAATCAACCGGTGCTGCCAATGGAATACAAAATGCCTCAGTTCGTTTCTATCAAACATTAAGACCTGACCAGAACAACACGACTGACATTGGTGCTTTTGATGGTGCAGTCAAATCACTTTATGTCTCATCCACATCATATCTCGCAGCATTAGATGTTGGAGGCCATGTGATACCGAGAGCTGACAATACATATGACTTGGGTTCTACCACCAACAAGTGGCGCAATCTCTTTACGACATTTGTTTCCACAACTAATTTGTTGGCCACGGGTTATGTTTCCACGACGGCTTTGTATGTGAACGGCACACAGATAACCGGCAGCGGAAGTCAAAATCTGCAAGAAGTAACTGATATCGGTTATGTCACCACCAACCCGATTCAAGTTGCGGGCGTATCATCGACTGCCGACATCCTGCCCACAGTCACCGACTCATACGGATTGGGCACTTCCTCCATCCGTTGGAAAAACCTCTTTGCTTCAACCGGCGTCTACTCGTCATCGACTGTTCAGACTCTTAACCTGACGGTCTGGGGAAATGTGGCTTCCAACTTAATACCCAGCGTCAACAACACATACAGTTTAGGTTCTGCTTCTAAAGCATGGACCAACATCTATGCTTCTTCGACTTCTTATCTCGCGGCACTTGATGTTGGAGGTCATGTCATTCCAAGAGCTAACAATACATACGACTTGGGTTCAACTACCAACAAGTGGCGCAATCTCTTTACGACATTTGTTTCCACTACGAATCTTCTCGCGACGGGTTATGTTTCCACAACGGCGTTGTATATTAACGGTACCCTGATTACAGGAACCGGAGCTCAGGATTTACAGGATGTGACAGATCTCGGTGCCATCACCACCAACTGGATCCAATTCGCTGGTGCGACCTCTACCTCCAACTTCTTGCCGGGGACAAATAATTTATACAACTTGGGCTCCACTGCTTATGCCTGGAAGAAGTTGTTCAGCACAAATGTCAGTTCAACCAATATTGATGCTTCCGGTTATATTTCAACGGCGGTCTTATATGTTAACGGCACACAAGTGACGGGCATTGAAGCTCAAGATCTCCAAGACGTCACCGACCTCGGTGCCATCACCACCAACTGGATCCAATTTGCAGGTGCTACATCAACTGCTGACTTCCGTCCGAGCGCAACCGACTCATATAGCTTGGGAACTTCAGCTTATCGCTGGAAAAATCTCTTTGCCTCAACCGGCGTGTATTCATCGAGTACTATCCAGACTTTGAACCTCACAGTCTATGGCAACGTGGCTTCTGATCTCACACCAAGCGCTAACAACACATACAGCCTCGGTACAGCCGCACTCTCATGGAAGAACATCTACGCTTCATCAACTGCATATCTGATGGGTGATGTTTATACCAGAAACGTGACAACGACAGGAATCCTATACACCGGTGCGACGAGACTGACGACTGATGCTGGAGGTCCGCTTGTATTGATTGATGAATCTTTGTCGGCAACTCCTGCAGCAGGAACGCAACAAGGTTACATTTTCTCTGTCGGCTCAAACTACTTCTTGAACATGTATGCAGAATCCGCCGGAGCTGCCGACACTGTTCAGAATGCTTCAGTTCGTTTCTATCAGACTTTAAGACCTGATCAAAACAATTCGACTGACATCGGTGCTTTTGATGGTGCGGTCAAATCACTCTACGTTTCATCCACATCATATCTCGCAGCATTAGATGTTGGAGGTCATGTGATACCGAGAGCTGACAATACATACGATCTTGGCTCATCGACAAACCATTGGAGAAACTTGTTTGCGGTTTCAGTCAGCACTACAGATCTTCTTGCCACGGGTTATGTTTCCACGACCGCTTTGTATATTAACGGAACGCAACTAACTGTGGGTGGAGAAACCCAGAATCTCCAAGACGTCACCGACCTCGGTGCTATCACCACCAACTGGATCCAATTTGCAGGTGCTACATCAACTGCTGACTTCCGTCCGAGTGCAACCGACTCATATAGCTTGGGAACTTCAGCTTATCGCTGGAAAAATCTCTTTGCCTCAACCGGCGTGTATTCATCGAGTACTATCCAGACTTTGAACCTCACAGTCTATGGCAACGTGGCTTCTGATCTCACACCAAGCGCTAACAACACATACAGCCTCGGTACAGCCGCACTCTCATGGAAGAACATCTACGCTTCATCAACTGCGTACTTGATGGGCGACGTATACACCAGAAACGTCACAACCACGGGAATCCTATATACCGGTGCAACAAGATTGAATACCGACACCGGCGGACCATTCGTATATGTTGATGAACCTCTCTCCGCCACTCCTGCGGCAGGAACGAGACAGGGTTACATCTTTGCGGTTGGTTCCAACTACTTCTTGGACATGTATGCGCAATCAACCGGTGCTGCCAATGGAATACAAAATGCCTCAGTTCGTTTCTATCAAACATTAAGACCTGATCAAAACAATTCGACTGACATCGGCGCTTTTGATGGTGCGGTCAAATCACTCTACGTTTCATCCACATCATATCTCGCAGCATTAGATGTTGGAGGTCATGTGATACCGAGAGCTGACAATACATATGACTTGGGTTCTACCACCAACAAGTGGCGCAATCTCTTTACGACATTTGTTTCCACTACGAATCTTCTCGCGACGGGTTATGTTTCGACAACGGCCTTGTATGTGAACGGAACGGCGGTGACGGGTGGTGGCGGCGGAGATTTGCAAGTCACGACTGACTTGGGTTACGTGACTGATAATCCAATTCAAACAGCCGGCGTTTCAACAACGGGCAACATTTTGCCGGTAACGTCTTTGAGCTATGATCTCGGTTCTTCATCAAACCGTTGGAAGGATGTTTGGGCTTCTTCCACTCGCGTCGGTACATCTACTTGGGACATTTGGCAATCTAATCAAGGATTCACAATCAGTAACAATGACTTGGCGAATAAATATTTCACCATAAATAACAATGGCTATGTTGGAGTCGGTACAGCCTATCCTTCGAGCTTGTTGAGCATCGCAGGAGGTGCGACTAATGATGCCAGCACAAATTATGGAGATGAAAAAACGGTTGAAATTGGAGGCTATATCAATACGCCGTACTTATACATGGGTCAGTATCAAAACTTTTTGTTGCAAACTGAAACTTTTGACAATGCTTCTTGGCTTAAATCTAATTTAAGCGGAGCCGTTGCGGCTAATGGTTGGTATTCACCTGAAGACACCAAGATAGCCGAGGGCATACCCGCAGGCAACGCCGCTGACAGTCATATAAAGCAGAACATTACCAATGCGACTACCGGTAACTGGACATTCAGCGTTTGGCTAAAAGCACAATCTGGCACGGCACCGGTTTCTTTGCGCATCGACTCGAATACCGAAACCGGTACCGCAAAACAGGTTGTGCTTACGACTCAATGGCAAAGATATTCAGTAACGCAAAATTTGTCCGCTGCGCATGCTACATCGGGTGTGTTCATTATAAATGGCACTAATGCGATAGCAGCTTGGGGCGCGCAGTTGGAGCCGGTAGCTGCACCAAGGGTATATAGCGGTCCGCTGACAACGGTTGCGATTACGACACTTACTAAATACACTAAATTCAGAAGCAACCTATCTTCCTACGGTTCGATTACGTCATCTGCCGGCATTGCCGCAGGAGGCGCGATTTCGGGTGCTACCACGATTGCTACAACCAATTACATAACACAGACTATCCCAACGCTTTATGTTTCGACTGAGGGCCATGTAATGACGGCAGCCGTCTCCACCGGTGTAACCGCCGCTCTTGTTCCACTCAGTCTTTCTCCAAGAATCAGGCAGATCGGCCAGGCTTGGGATATTGATGGTGCGGCAAATACTTTGAATAGTTATTGGCAGGAAGTTATTCCGTATCCGGGAAATACGGTTAACTCAAAATTGAGTTGGTACCGTGCGCAGGGTGCGATGGCGACGACGAATGAGTATCAGGCACCGGAAATAATGAACTATTATAACGGATCTCTGAATGTCCTCGGTTCAACGTATGGTTCAAATATTTTGAGAGACGGCACATTTGCCAGCGGGGCCACTTATTGGACTGCCGGTACCGGCTGGACTTTGGCGGGTACGACAGCTACTTATACATACAACGCCACCCCGAATGGAACGCTCTCGCAGTCCTCGGCAGACTTTACGGCACCGGTAAAACCAAATCGTTGGTATAGGTTTACGTATTCCACTTTAAATCAGAACACCACTGTTAACGTTTACATTGATCCGGCTGGTATTTCGCAGGAAAGAGTTTACTTAAGATCGGTGAACATTGCTACGCCGGGAACTTGGACAACTACGTTTAAGACAAATTCCAATCCGGGCGATTTTATTCTTACCGGCTACGGAGCTGCAGCTTCGGATAAATGTGATTTCCAAAATGTGTCTTTGGTGGAAGTACAATCCGGTGATGTAGTTGCCAATGGCTTGTTTACCGGCGGCGGAATGGACGGCATTAAGATTGATCAGAACGGCAACGTCGGGATTGGTACAACATCGACTGCCATCTTTAAATTGCAAGTTGCAGGCAATGTCGGTCCTTCATCGACAAATGCTTATGACTTAGGTTCGTCAACTTACAAGTGGCGCAATCTATTCACCACCTACGCTTCCACCACAAATTTGTTAGCCACGGGTTATGTTTCCACGACAGCTTTGTATATTAACGGTACGCAATTCACCGGCGTCGGTATTACGGGATCAGGCACGGATGAACGTATCATGCGTTGGAACGGCACCGACGCCGCTCAAGACTCGTTGGTCACGATAGATAACAACGGCAATCTTTATCCGTACGTAAACAACGAAGCTAGTCTCGGCACAGCCTCAAATTCTTGGAACAGCATTTACGCATCATCGACAATATTCTCCGGCGCGGCTACGGGCGTTAACTTTAGATTCACCACATCAGGTTTTTTCGAATCCAACAATACATCCGGTGCATCTTTTGCGTTTTATCCTAAGCAAACCACTGCAAATGGTTCGCTTTTCTTCGTTGGTGACAAGGATTTAAACCAAGCCTTGTTTATTAAAAATGCTACACATACCAGTATCGGCGCTGAATGGAATCAAGATTTCGCCCTTAACATCGGCGGAAGCATTGGTCCTTCAACGAGCAACTCTTATAATTTAGGTTCAGCTTCGAAATCTTGGAAAGATGTTTATGCTTCGGGAACCATAAGAGGCGATCAATTATTAGCTGGTTACGGTTCATATAGTGCTCCGGGGTTCTCATTTAAAAACGATCCAGACACCGGAATGTATAATAATGGCGGAAATAGCCTATACTTTGCGGTTAATGGCGTGGATCAAGCATATCTCGCTAGCCAGACACTATATATATATGGTGATGCCGGTAATTCGGGTGCCTTGTCTTTATTTAGCACTTTAGGTGACAACGTTACAATCCACGCCCATCCTACCAGTGCTCAATATAGTTTGGTCTTGCCAGATGCCTTGCCTGGTTCCACTCAATTTCTAGTCAGCGATACGAGTGGCAATCTCAGCTGGTCGGCAGGCAGTGGAACCGGCATCACGGGGTCGGGCACAGACAATCGCATAATGCGATGGAACGGTACGGGTGCAGCGCAGGATTCGCTGGTTACAATTGATGACACCGGTAAAGTCGGCGTTGGCGACACTTCTCCGCTAGCCTTGCTAACAGTTGGTGCCAGCGATGCGTTTCAAGTTTCTTCCGCGGGTAATGTGTTTGTACCGAATGGTGCATTTAATGCACCAAGTTATTCATTCGTAAGCAATCCTGACACAGGTATATATTTAACAGGCAGTACTATAGCGTTTACTTTAGACTCAAGCATATCTACTGTCTTGGAGGCCGGAAATATTACCGTATATTCTCCTTCTATAAGTTCAGGTGCGTCCATACATCTGTCAGATAATAGTGAAAGTGGTTTCTTGGTTGGCATCCGCGCACCTGTCACTTTGTCGAATGAATATGAACTGATATTGCCTACAAATTTGCCGGGATCCACTCAGTTTTTGGTCAGTGACACATCCGGTAATTTAAGCTGGTCCGCGGGAAGCGGCGCAGGCATAACGGGTTCCGGTGTTGATAATCACATCATGCGTTGGAATGGTACAGGTGCCGCGCAATCGTCAAATACGATCATTGACGACACGGGTAATGTAATGCCTTCATCCACTCTTACGATGGATCTTGGTTCATCCTCGTATCGTTGGAAAGATCTTTGGGTTTCGTCCACATATATAGGCGATTCCACTTGGAATTTAAGAGAAGCTGGAACTAGCTTTGTGATCGCTGATAAGTCAGGAGGAGATAATGAAATATTCAGAATTTACTCGGGTGCGAACGGTAGCGCCCGTTTGCAGGGCATTGACTCGGATTTGAACATTAAGACGACGCAAGATTCATCGGCGCAGGTCTCCTTTTCAAACACCAGCGGTGTGATGGGATATGCTGGATTTAGCGGCAATGATTTTACAATCATGAATAATGCCGTAAGCAACGGATTGTATTTTGGAACAAATGCCACGTCAAAAGTCGTGCTCTACACTAACTATTTTGCGCCTGTCGCAAATAATACGTATGAATTGGGCGATACAACTCACAAATGGAAGAACTTGTTTGTCGGCAACGTTTCGAGCACGTCTCTGTTGGCGAACGGCCCGATAGTTCAAACCGCCTCAACACCGACCAGGGTCGCTTCCATCACGATGAACGACTCGTCTTATTCCGCCATGGATGTACAGATTGACGGTGACAGGGTCGCTTATATTGATCGTGTAACTGCCAGTTCCGCCGGTTATGTGTACATCGGGCAGTTGCGTCAGCAGACGATAACGAACAAGGCTACCATTTCAGTTAATGGTGCCAGAAGTGTCAAGTTGATTGGTAACCTGCTTTATATCAATGACGGCAGTAATTTATATATATATGACATTACCAATTTGGGCAGTCCCGCCTTATTGGGCTTGGTTCAATACGACGTAACGATCAACGATTCGTGGATCGACGTCGCCGGAAGATATGCATATATTGGCGGCACGGGCGACAGCAAACTGCACAAGATTGATATTTCAGATCCGAGAAAACCGGTATTGATTCACACAAAGAACATCTCCGGCATTTATGGTGTAAAAGCTTCATATCCTTACGTTTACTTAACCCGCAATGGCGTTGGTGTTTCGATTTTAGATGTCAGCAATCCGAGCACCACGACTTTGCTTGGCACGTATGCTTTGGCCACTGCTGCGGCTTCGGATGTTGAAGGTTCAACATTATTCGCTCTCGGCACGAACGGTAATTTGTATGCCGTGGACATCTCCGTACCAGGAACGGTTGTCCAATACGCTTCCAAGGCTATCGGTCGCACTCCGGGCTTGCCCTCAAAACTCATCGCCAGAAACGGATTGATATACATTCTGGAGAACAACAATTCATTCTCAATTTGGAGATTGAATGGCAGTACATTTGATAGGGTTTACGTTGCCACGGACTCGACGTATTTGAGAAACGGCCTTGCTATGGATATTAAAGGCAACACCATGGCCGTATTCGCAGGCGACGGTTCAACGCATTACATTAGCACTTATGATTTGCACGGCACGTCGCTTGATTCTTTGGCTGTCGGCACAGCCGATGTGAGCAGATTGTCAGTTACCGGTTTGGCTTCCTTCAAGAGCAGCGTTTATGTTGAGGGGGATGGTTTGTTTGACGGAGGTGTTCATGCCAACGGTCCTTCTGCTTTTACAGCAAATATCTCTACGCTTGGCAGCCAATCATTAACTAACGGGTACTTTACGGTCGATAACGAAAACGTAAGTTTTATTGACAGCCGCAGTGTTTACGGAAGCATAGCTGATACAACTTCAGTGAAAGTTAACTTGTTCGCCATGGCAACCGGTACGGATTTGACCACCGGCGATACGCAGCTGGGTGCGACTTATAATATCGTAGCGAGCATGCCGTACACGCTTAATAATGTCGCCGGCGGAGACAGTACGCCGAATGTAAATATATACGGTTACATGTCAAATCTGGGTTCTAACCCAAGAAAGATTTACACTTTGGCAAATCTGTCTATCTACAATGGCGTGAATGGATTGTTCTATAACGAAGACGGCACAGCGGCAAACGCATTATTGGCAAGGAGCAACGACGTTAACAATGCCACTGCACATTTCATTAATTCCGCAAGCAGCACAAGCGCTACAACCTTGTACATCAATCAGGGCGGTTCCAATACGATAGGCACAAGAATCCTCCAAGTTTGGAATGCCGTTGATGGAACTCCAAAGATGTCAGTGCGCGGCAATGGCGCCGTGTATGCAGATACCGGTTACAATGCCGGCGGCGGCGATTATGCCGAATGGATGAGGCACAATAATTTGGCATTGCTGCCGGGAGAAGTTGTGGTATTGGATTTGGCGAACGCAACATCCGTTGCAAGATCGACTTATGTAAATAGAAACAAGACAGTGGGTATCGTCTCCAGCAATCCTTCGGTTGTCGGCAATACGCCCGGAGGTGATTCTGATTATGAGATTAAGCCGACAGAATGGGCCATGGTCGGTATGTTGGGTCAACTCACGGTCAAGTTCTCGGATATTTACGGTGTTGTGAACACCGGAGATAAGTTGATGGCTGGAGATGACGGCTATGCGGTTAAGGCCAAAGGTTCCGGCATGGTGTTGGGCGAAGCTCTGACATCTGCGTCTGCATCCGGAACAGTCATGGTTTATTTGCATCCGCATTGGTGGGCAGGGGATTTGTTGGCCGCCGACGGTTCGGTCAACCTGGTGACAAGCGATTTGGCGATGCAAGCCAAGGGTACTGCCGATGAAACTACGCAGGGTTATGACTCGCATGCCTTTAGCTTTAACGGTTCGGGTTGGGATCAGAACGCATCAAGCTCTGTCGCCACGAGTTTCCAGATAAACAATCACACGGTCAATTCCACATCTTCTGGTCTTGAGTTTAGCTTTGCGACGGGTACCAACTCCGGCAATCTAAGCACGGCAACATCTGTCTTTAGTATCTCAAATCAAGGGAATGTGACGGCCACCGGCGATTTAACCGTAGGCAAGCGTCTCTTCCTCGGTTCCAAGACGACCGGCTTCGGTTCATCAAGCACATACATATTTGTCGATGATACGCTTGCGCCGACTTCGACTTACATTGCCACAAATGCCGATGGTTGGATGACTTCGAGCACTTACGATTATGCGGAACGCTATGAATCAAAAGAAGATTTGCAACCCGGCGATTTGGTGACGGTTGATCCAACCGGCGTCAACTTGGTTAAACGTTCAACTTCGCCCAACGAACCGATACTCGGTATCGTCTCTACAAGACCGGGCTTTGTTACGGGAGGTTATATGAAGGGTAATTTCCCAATCGCATTGGCCGGCCGCGTGCCAACTCGCGTTTCGATCGTCAACGGTGTTATCCAAGTTGGAGATTACTTGACGGCTTCCACCGTACCGGGCGTCGCGGTGAAAGCCATCGGTCCCGGCAATGTAGTTGGCGTTGCTTTGGAATCTTACAGCGGTGCGCAAGAGGGCTTGATCAGTGTCTTCGTCAAACCGAGTTACACGGCCGGTTCTATCGGCGAAAGCGGTACACCGTCCACCGTCGTGAACAATTACTCAACGCCGACAACGGATCAGCAAACTGAAATAGAGGGATTGGCATTGATTACAGCCGGGGCCAAACAGGTGCATATTTCGTATGACTCGGTTTTGGCCTACCCGATGGTCTATGCCACGCCGAATGCTTCGCTCGATGGCGGATCTTGGTGGATCGATAACCGCACCGACACGGGTTTTGACATCGTCATCAGCGCTGCGCAGTCACATGATATTGAATTTTCTTGGCTGGTCAGAACAATGTTGCCCGGTACTATCAGATTCGTCTCTGACAACACGCATTATCCGGTTGATAATTTGACCGGTCAGATGGTTGGCCCGCAAAAACCGACAGACGAACAATCGACCTCGACGCCTGCAACACTTCCGGATTCGAGTCCGACTTCAACTCCCGTAATTCCTCCGACTTCAACTCCGGATACGACCCCAACTTCAACTCCAGCAACGCCTCCGCCAGCGGAAGACGTTTCTTCGAGTACCTCAACAACTACTCCACCCTGATACTCATCACTGTAGAGACGCAAAATCTTGCGTCTAACTCACAACGATAAAAACAAAATCACAGAAGAAACTCGTTCGTCTCATGTCCATAAAACATTGTGGACATAAGACGGATGAGATCCGGCACGACTAGTGCACGGACATGGCGGCCAGAAATTCCAAGAACACCCCCGATGAACAGGATCGAGGGTGTTTTTTTGCGCAAAAAAACACCCGCCGGAGTAGGCGGGGTGCGTGTTAGTGCGGGGCGCTTAGCCCCAAGGTTGTCAGTCCGGGTCGGCATCGGGATCGGCGTCATCCGCCGGTTCATCCTCTGCATCGACTTCGGCATCAATCTCCTCGGCATCAGGTTCGCCCGCATCGGGTCCGTCCAGAAAGTCGAGGTGATAGAGATTAATCTCGCCCAACATCGGATCTGCCACGATCAGGTTGTTGTTAGAGTCCAAGTCGATCTTGGGGTAGATACCCAGCGGCAGGCGGCAAATGCCGTCATTGGGGTTGAGGCCGCAAGGTATGCCCATGATCAACGACGAGAAATCTGTGACGGTTTCGTAGCCTTCGATGTCCAGGATGTCGTACCAATAGCTTTCGTGCAGAGCCTTGATCTTGGGCTTGATCATCAGGCCGGCACCTTCGTTGAGCACGACCGTTGAGACGGTATAGATCACTTCGTTGGGCGCCAAGATTGCCGTAGCGGTCAGCGCGTCCATGCCGGACACGACATCGACTACGTCAGCATCGGGCGAAACCATGTACAAGGTCTTGGAGGTCTGATCGCCGACAAGCAAGCTGTTGTCGGCTTTGCGCGCCATGGGCACTCGCCAACCGACGGGGAAGCCTACATCCGGCAGATAGCCGACCCGCATCTTGAATATTTGACCCAGCGGGAAGTTCACCGTTAGCGGTAGAGTAGCGTAGAGCGTAGTTGTGCCGGTAATCAGTTCAACCTTGTAGACTTCGCTCGGGGTCAGAATGTTTCCGTAGTAGCAGCCACCTCCACCGTCTTCCGGCGGGCACACCCACTCGAAAGTGGGAGTTGTCGACACGAGGAGGTAGTTTTGCGGATGACAGAGCAGAGTCGATGGGCCAGTGAGCCCGCTCGTCAAAACAGTCTTCGTCCCATCGTCGGCGATCCGCCAAATCTTGTCGCTACCGTTTGTCACTAAGTAGTGCGCATCAAAGCAGTACACGATGTCCATGCTTAAGCCGACGTATTTATGTAGCGTCGTTCCGTTGATGTCGATCGGCATGATCGACCATGAGTCCGCTTGAAGAGAAAACTCAGTCTGTGTTTCCTCGGCGGTGAATGGATGAAGCATGTGGCCGGTGCCGTTGCTGTCGAGGGCAAAGATGCTGGCCGGAGTGATCAGCCCATTGTCAGGATCGTAGTATGGCGGGATTGCCATCCACCACTTTTCAAAGTCGACTAGGTTCGCGTTCACGACCGGAGCCGTATCTACGCCGGCTTCGTCCGCGGCATCGCCATCGCCCGCGTCATCGGTTAGATCCATGACGTGCATCTGCTTGGGTTGGATGACCATGCTGATGGCACCTGTATGCTTGGCTAGATTCGTGACCTGGACGACTTTGCCAACCTTGCCTTTGGGCCAAGCGTTGCTGACGAAGGCGTCCGTCAAGGCATCGTTTGCCGCGTCATCCGGCGAGTCTGATGAGACATCCTGCACGGCGTCTTTCGGAACGTCTGCTGATACATCTTGCGTGGCGTCGAGTTCAGCGTCGATGAACGAGTCGGAACTGACGTCCGGCGCAATGTCGTCCGGTGAATCGATGGCCGCGTCAGGCTGTCCGGTATTGTCGCCAGGCAGGTTCCGGTTGTTGTCCGAGGAGCATGCGAGCCCCGCGGTTGCGACCAATGTCGCAATGCAAAACACAAACCAAACTGCAATCGCGTGAGCTGTTTTCATGACTCCTCCTTATAGAAGTCCAAGTTTGTAACCGATTGTCGAAGAACGCAGTTGCGTCCGCTGCAATCGTTATATGCTAAAAATGGGAAAAAGTCAATGTAGGGACGAACAGGTAAGTACAGCATAACTCACTCTAACTCTCCTCCGGACAGAGTCCTCTGGACGGCGTCTCTTACCCAAGAGAGAGAACCGCATCATCCTCGTGTTGTTGAGCGATTCAAAACCCTCCCTTGGGTAAGGGAGGGTAGGGGCGTAAAGCCCCGTGGGGGCCACGCCCCTTTACGGGGTGAGTTAGGCTAAAAAACTAAATGACAAACCCCGCTTTCTCGAAGCGGGGGTAAGGGGCCTGCGGCGCGACAATCGCGCGAACCAAGGCCAAGTCTAGAGCTGTTGCGCGTGAAGCTGCACCATAGCGTGCATCTCCACGAGCTGTGAGAGTGCGGTGGTCTGCTGCTCAGACCACCACCAGTTGATCGGGTCATCGGAATCGGAGCCGGCGAGAGTGAACTCGCCTTCGATCACGCCGGGGGCGACGATCGTGCCGGTGTAGTTGAAATTGCCGTAGTAGAACTGGACGTCCAGTCCGTACACCGTCCCCTGACCGGTTCCGTCGATCGTGAGCTGACGGCCGACTTGCTCGATCGTGAGCGTGGTGCTCTCGTTCGGGTCACCGAACGGGTAGCCGTAGAAGTTCCACGCACCGGCTAGGTTTGCGACGGCGAAGATCTGCGTTGCGTTGCAGACCGGTTCGGCGTTGCTCACTGTCTCAGCGCAGACAGTCACGAACGTCGTGGGCTCCGTCGTGCGATCAGGTGAGTCGAAGGCGTCGAGCGCGGTAGTGAACCGCTGCTTCGAGCCATCGCTGCCCGGGACGAGCTGTGCGACGTTGACGTCGTTGACTTCCCATACCCACGACGCCGCAACATTCTTCGAGCCCGCGTCGGTCGCGAAGACCTCGATCTCTTCCGACATCGCGTTCTTTGGAACCGCGATGCCGTCGATGCCGAAGTCGTGAGCGAAGTCGACGTATGCGACGACCGGTGGCCGCGGCGGGTTGGTGTTCAACTGCTGCGGGCCGGTAGTGGCCGGCGGTGTGGCGACCGAGGTCGCCGCGGGCGGCGTCTCGAACGTGTCGGGGAGCGTGGGCTGAACGTCGGGGCTGTAGCCCTCGACGTTTCCTCCGCAAGCCGCAACGAGCAGAGCCGCGCAAACACAAACGAAGCTGAACAGATTCTTCATGTCTCTTCTCCAAAGAGCGACTCGCCCTGCGGTTGCAGAGCTACCTTTTGTTATCCCTACCTATAATATAGAGCGGAATGCTCCGGTAGGCAATAGGATAAGATAGCAGAAATATAGGGTTTTGTCAAGACTATCAGGTGATTTTTTAGCTGGGTTGAGATAATAAAAATTTTTTATGTAATGAAAAAAGCCTCTATTTAAGCGAAAACTGGGGGTTCTATTTTCTTTGACTTAATCCCTCTTGTTGCTATACTGAATGTGTATGACGCTTAAATTAACGACAACATGCCAAATTGAAGGAGAGTATTATGTCGCATATTGCGTTGAATTAGGTGTAACTTCGCAGGGCAAGACATTTGAAGATGCGGAAAAGAACCTTCAAGAAGCCGTCGAATTGTATATAGATGGATAAAATAATTAATAACCAAAGTACCAATAACCAATTAAACTCCAATTAGCCAATACTCAATAACCAAATGGGTGCCAATCGTCAAAATTATGGTAAATTACGATCTTGAGGATAGGACATTGGAATTCGCAAAAAGAATAATCAAGTTATGTAAAACACTGCCAAGAGATGTTGTAAATATATAAATCATAAAACAGTTAATTCGCTCCGCGGGCTCGATTGGTGCGAATTATCGGGAGGCGAATGATAGCTTGGGGCAAAAAGATTTTTTATTTCGATTGAGAATTGCAAGAAAAGAGGCTAAAGAGACGGTTTACTGGTTAAACTTGCTTGCGGAGGCAAACTCTGATAAAAGGAACTCAATTGCAAATGAAATTAAAGAGGCGGGTGAACTGAAATTAATTCTTTCCTCAATAATTACTAAGTTGCAAAACAAAAAGTAATTAAATTAAGTTTTATCGGTTTATTTTTGGGGCATTGTTTTTTGGTCCGTTGGTTATTAATTATTTATTTTGGTTATTGTTTTTTGGTTCTTGGTTATTAAAGTCTTATGCCACTCCAAATCGGTATCGTCGGTTTACCAAACGTGGGCAAGTCCACGCTTTTTAAAGCCATTACAAAAAAGGCAGTCGACTGCGCAAATTTTCCATTTTGTACGATCGACCCGAATGTGGGAGTTGTCGAAGTACCAGATACAAGACTTGCGCCGCTCGCAAAAATTTCCAAATCAGGCCGCATCGTTCCTGCAGTCATTGAGTTTGTCGATATAGCCGGACTCGTGCGCGGCGCTGCGGAAGGCCAGGGACTTGGAAATGCTTTTTTATCTCACATCCGCGAGACCGACGCGATCGTGCAAGTGGTTCGAGCTTTTGAAGATGAAAATGTGATTCACGTTGACGGCACAATCAATCCGATGCGCGATGTTGAAACAATCGGCATCGAACTTGCACTCGCAGACTTGTCAGTCATTCAAAAAAGAATTGAGTCTGCATCAAAACAATCCAAGGCGGGAGAAAATAAAGAGTTAAAGATTTTAGTGCCCGCTTTGGAAAAAGCGCGAGTTGCATTAGAACAGGGGATTGCCTTAAGAACTCTGGATTGGAATGAAGAAGAATTTGATGCATTAAGATCACTTTCTTTACTCACTCTAAAACCCATGATTTTAGCGGCCAATGTGAGTGAGGAACAGTTGCAGGACGGGAGCTGGAAAGCCGCTTTCGAATCGCGACACGCGACACGCGACACGTCAGATCAGACGTACCACATACCACATACCACGTATCACGAGCCGGAGGGCGTCGTTCCCATCTGTGCCAAAATGGAAGTCGAATTTATAGACATGACCGAAGAAGAGAAAAAAGAATATTTGGAAACAGTCGGACAGACCGCTTCCGGTCTCGATCGATTAATCGTCGAGGCATTTCATTCTTTAAACTTGATTACATTTTTAACGACAGGCGAGATGGAGACTAAGGCATGGACGATTACGCGTGGCATGCTCGCGCCGCAAGCAGCCGGAGTCATCCATACTGATTTTGAAAAGAATTTTATTCGCGCAGAAGTTGTGTCGTTCGACGATTTTATCGTGAACGGCGGTTGGAACGGCGCAAAAGAAAAAGGCAAAGTCGGCGTCGAAGGCAAAGAGTACGAAGTCAAGGACGGAGACATCGTGTTTTTTAGAATCGGCGCATAATTGCGCTCATTCTGTAGAGACGCAAAATCTTGCGTCTAACCCAATAACAGTCAAACGGTTTTTTTGCATGTAGATTGGGCGCAAAATAGTTTTTAAGTTAGACGTAACGATGGTGTGTAAGTTAGACGCAAGATTTTGAGTCTCTACAGTTGAAGGGGTATTTTGTGTTATAATGTTGAATGTTATGAAAAAAACATTTCGTTTGGTTATTGGATTCTTGGTTATTGGTTTATTGTCCTCCGGAGCCGGTTGTACCAAAGGTCCGGATGCGGCGACGACCGCAGCATTGCAGCCAAAGACGCTAGAGATTTGGTCGGTCATCGATGACAACGACGTTTATACGTCTTTGATTGCGGCTTATACGGCGTCGCACCCGCAGATTACCATCCATTATAAGCGTTTTCGTTTGGAGGAATATGAGGATGCTCTGCTGAACGGCTTCGCGGAAGATCACGGTCCGGATATTTTTTTGATAAACAACAGTTGGGTTGGCAAATATCTCTCCAAAATTTCGCCCATGCCGGCTTACACGCAGATGGCTTACAGGTTTGCGCAGGGTTCATCCACAAATCGCAGTTACACGTATGAATTGCGCAACGAAAAAAGTATAACTTTAAAAGCGTTGAAAGATGCTTATCCGGATGTTGTTGCAAGTGACGTGGTCAGGCGCTTGAATACGGCAGCGGATGGCAAACCAGCGGTTTTGGAAGACGAGATTGTCGCTTTGCCGATGAGCGTGGATACGATGGCGATGTATGTCAACAAAGACATGTTGAACGCCGCCGGTATCCCGACGATTCCGGATACTTGGGATAAATTTCAGGCAACTATTCCACGCTTGGTAAAAGTGGACAGCGATGGAAAAATTTTGCAGGCCGGTACTGCCATGGGATTGTCTGCTAACGTGGAGCGTTCGACTGATTTGCTTTCGATTTTGATGATGCAAAATGGCGCAGAAATGACCTCGAACGATGGTTATCCGACCTTTGCCTTTATGCCGTCGACGCTCACGCAACAGCGCGATCAAACTCCGGGTTTGCAGGCTTTGCAATTTTATTTGGATTTCGCCAATCCTCAAAAAGCGATTTACACTTGGAATGCCGACATGCCGAACTCGCTGGACGCGTTCATCCAAGCTCGAGTTTCTTATTTCTTCGGCTATTCATACCATTTGGCGACCATCAAAGCGCGCGCGCCAAAGTTGAATCTGGCCATCGCCAAGTTGCCGCAAATTGATGGCAATCCCGTCATTAATTACGCGAACTATTGGGTTTGGACGGTTGCCAAGAAATCAGAAAACCCGGATGTTTCCTGGAACTTCATCAATTATTTGACGCAACAGGACAATGAAAAACAATACCTCGATCTATCCAAGCATCCGCCGGCGCACAAGGCTTTGATTGACACGTATTTGGAAGATGAAGACCTGGGAGTTTTTGCCTCGCAAATTTTAACCTCGCAATCATGGTATCGCGGTGCAGACCCGGGCGCCATGGAAAGCGCGTTAAGCACGATGATTGAAAGTTCCGGCAAGGCGGATCCGAAGGATTTGGGTAAAATCATGTTGGTTGCCCAGGATAAGGTTGGGCAAACAATGAACAAATAACCCTTCAACATTTTTTCTGTAGAGACGCAAAATCTTGCGTCTAACTCACATGCATGGCAACTGTATAACAGCATATTGTGCATTTATGTTATAATGCCCCCGTCATATGCACCGCCATTTGAAACATGGATTTGCAATAAAATTTTTTGCGTTGGCTTTTTTAATGTTCGGCGGATTTTTGTCTACATCGCACGCCGCGTTGGCGTCCGGCGAACCTTGTTGGGGAGATTATCCAAAAAATGGAACGCCAATAGCCGGATTTCCTAATGCTGCGGATTTTTCTTTGCCGGGAAAATGCCAGGATACAAATGGATGTGCAGTAGCCGGCCACGTTGTCGGTCCGACCGGTTTTGGCTGCGGCGGATCTGATGTTTGTTGTCTTACGCCAGCAAAGACTCTTGGTTGCTACAACGACTACGTCGGTGCAGACCGCACGACGTTTACCGGTGCGTCATGCGTTAAAAATGACGCCGCGTGTTCATCGCCAAATAAAAAAATCGCAGATGGCCATGGTTGCGTTGCGGAAAATGGCGGAACGGTTTGCTGTGCGATTGTCGGCAAGACGGGTACTGCTAAAACAGACGCGAACGGTTATCCTGTCGGCGCAGCGGTTCCGGATGCGGGCAGCACGGCGCAATGGAAATTCAATAATGATTCAGGCACCGGCATTGAGCTTGTCGCTTGCACGGAAGACGGTAATTGCTCGGTTGATGACATAGTCAATCAGGGGATTAATTTTGCAAAATGGGTGATGGGCCTGGCCGGGGCGTTGTTTTTATTAGTATTCGTCTATGGCGGTGCGATGTATGTCATTTCTTTTGGAAAATCCGACTACGTTACTAAGGGTAAAAACGCATTAATCCGCGGTTCAATCGGCATCGTGCTTGTTATGAGCGCCTGGACAATAGTGTCTTACGTCGCAGCGTCTTTGGGTTATGTGCCGGTTGGTTCGGGCTCTGCGCCTACTACGGCCTCAACAGCAAAGACTGAGCCAAGAAAGCAACCGGTTTCCGATGTCTGTAAAGCTAAAATGATTGATGGTAGATGCGATTTAGGAGCCATAGAAATAGATGATGTGCCGAACGTTACTTGTACCAAATTGGAAGATTATAAAAATGCTGATGGTTGCAGATATGACGCAACGAGTAACAGGATATTTTTATGTTGCAACAAAAGCAATTGATGATTGAGTTTATGAAGAGTTTGTATTGTAAATTTTCTACATTAAAAATATTTGTTTGGTTAATATTTTTTGTTGCAGTCTTTTGTATTCCGAACATTGGAAGAGCGGCTGGTCCTTTTAGCGAAGATGGATGGTGCAAGGCTTATTGGGATACTTGTGAGGGCGGTACGGAGAGAGCTACGGATTCCAGTCTTCCGAATAATCCAAATGGTGATCCTAATATTCTGAAACAAGCGTGTGGAGGTACTGTAAATTCCGGCTGCATGAGGGGTAAATCAACAGGTTGCGTGAACGGCGCAACCGGGATTGTTTGCAGTTCCATCACTTTTTGCTGTCAGAAGACAGGAGGGGTTGCGGCAAAATGCGCCACCTCGGTAGTTAACGGCTGCGGTGTTTCAAAACCGGATCCAAACACCAGCTACGAGTGTATGGGCGTGGCGCAAGAATCATCCTGTACTGCAAAAGGAGGCTCTTTTGTGCATAACAGCATTGACGGATTGAGTTATCCGTCATGCGGCTCGGACGGATGCTGTAAAATTCCCAAGTGCGTGGATGTTGCAGCAGGTTCCGCTTCCACTGCCGCCAAACCTCCCACAGAATACAAGCTTACCAATCCGCTCGGCACGGTTTCCATTCCGGTTCTGTTAGGCAGGATGATTAAAACCTTTTTAGGTATAGTCGGCGGCATTGCGTTGTTGGTTTTTGTTTACGGCGGCGTGATGTGGATGACGGCGCGGGGCGATTCAGCTCAAGTAAAAAAAGGCCAGGAAGCTTTGACGACGGCTGTTATCGGACTTTTTATTGTCATGTTTGCTTATACGCTGGCTGGTAACTTTGTGTCTTTTTTGACAAGCGAACAGCGAGATATAGCAGCAGAAGAGGGGAGAACCGCTGCGGAGGCTCCGACTGTCGCGGATCAGAACGCATCGAGTATTGCGGCGCAGCAGGCAGCGGCAGAGCAGGATGTTCAGGCTGGACAAGATGCGGTAGTGTCTGCAGGTGCGGCATCGGGAGTAAATATACCGCCGATTGGTGGTTGTGATTCGCCTTCGCTTACGCAGGACCAGCAAAAGGGCTGCGCCACTTTTATTTGTACCAGCATGCCAACCCAAGAAGATCAGGCGGCTTGCTTGCAAGGATATGCGCAGGGCACAGGTGAAGATTTATGTGATTTGTATAAAACATCCGCAGAAAAAAATGCATGCAAGGCAGCAGAGGCGATTAATGCCGCGCAAAATTTTGTAGGTTCCGGGCAGTCGCTGTACAACACGCCAAACACTCAAGCCGGACAAACCGGGGGGCAGGCGGATTGCAAGTATGCAGTTGATCCGGACAAGTGCAGCACCGTAGGCTGGAAGACAGTTTGCAACGAAACTGTGTTTGATACTGGTTATGGATCTTATAACAATGCTTCTTGTGCAACTCCGGATTCATGCCAAGCAGGATCAATCCTGAATGGAAATTGCACTGACTTGGTCAGCATGTTTTCCGGCATCCCCGCGATGCAGGCGATAATCGGAAGCAACTGCGTTAAGCTGCCGATTACAGGTTTTGGCAATAAATGCGGTACGGGCAAAGTTTGCTGCAAGAAGAATTGATTTTGATTTAATATGACGATTAACCCGGTAAAATATTTAAAAGCCTTGCGAAACTTGACTGAACTTTTTGCGTTCGCGGCAATTTGCTTTTTTACTTTTAACGCGATCAGCGTCAAATCTGTTCAAGCTTTGTCGTGCGGCTGCCAGAGCGCTGACTCTTGCGACAGCATTGGTGGAAATATATGGAATGACTCAATGCTGACACAGTCCAGTCCTCCGTCCGGTTTGGTTGCCTGTTGTTATCAAGGCAGCTGCGCATATATTTCATCGGATAAATGCGACGCGGCGCTGGGAACAGTAGCTTCTCCAGCCTACGCCTGCAAAGGAGGCTTGGTGCGTTGTTGCACCGGAAATGTGGAAAACTCGAATACGGGCGGGACAAACAGCGCTGACGACTGGGCCGGTAAAGATGGAACGGTAAAAACAGACGCCACAGGCAGCCAACCAAAAGTCGTTGTAGATAATTACGATGGCTCCTCCTGTAAAGTCCCCGGTACGAATTTTTCGTTTCCTTGTCCTTTAGGCGGCGGTCAAGAAAAGCTGCCGCAAATATTCGGCCGCATCATCAGATGGTCTTTGGGTTTGGTTGGCGCATTATTTTTTGCGATGTTTATATACGGCGGATTTATGTATATCGTCGCGGGTGGAAGCTCCAAAAATGCCGAGACCGGGCAAAAAACTTTGGTTAATGCTGTCATTGGCCTTACGATCGTAATCTTCTCGTACATGATTGTAACTTGGGTTGTAGAAACTTTTATGGCAGGTTTAGGTTGATAGATCATCTCACTCTCTGTCATCTTGAGCGGAGTCATACGGAGTCGAAAGATGACAAAATTAAATTGATTATGAAATCTCTAAAATCATTTATCCTCATTTTCTCGTTGAGCCTGGTGTTGATCGGCGATATTTCGATGCATCCCGTAAATGCGCAAATCATGGAGGGTTTAAATAGAACCGCTCAAGAGGCACAGCTCCCAGGTAAACCGGCTGGTGGATTTGAGGCTGCGATTGGTGGCGTGATAGGAAGCGTCATGGGATTGATAGGTTCAATCCTGTTTGTCTATCTTTTATACGGAGGTTTCAGATGGATGGTTGCGGGAGGAGATTCCAAGGCCGTTACTGAGGCACAGGCGATTATTCGCAACGCCATAATCGGAATCGCAATAATCGTCTTTGCGTATGCGTTGGCAAATTTTGTTGTAACGACACTGTCCGGAGTCGCCGCAAATCCAACGGGAGTGCAGGGAGTGGCGGGGCAGTGATGAGTAACGGGTGACGAGTAACGAGTAACTGGTTCGTACTCGCCACTAGTTACTCGTTACTAGTTACTTAAACGCTTATCTGCTATCATATCTACAAATCAACTACGAAAGGAGGTGTGCATACATGAATAAAATCGCAAAAACTTTGACAGCTTTGGGCATCACGGCAACCATGGTTCTTCCAATGGCTGCTTTAGCTCAGCAAGGAACGCTTAACTCCAATGATTTGGGCGTAGGCAATATTGCCGGTACAATTAAACTCGGCGGCAATGATGTACAAACAACTGCAGCCAATATCATTAACGTGGCGCTCGGTTTCCTTGGTATTATCGCTGTTATAATCGTTCTCGTTGGAGGCTTTAAGTACATGATCGCCGGTGGCGACGAAACCAAAACAAAGGACGCTCGCGGATGGATTATCTCGGGCATCATTGGTCTCGCTATCATTTTGGCGGGTTGGGCAATTACCAGCTTTGTCATTGGTCAACTTATCGAAGCGACAACGGCTTAACATTTTGACATCATGAGAGTCGAGAGATCCGGCTCGCAAAGTCCGGACAACTAACCGGATCTCTTGATTCCATAGAGCTCTCTCGTCAAAATAAAATTATGCATTTAGGCAAGATAAATATCGCACATTGGTTAAAGATTGTACCGACCGCAATAACCGTCGCTGCTTTAAGCGCGGCTTTATTTTTGCCGGCAACAAGTTTGGCTGCCGGCGGAGGTTTGGACGCGATTGGTGCAGGAGTCAAAGGCACTGCCAACGCAGCCGGTTTGGCTCAGGGCGATAACAGCGGAGATCTCTCTGCCATCGTCGGTAAGCTGATCGGCGCTGTAATGGGTCTTGTGGGTGTCATCCTCTTTGTTTATATGGTTTATGGCGGTTTTAGATGGATGACAGCCGCCGGCGATGCGAAGGCTGTAACAGAAGCGCAAGCAATTATTCGCAATGCAATTATCGGCATTGTGATTATCGCTTTAGCTTATGCTATAACCGACCAAGTGCTCCAGTATCTTGTGGCGGCGCAATCTTCATCGGGACAAACTCCAGCAACTCAATGATAAATAAAACTATGAATTTACGACTTAAATCAACCTATTTCGCAGCAGTTGCCACGGCCTTGATTTTACCGTCAATGGTTTTGGCGGCACCAAGCAGCAATTCGCCGTTCCAGGATGCGCAGACCATGGTTAATGATGTTGGTCAAAAGGCCAATATCAGTACTCAGCAAGATTTGCCGACAATTGTGGGCAGCATCATCAATGTCTTACTTGGATTTTTGGGACTTTTGCTGTTAGTTTATATGTTGTACGCAGGCTTTCTCTGGATGACTGCCGGCGGCGACACCAAAAAAGTCGACACGGCCACAGCTATTATCCGCAATTCAATCATTGGTTTGCTGATTATAGTAGCCGCATTTGCAATTTCAAACTTTGTATTGGGTTCATTGATTAACGTCACGCAAACGTAATCATTCGCTGCGCAGCGAATCAAAAATCCCGCTTTTGCGGGATTTTTGTTATGAGCCTAACTCACCCCCTACCCACCGCTGCGCCCTCACCCCCTTCCCCTCTCCCACAAAAGCAGGAGAGGGGAGCCGCATCATCCTCGTGTAGTCTAGCGTATCAGTATCCGGCAGAACCTCCTCTTGGGTAAGAGGAGGCAGGAGGAGTTAGGCTATACGACTCAAACAACTAATCAACTTGTTTGTTTTGCTGTTATACTTTACGTCATGACCTCTAAACTAAAACACTCTTTTCAGTTTCTAGTTTCCAGTTTCTTTTTCGTCTTTCTATTCTCCGTCTCCATCCCCTGGAACAAACTCCCTGATCCGGACGCGTTTTATCATGCGACAATGGCAAAATTGACCTGGGAGCAAGGCGCGGTCACGAGCTTTCCTTGGCTGGACATGACAACGCTTGGAACTCATTTTGCGGATCAGCATTTTTTGTTGCATGTAATCCAAAGTCCCTTTGTTCACTTTTTGGGTATAACGCAAGGCTCGCGAATATCAACTTTGTTCATTGCGGTTTTGTGCATGTTTGGCATAACGTTTATCTTTTACAAAATGCGCTTGCGCCCATTTTGGCTTTGGCCGATTCTACTTGCTCTCTCCAATCCTTTTTTGTCGCGAATGGTTTTAGGCAAGGCATCGCCGATTGCTATTTTGCTGTGGCTGACGGGGATCGCTGCGTACCTAACTTACATCCACCGCTGCGCCCTCGCCCCTGCCCCTCTCCCACAAAAGCAAGAGAGGGGTTCTGAACTCGCCCCTTTCTCCTGCTCCGTGGGAGAAAGGGGATGGGGGATAGAGGGCGGCATCTTCCTCTCCTCTTTCCTCTTCACGCTCACCCACGGCGGCTGGATAATCCTGCCAGGTTCGATCTTTATTTTGATAATTGGAAATATCTTTTTCAATTTCGCATTCGATATTCAGCGAAGCGGACATTCAGTGAAACGGATATTCAGCATAGCGGATATTCGACCTCTCATTTTTTCCCTATTAGGCGTCGCCGCCGGCATTCTCGTCCACCCCGGACGAAACGAGCTGCTATCGTTGCTTTGGATACAAGTGGTAAAAATCGGCATCATGACACCAAGCAATCTTCCGATGGGAATAGAATGGAATCCCGCGTCGTTTGGATTTTTGCTTGCCGCGACTTCTGTGTTTGGGGTCGTCATCGTTTTAATTATTCCCGGACTGATATTTGCGAGAAAAGCCCTCGACCGCTGCGCCCTCACCCCAAACCCCTCTCCCACAAAAGCAGGAGAGGGGCTTTCAGACGCCCCTTTCTCCTGCTCCGTGGGAGAAAGGGGATGGGGGATAGAGGGCTTTTTTCGGCCGATAATTTCTCTTTCACTGCTCGTTGCCGTCCTGGTTGCACTGACTTTAAAGAGTGCACGCTTTGCAGAATACATGCAGCCGGCGTTGGCGCTTTTGGTTGCGATGCTTGCGCAACTTGTTGATTGGAAAAAACTTTTTGCCTCGCTTAGATTTGGAGAAGGAAAAATTTTAAGACATCTGATGACTGTCGTGATAGCTATTGCCGGGTTGGCTGTAATCGCAAACAGTGTTTTGAACGGATACTTTTTTCTGCACAACAGAAAAACTTTTTATGATGATCAGTTTCTTGCCGCAACGCTGGCCATTTCAGCAGAGGCGCAACCGGGGGATCGGGTTTATCACGCGCAGTGGGACGAGTTTCCCATTCTATTTTCGCGGGATCAGCGTTTAAAATACGTCGCAGGCTTGGATCCGACGTTTTTTTACGAGGCGACTTCAACTTTGGCCTTGGATTACTTTAATTTGACTGCACGCGCCGCTCTCACGACCAAAGATGAAGTCTGGAGCTTGGTGCACGACAGATTGGACGCGAAATTCGCCGTGATTGACGAAGATCGCTGGCCTGATTTAGCCAAGATTTTTGCCCAAGATAAGCGATATATCAAGATTGGCGAAGGCGGCGGCGGTATTGCATACAGAGTCGAGGATCAACCCTGAAGTTCTCGAGGGGTTGACAAATTCGCAATTTTGTGCTATGTTGACGTGTTCTTTGGCTGAAAAGTCAAGAACGAAATCAACAACGCACGTCGACAAATCCCCTCGTAGCTCGAAGAGCGAAGTGGGGTAGAGAAAGGACTAGACATAATGGCGGCACCGAAGACGGCAGCACCGAAGAAGCATGTCTTGTTGGGATTCGTTGAAGAGGCAGCGGAGTTTGCAACCGGCGTGGTTGCCGGCAGCGCGTTCTCGAGCATCCTCCGAGCCGGCGCATCAGGTCTGATTCGCGGTCTGAAGGGCGGTATGTTCGAAAAGCTCTTCGGCGGCACGCGTGCCAAGACCGAAGAGGCGAAGGCGGAAGACCTGGCGAAAGCGCCCAAAGATCTCGCCAAGGCGATCGAGAACGCGAGTGGTGATGCCAAGTTGGGTCAGTTGGCCCAGGAGCATCTCACCAACACGATCGCGATTCAGGTAAGCGGTCGTTCCGAGGCTGACAAGGCCAAGGCGATTGAAGACGAGAAGGCTCGTTACAAGGCCGCGATCAACGAGTATCTGCTTGGCAAGAGCAAGCAGAGCATACAAAACATGATGGCCGAGCTCGCGGACATAGATGCGGACGCCGTTAGAATTGCTGCAAAGAATTTCAGAACGGCAGGTCGTGAGACCTATCGTGGGGATTTCTTTCAGTGGCTGTTCAACGAACTTTCGCCCTCGCAGCGCGAGATCGTGCTTGCACGTCGTGACAAAATCACGACGGCTCGCATCATCACGGACATGCTGGACTTCAGCGAGAATTTCGCGGAGAGGTTCCAGTATCTCTCGTTTACGTTGGGCGACCCTGATTGGAAAGGAACACTCAACGAGTTGGCGCGTGCCGCGATGCACGGCTGTCTCGAAGATCATCCAGCCTATGTGGCGCTCAATGAGGCTTCGTCGCGTAACGTCGCGAGTCGCGAAGATCAAGCAGAGCTGATTGAACGCGGTTTTCGCAACCGCCGCAACATATGAATGAAAGGAGGGTCCCATGGACCTATTGGGGTTTTTCGTTTGGGCGTTCATCATTCTCTTCCCGCCGCTTGCTCTGCGCGAGCAGATCCAGCAAGCCGGCATCGACATCGAGACGTTTCTGACCAACCAGGTTCCCTGGCGAATCAAGCAGCTCAAGTCGTTCTTCGTCGGACGGCTTGTTGTGCTCTCGCTCCTGATCCTCGTGGTCAACGGAGTGTGGGCGTACACGCTGTTCCGCATGGAGCCACAGATCGCGCAAGACGCGATTCTGATGAGCATCATCGGTTACACGACGCTGATGCAGCTTGTGTTCGCGGCGTGGAACTTCACCAACGGACGTCTACGCTATCGTCCGATTGTCGGGGTGACTGTCGAACAGCGAACAGCTGCAACTTCGGCCATGGCGCAGGCGCAGGCGAGCAGGGAAACGTCCACTCGCTTGGATGCGTTGTACCAGTCGCAGTTGGACGAGTACAACCATGTGACGCCTCCGCCTGCCGCATTGGTGCTGGCGGCTCTGGCTGCCGGTGCTGCGCATGTGCGAAGGGCCGAAGCCTATGGTGAGGCAGCCGATGCCAACGCCGAAGTGCGCCGCACCAGCAGAGTGCTGGCGTGTTCCGTGGCCGTGAAAGAATCGCTGGAGCGTGTCGCGCGCATCAGGGCAGTGGTTCCTCATCCCGTGCTTGATGCGAACTTCAATACAATACGCGACAATGTCATGCTTGCAGATCGGGCGGCGGAAGCTGCCTTGGTCGAGCAAGACAACCGCGTATTCGTCTGGGGTCCATTCGGCACGCGCTGGAGCAGGCCGGACATCTGGCTCGCTTCGGTCATCTTGTCTATGCTTGCCATGGGCATGTACGTTCACGTCTACGCTGTGGTCGTCGAAGACCGATGGCTGGCCGTGATGAGCTACGTTCCGTTCGCGCTTTGCTTCCTCATGACGCGGATCTCGGCTGAGGTGCTCGCCTGGTTGGTGCTCAAAGGCACCAAGCTGGCCGAGTTCATCTTGACCAAGACGGCGCAGCTGGCGGTTGCGGTGCTCCCGGGCAATACGCTCGCAACGGTGCAAGGTACGGTGAACATCAACATCCTCGAGGAGGACAAGAACGCCGCTGCCATCAAGGAGTGGGTCAACCTCTCCGCGGTGTTGGTAGCCCCGTACGCGGTGATCGTGTTCTGGGTCACCTGCCCGCTCGTATCCGTCATCATGGGTTCCATGACCGTGATCGGTGCTATCTTTGGACTGCTCTACATCACTCGCGGCAAAAAGACCGAGGTTGATGAGAACACCACTAAGACAATCGGCCACTTCTGGAAGTACGGCAAGCTGGCGACAGCTGTCGTGTTCCTTCTGGGAGCGTCGGTCGAGTGGGATGGGTTCATGAATCGGATCGCGGGCATCACGCCGATGATCACCGTTCCCGGGCTCGTGCGCTGGTATCTGCTCTTTGCGCTGCTCTCACTCATCGTGATGTGGGCGGCGTGGAAGGCGGCGAATGCGCTGAAGGGCAAGGCGGAAAAGGTGTTCAAGCCGATGGCCGCTGTTGCCGGCGCGATCGCGTTGCTCTTGATTATCGCACCTGCGGCACGTGCTGCGGCCGGCGGTCAGGAATCCTTCCAGCTCTCTGCGAGGAGCGGGCAGGACGCGGAAAAGCCGGTTGGGATGACGTTCCCCATCGTGACCTACGAGCCGATGGTCAACGGCCACGAACAACTCGTCATCACGTTCTACTCCAAGGCGCGTCAGGCCAAGGGAGTGGTCGAGTTTGACCCCGCACTCGCGGCACAGCTCGGCGTTGAGCGGCAGGTGATGGTCAAGACGTACAGCGGGTACGTCGACTGCGGCGACGAACGTTGCCGCCAACACGAGGTCAGGATTCCTGAACTCAAATCGCGTCCGCATGGAACCTTTAAGGTGATCATGCGACGTCTTCTCACAACCGAGGTGGGCGAGGAGGTCGTCCTTTAGCAGGTTTCGTTCTTACTTACTTAGGGCTCTCGATTGCGCAAGCGTTGAGGGCCCTCTTATTTTTCAAAAAATAGCGGACCAAGCGGACTTGCGGACAAGGCGGAAAAAGTGCAAATACGCCTTGTCCGTTTGGTCCGTATCGTCCGTTTGGTCCGCGTAGTGAGGTTGACGCAAAGCGTGTTTAGTGGTATAGAAAAGTCAGGCAAGAAACATGGAAGGAGAAAGCCATGAGAATGTACATTTTGACACTAATCGTCGCGGTCGCGGTTCTCGCCGGCTGTACGGAAACGTTTACACGCAGAGCTGACGGGGTCGAGCGGTATCGCAGCCGCTCCACGAACTATGTCGTTGGCTCAGAGACTGTGATCGAGACCAACGACCAGGTCTATCCGGTCGCGCAGGCCAAGTACGGCCAGATGCCGGGCAACCTTCAGGACGGGTTTGCCGTCGAAGAAGCCGTCGCGGTGCACCAGCGGACAATGGATAACACGCTCTACCCAAACGGCGTCGGAATGGGCTACAACGGCTGGGCAGGCGGAGCGCCTGCCGGTTATGGCTACCGGCCATACGTGCTATCGCCTCGGCCGATGTATATGCTCAACCGCGATCAGTACGGCAATTCCCGTCTGGTCCCTGCCCCGGTCTACTACAACCCCCAGACCAGCTACCCTCTGACCCTAAGATACTGACTTGAGGGTCTATTTTTTTGCTAAAATTAGAGTAAAAGAGCATAACTCACTCTAACTCTCTCTTACTCAAGAGAGCACCTCATCATCCTCGCGTTGTTGAGCTATTCAGAACCCTCTCTTGGGTAAGAGAGGGCAGGGTGAGTTAGGCTGTCCAACAGTTGACAAAATGGCTAATTTGTGCTATATTAGCCAGTCAACTTGGAGGCTCAAAAGGCATCCAAATGGCCTCGTTAAGCTGTAATCATTCAGCCAAACGAGCGCTCCTCGACAAACAAGGGATAAACCCTCGGCCAGGCCGAGGTAAACAATTCACCGGAGGTTTCGTCATGCTCACCAACACCTGTCGTCTGTTGTCTGTTGCCTGCTGTCTGCTGTCCGTCATCTTCGCCGGTTGCCACCAGAATGCGCCTCGGACGTCGCACAGTGTCGTCGACATCCAGGGCAGGAAGTGCGAGGAGATGCGAACTCTTGTCGACAACGGCCGGAATCGTGACTTCGCATATTCCTACAACTGCGAAGGCGGTGGTCCGCCGTTGGGTTACATGGCGGCGACTCCGTACATGCAACCCTTCCCGCTCGTAACTCGAGCGCAAGCGGCACTGCTGAACGCGCCGTACAACCCGCCTGACGAAGTTTGTCAGGACGTGACATACAAGGAGGACGGACAGCCGAAGTTCACTGTTCCGTCGTGGTGCGTCCAGGCGAACACGATCCGCAACACACAGACTCAACCTCTAGTTCAACCGACGTCGCGCAAGAGCGCACGTGTAAGGAGTTCCCGATGAAAAAGTACATCACGTGCATTGCGTACATCACGTTCATCGCGTTGGTTGCTGGTTGCGGTCAGGGTGCGATGCGATCCCCGGAGCTGCCAGAGTATGAGCCGTTGCAGCAGGCTCTGCCGCAGACGCAGACAACTTCGACTTCGGAGACGATCGTGACCGGTGAGAATGTACCGCGTCAACCTCCGCCGCCGCCCGTTGTGACTCGTGAGTACGGCGATCCGTACTCCAGGTTTCCCGTCGAGTTGAAAGCGCACGATAACATGTGCGTGCAGGTGTACAACACGACGGCATTCTTCGTCTGCGCGATCTCGCCGACGTACGGAAACGGCATTCCCGTTTTCCGACTGCGTTACGGCAATTACGCGCAGGATTTCCTTCCGGTACATCCGGAGTGGAAGGAAGTGCAATGTAACGCCGTGATCGTGCCGAATGAAACCGGCACGGATGACGGCGCACCCGAGGCATGGTTCGTCGCTGCGCATCCGGGGACGTACAGGATGATCTTCAAGATGTACACGGACGACGGAAACGGTCCGCAGTACACGGGGATCACCAAGTCGAGCGAGGCTTGGGCATTTCCGAATGTCCACGCTTTGGACAGAACGTGCCCCAGTTGGTTCCGGCTCGGGTGCTTGCGCCACTATCCGGTGCGCGCTTCGCTCGAAGACAAGTCAGCCGGTGGTGCCTACGCTTACGTCCTGTTCCAGGACGGGCCCGGCAGCGTCGACGTGCTGTCTATGTTCGATCCCGCTCTGTCCTCGGCGCTCGCCGATGGATTCCTCGCGATGCGGTGAGCAGGCTTGGCCTGCATCTTCACCCCGTCGCAAGCCGCGTAACTCGTTCTGAGTTACGCGGCTTTTCAGTTTTAAAATAATATTCAGGTATCCCTCGGGATTCGGTTTTTGGGGTTCGGGTGATGAAATAGAAATCCCCCGTATGTACGGACAGGTCGAGACCTGTCTATACACACGGGGGATTACCTCCTACCGGATCAACAAGGCTTTTAACGTTGTTGAACGATCGCCGCCAAGCATGGGTGCGGCGAACGCATCATTTTTCTCATGCCGCGAGATTATCGTCAATAGAGAACGGTGGATAAAATTTATAATTAAGAATTATGAATTAAGAATTATGAATTTTGGAAGTGACATTCGATATTCGATATTCAGCGAAGCGGATATTCGATATTCGACGTCAGATTGAGAGCGGCGGTTTTGGTTCATTGTTGTTCACTTCGTTTGTACGTTGTGACAATCCTCTGTCATCCTGCGACAGTCCGTCTTTGGAGGAAGCGGAGTCCGACGAAGTCGAAGGATCTGGATCAACTTTAATCAAATTCTCCGGTTCGTGCGCACTCGGATCATCTATTTTTTTATTCATGTCCGCAAAATTTATTTTTTTACCCAAACCCATACCCATCAGCGGCACCGTTGGCGATGAACTTGATAAATCTTTCGAACGTTCGGGCAAAGTCGGCGTCTCTTGCCACTTAAAAATTATGAATCCGATGATGGCCAAGACTATCAGTGCGAGAATAGAAAGCAATATCACTTGCGAGCCAAAAGACAAGTGTGGAAGTTTGTTCAGAATGCCGTTTATCGTCGATGACGCGGATGATGCAAATGAACTCGATGCCTTTTGCGGTGATTGGGTTTGATTGTTTGCAACATTCATCGGTTCGGTGCCTGCAAATCTGCCGTCCCACTGTGCGAGAAGCCGTCGGTCATTGGCAGAAAGCCTGTTGTCACCGTACGGATCAGTATTGGTGATGTTGTTTGGATCATCCTGCAAACTGTTTTCGCCTTTTTGCGCAGCCAACTTTCGCAAAAACTGAAAATGCTTGTCGAGCGTAGATTGTACGGCAGATGACCTTTGATCAATCGGCATGGCAAGCAATTTAGCAACGGCGCCGCGATAACGTTCGGGGCGTTGTTGCATTGCGATGCACGCGGCGTTATCCCCTTGAGGGACTTGAAAACTTGCGCTGTAAAGCTCCATAGCCTGCATGTTTTGTTTATCGCCCTGCAGGGACGAAAGAATGCCGACTGAAATCGTTTCGTACATGTTGTTCCACCAGGTTGCAAGCGGCAATACCTCTCCGTGGCATGGCGTCAGATCCAAAAGAGCGCGATGTAGTTCGATGTAGGCTTGAGGATTGGTATTATTGGCGCGCCACGCGTCCAAACCCTGTTCGTAATACGCCATGTTTTCCAAATTTGCCAATTGCCAAAAGACATCCGGTGCGGCCTGTAAATCTTTTTCGTTGAAAGTCCAAGACGTGTTTTTGCCGGAGTAAATAATTGGAATCATCGTCGGGTCGGCTTTAAGTTCGCGTAAAGCCACGTTCCAATTGGCTGTTGTAAATGCAAAAAATGCCTCAATAGTTCCTGTGTTTATGTTTCCCGACCAGGCACGTCCGGTTTGAAATGCAAAAGGCACATTGTCTCCCGCAAGCGGCTGCAGCGCACGAACGTCCACGATGGCGTCAGCATCTTTTGCGACAGTCAAATTAAAAGAAACGGATGAAATCGGACTCGTAACGCCGAAATAATTTTTATTTCGCATTTTACCAATAGGTTGCTCTCTGCCATTGACGTATATCGTCGTGATAACGGGAACTTCGTCTTCCGGCCCCGGGGTCGGGATCGAGACCTCGATGTTTTGCGTCGCTGCAGGATTATGTAAACGATAAGTCATCTGCACGGGCACTGCTTGCGCACTTTTGCCTGTACCAATTTGATCAAAACGATATGTTACGCGCATCTCGGCAACCTCGATGGGAGATTTTAGCCCGGTACCGATCATACCAAGCTGCATCAATGGCAAGCTCGTTTCCTGTGCTTTGACGGGCAGTGTGGATGCTGCTGTCAGTCCCAGCGTGAAGATGGAACAGATAAGGGCGGTGAGGATTTTTTTCATATAAAAATAGGCAATGTTTATTGCCTACACTTTAGACTCAATGACCCAAAAGGGTCAATAACCAATAAATCAAGATTCCAATAATCCAACAAAACACAATTTGGTCATTGGTATTTGGCGTTTGGAATTTATTTGGTTATTAGTGCTTGGTTATTGGAATTTATTGGTTATCAGTGTCCCAAAGATTGGCTTCGGTTAGGGTTTTTTCGGCTAGATCCTCGGCTTCATCAATATCCATCATTTCATCCAAAATGAGATGGTTAATCATGGCCGCTCGGCACTCGGGCTTTGGTTTTACGGTGCCTTTTTCATCATAGCAAAGCTTGGTTAATGTTTCTGGGGTGCTCATATTGAAAATATCGTACCACGTACAACGTACAACGTACAACGTTTGGAAAACCTCTGTCGCGTCAGACGCGACATCTCCTTTGCCAAGGAGAGGTTGCAAAGTGACTACTCCCTAGGCAAAGGGAGGTAGGAGGGTTTTCGGGTTGCCGTCACGACGTTCGGTATCGGTGCGGAAGGGATTTCGAAAGTTTCGTCGTCTTTTTTGAATGACAATCCGGTCGAAGGGCCGCCATCCAAGTTGATAGCGATTTGGAATTTTTCAGGCTGATCCGCGATCCACTTTGCCGTTTCGTAAAGTGAAGTCGCGCCGCTTTCCGTTATGATTATAAAATTCGTACCGCCTGCATCTTGTGCCAAGATCGTGCGCCGCGCATATTTTTTGGAATCTTCGCTGACCAAAGATTTTCCTTCGGCAAGCAAAGTCGGGTATGTTAAAAATGCTTGTTCATCATCTTTTGGTTTGTCTTGCGGATGAGCCGTCAAATATGCGAGTTCCAACTTTCCGTCGTGCACGCGAGCCAGGCCGGAATAACTGGCAGGTTCATTTTGTTGTTCGCGGCTTGGCCACGTTTTTTCATTTATGACATTTGGGCCGAAGTAATATCCCGAGGGTTGATAGTTCTCTTCAAAATAAGATCCGTTGATTACCAAATCCGCATCCAGCATCTCGCGCCACGCGCGGACGGATTTTGGTTGCGTCGGGTCGTTGGCCAAAGACCACGCCCATTCGTCAGACTTAAACGGAATTACAATCAAACTGACTTTGCGGCCGTCCGCATAAGAGATTTCGCGCCGTTCAAAGCCTGATGGGAGTTTTTGTTCATCGGCGATCTGCGAGTTAACCATCACTTGTCCGATGGGCATTGTTCGCGATTGATGGTCGGCCGTATTCGCAGTCGAACATCCTGCGCCAAACAGCGAAAGGATGATTAAAGTTGAACAGATGGGAACGGTGATGCGCATAGTGGATTTTAAGTATGCAATAAACGACGAAAAAAGTCATGCGGATACAAAACACCGTACGATGTACAGCCCCGTCAACTACTGGCGGAGCCATACACCATACGGTGTATGGCGGAGAGGGAGGGATTCGAACCCTCGGTAACCTTGCGGCTACACCGGATTTCGAGTCCGGCTCATTCGACCACTCTGACACCTCTCCGTATTCAAATAACAATTAGCAAATAACAATTAACAATTGTCGAGAGTCCGGATTGTTATTTTGACTAATTGCCCGCCAGTTTAGCCTAAAAGGCAGTTCTTGTCGAGTTGGTATGAGCGTAAGAGTTTTGATGTATAAAAAATCCGGCCAGGTAGTTTGGCCGGGGTGGTGTAGGGCTAGTTGGCGGAACTGAATTCGCTCAAGCGCCACTGACCGTGTTCGAAGGTCCAGAACAACTCGACGTTTTTGCCGTGAAGACTCACGTTGATGCGTACGTCTTCACCTTCGTCGAGTACGTTGTCCGAGGGGCTGATGTTGTCGCATCTCTCGCCGGTGAGAACGCCGTTGCCGTCGTTGAAGAGCTCGAGAAGATACTTGGCCAGGGAGACCTTCATGCCCAGATACGGGTCATTGAGGAAGACCTTCATCGCGTTTTCATCGTCGGCGTACTGATTGAATGCCGGTAACCCCTTCTGCGCCACCAGCTTGTAGGAGATCAGGGCGAGCAACATGTCAACGCGTGGCTTTGCCGATGACAGTTCGCTTACCAATTTGTAGCACGAGTCCTTGAGATGCGCGGTCATCCATTTGGCATCGGACCGGCTGGCGTGGATGGTCTCGGCGGATTGCACAGCCGCTTGGATTGCCTCGCCGGGAACGGCTACGTATACCTCGTGGTGCTGGGTGACGATAGCGGCGTTCACGCCGATGACTTGGTTGTCGGTCGTTACCAGCGGTCCGCCGCTCGAGCCGGGGTCGATCGCCGCAGTGTGCTGGATCCAGCAGAACTTTTTGCCGCTGTCGGTGATCTGATCGTCCTGCAGGCAGCGGTTGGAGACGTTGCCGCGCGTGATTTGGAAGTTGCCTTTCCTACCCATGGCGGGATAACCCACCGCGTTCACAACCTGAGACTCAGTGTACGTTGTTGTGACTTGGAGCCCGGGCACGGTGGTCGGAATCTCCAACACTGCCAGATCGTAGTTGTTGTCGATGAACAGGATCTTGGCAGTGATGTTGGTGTTTCCGCCGTCGAACGAGACCTGGGGCTTGTCGGAACCCTCGACCACGTGACGATTTGTCACCACCAGAGAATAGCCGCCGCCGGTGCGCGCCGTCACGAAGCCGCTGCCGCTCGCTTCGCGCAGAGCGTAGCTCATCAGGAACGCGCGGAACTGCTGGGAGAGGTCGCTGTCGTTGCTGATATTTAGGAACAGGTTGCGCAACTCCATGGGAGTTGGCACCTGTATTAAGGCCGTTGAGGCCTTTGGATCTGCGGCAAGCGCGGTTGCCGCGGCCGACTGGCTGACAGTCGGCACAGGGGGCATCTCACCTCCTGTTCTCCCCGTTTTTTCGGGGCCGCAGGCAATGATCATGAGCGCGAACATCACGAACATCATTCCAAATTTCCTCATCGTCTCATTACTTCCTTTCGCTTCTAAGAGCGTCGAGAGTCTGTCATGAATAAGCTGTATCGTCAAGTGCTGTATCATTATCTGGTAAATTCATCACTCTTTACAAAATTAAGTCTTTTACATATACTTTCGGCGCGACATGTAACATATAACACGTGACATGTAACAAAAATTGTAATTGTTTAAGGACGGCTAGCTCAGTTGGTTAGAGCGTCACATTGACATTGTGAAGGTCAGAGGTTCAACTCCTCTGCCGTCCACCACATCAAATCCCCCACAGCGGGGGATTTTGATTTTTAAGTTATGAGATTGGCTAAATTCTTTAAATCATCTACACTGCTTGTTATGTCCATTGGCCAAGCTTGGCGCAAAACTGAAATCGCGATTTTATTTGCGCTGACCCTGGGAGTTTCCATTTTTATTTGGTGGTCAACATCCGGGGTTTTGTTGTTGAACGGCGGTCTGCCAATAATGCTGCGTTCAATCTCAAATTTGTTAGCAGTGCTGGCAGTCTTTTTTATTTTGTTGCAGCTCATGTTGATCGGCAGAGTCAAATGGATTGAGCAGGTTTTTGGTTTGGACAAATTGGCGCGCGTGCATCACGCAGTCGGTTTTAGCGTCATATTTTTTATTGTCGGCCATCCGCTTTTGCTGATCGCGAGTTCGTCATTGTTAACTCATCGAAGTTGGTATGTTACGTTTTGGAATTTTGTAAATTACATGGAAGATGTCGGAAGCGCTACAGTTGCAGTCGGACTGTTTCTCGTTTTGATCATCTTGGCCATCTTGATCGTACTGAAGAAATTGAAGTATGAGGCTTGGTATCTGACGCATCTGGCGATGTATGCCGCGGTGCTTTTGGCGTTCGGTCATCAACTGAATTTGGGAGATGATTTTGGCGCAATGTGGACGATTGTGTTTTGGTATTTTTTGTACGTCTTTGTATTCGCGAACGTTTTGTATTATCGATTCTTTTCGCCTGTTTGGAATACTTGGCAGCATAAGTTTATTGTCGACAAAGTCGTGCATGAAAACGATGACACGGTTTCGATTTATATTTCCGGACGCGATTTGGATAAATATAAAATCAAAGCCGGACAATTTTTCTTTTTCAGATTTTTGGACCGCAGCCGCTGGTGGCAGGCGCATCCTTTTTCGCTTTCGTGCTTGCCGAATGAAAAGTTTTTAAGGATTACGGTAAAAAATTTAGGAGACTACACGAGTGAACTCGCAAAAGTAAAACCCGGGACAAGAGTTTATATCGACGGACCGCATGGAGTTTTTATCGCAGATAAAATGAACACGGACAAATGCCTTTTGATAGCAGGCGGTGTTGGCATCACTCCGGTCAGATCGCTGGTGGAGGATTTGCTTCAGCGCGGCAAAGATGTGATTTTGTTTTACGGCAACCAAACGAAAAAAAGTTTGATCTTCGGCCAAGAGCTGGCGGATCTAGTCAGAAACAGCCGGCTTGAGGTCAAATACGTTTTAAGCGCAGAGCCGGAATGGCAAGGTGAAAAAGGTTTTATTGATCATGAAAAAATTCAGCGCCTTGTGCCGGATTATATGGAACGCGATATTTATGTTTGCGGCCCAAAGATGATGACTAAAATGATTCTACCCGCAATTAAAAGTTTGCACGTGCACAAAAGCCGGATACATTTTGAAAAGTTTAGTTTGTAGGCAAATCGTTTAACAATTTGATGATTTTTTCGTCGCCTTGCACGCAGGTTCTTCCGTCCCAAAGCAGGGGAACGCCTGCGGTTGAAAAATTTAAGTTGCAGGTTTGGATGGCTTTTACCAGCATGGCGGCGTTGTCTTGATTGTGAAAAACTTCCCTGACGTCGATGGATGAAAATTTGGGGTTGCCGTAAATTTTGTCCGCCACTATTTCGCAGTGCGTGCAACCTTGACCGACAAAAACAATCGTCTTGTCGTTTGGCAACTGAACATCTGGCTTGCTCTGACTGATTTTTGTGTTGCATCCCGCGCCGATCATCATCAGTCCGATTGCGACGATTATCATTTGCTTCATATTGTTGCTAAAGCCGCTAAAATCCAAAACTGCATGGCCAGATCATTTTTAAAATAAGGCATGTCAATCATTCCGTGCACCAAGATGACGATTAGCGGGATGACCCACAACCAGCGAGGCGGGTCCATGGTCCCGGGTCCATGGTCCTGGTTACTAAGTTGCTTGTAGGCCAGGACTACGTACCTAGGACGCTGTACCATTTTCACCCAAGCCACGCAGATCCAAATAAACGCCAGCAAGCCGAGCAGACCCGTTTCTATCCAAACCATGAGAATGATATTATGCGGATGAGGAAAAATTTCCATCCAGGTTGCGGTGTGATACGGAGCGATCGCCGTCTGATAACTGCGCAGACCCGTACCAAGCAAGGGATGAACTTTGATGATTTGAATCGACTCTTGCCAGATGACAGTCCGAACCATACTCGACCAGCGTTTGGTCGAGAAAATTGTTGCGTCGATGTTCGTCGAATTTAATTGCGTGCTAAGAATTTGATATCCGACAATTGCGGCGACAATTAGTCCTAAAGCGGACAGGGCGGCTCCAACACGTCGAGTTTTTTTGTTGATGATGAGCGTCAAAACGATACCGATTCCAAACGCGATTATCCCTCCCATCGATTTTGCCAAAACAACCGCCGTTCCCGCCGCAATCGTCGCCGATAAAAATAATATAGAATAAAAATTAACTCCGAAATTCTTAATTCTTAATTCATAATTCTTAATTTTTAAGAGTTCCATCCAACAGACGACTCCAAACGGTACAACAAAAAGCGACAGCCCGTTTGGAAAACCAAACACTCCCGTAGCCCGTCGTCCCGGCCACGCATCCCACGGATGCGGAATGCCCCAGCCTGTCGCGAATTGCACAATCGCATATAATCCAAGCATGATCGTCACTGCAGAGATGCCATACATCAACCACTGTTTTGTACCTCTCTTATTAAGGGGGGCAGGGGGGATCAAGTTCGTCAGCATGACGAAAATCAAAATCGGTTCCAGCATGAAAGCGCGCCAATGACCGAACGCGCCCCATTTGTCTTGCGCAACAAGGGCTGCGATGAGCGTCGCAACCAGCCACGCCGTAATCGGCCACACCCAGCGGCGCAGCGCGGCGTTGTTCTGTAGAGACGCAAAATCTTGCGTCTTGCTCACCAGCCAAATCGCAAACGAAACCAACACAAACACCTCCAACGCAGTCGTCGGCAGCGGTCCGATGTTGAAGCGAATGACGTATAACGGAAGAAAGATGGGCAACAAGAAAGCCCACACGTCGAATATCGAATATCCGCTTCGCTGAATATCCGCTTCGCTGAATATCCGCTTCGCTGAATGTCGAATATCGAATTTCGAAAATAATTTTCCAAAATTCATAATTCTTAATTTTGTTAGATGACGTCGATAGTTGCTTCTCCGCGGCGCATGGCGAAAATTTCTTTGAGTGTTTCTTTGGAAATTGCGCCGGTAATAACAGTTAAGGCGGCGTAGACGATCACGCCGACGGCGATCGGGATCGGCAGCCAAAGATTCTGCAGCGGAAGGATCGTGAGCGCCATCACGAGTGATGCGAAAAGTGATTTAAGAGTAACGCTCCACGAAAATCCTTTGGGGGATGCTTCAAGCGCAATCAAAGTCGATGCGACGGCAACTGCGGTTTCCGAAGCGACGGTCAGCCAGGCCGCAGCAACCATGCCGTACTGCGGAATCAGCGCCACATAACCAATAACCGTTAAAACTGCGACGATGATATAAACCGGCAGCATCTTCATCTGTTTATTGACGGCGACCACGACGTGCGAAGATATTGTTCCAAAGTATATAACAGCGGTCGCGATGGCGAGAATCTTCAAAATTTGACCCGAAGCGGCATAGTCTTGTCCGGAGATAAAAATCATGGCAGGCACGCCCATTACGATAATGCCGATTGCCATCGGTATGGCGATTAAAATCATGACGTTGTAACTTTGCCGCAAAAGATGCGCAAAACGGTCAGCGTTCTTTTTGGCCCAAGCGTGCGCCAAAAGCGGCAGCATAACCCCTGCAAGCATGAACGGAAAAGTCACCAGGATTTCCAGGACGCGATAAGCTGCGCTGTAAATGCCGACTTCCGCAGCCGGTCGAACGAGTGAAAGAATAAGCGTGTCAGCTTTGAAATATGCGAGATTAAAAAAAATCGAAACGCCGATGGGCCAGGATCGCGTTAAAAGTTCTTTCCAAAAAGCCGTGTCCCAGTTCCATTTGAAAGATGCGTAATGTCTGGCGACCCACCAGTTTATTATCAAATTGCAAGCGCTGCCGATCGAAACAAAAATCACGATGGGGATCAATCCGAGATTCAGCGCAATGGCGACAAGCAGTCCGATGAGCAAAATTGCGCGGCCCAAAACTTCGCTGATCGCAACGATGTGCATCTTTAAGTGTCTTTGCTGCACGCCGATGACGACCTGATTCAACGACGCGGAAAAGAAAGATGCCCACAAAGCAAAGATGGCGAGTTTAACTTCCCATGCGTACGGAAACAACAAACTGATAAAGGGTGCGATGCCCAAAATCAAAATGCCGGTGGCAATCCGGAACGTCATAGTTGCGCTCACCGCGCGATTTTCGTATTTTTCGTCTCCTTTGTGTTCGCCCAGCATCTGTACGAGCATCACGTTGATGCCAAGATCGAGCATGATGGCAAAGATTTGAAAGAAAGCGTTTGCCGTGGAATAATACCCAAAGCCGATCAGGCCCAGATGCCTTGTCATGATGGCAATGCCGGCAACTCCAAGCAAAGTTGAAATAACTTTGCCCACGGCCTGCGAACCTGTGTTCCATGCAATCACGCGAGTTTCACTCATAAGCTGTATTCTGTCACAAACCGGCTAACATGTCATCCTCGGGCGTAGTTCGACGACGTAAAGTCGCGTGGCGACCACGTCGCTTTACGCGAAGACCCGGGGATCTAATAAAATCAATTTGTTTCAATTTAATGTTATTGGATTCCCGCCTCAACTAACCGCGGGAATGACAGAAAAATAAATTATGTCCAAAAAGATTTCTCCCGGCGGCGACCATATGTCGGATGCCTCACAACAGCCTGCGCAACAGATGATACAGGCCTCCAAAAACCAAAGACCGGCAGATGATACTTCCGGCGGGCTTTCGGCTAACCCGCGTATGAAACTTGCGGTTAATAAAATCGTCCACACGCCCGAAACTCCGGCGGATTACGAAAAAAGAGTTAAACTTGATCGGGAGTTAAGGAGTATCAAGGGCGATCAAGATATCAAATAACAAATAGCAAGAGCAACTAAGCGACTCTTGTTATTTGCTATTTGATATATGTTATTTGTTCCAGTCGCTTAACCGTCATGTTTTTGACCGAAGCCTCAAAAAATGCTATACTTAAATAAATAACCAAGAACCAAAAACACAAGAACCAATAATGACCGTACGTTTTATTCTCGCTATTATTTCTTGGAATTTAATTGGATATTGGCACTTGGTTATTGGAACTTAAAGATTCTATGCGGTTCTTAGCCCAAATATTCGGACAAGAGGCCAAACTATTTAATGTCTCTATTCGGAGATATTTGATGGTTTGGCCTTTTTTAGGTCTTTTTTTATTGGCGGCTTTACCGGTGCAGGCTTATACCATTGTAGAAAAATCCAAAGTTCAACTGTTACCGGGAGAAGTTAAGCGTATTTTTGTCTCAATAAATAATCAGACGGGTCAAGTTTGGACGGGAGGTAATGGAAAAATCGCGCTTTATCTTTACGGCAGTTCCAGCGTTTTGCGCGACAGCAGTTGGAAGACGGCTGATTTGCCGGCCAATATAGATCAAAAAACAGTCTTGCCCGGGCAAGTGGCGACAGTATCGTTTAATGTAAAAGCGCCAGCTAAAGTCGGTACGTACATGGAACGGTTTTTGCTGGGCGATGGCAAAACATGGCAAAAAGATACGGTTATCGAAATATCTTTCGTTGTGCAGGGAGCTGCTGCATCTGTTGCGCCGACGGCAACCACTCAACCCTCTGCCGGCACGCCGGTCAATACGTCTAACAACGCCGCTGCGAGCGGCGCATCGGATAGCGAGGCGTATGCCGCCAAACTTTTGTTAAAACCGAGCGGACCGTTTTCGATTTCCGGCAACGGTACATTGTCGGTGAACTTTGGAATAAAAAATATCGGCTCGGAAAGCTGGAAAAAACAAACCATTGTTTTAAAAGAAGTGATTCCCAATTTGGGAGTAAGACTTGCGAGCGTGCGCCACGATTCTTGGGTTTCGGGTACAAATGTCGTCGATGTCAGCAATCCTGTGGCACCAGGGACATTGGGTCTTTATGGTTTTAAAATTAAAGCTCCGGCCAAAAGCGGAACGTACACCGTGCGCTTTGCTGTACGAGCAGACGATCAAGAGGTTGATGGAGGAGAGATCGACATTCCTGTAACAGTCACGGCGGATGGCTACATCGCGCCCGAGCCGACAACTCAAACTACAACTCAGACAACAAATTCGCAGCCGTCGGTCGTTACAAATGCAGATCCGGCCAACTTGCCTTCAGAGCCGATTATTCGAGTTGGTCTTTATGCCACAACTGACGACGCATCTGTTCTTCGCGGGATTATTACCGGCATGAACTTGACGCAAAACGGCAATACTATTTGCACTGTTGGAGTCGGGCAAGAAATCAGAATCGTTTTTGACCGCGCCAACAAAGTCTATAAGGCTACAGGCAGCGGTTGTACGACTCAATCCGGCAATTTTTACGTTGCTGTTGCTACGGACGGAGTTTCGCCACTCGAAGTTACGGATTTTTCACGCCCCGTTTCTTGGCTGCCGGGCGCAAATGACAATAAATTCCGCGGCAAACTGGAACTGCGTTATGCGCCAAAAACGGATACGGTTTGGTTAATCAACGAGCTTCCGGTCGAGACCTATCTTAAAGGCATTGCGGAAACGTCAGATGTGAGTCCCATGGAATTTCAAAAAACATTGCTTACAGCTGCACGTACTTATGCCATGTATCACGTGCAGCGTGCAACGAAACATGCAGACGAATATTATATTGTAGATGCCAAGTATGACCAGGTTTATAGAGGCTACGGACAAGAGGCCCGCAGTCCGCATATTGTCGAAGCGGTTGATGCTACGCGCGGTTCAGTAGTCCAGTATCAAGGCAAAATCGCCATCACGCCATACTTTTCGCGTTCGGATGGCCGCACTCGCGATTGGAGCGAGGTTTGGGGCGGGGAAGTTGCTTGGTGCAAAGGCGTGTCTGTTCCCCAAGATATCGGTAAAACTCTTTGGGGCCACGGCGTCGGCTTAAGCGCATCGGGGGCTTTGCAGATGGCGGCGCATGAAGGCAAAACCTACGATCAAATTCTAAAATATTTCTATACGGGGATAGAGCTGGTGAGGATATACAGGTAGCTCACAACTGACAACTGACAACTGACAAGAGCAACTAAGCAACTCTTGTTAGTTGTTAGTTGTAAGTTCGAGTTACGGCTCCAAACCTCTTGCCGTTTTTTCTTTTATCGCGTTGTGATGTTCGATTTCTGTAGACTCGATGGCTTCCATCGCTTCGTCCAAATGTTCTTTGCGGTCAATTTCGGCAAGCTCGAGGATTTTTTTTGCGATTTCATTCGGATGATGGACGTCTTCAAAAGTAAAATATTCTTTTTCACCGGCTGTCTGTACAAAGACCATGCCAAAATCCAGCATGGTGCGTACAAAACCGTCCACTTTTGCCGTCACGTCTTGCACGCGATAGAGACGAAGTTCAGAAGTCGTTCGTGAGAACAGGCCGTTTTGTTCGATATTCATGATGCGGCGGTTGGTGACGATCCACATATCCAGCCAATAATCCAAAAAGTTTTGATAAATGAACATGATGACGAATAAAAAGAAAAGTCCGCCAAACATAACAAAAACGGCCATTAACTGTTGATTGAGATAGTATGTCGGATGCAAAATAAGAATAAAGAGATACGCGGCAAAAGGTAAAACTATGACAATTACAAAAGAAATAATCAATGCAAGAATCGTTATCGGATGACGGCGGTACAGCCCTATCGGTTTTTCGTCTGGAAGCGCGCCGGGTAATTTATTCACATGAAACATATATTTGTCGTGACGGATGACTAACGACTAATGACTAATGATGAACGATTGATGATCAATTAGAACAGCGGGGTTTGGCCGACGTTTAACAGCGCGCTAATGTCCAATCCGGACTTGAGGTCAACGCCCGAAAGATATCCGATTGTTCCGACAATAACCACAGCTACGATAAGTGCGAAAACCGCAGTCGAAATTTCCGTGACCGGATGAGCTAAGCCAAAGCGCAGCATTTGCAAAACGCTAAAACCGGCGAGTATGAAAAACAGGCCAAGCACAATCACCCAGAGGATAAGAAAATAAATGAGAGGGATCATGTGGCTATTATAGCATCTGCTTGTCATTCCTGCGAAAGCGGGAATCCAGAAAAATAAACAAAAAGAAAATCGGATGGATCCTCGCATCCGCAAGGATGACAGAAGGGCGTTATAAAAGTTGTAAGTTTTCCGGCAGCGGATATCCCAGATGCTTGTAAGCGAGTTCTGTGGCGACTCTGCCGCGCGGCGTGCGGGCGATAAAGCCTTCTTGTAATAAAAACGGCTCCAACACGTCTTCGAGCGTGTCGGTTTCTTCTGCCATGGCAGCGGCGAGGGTGGAAAGCCCGGCTGGTCCTCCGTTGAATTTTTCAATTAAAAGTTTGAGTGCGCGGCGGTCCGTATCATCCAATCCGCGGTCATCGATGTTTAATGCTTTAAGCGCTCCAGTGACAGCCGTTTCATCAAAAACTCCTTCGTTTCTGACTTCGGCAAAATCGCGCACGCGTCTTAAAAGTCTGTTTGAAATGCGCGGCGTACGTCTTGATCTTGTCGCTACGCTGTTCGCTGTCGCTTTATCGATATTGATTCCCAAAAGTCCGGCGCTGCGTTCCACGATTGCCGTCATCTCGTCCGGTCCGTAGAATTCAAGGTGAAAAATGGAGCCAAAGCGGTCGCGTAACGGGCCGGAGAGCAGGCTGAGGCGAGTTGTCGCGCCGATCAAAGTAAAGTGTTTAAGGTCGAGTCTTAATGTCCTTGCCGCAGGACCTTTGCCGATTACCAAGTCCAGCGCATAGTCTTCCATTGCGGGATAAAGTACCTCTTCGATGTTGCGGTTCATGCGGTGAATTTCATCAACAAACAAAATGTCGCCTTCCTCCAAGTTAGTCAGAATCGCCGCCAAGTCGCCGACACGCTCCAGGGCTGGTCCGCTGGTGACTTTTACATGCGCTCCCATCTCATTTGCGATAACGTGCGCCAAAGTTGTTTTGCCCAAACCAGGCGGGCCGTAAAAAAGTACGTGTTCGCAGGGTTGGCCGCGTTTTTTAGCCGCTTCCAAAAAAATGCCCAGGTTTTCTTTAACCATTGGCTGGCCGATGAACTCCGCCAAACTTTTTGGCCGCAACGAAAGGTCGATCCTTTCTTCGCCCGCAAGCTCCCCGGGTGCGATGATGCGTTCTTCCATACTCCAACAGATTAGTCCATAAAGTCCTTAAAGTCCATAAAGTTGTCGGAAAACCTCAGTCTCGTCGAACTCGACAGCTCCTTTGTCAAGGAGCTGTTTTGAGTAACTTAGCAACAAAGTAACTCTTGTTAGTTGTCACTTGTCACTCGTTATTTTATAATGTCCCCATGCAACCGCGCATGAATCCTTTCAGACTTCAAACTCCCGTACAGCCAAAGTCGGCCGCTTTGCCGTCCGTCCCGGTTCAGGCTGCACCCAGAGCGAGCGGCGTGCGCGGACAAAGCGGGGAGGAACGCGCCAAGGTTTTAAGTTCAATGTCGCAAGATCCGGCAGTGATGGCGTCGCGTATTCATTATCTCAAAACGTTGGGCAAGGAGATTTATAACGAACTTCAAGACGGAGAAGACGTCGGCTCATCACGTCTTAACTGGCTGCACAATAAATTGACTCAACAAGATATATGATCAATCTTTTCGAAATGCCAGCGCAATCTCCGGACAGGTTGCCGTCATCTGAGCTGGTAAAGTTGGAGTCGCTGGAAGCGCAAAAATATTTTAGCCGCTTGTCCAATGCCTTAGATACAAGAGTCGCCGAATCCGTCAAACGCTCTCCGGAACGGTTGAGGCTTCTCGAACAAGTCAAAGAAGAGGTTGAGTCGATTCAAGAGGAGCTTTTGCGACGATGATAAAAACAGGAGAAATTAGAACATGAGAGAGCCTCTAAGCTCTCATTTTTTTATAGATATCGCTGCCGATTGCGGGGATCAGACCGAGTGCGACGGTCATCAGGAAAAGGCTGACGGGAATGGAAGTTAGGCTTAATTTAAAGTTTATGTGCGGTAGGTAAATCATGCCGACAAAGGCAACGAGCATCACCGTGTAGACGACGAGAAAAGTTTTGTTTTTTAGAATATCGCCGGTCAACAATTCCGGTTTGCGGTAAGAGGCGGCAGTGATGACGTTGAAAAGATTGCTCCAAAGTATTACGCTAAAGCCGAGCGTACGCGCAGTTTCCACGCTGGCCCCGTATTTTAAAGCTAAATAATAAGTTGCAAAAGTCAAAGCAAAGATACTAATGCCTTGCACCAGTATGCGCAAAAATCTTTTGATTGAGATAATGGGTCTTTTTGGATCAAGGGGTTTGCGTTTGGCGATATCCGCCTCTGCGGGCATTGCCTCAAACACCAAAGAACAAGTGGGGTCTATAATCAGTTCTATCAGAACGATGTGAATCGGTAAAAGCAAAGAGGGCATGCCCATAAGCGGAACGACCAGAGCAATTAAAATCACGTAAATGTGAATGCCGAAAATGTAAGAGATTCCTTTTTGTATGTTGTCATAAATGCGGCGCCCGTCGTGGATGGTGCTTACGACCGTATTCAATTGATCGTCCATCAAGATCATGTCCGCGGCTTCGCGTGCCACGTTCGTGCCGCCTAAGCCCATGGCAATACCAACATCGGCTTCTTTAAGCGAGGGTGCGTCGTTGACTCCGTCGCCGATCATGGCGACGATTTCTCCCGCCGCCTGCAGTGCGCGTACGATCTTGAGTTTTTGTTCCGGTTGAACGCGTGCAAAGATTTTGATGCCGTGAATTCGCGATGTCAGTTCCTCGTCCGTCATAGCATCTATTTCCAGGCCGGTCATTATTTTATTTTTGTGATTGATGCCAACTGCCGTTGCGATGTGCAGTGCTGTTTTTGGATGGTCGCCGGTTATCATTCGCACGGCGATTCCGGCGCGTTCGCAGGCCAATACAGCTTGTTTGGCTTCGGTTTTTGGAGGATCGCGAAACGCAAGCAGAGAAATGAATTCAAAATTATCGGCTTTTGATAAAGTCACCGGCAAAGCGCCGCGAACGTTCTTTTTCGCCAAAGCCAGAACGCGCATGCCGCGTGCAGAAAGTTTATCGACGTTTTTAAGTAAGAGCTTCTTTTCTTCCGCGGTCAGTTTTGATCGTTCGATGATTTGTTCTGCGCCGCCTTTGGCGTAAAGAGTCGTTTTGCCGGCATTCTTCCAAGCGTAACCTATAAACTTCAATTTGTTGTCAAAACCGTATTCGCGCGTCAGGGCATTTTTTGATTGAAGGCTGTCGATATCAACGCCGGATTGTTTTGCTGTTTCAAAGATGGATAGATCTGCCGGATCGAACGGCTCCGACGGACAGGCGAGCATCGCATCTTTCAAAAACTCCTCACTCTTCATGTTCCGCCCCTCGCTGCCAATCATGTCCTGCAGTTCCATTCGGTTGACTGTCAGTGTCCCCGTCTTATCAGTACAAAGCGTCGTTATACTGCCGAGCGTTTCGATGGCGTTGATTTTTTTTATGAGGGCATTCTTTTTTGTCAGGCGATAAGCGCCGAGCGCGGCAAAAACAGCCAATACGACCGGCAGCTCTTCGGGAATTACGGAAATGGCAAGGGTAAGCCCTTTTAGCAGGCTGTCGATGAGATTTTTTGTGTTGGCAAAATTAATAAAAAATAGGGAGATGCAGGAAAACAAACCAATAATGCCGAAGATCTGCACGAGTCTTCTTGTTTTTTTCTGCAGGGGAGTGGGCGATTCGTTGATCTCAGCCAACGACTCTCCAATGCGTCCGTACTGCGTTTTGGTTCCAACGGCGGTGACTTTTATTACAGCTTGACCGGTCAGGCATAGCGTTCCCGCGAATACGGAGTTCGAATCTCGAATATCCGCTTCGCTGAATATCCGCTTTGCTGAATATCGAATATCACTTTTGGTTGATTCCAAATCGAGTTTAGAGTTTCGAGTTTCGAAATTCGCTTTATGTATTGAACCGGATTCGCCGGTCAGCATCGATTCATCGACCGAAAAGTTGGATGAGTCCAAAATCATGCCGTCGCCTGCGATGCGCTCACCCTCGCGAACAACCAGCGCGTCGCCTACAACAAGCTCATCGTTATTGATGGAGATCAGTTTCTCGTCGCGGATAACGCTTATCTTTGGGGTTGAGAGTTCTTTTAGCGCGTCCAAGGCTTTGTCAGTCTTCGCTTCTTGATACAGATCAATGCCAATCATCAGCAAGACGCCTATCAGCATCAAAAAACCATCCCATGCTTCGCCGACCAAAAAGTAAATGAGCGCGGTCGCGAGAAGCAGCAACAACATCGGCTCGTTAAAGATTTGCATGACGTAATCAAAAAAGCCCTTCTTTTTCTTTTTAAAAAGAACATTGCCGCCGTTTTTTTGTCTGCGCACGGCTTCTGATGTTGAAAGACCTTTAAAATGATCGTACTGCAACGACATGCGGACATTATAACATGGAACATGTAACACGTAGCACATAACATGGAACAAAGAACATGGAATAGTTTGTCATTGCGAGCGGAGTTGGACGGAGCGCGGCAATCTGGGCTGTCATCTTGAACGCAGTACATTTCTGTCGAGACGACGGAAGTTGTATAATGTATTTATGCCTAAAATTTTAAAGATGCTTTCTGAGTCTTATCTTGCGGTGATGGTCGCGTCCCTGCTTATCGGACTGTTCGTTCCGTTTGCGAGGTACTTGATTCCGTTGAATACATTGTTGTTGCAAATCATCTTTTTTTTATCTTGTCTCAAAATAGATCTCAAACAAATGAAAGGATCTGCCAAGGATTGGCGCTTTTTGCTGTTGTCTAATTTTTTGATGCTTATCGCTTTTCCGATTATCGTTTGGTTTTTAATCGGTTCGCTGTATCCGGAAACGGGTCTCGCTTTGTTTTTGCTCGCCGCCATGCCGGCCGGCACGACAACGCCGTTGTTGGTTGAGATAGTCGGCGGCAAACAGGCGACGGCAATGGTACTGACTGTCACCACCGCTTTGCTTGCACCGATAACGATTCCGTTGCTTACAAAGTATCTTTACGGCGCAACAGTCAATGTCGACGCGTTCAACATGTTTAAACAACTTGCTTTGGTGATTTTTGTGCCTTTTGTTTTGGCGTTACTGGTCAGGCGACTGAATCTATCGTTCGTCAATAAAATCAAATCCAAGACAAAACCGATTTCCATTGCCATGCTCGGTTTGCTGATTATCGGCGCGGTTTCAAAAGAATCAGCATCAATAATCTCCATGTCAAAAGATTGGTGGCAACTTTTTGTTTTGATCGGCTCACTGTTCGTCTTTTTTCTTTTCACGCATTTCGTCGGTTACTATATTTTCTGGTGGAAAAATCACGACGAGAAAAATACGGCTTCCATCACTCTTACTTACATGAATTTTACTTTGGCCATTTATCTGGCCTCGCAATTTTTTCCACGCCCCGGAGTTCTGTTGCCGTTAGTCCTCTGTATTTTGCCGTGGGCGACTTTGTTGCCACTTTGGAAGCAGGTTTCGGAAACTTTTTTAAAGCCGGGTAAGTAAGCGATCGACCGGCCGTTCCCACCCTCTATCCACCCCTCATTTTGATAATATTGCGGGGGAGCCTTTCCCCCGTCGAACAGGGGAAAGGCGGTTATAGGTTAATTAGTTAAACGCAAGATTTTGCGTCTCTACAGAACGGCTCACTAACTCCTTTCCCTCGTCTGACGGGGGAAAGGTGTCACCGCAATAAGATGTAGTAGAGGTGACGGATAGAGGGTTTTTCAGGCCGTTAACTAAGCCAATTTGGCTAATTTAAGCCAAAATACTTTCTTGAGGGGGTTGACAAAACCCTCGTTTTGTGTTATAGTACTCGGTCAAACTCGAGATCAACGCAAACAGGAAGCGCGTTGCCGAGATGACGATTCATCGCTTAAAAAGCGATTGGGCTTACACGGGGCATCCGTGGATGATTCTGCAGGGAGGTTCGAATGAACTATCTGTGGGACGGACCACTATTACAAAGTTTCAAGTGTTAAATGCGTGCCAGCTCGCACAAGGGCGAGCGGAAAGCAGGTGGTTGAGAATCACAGAAATACACCCAGCTCAAGGCGTCAGAATACCGACAACTCCAGCAAAAGGAGGAAGCTATGAGAAATTGGCAAGTGCCACATAGACGATAGCGTCGGAAATACGATAGGGCGCGTCACCTGCCCCTCGGCGAAAAGTGGTGAGATCTGTGAGACGAAAGCATCGTCTCCGCCTTCCAGGTAAGGCGTGAATCCTGGAAAATTCCATCGGGTTTGGAATTCTCTGCTTCACCTAGGACGTGACCCGACACGTTCCTGGGCAGTTATAAAATCATAAGTCTCTTGTGACTTTGTAACTGCCCTTTCTGTATAAGCGCTCACCGGCACCTGCAAAGGTGACCGGAAAGAGGCGAATCAGCCGACACGAGCCCAAACGGATTAGGCCATTGCGGTCGTAATTCGATGAACTAAAGGCGTATGGAAGCTGAAAATGGAATAGGGCAGACAATTCAACCGACGCGAGAAGCGTCAAAGGAGCTACAGTGGAGAACTTCAATCACGTCATCGCGATCGCCAGTGTCAACAACGTCAACCTGATCACCGTCCTGCGCAGCGATCGTGCCGCTCAAGTCAATATGTCGCGGAACGATGGCGAACGGTTCATGCGTCGCGTGGTGAGCGTCAAGCAGTTCGGCGAGTTCCTCGTCGATGCCACGCTGGACATGGATGAGCTCATCGAAGAGGGCTGGAAGATCGAGATCGGAAGCGAATCGATCATCTGCACCCGTCGTTCCGAGCTCGTCGACGTCGCCATCGCGGCCTAGTCGCTCATTCATCACCTGCCCATTCTGGGCAACTCACCCCGATTTTCTTTCGGGGGTGGAACCGGAAGCGTGACAAAAAATTCATGCTTCCAGACCATTAAACAAAATTGCAAAACCTCGCTTACGCGGGGTTTTGTGTTTGGAGTTGATCCCCTGCATTGATGCTGCGCATCTAATGCCGTCCCCTTAACAAGGGGACGGCAGAAGTCAGTACCCCTTTTTGTAAAGGGGGACATTTGACGCGCGGCGTTGAATTGGGGGAATCAACTTAACAACCCGTCTCCTCCTGGCGTAGGAGGAGCGGCGGGCGCGTAGCAAGCCGAGGTGGTAGACAGCTCTTGACGTCATCCTCTTGCCGTGGATTATTTTATATTGTATCTTGTCGGTGCGTGACACTTTGGGTCACGTTGGCGACTTAGGTCGGTATCAAACCCGACCAAGGAGGAATCCCATGTGTGTGTTGAACGGTAGCGTGAACGGAACGTCGATGGCAGCGCGGATGGGCGCAACGAGGACGGCGAAGGACGGCGTGCGTGGCACGCGAGCGATGGGCCGATGAAGATCGAACACCGTGCAAGATTGAGGTGGATCCTGCCTCAGTCGCGCCTCCCCAGGCAGTAGTTGGGGAGGCGACACGTGCAGCGCATCCAACTCGGCTGTCGCGTGAGACGAGGGGTCTGTTCGACCCTCGACTCCGCGCGGTCACTCGCACTGAAAAACGGCAACTGTGGAGAAGATGCCAATGCGGGCTATGGCAAACGTCGTCAGGTAGCACCAGGGCGTCAGGGGCGCGCCAGGAGAACTAAGGAGTGGTTTCCAAACTTGCTCCTAGCACTCTTTCAACCGGCTTGACCGGTTTACCGACGGAGTGCGTTCTTTGTCCGCGCGTTTTCCCGGGTCGAACCGGCATGTCTGAAGATGGTGATGGCTATCGTAAGGCTGCAAGGCGCTCGGGGAATTCTTCTGAAGGAGACGTGACTAAGCGGCTCCTCTTTTTTTTGGGGAAGACGACAGACGTCCGTCGTCTGCTGTCTGCCGTTGCAGTTTTGTAAAAAATCCAGTACTCTTTTGCAGTCGCAGGCAATTGATGCGCAAGTGGCGGAACTGGTATACGCGTTGGCCTTAGGAGCCAATGCCCGCAAGGGCTTGTGGGTTCAAGTCCCACCTTGCGCACCACGTAAAGGCCGTGAATAAAAGCACGGCTTTTATTTTTACGGCGGGGCGCGTCGTTAAGTGCTTGAGAATAAAAAAGCCGGCTAACTTGCCGACTCTTTTTAGTTTCCAGTTTCTAGTTCATTTCGCTCGTTCCACGTACTCTCCCGTATCCGTATTGATGATCACCGAATCGTCTTGATTGATAAAAAGCGGAATTTGCACCATAAAACCGTTGTCGGTTTTGGCCTCTTTGGTGACGTTGCCGCTGGCCGTATCGCCTTTAACCGCAGGCGTTGTCTCCGTAATTTTAAAAGCCATCTTTTTTGGCAATTGCAAAGAGATGGGGCTGCCGTCATGCATCGAGATGGTAACTTCCAAACCTTCGCGCAAATATCGCGCCATATCGCCGACTTCGTCATCAGCCATCGTAACCTGGTCGTATGATTTTGAATCCATGAAAGTGTAACCCGTGTTGTCATGAAAAAGATATGACATGTTGTGGTATTCCAAATCCGCAAAAGTGATTGACTCGGATGTTTTGTAAGTCGTTTCCAAGGTTTTGCCGGTCTTTGCATTTTTGATGCGCGTGCGTACAAATGCCGCGCCTTTGCCCGGGTTTACGTGTTGAAATTCGGTGACGATCCAAAGCTCGTTGTTCTGCACGATGACTGCGCCTTTTTTGATTTCGCTTGTACTGCTCATACTTTACTCAATTACGAATTACGAATGCCAAATTACGAATTCAGGAATTGCGCCGCAATACTATTTTATATTGCCGCAAGCCTCATCAATTTGGCATTACCTATAAGTGCGCCCATTATTGTTGAATCTGGAGGATTAGTCAAGTATGCAGAGAAAGTTAAAAGCAAGATGATTGAGGATCATAATTAAAGCAAATAGCAAGTGGCAAGAAGCGAAATAATTGAGGCCGGCACTTTGCTTCTTGCTTTAAGTTAACTTGCTTAAAGCTTTAAAAAAAAGAGTCGTCGTCAACTGCGTGTCAGTTGACGGCGACGAGCGAGGGGGAGGGTTGGGCGGAGACGTGGGGCTTCGAGGCGGGCGCGAGAGCGGGAACGATGGTCGAGACGGAGACATGGTTGCGTTCGCGTTCGGTGGACGCGTTGATCGCCGCCGCCAACTGGGCGATGAGATGTTTCGTGCGCTTGGTGTCTTCGCCACGTGGGAAGGAGAGCATGATGAGCGCTCTACGAGCGTGGACGTGTGGCCCGGCGGCGATCAGGTCATGCCGCACGACCGCCTTCGCTGCATCTGCCAACATTTGGCGTGTATGAGACCATGCCAGATTGTTCGGTTCCATGCCGATCATCTCGATGAGTACGGAATCCAGGTAATCCAGGCCAGGCAGATCGCGGTGTCGCGCATTCTCGTGGATGATAAAAAATTGTCTACTGATCTCTGAAAGAGCCATTCAAACCTCCATTGGGGGAATGCCTGCCCGCGATGTTGCTGATTGCGGGTCAGACGGTGGGAGGCTACAAAATACAAAAAAAGCCGGAGGGTGTCAACTTATCAGCCTGAATTCAACTTAATGACCAACCTCTTGCCTAACTTGCATCTATTTGTTAATCTATTCGCCGTCAGTCACGTAACACATAACATCGGTCACCCAAATTGTTAATTGTTATTTGTTCATTGTAAATTGAATTAAGCGGGTATCGTATAGTGGCTATTATGCGACCTTGCCAAGGTCGAGAGGCGGGTTCAATTCCCGCTACCCGCTCCAATCCAGAGGCCGGCCGAATGGCCGGCTTTTGCGTTGGTTGAGAGAGGATTCCTCGGGAGCCTTGGTGACCGCTTTCTTCCTGTTACCCGCCTTGGTGGCCATTAGGTGACCATTTCAGTTTCGAATCTGGCCAGATCGCGGCTCGTTCGCTCGCGTCGAGTCCGTGTGCGCCGGACCCTCGGATGCACTCTTCGCGACCCGCTGCTGGGCACGAGGGCGTATGACCCCATCGCAGTCGTCGTCAACGACGCCGTCACATGTCTCGGCGGCGCCGGGGTGGACGCTGGTATTCCCGTCGTGGCAGTCGGCGCTGTTCGCTACGTAACCCGCTGGCGCGGAGCACGCGGCGTAGGGCTTCGTTGGATCGCCGAACCCGTCGCTGTCTGCGTCTCGGTAGAAGGTCAGGGTCGCGCCGTCGTCGATCATGCCGTTGCAGTTGTTGTCCAAGCCGTCGCACTGCTCCGACGCCGGGAACACAAGCTGCGTGCAGACGATCGCCCCGATCGAGCATGATGACGTCCCTTTCGCACACTCCCCGAGTTGCTGGGTAACTGTGCAGGGGCTGCCGCCGCCGGGGTCGCCTTCGTCAGCGTTTCCGTCGCAGTCGTCATCGAGACCGTTGCACGTCTCCTGTCCTGGTGGCTTCGGGGTACACGGTTGGACTACGCCGCCTACGCAGTCGTCTTGGGTCACCGCGCACTGACCGATGCCGCACGCCGTAGATCCGAGCCCTTCGTCGATCTGCCCGTCGCAGTCGTTGTCCTTGCCGTCGCAGACTTCTGGGTCGGTAGGGACACAGACTAACAGGCAGCCGTCCAATCCCGAGCATTCTGAGTCCGCGCAATCCACTACGCCGTCGCAGTCATCGTCGACGTCATTGCCGCACCGGCCAGCTACCCCTTCCGTCGTCGGGTAGCCCGTGAACGGGAGCTGGATTCCGCCACGGAAGCACGGACCCCAGGCTCCAGCCTGGCAAAGCTGACTCCCACCGGCACAGGCATCAAAGCCACAGCTCTGCGAGAAGGCGTCCACCTGCCCGTCACAGTCATCATCAACGCTGTTGCACGTCTCGGCACCGCAGCACTTCCCGCCGCTGCACCACTGCCCCTGCAGGCACTTGTGGAGACAGGCGCCGCAGTTCGCCCAGTCCGCCGACAGGTTGAACACCTCGTCAACTGCGCCGTCGCAGTCGTCGTCGAGACCGTTGCAAAGCTCGGTTCCTCCAGGGTGGACGCCCCAGATGGAGTCATCGCAGTCGGTCCCGCCGCAAGCCGCGTCTTCGATCCCGTCGCCATCCGCGTCGGGACATACAGGACCCGCGGGTCCGCATTTGCCGTTTGACACGCAGGTCGAGTCCTCAGCCGCGCATGTACTGCCAGGGCAGCATGGCTCGCCGTTCTTCCCGCAGTACGTGCAACCCGTGCCCGGCACGCACACCCGGCCAGGATCGCACGTGTGCGGAGAGACCTTCACGTTGCAGTAGCCAGAGAGGGTGCAGGAATACTCCTCGGTCTCGGAGTTGCACTGCCAGGTGTTCGAGGGGGAGCACTCGTCCGTGCAGGCAGTACCGCCCGAGCCTCCGGCACCACCCATTCCGCCGGAGCCTCCTCCGGCACCTCCACTACCCGAACTCTGGCACGACGATCCGTTGCACGACAAGCCTTGTTTGCAAGCGCTGGGGGAGTTCGAGCCGCAACACGGTCCATTCTCATCCCCGCAGGCAGTATTGCACGTCCCGTTTGGGGCTGTACACAGCAGCCACGAACCGCAGTTCGCTAGAGTCGTAGCGTCGCTAAGGCAGCCAGTGGGAGGGCAGAGGTAGATTTTGCCTTCGTCGGCACCGCAGGTCGTTATCCCTGGACTACACCCGTCGGAGCAAGAACCACCTGCTCCACCGCCCCCGCCGCCACTCCCACCCATTCCCTGACTGATGCACTGGCCGTCCACGCATTTCGTGTCGTCAACGCAAAGCTGGTCGGGTGACATCGTATAACACGGGTTGCTCCCGAATCCAGTCCCGCAGAAGCTCCTACTGTCCTGACTCGTGCATTCAGCGTGTCCCGGGGTGCAGTTATCCATACACGCGTCGGGACCGGGTTCGTTTTCTACAACGACCAAGTCGTGGCAATCCGGGTTCAGGGTGGGAATGTATCCTGGTAAATGCAGGTGAACGCACGGCTCGCTCGGCGTCGGGCATTTGTCCCCCTTGCCCCACCACATATGACCATTCAAGAAGTTCTGTCGCGTCACGCTCTCGCTGTTGCCCAGGTTGACCTGACGCTCGTCTTCCACCGGCGGACCAAGCAGCCTGGGGCCCGCGGAGTCAGCTAGGCACTTGTAGGTACCCCAGAAGGCGCCCTTTACTACGTATGCCTTCCGGTCGTTTGCCAGGATGGCCCAGGTGTGGGTTTGATCGACTGGACAGTGCAAAGATGGGGCGAAATCTTGAAGAAAGACACCGTGCCAGCTATGCACGCCAACGCCGCCTCCGTTGTCAAAGGGATAACCCGGTGGAACGGTCTTGCCATAGTCCGTAGCAAAGAAACGCTCCCGAATCGCTCTGTCAGACTCGCCACAATCCGAAATGCACCTTCCGATGCACCAGGATCTTCGCAAGCGGCCCACGGAACTGTCGTCGCAGTCGAATGCAGAATCGCAAGCAGTGCTAAACGGTTGTATGAGAGACGTATACGGGGACCTGAACTGGTAGACAGCATCCACGCGGAGTCGGATCTCGAAGTGAAGATGTCGGGTCGTATAAGGCTCTCCCGTGTTTGCGTCCAGGTTTGATACTTTAGCGATTCTTTGTCCCCGAGCGATGTGTGAATGTAATTTGAGACCCAACGCGGGATCGGTAGCAACATGCCCATAATGATATTCTGCTGAACCATCGTCGGCTCTTAGAATGATCCATCCGTCGTGAAAAGTAGTAAGCGACCCATCCACCACCGCTACGACCCAATGGAGCTTGTCGCGGCAAGTCGGAGGTCGGACATCTTGGCCTTGATGCCCCGTTCCAGCCGGACAGGCTGGGTTCTTCCAAGAGCGAGGCTCGCAGAAGTTGTCCCACCACGGGAAGTCGTAGTTTCCCGGATCGCATTGGAGCCCGTTCCCTCCGTCGGGAAAGAAGTAGTGATCTCCGCCAGGATTATAGTTCTGCGAGTTTGCAAACCCGCCCCCTTCAACAGGGAACAGGATGCCAGGCGCCCAAACGATGTCATCCGAGACGCCCGCAGTGCCGGACAGGTTCTCGAGATCCCCTGGGTCGTGATACTCGACTGGCGAAGCGTGCGCCGCGAGCGATGAGGCGCAAATGGAAGTCACCGTCGCGAGGAGTATGCGTGGTCGTATCATCACGGTGCTCCTTTGCCTCCCACGAATACCGAAATCGACGCCAAGGACCGGGCATGCTGAATCGAAGCCGTACATTGTTGTGCACAACTTTCGATTATCTCGTACGCGGCACCGAACTGCGTCCAACTGAACGTGAATCTACCATCGTCACTCTCGTACTCAGACGTTGATTCCTCGACGACAGGAGTACCTGGTACGTGGAATCCGACCTTCGTCGCGCTGATGTAAACGGAGCGGCCTTGGTAGTCCGCCGCGAAAGCGTACCCGCCCGCGTCCGAAATTAGCTTTCCGTTCCTGAGTAGCTCGACTTGTCTTGGGAGCAGTACCGGTACCGGCGACATGGCAACTGCCGCTTGACTCTCCGGAGGCAGCAGCGCGAAGGCGAGCTCATCCGGCTTGTCAGCCGGCCAAGTTATGTCAGCCTGAAATCGCTCAGGCGTCACCGGGCGTTGAAGGACGTCACTTGGTCGATTGTCGCTCCTCCCGCAGCCAGTCAAGACCAGTGCAATAAGCCCAGCTAGCACGAGCGTCATCGGTTCGAAGGGTGCAACGCGCCTGGGGAGCGAATGGAGTGGCGGCATAGTACCCAATATGGAATACCAATCGCGACCAATAGTCAACAGGCAGGGATTGCCGGCTCGTAGGCCACGTGTTACGTCCAGACTGCAAGATCGCTCAGTCAGGGATAGTTGGTGCGCCGGCCTCGAGGTCAGCTTCGCGGATGCGCACCAGGCGCCCGATTGCGGAAGTGTGCCATGTCGCCTCGGGCGAGCAGGGCGTACACGCCGGAGGTCGCCATGTTGAGGCGACGGGCGACATCCGAGGCTGTGAGCAAGCGCGTGGATTGAATAACAGTTTGCATATAGTATTGTAGAGATAGGAATCAGGCCCCTCCTTCCTCCTCGCCACGCGCGGGTGGCGCACGACAGCGGGTGGCGCACGACTTGACGGCGATCGCCGCGTGCGGTGAAATATCGGCATCGGATGCATAATGCCGCGTACATTAACACCAATTGCGCCCCTGAAAAGGGACGCTGGCGGTCGCCAATATTTCAAGATGCCGCCCTCGCGAGGGGGTGCTCTCATCTCGAAACCATGGTGACCGCTTTGGTGACAGGAATGTCGCGCACGAGACGTTTTGTAAACCGACTGGCCAGACGGTGACCCTGGCTGAAAGCCGCTCTGCTGCGTGCAATCAGTGCGTCTCCGTCGTGCTCGATCGGGCACGACGACGCGCTTCGGCAAGTTCAATTCCCGCTACCCGCTCCACGTAAAAACAGCTCCACAAGAGCTGTTTTTACGTGTCCCGTGGCGCATAGTATAAATTAGTTCTGCGCTTTACGGGACTAAATATTTCGCTGTTCACGTGGCGCCGCCAAAAAACTCCCACCGGGGAGTTTTTTGAATTTTCAATAATCAACATTCAATATTCAATAGCCGATCAATCTCGTTAGCTATTGCCCACTGCAAATCATCGCGCTACAATCCGTTCGTCCATAATTATTAATTATTAATTGTTATGTCCCACACATGTTCCTCTCTCTTGATGCACTGCATGGATTTTCGCTTTGGATCAAAGATGAAAGAGTTTATGGCTGAAAAAGGTTTGATGAATGACGCCGATATGGTGGCTTTTGCCGGGTCGGCCAAGAATCTTGTCAATCCGGAGACCCAGGCTTTTGCCTTGCGCCAGATTGAAATCTCAAAAACCCTGCACGAGATGAAAGTCGTCCACCTCATGAACCACACGGATTGCGGCGGTTACGGCGGTAAAGCAGCTTTTGCGGACGAAGCGGCGGAGTACGACGAGTTGACGGGCGACCTTAAGGAGGCTAAAAACGTTGTTTTGGCAAAATGGCCCGATTTGGAGGTAAAACTTTGGCTGGCGCACATCAAAGAAGATGGTCATGAGGCCGAAATCAGTTTCGAAGAGATAGCCTAGCAGGGCTTGTTTGAGGCAAAATAATTAAATTCCCGGCAACACGTCCGGGAATTTGACTTTTTGCCTTATTTCTGCTATATTATTAGAGGATAGTTTAAGCGAATGCCGCCTGTTACCCGAAGTTTTAACGTAGGGTGATCGCAAAAAGTCGAAGGGAAAGGTCATGCGCAGCAACATCCGTGTTAATTCTTTAGTGTCAAACGCATGCCTACGAAGTTGTTTGTTGGTGGCATTCCTTACCGCGCTACGGAAGACGAGCTTTCACAGCTTTTCTCCCAGTTCGGCGAAGTCGTTTCCGTGTTCATTCCGATGGACCGCGAAACTCATCGCCCTCGCGGTTTCGCGTTCGTCGAAATGGCTGATGATGCCGCTGCAGAAGAGGCCATCTCCAAACTCGACGGATCCGACATGGGTGGCCGCCGCATCGCGGTCAACAAAGCCCGTGCCATGGAAGAGCGCGGTCCTCGCCGCTAAGTAACCTTGGTTACAAAAAATCCCCGCATTTTGCGGGGATTTTGATTTTACAATCGACTTGCCACGTGGTAATTTGTTGTTCTATATGTCATATCCGTATAAAGACTTTGAATCAAAATGGCAGGCTTGGTGGGAGGAACAGGGCGTTTACCATGCCAAAGAGGCGATCGATGCGGAAGGTGAAAAATTTTACGGCCTTATTGAATTTCCATATCCATCGGGCGAAGGTTTGCATGTCGGGCATCCGCGTTCGTATACGGCGATAGACATTATGATGCGCAAAAAGCGCATGGAAGGAAAAAATGTTTTGTATCCGATAGGCTGGGATGCATTTGGTTTGCCCACGGAGAACTTCGCCATCAAAACAAAACAGCCGCCGGCACAAGTTACTGCTAAAAACATCGCGAATTTTACGCATCAGATAAAAATCCTCGGCGTTGGTTTTGATTGGTCGCGCGAGATAAACACGACGGATCCCAAGTATTATCATTGGACACAATGGATGTTCATCAAGTTTTTTGATTCGTGGTTTGATGAAAAGTCGAACAAAGCACGTCCCATAAATGAGCTTATAATTCCAAAAGAAGTTGAAGAACAAGGTATTGATGCAATGCGAAAATACCGCGACGATCGTCGCATGGCGTTTAAGCAGAAGACGGAAATCAATTGGTGTCCCAAAGATAAAATAGGACTTGCCAACGAAGAGGCTGCCGGCGGAGTTTGCGATCGCTGCGGCGGTCCTGTTGAAAAGCGCGAAAAAGAACAATGGATGTTGCGCATCACAGATTACTCGCAACGGCTCATCGACGAACTCGGGCAGGTCGACTATTTGGATAAGATAAAAACCTCGCAAGTAAATTGGATTGGGAGAAGCGAAGGCGCATCCATTCGGTTTGTCATTTCGGTTTCTTCTGTCATTTCGACCGAAGCGGAGAAATCTCAGAACTTAAAACAGTATACCAGCAAAGAGATCTCTCGACTGCGTAGGACTTCGCTCGAGATGACAAAAGAGGATGACAATGCGGTCGAAGTTTTCACCACGCGCCCCGACACAATCTTTGGCGCAACCTATCTCGTTCTCTCACCCGATCATCGACTCATCGCGCAATGGTTGGAAGACGGGACGATTGAGAATGCGAAGGATGTCAAAGCCTATCAAACTAAGACGAAAAAGAAATCTGATCTTGAACGTCAGGAGAATAAGGAAAAAACAGGTGTTGAGCTCAAGGGCGTGACAGCCATCAACCCCGCGACAAAAAAAGAAATTCCAATCTGGATTGCAGATTACGTTCTCTCGGGCTACGGCACCGGCGCCATCATGGCTGTGCCTGCGCATGACGAGAGAGATTTTGAGTTTGCCAAGAAGTTTAAGTTGCCTGTAATTAAAGTTGTTGAACCGCCGATTTTGGATACGATGTTCAGTCAAGACGTCGCAGTGTCCAAAGGATTGCAGGGAAACGTCAAAGTCAAAGCAGAATGTTGGATAGGAGACGGTGTCGCGGTTAACTCCGACTTCCTCGACGGACACGATACGTCCAAAGCCACGGAAAAAATTATAAGTTGGCTTGAGAAGAATAAAGTCGGGGAAAAGAAAGTCACGTATAAACTTCGCGATTGGGTTTTTTCTCGTCAGCGTTACTGGGGCGAGCCGATTCCGATGGTCAACTGCGATCATTGCGGTTGGGTGCCGCTAGATGAATTCGAATTGCCGTTATTGCTTCCGGAAGTCAAGAATTATGAACCGACTGACACGGGCGAATCGCCGCTGGCGACAATGACGGATTGGTTAAAGGTCAAATGTCCGATTTGCGGAGCGAAAGCCAGACGAGAGACTGATACCATGCCTAACTGGGCTGGTTCATCTTGGTACTTCTTGCGTTACTGCGACCCGCACAATGAACAAGAGTTTGCATCAAAGCATGCGCTTAAATATTGGATGCCAGTCGACCTCTACAACGGCGGCATGGAGCACACGACTTTGCATCTTTTGTATTCGCGATTTTGGTACAAAGTGCTTTTTGATCTTGGTTACATTCCGTCATCTTGCGGCAACGAGCCTTATTCGATGCGTAGGTCTCACGCCATGATTTTGGGCGAAGGTGGAATCAAAATGTCCAAGTCAAAGGGCAATGTGGTCAATCCGGATACAATGGTAGAGCAATATGGCGCCGATGTTTTTCGCACTTACGAAATGTTCATCGGTCCGTACGAAATGGATGCGCCGTGGAGCACAAAAGACATCCTCGGCGTCCGTCGCTTTTTGGATAAAGCATGGAATTTATCGCTAACTCAAATTAAGAATTATGAATTAAGAATTAAGAATGACGGCGAGTACGCGTTGAGGGCGCCAAAGGACGTTGCAGGACGCGTTGAGGACGTTGTTAAGACGTTGAGCCTTCCCGGTATCGACTCGGAAGACGTTCAGCCGTACGATTATATTTTGAATTACTCGATCAAAAAAGTCGGTGAAGACATCGACAACATGCGATTTAATACCGCTGTCTCGCAGTTGATGATTTTGACCAATGAGCTGCAAGGTAAGCCGATGCGCTCGCGCGATGTCCGATCTTATTTGAAGCTCATCGCGCCTTTTGCGCCGCATATGGCGGAAGAACTTTGGCATCAACTCGGCAACGACTCGTCGATTCATCTGGAAGCTTGGCCGCAGTTTGATGCGACAAAGATTGTTGAGACGGAAGTTACGATTGCGGTGCAAGTCAATGGCAAGTTGCGCGGCAGCATCAAAGCCCCATCCGGCGCGGACGAGACGGTTGTGCGCAAGACGGCCGAATCAGAACCAAACGTCCAAAAACATTTGGAAGGCAAAACAATCAAAAAAGTCATTTACGTCAAAAATAAAATTTTGAATTTTATAGTTTAATGTTTTCTGTAGAGACGCAAAATCTTGCGTCTAACCTAAAACATTAAAACGGTTTGTACGCATGATTGTTATGCGGTGGTTTGTTTGCATGCGAGTTAGACGCAAGATTTTGCGTCTCTACAGCGGGTTTGTAAAAAACGAGTGTCGTTGACGCCCGTTTTTGTTTATGGCAACATGGCTCTCGTCTTTGAAACACCTGGGAGGTGAACATGACGAACGCAGTGGTAATCGATGACACGAAACAGGAAATTGCCCAGACCGGAACCGACAGTGTCAACGCGGTGTGTCTGCACTGCCGCGGCGAACTGACCGAACTGCAACCCGAGGACAGGTTGGTGTGGGACTCCAAGCACAATACTGTGGAACTCACTCGCCGCAACGGCGAACCGATCGTCCTCGTGCTTTCGCCGAAAGTGAAACTGACGCAATGGCCTGCCGATCAGACCAACGACATCTTCGGGCTTGGCGCCTGTGGCACCTTGCAGGCGTTCGAGAGGCTCGCCACAAAGGCAGGGTTCAGACTGCGCAAGCTCACAAGTCCCGCGCCGGTAAAGCCGAAGAGGTGGAAGACCAAGGAGGAAGAAGAGGCGGAGAAGAACGCTCCCGTCTACGTCTGTTTCATGTTCCAGAACATGGGGTCTTCGCCCGCCATCTCATCCCGTCGCTGAAAACTCCAGCTGACGGGTCTTTTTTTACCGCTTGTGATACTTTATTTACCGTATGAAAATTACTATCATTGGCACAGGCTACGTCGGATTGGTCTCCGGCGCATGTCTTGCAGAACTTGGGCATCAAGTCATTTGCCTGGATGTTCAAGTCGAAAAGATTGAGATGTTGAACCAAGGTAAGATGCCGATTTACGAGCAGGGCTTGGACGAGCTTGTCCATCGTAACGTAAAAGCCGGGCGTTTGAGCTTTACGTCATCTTACGAGCAGGCGATTCCAGGCATGGAATTGATTTCCATGGCCGTCGGTACGCCTTCGGCGGATGATGGGTCTGTTGATATGCAATACGTCTGGTCTGCGGCGCGTGAAATCTCCAAGCACTTGACCGATTATGTCGTGATTGCGGACAAAAGCACTGTGCCTGTCGGTACTGCGGAAGAAGTAGAAGAGATTGTTCGAGAGGGGTCGGGGATTCTGTGCGATGTTGTTTCCAATCCGGAATTTTTGCGCGAGGGACACGCCGTGTTTGATTTTTTGCAGCCGCCGCGGATAGTTATCGGCTCAAATTCAAAACGCGCCACGGAAACAATGCTGCATGCATACGAGCATGTCGATTGCCCCAAGTTTGTCATGGACAGGCGCAGCGCAGAACTGACAAAATATGCGGCCAATGCTTTTTTGGCGACCAAAATCAGTTTTATAAACGAGATGGCCATGCTGGCGGAAGAATTGGGAGCTGATGTCACTCAAATCGCGGCAGGCATCGGTTCTGACCCGCGCATCGGCAAAGATTTTTTGCGCGCCGGGCTTGGCTGGGGAGGCAGTTGTTTTCCAAAAGACGTGCGCGCCATCCGCAAGATGGGGGAGAGCCTCGGCGTGCCGCTGCCTATAGTTAATGCAGCTTTTGAGACAAATGCGGGGATACGCAAAAGAGTCATTGATAGGCTGGAAAAAGCTCTCGGCAGTCTTAATGACAAAAAAGTTGCGGTTCTCGGCCTTGCGTTTAAAGACAATACGGACGACACGCGCGAGTCCGCGGCGATTGATTTGATTCGCCACCTAAAATCACGCGGTGCAGATGTGCGAGTCCACGATCCTGTTGCAAAAGTTTGTTCTCGCGAGACAGACGGCCACGAGCTTGAACATATCGCCTGCCCTTACGAAACTTGCCGCGATGCGCACGCCGTCATCATTGCAACGGAATGGGAACAATTCAGGACTTTGGATTTGGCGCGGCTCAAAGAAATCGCCGAGGGCAACATCTTGGTTGACGCCAGAAATCTTTTTGATCCCGCTCGCGCGCTGGAATGCGGCTGGCGTCACATCTCGGTGGGGAGATGACACGCTTAGCTTGTCAGTTTCCACATTTCCGCAAAAACGGTTCTTAAGTTTTGTGCCAAGGCGGGATCGCGCATTTCTATCAGATAGTGCGGGGACTGACGCACGTTGACGGTGATAACGTATTCGCCGACAATCCAAAGACTGCCCGTGAAAACATGTTCGCCTTTCCAGAATCTGATTTCGCGTCTTTCGGGCATGCGATTTTTTAATTCGTGTTCAATTTTTTCGTCATTGCTGAAAAGTTTTAACAGAATTTCTTTTGGCGCCAGTTCCCAATACCAGCTCAACCACTCGGTCGAATATTGTTTGATGAAATCGATGTCATTGTAACCCCACCAGGTTTTATCGGTCGCCATCAAGCTCGCATTCCAAACGTCGTTACGTTGTTTAAAATACTGTTGGATTCTTTGCTGCGGAATATAAGTAATGGCAGGCGCAACATAACCCGCGGCCGAAGGAGCGGAACGGATTTCTTCGATGGCTTCATTGACCAATTGCTTTTTCTTTTCCAAACGAGTTTCTTCCTCCGTGGCCATAGCAGCCAAGGCTTCCGGGGGAGCGGCTACCAGGGCTTTGACCGGAGACGAGAAATCTTCCTGCAACATGCCGTTTGAGAGCAGCTCTTGTGCCACGCTATAAGTAGTGGTTCTGTTTAAACCGGTTTTTTTGGAAAGATCGGTGTAACTCAATCGTCCGTGTTCAAGTACTGACGTATAGACGGTTATTTCTTTTTCCGACAGCCCGATTTTGGCAAGTATGTCTTTAAGCATGGGCTAATTATAGTAGTTTGTTGGAATTTCGTCAACAATATTATAAATTTTGCTAATTTTAGATAAAATAATGACGTTTTTGTATTGACAAATTTGCCATTTCGTGTTATTATTTGATATTGCACAAATGCAATCAGATCGACTCAAGTCGATTTGTCACTTTGGACAAAAGGAGAGGGCCATGTCGGACAAAAGATTTGAAGGTGTGCTCGGTGATGAATATGAGCTCTTTAAGCTCGCACTACCTTACTACGACGAGCTGGAAGAGACGATTGGCCGAGCGGTGCGTGAACACTCCGCTGGTCTGACGGCATCTTCCATTGTGGTCGTCGAGGGCGGATGTGGAACCGGACTTACTACACGGCAGCTTTTGCAAGCTGATCCGCGGGTTCACGTTCTGGCCATCGACAATGAACCGATCATGCTTGTGCAGACGTGCGACAACGTCAAAGACGAATGGAACAGGATCGAATTTCGTCGTCGCGATTTGCTGATGGTCTTGCGTGAATTGCAAACCGGGTCGATGGACGTTTTTGCGAGCGGATATTTGATTCACAATCTCACGCCGCAATATCGTCGCGACCTGTACGCAGAAATTTCGCGCGTACTCAAACCGGGTGGTTTATTCGTCAACGGCGACAAGTGCGTTCGTGATGATCCCGTCAGTCAGGTCGAGGATTATCGAATGACGATCGCCGCGTATGATATATATGACACGATTGGCCGTTCCGACTACAAGGCTGAGTGGATCGAGCACTACGAGGAAGACGAATTGGTACGTTTTACCGAAGCGGAGCAGCGAGGGTTGCTGTCGGCTAATGGTTTTAGCGACGTTCGTCTCGTGAAACGGTTTGGTATGGATTCTGTCATGACGGCCATGAAGGCATGAGGAGAATGAACATGAGAAACATCGTCACGATTCCGGTTGTTGTCGCGTGGGCGTTGGTCGCCGGTGTCGCTACTGCACAGCCGTTCGCTTTGGTGGACGCGGGGCGTAATTCATTCGGCGCAGGTGCGGGTTCAGCCTTTGGTGATGGCAAACTTCAGCCCGGGTTTCTGGTTGACGTCTTTCATTCGTACGACATGGAGCGTGTTCGTCCTGACACGGAAGCATACGGGGAACTCGCTTGGACGTTGCCGTCCAACTGGTACTTCATGGGTTTCCTTGGCGGGGGCGCGACGTTCAAGGGTGAGCGAGCGGACGTCGACTGGTCGGCGCGTTCCTTTCTGGTGCTGACGCAGACTACGCCCGTTGCGTTTCGTACAAGTACATTCGTGATGTGGACGCCGCGTCATGAAAGTTGGCTCATCGAACAGCGCGTCGGACCGAGCGTCAAACTGCACGACACGAGCCATCGACTCTTCCCGTATCTCGCACTCGATGTTACAACGCCTGGCATCAAGCACCGTGCCGACGTCGGTGTCAGTCCTGGTTGCACATTCATCATGAATTTCTAACTCAACCTGCCGTCTGATCGTTCGCGTGCTCGCGACATGGTCAGACGGTGTTTTTTTAAACAGATTCGACTGGTTGCGTCTGTACTCGCGGTTTCTTCTCCGGCTTCGTCACATGGTAGTATCTCGCGGCCAGATATGTGGCGATAGGCATGGAGAGCGCCAGGCCGATGCTGCCGACAAGCGTGCGGACGATTTCGGTGGCGATTATTTCGTTGTTGATGACTTGCGAATAAGTCATGAACGGCGGTTGTTTGATGCTGAAGAGCAATAAGAGCGGCATGGCGGCGCCGGCGTAGGCCAGAAAAAGGGTGTTGACCATTGATCCCATGTGCGAATTACCGACGTGCAGCGCCATGCCAAAAACTTTTTTCCAAGGCAGATAAGGATTGGCGTTTTTTATTTGAATGACGGCTTCGATTTGTCCGATGATGATGTCGTCGAGCACGCCCAGTGTGCCGATTAGGATGCCGGTCAGTAAAAGTCCTTTAAAGTTTAGAGCTTGTTTTGTAATGCCGATCAAAAACATTGTTTCTTCCTGCGCCGTTCCGGTTAATCGCGTGACGCTGGTAAATATGATCGATACGACGCCGACAACGGTCAAACTGATAAACATTGTTAAGATCGCCAAGTGAGATTTTTTGTTAAATCCTTCCGTAACGTAGATCGTGAACGTAAAAATGATGACCGACCCCAAGATTCCGATGGGTACGGGCGACCAGCCGTTTAAGATAAGCGGCACGATCATCATCATGATGATCAAAAAGCTGAATGCAAGACCGAGTAAGGCGCGAAAGCCTTTGCCGCGTGATATGAAAATGATAATGAGTACGAAAATTATTGCTAATGCATACAAATACGGACGACGAATAAAGTCCACGACATAAAATACGTCCTTGCCATCCGGATTGACGGCATGTTGCACCAAAACGCGATCGCCTTTGTTGTATTTGTTGGAACCGAAAACGCTGATGTCGGAAATGCCGACGTATTCAAAAGTCTGATTTTTCCAAGCCCCGTCCAATCCTTTTAATTGCAGATTTTGTTGAATCGCTCCGTTGGCGTTCGTGTCCGTTGAATGTCTTTCGTCCAAAACTTGCAGAATTTTTGCTTCAAACGCATCTTCCGTGTCGTTGGCCAGTGAACCGGTTTGAGTCGTACTGGCGGAGTTGGCAGTTGCAACGTCGCCGCTGGAGTCGACTTCGTCTTGCGCCAAAGCTTGAGAAAGCGGAACAAACGTCGAAATCGCAATAAAGGCAACAAGAGCGAGAGATGCTAAAAACTTACGCATAGAGAATCAGGTTAGCCGTCTTGATAAGTCCTGACAAGACCCGCACCGTTTGGTATATTACGCGCATGCTTATATTGTTTTTCTTTGTCATCGGGATGGTTCTGCTGCTTAAAGGCGCGGATTGGCTGGTGGACGGTTCGTCGGCGCTTGCCAAGCGGCTCAAGATTTCCGATATTGTCATCGGTTTGACTGTTGTTGCTTTTGGGACTTCCGCACCGGAGTTTGTAGTAAATCTCGTATCGAGTTGGCAAGGCCACACGCAGCTTGCAATCGGAAATATTTTGGGCAGCAACATCGCCAACATGCTTTTGATTTTGGGGGTCGCCGGCACCATCTATCCGTTAACTGTTAAGAGACAAACCATTTGGAAAGAAATACCTTTCAGTTTGTTGGCCGCGCTGGTTGTTTGGATTCTAGCCAACGACGTTTTATTGGATCATGCGGGCTTGTCTGCGCTGTCCAGAATAGATGGATTGATTTTGCTGTGTTTTTTTGTGATTTTTCTTTATTACGTGGTCAACGTCGCATTAAGTTCAAAGTTCGAGAAAGCTGATGATATAAAAAGTATTTCGCTTGGCAAATCGTTTGGTCTCACTCTGATCGGTTTGATCGGTTTGACGCTTGGCGGCAAGTTAGTGGTTGATCAGGCGGTTTCGATGGCTACCGCGCTTGGCATAAGTCAGTCGATCATCGCGCTGACGATTGTCGCGTTGGGAACTTCACTGCCGGAATTGTTAACGTCCGCAATCGCGGCTTACAAGCATAAATCGGACATTGCAATCGGCAACGTTGTCGGTTCAAATATTTTTAATATCTTTTGGGTTTTGGGAGTCAGCGCCGTTATCCGCCCTTTGCCTTTTGATCCGGCAAGCAACATCGACGTGCTGGTCGGCGTCGGCGCAAGCGCACTGCTGTTTGCATTTATGTTCATCGGCAAAAGACATGTGCTGCAGCGTTGGCAGGCGGGATTATTTGTCGCACTTTACATGGGATATTTAGCCATGGTCGTGGGGAGGCTGTAGGCCTTGCTAGATATGTTTTAATTTGCCACAATAGCGTGACAATAATTAAAGATACAAATATGCCAGAAAACATGTTAACCGCCGATATCGGCGTGATTGGGGCGGGGCCTGCGGGTTATAGCGCGGCGGTTTATGCGGTGCGCGCCGGTTTTAGCGTTGTGTTGTGGGGCGGTCCGGAACCGGGAGGGCAGTTGATGACCACTAACGAAGTCGAAAACTTTATCGGTTTTCCGGATGGGATAATGGGTCCGGAGTTGATGGAGCGCAGCAAGCAGCAAGCGATTCGTCTTGGAGTCAAATTCATCTGGGACAGTATAACCGGCATAGAAAAACAAGCTGACGGGTTTTTGCTTAAAGCGGATAAAGAACCGGGCAAGGTCAAAGCGGTTGTTATTGCCACTGGTGCGGTTGCCAAATGGCTCGGCACGGAATCGGAAACAAAGTTTCGCGGCAAAGGAATTTCCGCCTGTGCAACTTGCGACGGATTTTTCTTTAAGGGCAAAAAAGTCGCGGTTATCGGCGGGGGAGACGTGGCTATGGAAGATACGAACACGCTCACGCAGTTTGCGGAGTCGGTTTCCGTCTTTGTTCGCGGAGAGGAGGACAAAATGAAGGCGAGCAAAATAATGTACGAACGCGCCAAAAACAATCCAAAAGTTAAATTTTATTTTAACACCGAAGTTGATGAATTTTTGGGAGATGACAGATTAAAATCCGTGCGCATTAAAAATCGCACGACGGGTGAAACGCAGGAGTTGCCCATGGAGGGCGCATTTGTTGCCATCGGCCACAAGCCGAATACGGATGCGTTTAAGGATTTTGTCGAATGTGACGATGGAGGCTGGATAAAGGTCAACGTAACGGCAACGTCTGTTGCGGGTGTATTTGCTGCTGGCGATGTGGCCGACAAAGTCTACCGCCAAGCCATCACTTCCGCCGGCACGGGATGTATGGCGGCGTTGGATGCGAAGAGATATCTTGAACATCAAAATTAGAGACTTAAAACTAGAAACTGGAAACTGGAAAGAGTAAACATTAGTAAAACACCCCTATGCAAATTTGCACCGGGGTGTTTTGTGGTACTCTGGACATTTTTATCTAGATATGCTTGAATTCCAGCGTTGGGTTAGCAATTCATGCGCTGGCTGCGCGATCACATGCAGCTAGGAGGTCGGTATGTTCATTATTCTGAAGAGAGACTGGACGGTTTCCGATGGTTCGACAAAGGTCAAGGATGGAATCATAAAAGCCGGAAGGCATGAGATCGAGCGGATCGAGAATCCTCGTGGCCATGCCGCTCCCCTGGCTTGTTCTCAAGGGTACCAAACTGGGCGCGGCTGAAGGCTTCTGGCGTCAATGGATCGGCCGCGAGTATGACGACTTTGAGGTCGTCATCGAGGAATAGTCTGGGTTTTGCTAAGATTGGAGGACTGCCACGGCCACTCTCCTTAGGCCGTTCGCGTCAAAAGATGCGGGCGGCTTTTTTTATATATTCCAATTCTTTTTTGCTCCCCGAGATGATGTTTCTATTTTGCAACACAATCGTAGCAGTAAGTTTGACGCAGCTTGGTAGATCTATTATTGATTTCATAATTCCGGCGTTATTTTATCAGCAACATGAGGGGCAACAAAGTGTGAATGACAATGTCGGCGGGAAAGTGTGCGATTATCGCATTAGCTTCATGCTTATGGTCGGCAAAAATTTTCCATCAATAGTTTCATACTTGCCCTCGCTCTTTGGCACAATCTGAAAGCCTGCCTTTTTGTAAAAATTGATGGCGCTGGTATTATACGAGGCAACGTCCAGCCAAAGTTCTTTTGAGTCTTTGCGAAACTCCAGAATTTTTTGCAACAACATCGTGCCGATGCCTTTGCCTTGATATTCCGGTAGAACGTAGATAGCGCCTATGGTATCGTGTCCGTCTTTTTTGCGCACAATCGAGAATCCGATGATTTTCCCATCAGACTCCGCAACCCAGCCTTGGCTGTCAGCGCCGTATTCCTCGATGCGCTGCCGGGTCTTATCAATCAAACTTTCTGTATCCGAGAATTTTTTGACAATGTCTTCGCGTCTAATGTCGTATTCTTCGTTGGGATAAGTGTCCAACCAGGTAATTCTGTTGACGTTATATATTCCTTCAGCATCTTCTATTGTTGCAGGGCGGATTTGCATATCAATCCTCATATGATACCACGATTGAAGTTGTTATAACTTAATTCAAAATCATAAATTGACTTGAATAGATGTGCGAAGGCATCTTTGGAATCAGATTCACTGGCTCTTTTTAGCAGCTCGAGGATTTTTTCTTTTCCGTGTTTTTCAACCAAAAATTCAACAACAAAACCGGCTTCCGAATAAACTTCCGCTCCGCCGCTTTCGTAAAAATCGATGAATTTTAAATACTGTTCCGGTTTTGTCTTAAAATCCAGTTGGCCGGATAAAAATATGGCAATACCTTCTAGCAGCCACACCGGTTTTTGAGCAGACTTGCTGATGAGATGGGAAAAACAATGCGCCAGTTCGTGTTTTAGCAAGGCAAAATATTTGTCGTCGGAATATTTGTGGCTGCTCTCTTTTTCAAAATTTTTATCAGAAAGAATATAAACGGTCTTTCCGTTACCCCAACCCACAACCCAAGCCTCCGTAGCTTTGCCTTTTAAAGCGTTTATGGTTTTTCTGTCTGGCACTATAACGACGTTCGGTTTGCCATGCTCCCACCCCAAATCAAAAAAAGAATCCAATTCCCGCATTGATTTCTCGTAAACTGCATTCAATTTTTTGTCGGTGATCCCATTAATCTTAAAAAGCATAAGCGGTTTTTAAGGGTTTTTGGCAGAGGCATTAATTATCCTTTCAGTTTCTTATACAAACATCTGTATTTTCCGCCTCGAAGGTAGCCGCGCTTCTCGTAATATTGCTGGAGCCCCGCATCATCTTCGTTAACGAAGATGGCGACTTCATCTTCGCTGTCTTTTTTCAACATTTCTTCTGCGTGTGAAATCAGCGAAGATCCAATGCCTTTGCCACGTTGGTCTTCTATTACGGCAAGACGAAATAAAAAACACGTCCATTTATCTTTAATAATAAGTATGCATCCAAGCACCCCATCATCATTCTCGGCAATGAGAATGCTGTTGCTGTCGTTTTCACTTTTTGCTTTCCAATGCGAACGGCTGTCCCAAACATCATCAAAATGCCCGCCTTGCTGCAGGATGACTTTTACCTCGTCGTAATCCTTATCTTGATATGGCCGGATGTTCATAGCCGATTTACAACCACAAAGAAAACTTTTTGGTCAGCTCGTCCAGTTCGTCTTTTTCGCCGATCAAACAAATACCGTAATACTCAAGATCCGCCTCTGGCGCGGCTTTTGATCTTTCAACTTGATCCTCCCAGCTTCCAACCGTCATGCGGTCGGTAAACGAGGCGAAGGGAATATTCTTTTCAATGCAGGCGTTTCTCAATGTCCTGATTTTGTTGGAATTGTCCGCGCGAAGAATTATGAACGGAAATTTTGATGCCAGATGCGCGCCTCCGTCCTTGTCTTCATAATTGACCACGCCAAAATCTTGTCCGGGATTTGAACCAACCAAACCGATTGTCATGTGCGCCAAAGCGTTCATGATTTTGCCCGTTTCAATTTTTTTATTGAGCACCGCCACGAGTTTTGTGGTTGTCATATCGTTACAGGCATCTTGCCGCTTTGCTCAAGCTTTGTCTAGCACGTCGGTTTTATTATCCCGCCCGCCGGGCTAAGTAAAACGGGGGAGGGAGCCATTGACGGATCGGGTTGGATGCGTGTAAGTTTGATGTCACGTGTCTAACCGGCAAGCTGTCACGGTTGCGTCGGCGAACGCGAGTCGTACGCTAGTCGACATTGTTGCGTGCCAAGGAGGATTAGATGAGTCTCGAGCAACATACAAACGCTTTGCTGAAAGGCTTTCAACCGCCGGTATTTCCCAGTTCCCTCATGAGCTTGGCGCAAATGCTTGTTCAGATCAATGGATCTGAGCTTGGAACTATTGGCAGAGAACTGCCAGGCTGTACCTGTGTTAAGTCGTTCCTCGAAACATCCGATGGCTATAGTTGGTACCGTTGCATGTTTTTCGGGTCCGGGGGCGAGATTTGTATCGCCATACCATGGTGTCAGGATTGGGAGAAAACTGACGGATTCCAATCCGACCGTTCGCCCGCGGTTTACGTCTCGCGCCCGGATGTTCCTTTGGAGAAGATCGATGGCATCATCGAACGTCTCGTTGACAGGCTGGTAGAGTACAAAAGAGTAGGTCGATAAGCCGCGGCAGGTAAGCTCTCAGTACACCTAGAGCGTCTGGCTCACGGGCAGCTTTTTCTCACCGCTTTTTCTGATCGTTACGAGGTCGGGAAGGCGGATTTTTTTATTGTTTGCTTTGCTCTGTCATCTGCAATATCGCTTGTTCTAACTTTTCAGGTTCATCGGTTCCTACTCTGTACGTTCTGCCGTTTTTCAGTTTTATTTCAACCGCATCAAAACCGGAAACATTGTAGATCCACATTTTGGGCCACAGCCATCCTCTGATTCCCCATCCATAATACCAATGATTCTTAACGGTATTAGCGGATGTTATTTCATTGAGTAAAAATTTTTTTCGATATATGCCGTAGCCAAATTTGATGCGCAAATATTCTCCGTCAACAATCACTTGCAGAGACGCAAAGGAAGCGAGAATAAAGATGATTAACGCCATGACGGTTGTAACGGCAAAATTAGTACCTGAATCAACCGAAGGGGGTTCGGCGGAAGTTGTGATGTAAGCCCATGCGAAAAGCACAAGTACGACAAGCGTCACAACAAGCATCAGATAGCCGATTTGAGTGTGTTTGTAGCTCATAAGGTTGTGATTTTTGTATTCTTTGTTTATAAAGTACGCCGATGGGAGGAGTTACGCAAATTTAATCGACAACCGTGCCGGTTTTGACTTTTCCGGCTCGCTTGTAATGAGACATGATTAATCCGCTTGGCGTAACGGTGCTCTCCAACAAGGTAAACGCTGCCGGAATCGCGCCGCCGTCAAACAGTTTTTTGCCTTTGCCAAGAGTCAATGGATAAACGTTGAGCCAAAGTTCGTCCACCAAGTCGTTCTTAAGCAGAAGTTGGATAAGTTTGCCGCTGCCCCAAACTTTAATGTCAGAGCCTTTTGAATTTTTTAACTTTTTTATATCCGCCAAACTTTTGAGGAAGATGGAATTTTGCCACGGGGAACTTTTCATGGTCTTGGACATGACGTATTTTGTTACATCATTAATGCCCGGCCAGGAGTCTGCGTGTTTAGGCCAATAGGAGGCAAAGATTTCGTAAGTTTTTCTGCCCAAAAGAAGATCGGCGGATTCCATTTGTTTTAACATGACCTTGTTGGAAACTTCGTCTGCAAACGGCGCCGTCCAGCCGCCGTACTTAAAGCCGCCCGAAGTATCCTCATCGGGTCCGCCCGGCGCCTGCATAACGCCGTCTAATGTGACCATTGATAAAACGATGATTTTTCTCATATCTTTCACCTCCTTGCGTAAACATCGTGTATGCCTAATTTCAGCTTGCCACTTTGCGATAAAATTGTACAGGGTTGAATTTTTGTTTAACGTTGGTTCTGTCGTCCCCCCGCCGATTGAAGTAAAACGGGGGAGCTGTTAGATTTAATATTAATCGTATAATGCAATTGCTTTATTGCGACCATTCGCACTTTGCCTCTAAAGGGAGGGCAAGATGAAAAAGGGTGAATTTGTTGCCGAATACGGCACATGCGTACTGATTATCGAGGAAGACGATTTTCCTCTGGATGCGGACAATGTGATGCAGGTCGCTTGGGACTTGGGTGCCGCAGAGCACAACGAAGATCCTGACAATCCGGACAGCTTGCTCTGGATCCGCTTTCCCGGCAAAGAGGATGAACTGTGCGGCAGCCTTCTTGATTTGCGTAACGCCATCTATTTTGAGGAGAACAGGCGGTCTCATGCGCGCAACGGCTAAGCCGTGTTCGTAAGCTTCTCCGGTCGATCTCCAAGATCGGCTTTTTTTGTAAAAATAGGAATGAATTTTGCGTGGATTTGTCGGTTGTTATCTGATTTCGTATACCGTCTAGGTATATGTGAAGTCGGCTGAAGTGAAGGCGGTAAAATTGAACTGTGCTCTACCGCCGTAACGGAAGCCGATTTGGGCGTAGCTGGGCGTTAGCCACAACGCAGGCACATATACCTTGTTGTACGATGTTGTTGTGAAAATTTATTTCATTTCTTTGCAATAATAAGTGCAGTGTTCAAATGCTCATAAGCAACACTAATTTCCGAAAAGCCTGCCTCCTTCAGCCAGTCAATTTGATCCTCAATCGGGGCAAGCAAGTTCAGAAATTTATGATGATAAGCCCATTCTTTAAGTGATGGTTCGTTGCGAGCATGTTCGACTAGGTGATGAAAATGCTGAGCATCATTAATGGCCGCCTTGGTTTTAGCTTTGTACGTGACTAAATCACCAAATATGAACACACCGCCAGACTTTAAAGAGCCGTAGATTTTTCTGAACAATTTTTTCTTACCTTCGTCTTTCTGATGATGGATACCAATAACAGATATAACCATATCGAAGTCGTCATCCAGGTTAATTTCAGCATAATCACCTAGGATATATGCGACGTTGTATTTTGATAATCGCTTTTTTGCTCCGTCCATCATTTTTTCAGAAAAATCTACAGCCGTTAATGATGCGGTCGGGATAAGTTTCAGTATCTTTTCTGAAGTAAGCCCGGTTCCAATACCAAGCTCCAATATTCTTTCAACCTTGTTAGAAGCAATATACTCACGGGCGACCTCCTCAAATTTTTTATGCAGCTCATCATGACCTGGTATTGAACGGCGAATATCATCGTCATAAATTTCTGACTCATACGAATCATAATTTAGATCGCCCGCAGCAACATTTGTGGTTCGATCATCCATATTGTTATTGCAAAGAAATGAATTGATAAGAGTAAATTTTCACAACAATTTCGTACAACGTTTCTGAATATCTGAAGTTTGCCAAAATTCCTTTAAAAATCAATTAGTTTTGGCAAATTTGGGTGAAGATATTTTGCATTCCTTAGCTTTTAATTGTGAAAAATTCCTGAACCGGATATGCCGTGTTATGTGATGTAGCCAGAAATTTCTATTCCTTAATTATTTTTGGTTTCTTTGTTTCTGTATGCATATAAATACAATGCAATAAATAATGGGATAAAAATAACAATATTAATTGTGGCAATAACAGGTTGAGACAAGCCGCCCATATCTTTCTCTACTGTCTCTTGAACGACTTGTGACAATGGCAAAATATATTGTTGAAAAATATTCCAAACTATATATCCGCCAAAGAATATTTTCCAGAACATTAAACTAAACCATCTTTTTTGCCAACAGAATGCAAATAGCCCCACCATGGCTACCAACATAAGAGCAACATCAATAACTTCCCAAACTCTTGAGAATCCTTGCCACAAATATGTTGGAATTATAGCAATTAAAAGAAACCAAAAATAAATTTTCCAAAAAGTTTTTTTCATAATGTTATTTGGTTAAAAATTAAATATATTTCATTATACACAAGTTATACCGACCACGAAATAAATTACCAAACAAATCTTAAAAAAAGAAATTTTTGGCTATTTCACTTAACGTATCCGAATAAACGAAGTTCGTTTGAAACGCAGTGAGAACGAATTTGCGAAAATGCCGAGCCGAGGCATTTTCCGTTTATTCGGTGTTAGACGAGGGTTTGTTTCGTCCTCCTATTATATCAATATTCAAAGGCAAAACAAAAGCGCAGCGTCCCCTTGCGTATGCCACAAACATAAATTATTTACTTTTTAGCAAAGAATACAGCATAATTCATATATTCCCAAGTACTTCTCGAGTCAGAAAAGCCAGCGTCCCTTAGCCATTGCAATTGCTCATTAACCGAACTTGGCAAGTCCTCCTCTTTGTAATTATCAAACCAATATTGACCTTCTTTTGTCCCGAGATTTTTGATGAGAAAAGCCCTCCACTCTTCCTCTTTTGCAATAGTTTCTTTTTCTGAATCAAATTTGACAATATCCCCCAATACAAAGATACCACCACTTTTAAGATGATTGAAAATTTTCTTGAACAATTCTTTCTTTTGTTCACCAGTAAGATGGTGAACGGAGAGTACGGCCACACCAGCGTCGTAATGTTTTTCCTTAAGTTCAAGGTCTTTAATATCTTGCTCGATAAAATGAACATGACTCAGATTATCCCTTAAGCGAGTTTTGCCCTGTTCAATCATCTTGGGGGATATGTCAAATCCATCAATTACCGCTTGAGGATATTTGTTTAACAAGTGGAGGGCGGTTTTTCCAGTACCGATACCGAGATCCAATAATACTGGCTTTTCTGACGTTGTATTCACAAGGTCAATTACACTTTGATGCATTTTCTCATAATTTGGAATGAGCTTTTTTATTAAAGCATCATAATCATGGTATTTCGCTTCAAAGTGTTCCTTGACTAAACTGCTGTGTTCATTTTCCATGAAAATTAATTTAGTTTTTGTGGCATATTTCGCCTAACGTTTCCGAGTATCTGATGTTGCGAAGCAATATGGGTGGAGCGAAGCGGAACCAGATACTCGGTGTTGTACGATGTAGATTTTTTATCGTCGTCTTTAGTGGTACTTACGATATTTATTTTAAAAGAAAATTTGATTTTTTGTTTTGAAAAATTAAAGAGGGGTAGGGGGTGAATTTCATTTTTCAAAGCTTATTATTCTACTTCTCAAGTAAGGGTCTTTGAAGCTCTGGGTTATTTTCGTCGATTTCGGCCATTTTATTTACTGGTATCAAATCAGCTATAGATTCTTCACGTTTCCAATTTTGTAAAATATCCCAAATATTTCCTTCGCCAATGTAATCCATAGTTAGCTCACTTCTTTTTGCTTCATATTGCGGATAAAGTACACTTTGCGGGTCTTTGATAAATCTTTCAGCAAAATCTTCTGTCCCATTGTAAACATCAGTAATCCATTCGGGTCTCAAGTCTAGTGTGTTTACTTCTTTTTCCATTTCAATATTCATAGTTTTGAAGAGAGGATGAACTATTACATCATCGGAAGGTATAGAAAATTCAACAACAGGAAGTCCCTCTTTGTGACCAGTGCGTGATTCAGCGGGATTGTGAGGGGGTTGATAAGAAGCTCCGACTGAGACTGAATTAAGTCCTGTCAAGCCCGGAAAATCACCACCGGGACCAATATGCAGTTTGAATAATTTAATTCGAGGTATTTTGTGTTGAACAAAATTTCGATAACTATCTAATGAAAAATTGTCTGATAATTCAGCAAAGTCTTTTTCAAGTTGTGCGTAAATATCCTCTTGTTCAAGAAAACTTCGTAACGCATCTTTAATTCGTTTCGAATTTTTTTGAAAAGATTCTGCCGCATTAGGATTCTCCAAAACTGCATTTTGGGGATGGTTTAAAATTGCATTCAGTTCTTCATAACTAACCAATCTAAAATATCTGACAGGATTACCTTTGCTATCCTTGTCGGCGGCGGTTAGTATTTCCCGCTTACGTTCCTCTGGAAATAGATTGCGGGTTAACGATATTCTTTCTTCAATTGATGTGTCGGTAGCAGTAAGGCGAGAAATTAGAACATTTCGATTAATGTTTTCTGGCGTTGGCATTGCTTCGTTCATAAACCCCTTTATTATATTATTAAAAAAATGAAATTTTCTGTCTTTTTAAAATCATTTAAACCCTATTTTACCACGAGATAAAAAATTTATTTCGTACAACGTTTCCGAATATCTGAAGTTGCGCCCGTGTTTATTGGTTAAAACTTCAAACATTCTACTATCTTAATTATATCACTAAACTTTGTTTTATCACAGCGCAATTTGAGTGGAACAGAAAAGAAAATCACAAATATTTTCCTTATTTTAAGCCCTTTTTTTGAATTTTTTGAAAGTGCTATGGACAAAGACTGAAAAATATGCTATAGTCTAGTGTCCAGTGGATTTCCCGCTGGCATACCTTACAAAGGAGGACATTATGAGGATCGCTTTTCTTCTGGTAGCATTGTGGAATACGGTGGTGGCAGCAATTAACGTCAATATATTGCCGTTGTATATGTCACCGGAAGCCATGGTATATGTAACACCGTTATCACAGCTTCTTCCAATCTGTATACCACTCGTAATTGCGGCAGCATTGCCAAGTGGAGGCAATTCAATCACGCTCAACGACCTTCGCAAATGTTTGTCGTAAGCAATTCACGACTTACCCCCTGGTGGAATCTATTTCTACCAAGGGCTCTTTTTTTCAAAAAATTCAAAAAAAGGGCCATATAAATTGTAAAAAATATTTGTGATTTTCTTTTCTGTGTAACCAGATATTCGGTGTTAGATGATGTTTTGCCGACTCTGCAAGCTACAAATTACTTTATTGGAACAAACTTTTTATCTGCACGAACATTTTTTAGTTTCTATATTACAAGGCGAAATTTCATCTAACGTCATCGCGATATCTGACGTTTTAATGTGGCGAAGCCCTTGCAGATATCGCGTGTTAGGCGATGTAAAGCCCAAAAATTAATTTATAACCGCCATTAATGTTCTTTCTTTGCCAAATTTATTATAATCTTCTTTTGCTAAGGATAGACTATACGGAACGAAGGCTTGATCAATTAAACTTTCTGTTTTTTGATAAATGGTTTCAAAAAATTTTTTGTGTTGCACCGTGGCTTCAAAACCATCCGTGTAAAAAACCACCAAATCTCCCTTGCTTAATCCGATTTCTCCAAAATTCATAAACTTTTCAGCTTCATTTTCACCGGTTAATGCGCCGTAAGAAACACATTTATTTTCAACGATTTTTTTGGCGTTGTTTCTATATTCAGACCTGATCATCTTGCGGTACTTAGGCATGGCAAAATTGAAATCGGATTTTTGCAGATTTGATTTTTCATATTCTTCAAACGTCTTCATCCAATTCGGTGTCTGAAATTTAATTTTGCCATTTTTATCATAAACAATAATTCCACAGTCACATATTCCAGCCCAGAATAGTTTGCCGTTATAAATAATTCCACCACTGGCAACGCAGCCAAAAAAATCATTTATCAAGTAATCAACTTTTTTAGTATTGTCTTTGTTCAACTCGGCAATCTTTTTATTTCCAAAAATAAATGCGTTTCTGATTGTTTTTAATGAAGGAATTTTGTTATCTAGAGATTTTACAAACGATTCACAAAAAATATCAGCTGAAAAACGGGCACCACTTGGATTTGGATAATTTTTCAGAGAATCTTCTATGGACAAGTTTGTAAAATCTTTTGGAGAAATTGGATCTCGTGTAATTCCATCGGCAACACAAAAAATTTTTCCATCAACCATCATTGAATCTTCCGGAGGCATTAGATGTCCGTATAATAAATTTGGCAAAGATACTTTATAAATCATAAATTAATTTTTGGGCTTTATTTCGTCTAACGTTCCGGGCTATGCGAAGACCGCCTCAAGCGGTTTTGGGTGAGCGTCCTAATTCGCTTTAGCTACCTAAATACTAGCAAAACCGTCGCGAACCGCATAGCCCGAGTTAGCTGAAGTATTCCTTTTCTTTTTTCCTTGATTTTACTGTTAAAATTTTTAAATTTCTTTTTCTTTTCTGTGTGGAGGGCAAGAGGGGAAATAAAGGGGTGAATTGCCCGGAGCTACTAAAAAACTTTACTACATATAAAAAGGAAGGGGTTTAGGTTGGGGGTGGGGTGGGGTGGGGTGCTTTTTATTTAGGTTTGATTCCTAAAATTTTAATGTAAACTTACAGTTACTTATCAAATGTAACTATACCCTGTGCCTTGTTGTAAATATCAATTTTATTATCTATATCTACACGATTTACCAACCAACCAAGTAATTCGCATTGATGCACAAAATCATTAATTCTATTAACACCATTAATCTCTTTTAATGTCACAACCAAACCAAAATTAATATCATTACTGCGCCTACTCAATCTTTCTTTTGATTTAACGCTGAGTCCCCACATGCCTTTATCGTAAACATCGCGTGCAAGAACTCTATCTGTAAAAATTTCATTTATATGTTTAGTGTTGTCCCATTTTCGGTAAAATTTCCTGGCGTTACCTTCGTATATATAATGTTTTTCACCGTCATTATTATTTTGACAATTCTTGTTTATAGACTTGATGCCCTTGCCTTTGATTCTACCAAAATATATATCTAGCTCCGTGTTTGTGTAATCAACTCCTTGATTAATAGAGCAACTGGGGAAATAACATAAGGTAGCTTTAGCAACAAAAGGGTGTTTATTGTTATTTATTGGAACAGGTAAATTATAAGCATATGTATCCCATTTTTTAGAGATACCACTAATAATAAACTTTATTTCATCATTATCCGCTTTTATAATGTTTTCTATATTTTTAGGTACTACACCATGACCCACAAAGGGTGCTAATTTAGTATTATTACCAATGCTATTCCACCCAGCAGCAGCATCTATAATTAGTGCTTTTGCGACTTCTCGGTTAAGCCCAAGGACTTCTATTAAATAAGCAATTTTTCGTGTTACCCATGGAGCTGCGTATGAAGTACCACTACATAAGCCTTCGCCAGTTGGCGTGCACACCCTAAGATAATCGCCTTTATCACCGCCATAACTGCTAACGTCTGGTTTATTAAAAAATGATAAAACTAACCCCTTTCTTGAATAGGTTGCTGGAGACCCCTTACTATTTACCGAATTTACAACTATAGCGTTAATTGAATCGGCGGGTGAGCCAATCATTTTTTCCACTCTACTTTCATCGTCGCGTTTATTAGTACCTGCTATTACAAAAATAACATTATTTTCGTATTGAATTTCGTCTAATATAGCAGCTTCTGGTGATATAAAATTGGGATTAATTTCTCTATCGGATCCCAAAGATAGATTCCATACTGTTATATCGGGATTTGAAGTAACTATCTCTCTTATGGCCTTCATAATAGAAAAAGCACTATACTGTCCTTGTGCGGCTACGCCAAAATGCCTAACTTTAAATCTACCACACCCATCATCTAGCTCTGGGTGAATAGTTGGCCCATCAACAATAATTGAACTTACCGATGTTCCGTGAACATAATCTTTGGATTCCGTAGGTATCTCCTCATTGATCATTTTTCTAAAATCCACCCATTCAGAAAAATATACTGATTTATCAAATAAAGTATCTATTACCCCTACAATAGGTTCGTCTTTTGGTGGGTCTATTGTTTTTATAGTCGCATCGCTGCTTGCGTCATCAACAACCTCCTCAAAACTTAGTTTAGATATATCTTCTGTCGACATTGCAATAAGATAAGGAGCCTTGTCTGACAAGAGTTTAATTTCGTCTGGATATAAAAGTAAGGTGGTTTCACTTAGTATTTTATCAGGCTGAATATTTATACCGATCCCTTTCATCAATTCAGTTAAATCGACATTTGTTTTATATACTGTAATTATCGATCTATTGTTTGTATTCGCGCTATTATTAGGAACCTTAAAACCTTCTATATAATGTGAATCTACAATTATATTTCTAAAATTTGTTTTTGTGACCCCATATTTTTCATACTTAATATTTTTATCATTTAAACCACTAATCAAATCGTGGGTTATCTTTCCGTTAAATATTTCATCTAATAGCTTTATACAGCCTTCTAATTTTTTAATTGTATCCTGAATTACTTTTTCGCTAACATGATGCGTAATCACATGTTTTCTTGTCACTTCATTAGCAAATCTCGCACCAACAACAGAATCATTTACAGAGCCACTATTTGATAATAGCCCACTTATCCTATTGCTCTTAGCGATGACGTCGATATAACAAACATCAACTAGGCAACCTTTGATAATACTTTGTCTAGTCCAATAATCAGCTAAGGCATTAAGCTGACTAACAAAAGACTTTAGTTTATCAGAATCTATAGATGGGGAATTTTTAGGAATGTTACGAGAGCTTGGCCGGATATCATGCGAGCGTTCCTGAAGAGTTCCTTTTAATTGAAGTATGTTATTCATAATTTTAGACATTTAGTTCTCTCGAAACTTGGCTTTTAGAAACTCCTGTTAATATTTCTATTTCTCTAACCGTAAAACCGCTGTGTTGTAATTTTTTTAAATCTATCTTGTTGTCTTTAGTCCGTATAGATTCATATAATTTTTTTAAGTAATCGTATTCATTATTTGGATCACTAAACGCTAGTGCGGTTTTAATTATATTTTTTAAATCACCGGGATAAGGAATATGATCTAATGTTAAAAATATTTTTTTAAATAGCCTCATATTGCGACTAGCGAATTTAAATTTTGTTAAAAACTCATTTAACATTGATTCTGCGACTTCAATCAATTCTTCTTTGTTATATCTATTAAAATTTATAGTTGAATCAAATCTTCTAAGTAACGCCTTATCGAATTGCCCAAAAAGATTAGTGGTGGCTATAAGTACGATTTCATCACTTAATCCATCCAACCCTTTTAAAACAGAAGATGTTACTCGACCCATTTCTCGTAAATCATTAGAATTAATTCTATCTAGAGCTATTGCGTCTATCTCGTCAAACAAAATAATCACTTTTTCTGGGTGAGGTAATCTACTTAACTCTGTAAAAACGGAAGCAATGTTTTTGGACGTTTGGCCAAGCTTGCTATCAATAACACTATCAAAATCTATCGCATATAAATCACGTTCAAGAATACGAGCAATCTGTTTTGCGGTTTCAGTTTTACCTGTTCCAGGATCACCCTCAAATAAGAACTTACTAACTCCAATTTTATGTCCAATTGAATTTATAATGCCCACTATATCGTTTTTTATAAGAGTGGGGAGGGGGAAGGAGTTACTACTATCTAAGTTCACTCTCATAAAAAATGGAAGGCTGTATTCGTTGTCCTGTGGTACAAAAGTATTAGCACCAGACAGCAAAGCCATAATATATTGAGCCAATTCAGAATCTCCAGTAGAATCGAAGTACCTAGCTATATCATAAGCTTCATTTTTAAAACCCGCCTCATTTTTTTCCGCATGGTATTTAATTAAATTTAAAATATTTTTTTTGCGCATATACATTTTTTTAATGAAATGAATTTATGTTATCCATACTTTATATTAACATATTTGGGACACCAGTACAACAAAATGGGACACAATAATAAAAAATTGCGATTTCATTGATGTTTTGCCTTTCATATATTTAATCCTATTAATGCAAAAAACGCCTTAACTAGGCGTTTTCCGTTGCTGTCTTTAGCTTAAACAATATATGAAATTTCACTTTTTCCATTAGAACCACATTTTTTGTGCATTTTCCATGCTGGTTTTGATTTATTTAGTTACCGATTTCCCTTTGCCCTATTATGCGTCTTACACAACATCTGACAGTTTTTTGTTGCAGTTTTACCGCCTTTGCTCCAAGCGGCAACATGATCTGCATCCATATCACTCAAGCTCCAAATTTTATCTATGTTTGCATCGTGGCCTATTGCACAATGTGGGCAGTTTGAAACACCTTTTTCCTTTGCAGTAGCGGTTTGAACTTCGTAAACTGACCGCTTAGTCGGGTCATCAAATACACGCACCTCCAGTAATTTTTTATCAACCTCACCACCTAAAACATATTCGAAAATCCCTCGTCGATTCTTTACGTAAGCATCACCGTACAGCTTCTGTACTGAAGCGGACACTTTAGCCGGGTCGTATTTTTTCTTGTGGTAAGTTTTGTAAAGCCTGTTCCACTCAAGACCTTTCATTTCGCTTTCAACGTCTGTGAACGTGGTTGAAACCCAGTCGATAACAGTATTAAAATGCTTTTTTAATTCGGTTATATTTTTATCATTACGGTGCATGCTCATATAATTGTCGATCGCACCATCAGAAACCCAATCCAAAGCACGCTCCAAATATGCTTGGCGCTTAATGTCACCAGCAATGTACGTGCTCCACTTCTGTACGTTTGCGTTTTGGCTATTACTAAACTCTTCGCGCGCCTTGGTAACAAAAGGCCCTGAATAAACAGCGTTCAAGATTTCTTGCTCTGTCAGTGGCACACCAGCGATATTGATAGTTTTAAACCAATCCTTAATTTCAGGTTCGTCACCTTCACATACATACACTAGTAATTTAGTGTCCATTATTTGCTCACGCTGACTACTAGCCATGCCACTGAAATACTGTTCATGGCCATTTTTATCTTTGACAGCAAACTTACCTGCCACAAACCGACCAATACTTGTGATGCGTTGCTGTCCGTCGAGCACTTCAAATATATCAGTACCTGCTTGGTTAAAATAAATTAAACCTATCGGATAACCTTTCAAAATTGAATCGATCACCGCAACGTCTCTTTTACCATCGGCATAAATGTAATTACGTTGGTACTCTGGCTGAATAGTTAACTTGCCTGACAAGCCAAACAAGCCTTTTCCTTCCAGTTCGTTATAAACAAAACCGTCGCAAATTTCTTTTATAGTGATGTCTTTTTTTAGGGTTGTTTTCATAACTATTTTTGCAGTTGTTTAACTAATAATCGCGGAAATGTTTGACGATAAAGTTTTTCATTTACAATGTAATAAGTTTTGTTTTTAAGTGGTTCACTAATTTTTAAAACTGCACCATCATTTAATTTAGTTACCTTACTTTTTTCATTATTTTCTCCGACCTGTATTTGTTCAGGATAGGTTTTGGTAGCAGCACCGAACCAGGTTTTAGTTAAACCCAGAATTTCAAATTGATCAGGATTGTACTTATCTAGAAACGAAACAGGAACCCCCATAACACCATTGTAATTGCTAGGGATAGCGTCGACAAAAGGAACTTCAATTGCGTTAAAATTATCATATTTTTCGTACGCTTGTTTTCCTTGCAGTTTTTTGTTGAATTTTTTGTTATCACTCATAGACATCAGACTCATGGGTTGATGGCGACGACCGTGATCAAGATTAGTGAACCAACCCACGTTTCCAAACGACTGAGTTGAGCCATCGGGTTTATTAAATACTTTGACTTTACTATATCCAAACCATATTTTATTGTCCTTAACCAACGGAAAGATTTCTTTTAGAGTAATAGAGTTTTGATTACCTATAATAAGAAAATTCCTTTTATATTCTACTAGCTGTGCCACGTACTCACGAAATAAACTAAATGGTGGATTAGTCACCACAATATCACTTTTCTTAAGAAGTTCTATACATTCGTCACTACGAAAATCACCGTCGCCGTCAAGAGGAGTCCATTCGTTATTTTTATTCGCTCGAAGTTGTTGTGCAATATCTTCTAGTGTAAAGGACCCGTCGCCGTCTATATCGCCAACTTCGTTGATAATAAATTTGTTAGCAGTGATTTTAGGTCTCCCCTTTGATTTGGTAAGAGTTTTGTCATCGCCAAATAATCCCAGTTGTGTATTGGCTACGGGTGAGGGTTTGTAACTCGTTGAAATAAGTTTTTTTAGGCCCAAACGATCAAAGTTTAATACAAAATAACGAAAGAAATTGCTTTCGTATGGGTCGTCGCAGTTGCTGTAAATTACCTTATTTTTAAAAGTATTTGGGTTATACTCAAGATAAGATTCAATTTCTTTCTGAATATCTGAAAATTGCGTATAGAATTCATCATTTTTTGCTTTTTTTGCTTTTGTGAGGTTTTTGTTTGCCATACATTCAATATATTCCTCCAATTACATTAATAAATCAAGATATTAATATAAAATTAGATTTTCGTAGAAACTCCTTATAACCCCCTCTAAAATTAAATCCCAACATTATGAAAAGAAAAAGAAATTTGAAAATTTTACTAAATGGCTTTGTTCGTAGCTAAGAAAAAAGAAAAGGAATATTTCAGCTAACTCTTTTTTATACGAAAACACTTCGTATAGCTATCCACATCTTGCCACTTAGGCGAAAAAATGTATAGAATGGATTAGGTGTGAAGAGTTGACGGCCTCACTAATTATTAAAGTGAGGTTTTATGTTAGATGAACAATTGAAGCGGACGTCGGACGAGATGGTTTTGCGTAATTACAGTCAAAAAACGGTTAAGGCGTATGTTGGTTGTATTGAGGATTATCTAAGTCAGAATCAAGCGGACTTATATTGGTGTGATATCGAGGCGATCCGTCAATTTTTGCTGGAGAAGCAGTCAAGAGGGTTGGCGCCGCAGACTATCAATCTATATCTAAACGCCATAAAGTTTTATTATCGTGATGTTTTGCATTTAGGCGACACGATCAATCTAAAATTCGCTAAACGCTCGAAGAAGCTACCGGTTGTTCTGTCGAAAAGCGAAGTTTTACGAATCATTGACGCTGTCAGCAATCCAAAACATAAAGCGATGATCGCTTTGGCATACGGTGCCGGCCTTCGTGTTAGCGAGGTCGTTAAATTGCGGATCGGGGACTTGAATTTGGAGGAGTTGACCATCCATCTCAAGCAAGCAAAGGGAAACAAAGATCGGATTACCATCTTGTCTGCATCTATAGTAAATGATTTAAGACGGTTGATGACTGGAAGGTTGGTCGGCGATTTTGTGTTTGCCAGTGAACGCGGAGGGAGATTGACGGAGAGGACGGCGCAAAAGATTTTTGAACATGCCCTTAAAGCCGCCCGAATCGGTCGGGGAGCGACATTTCATTCGTTGAGGCACAGCTTCGCGACTCATCTTTTGGAAAATGGAGTTGATGTCAGGTACGTTCAGGAACTTCTTGGTCACCAGAATATTCGGACTACGCAGATTTATACGCACATAACCAATCCGGCGATGCGGCGGATTGTAAGTCCGCTATGAAGTTTACAGATTTCGCTGCCAAGCAAAAACCCGCAGTTATAATGCTTTCATTCTTGTCCGGCATCGCTATCCATTCCTTTTTCCCGCTGACGCCGGTTCCGACATTTGTTTGGTGGGGGATTGCAGGTTTGATGTTGGTCGGTCTCATATTCAGAAAGCCCCTCTCCTGCTCGTGTGGGAGAGGGGTTGGGGTGAGGGCGCAGCGGTGGGACAGCGATGATGTTGTTAAACAAGGGATTCCTCGACTGCGTGCCTTTAGTTTGGGCACTACGCTCGGAATGACAATGAGTTTTTTAGTGATAGGTCTCCTCCGTTTCGACATCGCAATTCCTCGCGCGATCGACATCAAAGAGTCGCAAACTTTTGTCGGCGTTCTGACCGACGTCAACGACGGACTCTTCGGCAAACAGGGCACTATTGCCATTCAACCCCCCTTTTCCAAAGGGGGCAGGGGGAATCAACTTATAACAATTAACCTCAAAACCTCCCTCCCTCTCGGTTCCGCTATTAGCTTCTCGTGTGCATTAAAACCGGTTGCGCAAAAACCTGACGAGCTTGATCGACGGTTTGCGTATCGTCTGCATTTTTCTCAAGCAACCTGCTCGCCGAAAGATTTGACCGTTATCAAGCCGCCTGCGTGGTGGGATGTGCGGCAAAGTTTTGTCGAGCTGCGCGCGTGGACGAACTTGCGCATCAAATCCATATTGCCCGGCGACGAAGGTGCATTGATTGCGGGGATGCTTTACGGCGAACGTGGCATGTCGCAACAATCGAATAATCTTTTTCGCAACGCAGGTCTCACTCACTTGATCGCCGTCTCCGGTTCAAACATCACGATCGTCGCGTCGATCGTTTTTGCAATTTTGCTCGGCATTGGGCTTTGGCGCAGACAGGCGTTTTGGGTTACGACCGTGACGCTGCTCGCGTATGTGACGTTTACCGGCTTTTCTGCTTCGGTCGCGCGCGCGGCCGTGATGGGTTGGCTGGTTTTGTTTGCGCGCTACATCGGGCGTCGTCCAAAAACTTGGCATGTGCTGCTCGTGTCCGCATTTGCATTGTGTCTGCTGGACCCGTGGATGCTGGCATTCGACGCGGGATTTGCGCTTTCATTTTTGGCGACAATCGGTCTCATGAGCTGGTCGCCGATATTCAGTCGTCTCTTAAAGTTTTTACCCGAGATTGGCGGTCTGCGTGAGGCTGCAGCGACGACAATCTCTGCGACATTGATGACGACTCCTTACATGGCTTTTGCTTTTGAAAAGATATCGCTCGCCGGACTTGTCACGAACTTGATCGCTGTTCCTCTCGTGCCTTGGGCCATGCTCTTCGGCGCAATAAGTGCCGCATGGGGCCAGCTTTACGGTTGGCAATTTGTGACTTTGCCCGCGCTCGGAGTCGCGAAGCTGATATTTTGGTCGGCTCATCTATCAGATTATGTGCCGTGGCTTTTGATGGAAATACAGCGGATGAATTTTGTACTGCTTGTCGCAACTTACTTTTTGCTCACCTGGATTTGGTTTAAGTTGCGCGCAAAAAAGTCCTTTTCCACAACACAGGCCTGTGAATTGTCAAAGATGAGTAACATTTTTGACAATAATAACAAATAACCAATATTCAATAACTAAGGGATTGCATTGTTTTTTGGTCATTGGTTATTGCCGGCGTCTGTTTCATTAAATGTCAGAACGTTTTTGGCCGATGCAAAATTTATGTCAAACAAAACATTTTTCGGCTGGCTAACTTCGGTTGACAGTTTGGTAATTGGCGCTTGGTCGTTGATACTTTTCGGTTTGGTTATTGTTTTTTGGTTATTGGTGATTGTGCGACATCGCAGGTTTTGTCAGAACTCGTGCGAATTGACCTTGTTTCAAAAACGCCGCACGCTGTTAATGAGGCTTCCAAAGCTTCGCACCCTAAAAAAGTTAACGGTTCGGAACGCGATACGGTCATACTTTCAATGCGTGTTTTGCAAAACATGCGTTAGCGCAAAGTCCCGGCAATACCAACGAACATTACGGGCGTTGGACATTGCCACCGAAAGGTCAGGCAACTCTTCGGAAGACGGCGCAGACAATCTTTTATAAAGATGGCAAGTAATCAAGACCGCGTTCGTTGTTTGAAAATCAAGGCCGCAATCATTACGGCAGCGCAGTTCTACAGGCGTTTGCTCGGCAAGCCCCAGCCTTAATGGCGACAGGAACTTACCAAGATGATTGCAACTTTGGGACAGGACTTGGCCGAAAGTCCGGAGCAGCGTTCCGAACCGTAACTTGAAGACCGCCTCGGTCTCCTCTACGACGCGTATTGGAGGAAACCGGAGGTGATCTCATGTTGACGAAGAACGGTACATTGAAAGTCTGTCTGGCTGTTGCTTCCATCCTTTCGTGGTTCACGCTTGGATGCGGCAACATCAACACGCCGGAGCTTAAGGGAGAGGAGGGTAAAGCTCCTGTCTCGCAAAGCTCTAAGACTGCAGTAGGCAGTACGAGCAGCTCGCAGAGTTGCGTCATCGACGACATCCGCTATCCCACCAATGAGGAGGATTTCGAAAAGATGCTTTACGGTGATCGCGGATTCCTGGCGGAGTATAACGGCGTAAAACATCTCGGTTACGACGTGGACTATGCGGAAGGTACGGCTATCCACGCCATGACTTGCGGCAAGATCGTTTTCTACGGTCCGGCCAATGGTTACGGAACACTTGTCGTCGTGATTGAGGTCAAGCTTCCGTACCCGATGACTTTCGAGAATGGTGATGGCGATCTCGTCACGACCGATACGGTGCTCTGTATCTACGGCCACTTGCGTACTATGGAGTATTTGAACGGCGGTGAAAAGTTGACTTGGAAGGTCGGCGACATGGTGCAGATGGGCGACGTCATTGGTTTTGTTCAGAACGAGAACTTCAACGGTGACGGCACAGGACATCTGCATGACGGCAACAGGGTTCAGTCGGCGGCAGAAGCAAAAGCAACGGATCCGCAATATTGGTTCCGCGGCAACGACACGCCTGGCGAGGGTCTGTTCAAGAAGTATTACACCGACCCCAAGCAGTTCATCCGGACTATTCAGGAACAACTGCATGGCAGCGGCAGCAGCGCCAAGTCGACGGCAACGAGTTTGCCTTTGGGCACGCTCATCAAGACGGATGCCGGCAGGTACGAGTTGGTTTCGGATGATGGGTTGTTTGATGTGAGCAACGTCAAGCATCTGCCATTCGAGTGCGCGGTGAACGTCACGCAGGATCTGCTGTCGTGCTACACGCAGATGCCGACAGACACGATCTCGCTCACGCTCGATGCGCAGGTCGTAAAGTTCGACGGCGAGCCGCAGGTTTATATGCTCTACCCGTCGCACAACCCCACGCTCATCGGCTTTCACACGTTCCTCTCGTACGAGTCGTTTCTCTCGTGGGGCTATCAGCCGGCGGACATCGTTAGCTATCCGCTCGCGCAAAAGCCTGCAATCATCGGCAGCCTGCTCAACCTGGGAGATCTCGGCTTGCGGCCGGGGACGCTCGTCAAAGGCATTGGCGAGAGCGAAGTGTCAGTCGCACATCAAGGCGGAATGCGACGTCCGATCTTTAACTGGGACGTGTTCAATGCCATCGGCCACAAATCGTCCTGCATCTACGAGATCGACTCATCGACGCTCGATGCCGTGGCGGGCAAACGCTCGGATCAGGTCATCGGCATCGGAGATATCGAACAGTGTAATGCGCCGCAACCAATCTCATGCGCGCCGGGCAGCTGGACAAGCTGTGTTTGCGGCAGCGGAGTCACAGGATCCAAAACCTGCAACGGCGACGGAGCTTCGTACGGAGAGTGCGAGTGTCAGACTGCCGGCAACGGCGGCGGACTCGGAGGCGACGAAGATGCAGGCGTTGACGCCAGCTCTTCTGCGGGCGGAGCGTCGGGCAGCGGCGGTCAGTCGGGCAGCGGCGGAAGCGACGGCAGCGGCGGAACAATGTCGGTCGGCGGCAGCGGCGGAGCGCCGGCGATGAATTGCACGCCGGGACAGCAAATCGGATGCGGATGTCTCGGCGGCCAGCAAGGCTATCAAGTTTGCCTAAGCGACGGTCTCGCGTTTGGCGCATGCAATTGCCCGAACGTCGGAACTGGAGGCGCGGGAGGAGCTGGCGGGTCGACATCAACCGGAGGAATGGGAGGATCGACCTCAGCCGGAGGAACGTCCGGCAGCGGCGGATCGGGAGTAGACGCCGGACAGGTGAGCTACTGCCTCGACCCTTACTCGCGAGCTTGCACGACCAACGAAACTCGCCTCATCAACTGCCTTAGCGGTACGACAATTGTGCAGACCTGCCTCGCCGACTGCAGCGGTTGGACCAACGAGGTTTGTCCTCCTGCCAACACCGGCGGTTCCGGTGGATCAGGAGTCGATGCCGGCAATAACTCAATCATCTGCCAAGCGCACGGAGTGCCAGGCAAGGTCGTCTTCTACGCCAACGCACCGGTCGGCCCTAACAAGAATATGGTCATCCCCGGTTGGGGGGACTATCCCAGTTGGTGTGGAGTGCCGGACGAGTCCTGGGGCAACTGGGCTTGGGGAGCGGTCGGTGTCGGCGAGCTCGTGTTTCAAAAAGGGGATGTCTATCAAGGCGCCAAATACATCTTCGCGCCGGGCGTCTCCTCGGGATATGGCAATTCACCCGATGCCTGGTACTGCGATCAAACAGGCTGCTCCATTGGAACCTTCGTTGTCTGCAACGGCCTGCAAGAAGCATGTCGCGTGCAGAACGGAGTCCTCTCCGGCGGCGCATCCTACACGCCCAACTCAGCCAACTGGCAGAATATACTGTGTATCTTGTAGCTTACTCACTCGCCCTGCTTAACTGTGGGGCTATTTTTTCCAAGCGGATTTCTGGCGGACCAGGCGGACCAGGCGGACTATAATGAAGAAACAACGATATGCATATTTCAAGATTTGAGGACATGATTGCATGGCAACGCTCACGAGAATTTGTTAAAAAAACATATATCTCATTACATAGTTGTTGTGATTATGGTTATAAGGATCAGATTCAACGTGCAGCCATATCCATCATGAATAACATAGCCGGAGGCTATGATCGGAAAGATAAAAAAGAGTATCTATATTTTCTCAAAGTTGCTAAAGCTTCGTGTTCAGAATGCCGATCAATGTTGTACGTAGCGGAAGATATTGGATATTTATCTGAACTAACATTTAAAATTAATTCAATCAATAAAAGATAATTACAAATGATGATATTAAGTTTTCTACTGCAAAAAGTCCGCTTTGGTCCGCTTTGTCCGCCTGGTCCCTCGTTGACTTATCCCCAAGACGACTTCTTGCGGCTTTGCTAATATTGCCGAGTAGAACAAGAATAGAACACATTTCAAGTAATAATTAATAATGAATACTTAACAAATCTGTTGTATGGCAAAAAAAACAGACGAGCGCGATGCTCGCAAATTGGCCGCGCAAGAGGCGATTGATCAAATTCGAGAACGTTTCGGCGAAGGGTCCATTATGAGACTCGGAGAAGCTAAGAAGATGCTGGTAGAGACGGTGCCTACCGGGTGCTTGTCGCTCGATTTGGCGCTTGGCGTGATGGGCGTGCCGCGCGGTCGAGTTATCGAAGTTTACGGTCCGGAGGCTTCAGGTAAAACAACGCTGGCGCAACATATTATTGCAGAAGTGCAAAAGATGGGCGGTTTGGCCGCGTTCGTTGATGCGGAACATGCGCTTGATCCTGATTATGCCCGCAAAATCGGCGTTAACATCAATGACATGTTGATTTCGCAGCCTGACACGGGTGAACAGGCGCTGGATATCGTAGAGACACTTGTACGTTCTAACGCAGTCGACGTCGTCGTCGTGGACTCTGTTGCGGCGTTGACTCCAAAAGCGGAAATTGAGGGAGAGATGGGAGATAGTCATATGGGTTTGCAGGCTCGTTTGATGAGCCAAGCTTTGCGTAAGCTGACATCTGTCATTTCGCGCACCAAAACATGCGTGATCTTCATCAACCAAATCCGTCAAAAGATCGGCGTGATGTTTGGCAACCCAGAGACTACAACCGGCGGAATGGCGCTTAAATTTTATTCTTCGGTACGCATCGAGGTCCGCCGCAGTGCACAAATCAAAATGGGGGATAGAATAATCGGCAATCGCGTTAAAGCTAAAATCGTCAAAAACAAGATGGCTGCACCTTTCCGTAATTGCGAGTTCGACATCATGTATAACGAAGGCATCTCCATCGCCGGAGATTTGCTTGATCTCGGCGTTGAATGGTTGGTCATAAAAAAATCCGGCAACAGCTATGCCTTTGGCGAAGAAAAATTGGGAGTCGGCCGTGAAACAGCCAAGCAATCATTGCGCGACAGGCCTGATCTAATGTCTAAAATTCGTGAACAAATCATTGTAGCTTGGCGCGCTAAAGAGGAAGAAGGCAATATTACGCCTCCAAATCCAGCCGGCGATGAAAAGGATGAAGACGCGCCTGCAGAGGCGGAATAAGGCTCAACCCAGCCAAAGTGACAAGAGGCCAAAAAAATGCTAAAATACTAGATGCATGAGCCCGCGTAGAAAGAGAAAATCGTCGTTCCATTTTCAATTGGACGCTCAAACGCAAAAAGGCATAGCGACCGTCTTTTGTTTTGCCTTAGCCATATTCATCCTCTTGTCACTTTTTGATCTGGCCGGATCCGTCGGGGTCGGGCTTGATCAGGCCATGTCTCACGTCTTTGGCTGGGACAAAATTGTAACGCCTTTTTTCATTTTGGCGGCGGCTATATTCTTGATGTCTCCGGAACGTATACCTTTAAAGATCTCAAACGCAATCGGTTTTATTTTGTTCTTTGTCGGATTAAATCCTTTGGTACATTTGCTGACATTTGGAGAAACTGTTGCCATCGAATCCGCCTTGGATGCTGCGGCGGGCAAACTTGGCATGATGCTGTCAGAGCCGTTCATCCCGATTTTTGGTATGGCGGGAGCGATCATATTTTTTATGGCGCTTTTTGCTGTCTCATTGGTTTTGATTTTTAACACCTCGTTAAATTCAATCGTAGAATGGGTAATGACTTTATTGGGTTGGCTCAAAACGGCACTGATAATGTGCGGCAAGCCTTTTGTTTGGTTTGTTGGAAGTTTAAGAGAGATGAGCGCAAGAAAACAGATCTTGGCTGCGCAAACCGTAACAACAAATGTACCGTTAGCAGAGGCTGATGATGAGGATGAAGAAGATGATGATGAGGATCATGCTGAAGTTGCTGTCAGCCGAGCTTCTCGTGCGCCTGCCGCAGGACAAGAACCTGTGCCGGCAAAGCCAAAACGCAAACATCCGAAAATCGAAATACCTTTGGAGTTGTTAAATCGACACGATCAAAAACCAACGTCGGGCGACATCGGTGCGCGTCAGGCTGTTATTCAGCGTACTCTCGAAACGTTTGGTATTCCTGTCGAAATGGGCGAGGTTTCCGTCGGTCCAACTGTAACTCAGTTCACATTTAAACCGGCAGACGGAATTAAGCTCAACAAGATAACCGCGCTGCATAATGATTTGGCGCTTGCGCTTGCCGCGCATCCGATTCGCATTGAGGCTCCGATACCGGGTAAGTCGTTGGTTGGTATCGAAGTCCCGAATCAAAGCGTTGCGATAGTCGGCTTGCGTGAGTTGTTTGAAACGCGCGATTGGCGCGATCGCAAAACGCCGATCACGTTTTCTCTCGGCCGCGATGTTAGCGGTAAACCATGGATGGCCGATATAACAAGAATGCCTCACTTGCTCGTTGCGGGCGCGACAGGTTCCGGTAAGTCGGTCTGCTTGAACACGATTATCATGTCGCTTTTGTATTCCAATAGCCCGGATGACCTTAAAATTATTTTGGTGGATCCTAAGCGCGTGGAGTTTCCGGTTTACAACGGCGTGCCGCATTTGATTACGCCGGTGATTACCGATGTTGATAAAACCATCAACGCCATGAAATGGACTGTGCGCGAGATGAATAAGCGTTTTGATCTCATGTCCAGAGTCCAGGCAAGAGATATTGTTACATATAACAGCAGAGTTCAGGATAAACTTCCGTACATCGTCATGATTGTCGATGAGCTGGCTGATTTGATGGTTAGCAACAAACAGGAAGTGGAAGCGCAAATCGTGCGTTTGGCGCAGATGTCCCGCGCGGTCGGCATTCATCTTGTGCTTGCCACGCAGCGTCCGTCCGTCGATGTTATTACAGGTTTGATTAAAGCCAACATTCCGGCGCGTATCGCATTTTCAGTTGCTTCTCAAATGGATTCGCGTACAATTCTTGATCAATCGGGCGCTGAAAAATTAATCGGGCGCGGCGACATGTTGTACTCAACCGCGGAGCTGGCTTCGCCTCGGCGTATCCAAGGCGTGTTTGTTTCGGATGACGAAATCAATCGCGTAGTTGAATATCTTAAATCAAAATACGATCCTGCGGATTATGATGTTTCAGTGGTCGAAAAGAACGGCACGCCGACGGCTTTTGTAGAAAATGGAATTGCGGACGAAGATGCGGACGAGTTGATCCCTGCGGCAAAAGAAGAAATAATTCGTGCCGGCAAAGGCAGTGCTTCGCTTTTGCAACGCAGGCTGAAAGTCGGTTATGCCCGCGCTGCGCGTCTTTTGGATTTGTTGGAAGCGGAGGGTTTTATCGGTCCGTCGGACGGCGCTAAACCGCGCGAAATTTTAAAAGTTGAATTTACCAAAGGCATGGACAGCATCCCGTCGCCTTCGGCACAGCAAATACTCGAACAAGTCGACAGAGAGATCCCGGAACTTGAGGAGGAATAGTTCTCCTTGTCATCTCGGCAGCAGTGTCTCACTCCACCCTGTCATCCCGACCGGAGCGATAGCGGAGTGGAGGGATCCCTTACAAAACAAAATCGCCGTACTATGCTTCCCAAGTGTTATTTTGTCTATATAATGGCTAGTGAAACCGGCACGCTTTACACTGGAGTGTCTGGAGCATTGGAAGGACGAGTCTGGAAGCATAAGAACGGATTTTTTGAAAACAGTTTTACCAAAAAATACAAATGCGACAAGTTGGTTTATTACGAAGAAACGACGGATGTACATGTCGCTCTGGAAAGAGAAAAACAAATTAAGAGGTGGTCGAGACACAAGAAAGAGTTCTTGATTAAAACTATAAACCCGCAATGGAAAGATCTATCGGTGGATTGGTATAAATGAGGGATTTCTCCACTCCGCTATCGCTCCGGTCGAAATGACAAGAGGAGGGTATGCTTCGGTCGAAACGACAGAGAGGAGGAACACTGCAGTTTTTTAGTTTTGAGTTGTCAGTCATTAGTTTTTAGTTTAATCTGGTTTCATGGCATTCATCCGCAAGCAAATAGATGCAGACCGCGGTTTTGGCGATGATTTAAAAGAGTTGCGCGAGCTTAGGGGTTGGTCGCTGGAGATTCTCGCAAAAGCCACGGGCATTTCGGCATCAACCATCAAATTTTTGGAAGATGAAGATTTCGGATCGTTTCGCGATCCGGTTTATGCAGAAAGGCACGTAAGGGTAATCGTTAAAACCTTGGAGGGAAGGGTCGGATTTTTTGTGCACAAATTCCACGCGTCTTTGGAGCAAAAAGGTTTTTCCGTTGAGCGCAAACCGTTGTCTTTTTTTGAACGCGTAAAACATTCCGCTTTGTTTGTTCCATCAAAATATTTTCTTTTATTGTTGCCTTTGCCTTTTGTGATTTTATTGGGCTGGTACGTTTGGCGCCAGGCGGCTTATCTTTCCACGCCGCCTATTTTGCAAGTCACTTCGCCGACCGATCACATGGAAATAAGCGAGCCGACGGTTTTGGTCAGCGGCATAACGGATCCTACGGCCAGCGTTACGGTAAACGGGCAGGCTGCGGTGGTAGAATCAAGCGGCGTGTTTGATGTGACTTTGAGCGTCCCGCGCGGCATGTCAAAATTGGATATTGTGGCAGAACGCCGTTATGGAAAAAATGCTCAAGCGACAAGATATATAACTTACGCGCCGTCATTTGGCCCCGGTGTTTTGGACGCGAGTCAAATAGAAGCGGCCGCAACTTCGACGGCAACAAGCACTGCGCTGTGATATAAATCCAGTTATTAAAAATCCCGCCTTGCGCGGGTTTATTTCTGCTCCGTAAGCTGCAAAGGGAGGCCACAAATGAGTAGGTGACGAACTGCATGTGAGGAGAGAAGAACTCGGATTTTGCAATCGCGAGTAAACATGAATTTCTTCACCAAAGGTTGTGCCTCGCTTCGCAGTTTACGAGGCGGAAACTCTCTTGATGTTAGGCTGGGGTATAATAAATGTCAATATTCCTGCATTCGTAATTCGTAATTTCTAATTCGTAATTAAACAAAAAGTGCCTCCAAACCGCTAAGCGTGAGTTCGCTTGGTGAGTTAGAGGCACTGCACGACGTAATCGAGGAATTTGATTCACGTCGTGCAAGAAGTGGTGCCGGAAAGGTCGTCAGGAAGCGGGGGACGCTTCGTCTGACGTCGGCGAAGCGGGCGCTTCGCCGTTGTTGCCGTTGGCAGGCGCAACGGAGATCGGCTCTTGGCCCTTGGCCTTGAGCGCGTCTCCGAGGGTTGCCTTCGGCGCATCGCTGACGATCTGGTCGACCTCGGCCTGGTCGTCTGGCTTGAACTGCGCGCGGCAACTTGCCCTGTTGGCAGCAGCAAGTCGAGCGTTGCGCTTTGCGCGTCGCGCATCCCGAATGCTCTTGGCGCTCGGTGCGCTATCGTCTGTTGCCGCTTGCCCGACTTCGACGATTGCCATCGGAACGATGGAGTCGCGTCGCCCCTCGGACTCTTCCGCTGCCGCAGGCGGCACACTATCTACGAGTTCCGACTCGTCGACCTGCGTGACATCGTCGGGTTGATCTTGCCAGCGCGGGTCGCACTCTTCGTCGTCGTCATCATTCTGCTCTTCCGAGTCAGGTTCGGCGTTGTCGACAAGGTGAAGGTTGGCAGAATCGGAGCCGTCTCCCTGCGGAATCTCGTCCGGACCATTATCTTCCAAGTCAGACTCGAGGGTTTGGACGGGGAAGTCGCTGTCCGCCGCTGCGCCGTTCTGCTCTTGCGAGTCAGATCCGGCCTTGGCCTCTTCGTCAGCAGTGGCTCCGGGCAGTGGAGGAGGGATGGTAGCCGCGACGCCGATGCCGCGCATCGTGTCAGGTCCCTTTTCTGCGGCAGCCGGCACAGGTGATGGTGCAGGTGCTTCGGCTGCAGCTTCAACTTCAGCCAGAGCCTCATCCTCTTCCTCATCCTCTTCCTTGGGTACTGCTATCTCAACCTTTTGGATGACGCCGGCCATGGCTTTCAGGGGGAGGATTTGTTCTGGGATCAGCTCCGGGGGCAACAGAATCGTGCCTCGAATGAGATCCGCGAACATCGTGCTGTAGCGCCAAGCGAGGAAACTGCAGCACAGCCGCAGCGCGACGATGTAGGGGAGATGAATCATCGCGACTTCGCCGTGCGGATAACGGACGAGGATGGTGATGCTATCCAACTTCACAAAATCCGAGGCGACTTCGTAATGGCCGTCGTCCTTCAAACGTCGGACAGATCCTCTTTGCCCCGTTATGACGTAGGCTAAGATAGGTCCATCTTCTCCCCATTCCTGCCGGCTAATGCCCGTGTCGTTCAAGGTTCGCGGCGCGAGTGTTGCTTGAAGCAGCATCTCCGCCGGAATCCGAACGGCGGCATCCCAGCCGCGGACCCCGACTCGGGGGCGCGGGTCTGCAAAGGCCGGCGCTTTAAGCGGGATGGAGTAGAGCGACTTTTTGGGATTGAGGATCAGGTCGCGCAGCTGCTCTGACAAGCCACGTGCATACTTATCCACGATTTGGCGCTGTCGCAGCTCGGGCGGCATGCAGTTCTCTTCACCCAAGTAGATGACGAACTCAGCATCTGTTGGCATGAAACGCGGGCTCGGATCGACGAGTCCGTCGACTCTTGCCAAGCCCGGCACGTTGCTCATGTGCCCGTCGAGCACCTTGCTCATACTCGGGTCGATCATGGCGATCCGAGGGTCGCCATTCTCAAGTGAGTTGTACTCGAAATGCACGCCGTTGCCCATCTCGATGCCGACGCACGGCAGCGGGCCGAGCATCTCTCCATCAAACATCGTGTGTATGTTGAAAGAGAAGACGCTCCTATTGACACCGCCCCAGCGTCCCAGCTGGTTTCGCTGGAGATCGCGCGCAAGGCTTGCATATTCGTCGCGGACTTCTGCTACCGCCATGCAATACGCAGCCTCGACCTCGTTGACGCCAAGCGCTGCTGCTTCTACCTGCATATAAACGCTGTACGGTTTTCCCATGTGACTTTCTCCCTGGGATCCATCGGCTTCGTCGAAGCCGTTTAGTTGCTTTAGCTATCGCCGTGCCCGCCTGCATACAAAGTTTGCGGCGGGTCTATCGTCTATTTTCTTTTTCCTTTCCGGTTTTATGTTGTCGAGGTCCATCTCGGACCGTCATACTTAGTAACTTACGACGTGGTACGTGATGTACGTCATGTACGCTATGTACGTTAGCAAGTATGACCGTCCGAGTTTTGTTTACGCAGTTTATTAAGAAGGTTCAAGTGGAAAAGGGTTTCCCGGCCCGTCCCCCGTAGCCCTGAGTTTATCGAAGGGCGAAGGGGGGATATTTTAGACTTGGGTTAAGCGCCTTTATTTCTTCTTAAAAGTTGCAACGGACTCCCGTTGTGATTGGACCATGCGTATGATCCAATCGCTACGAGTTTGCTAGATAGGACTTTCGTGTTTGGATGCAGACCGAGGAAGAAGCGAGGCTTTTTGTGAGGCGTACATTGGGTACGGTGAGCAAAAAACGTAGCTTCTGACGAAGGGATGCGCCAAAGACGGAAGTCCGAACAGCAAAATGGAGGCGAGGCTCACGGTGTAGGCATTTGCCTTCCGCGAACATGAAGTGTGTGGTTCGACAACTTTGAGTCCAGCCTAAGCCGAAGTCGTTTTTTGTCTTCACACCCTCGATTTTAGTCGAGGTTTCCCCTCCATTTTGCTACCTCCAACAAAAGTTAGGGTTATAAAAGAACCATCTAACTTAGCAGTTTTTGGGGATTTTGTCAAGGCCGGCTAGGCGTACATAACGTACATTGCGTACATAACGTACATAACGTCAAAATTAGAAAAAATGGCTAAATTTAACTAAAAAAGCTCGGCTTTTTGTTTGGGGTGCTTGGTCTTGCGGCTGTAAGCCTTCTTGTTTTTATGTAAACGCGAAGCTGGCGCACTTGTTTTGCGTATCTTTTTATCAATTTCCCTTTGATTGATTGTTAAAATCGTTTTTTGCATACCTTAGAAATAGGTCAAATTGGACCAATATGGCCAATTTGACCTATTTCTAAGGATACTAAAATCCCCCAACAAAGTGAAGGGGGACTGTCCTTTGGGAGTTAACCCGGGACGGTCCAGTGCGCTTGGGGCAGGGTTGCCCAGTGTGAACCAGGCTATCTGACTTACGCGCAACCCGATATGTGCCCGTAAGGGCCATACCGAGTTCTTCTCTCCTCCACTTTGTTGGGGGATTCTGCTTAATTACAAATTACGAATTACGAATGCCAAATCCGTATTTGGCATTTGGCATTCGTAATTTGGCATTGAATAAAGATGGTCCTCCGGCCATTTTTTGTTATTTAGTTTTGAAATTTAGTTTGATGGATCCACGATCTTTCGATCACGAAGCCATTAGACTGGCCGATTGACACTGTGGTACTTGTGTCTTTCGGCCGAGACGAGGGAGCGTCCTCGGAGCTGTTGGCTGACTCACGGTACAATCGCACCTCCGTGAGCTTCGCCTCGGACAAGGTACTAATCGTGGCTACTACCTAAGTTGGCGCTGGCCACGATTTTTGGGCACTGACCTGGGCGAAGGTTAGTCCCGGTTCGATCCAATGCTGCTAATCGCTCTGCAACACTGAATTTATCGATCCGATGCCGCAAATTGCCCTGCAAACATCGGCTTGGCACGACTTGCGTGGGATCTTCACGCCGTCGTCCTGACTGACGAATCGTACAGTTGGTAGGGTACTGGCCTTTTGCGATTGATCCTTTTTTCGCATTTGGTCCAGTCCCTTGCGCCCTGTCGGCGCTTCATCGGGGAATTTAACCCCTCAGATGATTTGGCCGGATAACCCGCAGGTAGGGGGTCCGGCCGGCTTGGGATGGGGAGGTCTTCTCCCCACGGGCGCGGACCGCGCCCTTCTGACTTTTCGCCGGTTGCCCTCTGGTAGGGGTCCGGCTTCAGAAAAATGGACGTTTGGGGAGTAAAGTCACGACACGCGGTGCACAACGAATAGCTATTATGGCTATTCGCGGGCATGTCGCGAACCGCATCTGGGTGCTATTCCTCTCCGTGGGAGAAGTCAACCCATTACAGCCGGCTGTTTCCGGCATACCCCTCACGTCCCCGTCCGTTGTCCCTTGGCGGGGTTCGATTCCCCTAATGGGGCACTTCCCGCTGCTTGGACGTCGTCCGGACGGTTATAGAGGTTATCAAGCAAGCTTGATAGCGGTTCCCGAAAGCCGAAGCTTTGGTAACCATGGGGTTGTTGCTGGCATCGCATTCCAGTCGAAACCGGATTGAGATGTCCTCCTTCCCCGTCTGCAGCATTGCCCGTGTTTGGGGTGCCGCAAGATTTCCTCCTCTATAACTGTCCAGACGACTGCCTTCTCAGCTTTTTAATGAACAAATAACTATACCACAAATCGATGATTTTGTCAAGGGTATAGAGGCAGTTTTTAAGGCTAAGATTAGCCAAAAAATATTTAGCTTAATATAGCCAAAAAACATAATGAATACGCATTTTTTGGCTAATATCTATCAACAGTTAAACTCTTGACTCATTATTGACCGCGTGGCACAATGCGCCAGCGAACGCAAATTTGACAGATCGGGGATGGGCTGTTCTCACTCCCTAATCTCAATAATCCTGTCATTTCAAGAACAGAGAATTGCCGGGATTTACGCTATTTACTTTTTTGGCGTGATGAATATATTGTCTTAAAAAAGATTTGAAGTCCTCCATAAACAACATTTGGGGGATTTTTGCGTCTTGCAGCGTTCGCGTCACAATTTGAATAATTGCCAAGGCTCGCCGCTTTCTGGCCAACGCCCAGCTACCCGCCTGTACGGTCTCGTGCACAGGGTCTGGCCGGTGGAGGCAGAGCTGTAATCATCCTCTCCATGCCCACGCAGGTTTTTCGACGCCAGCCTCTTAAAGAGACGGAGCGTCGCTTCTTCACGGCTTCCCGTGACGCAATGGCACTGCCGGATCTCATCGAGGTCCAAAAGTACAGTTACAGGTGGTTTTTAGAAAACGGTCTTAAAGAACTGTTTTCAGAAATTTCGCCGATTCGCGATTTTATCGGCCGCGACCTGGAGCTTTGGTTCACGGATTATTTTATTGATGAACCTAAGTTTGACGAAAAAACGTCAAAATTAAAAAGCATCACGTTCGAAGCGCCGTTGCGCGTTAAAACAAAACTCATCAACAAGCGCACGCAGGAAACAAAGGAGCAAGAGATCTATCTCGGCGATTTGCCGGTAATGACCGATCGCGGAACTTTTGTCATTAATGGAATCGAGCGTGTTATCGTTTCGCAGCTTGTGCGTTCCGCCGGTGCGTTTTTTACGGCAGAACTCGGACGCGGCCGCCGTTATTATGGGGCAAAAGTTATTCCCAATCGCGGAGCTTGGTTGGAGTTTGAGACTGACGGCAACTGCGTGGTTTGGGTCAAGATCGATCGCAAGCGCAAAGTGGCGGCAACATCGCTTTTGCGAGCTTTTGGCATGAGCAGCGACGAAGAAATTTTGGAGACTTTTAAAGATGCCGACATTCATCCTCTTAACAAATATATAGAGTCGACTTTGGCAAAGGATTTGGCCAAGAACGAAGACGAGGGACATATCGAGGTTTACAAACGCATCCGTCCGGGTGATTTGGCGACTGCGGATAACGCCAAGTCTTTGATCCAGTCCATGTTCTTTAAGTTTGAGCGTTATGATTTGGGTCCGGTCGGCCGTTATAAATTCAACCAGCGTTTTGGCATGGCTTGGGATGATCAAATGGTCATCAAAGAAGAGAACAGAATCTTGTCCAAAGAAGATTTGGTCTTGATTCTCAAAGAAATCATCAGATTGAACAATACGCAGGAAGATGCGGACGACGTGGATCACTTGGGAAACCGCCGCGTGCGTGCCATTGGCGAACTTTTGCAAAGCAGATTCCGCATCGGTTTGGCGCGCATGGAGCGCATCGTTAAAGACCGCATGTCAACGCAAGAGGTAACCACGATTTCTCCGGGTAGATTGGTGAATGCGCGTCCGGTTATCGGCGCGGTGCGCGAATTCTTTATGTCTTCGCAGCTTTCGCAGTTCATGGATCAAACCAATCCGCTTTCCGAGCTCGAACATAAACGACGTTTGTCGGCCACCGGCCCCGGCGGTCTTTCGCGTGAACGCGCCGGCTTTGAAGTTCGCGACGTGCATCGAACTCACTACGGCCGTATCTGTCCGATCCAATCTCCGGAAGGTCCGAACATTGGTTTGGTGGGCCACATGTCTAGCTACGCGCGCATCAATGAGTATGGATTTATCGAAACGCCGTATCGCAAGGTAAAAAATTGGGCGGAAAATAACGGCGAGGATCTCGTTGGTTTGACTCTGCGCGTGGATGTCCGCGACGGCGAAGGCAAGATTGTAGCCGAAGCCGGTAAAGAAGTTACAAAAGACATGGCCAAAAAGTTGGCCAAGGTATCGATTACCAAAATTCCGGTTACGCCAAAAGTAACGAGTGAAATCGTTTATCTGAACGCTTTCACGGAAGAGCGCGGTACGACCGCTCCCGCAACGACTCCGATTGACCGCGAAGGAAGGTTTTTGGTAGAGCGCACGCCGGCCAGAAAAAACGGCGAGCCAACCATCGTTGACGTGCACGAAATTGATTACGTGGATGTTTCTTCAAAACAAATTCTTTCCATTTCAACTTCGCTCATTCCGTTTGTCGAGCATGATGACGGTCAACGTGCGCTCATGGGATCCAACATGCAACGCCAGGCTGTGCCTTGCATTAAGCCGGAGTCGCCGATTGTGGGCACCGGCGTAGAGCGGCGCGCTGCGGTTGATTCTGGCCACGCATTGCTTGCGCCGGATGACGGCACGATTACTGAATTGTCGGGAAATCACATCGAACTTCAAACTCAAGATGGACAAATCAGACGCTACGACTTGGTTAAATTTCAACGTTCCAACCATTCAACTTGTTTGAACCAGCGCGTGCGCGTCAACAAGGGTCAAAAAGTTTATGCGGGCGAAGTGCTGCTCGACGGAACATCGTGCCAAAACGGCGAGATGGCGCTTGGACAAAACCTGTTGTGCGCTTATCTTATCTGGGATGGTTACAACTACGAAGATGCCATCATCCTTTCGGAGCGCTTGGTTCACCAGGATCGCTTTACTTCCATTCACATCGAGCACTACAACATGGATGTGCGCGACACCAAGCTTGGAGCCGAAGTCGTGACCAACGACATCCCGAACGTATCAGAAGAAAAATTGAAGAACTTGGATGAGAACGGCGTTATTCGTATCGGCGCAGAAGTAAAATCCGGCGATATTTTGGTGGGCAAGATCACGCCTAAAGGTGAAACCGATTTGTCTGCGGAAGAAAAATTATTGCGTGCCATCTTTGGCGAAAAAGCCCGCGATGTTCGCGATACGTCGTTGTATTTGCAGCATGGTGCCCGCGGAAAAGTCGTCGGCATCACCACGTTTACGCGTGAAAACGGAGACAAACTCCAGCCGGGTGTCCTCAAACGTATCGTCGTGGCCGTCGCTGATCTGCGCAAAATTCAAGTCGGCGATAAGTTGGCCGGACGTCACGGTAACAAGGGTGTTATTTCGCGCATTGTGCCTTTGGCCGACATGCCGTTTTTGGAAGATGGAACTCCGCTGGATGTTATTCTTTCTCCGCTTGGCGTTGTCTCCCGTATGAACCTGGGACAAACGCTCGAGACGCACATGGGTTTGGCGGCAAACGCTTTGGGTTACAAAGTCGCTACTCCGGTGTTTGACGGAATTCCCGAAGAAATAGTTCGCTCTGAATTGGTGCGTGCCGGTTTTCCGGATGACGGAAAAATCAAACTCTTCGACGGACGCACCGGCGTACCTTACGAATACAGTCCGACCGTCGGTTACAACTACATGCTTAAGTTGAACCACATGGTAGAAGATAAGATTCATCAGCGTTCCATTGGTCCGTACTCGCTCATTACGCAACAGCCATTGGGAGGCAAGGCTCAATCCGGAGGACAGCGTTTTGGAGAAATGGAAGTTTGGTCGCTCGAGGCATATGGCGCGGCGCACACGCTGCAAGAAGTCTTGACCATCAAATCAGATGACGTCACCGGACGTTCGAAAGCTTACGAAGCTATTATCAAAGGCGAAACTATCTCAAAGGTGAACGTGCCGGAATCGTTCAATGTTTTGATGCGCGAGCTGAAAGGCTTGTGTCTCGACGTTGAATTGCTTAAGGACGGATCGCGTATAGAAGAAAGCAAGCCTGAACATGTTGCTAAACCGGCAGCAGCGGCACCCACCGAAGAGATGACTTGGGACGCGCCGGCCGAAGAGTTTAACGTCTCATAATTTACGACCATCTTATGTCTTTTTTTCAATCGGAAAACGTAAAGACCACGGATTTTAACGGCATGCGGCTTAAGCTTGCATCGCCCGAAGCAATCCGCGGCTGGTCGTACGGCGAGGTTACAAAGCCGGAGACTATCAATTACCGCACTCAAAAACCCGAAAAGAGCGGTCTGTTTGCGGAAGAAATTTTCGGCCCGTCCAAGGACTGGGAGTGCTATTGCGGAAAATACAAAAAGATCCGCTACAAAGGCATTGTCTGCGACAAATGCGGAGTGGAAGTAACTCATTCGTTGGTTCGCCGCGAACGCATGGCGCATATCGAGCTTGCAACGCCCGTAACGCACATTTGGTTTTTGCGCAGCGTGCCATCGCGTATCGGTACGATTTTGGACGTGTCTGTTGTGGCTCTTGAAAAAGTTGTTTATTTTGCCGCCTTCATCGTTACCAGCGTCAACGAAGAGTTGAAGCAGCAGGTTATCGATCAGCTGGCGACGGAATACAAAGGCAAGCGTAAACAAATCGAAATGGATTACGAGCGCGAGGTGACGCAGATCAACGAAAAAGCAAACAAAGAAGATACTGCCGCCGGGGCCGTTACCAAAGAACTCGATAAAGCCGTCGGCAATAAAGATCGCAAACTCAAAGAACTTGAAACTGATGTTTCCGAACTCGAAAAAGAGTTAAAGACTTTGCAGCCTTTAAAGATCATCTCGGAAAATGAATACCACGAGTACTCTTTAAAGTTTGGCCATATTTTTGAGGCCAAAATCGGCGCAGAAGCTTTGGACGAGTTGTTAAAGAAAATTGATGTCGAGGCCACCATGGCCATTTTGCGCGAAGAGTTGGCACATGCCTCGGGAGCAAAATACGAGCACATCATCCGTCGTCTCAAGCTCTTAAAGTCTTTCACTATGCACGGCATTGATCCACATTGGATGATTCTAAAAGTCGTGCCGGTTATCCCGCCGGATTTGCGCCCGATGGTCGCTTTGGACGGCGGACGTTTTGCAACTTCGGATCTTAACGATTTGTATCGCCGCGTCATCAACCGCAACAACCGTCTTAAGCGCTTGCTCGAATTGCATGCGCCGGAAGTTATCACGCGCAACGAAAAACGCATGTTACAGGAAGCTGTGGATGCCTTGATCGACAACAGCGCGCGTCATTCCAAAACGGTTATTGCCGCCACCGGAAAAAAACGCCAGCTCAAATCTTTGGCGGATATTCTTAAAGGCAAGCAAGGACGTTTCCGCCAAAACCTGCTCGGTAAACGCGTTGATTACTCCGGACGCTCGGTCATCGTCGTCGGTCCGAATCTTAAGATGCACCAATGCGGTCTGCCTAAGATTATGGCCTTGGAACTGTTCCGACCATTTATCATCGCGCAGCTCATCAAGCGTGAAATCGTACACAACATTCGTTCGGCCAACCGTTATATCGAAGGCGATAACGCGGAAGTGTGGGATATTTTGGAAAACATTGCCAATAACGCCGTAGTGCTTTTAAACCGCGCTCCGACTTTGCATAGACTCGGCATCCAAGGTTTTCAACCGGTGCTTATCGAAGGCAAAGCTATTCAAATTCATCCTTTGGTTTGTTCGGCTTTTAACGCTGACTTTGACGGAGACCAAATGGCCGTGCACGTTCCGCTTACCGAAGAGGCGCAGTGGGAGGCGCGCGAAATCATGCTCTCCACCAAAAACATGCTTAAGCCTGCTACCGGTAATCCAGTTACTACGCCGGCTCAGGATATCGTTTGGGGCGTGTATTACATGACGACGATGCTGGAGACGGAAGCGGATACCAAGATAAAAACTTTCGGCACAACGGACGAAGCTATTTACACCTATCAAGCCGGATACATTACGGCCAGAGACAAAATTAAAGTCCGTCTTGGTAAAGAGCAAGTTATTACGGAAACCACAGTCGGACGTATTTTGTTCTCGCGTCTTTTGCCGGAGGGCATGCCTTTCGTCAACGAACGTCTTGGCAAAAAACAGATCGGAGAGATCGCGCAGCGCTGCATTGATCAATATGGTTTTCAAGAAACTGCCATGCTGTTGGATCGCATGAAAGAATTCGGTTATCGTTACATCACGCTTTCCGGTTTCTCGTACGGCATCGGCGATTTGCCTCGTATCCCGGAAAAAGACGGGATCATGGAAGAGGCCAGCGGACGCGTTTTGACCATTGAAGATCAATACAAAGAGGGTTTGCTCACCAAGCGCGAACGTTACACGCAAATCATTAAGGTTTGGTCCGACATTCAAGACCGCATCAAAAATCTTTCCAAAATGGCTTTGGATCCCAAAGGTTCGCTTTCTGCCATGATCGAGTCCGGAGCCCGCGGTTCCGTTGTCCAGCTCATGCAAGTCGTTGGCATGAAGGGCTTGGTGACCAATCCGACCGGTGAGATTATCGAGCTTCCCATTAAATCATCTTTCCGCGAAGGTCTGGATGTGCTTGAGTACTTCATTTCGTCCCACGGTACGCGCAAAGGTTTGACTGATACTGCTTTGAAAACGGCCAACGCCGGTTATCTTACCCGCCGTTTGGTCGACGTCTCGCAAGACGTCATCATCACCAGCGAAGATTGCGGAGACCAAGACGGATTTTTGCTCACGCACGAAGAGTGCGAGGACATCGGTGAAAGCTTGCTTACTCGTATTGTCGGACGCGTATCTGCGGAGGATGTTACAATGCCGCGCGCCAAAAAGCCGCTCATTCAAAAGGGCGAGATGATCATCGATGAACACATCATAAAATTAAAGACACTGGAAAAGCCGTTGCCGCAAATTCGCGTGCGTTCCGTCATGACCTGTAAAAATACGCGCGGCTTGTGTCAAAAATGTTACGGTTTTGATCTGGCTTATAATAAAGAAGCTAAATTGGGAGCCGCTGTTGGAGTCGTAGCCGCGCAATCGGTCGGCGAGCCTGGAACGCAGCTTACAATGCGTACCTTCCACACCGGAGGCGTCGCATCGGGTCAAGATATCACTCAAGGTTTGCCGCGCGTTGAAGAATTGTTCGAAGCGCGCAATCCAAAACACGCCGCTTTGATGGCCACTGTTTCGGGCAAAATTTCTATCGTGGAACCGGAAGCGAAAGAAATCAAAACCACGACCGGACAGCATTTGGTGGATACTGCCCGCACCGGCAAAATCATCCGTATCATGTCCAATCAAATCAGCGAAGATGTGATGGTGGTGACCAGCAAAGACAGCGTCAAGGTTAAAGACGGCGATAAAGTGGAAGAAGGCGAGATCTTGATTGTACGCCACGACGGCACGGAAATAGTTGCGCAACACGATGGCACGATCAAACATGTCAAAAATCGTTTGACTGTTATTTGGGAAGGTTTGGCCGCTACGGATTTTCCGTCGCCATTGGGCTTTAGAATCTTGGTCAAAGACGGAGACGAGGCCGCAGCCGGAGATCAGTTAACCGAAGGCCACCTTGATCTGCAACTGCTCTTTAGAACAAAAGGACACAAAGCCGTGATGCAATATCTTCTCAAAGAAGTGTTGTCCATCTACGCCACGCAAGGTCAAAAGATCAACTCTAAACACATCGAGCTTTTGATCCGCCAGATGTTCTCGCGTTCATACGTTAAAGATGCCGGAGACACGGAATTGCTGCCGGGTGAAATCGTCGAGCGCAGTCGCGCGCAGGAAGAGAATGATCGCGTCGCTGCAAACGGCGGCAAGGTCGCGGAGCTGGACAGTCTGTTCATGGGCATTACCAAAGTCGCATTGACCACGGAATCCTTCCTCTCATCCGCCTCCTTTCAAGAGACCGCTCGCGTGTTGATTCACGCCGCTATCACCGGCAAAGTTGATCATCTCGAAGGCTTAAAAGAAAACGTCATCATCGGCCGCTTGATCCCTGCCGGCACCGGATTCGGCTACCACCATCCGGAGCTGAACCTCGTTGGAATCCCCAAAGAGGAACTGGCTTCGTACCGCCCGGAACCGGAATTGCCGCCGGAGGAGTTGACGGAAGTGCAGCCGACGGAGAATAATGAATAACATGTAACACGTAACACATAAAACATGTAACGTGTAACGCGAAACGCCGGACAGAAAAGCAAAAACGCCCGTGGAGGGCGTTTTTGCATTATTTAAGATCTCGACAAACGTGATTTTGAAAGGTAACATCATGACACTATGTCCGGTCACTCTAAATGGAGCAAGGTCAAACAATTCAAAGGTGCGATTGATGCCAAGCGTTCGGCTAACTTTACAAAGTTGGCGCGCGAGATTGAGATCGTCGTCAAAGAAAAGGGTGCTGATCCGGGCATGAACTTTATGCTTCGCATGGCGATCGACAGAGCGCGAGCGGGCAATATGCCGAAAGACAGTATTGAACGCGCAATCGCAAGAGGTTCCGGAGCCGGCGATGCGGTGCAGGTCGAATCTTTGCGCTACGAGGCGTACGCACCGGGCGGCGCGGCGCTGATAATCGAGTGTCTCACGGACAGTCATAATCGTACGGCAAATGACGTCAAACATATTTTATCAAAAAACGGCGGTACATTGGCTGCGCCCGGTTCGGTCGCTTTTCAATTTGATCACAAAGGCGTGGTCAGGGTTTCGCTGATCCAGTCTGACAAGCGTGACGAAGTGGAACTTGAGTTGATCGACGCAGGTGCGGATGATATTCGCGACGAAGAGGAGGGGACTGTAATCATTTGTCCGCCGAACACTTTGGCTAAAGTCAGCGAGGCTGCCAACAAAATCGGTTTGACGGTAACATCCGCAGAATTCGAGTGGCTGCCAAAAACAACCGTCGCCCTCGACGAAGCGAACGGCGAGGCAATTTCCAAGTTGATTGAATTCCTCGAAGAGAATGATGATGTCGCGTCAGTGTTTACGAACGCGGCATAGCCGTTTATGCGAATAATTGGCGTTGATCCAGGATTTGGCAGAACCGGAATCGGAGTCGTCGACATTGTCGGCGGCAAGGCTAGTCATGTTTGGTATAGTTGTATCGAGACGCCGGCGACTGATGATTTTTCTTTGCGTTTGCAGGTTTTGCGCGATGGACTTGCTGAGGCTATTGCGGAATACAAACCGCAGGCCGCATCGGTCGAAAAATTATTTTTTCAATCTAATGTCAAAACTGCTATCAACGTCGGTATGGCACGCGGAGTGATAATGCTGGTTTTGGCGGATGCCGGTTTGCCGGCGGTGGAGATGACGCCAAACGAGATCAAGCAGGCGATTGCAGGATACGGCAGCGCTGACAAAAAACAGATGCAGCAAATGGTCATGCGTCTCTTAAGTTTAAAAGAAATTCCAAAACCGGATGATGCTGCAGACGCCCTGGCTATTGCCATGGCCGGCGGCTTTGTCTATTTGACTAGGCAAAGGACTTTACGGACTTTATAGACTTTAAGGACTCTTTTGAGGGGGTGGATAGAGGGTGTTCGGCAGTACTTGACAAGCAGCTATTTTCACCTTGTCTGACGGGTTATTTTATGCTATTATTTCAGCGTAAAAAACACTCAAATTATGCTCTTCTATCAAAACAGGGCAGGATGAGCAACATCGAATTATGCAAATATTCTGGCACGGTTATTCAACAATTCGCATCGAGTCTAAGAATGGAGATCTGTCATCCGTTATTATGACGGATCCGTTCGAAAACGAGGCGGCCATTCGTTTTCCGCGCGCCACGGAACCGGATATTCTTTTGCTTTCAAATCAAAATCGCAAGAATTTTAACATCGAAGGCGTGGCCGGCAGTCCGTTTTTGATTTCTGATCCGGGAGAGTATGAAGTTAAGGGAGCTTTTGTAAACGGCATTCAAGATCCAAAAGCAGACGAAGGAGACAAAAGACCGTTGATGTACAGAATAGACGTAGAGGGCATGTCCATCGCCTTTTTGGGGCAAGCGAAGCGCAAACCTACTGACATGGAATTGGAAGAACTTGGCAATATCGATATCTTGATTTTACCTGTTGGTGGAGGAGACGTTATGGATGCCAAGACAGCCGCTTCTGTCATTAATATGGTTGAGCCTCGCATTGTAATTCCGATTCACTATTACATCGACGGCATAAAGACAGAGCTCGGAAAAGTGAAAAGTTTTTGCGATGCGGTCGGCGGCAGCAAGCAGCAGGAGATGAATAAACTTAAAATCACCAAAAAGGAATTGCCTGCGGATGATGTGGCTATTATGGTAATTGAACGTACCTAACGAACGAGTCCATAAAGTTTATAAAGTCCTTAAAGTCTGTAAAGTCTCGAATAGCCCTTTAAGAAATATGGAGAACGATGAAGTGAAATCGGTGACGTCGAAAAGCAAAAGTCGCAAGAACGATCAGACTTCTGTATTGGCACGGCCAAAGTTGATAAGCGATAGGGAGAAACAATCATTGATAATGGAGCACGCTAAAAGCCGTCAGCCGGTTGATGGCGTGCAGAGATTTTCTTTGGTAGTTGGCGTGGCGGTTTGCGCTGTCGCCATCGGAGCGGGTTGGCTTTACAGTATGCGGCAGGGTTTGGCGGAAATTTTTCCGGCAGCACAAACGCAGGAGTCGGTCGGCGATGCGCAAGGCAAAGCGGCATGGGAAAAGTATCAATACGCGCAGCAGATTCATGAGGGTGCTTCCGGGATGATTGATCAGGTTCAAAAAGTGGAAGACGCTCAAATCGTGGGTTTGAATCCGATTCTCGTTCAAGGGTTGATGATGGCGAGCGCAACTGATGCCTTGGTCGCTTCAACAACAGAAAATATTCGGGCGAACTTTTTTACGCCGCCGCCGGCAATCGATCAGGCTTCGGATAAAACCAATCTGCCGACAGGTTTAACTCAAGATAAATAACTATGTCAGAATCAGAAAAAGAATTAGTACCGGCCGCAGATAATCTCGGAACAATAGTAAACCAATCGCTCTCCGAAGAAATGAAGAGCTGTTATTTGGATTATGCCATGTCGGTTATCGTACAGCGCGCGCTGCCCGATGTCCGCGACGGCATGAAGCCGGTGCATCGCCGCATTTTGTATTCCATGTGGCAAAGCGGATTAAGGTCGAACGCCAAGTTTAAAAAGTGCGCCACCGTAGTCGGAGACGTGCTCGGTAAATATCATCCGCACGGCGACGTAGCGGTTTATGATTCTTTGGTGCGCATGGCGCAGGATTTTTCCATGCGTTATCCGCTGGTGCGCGGCCAGGGCAACTTTGGTTCCATCGATGGCGACGGTCCTGCCGCTTATCGTTACACCGAGTCTAAAATGGAAAGCATCGCGGATGAACTTTTGTTTGATATTGAAAAAGACACGGTTGATTTTCGTCCCAACTTTGACGGATCGATCAAAGAGCCTTCGGTTTTGCCGGCAAAATTGCCGAACCTGCTTTTAAACGGAACGCTCGGCATTGCAGTCGGCATGGCGACCAACATTCCGCCGCATAATTTGAACGAGCTGTGCGATGCGACCGTTGCATTGATAGACAACCCTGAGACCGATATCGACGAGTTGGTGGAAATCGTTAAAGGCCCGGATTTTCCGACCGGCGGAGTCATCTACGACAAGAATGCCATTAAACAAGCTTATGCCACCGGCAAAGGCGGAATCGTGATGCGCGCCAAAACGGAAATAGTGGAAGAAAAGGCGGGCTCGTTCAGAATCTTGGTTACGGAAATTCCTTACGGCATCAACAAGTCGACGCTGCTCGAAAAGATCGCGTCTTTGGTTCAAGAAAAAAAGATCGAGGGCATCCGCGACTTGCGCGATGAATCCAACAAAGAGGGTATTCGCATAGTCGTTGAACTTAAAAAAGACGCTTATCCAAAAAAAGTTTTAAATCAACTTTTTAAGATGACCCAGCTGCAGGAAACGTTTCACGTAAACGCTTTGGCGTTGGTGGATGGCGGCATGCAGCCGCGCGTTCTTACGCTCAAAGATCTTTTGAGCGAGTACATCAAGCATCGCCAGGTAGTTATTCGCCGCAGAACGGAACATGATTTGGCAAAAGCAAAGGATCGCGCGCATATTTTGGAAGGTTTGCGTATCGCGCTTTTAAAAATCAACGAAGTAATCGAGACCATCAAAAAATCCAAAGACAAGGATGAGGCTAAGCTTAACCTCATGAAAAAGTTTAAGCTCTCCGAGGCGCAAACCATGGCTATTTTGGAGATGCGCTTGCAGCAGTTGGCAAACTTGGAACGCTTAAGAGTCGAACAGGAATATAATGAAAAGATGGAGCTGATCAAAGAATTGGAAGCGATTCTAAAATCCGTCACAAAGATGTTAGAAATCATCAGAAAAGAAACCTTGGAACTTAAAGACAAATTCGGCGACGACAGACGCACTGTGGTTATACCGCATCCGGTGGGGGAATTTTCCATGACTGATTTGGTTCCGGATGAATCGACCATTGTCATGATTACAAAAGATGGTTACATCAAGCGTTTGCCGCCGGATACTTTCCGCACGCAAGGGCGCGGAGGCAAAGGCGTGGCTGGTTTGTCGACCAAAGAAGAAGACGAAGTTGAGCAGCTGTTTTCCACCAACACGCACGCGGACATTTTGTTCTTTACCAGCCGCGGACGCGTGTTTCAGCTTAAGGCTTACGAAATTCCGCAAGGCAGCCGCACTTCCAAAGGCCAGGCGATCGTTAACTTTTTGCAGCTTGCGCCGGGCGAAAGAGCGACCGTTTCGTTGTCGCTTTCCGATATCAAGGGCAGTAAGTTTCTTTCCATGGTCACAAGCAGGGGCACGGTTAAAAAGACGGCTATCGAAGATTTTGCCCACGTGCGCCGCAGCGGTTTGATCGCAATAACATTGCATGACGGCGACGATTTGCTGTGGGTTAAACCGACAAATGGAACCGATGACATGTCGCTTGTGACAAAGAACGGCCAGTCAATACGCTTCAGCGAAAAAGATGTGCGTGCCATGGGCAGATCAGCATCCGGCGTGCGCGGCATTAAACTAAAGGGCAGCGACGAGGTTGTTGGCATGGATATCGTTGATCCGAAGCTGGCGGCCAAAGGCATGTTTACTCTGTTTACGATCGCAGAAAACGGCATGGGTAAACAAACTGAATTAACCGAATATAAAACACAGGGCCGCGGAGGATCCGGCATTCGTACCATGAAGGTCACGACCAAGACAGGTCCTGTCATCGGCGCGTTCGTCGCCAGCAAAGATGATGATCGCGATTTGATGTTGATTAGCAAAAAAGGCGTGGTAATTCGCGTAGCCTACAAGGGCGTGCCAAATCTTGGACGCGATACGCAAGGCGTTCGCATTATGCGCTTTAAAGAAGAAGGAGACATGCTTTCAAGTGCCGCGCTGGTGGATACGGAAGGGGAAGAGAAATAAAATCCGAATAAAAACATAGAGACGCCCTCAGCGGGCGTCTCTATGTTTTTATACGTTGCATTATTCCAGTACCTTGTCTATCAAGCCGTAGACCTTGGCGGTTTTGGGATCCATGAAATTATCGCGCTCCGTATCCGCTTCGATTTGCCTAACCGGTTTACCGGTGTGCTTTGCCAAAATTTTGTTCAACTGATCTTTTATTTTTAGCAAGCGCTCGGCGCGTATTTTTATGTCGGTTGCCTGACCTTCCACGCCTCCCAAAAGTTGATGGATCATTATCTCAGAATTGGGTAAGGCGAAGCGTTTGCCTTCTGCGCCGCCGGCAAGCAGTACTGCACCCATTGATGCGGCAAGTCCGATGCAGATCGTAGATACGTCGCAGGCGATGTGCTGCATTGTGTCGTAAATCGCCAGGCCGGAGCTTACCGAACCGCCCGGGGAATTGATGAACAACTTGATATCTTTGGTTTTGTCCTGGCTTTCCAAAAATAAAAGCTGCGCGACAACGATATTTGCAATATCATCATCGATCTGCGAGCCAAGCATGATGATGCGATCTTTTAAAAGACGCGAATAAATATCATAAGCCCGTTCTCCGCCTTGAGTTTTTTCAATGACGGTGGGAATCAGATAATTGTTTTGCATTTGCGAGTTGATGGTATATTTATGCATACAAAGGAATGTTACGCGATTTTGATTTAGCAGTCAAATAGTGAGAGTGCTAATCCTCACCCCAACCCTCTCCCATCGAATGGGCGAGGGAGTCAAACCACTCTTACTCCCTTTTCCGTTTCAACTATTTTTCCTTGGATTGTAAAACCCGGGGCATTTTTATGTCCGCCGCCGCCAAGCGCTTTGGCGATTTTTGAAACGTCTGTCTTGATTGAACGGAAAGAGCCCTTGATGGTGTTATCATCTTTCTGCGTCAGAAGCATGATGATTTCCGCATCGCCGCAAACGCCGTTTAAAAAGTTTATCATTCCTTCTGTTGCGTTTTGTCCGGCTTCGGCCAAGACAAAGTCTTCTTGTTTGATATAAGTGAAAGCCAGGTCGTATTTTGAATTGTATTTTAAGCGCGACAGAGCGATGCCCCAAAGTTTTAATTTTCCGGCCTCTTTATTTTTCAGTAATACTTGTGCAATGTCTGATGTGCGTGCTCCTGCGGCAAGCAGATCGCCGACCACGGAAAAACTTTGGCCTTGCGTTGCCGCATTGGAAAAATATGACGTGTCAAACATGATACCCGTCATGAGCGAAGTCGCTATTGCGGAGTCGACGGGTTGACTGTTAGTCTTCAAAAACATTGCGACCATTTCCGAAGTCGAGCTGGCCGTTGCGTCGACAAGCTGCAGATCTCCAAAACCGTCGTTTGTTTTGTGGTGATCAAAGTTTATGACTTTGCAGCCAGGAGAAAGTCTGCCGACAGATTGATCAATGCCGCAGTAATTCAATGTGCCGGAGTCGAGGACGATCAAGACGTCGTATTTTTCGTCGAATACTTTAGGGTCGTCGGTAAAATCCAAATAATGATTTAAGTAAGAATAACTTTTTGCGGGTTTGTCTTTGCAGAAAAATGTTACGTTTTTGCCCTGTGCGAGCAGCCAGTGTCCAAGTGCCGTAGAAGAACCCAAGGCATCGCCATCCGGTTTTTGATGGGCAGCCAAAAGCAAGCTGTTGCAGTCTTTTAAGAGTTCGAAAAGTTGAACGTATTTTTCGGACAAATTCATAAAGAATCGAACAGCTTAGATGTAATCGACTTTTATGTCAATGGATAGAGAGGGCTATATTTCTCCCTTTTCTTTGAGATCTTCTATCAGACCTTCTATTTCCCAGATTTTTTCGTTGCTTTCATCAAAGGCCCAATACAGGCGCGGCAGTTTGCGCAGGCGCATGCTTTTGGCCATGGCGTCCAATATCTCGTGTTTGTTGTCAGACAGTACCTGCAAGGCGGTTTCTTTGGCTGTAATCGGCATTAGGCTCAGCACGATCTTGGCATTGGCTTGATCGTCCGTTATGCGCGCATCAACAACCGTGACAAATATGTTGCGCGGAAAATCTACAATTCTGGCCAAAATTTCGGCCATAGCCTCTTTAAAGTGTTCGTGCCTTTGTACTGGTTTGGTCATAGCGATAACTTACACGACTTGATTAATGCTGACAATCTTTTCCCCTTGTCCGATGCGCTATGAACACGTAACATGTAGCACGTAACATGTAACACATAGCACATAACATGTAGCACTTAGCACTCGATGCTTCATACTCCATGTTATATGTTCCATGTCTCCTATGTATCTAAAACGTCTTGAATTGCAGGGCTTTAAAACTTTTGCCCAAAAAACAGTCTTGGTTTTTGAACCGGATGTCGGCAACCGTAGAGGTTTGACCGCAGTTGTCGGTCCGAATGGCTCCGGCAAATCCAATATTGCAGATGCACTGCGCTGGGTGATGGGCGAGCAGAGCCTTAAATTGTTGCGTGCCAAAAAATCTGAAGATGTTGTTTTTTCCGGTTCGGAAAAAAAGTCGCGTGCAGGTTTTGCCGAGGTAAGCATGACGCTCGTAAATGACGATAAGCAAGAGTTGGATTTTTCTGAGATTCTCATTACTCGCCGTTTGTATCGCGATGGACAGTCAGAGTACGAGATCAATCAACAATCCGTACGTTTAACGGACGTAATTATGCTGCTTGCGCAATGCGGCATTGGCCAGCGCACATACAGCGTCATAGGCCAGGGTATGGTGGATGAGGTGCTTTCGTCTTCGCCGGCAGAGCGTAAAGATTTTTTTGACGAAGCCGCGGGCCTGCGTCCTTTTCAACTCAAACGTCAATCCAGTATGAATAAATTGGATGCGGCGCGTGAGAATCTTAAACAATCAGAAACTTTACTGCGCGAGATTGCGCCGCGCCTGACGTCGCTCGATCGCCAAGTTAAGCGTTTGGAGCAGCGTGAGGGTTTGGAGGCGGAGCTTAAAGGCCTGGAACTTCAATATCACGGAGGCATGTGGCGGCAATTGCGTTCCGCGCTGCAAATCTCAAAAGTATCACACGAAAAGTCTGCGGAAAAAGCCACTCAAGCCAGTGCGGAGGCGGATAAGTTGGAAGAGGAATTGCATGCCATGGAAAAGGCAATACCTCCATCCGAGGGTTTTCGCGAACTGCGCTCAACTTTAGATAAGCTGTCGGAAGAAAGAGTCGGACTGCGCGAGCGCCAGTTAAAATTGGAGTCCACGCGCGAGATTGCTATGGCGCGTGCCGAAAAACCTTGGTCGCCGTTGCCGCTTTCAAAAATCATCGGAGAGATAGAAGATTTGCATAAACGTCAGTTGGAGCTTTTGGAGATGTTGGAAAATCCAAAATCAGACCAGCAAAAAATTAAAAATTTGGCTGGTGATATCCATGCTAAAGTCGCGGATTTGCTGAATAAATTGCAGCGCCCCGCGCCGGAGCCGGAGAAGGTACAGGCTGAAGATCCAAAAGTCACAGCCGAGGTCAAAGAAATATTGCAGGCGATGTCTGATGTGGAAAAGCGCATGCAGGCAACTCAAATCGAGCTTGAGCAATGGAACAAGCGCGAAGATCAAAAACGTTCGCATGTTTTTGAAGTGCAGCGCGAGCTTTCGCGCCGCAGGCAAGAGGCGCAGTCGGCGGAGCGCCGCATGAGCGAAGCGGCCGTGGAACTGGCGCGCGTTGAGACGCGGCGCGATGCATTTTTGCAGGAATTGCGTACGCACCGTCCGGAGCAAGAAACCGATCTGGACAAGCTGGCGGATGAGGTCAAAACAAATGAATCGCCAGAAGCACTTTTACCTAAGCTGACCAAGCTGCGCGCGCAGCTGGAATGGATTGGCGGAATAGATCCGGAGATTCTCAAAGAATATAAAGAGACAAAGGCCCGTTATGAGGATCTTTCTGTGCAGACTAATGATTTGTTGCAGGCGATTGTCTCGCTCGAAACGATCGTAAAAGAGTTGGATCAAACAATTGCGGAACGCAGTGCGGTCTCTTTTAGGGGATTGAACACGCAATTTGAGCTTTATTTCAAACGTTTGTTTGGAGGAGGCGAGGCGAGTTTGGTGGAGGTTTTTCCGGAACCTGAATATAACGAACAGGGCGAGATGATTAAGGAAGCGGACGGAGAAGCGGCTCGAGTGGGCATAGAGATTGTGGCAACGCCGCCCGGAAAGCGGTTAAAGGCAATTGCTTTGCTTTCTGGCGGAGAGCGCGCGCTGGTGTCGATTGCTCTTATTTGTGCGATTATGGCCACCAATCCTTCGCCGTTTGTTGTCTTAGACGAGGTTGATGCAGCGTTGGATGAGTCTAATTCCAGCAAGTTTGCGGAAATTGTCAGCACTTTGGCCGATAGAACCCAATTTGTAATAGTGACCCATAATCGAGCTACCATGTCTCATGCTCACATACTCTATGGGGTAACTATGGGTGCAGACGGCGTATCACAATTGCTATCAGTTAAGCTTCAAGATGTGCTTACAAGAATTAACAATTAACAAATAATAATGAACAATTAATAGTCTAATAATTCGGCTTAAACTAGCGGATTATTAGGTCTTGACGCACAGTAAGCCGCATGCAATAATCAAAGTAGTTCCTTACGCGCCAAGTTTAGCTTGGCGTAATTTGTCATCTTATGACCCTTGACAGAACCGGCTGGGCGTGTTATAAAGCTTAATCCTAAACGTTGGATAAGGAGCAGGTTAGACATAAAAAGAGCAGAGGCTTCCAGCAATCTGCATCCACGACAAGCATGGAATCTTTTCATAGGATTCAGCTGGTCTTCGGACTCGCTACTTCCTACAAAAAGGTTTCTTGGGTGCGGATTGCTAGAGGTCTTTGACAGATCCTCGTCCAATGGGCGAGGATTTTAGTTTACACGATTAGTTTTTACTTATATCATGTGATCTATAATGTGATATGCTTAAGGCCAATGTTACTACAATTCAAGATGCAAAGGTTAAATTAACTCTGCCCGATGGACAGATTTTTGTTGCTCCCTTGTCTTCTTTTGAAGGAACTCCAAAGGAGGGCATGTCAGTCGCGTTAATACTGGCCGTTCCGGGAGCGGATGACTCGGCCAGGCAGCAGCTTTCGAAGGATTTATTGAATGAATTGATGACTGAATGAATATGTCTTCTGAAACTAAAAAGTCCAAAAAGTTTATGGTCAAACCGACTTTGATTTGGGTTGGTGCAACGGTCGGCGTTCTGGTCGTACTCGGCTCTCTGATTGCCGGCGGAGTATTTGCTTACACTCGAACGTATGCTGATAAAATCTACCCCGGCGTGCGGGTGTTGGGAGTCAGGCTGGATGGATTGACCAAAGAAGAAGCCAAAAAACAGTTGGACAAAACGGTTGATGATGCTTTGGGCAAAGGCTTGACTTTTGTCTTGGATGGTAAACAGATAAACGTCCAGGTTTCCTCCGACAGTGATTTACCAGATTTGATTCGTTTTGATTTGGGCAGTGCGATAGATCAGGCGTATAACGTCGGCAGAGAAAACTCGATTCTGCAAATCGTTTCAGAGGTTTTGGCTGCGCGCATATATCCTAAAAGCGTAGATGTCAAAATTGATATTGATGAAAATCGCGTGCAGAATGCATTAAAATTGCAGTATGCTGATAAACTCCCAGATCCAGTTGATGCGTCTTTTTCAATCGAAGTTAAGGATGGCCAATCTCCGGTCGTGCGTGTGTTACCGGAAAAAGACGGCGCAACATTAGATATGGACGGCGTGGTCGAAAAAATAAAACAGCAGGCAAAAGTTTTATCTTTTCAACCCATAACTTTGCATGCTAAAAAAATCAACGTGCAAAAACGCGCCGCTGATTTAAGTCCGCTCGTTGATAAAGCGCTCGAAATTCTCAATCGTCCGCAATTGGTTTTTACGTATCAAGACAAGAAATATAAAATTTCAACAGCCACGTTGGCTGAATGGATTGCGCCGGATAAAGCCGACAATACGTTGACGATCGATAGTTTGGTTTTTGCTTCCAGTATCCGCATGTTGGCCGAAGGCGTCGAAGCGGAAAGTAAAAACGGCAATTTGTCTGTCGCGGATGGAAAGATTGTTTCTTTTTCGGCATCAACAGTCGGCCGCACGATAAATATTGAAAAGACTTTAGAGCCGGTTTTGACTTCGTGGCCTCCGACATCTACGTTCCCATTAGTGGTAGACGAGACGAAGGGGGAGATTACGGGAAATGATTTGGAGCAGTATGGAATTAAAGAACTGATCGGCACAGGCATCTCTGATTATGGCAATTCTCCGCCAAACCGCATAAAAAATATTAAGAAGGCTGTAGATGAAAGAGTGAATGGAACGCTCATTGCGCCAGGCAAAGAATTTTCGATGTTAAAAACTTTAGGTCCCGTTGACGGGGAGCATGGTTGGTATCCGGAACTTGTTATCAAGGGCGATAAGACAACGCCGGAATTTGGCGGAGGCCTGTGTCAGATCGGCACGACTATGTTCAGAGCCGCTCTGGCTACGGGTTTGCCTGTAACGGAAAGACGAAATCATTCTTATCGAGTCAGCTATTATGAGCCGGCCGGTACGGATGCGACCATCTATGAACCGGCACCTGATTTTAAATTCATAAATGACACCGGAAAGTACGTTTTGGTGAATGCGTACATAAAGGGTACGAAAGTCTATTTTGAGATGTGGGGCACGGGTGATGGCCGAAAAGTCGCACAAACAAAACCGAGAATATATAACATTGTGCCGGCACCGCCGACAAAGTTGACCGAGACGGAAGAGTTGGCGCCGGGTCAGAAAAAATGCACAGAATCAGCTCATGCCGGAGCGGATGCGGAATTTTCAACGACAGTCGAATATGCCGACGGGCATAAGCGCGAAGAAACTTTCTCCAGCCACTACAGGCCTTGGCAAGCGGTTTGTCTTATCGGCGTTGAGAAAGGCACGCTTACCGCGACAAGCACCGCGGTCACCAATTAAGAATTAAGAATGAATGAAGATGTAGTGTATTTATTCCAAAATTCATAATTCATAATTCTTAATTCATAATTATGATATAATGTTCTCGTATGTATCAAGATTTGCAAACAGAGTGGATGACAGCGGCCGAAGAGGGGCAGCTTTCGGTGGATATTTATCGCGAGGGAGATATGCTGGTTATTCGTTCGTTGGTTGCGGGCGTTGCGCCGGACGATCTTGATGTTTCGATAAGCAGCGATTTGTTGACGATTCGAGGCAAAAGAGAGCAATGCGACAAAAACAGCGATAGCGATGTTTATTATCAAGAGTGTTATTGGGGATCTTTTAGTCGTTCAATCGTCCTGCCGTGCCACGTTGCCGCAGATTCGGCAGAAGCTCAACTTAAAAACGGTTTATTGGAAGTCAGAATCCCCATCCAGGCGGAGGGAAAACAGGTAAAGGTTAAGTGGGGATAGAGGGGCTGAATTTGTCCCCAGTTACCGAGTTTTGCTCGGTTCTTTTTTATGTACTGGCGTGATATTATATTTGGGCCATATGAAGGAGGAATCCAATGGTTTGGGGTTGGCGGTAAAAGCTCACTGGAAGCAATTGAAATCAAAGCAAAAAGCTTTTTTTGCCGTATTTATTTTTTGTGCCACTGTTGCGTTGGCATTTTCGTATTATAGCGTCCGTCAGGGGGTTACTGCACCTTGGCAAGTTTCCATTGCAGATATTCAAAAGCAAAAAGATCTGCTCAAAGATCCGGCGCAAGTACAAGAAGAGACCGCAAAAAGAATCGACACGGATGGCGACGGCCTTTCTGATTACGACGAGGAGAATGTTTATCACACCTCCCCGTATCTTTGGAGCACTGCGGGCGACAATGTGCCGGATAATGTAAAAATTGCATTGGGAGAAAATCCTTTATGCAAACATGGCGAGGAGTGCGACGCGGCTGCTGCCATGAAATTTGATTTGCCGACAACAACCTATCCGGGCGCGGATTTATTAACCAATAATGTGCAGAACGATCTGGGAAATATCATAATGGGCGATAGCCAAGTTGGCCAAAACATTCGTCAAACAGCCAGTGATGCGGGCATAGATATGAGTTTAGCCAGTGTAATACCGCGCGATCCCGCAATGTTGCGCACGGCTTTGTTGCAGACCGGCCAAGTAACGCAAGCTGATTTAGATGCAATCTCGGATGCGCAGCTGCTCCAATATTTTGATGACGCTCAGGCGGAATTGATAAAACAGAATCCAAATTTAGCCGCCACCTCAACCGGTGCGGCACAAAAATAAAGTATGCAGTTTAAAGGAAACAAGTTGGTTAAAAAAATATTGGTTGGACTGACCTTTCTTTCCTTAATCGGATTGTCTTTGGTTCCCGCGGGTGCGACCTTTGCTCAGACTGTAATGATCCAAGATCCGGGAGCGACGCCGCCGTTTGATGCGAATGTTCAGTCTTGCGCTTTGATTTTAAATCAAGCGGCCATAGTGGGTACCTTGGTACCAAACATGCCTCAGAAAACTTATCAAGAGATTTATTATGAATACGAAGAATGCATGGCAACCAAGGGCCAGAAGCAAGCGGATTGGTTTTATCGTCGCGCACAATATTTGAACAATCAGTGGAGCATGCGCATCATGACCTCTCTTTACGGAGGTTTGATAGATTCGATGAGCATGATCTCGCAGCGCATTGCTTACGAAGCTGCCAGTGATTTATTGACCGGCAATCCGGGTAATGAGCCTCGTTTTTGGAACAGTGATTTCGGTACCTGGCTAGATAACGCGGGGAACGATGCAAGCAGCAAATTCATCGATCGTCTTGATGTTGTTGTCGGTGATTGGACGGAAAGTACAACGGCTACCGTTGATCCGAAAACCGGTCAGATTATCCCTGGCGTAAGGTTTAGTTTTTGTTCTCCTCCGGATCCTTACACATTAAAAATGTCTTTAGGCATAGGTGAAGTGGCGCGAATCGGACCGGGAGCTTGTAATCTTAAAAAAGTGGCGGATAATTTTAAAGCAATTGGAGAGTTGCTTTCTTCGGGGGAGGCGCTGCAGGTGCATAGACCGAGCGTTACTTACGGAGCAAGCGATCTTTCGGTGGGCGTAGAAACAAACTCGGCTTATTTTAATTACATGCTCAACGAGCGTGCGGGTTTGGCTTTGAATCGACAAGAGGATCAGGGGCTGAGGCCGGTAATGGATGTTGTCAGTGGGAAAATCAAGATACCGACTATATTGGCCGCAAACAGCTATCAGCAGTTGGATCCTGTTCGCATGGGTTTGGCCTCTGAGCAGGAACAACGCAGCGCTATCTTGAGTGCCTACTGGACTGCCGGTTTGGAAAACATTCCGATTTTGGCACTCACGACTTTTTCCAATACTTTGATTGTTGGCCTTTTGCATAAATGGCTGGATCCTAACAACTCCTTGTCTGCGGACGGGTTGGCTACTCCGGATCAAATCAATATAACTTTTCAAGCGTTGCAGAATGCGGATGCGACAGGCGATGCGCAGGATCTGTATGAAAGAAAGTCATTTGCGAAAGCTTTGGGAGATTTTTTGGTTCCGAATTTTTCCACCAACGAAGATCAGGACATCGTTTTAGAATTGACAACTTGCAATACTCCGCGCGGAAGATTTAGCTGCGCCATGGATCAGGCTTTGGGAGTAGCGATCAGCGTGGGAACCAATGAAGGCGCTTTAACCGTTGGCCGCGCAGCTGGTGTTGGTGCCGAGGGCGCAACTTATAGCGTTGCTTCGCGCGCGTTGCATTCGGATTGGGAATTGATTCCGGAGAGTGATATTAAGAACAATACGGATCCGACTTGCGCGCAGCGAGCGTATTGCGCGGGTAATCTTAAAAAGATGCGTCTGGCGCGCATTATCCCAATCGGTTGGGAGATGGCGGCAAATTCGCCTTATAACATCAAGCATGGCGGCAAGTATATTACGCTTGGAGAGGTTATCCGCGGTTTTTACGATTGCAATGACCAAGGCCAGATCGATAATGATCATCCTTGGTGCCACTTGGTAGATCCGGATTGGATTTTGACTGCGCCTAGTTACCAGTGCCGCGCCAAAGGTTATGGTGATGCCGTGTTGCCCGAGGTTGGCACGCGTCTTCAGGAGTGCGGGGATATGGTTAGTTGTTTAAAAACCGATCAAAACGGCCAATGCACCGGCGGCTATGGTTATTGTTTGGCTGAACGTCCGGTTTGGAAGTTTGATGCGCAGGAATGTAAGGAGCAATTCGTCAGTTGTAGAACTTACAATTATTCCGGCGGACAAATTTCGTTGCTGCGCAATACGGAGGATAAGGGAAAATGCTCCGAAGAAAATATTGGCTGCACATGGTACTCAACTTTAAGATATCCATTTCCTGCAACGGCGGATAAGTCTTTGGTAGACGGCTTGTGGGTCGGTACCGTAACTTCGGGTCCGCGCGTTTACATGGATGCTGGAGTTCAACCTTGTTCGTCCGAGGGTTGTACCAAAATGCTTAAAGTCGAACCTGGTTCGAGTGCTTTGAATTTGATACAAAATGGATCTTTTGAAAATCTTTTGCAGCGAGACGATGGAAGCGTGTATGGCGTAACGGGTTGGACGGCCGGAGTTTTAGCAAATCCTCAAGGTAGTGATATTGATAGCCAGTACATCAGTCAGGAAGCAAACAGCGGTTCCAACGCGTACAGTTTTGATGAGCAGGGAGATTCCGCATCAATCGGCCAGCGCGTAAAGGCTGAAAGCGGACGAAACTATGTTTTGAGTTATGACTTTAAACAACAAGGCTCCGGCAGTGATTCTTATTTGCAGGTTGGATTCTACGATTCAAAAAATCAAAAAATAAATGATTTGGTAACTTCCTACGGCGACTGTCAGTACTCCAATACTAACGCCGGTTTTAGTCTGATGGCAGGGGATCACGCCGAATCTTTATCGTGGGTAAGAAGAACTTGCCAATTTGTAACGCCATTGGGTACTGAATCAATAAGTTTGATTTTTAAGAATTACGCTGCTCAGCTTTTGTTGGACGCTGTACAGTTGGAGGAGGGTGAGACTGTTACGCCATTTATCGACGGCATTGCCAGCGGTCTTAAAGAAAGCTATCTCAAGATCGCGCCAGACGAATATAAATGCACCGGTGACGATTCGGTTGATCACCCGGGCTGTCAGCGGTTTGCCCGTGTTTGCCGTCAGATAGATGTCGGCTGCCAAGGGTACCAGGATTTACAGGATTTTTCCGCACCGGAAGTTCCGGCCATATTGTCGTCAAAAGATTTATGCCCTGCAATCTGCGCGGGCTATGGCGAGTATCGCAAGTTGGCTTCGGCTTTTGACTTGGTTAAAGATCCGGCACAACCGGAGTTTGACGATCCGCAAGACGAAACAACGGCGTATTTTATTCCGAATTTGGCGGACAAATGTTCGTTTGAGAATGTCGGCTGCGATCCGTTCACCAGTATGGAATCGTCAACGAGTACCGGCGAAAGCGTGTCATATTATAAAGATGTCCGTTTGTGTCAAAAGCCGAACGAAAAATCCGCCACATACTATACTTGGGAAGGATCAGAAGTATCCGGTTATCAACTTAGAACCTGGTCGCTTGTTGCCGATACGGATGATTTCACCAAGGTTGCATCAAGCGCGCCAAAACTTGTTTTGCGCGGAGGCACTCTCGGCTACATAAAAGATCCAGCGACTTGCAGTGACGTGAGCTGGAAGTTTGGAAACGATCCGGACTGCCGCCAATTTTTTGACGTTCAGGGTAATGTTTACTATCGTTTTTATTCACAAACCATCTCGTCCGATGCGGCTTGTACTACGTATCGCAAAGATGAGGTGACGCAGGACGACTGTACAAAGACCGGAGGCGATGAGTTTGTGGCTGCGAGCAACAGTTGTATTTATCATGCTTTGCCTTCCGAGAGTCTGATATGCTCGGCAGATGCAAGCGGCTGCCGTGCTTACATGGGTCCGACAGGACGCAATTCCGTTAACATGTTCCGCGACAATTTTGCCACAGGCACGCAGGTTATTTTTGACACGCAGCAGGGCGGTAACGTTACTTTGCAGTATTCCAACGAATCCGTTTTGGTCGGCGATAAATCGCTTAAGATGCAGGCACCGGCTGGTTCGCAAATCAAAGCGACTCTAAAATTGGCATTGCCAAATACGAATTCGTTGATGCGTGTATCGTTCTGGGCAAAAGCCAACGTGCCCAAGTCGTCATCCGACAGTCCGTCGCAGATTTTGGTTGACGGCGTGGAAGTCGGTACTTTCTACCCGGATGTAAACTGGGGACGCTTCGAAGTCGGTCCGTTTAACGTCAAAGACAATCCGACTTTGATAGATATTGTTGTGCCGAGTAAAGTCGGTAATCCTTCCGACAATATCGTTTATCTCGATACATTCAGCGTTGATCAACTAAATGACGTGCAATTTGTGCGTAAAAATCGCTGGTCCATTCCTTTGGCCTGCGATTCAACTCCGGAGGGCGCACCGGAGCCGCGTTATATGGTTGGCTGCCGAGAGTATAAAGATAGGAATGATAATCAAGTTTTCGCCAGCAATTTCAGCAGGCTTTGCCGCGACACGGCTATCGGTTGCAGCGCATTCATCGATACCAACGACAAGCCGACTCCATATTCCGAGACCAAGACTATAAAAGGCACATCCTTCCCGCAAGACTTTAGTTCCCCGTCTTATCCAAAACACGGCGACGCTAAATCATACGAGGAACAGTTTTTGGGCGATTGGTCAGTAACCAGCCAAGCTTACAGATACTATTACGCCATAGACGATGCCCGCGGGCGTTGCGATTCTTCCGAAGCTTCATGTCGCGCGTACGGCAAACCTATTTTTGAGCAAAATCGCGTGCAACTGACGTCCACGGATTTCACAGTTGATCCGAAAGACGACAGTATCTATCAAAATCAACAAAAGATTTACGGCTTTACGACAGTCCTCTTAAAAGATGGCTGGGACAATCTCTTGGATGACAATAAAGAGCCTGTCTTGGCTTGCCGCAAAGACGAGTTGTTCTGCGATAAGTTTACAAGCGGCAATGTTACGGAATATTTCCGCAATCCGGGAAACCAGACCTGCGTTTGGGTGCAAGCAAAACATCTTTCCAAGAATTTGGATGCAAATATTCCGGCTGACGGCGATTATTCCGGATGGTTCCGCGAAGGTACGGATGTTCCTTGCTATCCGCCATATCTATCGTCCGGCAGTACTTATCTTGTCCAATATACCGGTGAGAATGATTATTCTGGTTGGAACGCAAAATGTCCGGTAGACCAAAGTGAGTGTACGGAATTGGTCGATCATAACGATACATCGGACACTAGCCATCCGAGCGGTAAACCGTATTATGTAATTAACGGACCAAAACTCGACAAATCATCTTGCGGCGGAACGGCGGATCCTATGGGTGGGTGCGTACTTTTTCAGGACAAAGGCGTCGGCACACTGGAGGCGAACGCAGCGGCAACTTACGCCAAAGTAACCGCGGAGCGCGGCGCAGCTCAAAGTCCGATAGATTGTGCGGGCGATCCGACGAATGAATATTGCGTTCAGACGAAGGCCGGTACATGTCAATCTTTGGATAAGAATTTTGACAGTGGATCATGCAATGATGATAGTGAGTGCGGAGTGTCGGGGATCTGCCAAAAGAATGACTCCAATATTGTTTTGAGAGTCAAGATGGACAGGGAGTGTGCCAGGTGGATCGGTTGCCGCAGCGGAGAGACTGTTTATGATCCGGTACAGCAAAAGTTTGTAACGCAGTGTTCACAAACGGATTTGTGCCAGAAAAATGAAAACGGCGTACAAGATTCTTACTGCTCTCAGTTTGTTGACAGGTCTAAGGAGGATTATTTGCAGGTTGGAGAATTCATCGATGCACTGTCTTACAGCGCAAGGCAGACTGGTTTTGGAAGAATGGATTATTCCGGCTATGCGATTCCAAATGACTACTTGCCGCTGGATATAGTTACTCGTCCTGTCGGGTATGATCTGCTTGGCAACACCGGCGAGGGATTGAGTTATAAAAACGACTATCGTTTAGTGGCCGGTTTACCGATCGACGGTACGAATGTTGTTAAAGCCACGGATCCGTCATTTAATTTGTTGCAACTTTGCAAAGACAACAGAACCGGGCGGTATGGTTATGTATATGGATCCGATCAGAAGTGTTATTTGCCGATTGGCATGCCAACCGCACTGCAAATAGTTTCCGGACAGCAGGCGAATGATACGACTCAAGATATTCAACGTTTGTATTATGAATTTGTAAACACGAATACAAAGATTAACAATGCCTCGGTTCAGAGCGCAATGCCTCAGCCGGAGTGCAGAATTTATCCGGAGGAGACATCGCCGCTTCCAAACTCCTATGTTTCAGAGTGGAATACGTCCGTAGATCCTCCATCGCCGACAAAAATGGCTGACGGCTATCAATTTGCAAAAACGTGCGTGTACGGCGAAGATTGTTCTTGTTCTTATCGTAAGGTCAGGTATACGGGCGCGGAAAAATATTATTCGTTGGACGGCGCGCCACCGGCCGTCGGCGTTTGTATTGGGGGCGAGCGCGACGGACAATCGTGTGTTCCGGATGGATATGTCGCGGTAAATAATCAAAATCAGATTTTGGTGAATCCTAGTTCACAGAATCCGTCGTTTCAAAATACTTGCACCGGAGGAGCGTGCCAGGCAATTCAAGACGTCGTGTATGTCAACGGAAAATATGGATACTGTCTTGAATGGGATAAGACGCGCATTAACGATTCAATACAGTCGACCGCTCCGTGCCTTACTTGGGATCCAAAGTTGGTGATTGGCGGGATTAGAGATGCTACTCACTATTCTCCGACGGCGGGCTATTTGCCTCCGCAGGGTTCCGGAAAATACTACTGCGTATCCGGTGCCGGACAACAGCAGATCATTACCCCGTCGGTTAAAAAAGCGGGTTCGGTGAATGGCGGATCCGCTTCAAAAGATTTCTTGATGCCGGGGCTGTTGACGGAGATGTCTTTTTCACGATCTGATGTTTGGTGGCCTGGAAATGACGACGATTATTCCAACCTGTCAATTGACGGCAAGAGCAACCGAATATACGGATACAGCAAAGAAGAGCTTGATCATCTAAAAGGCAGTGAGGAAACCGTGCTTACCGGCACCGACATGCGCAACATGCCATTCGCCTGCCGACGCACGAGTTTGTGCGAAGGTTTTAGTATGGTTGACGGTTCAGACCGCGCTCAAGGTGAGCTGGACGCAAATGATACCGAGGGCAGATGGATTATGACCGGCGACGGTATTGCAAGTTCGTATATGGAATATTTCATTCCGGTTAAAAATTCCAATACATTGAATTACGATCAATTTGATTATCGTTATGGTTTGTTTAAGTTTGGTTTACAGCCATATTCTGCGGGCGCCGCTTGTAAATGGAATCCGCGTTGGGCGGGTTTGGATTATCCCAAGGTAGAGGCTAAAAGCGATACTAATTTTTCCTGTCAAAGTTATTTGCAGGACGTTGGTTCGACATCTAAACAAGTGTATGACACCTTAAAAAATGGCTTTAACGGTATATTGGATCGCAGTAACGAGCATTTGCTTTCCGACGAAAAAGGCGATCCGTTCAAAATAAAATGCATGGTTTCGGCCGGAGATCATTGTTATTTCAAATATTGGGAAACCGGTTATCAGAATAATGGACAGGATGAGTTCTCTTGGATACAGAACGACAAGGCCGCAGCAGGAGATTTTGACTTTAACTTGCGTTATCATAGTTACTACGCAAAAGAGTGCCGCGCCGGACAGCCGTTCTTCGGTATACGAGCCATGTTCCAAGATGTAAATCCAATGGAGAATGAACTGTCCTCAGAACAAGCGCGCTCTGCAAAATTGGCGGGACCTTGGCAGTTTGTGGGGTTCTGGTTCACGACCTGTTTGCCAACGCAAACGACTAATGATCCGGGTTGGATGTATCTTAGATTGGACACGGTGAAGGTGGATGTCTGCAGAGAGGTTGGGCAAGTAGTGTCCTCTCAAACACGAGAGAATGCAGTCTTTGCGGATCGCGTCTGGAACTCAGGGGTATTCGTACTGCCTTCTTTGGGCCTGCGCTATTCCTCCCGTAATTCGCCGTTCGGTTCTTCGATTGCAACGCGCGAGATCGGACATGATCCGATGATCGTAGGCGCATCTGTACCTGGTGCTTCTGATGCGAATTTCAGTCCAACCTTCGTTGATTCCGGGCTGACCGTTTCTCCGTCTTTCTCGCGACAGAATGCCTGGGTGCCTTTGACCAATTTGTTCGCACGCGTTTACAAGGTGTGGCGCTGGGAGGAAACGGCAGTTATGTCGTGGGATAAGATGTGTGTTAATGGTTCAAAACAGGGCAAGGTTTGCTATGCGGATAATAAATACGATGCCATGGTTGCTTGCTCGGATTATGCGACATGCGATACAGAGATTGATGCCGAGATATTGAATCAAAATTGGCGCTGCAACTCGCTTTCGGGCGTTAACAGGGGTTTGCATTGCGGAGACAAAGAATATCCATCACGTAATCAAGATTCGATTTGTCACAATGCGCCGATGGCTTATGAGTTTGATGGCAGCTCCCAACAAGCTGTTCTCACCCCTCTGTACGGCAGTTGTATAGAGAGTAACACGGCCACGTTGGAGGTTCCCATCTCGATGTTTGGCACATGCTACTATGGCAGCAATGATTTTTATTGCGATGTTCCTTCAGTGAGTGTGGAGACTTCGCCGGAAAAAGAAGGCGATCTATCCGCGATAGAAGGCGGCGACAAGATCAAGTTTCAAGTTAAGAAGTGTACTGCAGGCAGTCATCAAGGTGAGTATTATCTGTCTCCATCCGGTTATCCTTCGTTTGCAAATCAAATAAAAAAAACTGTTTTGACAAATTTTCAGATTTCAATTACCCGTGTTCCCCTGTGGGTTATTGCTGTTAGGGCGATGAAAGATATCGAGAGTAAGAATGTTAAAATAAGCGGTAACAATATTGATTGCAGCGGAGGCACTTGGACTCAGGATATCCAATCAATTTTGACGGATCCAACTTTGTTGAAAAAGTATGCCCCCGAAGCAACTGATTGGCCGACCGATAATAACTGGATTAGTTCGGGCTATGGGATAAACACCATTCAGGCCATGGGGCAGTCGGACAATCAGGGTCATGGTTTGGCTAATTTGTATCAAAATGATTTCGTGTATAAGAGTTTTGAGTTGGGTTATTGGGACAAAGACCGCATGAATTTGATTCGTGCTAACTTTTGCGGTTATGGTACGGTAAATCGAGACGAGCGTTGCGGCGAGGCGAAAGATCTTTCCGAGGAGTGTCCTTTGCGTATAGATTTACCGACATCGCAGTGGTATAAGGACAACAACAACGGTTGGCAGACTTATGCTTCGTCTGATATGCCGGGTCTATCCGATGGGTGGTGGGAGCGGTTTGATCAAAGCAAACACGTCCTACCGTATGCTCAGTGCATAATCGGCGATCAGAATGATCAATATAAGGATCTTTATCCCAATACAGGGTACTGCAAAGGTTTCAATCCATTGTCGCGTTGTAAATTGGCAGGAGATTGTTCGTTTGACCAGTTCGAGTTTTGGGGTGCTTATGACGACGGAACGGGAAAGGGTAAGAACTATCAAGATGCAATTACTCCGATTATCAGAACCGCGGGTCAGGAACGAGGGGGATTGGGTTTCTCTCCACAAGTCGGTGAACCGATTCAGTTGCCAATGCCCTACACGGGAAACATGAATGTCACGAAAAGACACGAGCTGTCAGGTTTGGATAGCTCTCTGAACTTGTCTCAGCCGGCTTCGTTGGTTAGTTTTTCATCAAGCTATTTAGGGGACTATGACCGGGACTTGGAGATTACTCAGGCTTGGCCAATGAATTATTGTCTTGATTCGCACTTAGAGCTTGAGGCCATTCAGAATGGATACTTTGGCGCCAATATGAGACGGACTTGTTATGACCACATTGATACGAAATTGCCTGCGAATAATACTGTGGCAAGAGCTTGTCCTATCGCTACTTGGGAAGCGGTGTGTTCCGGAATTTCCGATGCTTTTCCGGGGTTGATGTCCTCATTCCGTTTGTGGGTCGCGTGCGAGGCGCAGTGCAGGGCTGCTGCAGTACAGCGTCCGAGCGGCTATGCGCAGAACTTGAATAAAGTTGTCGATAAAACGTATAACGGAAGATATCGCATGGCGGCTGTGGCTCCATTTGCAATAAATCCGTTGAATAGGTTTGTAAATTCAATCGCAGTTGCATCTAAATTTGTAAGCGGTGTGATAGACCCTGTTGGTGCTCTAAAACAGTGGAGATGGGATGGCTGGGTTATGGGGAAGCTCTATACCTACAGCTTGTATGATTTTACTGACTTGGCAATACATGAACCGAGCCCTATCAGTACAGTAATCAATCAGTTCATAACAATAAACAGCGATCGTAACAACGCGCCGGACGCTTATCAGGTCAATTATCTGCCTTTGTTTTCCGGGGGTAAAGGCTTAAAGACATGGTTGGATAGTAAATTGGGATTTGGGTTAAACGAGATAAACAGTACGTTACCGTGGGATCCGCAAAGATTGTATTTTACGAATGTGTTTCCTTTGGTTAAGACTGATTATGGCGCGCCGGAAATGTTGCAAAACTTTAAGATGGGTCCGGATGTCGGACCGGCTGGATGGAATTTGGCCGATTGGACTCAGAGGGGAAAGATTTGGTCCGGTTTTGGCATGTCTCAAAAATTGATTCGGGCATTAGACGAGTACATCGGCTTTAAGAACAGCATGAAAGATGGTAACGGCAATCCCGGTTTTCCTGCGTGGGGCAATGCAGCCGCACAATCGGCTTATATCAAATTCTGGCATCAGTTCGAAGTTGATATGCATGATGAGTTTGTTAATAAAACAGGTTGGGGGTCGTTCATGACGCCATCCGCAGGTTTATTGCAGTTATATCCTGGAGCGATACCGGCGGCAGTGCCTCGAGAAGATGCAGATCAAGGCCCGATTACCGACAGGTATAATGTATTTATTCCAGGTCACTGCGAGCCTCCAACAGGTGGCACTGATGTTGATACTGTTGTCGGTAAACCGGCGAATGTTATCTTGACGGAAGATTACGGTTCAAATATGACGTGGAACGATGAATGGGCTTATTATTTTACAAATCCGTGGGAGTCATGGAAGGAGACTTATGATAATGGCAAGCCGATTTGGCGCGATATAAATAAGGATGGTTACCCTGATGTGGACAGTGATGGCAAATATATTGACGGTTCAGATAAATATCCTGAGGCGTTTGTCATGAGCAATAATCATCTCCAGTGGACGAGTACTGAAAAGAGTCGGCATGAATTTATCGGCGGGAATGTAATCCCCGAAGCAGGAGTCGATTCCCGAAGCATTTCGATAGAGGGTCCGGTTGGCAATGCAAATTCATTAAGGACCGCGTGCCGCTGTATTGGAGGGTCTTTAAACGGCACTGTTCAAGAAAGTCAGGATGAATGCAACTTGGGCTTGCCTGATGACCAAAATCCGGACAAGCTGCCCGATGATCAGCGCAATTTGTCGGGTGATGACTGGTGTCGCAAAGTCGCTGATTATGTTTCCGGAGCATGGGTGCCAACCGCTGAATGTCAATCCGACAAGGGCTCGCGCGATGCGGCCAACCCGGACCAGGATGATAACAAGTGTACTCACAATCCTGGTTATGTTCCGCGCGGAGACGTTTGTCGGGATGGAAGAGAGCAATGCTTGGTTACGTATAAATTAAATGATCCGATTTCTACGGATGACATTCATGTCACGGATAAGACGGCGGCGCCGTCGGCAACTGATGTGACGGCAGGCTTAGACACTTTGTATTACATCTCTCAAGGAAGAACGGAGCGTGATGCTAAACAGTATGTGTCTTGGTATCAGCCCGGGCCGCCTCGCGTTGCGATTCCTGATTTATCGAAAACAAATCAATCAGCAGGAACTCAAGCGGCGGCTAACATTGATGAATTTAGCGTAGACGGTCGTGCCGCGGGATTGGTGTATTACAGCGGCGGTCAAGGCAGGGCGACTGTTCGATTCTATGCTTGGGCGGAGCATAATCAGGGCCCGATAAAGAATGTGGTGATAGATTGGGGAGATGGCACGATTCAGAGCATTGACGATGTGCAGCTGAAGAACCAAAAACCATTGTGTAATACAACGCGTGAATGCGAGTTTATCCCCGGTTTGGCTTGTAATGGCGATGGCGATTGTCCGCCCGGTAGCGGAGCCTGCCGTGAACGTGGCACATGCGTACAACAGGCGTATAAAGATTGTTTCACTGATGCAGACTGTGGAGGTGGCGATACTTGTGCTCCGAGAGTGATGTTCGGAAATAGTATGGAGGCGTGCAGACAGGGTTATCTTGAATTCAGTCATGTGTATAAATGCGATGAGAATGCGTCGCCGTCTATCAAGTGCGGCGGGACGGGTGCGCCTGCATCAAGTTGTGAAAATGAACCCGGCTTGGCATGTGGAAATTGCAAAACCGGAGAGGCGTGCGCCGATAATTTAGCTCCTCGCAACGGATGTTACAACGTTGATCTAAACCGGTGCCGCTATACGCCGCGCGTTATGGTCAAAGACAACTGGGGTTGGTGTACGGGGGATTGCTCTCAGCCCGACGAGGAGAAACCGGGGCAGACGAACTATACATATCCTATCAGGCATCCAAATGGTGGTTGTTATGACGGTGTAAATACTAAGTTCAACGTTGATGTATTAAATAACCCCAATACAGCACAATCCTTACCCAATGAGTGCGCGATTGAGGGAGTGAATACGCTTTATCGTCCGTGGATTATTTATCGCGGTGCAGTCGAGATAGCCCCGCAAGCCGGCAGCGTTTATAATCCGACAACCGGTAAAGTGCAATTTCAAGCATCTGCCAGCGGACCAGGCTCATCATTCGTTAATTTGTCTAAAACCAGCGGAATAATCGTTCAATAGTTTGGCGTCGGTTCCTGTGAGACTCAAGTTTTTTGGTCACTTAAGTTTTCTTGACGCATAGCTGGTTTTAGAGTATATTGTCTGCGGTTGACTCGTTCTGGATGAACGAGTCAATTTAATACAAGGAAACCAATTACGAATTAAGAATTACGAATTACGATTAAGAATTGATAATTTATGAAGGATAATGTGCTTAGAGAAAAGAGTTTTGCTTTTGCACTGACCATTATTCAAACTTTCCGTTCAGGCAGAATCGAGCCAAATGATTATATCTTGGTTAAGCAATTAATTAGATCCGGAACGTCAATAGGCGCGAACATTGAGGAGGCGATTGGCGCCTGTTCAGAAAAGGAATTTTTAATGAAATTGACGATTGCTTACAAAGAGGCAAGAGAGTCGTTGTTTTGGTTGAGGTTGATGAAAGAGTCAACGATTCTTGGTGGAGAAAGATCATCAGAACTCATTGAGAGGTGTGAGGAACTCTGCAGGATAATGTCGGCTATACAACGAACAATGAAGCAGAAACACGCAAAAAAATTATAGAAGATAAATAATCAAATACAATTATTCGTAATTAGTAATTCGTAATTCGTAATTATTCTAACCTATGGCAAGTCAGATATCACAGGCTATCAAGGCGATCTGCGACGAAAAGTTGCTTAGCGAAGAGGCAGTTTTGGAAGCTGTCGCGGCATCGCTTGCGGCTGCTTACCGCAAAGATTTCGGTAATCGAAATCAAAATATAAAATGCGAGTTTGATCCCGAGCTTTACGACGGAAGCACGGCCGGCATTCGTATTTTCGATGCCAAAGAAGTTGTCGCCGACATGGAGTTGCCGGATGACTACTTTGAAAAGTTTGAAGCGGCTCATGGCGGTAAAAAAGATAAGGAACGCCAGCCTTTTGCGGCTGATACAAGATCGGATGCATCTTTTGATAAGAACAAAGAAGGCGGCGATGCGGAGGTCGACGATGAGTTTGTTTTTAATCCGAAAACCATGATCATGCTTTCGGATGCGCGAGATATCAAACCGGATGCGCAGATAAGCGAAGAGATCCGCGTAGAGTTGGCGATTCCTACGGCGTTTGGCCGCATGGCTGCGCAAACCGCAAAACAAGTTATCATGCAAAAGCTGCGCGAAGCGGAACGCGGTGTTATTTATCAAGACTTTAAAGAACGCGAAGGCGAGTTGATGAATGTAACTGTGCAGCGCCGCGAAGGCCGCGTCGTTTTGATCGATCTTGGCCGCGCAACCGGCGTGATCTTGCCGGAAGATCAAATCGAGACAGAGCGCTATTTTCCGGGAACGCGCATTAAGGCTATTTTGCGCGAAGTTTCACTGACCAACAAAGGACCGGAGATTCGTCTTTCACGCTCAAGCCCGGGTTTGGTCGCGTCGTTGTTTGCACAAGAGATTCCGGAAGTCGCCAACGGAGTTGTTGAGATAAAAGATATCGCACGCGAGGCCGGCAGCCGCACCAAAGTTGCGGTCACCACAAACGATGACATGATCGATCCGATCGGCTCATGCATCGGCCAGCGCGGTACGCGCATCCAGACCATTATCCGCGAGCTGGGAGGAGAAAAAGTTGACGTTGTCATGTGGAGCGATAATGAGGGCGAATACATTGCCGCATCTTTAAGCCCGGCAAAAATTCTGACCGTTGATTTGAATCAAGAAGAGCATTTGGCAACGGTGCATGTTGCGCCGGATCAGCTCTCTCTGGCTATCGGCAAAGGCGGACAAAATGTGCGCCTTGCAGCCAAGCTTACCAGCTGGAAGATCACGGTTGTTAACACAGAGCTCGGCAAAGTTGTAGCGGATTCTGAAGTCGGCGAACTTAAAACAGAAGAACCAACTCAAGAAGAATCAACTGAGGAAATTAAGAATTAATAATTAAGAATGTTGGAATCGCTGCGTGAAATGTATTATATACGTACCGAAATTCATAATTCTTAATTCATAATTGAAAAGTTATGTTGTGGCTCTATAACGAAATTTTGTTCCGTCCCATTCTCAACTTGTTGATTTGGCTTTACGTCACAATTCCGGGCAGCGATTTGGGCATTGCGATTATTGTTTTGACTTTGATCATTAAATTGATTCTTTATCCTTTTACGGTCGCGCAAATCAAACAACAAAAGGCGTTGCAAACAATGCAGCCTAAAATTGCGGAAATTCGCAAACGTTTAAAGGATGATAAAGAGGCTCAGTCCAAAGAGTTGATGGAACTGTACCGCAAGGATAAAGTAAATCCGGTATCGTCCTGTTTGCCTTTGGTGATTCAGCTACCGGTATTCATCGCTTTATATCAAGCTTTGCGGGTTGGTCTGGAATCGCAATCACTTTCCATGTTGTATTCGTTCGTTCCTAATCCCGGAACGGTGCATGCGGTTTTATTCGGCGTGATTGATTTGGTGAATCCGAATTATGTTTTAGCCGCATTGGCCGCCGGCGTGCAATTTTGGCAGACTTGGATGATGATGAAGCAGCCGGGTGCGATTAAGGCGTCGCCTTCGGAGGTTGCCGGTCAAAAAGAAGCCAAGGACGAAGATATGGCTGCAATGGTTAATAAGCAGATGATGTATGTGATGCCCATCATGACTTTGATTATCGGCATCAAGCTCCCGGGTGGTTTGGCTTTGTACTGGTTTGTGATGAGCTTGCTCACCGTTGCGCAACAATATTGGCTGACGCGAAAACCCGTTCCACCAACGGTGGAAGCACAGATGAATTAAGAATTAATAATTAAGAATGCAGGTGTTTGAGAATATATTTTTTGAAAAGAATTCCCAAATTTATAATTCATAATTCTTAATTCATAATTGTGGTAGGGTATGTTCAAATTCTCTCCCAAATCGCGTCTCACCGCGCGCACCAGATCCGGAGTGTTACTCGGAACGGTTGTTGCTGTCGAAATTGATGAGACAACCGGGAGAATCGTGCAATTTTTGGTGAGCGCCAATCGTGTCATTTCGGCAATAACGGACAATGTTTTGGTTATTGCCTGGAGCCAGGTAATCGATTGGAAAGAAGATGAAATAATCGTGTCTGACGGCGCTGTTGCTCGGGAAACGGCAAAAGTCGCGTTGTCTCAAGCTGCCGGAACGCCCGCGCATTTCAGCGAAGAACATCCATGAATCGAATAAGCGCCGCCATTATTAGAACATTGGCTTTTCAGGCGGCCTGGGATTATGCGCCGACAGGAATAGAGTTGGCCATGTTGTTGGATGTCGGTCCAAACATCGCCGCCGATTCTGTAGAGACGCAAAATCTTGCGTCTAACTCAAAGCCCAACAGCCTTGCGGCTTCAGATATTTTTGACGAATTAAATCTTTTGATAAACACGGGAGAGTTAGTTGAGAATCAGGGACGCTTGTCGCTTTCCTCTCACATCGACCAGATCAATTGCGGCAGGGAAAACGAATTTTATTTTCCGCGCAAATTGCGTAACGCGCGTCGTGTCGCGAAGTACTTGAAGCGTTTGCCTTGGGTGCGGGCCGTTTGTCTTTGCAATACGACAGCTTTGGGACAGGCACGGGATGATAGCGATCTGGATTTTTTTGTTATCGTAAAATCCGGTTCCATTTGGCGAACGCGGTTTTTTGCCGCGCTGCCGTTTAAACTTTTAGGTGCTCGTCCATTGTCATCCCGAGCGGAATCACCTGCTTATAGTGATGTAGTCGAGGGATCCCTTGTTGAACAGAGTCGCGAGTTAAGGGATTTCTCCACTGCGCTCCACATTCGTTCTGCTTCGGTCGAAATGACAAGAGGGAAAGATCCCGTCTGCCTTTCTTTCTTCGTCGCTGACAACTTCTTAGACTTGTCGACTCTGATGTTGCCCGATGACGACCCATATTTTCGTTATTGGTTTTTGTCCATGTTGCCTTTGTGTGATGATGGAGTTTTGCATGAACTGTGGGAAGCAAACTCAACGATTCGATCTCGGCATCCGTTGGCGAAGGAGTGGATAGCCTTGGGGGGACACGGGACGAAATTAAGAATTAAGAATTATGAATTAAGAACTAGGGATGAAGAACCAAGAATTAAAAAAGGGAAAAGCTTTTTGGAGAGTTTTTTTGAAAAAATACAGCGTAAAAGTTTTCCGGAAAATATTAAAGCGATGGCGAATCGGGATTCGCGCGTGGTTGTCAGCGATAATGTTTTGAAGTTTCATGTGGATGACAAGCGTGAAAAGTATAGGCAAAGGTATTACGATATTTGCAAACAATATGAAATTGAGCCGTGAAATCATTTTTGAATTTGCATGGCGTCTGTCGATTCTCGCCTTGCCGTGGCAAACGAGATTTTTTTTGGATGCGCAACTTGCCGGTTGGCCTTGGGAGCAGGGGAGGCTGTCTTTCTACGCTTCATGGATACCAATGCTGCTTGCGATTGTGGCCTTTGTCATCCTCGGGCAAGTCCGACGCGACCCGGGGATCCAGAAAGAAAGACAAAATCCTTTTGATTTGAGTCTTCGCCGTAACTTATTTTGGCTCGTCGCCGCATTTGGGGCGTGTACTGTAATCGCTTCACCGACTCCAATTGGCGCCGCAGCGATGTGGTGGGTTCAAGTCACTTTACTTGCAGCGTTTTTTGTTATTTTGTTGCGTGCTGACGTGAATCGGCGCAAAGTCGCCTTTTGGTTTGTCGTTACGTTGATGCCTCACGCCTTGCTCGCGATCATGCAGTTCGCATCGCAGACAGTGATCGGAAGTTCGTTGCTTGGCATGGCATCTCAGAATCCGATCGACCTTGGAGTTTCCGTAGTGCAGACAAATGTCGGACGTTTTTTACGCGCATACGGCGGCTTCCCACATCCGAATATCCTCGGCGGTTGGATGGCTGTCGGGTTGCTGACGGCCCTCACCCTCAATCCCTCTCCCACAGGGGCAGGAGAGGGAAGCCAGATAAAATCCTTTCCCCTGCATCGTGGGGGAAAGGATCGGCCGCGAAGCGCAGCCGAGGATAGATGGCTTTGGTCGGTGGAAGCTGTATTTACTCTCGCCCTCTTCTACTCCTTCTCCCGCTCCGCCTGGCTCGCCGCAGCAGTTGGACTTGTGGTATTCACTTTTTTGTCATTGCGAGCGAAGTCGGAGCGACGAAGCAATCTACAGATGGGAACAGCTAGCGAGACGTTAGTCGAACAGGAGATTGCCGCGCTACGTAGGACTCCGCTCGCGATGACAGAAGGGGAAGGAGATTGCCACATCGCCTCGGAGGCTCCTCGCAATGACAGAAAGAGGTTGGTGTTGACGCTCGCAATTCCGATCATCCTCTTCGCTGCTTTAACTTTCATCCATCGCGATCTTGTTTTAACTCGTATCGACGTCGGAGCCTCGCGGCTTGAACAAAAATCCGTGACATCTCGCATGCAAAGTTTGAAGGATGGAGTGGATGTCTTCAAGTCTAATTTGTTATTTGGAACCGGACCAAACTCGGAACTGCCGGCGCTTGCGAGTCTGAAAAATATCACAACATCACCTTCGCCACTCGAACCTCCGCATATGGTTTGGCTTTTAATACTCGTCAACTTTGGCATTGTCGGCACGCTCTTTATCGCAGGTTTTGGACTTTATCTGCTACGAATCATTTTGAATAAGTGGAATGCCATCGATACTCAAAACAAAACGCTCATAATAACTCTTGTCACTTGTCAGTTGATACTTGTAACTTTCGATCATTACCCCTGGTCTCTCTGGTCCGGCCAGGTTTTGACTTTTGTTGTTCTATATTTTTGCATCGGCTCCGTCCCCCTTTTCGTAAAAGGGGACATTTGACGCAAAGCGTCAAATTGGGGAAATCAACCGCTTGACTGATAAGGCTTAAGTTGTCTATTATACCTCTACCATGGTTAGCAGACGGATGAGGAGACTGCTAACCAAGCCCATTAATTTTGCTTATAATTCGTATTTATTACACATATGAAGTTAAGACCTTTAAACGATCGTCTGATCGTCAAAGCGCTTCCCAAAGAGGAAGTTACAAAGTCAGGAATCATTTTGCCGGACACTGTTGACAAAGAACGTCCGGAACAAGGCGAGGTGATAGCCATCGGTCCCGGAAAATTATTGGAAGACGGCAAACGCTCCGCAATGGATGTAAAAGTCGGCGATAAAGTTATTTTTAAAAAGTACGCACCCGACGAAGTAAAAATCGAGAACGAAGAATACCTCGTCATCTCGGAATACGATGTGCTCGCAGTGTTGGAAAATAATTAAGAATTAAGAATTATAAATTAAGAATGAAGGTAATTTTATTCCAGAATTCATAATTCTTAATTCAAAATTCATAATTGATATCGAACTATGTCAAAACAATTGTTATACAGAGATGATGCTCGCCAAGCTTTAAAGCGCGGCGTTGATCAATTGGCTAATGCCGTTAAAGTGACTCTCGGTCCCCGCGGCCGCAATGTCGTGTTGGATAAAGGTTACGGCGCGCCAACGATGACCAAAGACGGCGTGACGGTTGCCAAAGAAATTGAGCTCGAAGATAAATTCGAGAACATCGGCGCCGAACTGGTCAAGGAGGCCGCATCAAGAACAAGCGATGTTGCCGGTGATGGAACGACGACTGCGACAGTGCTCGCGCAAGCGATGATTGCCGAAGGTATCAAGCATATAACGGCAGGCGCCAATCCATTGGCTGTTAAACGCGGAATGGACAAGGGAGTCGAAGCAATGGTTAAAGAAATTCGCGAAAAGATAGCTGCGCCGGTAAAAGAGCAAGAGATAGAAAATGTCGCTACAATTTCCGCCAACGATCCGGAAATCGGCAAGATCATTGCGGAAGTGATGCAGCAGATGGGCAAGGACGGCGTTATCACCGTCGAGGAATCGCAAACTTTCGGCATCGACAAAGAGGTTGTGCTCGGTATGCGCATCGACAAGGGTTATGCCTCGCATTACATGGTCACCAACACTGATCGTATGATTGCCGAGTTTACCGATCCGTATGTTTTGATCACAGATAAAAAAATTAGCTCGATTCACGATCTGCTTCCGATTTTGGAAAAGGTTGTGCAGTCAGGCAAAAAAGAAATCGTGATTGTCGCGGAAGATGTGGATGGCGAGGCGTTGACGACTTTGATTGTCAACAAGCTGCGAGGAACTTTTTCGGCACTGGCCGTTAAAGCTCCGGGCTACGGCGATCGCCGCAAAGAGATGCTGGCCGACCTCGCGGCTGTTACCGGCGCAACAGTCATCACGGAGGACTTGGGACGCAAGCTCGATTCTGTTGAGATGGAAGATTTGGGCAGCGCACACAAAGTCATTTCTACAAAAGATTATACGACTTTCGTCGAAGGCAAGGGCGACAAGGCGGGTGTTGATGCGCGTGTTGCGCAAATTCGACAGCAACTCGAAAACACCGATTCTGATTTTGACCGCGAAAAGTTGCAAGAGCGTTTGGCAAAACTCGCCGGTGGAGTTGGTGTCATCAAAGTCGGCGCTGCCACGGAAGTTGAAATGAAAGAAAAGAAAGATCGCATCGACGATGCAGTCGCTGCTACTAAAGCCGCTGTCGAAGAGGGAATAGTCCCCGGCGGCGGAGTTGCCTTGATCCGTGCAATGAAAGCTTTGGATGCATTGCAGTTTGAAGGTGATGAAAAAATCGGCATCTTGATTTTGAAGAAGGCTGTAGAAGCTCCCATCTTTGCGATCGCTGAAAATGCCGGACGCAAAGGCGACGTAATCGTTGAGTCCGTAAAATCCAGCGATGGTCAAAAAGGTTATGATGCTGCCAAAGACGAAATCGATGTCGATGTTGTTGCGCGCGGCATAATCGACCCGGCCAAAGTCACCCGTTCCGCTTTGCAGAACGCCGCTTCTGTCGCCGGTATGTTTTTGACCACCGAATGCGTCATCACCGATTTGCCAAAGAAAGAATCATCCGCCACCCCTGACATGTCCGGCATGGGCGGGATGGGATACTAACCAACCCTTCTCTGCCATCCTTGGATGCAGTTCTCCCCCTCTGTCATCCTCGGGCGAGTCCGACGAGACCCGGGGATCCAATAAAATAAAATTAATACCAATAAAGAGCGTCGAAATCCGGCGCTCTTTTCTTTTATCCACAGAACTGCTAATATTTATGAGCTAAATATTCCACAGGGACTCCAACATCCATAATTCTTAATTCATAATTCTTAATTGAATAAGTTATGTCAGAAACAAACACTTCCGAAAAAATGTCTTTTGATGCAAAAGATATTCAGGACAACAAAGTCATTGCGGCATTGGCTTACATTGTTTTCTTTCTCCCATTGATTGCGGCGAAGGATTCCAAGTTTGGAAAAGAACATGCAAAACAGGGTTTGGTTTTGCTGATCGCCTCCTTGATAATTTGGGTCGCGGGAATGGTTATTCCTGTCATTGGTTGGTTCATTATCGGTCCGCTCGGTTCGATTTTGATTCTAGTGATCGCCATCATCGCCATCATCAAAACCTTGCAAGGCGAGTTTTGGGAAATCCCATACATCGGCAAATATCGCCACAGTTTCAAGTTTTAAACAGAATCAACATCGTTTTGTAGAGACGCCCTTGTAGGGCGTCTTTGCTTTTAGAACCCTCTCTTGGGTAAGAGAGGGCAGGATGAGTTAGGCTGTACTCTGCTAAAATTAGCCTAATAATTGCATGAGGGGATTGACAAAACTCCATTTTTATGCTATATTCAGCCATTCGGTTGAAATGGAAGATCGTGCTAAATTGTTATAAAGTTGGGTTATTGAACCTTACAAATACCCGAAAGTAACGATAGTTTGTCTTTGTTAAAGATGGCTTGTCGCCACTTTCGGGTTATCTAGGGAAAAGCAACCAAGTCCAGGAGGATGTCATGCGTCATTTCGTAAAGTTCATGTTCGCAGTGCTGGTCGCGGTCGGGTTTACGTCCAACGTCAAGGCGGATGTGCCCGGCCAGAAGTGGCACGTCGTGATGGGAGCTCGCGCCTTCGCTCCGCGTTGCGACGCAATTGGCGACATCGTCATCGGAGGCGAGGACGGCAAGACGCCGATTTACTCATGCCGCAACGGCGACGACTGGCAGGCGGTCAAGGGCAATCAGATGCTCACTCCGCACTGCACGCAGATGAAGTACATCTGGTGGTCGCCCGAGCAGCGCGCCGTCATGTACACCTGTACGGACGATGCGGTGATGATCGGCAACCAGCCGCAGCCGCAGGATGGACCGTGGGCGATCGAACAAGTCGATTACCTCGAACAAGTCAATTACCAAGCAAGGTTGTGTAGCGGCTATGACTCCGATTGTATGCGGCGCCTAGTGCATAAGGAGCACAAGAACTCCTACGGGTATGAGGACGTGAAGCCTCGTCGCTTTCCTGACGGAGTGCTCGAGATCACATTCGAGTGGTCTTCGCCCGTCCCGATCGCTCCTGCGCCGAGCGAGGCCTCGGATGTCGAAGTGGTCAACCGGCCTTACAACCCACCTCCTCCATGCATTGGGTGCTACGGGTCGTCGGCCGACGGTCCTTCTGCGCCGTACGGCATGCCGTCGGCAGATCCGACGCGGATTCCGTCCGGGAAACCGGCGGCGGTCTCTTGCGGCGATGAGGTAGTCACCTGGTATTTGGGTGATGCTGACAAGGCGGTGTGGATCAAGCGCGATGGTGACAAGCTCCGCGTTTGTGCCGGCAAGTCGCTGGGCAAGGCTTGGGACGATACTTGGGATGTGACGAACTACGACGACGGCACTCCTTCGTATTTCGCCCGTGGCAACGACAACTGGCGCTTGGTCAGCGGCACGACTGAGGCGCCGGCCTACGAGTCGATTGCCTGGCACTCGTGGGTGAAGGTTAACGGACGTGACGCTCGCGCCTACATCGCGACCGGCAAGGTCGGAGAGTCGACTCCGGCAGTGTATGGCATGCTCGACGGCCGGCAGGTCTCGAGCGCCTCGCATAGCGCCAAGTTCTGGCGCTTCATCCCGTCCGCAGGGACGTTTGTCTTTGCAACCCAGGGCTGAGCTCGTCTCCCGAGTTCGCTCATCTACAGAACCGTTCGGAACCTTCAACTGAAGGATCTCCTCCGAGCGGTTCTTGTTTTTGTGTTTTTGTAATATTTCTGTAGAGACGCAAAATCTTGCGTCTAACCAATTAACCAATAACCGCCTTTCCCCCATTCGACGGGGGAAAGGCTCCCCCGCAATATAATCAAAATGAGGGGGTGGATAGAGGGGCTTCGCGTCCCCTTTTGCAAGGGGGACAGTCATGATGCAAGGCATCGTGACAGAGGGATCAACTCGACACTAACTCATAATCACGTTACCATGTCGCCATGTTTGACGAGACGAAACAGCGGCTAACGGCATTGCGCGCAAAGCTTGAAGAAGCTTGGCAAGTTTTGGATTTGAGCACGCGCAAAGATGAGATCGGCGCGTTGGAGTACGAAGTCTCAAGTCCTGATTTTTGGAACAATCCCGACAAGGCAAAGACGGAAATGCAAAAGCTGTCTGATCTCAAAAAGGAATACGAACAGTGGTCCGGTTTGCGTGTAGAACTGATGGACTTGGAAGAGCTGGTGGAAATGTCATCAAAAGATAAAGATGATTCATTCGAGGGCGAGGCAACGCAAAAAATCGATGAGCTTGAAAAGCGGTTCGCGGAAATGGAGTTTGGGTTGATGTTTTCCGGCGCTCACGACAACTCAAGCGCCGTCGTTTCGATACATGCCGGGGCCGGGGGAACGGATGCGCAGGATTGGGCCGAGATGCTGCAAAGAATGTATTTTCGTTATGCGGAAAAGAAGGGCTGGAAGGTCAAACTCGTTGATGAAAGCCGCGGCACGGAAGCCGGTATAAAGTCCGCAACGTTTTTCGTTGAGGGAAGACAAGCATACGGACATCTAAAAGGCGAAGCCGGCGTGCATCGTCTGGTTCGTCTTTCCCCGTTCAACGCAGATAGCCTGCGTCAGACGTCATTTGCGCTGGTGGAAGTTTTGCCGGAGTTTGATGAGACAGTGTCAATCGAAATCAAACCCGACGATTTGCGTATCGATACTTTTATGAGCGGCGGCAAAGGCGGGCAGTCGGTCAATACAACTTATTCAGCGGTGCGCATCGTTCATCTTCCCACAAAAATAACCGTCAGCTGCCAAAACGAACGTTCGCAGATGCAGAACAGAGAGACGGCCATGAAGATTCTGAAGTCAAAACTTTTGCAACTTAAAGAGCAAGAAGTCTTAAAAGAAAGAAAAGAATTGCGCGGCGAGTTTCATAGCGCCGAATGGGGAAATCAAATCAGATCTTATGTTTTGCAGCCGTACAGGATGGTCAAGGATTTGCGCACCGGCCACGAGACGTCTGATACCGACGGCGTGCTGGACGGAGATTTAGATGCGTTTGTCGAAGCCGAGTTGCGTCAGGGCATAAAGCCCGGTGATGCGAGGGCTGATTTTAATGAAGAATAGGGACTACTCTTGCTAAAAAAGCGAAAATGTGCCAATTTAAGGTAGGTCGATTGAAAAGGAGTGTTGCATGTCAAAAGTTCTCATTGTGGAAGACAATTCTTCTGTCAGCAGAGCCTATGTCCGGTGGCTGCAGAAGAAGGGTGCAATAGTGCTTCAAGCCGAGAATGTTGATGAAGCTCTCAGCTTGATATTGGTGCATTCGGATATCGACGCAGTTGTGCTTGACGGCGAGGTTCCCGGCTCGCAGACTACGACCAAGCTCGCCGCGACGATGAGGCGCAACTTTCCATCGTGTCGTTTGGTGGCGGCAGTGGGAGACTTGGAGAAGCATCCCGAGCTTGTCAGACTATGTGATGCAGCTTTCGAAAAGCCCAACTTCGATAGGCAGCAGTTCTTCACGGCTCTTGGCCTCCCATGATCTTTGGGGGTCTTTTTGTTTCTAGTTTTTTGATTACGGGTTATACTCAAATAATGGAAATACTTAATTTGGAAAGAGAGCAAAAGAGCGTTCTTGAGAAGGCTTTGGTCATTTTGCGCCAAGGCGGCGTTGTTGCCTTTCCCACGGAAACCTCGTATGGTCTGGGCTGCGATCCGCGCAACTTGGCGGCGCTCGGTAAAATCTATCGCATCAAAAGCCGCGCAACTTCAAAAGCATTGCCGCTCGTCGCTTGTTCGATGGAACAGATTGAATCTATTTTTGACATGCCCGCAAAAGTCCGCGAGTTAACCGATAAACATTGGCCCGGCCCGCTGACAGTTTTGCTTGAACCAAAAGACATGAGACTGCGTCACGCCTTACCTGTATTTAAAGACGGCCTTGCCGCGGTGCGCATCTCCTCTTATTCTTTTGTGCAATCGCTCGTCTACTCTTACGGTTTTCCGCTTACGGCTACATCTGCAAATATCAGCGATGAGAAACCGTGCTATTCCGTGCAAGAAATTTTGAAGGCTTTTGAATCCCAAGATGCTTCCAGGCAGCCGGATCTGATAATCGACGGGGGAGTGTTACCGGAGAGTGAGCCTTCGACGATAGTCAGAGTCAATGCTGATGGGAATGTTGAGATTGTTAGACAGGGAGCGATCCAATTATGACCCCAACACAAATCAATGCCGCATTAGCGTCAATGGGAGGCAAAGCCAATAAACATCTTGGCCAGCATTTTTTGATAGATCAATCCGCATTGGAGACAATCGTCGAGGCCGCTGAAATAAAAAAAGGCGATCGCGTGCTCGAGGTCGGCCCGGGTCTTGGTGTTTTAACGCGAGCTTTGATTGATGCGGGTGCCAATGTGACAGCCGTAGAAAAAGATCGTCGTTTTGCTGCTCATCTGTCTAATGAGTCTGATGATGTGCAATTGTTGATGGCTGATGCTGCTAAACTTAATTGGAACGAGCTTGTGGGCGATAGGCCTTGGAAATTTGTATCTAATTTGCCTTATGCCATCACTTCGCTGGCTTTGCGCAAAGCTCTGTACGAGGTAAATCCAAAGCCAAAAATGGTTGTTGTACTGGTACAGCGTGAAGTTGCTGAGAGGGTCGTCGCACTTCGCACGTCGCACGTCGCACGCCCGAAGACGTCATTGCTGTCGCTTATGGTCGGACTCGTTTCAGACGACGTCAGCATTGTCCGCCGTGTGCCGGCCGGTGCATTTTATCCGCCGCCGAAGGTCGAGTCCGCTATCCTTAAGATCGTCCCACGTCCCAATCGTCCTACGTCCTACGTACAAACCGGTGACTACGTGGGACGCGGGACGAGCGACGTGCGACGATTGTTTGATCCGGAGGAAGTCATGAAAGTCGCCAAAAAGGGTTTTGCGCATCCGCGCAAGTTGGTGCAAAGAAACTTGCAAATAGAAAATAGCAAATGGCAAGAGTTGTCAGAGCAGATCGGATTTAACATTAAAGCACGTGCGGAAGATCTTTCGGTGCAGGAATGGACGGAACTCGCGAAACAAGTGACAACTGGAAACTAGAAACTGGAAAGAGTAAGGGTAGTAACTAAGTAGCTCTTTCTAGTTTCCAGTTTTTAGTTTCTAGTTTTTGGTAAAAAAAGAGCCCGTCAACCTGTAGCGACACGGTAGGTAGGGACAAGTCGAGACTTGTCCTCGTGTTCAGGTTGCGGGTGAGCCGCGGGTCGTTGCCGACGACGTCAGCGAGGGTTAAAGGTGAGGTCGACCTCGAAGGTGGGGAAATCGTCCTTGACCATGGTATAGAGTCCGAGGTCGTAGTCGAAATAGTAGTCGTCTACCAAGCGGCATCGCCACTCTGTCGCGCTCTCGGTACCATCGCGAAAGATGATCCGCAGAGCTATCTTCTTGACGTCTTCCAGGTGTGGAGACCTCGCGTATCTCGGATCATGTGGGAAATAGAGACAATTCAGGCATGCGGTGGGTTCTGTCCCAATTCGATTCGCCAGCTTTTTCTCATACTTGGCGATGGGCTTGTAATTCGAACGGATCTCGAACGGCACAACATGACCGCGGTACGCCACGCCGTAGTGGAACGTGACTGTGATACTATTGCTCGCGGTTGCTTTTTCTATTTTCAGAAATTCAGCCCTCATCTCATCCTCCTCACGCCGCGCGGCGTGCTTGTTCTTTTGCGATGCTGTCGAGCTTGGACGCGAAGTTGCGCAGGCATGTTACAGCCAGCTGGGCACGCGTGCAAAATCGTGTCTGCTGGTGCCAGATGTCTTCTTCGGACCGGCTGGCTTCGGCCCAACCTTTGGCGTGCTTTCGCAACTCGTGTGCGACGATAGCACCGTGACCTGGGTTGGAAACAGTGAGGTCGGACAGGAGGCGACGTTCTCGCATGGTGATCGAGCCCGTCTTACCGATGTCCTTGAGTGCCTGCCTTACGAGCTTGTCGAGAGACTCCAGGTCATCTCTGGCCTGGTGTACTTGGGCTTCCGAAATGTCGTTCATGGGCATCCTCCGAGTTGTGAACGCCTTGTTTTGAGGCTTTAAAGCCGGTAGACAGGGCGATTGGGTGCGATATCCATCTGCCTGCACAGGGCGTTTGGAATCAAAGAAATTAGCAGAGTTTGGCTTTTTTGTCAATACGAGCCATGCCCTCCACGTACCTCGTACCACGTACCACGTACCAATCATTAAAACAGTCCTAAATATGCTTTTTGGGGCATGGGACGTTGTACGTGGTACGTCGTACGTTGTACGTTGGTTTGGGGCTTGACACACCCAACGAAACGTCCTTGACAAGCATCCCGCCTTCGGCTAAACTTCTCGCACCTTACAAATCAACGTACATCGAAGCCGGAAGCGTTTGACTGGAAGCTTGGTTTCAAATCGAGATTCGCCGTTCCGTGGTTTGTATGTTTTTTGGACAACAGAAGAGTGATCGTCTAAGGAAATACGTTCTTCTAGGTTTTCTGAAACTTATAGTTTGAGAAAGTCTATGTTTCCGGTCTAACGATCGGAAGCTAAAAAATGACCTTCACATCTCTACCAGGAGTGTGAAAGGTGTAATGGATCATTCGTGATCCATTTCTGAGAGTTTGATCCTGGCTCAGGACGAACGTTGGCGGCGTGTCTAAGGCATGCAAGTCGAGCGGACATTATTTTGTAGCAATACGAGATAATGTTAGCGGCAAACGGGTGCGTAACACATTGGTAATCTACCCTCCAGTCGGGCACAACTCCGCGAAAGCGGAGCTAATTCCACGATGGACATGCGGGGACTATGTCATTCGCATGTAAAGCGCAAAACGCGCTGGAGGAGGAGCCTATGGCCCATCAGCTAGTTGGCGGAGTAAAAGCCCACCAAGGCTACGACGGGTAGGGGGTGTGAGAGCATGACCCCCCTCACTGGGACTGAGACACTGCCCAGACACCTACGGGTGGCTGCAGTTAAGAATATTCCTCAATGGCCGAAAGGCT
>JAQTXZ010000003.1 GCA_028688515.1 Patescibacteria group bacterium
AGTAGTAGGCTTGCGCCCCTACCCCCATTCAGTGCTCTACCCCCGTTAAACTATGTACCAACGCTAGTCCAAAAACTATTTCAGGGAGAACCAGCTATCACCCAGTTCGATTGGAATTTCACCGCTAACCACAACTCATCCCCGAGTGTTGCACGGCTCGTGGGTTCGGACCTCCATCCCGCTTTCGCGGGACTTCATCCTGGTCATGGTTAGATCACCGGGTTTCGGGTCGTGTATGTGCCACAAACGCCCTATTCAGGCTCGCTTTCACTATGGCTACGCTCCCGCAGGAGCTTAACCGAGCGACACACAGCACACTCGTTGGCTCATTCTTCAATAGGCACGCCGTCACCCCTTGCGGGGCTCCGACTCCTTGTAAGCGTACGGTTTCAGATACTATTTCATCGCCCTCCCGGGCTGCTTTTCAGCTTTCCATCACTGTACTAGTTCACTATCGGTTAGGAGGAGTATTTAGCCTTGCCACATCGTCGTGGCTGCTTCCTACGGGGTTTCTCGAGCCCCATAGTACTTTGGATCTGGAACAATATGAATCAGAAGATATTTCGTCTACAGGTCTATCACCTTCTTTGGATTGGCTTTCCAGCCAATTCGACTATATAACTGATTGGATATCGGAAACCTTGGGGGTTCCACGTTCCGTCCGCAACACCAATTTGTGCGACAGCCCAAGCTCGTCATTCATACCCGCGGTCAAACTTGCGTCCAACTCGGTGTACGAACTCACACAAAAAGGTTTAGGCTCGTCCGCTTTCGCTCGCCACTACTCACGGAATCATATCCCTTTTCTAATTTCTGCGTGTAATGTTTCGCAGAAATTAGAAAGGGATTTCGTTTTTTTCTTTTCCTCTGGATACTGAGATGTTTCACTTCTCCAGGTGCCTCTCGCTACGCCTATGTATTCAGCGCAGGATATCGCGACATCATCGCGATGGGTTGCCCCATTCGGAAATTCCCGGATCATAGGTTGCTTACCACCTCCCCGAGACTTATCGCAGGTTGCTACGTCCTTCATCAGCTCCTCGCTACCAAGCCATCCACCGTACGCCCTTACGTGCTTCGGCCATCCAATGCTCCAACCCCAGGTTGGAATGGATGGTCAATTCGTTTTGTACGCTTTCTATATACACTTACAATTTTTGCATTATTAAGATAGATGCTTTCATCTATCAAGAACATGCCTTGTACGTATGATCTTCTATCAAACCTCTGCGGCTTATCATTGCAGAGGCTGATAATAAATTGTCGAAGTTCCTGCCTTTCTCAGCCGAGCTGAACTCGGTTGAGGCGGACACGGGTCGATTCTCTTCGAGCCAAGCTCGATGCACCGTCCTGTAGCCGTCTCACTTTTGGGTTTTAAAAAAACTTGGCCGAGGCCAAGCATCATGATCTCAACAGAGATTCCTATGGGCTTAGCCTTGTGTCGAGTCTAGCTCGACTAATTGGGATTTGCTCATGATAGTTTAATCTCCATTGCTCTTTTCCGTTCGTCCCGCGTCTTACGTCCGCGTCATACTTGGGACGATTGGGACGAGCGACGTGCTACGTTTTCGTAAAGAGTTGGTTTTTTGACGTGCCCGTATGATAATGTAAGTCACGACAACTGTCAAGAGACGTAAATAAGCCAAAATATATGAAAACCCACATACAGGTCCGATCCATTGGCAAGCCCCAAGCAGACTGGATAAAAGAAGCTGTCAACATGTACGCCACAAGATGTGCACCTTTTGGCAAAATTGAACTCATCGAGCTGCCCGAAGGGCATCGCGGATCAGCAAAACCGGACGTACGCAAAGCTATGCAGACAGAAGCTGAACATTTGTTGGGCAAGCTGTCGGATGACGCTTACGTAATCGCGTTGGATGAAACCGGCAAACAATTGAACTCGATCGCATTCTCCGGCATGATCGAATCCGAAACATCCAACGGACGCAGTTTAATATTTTTAATCGGCGGCTCCTGGGGCTTGGACGCAGCTGTAATTAAACGAGCGAACATAACGCTCTCTCTCGGCAAAATGACGCTCCCCCACTCGCTCGCCCGCATTGTTTTGCTTGAACAAATTTATAGAGCACAGATGATTGGAGAGGGAAGGAATTATCATAAGTAACGGGTAACGAGTGACGAGTAACTAGTGTCTGCCAAATACCCGTTACTCGTTACTAGTTACTCGTTACAAAAAAAACCTCGCGTTCGAGGGCTATCTTGCTTCTTGCGGAAGAAGACAGGAAACGCGAGGAGTGCACGGCGGTGTGAGGGGAGTTGTACAGCTTTCGCTGATATCCCGAAGTCAAACCGTCGGCAAGAGAGTTGGACGTGACAGGAGCACAAGGAGGCGAATCCACGACTCGCATGTCACGTCCACAGACCGTGGGAATGGGGCTCTTGAGCGCGGTCTGTTTAAGAGCGTGGGCCAGAAACCTTCACTACCGTGGGGGCGCAGTTCAGGGAAAATTCCTGACCCAAGTTGGGCGAGACGAGACACCGTATGAGCCATCAAGACGATGCCTCGCCCCATAAAATAGTGGGAGGAGGATGGACAGGCGGCAGGGGTTGTTAACCGCACCACCCAGAGCATCCTCTCCCAATGGAACGCCAGCGATGGAGAGTTAGGCCCCACCGGCGCACCGTACGTAGTTGTAGAGATACACTATGGCAATAATCGTTGAGCGTCAAGCCTTGACAGTTGAGGCTAAAAATGGTTGCATAATTGTACTGCTTCAAGCACCCACTCGCGCAAAAAGCCGTAAGGAGGTATTCATGAGCAAGGTCGTAGATTTGCGGCTTTACGCAAAACAACAAAAACGCATCAAGCGTCGGCTCAAGCCGGTCATTGATGCGATGGCAGAGTTCATCCGCCTGGACGTAGACGACTTGATTGAACGCGATCGCGTCGTCGATACGATTACCAAATTGGCAACGCGCCATTTTCCAGACATCGGATTGGACGAGAATCAGCTCGTCATGTTCGACTGGTTTCTGCGCTTAATGTGCGACACCATGACACGCGATCAACGCGAGTCTGCCATGCGGTTCTCGCTGGCCTACATGCTGGCGCACATGCGCATCGGCTATTTCAGCACCGAGCCACTCAAGGGACATCTACTGCAACATACGGCAGACAGCACCAGTCTGCATTGCGCATTCGGCGTTCTGGCGCTCGCCTGGCAAGTCAAAAGAGGCCGCGAGGTCGTCTTCACTCCTGACGCCTACTTCGCAGCCTTACCAGACAAGCATCCCTCTTGGTACAAGCCCTGACAACTCTCGTCAGGTTATTTTTTTAAAACTTTATTGTGCTTTTTTCGCTCGTCCTTTTTGATTCCGCAAAAAATCCTTTATTTTTTCATCGAAATATTTTGCCTCTTCCGGACTTGGCCCTGTCGGCACATCTGCTCTTGACCACTGACTAGCATAAGTTGCTTTAATGACTCTTTCGGTAGAATCCTGCAAATACGCTCGATTATCATCCGCAGTATCAACCAAATCTGGAGGTAAATTCGAAATGTAACTATCCCAATATGTCGGGACATCATCTACATTACCCGTGATGACTGCCCATGCAATGTCCTTCAAAATCTTAAGTCTAATCTGATCCCTTTGTTCCGCCTGTCGCTCAACTGCAGAATTACGTACTCGATCAACTCTGAATCTCATCTCTTCTTGCTGGCGTTGCATTTCTAAGTCCGCTTTCTTCAGTCTTTCTCTCCTCACTTCCGGAGTCTCAACAGCTTCCGTTATACCGTTCTTAGCCAAATCAAAAGGCTCGTCCAACTCGTGTTGAGGTATGGGTTTGTTTCTTGGCGCGGGCGATTTTTCTTCCACTTCGCTAAACGGTTCATCCAATTGATTGATCGGGGGTTTTTCCATACATGCAGATTATAAGCTCCAATAACCAAGAAAACAATAACCAAACAATCAAGTTATTTCAGCGTTTCAAGCGCATCCAACGCCCAATGGTCGGAAAGAGAGGCGCCGAGGCCGACGTCGGAAATATGTAATTTTAATGAATTGCGCTTCTGTATAAGCTGATTTATAAAATACTCACGTTCACGCGCCGAATCAGAGAACAGCGACCATGCCGGCCATTCCATGTTGGCGAACCTCACTAATTCGTAAACGGCATCTGATGATAAATGCGCCAAATAATAGCTGTCTATCCCGACGATTTCATCTTGCCTCGATCTGTCAAAAAAACTCTTTTTCTCACCCGACAAAAAACGATCAATATTATATTTCGCAATCAGTTTTTCGGTTGGTACAAGCAGTGCGACCGAAGTGACTAAAAGTATGCCGAGAAAAGCGACTTTCGATGATTGCGAGTATGTAACTTTTGTAATTGCGAAAACAGCAACAGAAAGCAACGTCAAGCCAATCAAAATGATGCAATACATCGCCCACCAGCGCTGAAGAGTCAGCCCGTATGCGTCGATGTAAAGAGAAAGGCGCATGATGGCGGAGACGATGATGACTCCGGTTTCGACGATTAGTGCAATGTTCAAAATCTTAGTCCATTTCTGATGCATCTCAGTCATCCAATAAATCACCCATGAGATTGCAAACACAACTCCGGCGACAAAAAGCAATTGAAAGAATCCTTCACGCGCATAGCTTGCATACGTGATACCTTGCGCGACCAAAAAATCTTGACCGCCGAAGAAATATGCAAATTGAAAGCCGACAAAAATCAAGAACAGGACGTTAATCAGACCAAGGAATGTTACGAAAACCGTTTGGTTAAAAAAAGCCGGTTTCTGTTCTGATTTTTCTTCCAAATTTTTACTTTCACCAAACGCGCGAGTCAGCATCATCGTGCCTGCCGCCAAAAAGTAGACGCCGACAATAACGTCGCGTATGGTTTTGAAAACATAAGATCCAAAATTTGCATTTTGAAATATGCTTGAGAACGACTTTGAGAAGAATTGATCCGCAGCGGCGAAAGATGCAACGAAAACCATCAAAAAAGGAATGGCTATAATCGCTCCGATAGCCACGCCTCCCAATCGTCTGTCACCTCTTATCTTTGAGATATAGTTTGCGAGCGAACCGAAGGGGAAAACGGTATTTTTGAAAAAGGCGACCGGCCAAAATTCTTTGACGCGCTTGAAATCGATCTTGGGCATCGTTGTCCAATACGCAAAAAGCGCAAGCGAGCCAAGAGAGATCACGACTGATAAAAATTGAACCACGTGACTGGAATATATCGCATCGGCCAAAGCGCTCAAAACAACCGGGATGAGGAAAAGATGAGACCATTTGTTACGCGACGCATTGCCCAACCCGGCAACGAGAACCATTGCGACCGCAAGGCTCACGACGAAGATCGCAAAAGCAACTCCAAAGGGATGGTCAGCGGGTAAAAAATGAAAAATCGCCGTCAAAGCGACCGCGATCAGCGTTACATCCAAAAACCTGTCGCGGCTTTGGACGCTGTTAGAAATTTCAAGATCTGTATGCATAATTCGGCTTTGCTCATTATGCCCTGATTAAATTGAAGGGCACATCAAATAATGATAACTGCGTGCTACAAATAGGATGACACCATCACCTTGTTTTTACAATACATTAATCTATTCTGTCGTGGTATGATAATCGCATATGACAAACAATCCTCTTTTTAAGCTAATGGGACTCTCCGTAGCTTGTTTTACTTTGTTGGCTTTCGTTCCAAATACCACTCACGCCGAGGAGGTTGACTGCGGCAAAGATCCCGTTTATGAACGCAATTTTTCCGCTGTAACCAATGTCGGTTCGCGCGTCAGAAGCATCGCTTGCATGACAGGTTCTAAAATCCTAACCGTATTGCCGGCCAAAACCAAGGTATCGGTCATTGCGGAGACCGACGGCTGGTATAAAGTTAAAGTCGGCGACAAAATCGGCTGGGTCGGACGCCAACTTTTAACCAAAACTTCGGCGGATACTGCGGAACAAACCGCAAAAGCCGTCAGCACAACACCCAAGGCAATCGGATTGACGGGAATATCCGAAGCAAATTACAACCGCTTGAAAGCGAAGAATAAAAGCCTGATCAAACTTTTAAAAAATAAAATTGTCTTGCGCGTGCTTGCAAAAGGCCAAGCGTATTTTGTAGACGCCAACGGCGATCTGACTTATCTAAAAAACGGCGATGAGGTTAAAAAATATCTTAAAGCCGAAATTAAAGAAACCCCGCAAGAAAAAAAGCAGACCGAGGCTCAACCGCAGATCTCTTCGAACGGACAAATCACTTTGACTGCAATTTTAGTTGATCCGGGCAAGGTCAAATTAACATGGGACTCAACCGCCGACACGCCAAAAGGCTTCAAAGTTGTTATTTCGGAAAGCGAGAATCCCGTATATCCTGGCAATGACTACCATTATCTCTCCGACCCGTCGATTCGGCAGGACACATGGTCCGGATTGGGCAATAAAACCTATCATTTCCGAGTTTGCCAGTATCTTGGCAGCGCGTGCGGAGTCTACAGCAACAATGCGACCATTCAAGTTACCACCAACGGAGCTTCAACCTCCAATGTCACAGCCGGGACAATCGTTTTATCCGCTACACCAATCGGCAACGGCAAGGTGGCAATGACTTGGAGCCTAAAAGACATGACTTCTTCCAAGGGCTTCAAGGTCGTCGTCTCTGAAAATACCAATCCTGTTTATCCGGGAAATGATTATCACTATTACAGCGAACCAAATAAGAGCGATGATGTTTGGAGTGGACTTGAGGCAGGTAAAACATACCACTTCAGGGTCTGCGAGTACCTTGGCGGTTATTGCGGAGTGTACAGTAATGATGTGACCGCAAAAGTGGAATAAAATTGTTTGCAAAAGACGTCCTGCGGGACGTCTTTTTGGTTTATTTGATCGTGACTTCTATTGTCTTGCCTTGCGAAATATAACCAATCAATCTTGCGACCTCCGTTCTTGCGAGCTCCGTCGCACGGTCGACAAACTCCGAACGCGTTGCGGACTCTTCCGCTACACGCGAAAGCTCTGCCTGCGCCTCGTTATAACCGTCATCATTCTCAAGCAAGCGTTTTAAAATGCCTTGCGTGTTTTGAACATCCAAAGGACCGACCAGCCTGACGTTAAAAAGCTGCGCTTTCGGAATTGTCACACTGATTTTATCATCAGCAATCTTAATGTCATCGGCCAAAACTTTAGACAGGTCGATGCCCAAGTTCGCTTCCATCGCCCCCCTGGCCGTAATCGTCTGCCCGTAGAAAAAATCCTTAAGCGCGCTGCCCGACTTTTTTGTAATCGTCACCGGCTCGTCAAAAACATAAGTCTGCGTCACCAGAAACCCGCGATCACGCAGAGCAGTTAATATCACTTGAGCAGTAACTTGGGTCTTTACTGTTTTTGGTGCAAATAGACGGTAACCGGCATAAATTCCAATAACCAAAATAACAATGACCAGTAATGATGCAATCAAGTATTTGTATATTTTCATATCACTTGATTATAGCACCCGTCTCCAGCGCTTCAAACGCACTGCCCGGAACTGACTTTAACTGGTTAAGGTCATCGTCGTTCCAGCGTGGATCAGTGTCGCCCTGGAAATACCAGTTGGAACCGTTATCCGCGACGATCATGCCGTATTTTTTCATGGCTTCGAGAATGATTCGCGATTGTCCCGTGAATTTTGAGGTGTCGAAACTCGCTTTGAGCCTTACGCGCAAACCCATGGGAGGCAAATCCGCATTGTTGATGCCGGCTTGATGAGTTGCCGGATGGATGTAACCATTTTGTGTGCGCGAGGCCGTAAAACGAATGGCGTGATTAATGGAACCGCTGGCAACTTCGTTGTATTTGACGAGTCCCGGATAAATCGGGAGCCCTGCCGCATCGGTCGATGTCCAACCTTCGGGACGAAGTGCGTTTGACGTCAAGTTAAAAACAGCGCCGGAATCCGCGTCCCAGCCGCTCGTTGTTTTGAAAGCGCGATAAAGCTCGTAAAGTTTGCAATTGTCTTTATCGACAACCAAAACATGACGGTCACCGTCTGAATTTGCGCCGCCTTCGATGCTTGCCGTCGCGGGAATTGGGTACGGACCCGGATCACTCTCGTCGCCGTAGGCCGTAAAGTTAATCGGCACTTTCGTCTGACCAGCTGACACAACCTCGAACGGAATTCCATACTCGCCGTTACCACCAAAATCAGGATGCAAAGTCCTCGCCTCGCCGATTGATGCGATATAAGCCGCGGACATCGAATTCACCGGCAACTTTGAAACATCTTGATTCCACGGATTGTCAGACGGAAAAATCTGACAACTTCCTACTTTCGGTGCGCTGTTATTGGTTATTAACCCCTTGTCGATATCGATTGATTGCGCGACTTGAGTTGCTGTCGACGGACTAAAATCAGACGAGCTGACGATTGGATTTCCAATGACGTAGTTTGTAAAAAATGCATCCGGAATATCATCAACCATTTTATTCCAGTTGGAACCGTATAATGCTGTTGCAATCGTCTCTGTCGTAATGTGGCGCAAAGTGCCATGTGCATCAACGGCGTAGACCTTTGGGTCAGTCGTGACTTTAACAAGCTTGACGCCTGGTCGATAAGTCACATTCCCGCCAATTTGCAATGTCGCCAATTCCGCATCACTGATGGTTTTTACGTTATTAAAATTCGAGTACCACGAAAAATACGTCTTTTCCGTCGGAAAAACGTAGCGCTTGCCGTTTGAACCGTAATAATAAACAGCAGGTTGTGAGGCTTTTATCAAATCACCTGCGCTAAATGACGCCGCATCAGTTCGATGTGCAGGAATGACGATGAGCAAGCTAAAAATTGCAGCTAAAATCAATGTTCTTTTCATATGATTTTACTGTACTCATATGCTAAGAAATTGGCAAATCGTTCGGTTCTAAAAATCTTTGATAACGTCGTTCTTAATCAAAGCCTGATAATGTTCGGGTCTTTTTCTTTTAATATATTCTATGACTTTACCTCTTACAAAACCAATCGTAAGACCATCATCTTGTGCGAAATTCAAAATTTTTTCAATCGCCGCTTCTATCTCGGGCTTGTCATTCACCATCAACTCAATTTCTCCCAGACTGTAATTAAAATCACCGTAATCAACATAATCCAAATCAATTGTAAATTGATCCTTTTTATACTTTTTTCTTGTTGTTTTGCAAACGCAAAAAGATTCGCAGCCGGACCGCTTCATGGACGCTTCCAAATTCACATCGGGCGAGAAATTTAAAGCTTCTTTAATTTTCAATTCGTCTTCCAGCTCATCATACTGATCCGCTTGTCTATCGGCTCCTGAATGCAGGGGCAATTTCAATTCATATCTTCCGTCTCTCGAACGCAGCCATTTATCCGAACGCGTTAAAGCGTAATCCGTCGTGTCATAATAAACATCCGTAAATATTTTTTCACTTAAAAAAACCGCGCCCTCCGTCAGACGCTTAATATCATCATCATTCAATATAAACTTTTTCTCAACTTCGATCATATTTCGCCAACTTATTTTATAACTTATCAAGCCAATAATCAAGCGGGGTTTCAGAGGTGACAAGATGAGATTTACCACCAAGTTTTGAAAAAAGCGTGCATAAATTTTTTGAATTATCAATCAAAATACAATCTTCAATTTTTGTGCCAGCTCTGTCTGCCAACCGAATAAAAATCTCACCTTCGTTATACTCTTTGAATTTTTTGACTTCGAAAGAGTTAATTATATAATCAAAAAATGAATCAAGTTTTTGGGCGGGAACGGTAAATCTGGTAAAACAATCCATATTATCGGTTACCAAAATTACAATATGATCATTTCTAAGTTCTTTGATGCGATCAAGAGAATTTCTAGAAATGGCCATTGTTTTGCAATCCTCGACAAACACATTCCATATTTTTTCAAACGGGACATTTAGCTCTTTCGCAATAAGTCGATTAATGTCTTCTGAAGAATAAACACCCTTCATCCAATCATGTTTAACCGATTTATTTTCAGAAAATAAAAAAGATTGAATTTTTTCAAAGATAACAGGATCTATGCTTCTCCAAAATTTATCATTGCAAAGCGTTCCGTCAAAATCAATAAAAAGTATTGGCTTCATATTCTCAAGCCATAATTACCCGAACAAAGCTCTTTTCATACAACTTCACTGTAGTTGAGTTCAAGTTAAATTGCAAATAAAAAAGGCGCCGTACCAGCAGGTCGTGCGCTTGAGACTGGCCTCGCCCGTTCAGGTGGCCGGGACGAAGACATCCGTCTCAGAGAATGGCTGCCAATTGCCAGTCCTGCACAGGATCACCTTCTTGGAGTCGCTGCGCTCAACATTTCTGATCAGTATGTCCTCATCCGGCATTTTGCGCCTGAGCTGTGCCAGAGTGAAGACCTTGCCGCCATAATAATGCAGCGGCGACATATTAATGCACTTGCTCGTAAGCTCCACTTCAACACCGTCGACCATTACGGTCGTTGAGATGGTGTCGTGGAACTTGAAGGCAAAAGCGTTCTCCGGCACCATGAGCCTCGACACATCACGTGTTTCAATCTCTTGTTTTGAGACTACGTTACACACCACGCCAGGGTGAATGAACTCGACATACGTCTTGCGCACATATTGCATGTAGCACCTCCGAAAACGTTTTTGTACATACAGCACTGCCAGAACAGCACCAGCTGTTTTCACAAAGATACACCTTACGCAGTAAAAGTCAAGACACGGGCAAGGTCCTACTCCCTTATAAACTTCATCTGCAAATCTTTCATCAGCTCGCTGATTTGCGTCCAGAAGAATGGTCAAATCCAGTTAAAGGTGATAAACGAAAAAAGATCCTAGGATCTTTTGTTTGTTTTTTGACTGGTGGGCCCGGTGGGAATCGAACCCACAAGCTCTTTCGAGCGACGGATTTTAAGTCCGTTGCGTCTACCAATTCCGCCACGGGCCCATGTCTTGCGACTAATTGACATCGCTAAACCATGCGAATGTTATCGCAAATTCTGGATTTTAGCAACTGATAGAAGCTATTGTCTCGTAGTTAGTTTGATCCAACTAAGCCACAAGCCCTAATCAACTTGAAGGATCTTTTTACGTTACTTTTCATAACTGAACAAGTAACCAAAAGGTTTCGGGGACAAAAAACTCGCTTCTTTCTATGTGGCAACTCATTTCATGTGAGCCGCTCAAAATTTTTGTCCCCGAACCCCTACGAGATACAAAGAGACTTAAAATAGTTTGGCGAGGTCTTTATATTTCGATCAAAACTTCCTAATCACCGCCTTCACCACGCCCTGAATAATCGGGTCATAACAGTAGATAGGTTTCATTGTGGAATTGGCGGGTTGGAGGCGGATGCGATCGCGTTCGCGGTAAAAACGCTTGAGGGTAGCGTAGGCGTTGTCTAAAAGCGCGACGACCACATCGCCGTTTTTGGGGCTGGGATTGCGCTCGACGACGACATAATCGCCGTCATGAATGCCATCTTCTATCATTGACTCACCTTTGACGCGCAAGACGTATGAATTGGAAGAGTCGGGAGCAAGATCGACGGGTACTGCCATTGTTTCGCGTTCTTCGACTGCTTCGATCGGAAGACCGGCAGTGATTAAGCCTGCAAGAGGCAAAAGGACGCTTCTGCCCCAACGCACAGCTTTGTCCGTCGGTTCAAGCTCTCTCGCGGCTCCGCCTGCTTTTAAAAATCCACGCGAGCGCAAAGCTTGGATATGCACGTGCACAGTCGAAGGCGACGCCAAATCCAATCCATCAGCGATTTCTCGAAAGGACGGCGCGTATCCGCGATCATTGATGAACTGGATAATGTAATCCAGCACTTCTTTTTGTTTTGGTGTGAGTGGTTGGAGCATATAGAACAAATATAGAACGCAAGTGGAACCTCGTCAAGAGCACTGTGTTGAGAGAAGAAGTTACGATTTCCACAGGGCGATTGGTAAAGTTTGGCGCTTTGCCTTAATATCGATTCAGAGTATGTATACAAAATTTTCTGATGCACTATTTTTTACAACGTTTGTCGTTGCCGGCTTAATCGCTACAACGATTTTTGTTTACAGCATTATCGCTATCTTAAATCCATCCGCGCTCGCGCAATTGAATCAAACAAATCAAATCGCCGGTCTTGCTTGGCGGCAAACTTTTTCAATTATCAGCATGTCGATTTTAACAGCCGTTGCATCAGCAGTAATACTGGTGTGGAGATTGACGCGCGAAACTAAAGACGGCAAAGGACTGCAGGCGCACAATTTGCAAACAGAACTTCTATAATAAAAAAATACGCGGGTAGGCCTCGCGTATTTTTGTTAAACTTTTTATTGTTTCAAATCACCGATATAAAGAGCCTGCATGATGTCGGCTGCATCTTGCGAATGACCGCGGCCGCCCTTAATCCCATCGAATAATGAAGTCGCATCTTTGCCGCATCCCTGCAAAATCTTATCTCCGCCCGGATGATTGGGAATAAAACTCGTCGCATTATACACTTTGCCATCAATCGCCATCCAGCAGTCTGACGCGGTTGTATGCAAAGCGACATCCGCTAAAGCGTAAGTTTGAACGGCTATATTCTGTCCGCCGACAGCGACGTCTTGCTGCGAAGACGGCTGGCTGTTAGACGCGGTATTCGTAGGTTGAGACGACCCGCAGCCTGCACCGAAAGCAAACAAAACCGCAACCGCTAAAAACAAAGATTTTTTCATATGATGAAATTAATGAATTTTATTTCTTTATAATCTATACGAGATAGCCATTAGTGTCTATACGCTATATGCCTGACTATTATTTTATAAGTATGCCGATTATAGGGTTGTTCACCCTAACTGTTAGTACTTATTTAGGATATTTTGTAACTTTTTCAAATCATTTTTAGTGGCGCCGAATTCCCAATCTATATGCTTGGAGAGCCTATCGCACAAATCTTTAAATTCATTTTTATCCACCGATTTGTATCCTAAATTTTTAAGCAAAAGGACAAGTTCTCTCTTATTCTGCAAAAGGTCTTTCTTGTCGCTCATGCGTTCTATTTCCAAATAAGCGATCGGTCCCGCCTTAACCAAAGAAACAATCGTATTTTTTCCAAAGTCGAAATTCATCGTTTCCCTCTCTCCAACTTTTGATGCAAAACCAAACAACGAAAAAGTTCTGGCTAAACCGGACATTTCATTTTTTTGAATGGGCTGGGAAAATTCGATGCGATCATGAGCATGCAAAGCGCCCTTCTTGATCACAAGTTCCGCCTTTCCATTGGTGACCCTTATGCGAATATCGAGCTTATGTCCTCCGGCTGATCCAAAAAACATAACCGAACATCGTCTGGTCTTAGAAATAAGCTTGCCTGATTTTTTTAATTTTGCCAGCAAACCCGCGTATTCTTTAATGGCAACTTCGGACCTTAACTCAAGCTCAATGATTTTCATAATGACAGCATTGTAGCACAATTACTTATATAAAATGACCGGGAAAGAAACTCCCGGTCAGTAGAGCGGCAAGTGCCAGGCTTGCCAAGTTCCGATGTATTGCTGCGTGTCGGCATTAACCACGATGCCGGAGATGATGTCGCGATTCAGGATGTCGCCGAGGTAGAAGTTGCCGCCGATACGAAAGGAAATTTCCTTGGTATCAACGTAGCCTTTGCCGTTTTGGCCAAGGCCGAAGACACGACCATCCTGGTCAATGGTCACGCTGTCGCAGTCGCCGTTAAATGTGGAGCCGGAAAAACACCACGAGCCTTCCAGGTTGACGACGACATTGAGCGGCAGAGTATCGCAGATCTGCTGATTGCCAGGCCAATTGCCGCCGCCCTTAGGAACCGCACAGACAGTGACGCTCGTGCTCGGCTCGTGCGATTGGTCGTCTGCCCAAAAGATGTCGTACATGGCCGAAGGCCTTTGCACATTGTCACGCTCCTTCCCCGGCAAGGGGTGGATCTGCGCGATCGAAGTGTCTGCGATGCTCCACACGTAGTCCGCGGAAACATCGTACACATCGCCGTCGTCATCGCGATAGGCAAAGGCTTGCACCGTATCGCAGTAGCGGTCGTCCGTGGGATTGAGCGGCACAGCGACTTCCCACGGATTGCTCATGCAGGTCGCGAACATCAACCCTGTGGGGACTACGTCCTGCGGAAAGAGTTCGCTGCCGTATCCATTGGCAACCTTCGCGACCTCGCCTTTCGCCGCACTGATCTTGTCGTACGATGCCGGATTGGCGTGCGCAGGCTGCGCCGCCTGCGAAGCTTTGTTGGCGCGGATCTCTTGCACGGACACGTTGATCACGCGCTGATCACGGTCGACTTCCACTCTCTCGCGATCCGGCTCGATGACCGGATCGTCGACATCGCCGGAAGCCGGCGAAGAGCAGCTGAACAGACACAGGCCGATTGCGCACAGACTTGCAAGCATTGATTCTCGATTCATCACACACCTCCAGCGAGAAATAAAAAAGGAGCGAGACGAGGACTTCGTCTGCTCCGCACCTACAAATAGCGTGACAGATTTTTTTAAAAATGTCAACGGGTGGGATGTGGGTATCTTGCCTTTTTCGCCCAATGTGCTAGTCTCACATCCACAAGACACGCAACTTAGACAAGGAGAGTTATCATGGCACAAGGACCCATTGAAAGCATTGAGATCTTCATGTATCAAGGCCGCGAAGTCCGCATCAGCTGTCTGGTTTATCCGTGGGGGGATGCGACGCAGTTGGATAACTTCGAGATCGCACGCGAGGCCGGAAAAAGGAAGAAGACCAAAGTCGAAAGATATCATGCCGGCAGTATGTGGCGGACCAACAAAGACCTCGCCCGCACAAGCAAAGGCAAAACCGAACGGCAACACTACCCGTCCGGTGCCTACTCGCTTTTGCGCAGCGGCATCGAGGCGGTGAACAATTACGGCCTCATCAAGTTTGCACCGGACACGGAGATCTCGGAAATCGAAGATCACAAACTCAAGGTCCGGCGCGCGGCTATCGAGATCATGACGAACGGCGGCAGCGTGGTGGAACTCGAAACGCTGGCCAAGCAGCACAACGAACCGCTCATCCGCGAGCTGGATACCAAGCGCAATATCCGCAAAAAGATGGCGCAACAGAATCTGCGGCGCGGCACGGTAGCCATTGATTCACGGGGCCGAAGAAATCCTCGCGTCATGGCAGCGGTTACTGAAGCCGCCATCGGCAATCTCAATTGGCGCATCGAATCCATGTGGAGCATTGCTTCGCGTCTCGACACCCGCAGTCGAGGCGTCACATCCATCATTCGCCAAAGACGCGCGCTGTATCGACAAGTGCGGCTGCAGTTCGACCCGCACTGCGAGGCTGTCTGGAAGGCGGAAGATGCCGGAACGCGTCCGAAGAACGTCCAGATCCAACCAGGATGGCTGGATGAATTATCCGGTCTTCCTGAGCATGAGGCCATGTACGAAACGCTCAGGCATTTCCGTAACGCATTCGAACTTGTTAAAGAAGCGCCGTTTTGCAAAAACGCCCGCCATATGGCCGAGGATTGCAAAAGAGCTATGTGGGCGATCGAGGAGCAACAAGACGTTCATCTGTATAACGCGCTCAAGCGCATACTCGAAGGAACGCGCTGGTTCTTTGCACTTGATCATCTTGAACAGCGCGTCATTTTTCCTCTCGCGCTTCTCATGGCCGACCTGCGCCGGCGGGAACGCGCACGACGCCGCGTGACGCACGAGAAAGGCAAATTCAAAATCACACGAAATCTGGCGCCGTACGAGTTTGGCATGATCGCCCACGCATTCAGTTCTTTCGTCAAAGAACTCGCCTGGGAAAAAGACGGCGAGCTGATGCCGGAAGCCATCGCAAATCCTATGCGCCCGCGCATCAAGCCCTTGCTCAAAACCGTGTTCGCCGCCATGCGCGAGGACGACTGGATCAAGGTCAAGCGTAATCTCCTTAAGATCGAAGCTATTCTCTGACTCCGCACGCTGCGGGTCATTTTTTATTGAGTTAATTTCCCCAATTCAACGCCATGCGTCGAATATCCCCTTTTACAAAAAGGGGTACTAACAATCTGCGTCCCCTTTTCCAAGGGGGACAGCTTTAAATGCAAAGCATTAAAGCAGAGGGATCAACTCATAAACTTATTCACAATCCCACTCTTGACTTTTTTGCAAAAACTTGTCACGCTATTTGTAGGTGTGAAGCTGACGAAGCCTTTCGTCACGCTTCTTTTTTTTGATGTGCATCGCGCACATAACGCGCAAAGCACTTATTAAATTGTTCGTTGTTAATTGTTAATTCTTCCCGCCTCCATAAAATTCGATGTGGCGGGATCCCGCAGAGGCGGTGATAATTGTTAATTGGAATTTATGCGTTTCAAAACGATTTGTCGGTTTCTTGTTCTCGTTCAATTTGTAAGCGCAATATTTTTGGCGCTTCCAACGCCGCAAGCGCGCGCCGCAACTCCAAACGCAATTTATATCAGCGAAGTCGCCTGGGCAGGTTCAACGCTCTCAACATCCGATGAGTGGATAGAGCTTGGCAATGCAAGCGCTTCGGACGTTTCCATCGGCGGATGGAAGCTGTTTGGCGCTGGATCAAGCGACAAAGTTTTAGTCCTGCCGAGTGACGCGACTATTCCGGCACACGGCGTTTATCTCATCTCAAATTATCCGATGGATGATTCGCACTGCGCGTTGACAGTCTCGCCCGATACAGTGACGTCAACCGTTTCACTCTCGAACAGTGCGCTTCGCATCGAGTTAAGAGACGTCGACAACAACTTGATAGATCTGGCGGGTGACGGACAAACACCGCTCGCAGGTTATTCGCAGACGCTGAAAGCCGGCATGATTCGCATTGACATCGGTTTATTCGGCGATGATGCGAACGCGTGGGGCACGGCAAATGTCTCGCAAAATATGTACACGTCGGATTTTGGCACGCCGGGTATTATTGACTTTGATTTTGCAGACGAGCCGGTTGACGAAACTCCGCCGCCGATTGACGTTGATGAAACGAGCACGACATCAACTCCTGCAACAGAGCCTGATGTCGATCAGGTTAATACGACCTCTACCGAAATTCTATTGATTAATGAAGCAGCTACATCAACAGAATCCATATTGACATCAACGCAAGGAATGTCCGTCGCAACATCAACCGCTACAACAACTGCGCCGATAATTGAGGTTCCTGTTGTGCAAACGACGCTTACCGTAAACAACCAAACCGACGCACTGCAAAATTATCAATATCTGCGTTTAAACGAAGTAATGCCATATCCCGAGACCGGCAGCGAGTGGATCGAAATTTCGAGCATTGCTCCGGATAGAACAATCTCGCTCGAAGATGTGACTTTGTACGATGCTGCCGGCAAGTTTGCGACTCTGCACGGCGAAGTTTCTTCGACGCATATCTTCTTCGTTTATCAACTCACAAGTTCTAGATTAAACAACACGGGCGACGACGTTTATTTGCGCGGTCCTGGCGGCGAAACTATCGACTCGTTTCACTATGCCGATGCATTCAAGGGCGTTTCGTGGGCACAGGATAATTTAGGCGCTTGGCGCGACACGATAACTCCCACGCCGGATGCGACAAACGCAATCACTCCAAGGAACACTCCGGTTGCGCAAACAACCGAGAGTTCTGATATGAATCAAAAGACGCCGAAGATTGCAAGCAAAACTACAACAACCGCCGCCGTTAAAGCAACATCGACTAAAGCAGTTACGGCAAGCAAGACGGTTGCGAAAGCAGGAACCGTCACGACCGCTTTAAGCACGATTACCACAACAGCCAAAAAGACAACCGCCGCTGCATCAACCGCCAAACCAAAAACAGCAGCAAGTTCAAGTTCAACTTCCAAAACTAAATCAGCTATAACTTTGGATTATGATATGTTGCAAGACGACACTTACGGCAACTTGCGCGTCAAGCTGCAAGGCAGCGTGGGTTCGATGACGGGATTGCTCACGGGCAGATCTTTTGCTCTCTTAAATCAGGATGGCAGAGGTATTATCGTTAAACTCCCCACCGGCAAAAAAGCTCCGGGCATCAACACTTATGTCGAAGTTACGGGCACGCTCAAGTTTGACACGCATGATCTGCCGTATATTTCCATGACGACCAGCGACACGTGGCTGGCCATGCAAAAAAACGTTTCGACTCCAAAAATACGCAATGTATTTTGGAGCGCGCCTTCCGCGGAAGACGCTTGGAGCTTAGTCAACGCAACCGGAACCGTGTCGGAAGTCTCCGGCTCAACAATCAAAATGATCGTCGATGATGAGGAGGTGAATATGCGCATCAAATCCGGCGTCGACTATCGGGCTGCACGCTTGCTTAAAGGCGACACTGTTGCGGTCAGCGGATTACTTGATATCAGCGGCGACATCCCAGCCATCTTGCCCAGAAATGCGAATGAAATTACTCTTATTTCTCATGCGCCGGAAAAAATCGCTCTAAATCCGGCTGCCGCAAACACCGGCAGCGGACTTCCTGGTTGGACTCCGTTCGGCGCGGCGCTTGGCATGATCGGCGCAATTGAAGGAGTGAAAAAAGTCCGTTCAAGAAAAAAGATTAGGACAGTGACAACGGCCGTGGTGCGTGAAGTTTAGAGATAAAAAAACGCCCTGGAGCGAGAGTCGCTCCGGGGCGCTAGCTTGCCGCCTGAAAAGTCGATCGCGTCTTACGGAGACGCGCGCCCCGACTCTTCCTGAAAGAAATCACCATCTGTTGAAGCATAGCCATCTCGATGGTAAGCACAGTCTTCTTGTCGCACATCGGACGCTTCAGGCCGCGGTCGAGATCCTCGAACGTGAGATGCTCGGCACCGCGTGTCAACAGGCCCACCAAGGAACGATATGGGGCATTGCGCTCATCGAGCCGCAGCTTGACCTTGACTCTGATTTTGCGTGACACCAATTGAGTATCCGGAAGGCCTGCCAACAAACCCTCAAGGGCAAACGCATCCCAGACCGTACGGATGAGTTTTTGGTAGCTCTTCTGCGCTCGACCATAGGTCAGCGCATCGTCTAACTTGTAATCTTGCGCTTCCTGAATCGCGAACCAAGCCTCTTCTGTCGAATAGCCGGCGCGCAGCTCTTCCTGGTCGTCGAGATCGACTCCGATGCCGGCGCACAGCAGCGAATTGAAGGCTTTGTCCCACATGCGATATTCCAGCTCGTGGGAGATGACCCGCTGCCAGTACTCATCAAAGTCAACGAACGGAGCAAACCAGAGTCCGTTGCGTGGGTTCAGTGCCAGCAACACAACCTCGGTGTGCCGGTAATCGACATTGACCATGAGCCGGTTTACTGCACTGATGACAACCGTTTCGTTGTCCCACGAGCAGTCGATGTCGTTCTTGGCCCACTTTCGCGCAAGCCCCAACATCACCAGCCAAAGCTCATCCTCACGACTGCTCGCGATGGCGTGTTCGACCACCAACCGCAAGCACTCCGCTTGCTCGGAGTACTTAGCGAGGAGGAACAACTTGCTCATACCGGCGCTGGTGGCCATCGCCATGTCGAGCAGCTTGCAGCACTCCTCGAGAGTGCAACCGGCGACGTTGCTCGGTTCCGCGAGAGCCGCGTCGCACTTAACCCGCAAGCGCCTCTCCACTGCCGCCCTGATATCTGCCACTCTTGTCATCACAAACCTCCACGAGTTGGAAACTTATTAAGCAAAAAGTCGAAAGTCCAACTCCGCGATTGCGGAAAAACGATGATAACAAATTTCATCGATTTGTCAAGATTAACGCAAAAAAAGACGCCCGCAAGTGCAGACGCTAGATGACGATGGGTGAAATCCCAAGCCCCGTGATTCTGACCGAGTTGCCGTAGTCGGTGACTTCCAATGCGCAGTCGTCGACATTCGGACCGCGACTGACATATCCGATACCGCAACTGACATCCGAAGCGCGCAGACCATCGCCGTGTATCAACTCTTTGCGATAACCGGCGTCGGTACGAACTGAGTGGAAATCAAAATTTGAGATCAACTTCTCAGCGCGAGCCTGAACCCAAAGTACAGCCTGCTCGGCCAAATCTCCCAAAACAACTTCTTTTGGCGGAATTTTTAAAAGGCGAGCAAATTGCGACATCAACCAACGCTGCTCTTGCAGAGTCGCGTGTTCGCTCAAAGGCAAAAGTCTTGGCTGCCAAAGAACCCAATATCCTCCGCGATGACTGCTGTCGATCGCGTGTTTGCCGTCCTCCATGCTTCGAATGGAAGTTCCGTTCGGATCATAAGTAGGAGTGCCGGAAACGTCCAAATCTCCCCGCCACCAGGTGTGTTGCAATCCAAGATTCACAAGATGCAAGATGGTCACGCCTTCCGGCATAAACCATAGAACCGGCAACTTGGGATCCGCAAACTCCAAATAGCGTTCGACCGTTTCCGGTTGATGATGCATGAGCTGCGGAAGAGCACAGTATTTCTGAAACAACGGAAGATGGTCAAAAACGCGTACTGCGCGTCGGTACGCCTCGCACGACATTTCCAACAACCAGTCGGGCGCTCGTCGATTACTCGAGACAACCGGTTTTGATTCGAAAATGTCTACGCCGGATTGAGGCGACGGGCGATGCATCGTTTGCATGAGCGAGGGAATAATATCCGTCGCACACGCGTCTGACGGCGTCATCGCAGGAGCGGGATTCGAAGGCAGCGTAGGGCTCGGGTTTCTCGAGCACGAATTTTCCTCTTGTGTCATTGAAGACCTTCCCTCAGGAGTTAAAGAACGAATGAGTAAGAATCATAAAATCATTTATATTCAAATATGTCAATCATTTATTATTAAAAACAAACTTTCCCTTTCTTGGAGGGTAATTGATTATGGCAGCGCCACGTGAACAGCGAGTGAGCAGCCGCGTAAAGCACAAAATTATTTTATTCGATGCGCCGCGGGGCATGTAAAAACAGCCCTTGTGGAGCTGTTTTTACATGGAGCGGGTAACGGGAATCGAACCCGTCTCTAATGCTTGGGAAGCACTCATAATAACCACTATACGATACCCGCTTATTCAATTAACAATGAACAAATAACAATTAACAATTTTCAGAGTTCAATACTACATGTTTGTGTACATGTTACATGCCCTAACGGCAGTAGGTTAACAGGAAGAACTGAGTTCATCAAGATTGATTTTAAAAAAAGAGACGGCCAAAGCCGTTAGAGCGAGCTGAGACGCTTGCGTGCAGATGTATTGACGAGCGACTCGCCGGTCAACGAGGCACGAAAGACTCGAAGTTTCTCGTTTAAGCCGCGGCAGTCCTGAGCAAGATGTTCCAGCTCGATCATCTTATGCTGTTGTTCCTCGAGCGGCAAGGCGAGAATCTTGTCGCGAATCTGCGACAAACGTAGAAAGGACGTGCACGTAGAGCCCAAAGCCGACAGCAAGTCGACAAGCTCTTTCAGATTTTTCAATAACACGCTATCCATCATCAACTACCTCCGTTAGCAACCTGACCGCATATTCGCATGACGACGAGTAACGGTCAAACTAACAACTGACAACTAACAAGAGCAGCTTAATAACTCTTGTAAGTTGTAAGTTGTCAGTTCATGGGCTAAACCTCTCGCTCGCAGAAAACGGCAATACGTCGTTGATCGAAGTCGAGCCGGTCAAAAGCATTACCAGTCGATCAACGCCAAAAGCGATGCCTGCGGCGTTACCCATTTTTGGCAGGTCTGACAAAAATCGCTCGTCCAAAGCCCAAGTCTTTCTTCCTTGCTTGGACCTTAAGGCGCGTTCTTCCAAAAATCTTTTTCTTTGTTCGTCCGCATCGCACAACTCCGCAAAACCGTTTGCGAGTTCCAAGTCTCCGATATAGAGCTCGACTCTTTCCGCCCAGCGCGGATCGTCTGCACACTTGCGAGAGAGCGATGCTTGGCTCGCGGGGTAACGATGTAAAAAAGTTGGGTACACGGTCCTAGGTACACGGTCCTGGTTATTTTGTAACCAGCCGAGGCTCGGTTCTATTTGCGACAAAAAAATTTTGAAATATATATCATCCCAATCATCGTCATCGTTTACGGTTTGATTGAATTTTGTGTGTGCCAATTCTGCGAGTGCTTCGCGATCTCCCAGATAGTCGGCAAGCTCAACGCCTGCATATTCGCGCCAAGCTTGTTCAACTGTCATGCGACGAAATGGAATTCCACGAATATCCGCTGCGCTGAATATACGCTGCGCTGAATATACGCTGCGCTGAATTTCGCTTTCACAACCTTCTGAAACAAAACGAATCATCTGCTCCGTGTCGTCCATAAGCTGTTCGACGCCAGAGTCGCGGCGATACCATTCGATCATCAAAAACTCGGGATCGTGCGTTCCGTCCCAAGGTTCGTTGTTTCTAAAACACGAACCCAAATCGTAAATCTTATCCATGCCCCGCGCCAACAAACGTTTCATCGAATATTCGGGGGAGGTTATGAGCGCAGCCGAAAATCCCCCCTTCCCCCCTTTGACAAGGGGTATGTTGTTAGTCACTTCTGTCCAGAAAGGCTCAAGATAAGGTTCCTGGCCGGGGAGACCGACCAAGCGCGGAGTCAGCATTTCCGTAAACCCTTGATTATCAAAAAACTCGCGGATGAGTTTTACGACTTTTGAGCGTATAATGACTTTGTCCAAATCCATATGCAGACATCTTGACAAAAACCCGAATTTTTGCCAAGCTGTCACATTCGGTTCCGTTAACGCGGAGCCGCGCTCCCTCCCCTTTACCAGGTGTGTCAACACCCAAAAAACCGACCGGCGCAAGCCGTAAAACGAGGTGGCTCATGGAGACCAATTCCGTCTGCATCCACTGCAACCATCCTGCGTCCGCGGACGAGGCGATCGTGATCGACGGCAACGGCAATCCTACCCACGAAGGTTGTCGGACAGCTTTCAACAAAAACGTCTTCAGACGATCAGACTTCGAGGATGAGATTCGCAAACTCAGACGAGTCGCCCAAAATAACCCCCTGGTCTCCGAGGCTTTCAAGGGGAACGTGCCTGATCGGTCAAATCGAGCAAGCTATCCTCGCTGCATCGCTCTCGCTTTGCCCAGGGCCAAAAGCCTCGGCGTTCCGAGCGAAGTGACAGACAAGCTATACGAAATACGCAGAGCCATGATCGAGCTCTGCGCATCTTGACCCACTCGGGTCTTCTTTTTTTATCTATTTAACTCAAGCCAATCAGAAGGTTGATGCATGACGCCGTTCGTCTGTTTTTCAATGTATTTATTAATGTCAGCCAGAGTTTTAGCAAGAGACTGCCTCACAACAACCATATGCTCGCTGCCTTGATCAGGAAACAAGTCACTTTCTCCTTGATGCAGCGATGGCATTTGACTTAAAACGTCATCTAACTCATTTGCCAAACGATCTTGCAGCTTGCCGTTTTCATCCAATTTTAATTTTACAGTTTTTCTCTCATCACCTTCAGCATCTGCATAGTTTTTCCTGAGCTCTTTCTCTATATCGCGCAAAACTCTTTTGGCAAGCGTCAATTTCATCATTAATTCATTTTCGCTTTCCGTCTCAGCTGCAGGTATTTCTTTGGGGATTTGACGAGATGTCGAAACTTCAGACGCAGAGGTTGCCATAGGCACATTCTCGGACGCGGCTGCAATGGGGGGATTTGCATCAATCTCCGTTTGCGTAATCTCCTCTTGTTTTTGTCGCAAAGTCGGAACATCTTTTGAAGCGCGTGCAGCGACTCGCTCTTGCAACTCTTCTTTCACGTCGACCGGCAGATCCAACAAACCGGACAGACTTTCTACCGCTTCACTGCTGTCGCGACCGTAAAAATCAACGAACAGCTTTGCATCAAACAAAGAGAGCAGGTTGGTCTTCGCATTTTCCATTGATTCTTTATCTTTGGAAAAATTTCTTTTTTCGAGATCACGCAAAACATGCACCTGATTCAAAAACTCTCCCGCGTTAGTGACATATCTCTCCAGTTGAGGTTTTATATTTTCCTCATAAGACTCTAGCGCCTCGTCGGAGTTGACCCGCAAAGTCATTCTTTCGTTCTTAGCACGCACTCCGGAATCTTCATTCTCCTGCGAGGTGTATGGCATTTGTTCAAGTTTTGGCATAGTACGTGATGTGCGTTAGGTACGTTATGTACGTGATTTTCGAGCTATTGATTCGCGTATTGCTCGACTTCGTCGGACAACACGACAAGCTCCACGCCGGCTTGTTTGAATAGTTCTCTGGATTCGCTTGCCGCGTGATAGCAACGCTCGTAAACAGCACGCTTGATACCGGCGTTGATCATCGCTTTGGCACAAGTATAACACGGCTCAAACTTGCCATACAAAGTTGCGCCGTCAATGGCAACGCCATAACGGGCCGCATTGCAGATTGCATTTATCTCGGCGTGAGAAGTACGCACGCAGTGTTGAGTCACGGTTCCGTCCTCATGCGTGACTTTGTGCATTTGGTGCCCGACCTCGTCGCAATGCGGCGTACCGATAGGCGAACCGACATAACCTGTGGCCAAAATTCTTTTATCTTTAACCAACACGACGCCGATGCGTCCGCGGTCACAAGTGCCGCGCGAGCCGACGGTCTTGGCTATTTCGAGAAAATATTCGTCCGCTGAAGGACGATGATGCTCTAAAGATTGATCTGTCATATGATTGATAGTAAATCACGAATGGACACGCTAATCAAAACCCCGACGTCAAGTCGGGGCTTTTAATTTATCTGACCACGAATGGGAGGATGGCCATAAAGCGGGCGCGCTTGATGGCGCTGGCCAGCTTGCGCTGGTGCCAACTGCAGGCGCCGGAGCGCTTGCGGGCTACTATCTTGCCGAAAGAGGAAAGATAGCGGCGCAGCAAGTTGGTGTCTTTATAGTTGATCTCTTCGATGTTCGAGTGGCAGAAATAACAATTATGTGGAGTCTTTTTATTCATAGAGTTTAAAATGGAATATCTTCTATCCTGATTTCTTGATCACCCACGCCAGGTTCGACCTGCGGTGCCGGACTGTCATCAGGCGTTCTAACCGTGGTCGGTGCAACTGCCCCGCCTTGGCCGGCTTTATCCAACATGATCATGTTGTCGGCAACGATTTCGGTGCGCTGGCGCTTTTGCGCGTCCGGGGTTTCCCACTCGCGAGTTTGCAAGCGTCCTTCGATATAGACCTTGCGGCCCTTACCAAGATACTGATGGCAGATTTCCGCCAACTTGCCCCAAGCGACAATGGGATGATATTCGGTGCGCTCTTGGCGCTGACCGGCGGCATCAGTCCACTGCGACGATGTTGCGACTGAAAAGTTTACAACGCTCTGGCCGCTGGTGGTTGTGCGCATTTCCGGATCCCTGGTCAGGTTGCCGATGATCGTGGCGCGATTCAAGCTCATGGACATACTTATTCAATTAACAATTTACAAATAACAATTAACAATGAATAAATTACGTATTTTCAGTGAGCGCAGCGTCTATCTTTCGATCAAGCTCTTCGGGGCTGATTTTTTCAGCTTCTTCTTTTACAGAGTCTTCCTCGTCTTCCGTTTTTTCTTCAGGCTTAGCGTCTAACTCCGCGGCAACTTTGACATCTTCTGCAGCCTTGGATTTTTCCGCCTCCATCTTGCGGCGTCTTGTGCGGTCATCTTTGGCGCCGCCTTCCACAACCACCTCTTGGAATTGTACCAGATTAAACTCGCTTCCGCCCGCTTCTTCGGCGCGCAAAATCAGATGGCGCAAAACTTTTTCATGAATGCGCAGCGCCTCGTTGATTTTGGCGACCTCTACCGGTTCTGCCTCAAAATATGAAAGCACGTAATGGCCATGTCTGACCTTTTTAATTAAATACGTGAATTTGAACTTGCCCAAGCGGCGCGTTTCTTTTGGCACGCCATTATAGCGCTGGATAAGCGCCTGGATCTCATTCTCGGCTTGGCTGACTTCTTCTTCAGCCAGAGTAGCCGGGATGATGTAAAGCAACTCGTAAAGTCGCATAGTTTTTTGCACGTCCGCTATTTGCGGAAACCCCGTTTTTGGCTAAAAATTCGGGATTTTGGCCGGCAAAGGTTAGGTATTAATGGCCTATAACTTAATATATATCGAGCTGAGAGTCAAGCCGGACGTCTACCACCTCGGCTCTCTACGCGTTCGCCACTCCACCGGACGTCTACCACCACGTCTCGCTCCGCGCTCGCCACTCCTCCTACGCCAGGCGGAGAGTAGTTTTTAAGTTTCCGACTCCGACTCGGACTCTCCTCCCTCATTTGAGGGGGAGTGCCCGAAGGGGGAGGGGGTTCCGTCAGTACCCGAGAAGAAGAGGAAACAAAAAAAAGAGACCCCGAGAAGAGTGGGGTCAGATGGAGTGTCCACCGTTTGGATTATCTGTGCCGTTTGGTGGCGGAATGGTACGCGCATACGCAGTAGGCGCAGCGCCAACTCTTGCGGCCGGAGCCGCATGGTTCAAGACGTCAATCAGTTCTTGGAGAATGATCGACTTTACCTTCACAAGATCAACGTAGTCATCCTTGGAGACTTCCGCCGCGCGGAGCGTGAGTCGATTTGCTCCCAGTGAGTTGATCTGATTGCTTAGCTCATTCTCCTCTTTGCGAGCGTCTCCCAACTCGATACGATGCGCGTCGAGCCCCGACTGCACTGCCGGTATATTGAACGGATCTTTGAGAGCGCGAACGACGTCTTGCGACGTCTTGATGCGCGTTTCAAGTTCTGCAACACGGCGCAGAGCTTCGAACCAGCGAGACATGAGATCGACGACTTCGTCTACGATGCGAATCTTAGTCGCGTCGTCGATGTCCTTAGGACTTCCTGCAGGGGCTGAATCAGCCGCACCCGCGGAAGATGCAGAGTCAGCCGCACTAGCGGCGTTGTCGTTCAAAGGCCGAACTGCGAGAGGTGCCGCTTGGCGCAGCGCCTCGAGTTCAATTTCCTTGTCGGCGACAAGGCGCGCGATCTTGGCAACCAAGCGCTTTGCCTGATCCATGTCATCCATGGCCGGCGGCACGAGGCTGTAACCGTCCGGTGCACAGCCTTGGATGAGATCACCGAGCTCACCGCTGTAGAATTCAATAACCTTATTCATCTTGTCAGCACGTCTGTCGGACGGCTGAGTTAGAGCGGCGGCTTCGCCGGGAATCTGACTCAAGCGCTGACTCAAGACCTCGACGTCGCCGGTGCGGAGCAGGTTGAGTCTAGCGACTTCCTGTCGGATTTCCTCAACCTCTTTCTTCGCCTTGTCGATATCAACGTTGCGCAAGACATTCTTGGTCTTGTTCAGCTCTTGATCGAGCTTTTTGTTTTCATCCTTGAGGCGCCTGATTTCATCACGCGCTTCGTTCTCAAGCCGCGACATGGCCTTGCGATGTTCGAGGCCTTGTTGTTTCAAGAAGTCGCCGGCCTTAGCCAGCCCTGCATGCAACTCCAGGTTTGCACGGTTGAGTTCCTCGTTCGCCTCGCGTTCTTTCTTGAGCTCTTTTGCGAGCTTTCGCTTGGTCCAGATGTACCAGGCGAGAACCAAGTTAAGAACAGCGTACGCAATCGCCTCTATTACGAATCCCAACAACCATGAGTTCGCATCAGAGCGCGCAGCGGCGAGCATCTTGTGGGTTTCGGCCAGTTGTCCATCCATCTGCGCGAGCCTGGCCGTCATCTCCGCGACCTTGGCCTTCGAAGCTTCCATCTCCTTCTTGAAGATCTCGGCGTCGCTGACATAAGGGACCGCGGGGCCGGGAGTCTGCAGGAGAAGGCCTGCTTCGCGACACGCATTAATGGCGCTCGCGCCGCTTGCCTCGGCACATGCGGCCTTGGCGGCAGCGATATTCTTCTGCTCTTGTGTAAGCGTCAACGTGTTCGGAATGAGAATATAAGCCTTCCACCCGTTGGATGGTACGCCCATGATGTTGGCTACTGTGCCATCGGAGCAGAATGAATCTGTTCCGGTTGAGCACTGCGACACCTTTCCGGAGCGCGACACGCAACGGCACAAAACCGTCGGATGCTCGCTCTGATTGGCGGCGTACACGCTGCGCAACCAGGACTCGACATCAAGCTGCTTGCCGTCGACGACGATCGGGTGTATCTGATGCGCGGTCCGAAGACTGCACGTCTTAGGACTCTCGTGCGCCAATCTTTTGTTGATGATGATGACGCTGAAGTGCTTGTCGCCAATCACCTTGTCGGGGTTGATCGTCGTCACGCAGGCTTCAGAAGCGTACGGGTTGTCGTCGGCACGCGCGGTCTGCGCAGTCAGCGCGACGAGAAATGTGACGAGGAGGGTTACCAGCGACAACGCTCCCCTCCGTCCAACGATCGAATACAGTACGGACAGTACGTGGTGAGACATTGTCTTTCTCCCTGGTTTGACGGCCGCCATAGCCGTCTTTTAGGTTGTCGAAGACCTTCGTATAGAATATACGAGATACGCATAGACCACCATAAATAACTCAAAAAGTCAAGGTTTGACCGCTAACGTGGGACGATGGACGCGGGACGCGGGACGCTGTATCATATTGGCGTTTATTATGGCTCTCCACTTTCTCGTCTTCGGCAACCATCCACGGCTATCTTTAGCGGAATTTTTGGCTTTTAAACCAAAGGCGAAAATAGTCTCCCAAACTCCAAACACCTGCATCGTGGAGATGAACGACTGGCAGGCTGATGTTCTAATGAGCCAACTTGGCGGGGTTATTAAGCTCGGCGACGTGATTTTGGAGTCAAAAGGGCTTGATCTGAAAGTTGCGGATATAGCCAAACTCGCTTCAAGCAAACAAGAGATCACAGGTCTCGAGTTTGGCTGGACATCCTTTGGAGGAAATGGAAAAGAGAGAAAAGTTTTTGAAAAATATCCTCTTCATATAAAACGCGCTTTAAAAGATCTGGGATGGAAGGTCCGTTGGGTCAGCGGCGAAGGCGGACAGCCGCTCTCCCCGGCTGCGGTTGCAAAATGCCATTTGACGGAACAACCAAACGCAGATTTTTGTTTGATGCTCGACAAAGGCAAAACTTTTTTGGGACGAACAACGAATGTGCAGGATGCCGACGCGTGGAGTTTGCGCGATTACGGCCGCCCGTGCCGCGATGATATCAACGGAATGTTGCCGCCAAAACTTGCGCGCATGATGGTCAATCTTGCACAGACGCCGGACGGCGGAACTTTGTTGGATCCGTTTTGCGGATCAGGCACTATTTTGATGGAAGCCGCTTTGGCGACAAGCAGAACAAAAATAATCGGCAGCGACATCGACGAACGGCAAACGGATGACACTTCCGGAAACTTGGAATGGCTTTTGAATAAAAATATTTTATCGCAAGACGATGAAACTCGTTTTAAAGTTTTTACTTCTGATGTAAAAGAAGTCGGGCACTATCTTTCGCCGAAATCGATTGATGCGGTTGTTACGGAAGGCTGGCTCGGACCTGCCTTAAGAGGCCGTGAATCGTTGGGCGAGATTCAAAAAAACGCATCTCAAATCACTCAACTTTGGAAAGATGCTCTGGCAGCGCTTAAACCATTGATGAAAAAAGATGGACGCATTGTCGCCATTTTTCCGTCTTATAAAGTCGGCTCGCAAATCATTGCAACGGATTCGGACATCGACTTTGCGTCACTGGGATTCGCTTTGGAGGATTTGCCCGCTAATCTAAGGCAAATGGACATGTATTACGAAAGAACCGGCCAACATCTGCGTAGGAACGTACGAATACTCGCAGTAACTAGTAACGAGTAACGGGTAACTAGTGTCTGCCAGATACTCATTACTCCCTACTCTTTACTCGCTACTAGTTACTCGCTACACGGCAGGGTTGACAAAGTCCCAAAAAAATGTACAATCACACGTTCGGCTAAGCTCTTTGCGAGCAGCGCCGGATGAAAGATTTGAAACAAAAACAAACGACCGCCCTTGTGCATGAAGCTGCAGGGGGAGTCTACGAGGAGAGTTTAATGGCAAGCGACAAACCCGACCGTATCGCTCTTTCACAAGCCGCTTCTGGATCTACCTTTGTCCGCAGCAGGGACAAACTGATCGAAATCGACAAATATCCGGGTTGCGTCTTCAAGGTAAAGGCAGGATCCGTGGATGTCGAACTGGAGTCAGCAAACCAGTTCAAAACCGTCGACCGCCTGGAAGAGGGTGACTACTTCCGTTTTCACCCCGCTTCGACGCAAAACATGGGATATCGAATCCGCTACCGCGTCGCGAGCGAACGCGCGGCACTCGAGGCCAAGACCGTACCCGACATCCTAGCGAGTATGCTCATGCTCAAGGAAGTTGTCCTTTCCCTCTCGAAACAGTCTTTGGTTCTGCAGGGTGTTATCGCTAACGGCTCCCTGCCCAAAGATGCGACGACAGGCCGCGGCGATCTCGCACTTCTCGAGAGTATCCAGGAAGAGCTCGAATTGCAGATCCAAGAGAACGGCAAGTTCAAGCAGCTCGTTGATGCTATGCGCCGTCGGACCATCAGGATGGACGAAGAGCATGCCGACTGGAAAGCGCTGCGTGACAACGCCTTGGTACGCTACAAGGCCCTTGCCGAGAAAGCGACGCAAGCATCAGAAGCGGCGCAGCGCGTCATCGAGGAAGCTCGACAACGCCAACGCGATCTTGAGCTGCACGCGAATCGTATTCAGCGCGGACTGGACATGATCAGCCGCGACAATCCCAAGATGTTCATCCGCGACGCGGCGTTGCACTTGCTCTTGGGCGAGGAACCTCCGCGGCCGGATGACGATGATATCGAAGCGCTATCTCGCAGATTCCTGGATTCCGTCGAGCCGCCAGCAGCACAAGCGGATGACTCAATCGACTGGGACGATGTTTCCACCGGCGAACTCGAAGTTATTGCGGATGACGGATCGCCGACGAGTGTAAGCCTGGCAGAACCCAGAGAGACTATGTCGATCGGGCTCGAGCCAGAAGAACCTTCCGCACCGGTCGTCATCCCGCCGCCGGCGCGCGCACCTAGACCGGCTCCGGCGAGACGAATAACGCCGCCGCCCCTCCCCGCTCAGCCGCCAGCTTTCGACGCGCGTCGAACAGACTTGGGCATTCCCGGATTCAAGTCTGAACCGGATACGGACGTGCGCGATCTTCTGGATTCAATCAGACGCAAGCCGTTCACTCGGGATGAGATCTCTCCCAAGAGGACTTCCGATGAGGCTCCTCCAAGCATCACCTTTGATCAGGGAGAGCTGGACGACGTCTTTGGGTCCGGAACTCTGGACTACCGTCTCAGGCCTACGAAAAAATAAAAAAGAGCGGACGTTCCGCTCCGGTTTACTTGCCCCACGAAGCCTCTGCTAAGTGGGGCTCTTTTTTATTTACTCTCGTTCGGAGAGATCCTGTGGGTGGTATCACGGATAAATTTGATTCCCCTCTTCATCAAACAAACTGATTGCCTGTACCGGGCAAGATTGCGCTGCCAGTAAAATCGTATCATCGTCCGCTCCGTGTGCATCCACGACGATCGCTTTATTTTCATCATCCAACTGAAAAACTTTCGGCGCAACGACTACGCACGGCGCCGCTCCGATACAGAGCTCACGATCAACGATTATCTTGGCGATTTTTTTCATACTGCAACAGGATAAACTAGAAACTGGAAACTGGAAAGAGTACCCTCCGTCATTTCTACCGAAAAGTTCCTCCCCTCCTGTCATTTCGACCGTAGCGTAAAAGCGAAGTTTCCCGCTTCCTTCGGGATCCCGCAGACATATATCAGTTGGAGGCGGGAGAGAAATCTCAGTGCTTAACAACTTAATTCGCTCTTTCCAGTTTACAGTTGTCAATTTCTAGTCATTAGTTAGCCAAAAACACCAAAAACAGGACTTCTTATTCTTGACAAAATGGCTAATTTGTGCTAAATTAATGCATTCAATGCACATATCGTACTTCCCCCAAAGCAGATAACAAGGTTGTCTGATTCGGGGGCAGTAACGGGTGTTGCACCATTCACACGAGGAGAGTTACATGATCAAACTCGATGACGAAAGGTTGGCGCGCGTCCGAGAAGCGATGAACGAGGCTAACAGGAAGCGTGGGCCGATACCTGTCCCGGACTGGTTGCTGAAGACTCAAGAGATCCTCGAGACCGCTCTCAACGAAGCAGACCCCCATCCCGTAGAGGACTAGTCTCGTCACTTCTTTCCCTGCCCATCGGGACTTGATGGGCTTCCGTTCAAAACCGAAGACTCGTTTCGTCGGTTATGAAGGGAATCAATAACGATTCCTGGAACATTCACAAGGAGGTGTAAAGTTTACGCCATGGTTAATTCGGGTTGGAAATAAATCGGCAGATCATTAGTGTTTCGCAATCTGCGAACACAACCCGGAGGCAAAGCCATGCACAATAAGACTGCGGAGAACGACGTACCGAACCAGACAGAGTGCGAAGATGACGAGGCGTTACGGGAAGTTCTGCGCATTGCGTATGAACAATCCCGTGCATACCACGAGTTCGTCCTTCAGGCAGCGCCCTGGGATGTCGTCTTTCCTGAAGACCTCATCCCAGAAGACGACGTCCCAGCGTTCGCCTTGGTGAGCCACGATGACGAACCACTAACACCCGAACTCAAGATGCCGGTACTGCCCATCCCGGGTAAGTCCAGGCACTGAACCCACCCTTCACTCTCGCTCGCCGGCACCCAGTCGGCGAGCACCTTCCCCCAAAGCAGATAACAAGTTTGTCTGATTCGGGGGCAGCAACGGATGTTGTACCATTCACACGAGGAGATCGTCATGACTACCAGGACATTCGGAGATTTGTTCGCGGAGCGTCGGTTGAGGACTTCTTACACCATGCCGACGGTCGAGGAACCGCCCCGCAGCGTCTCGTGCGACGACAACGTCGCATCGCCGCTGGACTTGATCTCGGGCGCGGACGCTGAGCCGGACGAAGAGATGCTGGAGATGTTGCGTAGGCATCGTACGCTTCGCGGCGATCGACCGCTGCCGCGGGTCGTGGTGCACGATCCCGACGACGACTAACCCCGTTCTTTCTCACCCTTCCTATCGGGTCTCAATAGATAGGAATAGCTCCGAGTCAATTAGCAATAGTTGGTTCGGAGCTATTTTTTATGTTGGATGTTATTTAGCATAACTCACCCTGCCCTCTCTTACCCAAGAGAGGGTTCTGACAAACTGACCAACACGAGGATGATACGGTTCTCTCTCTTGGGTAAGAGAGAGTTAGAGTGAGTTAGGCTGCGTTGCAAATCAACCAAAATACTTCTCCTTATAAAACTTCATCAGCTGCTCGACTTCCGGAATACAGGACGGATCGCCAGTGCCGACCTTTGTTTTGGATTGGATCTTGTCCAATGTATCTGCGCCTTCGAGCACAGCTTCTTCGATGTCGTGATCGGTGATTTTCAAAACCTTGTCGATGACGCGGCCCTGCTCGATTTCGATCTTGTCGATTTGTCCCGACTTGCGATAATAATCATTGATTGCGGAGCGCAAGGCTTTGTCTCCCAAAACGGAACAATGGATTTTACGCGCGGGCAAACCGCCGAGGCGCTCCATAATATCTTGCGGACGGATTTGACGCGCCTGCTCAAGAGTCATGCCGTTGTTTTCGATAACCATCGTAGACATCATGGAAGTTGCCGCAATTGCGGAGGCGCATCCAAAAGTTTTCCAGCGGCAATCAGTTAAGCGTTCTGTTTTTGGATCAACTTTAATCCAAACGCGCATAACATCTCCGCAGGCAGGAGATCCGACAACGCCTTGTCCGTCGGCCTTATAAGCGGATTCGTCTTCCATGAAATTCTTGGGATGGAAAAAATGATCTTTGACGACATCCGAATAAAAACCGCCGTCCGAGTTTTTGCGCGGAGTGATGTCTGGTGAGTTTGTGGGTTTGGTCATAAGTTCTATTCGTCATCCCGACCGTAGCGTAGCGAAGTGGAGGGATCCCTTACATAACAATCCAACTGTTTAATAAGGGATTCCTCGACTACGTGCCATGAGTTTGGGCACTTCGCTCGGAACGACAGACAAGTCATTAAGTTAGAAATGCGACATATCCAATGTTACCGGACTTATCTTGCGCAGCATCTCGACAATGCCGGGCATTACTTTTATCACGTAGTCGATGTCCGACCTTATCGTGTCGTGACCGAGCGAGAAGCGCAAAGAACCATGCGCAGCTTCGTACGACATACCGAGTGCGAGAATGACATGCGATGGATCGAGCGAAGTTGATGCACAGGCCGAACCGGTTGAACACGAGATGCCTTTTGCATCCAAGTACAACATCGCGGCCTCGCCCTCGATGTCCATAAACGAGATGTTGACGTTATTCGGCAGGCGTTCGGCAGGATCTCCGTTTAAACGCGACTTTGGAATGCGTAAAAGTCCTTTTATCAATCTGTCGCGAAACTGCGCAAGACGCTTTGACTCTTTCTCATGATTTTTTTGCACTAGCTCCAAAGCCTTTGCCATGCCGACGATTCCCGGCACATTTTCCGTGCCGGACCTTAATCCCCTTTCCTGTCCGCCACCGATAACAGTCGGCGAAAGTTTAACTCCGCGGCGGACAAACAAAAGTCCGATGCCTTTTGGTCCATAAATTTTTCCGCCGTTTAAAGTCAACAAATCAACATGCAATTTTTCGACATTCAAATCAAGATAACCCGCGGCCTGGCAGGCATCGGAATGAAACAAAGGGAACGTACCACGTACCTCGTACAACGTACCACGTTTTGCGGCACGATATTTGAGTATCGCCCGTCCGATATCGCCAATGGGTTGGATGGTGCCGATCTCATTATTGGCATACATGACGCTGACTAAAACCGTCCTGTCGTTTACTGCAGACATGATATCGTCGACTTTCACGACGCCATTCTTTTGAGGTTTAATGACAGTCAAATCAATGGCACCGTTCTTTTGCAGGCGCGTAAGTAATTCCAAAATTGCATGATGCTCGATTGCTGTCGTCACGACATGAGGCAAGCTTTCTCTCTTGTCATCCTTGCGTATGCGAGGATCCATCGGATTCTGGATTCCCGCCTTCGCAGGAATGACAGAGTTAGAAATAGGAATGACAGATATGATCCCGTTTATCGCCAAATTATCCGACTCTGTGCCGCCGGAAGTAAAAATAATTTCATCAGCATGACCATTTATGATTTCAGCAATTGACTTTCGCGCTTGTGTCACAGCCTTGTTCGCAGCTTGTCCCGCGGAATGTAAAGATGACGGGTTAGCAGCAATGGAACTAAAATAAGGCAGCATCGCTTTTAAAACTTTTGCATCAAGCGGCGTTGCGGCTGCGTTATCCAAATAAACCGATCTCAAACCATGACCAACTCGATGAGCCGTTGATGGTTTTGTGCGATGGGATTTCTCCACTTCGCTTTTACGCTCCGGTCGAAATGACAAAGGATTATTCGGCATAAACAAGTTTGGCGAGTGTCGTCTTTTTAAGCGATGCTAAAACATCTTTTTGCAAAAAACTCCAAAGCGACTTGGAAGAGCAATGCGAAGCGACGGGACATTTTCCGCCGTTGCATTCAACAAGTGCGATCGGGCCTTCGAGTGCAGTCAAAATCTGTTCAGCTGTAATCTTTGCAGCCGGCTTGGCAAGCTTGTATCCGCCGCCTGGACCTTTGCGGCCTTTTATCAAACCGGCCTTTTTAAGCGCCATGGCTATTTCTTCCAAAAATCCCTGCGAAAGACCCATATGCGCCGCAACGTCTTTTAAACTGACAAAATCACCGGAGCTTTTGGCTTCGGCAATAACTGTCATGAGTATCAAACCTGCATGATTGCGGGCGGAAACACGGAATAAGCTGTTCATAGATGCGACATGTGGCATGTGATATGCGGCACGTCTGATTAAAAGCCTAGTGGCTGGCTAGGAATATATAACAGACCACGAAGAGTGTCAAGAAGCGATGCAAAGCTGTATAATGTCATCATTATGCGACATCAACATTTATTCTTTGTTCTGCTCATCGCGACTTTTCTTGCCGCTGGCTGCAATCAGCCTGTAACGGTTCCGCATGTTGCTGAAACACTCGGTCCGTCGGAAGTTGGAGGCGCGCCGTCTCAAAATGGAGGTTTCGGAGTTTTGCCAAAAATCAATTTCCAGACAAATGACAGCAGCGATATCGTAAACATCGAAACAGATCTGCCCACAATACAGCCGACCGTGACTGTTGTACGCTTGCCCGCCGGCGATCTGAATCTGACTGAATTTCAAAATCTGACGCAGGCTATCGGCTTGCCGGCCGGGCTTGTCGGCGATGACACTCGCAATCTTGGCTACGCGCTTACGTGGACCAACAAAGAAAGTGCGGTTTGGAAATATTATTCGCTAGACCACAAACTGACTTTTACGAATGACACGACAAAACCCAAAAATCCCATCGTCAATTCATGGATGGGCAACGAGCAGCTGATAGATAAAGTCGACGTATTTTTAAAACTACGCGGCATCAACGAACAGTTGTTAAAAAATATTCAAATCGCCCCGGCATGGAGCGCCTGGCTCGACAAGCTCGACAGACTGCAAGGCTGCGCGCCGACAGACGTTCGCAATCAAATTGTCGCTCTGCAAACATCCGATCAAATGTTCGACAAAGCTCCGCCTGCTTTGCCAGAAGTACCGACGACAGGCTGCGTTGCGAGTTATCCGAGCATTTTACCCGTGTCTTTCGAAAGGCTAGTCGACGGTTGGAATATCGTAAATAAAGACGGACAGCCTGAGTTAGGCGGACAAATTCTGGTCAATTCACAAACCGGCGAAATGGTTTCGGGCTGGATGACTTTTCCCGACGAACCGCAAAGATCTGATTACGCTGCCATCGATACCGCGACCCTGCAAAGTCTATTGGAACGCGGCGGGCTTGCAGGCGACCTACCTGGCTATAAACAAATCACAGATATTTCTTTCGCCTTTGTCAGACTCTCCAAAACTCAAACTTACGATTACTCATATCTTGTACCAGCAGCTGTGGCCGAAGCCGTCAGATCTACAAATCTAGGTCCGCAAAGATACAGAATAGTCGTGCCGCTCATCAAACAATAACGTGCCTAACGTACATCACGTACATAACGTACATCGCGTGTTAGGAACGTTATGCACGTTAGGTACGTTAGGCACGTTATGAACGCGATGTACGCTGGGCTTGGGGTGTTGACAAAACCCCATTTTTATGCTATACTTAGCCCCATAGTCGTTTTTTGTGTTAACAGAGGGCGGCTAGACCGCACCTTTCAAGGAGACAGGTTAATGAAGACTTTGATGACGATTGTCGCCTACCTGAGTGCACGATCCGAGGGCTACCACTTCAACTGCGAGAACGTCGGCGAGATCGTGTGGTCATGGCTCATCCTGCGCGTATTCTACGGCTGGATGAATTTCAGCGGGCCGATTCAAGGCACGCTGGTCAAAGGAGACAACAGTGCCGTTCCGACTGATGGCTTGGTGACAAACACCAGGTCTAAGTACACCCGCAAGATGGGGGTCTACTGCAGGGTCGGTGCAGAACATGCACGTGCCGGATACTTCGTCGGTTTCAGACCGACGATCGGCGCAAAACAGGCATGCATCTGCATGACCGTGTGCCATGATCTCAAGTTCATGGAGAAGATCGGCGCAGAAGATTGTTACTTCTTCGCGGTTGATCTCCACGGAAACGAGATCCCTCTCGAGTCAGTCAAGATCATGGCCGTCTCCAACAACATCATCCTCCGGGCGCAGGCGTTCTGATTCGCAGAACGCGCGCCACTTTCCGAGCCCGACAGGTTTACTCCTGATCGGGCTCGATGTGTTTTTACGCGAAGCGTACATAACGTACATCGCGTGCCTGACGTACATGACGTAAAAAAACGCGATGTACGCTATGCACGCTATGTACGCGATGTACGTTTTTTGTTAAAATGTCCTTATGACAAAACAGCACATTTCAATTTTGGGCGCGGGAAATATGGCGACGGCGCTCGCATGGCATCTTGGGAATCTCGGACACCGGGTCAGCCTTTATTGTATTGAGAAAAAGGTTGAAAAGCGCATTAACAAAAAACATTACAATAAAAAATACCTCAAGGGCGTAAAACTCCCGCTGACCGTCAGCGCGACGGACAATATCGAGGCGAGTCTTAAAGATGCAAAAATAGTTATCTTCGCAGTGCCTTCACATGCGGTTGACGTAGTGATGCTGCTTGCCAAACCGTATCTCAAAAGAGATACTGTAATTGTAACGATTTCAAAAGGGTTGGATGTAAATACGCTTGATCCGATGGCTGTTTCTTTACAAAAATTACTGCCAAAACAGCTTAGTGAACGCGTTTGTATGCTGGGCGGACCGGCTATTGCGGCAGAGATGACTGCAAACTGCCCGACAGCATTTGTGGTGGCATCGCAAAACGCCAAAGCCCGTCAAACAGTTGCTGAAATTTTCAAGGGCAGAAACGTCAAAACAGAACTTTCAGATGATTTGTTGGGAGTGGGATTGGCGAGCGCGCTTAAAAACGCTTATGCCATTGCCATGGGTTTTTGCGACGGGCTGAATTATTCGACAAATACAAAATCCATCATCGTCACACTGGCCGTCGACGAAATGTCCAAACTATTGTCTAAGGCGGGCGCCGATACAAAAACATCGACATCTCTCGCGGGACTAGGCGACCTGCTGACGACCGGATATTCCCCTTACGGACGCAATCGCAAATACGGAGAAAAGTTAATGCATGCGCGCCGCAGCGAACCGCACAAACTTGGTATTAGAACGGTCGAAGGTATCGCAGCCGCTGATGCGGGATTGAAACTCGCAAAAAAATTAAACGTCAAAACTCCTTTGCTCGCGGTTATTCAAAAATGCATACGTAACAAAAAGGATTTCAGCAAGCCGTTTGTTAATTATTTAGCCAACTTTCAATATGCAGATCCCACAAGAGCTTCAACACTACGAACATCCGACGTTAATCGTAGTCGGTGATTTTGAACATGCTGTCATTCATCTTGCACACGACAAAGACCTTACGGAAGTCGCGACGATAGAAGCGCCGGAATTGCACCAACCGGATACGGAAGGTTCTGTAACGATTGGCGGAGGACGCACGGCAAATCCATCGACAGACGTGGACGAAGGAGCGAGACGCGTTCGATATACAAAACAGATTGTCGATAAAATAGTAGAACTCCAAAAATCAAATGACATTCAATTCATCAACCTGATTATGCCTGCAGAAATGTGCCGCCGGTTGCAAGACGGGTTGCCGAGTAACATGAAAACTAACGTAACAAAAGTTTTGGAAGTGAATATTGCAAAAGCTCCCATGCTGGATGTCTTGCGCAGGCTGGAGGCTTGATCACTCCCAAACTCCCGAGATGTAAGTCGTGACGTTGGTCGGATCAGCGACGTAGTCAGCGCTCTGTCTGTGAGAGAGCAAATGAAATCCCCCCTGCCCCCCTTTGCCAAGGGGGAGTTTTTTTTGCAAGTAAGCATGCAAGACCGCAAAACCGACGGCGCTGTCGGTATTTTTGTCGGTTGCGGACTCCAATCGATCCCAATCTCCGTCACGCAACCACCGCAAAGTCTTCGCGTCGCGCTTACTTGCATCGTCTCGCTTGAGTCCGTGGCTCATGTCGGAAGAGACGACGACGAACGTCTTGCCGTCAGAAAGTTTAGCCAGTTCTTCGCCGACTTTTTCAGCCTGGTCAAGCGGCAAATCGGCACGCAAAAAAAGAGGCATAATCTTAGCTTGCGGATATTCGCGTTCAATAAATGGCACAAGAGCACCGACGCCATGCTCATTTTCAAATGCACGCTGATCGGTTCCATCCCAAACCCCTATCTTTTCCAATTCAAAAACCCAGCGCTTGCGCACAACCGCATCGCCGGCCGGCGTCACGTATGTCAATCCGTGAGTCGACACTCCTCTGCCTTGGCTAAAATGATCCGGCGAAATAATTATAAAAGTCTCAAGATCGGGACGCGCGATTTTTATGGTTTTAAAAAACTGCGCCAAAACATCACCGGCTAAGACATGATGATTGACAACGCCGGCGATTGGCGACCCTTTCAGTGCGAACGGTTTTAATGCATTAGTGGCTTTAAACGCTTGAGGATCGATGAACACCGTACTGATTGGAATGGACGAAGTCGGACGCTCCATCGTCAACGCAGTTGATATCACTTCTTGTTTAATGCTTTTGACGGGCTCAGCTTGATTTTGATTTCTACCGCAGCCGGAAAAAACACAGGCGAGAGTCAATGTTATAAAAACACCAAACAAGTTTTTCTTGTTCATAGGCTGTTGAGCCTAACTCACCCCCAGCCCCTCTCTTTAGCAAAGAGAGGGGTGCCGTATCATCCTCGTGTCGGTGAGTTGTTCAGAGCCCTCTCTTTTGGCAAAGAGAGGGACGGGGTGAGTTATGCTATTTCACCTCTACAACCGCCGGCGTGGAAACCGTCGCGAGCGACGGAGTTTGCATGGATTGCAGCAATGCACCCGATGCTGTGTAAGTTCCGAGTGAAACTATGCGCGCGATATAATTTATCGTCACAGGCTTATCATGCTTGCAAACGACAAATGACACCTCATTACCCTGTACATCAAACGGGAAATAGACAGGCATGCTGCCGTAACGATTGTAGTTGATGTTGACCACGGGCATAAAACCGGCTGGCAATCTGTCGCGCAGCACGTAACATCCGTCTTGCGCTTTTTGATCCCATGTCGCATTCAAATTTACCGTAACCAAATCTCCTTCGTGATACGTCTGCACCACCGCGCCATCTACTTTATAATCGCGGCTTAAGTTGAGCAGACTGGACGCGGCGCCAACATCACCCGCGACGCGTTTGACGTAAGACACGGATGCCGGACCGTCCACGCTGACTGCACGGAAAGCCCTAACCTCATCTGCAGTCAATGTCTCATAATGCACCGGCTCGCTGTCGCTTAGCTCGATTGATTTTTGATCCTGGCCGATGGCATAACTTATTTTAACATTACCCGAAACCATTGACGGCACGACTTTTTGCAAATACATGGCGCGATCCAAATCCGTTAAAGCCTCGTTGTTCCAATTTGATTCCACGTAGGCCATTAATTTATCAGCCGAAGAATGCGCCATCGATGCAGCTAAAGCTGCCGCTTCCGCAGTCGCTTCGATTGTTTCACTTTGAGATTGGCTGACGTTTAATGTCATCGAACCATCATGTTCTTCTGATTTTGAGATCAAGCCGTCCAACAGTGTTCGCGCAGCTTCACGTTCTCCGATTGCGTCCAAACCGCGAGCCAAAGCCAACGTTTCGCGCCACGAAAGATCCGTGAGTTCCGCAACTTGATGCAAACGTGAAATCACCGGCTGACCAAGCGCAGCCAAACCGGCCAAAGCCTGAATGGATTCTTCACGCGAAGCTTTCGCGTTGTCCGTTACGCTCCAAAAATAATTTGCAAGCGCAGCTTGGTCGACTCCCTGTGGTGCGACTGCGGCGACCTTGGAACTCAGTGCCACGTCTTCGGACGAGTAAGGCAAAACTCCCAAACCTCCTCTTAGCAGTTGGTAACTCGTCAAACTTATATCATTCGGATCCAATTCGTTTGATTGATAATAATCGCGCAACAATTCTCTTGACACGCGTCCGGCGACAGCGGATTCCAATCTTGCGGACCATGGATTTGCCAAAGCATCCAATTCAGATCTGGCGGCGGAACGCGTTTTGGATTCAAAAACAAGTTGGACTTCCGTAGCTTCACCAATGTCAGAGAGCTCCGTTCCCGGCGCAAGCTCAATGGAAACGCGCTCGTCATGCGTAGCACCGGATGCAGCAACGTTTATCATGCGCTCAATCGCGTCTTTAGCCTGACCGTTTACCGATATGCCGATCGTCGCCTTGTGCGAACCGACAATCGGGTTGTCCAAAGCAAGATAAACGGCTTGATTTACTTGGCCTTTAACCTCTTGTTTATTTATTCCCAAAGTCGGCGCGTCAACCGTGTACGATACCTCGCCCGTCTTGGGCAAAGCCGTTCCAAAAGCGCGCAATTTTAACACCGGCTTATCAGCAGCCAAAATATTTTGCGGAATTACAGCTTCTACAAATAACGGCTTGCTTGCGCTGATATTCAACTTGGCCGCACCGGCGCGCAAATCCTGCGTCATCGCAACCGCAGTAAAGCGCCACGAAGTAATATTGTCCGGCAAAGTAAACGAACCGGTCGCAATTCCATCGCCGTTGGTTAAGAGCACCATAAATGACGCTTGATCTTTAAAGTTTTTGCGCACTGCGCTGCTGCGCTCACCGCCGCCCATCTCCGCGCCGCCGCCCGCAAAACCGCTAGCCTGATCAGCCAAGTGAGTTGCGCCTGTTGCGACTATGCCGTCCGGCAATAATTGATAAAGCGTGTTCAAGGGCATTTCTTCGGCTCCAAGCTGCGCGATAGCAAGCAGCGCCTCGTCAGCAACCGAGATTGCGATATGCGCATCTTTTATTACATTTCCATTTTTGTCCGTAACTTTTGCACGGAAATTTACATTTTCACCCGGAGCGTAGATTACCTTATCCGGCTCGATAACAACGTTCAACTCGCGGCTTTGCGAATCGAACATAATGTTGTATTGCGACATAGCAAAACTGTTTTTGGAGAATACAACTCCATAAACAGTCATGTTGGGCACATCCTCTTCGGTAAAATCAAACTCGTGCGTAGCGTTAAGTGAAACTTGCGAGCTGCGAATTCCACGCGCGGCATGGACATACAAAAAGCTCACATTTTCACCGCTCATTTTCTGTCCGGATTGAGTAAAACTCAACGAAACTTTATCGCCCAAATCAAATGAGTTGCGATTATCGACAGCATCAGTCAATACCAAAGTCGGCGCATCGTTGCCCGAACGGTCATACCAACCTTTTGATGCGTAAGACGTTACAGACTGCGTTGCGCCGCCATTATCGGTCCATACAACAACGCGATAAGAAATATTGTCTTTAAGCTGATAATTGAAAGTCGCATAACCGTTAGTATCCGTCACCGCATCAAAATTCCCGGCTTCTACATCGCGCTGCACATATCTGTATTGCGGTACTACTTTCTTTTCCAGAGGATCAAAATACGTTCCCGTCTGAGTCTTATCCCAATGTTGCTCTATAAATTTAGCTTTTACGCTTACGCCGGCCAAGCCTTCGGTTAGAACCGAATCATTTGTGCGGCCGTTAGCCTTGCTAGGATCAACTGTGCGCACTCTATAACGCAAAGTTGCGTTTCCGTTATCTTCTTTAATCGAATCTTCATTAAGCGAAGAATGGCTGCGCCAAACGTTATAACTCGCATAAGCATAAATTTCTCCTTCTTCGCCGACCGTCGGCCTGGCCTCTATGCTCAAATTGGTTTGCGCATAACAATTTTGATAACGTTCTCCCAAATCACACTTGGGCGTGCCGAGGTTAAAGGCATAGTTTGCATAACCGGCATCATCCGTCGTAACCGTCAGCGGTTGATTGTTGGAATCGAAACCGCCTGATGCGTTCAAAGAAATCTTAGCCTTTGCAACCGGCGTGCCGTCAAAAAATTTGGCGATCAACTGGCCCTTCGCTTGTTCGCCCGCAAAAACATTCACCTGTTCAGGTACAACCTGCAAATAATAAGCCGGTTTAACCGTGTCTCTGATTTCGATTGAACGCGAAGTCACGCGTTGGCCGTCTTTAAACAGAACCAATTCATAATATCCGGGCGTAAGCGTACCGCTCCACGAAATCTGACCGCTAAAAAAGCCCGCACCGTCTTCGTTAAAATTTACTTTGGCATAAACCTTGCTGTCGTAAGTTCCATAATCAATGAAACTGCGATTCATCAACCTTACCTCCGCAGTGCCGGTGCCTCGATTGGAAGCTCTGTCTTGCAACAGGCCAAAGACGTTTATAGTGTCTTGCGAGCGATACAGTGGCCTGTCGCTATAAAGATAAGACCATGTATCGAACGATGCGCCGTTGCCTCCGTAAGAAGAACCAAAATACATGAATTCCCAATCCTTACGCAAAACGCTAAGCAATCGCATAGAACCCTCGCCCAGTTCCAAAACAACAGCCGGTGCGTTCCTCGTGGTATTCGCATTACCAGCCGACCACGATTCCGGAGTCTTAAGGCGCGACGTGCCCTGTGAATCTGTTTTTACGGTCTGCCCCTCCATGGATACGGATGTCTCGACCGGTTTGCCGGTTTCCGTGTTAACGGTCCAAACCAAAATCTGATCCTTGTCGGCCATCGAATATGCCGCCAGATTTGAAACTTGCAACAAAACCCAAGTGGGCTGCACGCCTTCTTGATCCAAACGAATGGCGTAAAAACCTGCCGAAATAGAATTCGACAATCTTATTCCTTTGCTATATTCGCCCACATTTTCCAAATTCGCCTGCTGTACGAATACCTGACCGCCGGCTTTGCCTGCTAATGTTTTATTGCGGATGTCAGTCGCATCAATCCATGAAGGCTGACTTTCAATTTGTTGAATTGCCGCTTTGGCGTCATCGAATGACAGTGAATAACCCGTTACTGTAACCGGCTTATCAACATCGCTGTACCAGACGCCGATAACCGGCTCCGTACCGGGCGCAGATTCGAACAAGTAAGATGTGACATTGATGTATTTTTGCGCAGAACTGACTTGTCCGGAGCTGGTTTGAAAACGCATCGAGTAATCATCCTGCAAAGTCGATCCTCCATCACCCAAGCCCCAACCTTTTTTTACGGTAACAGTATACAAAGTCAAAGGCGACAAAGGCTTATTTGGCAAAAAGACCAACGTGCGGCCGTGCGTTTCGAATCGACCATCGACCTGCGGTTCGACGGCAAAATACTGCGCCGGATCCTGCCAACCGACCTGGGACAAAGTAAGTTCGATTGCAGTATCAAGCGGCACGCCTGTGGATGCATCGCCGGGTACGGCACGGATAATTTTAAAAACATTCTTTGTCTGCACCGCCCACGAAAAATCGCGCTGGCGTAAATCTCCCGTTTCATCCTGCACTGCAGTTGCAATCACTACGCGGTAAACACTGCCTGTTTCCAACTCATTTTGAGGTTTAACGTTAAATTGATTGTCGCCCGTTTTGTTAAAATCAAAAGGCACGCTTTCATTGCCCTGATCTGAAACTTTAATCACGCGCAAACTCTGCTTAAGCCTATCTTGATCAATATTAACTTTAGAATTTATTTGAAAAGAAGTATCAAGCTCCGCGGTGCCGTCATTTTGTTTTTCAACCAGCATACTGAATGCATCACCAGCGTTGGCAGCGGGAATAACCAACGAAAGTTTTGACAAACCATTCTGCGATTGAGTTTTGAATAATTGTTTAAAAGGAATAGTCCCCGTCTGTGCAGCAAAGACGAGCAGCACGACAGCCGCAACAGCAACCGCTCCACCGACCCAGAGGAACCATGGACGACGGACGTGAGCCGAATGTCGAATGTCCGCTTCGCTGAATGTCCGCTTCGCTGAATCTCGAGTATCGGGGTTCGGGGTAAGGGATTCGAGTTTTTTTGCAGCCTCAAGCAGATGTTCTTTTTGTGCAGCCATAACTTTCGGATCCATTCCGTCCTGTTTCCACGCGGCATGTTGCTTAAGAGCTTTTGCCATGCGCAAATAAGGCTTGTCCTCGGGCATCGCCTTGCTTTCATTGCCTTCGAGCGCCTCGTCTATGCGTTGCGCGATTTGTTCTTCGTTAAATGACATACTATTTTGTAGCTTGAGTTAAAATCTTGCGCAGTCTGCCCAAAGATCGATAAATCAGAACTGCCGCGTGATTATTGGAGATGCCCAACTGCGATGCAATTTCTTCCGTGGCATATTCGCCGTAAAATTTTAAAGTCAGCACTTCTTGATCGCGGCGCGAAAGTTTATCAATGGCCGCCCGCAACCTGTCGCCTTCAAGAGACATTTCCGCCGACCAAGCCGGATCATCAAGCGAAGGAGGATCCCATCCCTCATCTTCATCATCTAAAGAAGTTTGTTTGCGCACCGCGCTGCTGCGCCAGTGATCAGCCAGAGCGTTTGACGCGACTCTGTACAGCCATGCGCCGATCGGCACGCCCTGCCATTCCAAATTCGGCGCCGATTGCAGGAGCTTCATAAATGACTGCGCCACCAAATCTTCGGCCGTTTCTTTATGCCCGCAGCGTTTGAGTAAATACCCATACAGCTGCCCTGCATGACGGTCGTAAACCAGGCCGATGGCCTGCGGGTCGCTTTTTATCTGCATAAACAGCGCTTTTTCTTGTTCCAAATCAATTTTTTGTTCCGCCATATTAAAACGTAGCTAATAGCCTTTAAGTGACATTAGTATAGCTTGAAACAAATTTGTGAACAATGCAACAACAAAAGACTAGCAACTTACAACTGACAACTAACAAGAGCGATTTAGCAACTAAGCAACTCTTGTTAGTTGTAAGTTGTCAGTTGTAAGTTCTAACATTACTTTCGGTTCCGCAGCCACGCGATCACGCCCGGACTGATTGAAATAAAAATTACTGCAATGATGATCCAGTGCAAATATTTGCTCGCATCAGGTATCACTCTGCCCAAAAAATATCCAAGACCCAAAGTCAATGTCACCCAACCGATTCCGCCGACAACGTTATATGTCACGAATTTGCGATAAGGCATTTTACCGACTCCTGCAATAATCGGTGCAAAAGTTCGGATGATAGGCATGAAACGCGCAAGCACGATCGTTTTGCCTCCGTGTTTTTCATAAAAAGCCTGCGCGCGCAGTAAATGATCTTTATTGAAAAGAATCGATTTTTCACGCGTAAAGATTTTCGGTCCCGTGACTTTACCAAAATAATAACCAACCGAATCGCCCGCAATCGCCATCACGGACAACAATATCCAAAGCTCCCAAATGTTCAAATAACCCTGAGACGCAAGAAGCCCCGCGGTTACAAGGAGAGAGTCACCGGGTAAGAAAAAACCGATCAACAGACCGGACTCGGCAAAGACGATAACCGCCAAAACAGTGTATCCTCCCCAGCGTATCAAATCCTCCAAATTGTTGAGGCGCGAAAAAAATTCTATAATTTCAGACATGGTTGACAGGATAGCGTGTTGCGGCTCCAAAGTCCAGGATCGTGATATAATCCGGTCATATGCGACACATCCTCTCTTTGGACATCGGCACGACATCTACGCGCGCGATCGTTTTTGACAGCAGACTGAAAAAAATCGGCCAGGTTTCTTTGCCGCTTAACATCTTTGCGGGGGAAGATGGAAATGTGGAACAAGACCCGATTGAAATTTGGACAAAAACTTTAAGCTGCGCAAGAAGAGTTTTAAAAGCAACGAAAGTCAACGCCAAAAGCATCGCTTGCATCGGCATCGCGAATCAACGCGAGACTGTTGTCGGCTGGAATTCCAAAAACGGCAAACCGGTCGCACGCGCAATCGTTTGGCAAGACAGGAGAACGGCGGAGAGATGCAAAGAGATCGAGAGTCGTCGCGATCTGGCGCGACGTATACGCGCGACAACGGGGCTGGTCGTCGACCCGAGTTTCAGCGCCACAAAGATTGAGTGGCTAAACAGCAGATTACTACGTCGCGATTACACTCCTCGCAGTGACAAGACGGATGTCAACTTAGTCTTTGGAACAATCGACTCGTGGATACTTTGGAATTTGACGAATGGACGATTGCACGCCACAGAACCGTCGAATGCCAGCCGAACAATGCTGTTTAATTTGAAGACTCTGACCTGGGATGAAGATTTATTAAAACTCTTCGGCATCAAAGAATCACAGATGCCTCTTCTCATGCCATCGGAAGGACAGTTTGATGTGACAGACAAAAAACTTTTCGGTTGTGAAATTCCGATCACCGGAATTTTAGGCGACCAGCAGGCATCGCTTTTCAGTCACGGACCGCTTGGCAAAAACATGACCGCGGTGACGTATGGGACCGGAATTTTTGCCCTCAAAACGATCGGTGACTTGCCGCACCCGGCGGCCAGCGGGATTTTGACGACAGTTGCTTGGCATCGTCCCGAACATCCGATCGAATATGCGTTTGAAACCAGCGCACTCACGGGTGGCGCCATGCTTGAATGGTTTAAAGATCAAATGAGCTTGGTCAAAGACATGAAAGAGCTCGACGCTCTCGCCGACTCCGTCTCGACTACCGGCGGTGTGACGATAGTGCCAGCCTTCTCCGGTTTGGCTGCACCGGATTGGGATCCAACGGCGCGCGGACTGATCATCGGTTTAAATCGCGGAACAACCAAAGCACATTTGTGCCGCGCGGCAATCGAGGCGATCGCCTGCCAGGCCGCCCGAATGTCCACGCTGTTGGATGAACAGACAAACTCAAAATCAACTTTTTGGAAAGTCAGCGGCGGACTCGCACATTCAAATCCGCTGATGCAAAGCCAGGCGGACATGAGCCTCGTCAAAGTTTGCCGATCAAACAATCTGGAATCGACCGCCGCAGGAGCCGCAATGATTGCAGGCCTGGGAGCGGGAGTCTGGAAAACATGGGAGCAAGCATCCAAATTTTCAAAATGCGAAAAAACTTTTATACCAAAACGCCCCGCCAGAGGCGGAGCGTTTTTAGCGCAATACGAACGCGCAATTGAACGATCGAAAGGTTGGGCCTGACACCCCTTCCCCCATTTGACCCGCCCGCAATGCCAGCAAAGCGTGGCGGGCGCGGTGGCGGGAAGGGGCCGGGCGCCGCCCAGAGGGCTCTGCCCGGAGGGGATGAGGGTTTACATCATCCATGCCGCAATCAACAACGCAACGATGTTCAAAATTTTGATCATCGGGTTGATGGCCGGGCCGGCGGTATCTTTGTACGGATCTCCGACAGTGTCGCCTGTGACGGCGGCCTGATGGGCAAAAGATTTTTTGCCGCCAAAGTTTCCTGATTCAATATATTTTTTAGCATTGTCCCACGCGCCACCGCCGGAAGTCATTGAGATAGCGACAAACAATCCGGTGACGATTGAACCGACGAGCAAGCCTCCCAAAGCAACCGGGCCGAGCAACCAGCCGACTAAGATCGGAGCGAGGACGGGCAACAGCGCCGGCACAATCATGCTCTTTAATGCGCCGCGCGTAACGATGTCGACAGCTTTTCCATACTCCGGTTTACCCGTACCTTCCATGATACCCGGGATTTCACGAAACTGACGGCGGACTTCTTCCACCACCGCGCCAGCTGTTTTGCCGACAGCCTCCATGGCAAAAGCGCCAAAAAGATACGGCAGAAGACCTCCGATAAACAATCCGACAATCACATAAGGATCGTTTAATGCAAAAACCAAAGTCTTACCGGCATCTGCAAATTCTTGTGTGTAAGAAGCGAACAAGACCAAAGCAGCAAGTCCGGCCGAAGCAATGGCATAACCTTTTGTCACAGCCTTTGTTGTGTTACCGACAGCATCAAGAGGATCTGTGATATTGCGAACTTCTTCCGGCAGTTCAGCCATCTCGGCAATGCCGCCGGCGTTGTCCGTGATCGGGCCGTACGCATCAATCGTGACGATGATGCCGGCGAGCGAAAGCATGGCCATGGCCGCAACGGCGATGCCGTAAAGACCGGCCAATGAATACGCCCACAAAATCGCGACGCTGATCAAGATGACCGGGAGCGCAGTTGACTTCATGCTCATGGCAAGACCCGCAATCACGTTCGTGCCATGTCCTGTCTGCGAAGCTTCGGCGATCTTTTGTACGGGCTTATATTTTGTTGATGTGTAGTATTCCGTAATCCAAACCATGCCGGCAGTCACGAGCAAGCCGATGAATGAACATTTAAATATCGCGTATGCACTGACAGCGGAACCGGCAGGGAAAAAGTTGAAAGCGACGAACCAAAAAGCGATGGCCGCCAAAACGCCGGCTGCAATCAATCCTTTGTACAACGCGCCCATGATGTTTTTATTTTCACCCAAACGGATAAAGAACGTGCCTACAATCGAAGTGATGATTGATACGCCGCCGATCACCAATGGATAAAGCATGACACTTGAATTGCCCTTGAAGGCCAATGATCCAAGCAGCATCGCGGCGACAGCCGTCACAACATAAGTCTCGAACAAATCAGCTGCCATGCCTGCGCAATCACCGACGTTGTCGCCGACGTTATCTGCAATCACAGCTGGGTTGCGAGGATCATCTTCCGGAATGCCTGCTTCGACCTTACCCACCAAATCAGCACCAACGTCCGCAGCTTTTGTAAAAATACCGCCGCCAAGACGCGCGAAAAGCGAGATTAAAGATCCGCCAAAACCAAGGCCGATCAGCGCTTTCAAGTCACCGCCAGACAGCCAATAAAAACCAGTGACTCCGAGCAATGCCAAGCCGACGACAAAAAGGCCGGTAACGGTTCCGCCTTTGACTGCAACGTCCAAAGCCTCCTTCATTCCTTTTTTTGCAGCTTGCGTTGTACGCACATTGGCGCGAACGGAAACGCTCATGCCGATGTAACCCGCGAGGCCAGAGAGAACGGCACCGACCAAAAAGCCAAGTGCCATTTTATAACCCAAAAATAACCAAAGCAATACAAAAACGACAACGCCAATGTAAGCGATGACTTTGTACTGGCGCGCCAGATACGCTTTCGCACCTTCTTGAATGGCTTTGGAAATCTCCACCATTTTGCCTTCGCCGTGGCTCTGTTTAAGAATCCAACTGACGAGATAAGCCCCCCAACCCAACGCGACCAGCGCCGAAATCAGCGCGAACAGTAGATATGAATTCATACAAAGTGAATTAGCAATTAGAAATTAGTAATTTATGAACGAACGAAGAATACCAAAAAGAGGCTAAAACGTCAATAAAACGCGAGTCCGGAATGATGCTCTAAACTTGCGGCAATATGCGCAAAGACAATTGATTTTTCAACTCCTCCAACCCCTCCCCTTTAAGCGCAGAGACAAAAACCGGCGTCATCTTTTTATATTTCTTGAGCAAACTTGCTTTGGGAATTCTTTTTACCAAATCGGTTTTATTGAAAACGTAGATTTTTGGAGTTTTGCTCACGCCAAGTTGATCCAAAATCTTTTCGACTTCTTCTATTTTTTCGTGGACAAACGGATCGCTTACGTCGATGACGTGCAAAATCAATTCCGCCTCGATCGTTTCTTCCAGCGTGGACTTGAATGCGTCGATGAGTTGCGGCGGCAGATCTTGGATGAAGCCTATGGTGTCGGATAACAACAGGGAACGTACCTGGCGTACATCACGTGCATCACGTACCACGTCCTGAACCACTGAATCACTCCCCCTTGTTAAGGGGGGCATGGGGGATCTTGGCAGCCAAAGCTTGGCGACGCGGGTGTCTAAAGTCGCAAACAGTTCATCGGCGACATAGGCACCTTTGCGAGTCAAAGCGTTCAATAGCGACGACTTTCCTGCGTTGGTGTAACCGACGATTGAGACTGTTTTGAGTCCAAGACGATCACGGCGCGCGCGATGCTGGCCACGAGTGTTGGAAATTTTCGCGAGCTGATTTTTAATCGATCTCTCCTGCTCGGCCAAATGGCGTTTCATTATTTCGATGTTAGTCTCGCCGCCGCCGCGCACGCCGATGCCACCTTGCTGCTGACCCAACTCCAAGCCCATGCGAAAAATACGCGGCCCCATGTGGCGTATGCCCGCGAGCCTGATTTGCAATTTAGCCTCGATGGTCGTCGCGTGTTTTTGAAAAATCTTAAGTATCATGTCGATTCGATCCCAAACGGCGATGCGTTCTTTTTCCACGCGGCGTTCTATATTAAAAATCTGATGCGGTTTTAAAATATTATTGACGACAATCAATTCGACTTTTTCCTCTTTTGCAATCACAACGACATCCTCTAGTTTGCCGGAACCTATAAACGTTTTGTAATCCGGTATTGCGCGTTTTTGAATGATTTTGACGACGACGATGCCGCCGTATGTTTGCGTTAAATTTTCCAATTCATAAATGCGCCGCTTCGCTTCTTTATCCGGCATGCGAGGCGGAATAACATCGATCAAAATCGCTCTGGGTTTGGATGACAGCATAATTATACTTAAAGCTTAGCACGTTTGCCGCAAGAGAGAAGCCGGGCATTGACAAAATCCACTTTTTATCATATGTTGATTTTTATCAACCCACGCCCTTTCGCTCGGAGGCAACATGAGCAAAAGCAAAGAATTCTGGATTCGTTTGGCCAAGTTATATCTTGAACAATGCCGCAACGGAGACCATCGGCACGCGCACGGCCTGGACAAGATCATCAACAACGGAATCGTCTCGTTCGCTGACCTCGACTTGAAAGAAAGCGAGCTACAAGACCACTTGCTCGAGCTTGCGCGCGCCTTGGCCAGCCGCTGCGTCGCACACGCAGACTTATTAGCAGCCTTAGATCTGCACGGCATGCTGAACTGCAAAGGCTCGTGCCAAGGAGTCATCACGCACGGCAGTGCGGGAATTGCGCCGGGCTTTCTCGAATTACTATTGCGCAAGCAGGCCCTTCGCACTCTCCAAACATGCCTCGACAGCGGCACGGAAACGGATCTGCGAACTGCCGCGCAAATCATCCGTGAGTACAAACTCACACATCTCGAGATCAACCTCGACCCGGCCGTCATCAAGCTCCTATCGGCGGACGACTCTCTATAGCCTCCAAAGCCAAACGGCTGACGAGGCTTCTTTTTTTAGTCTACACATCTTACAGCTCAACCACTCTTGTTAGTTGTAAGTTGTGAGTTTGAGTTAAAGCAAAAATCTAAACAGCACGGAAAATATTGCCCCAAAAGTTACGCCCCCTACAATATCCACCCAATCGTGCGCCCGCAACCACACGCGCGACCAGCCGACAGTGATTGGCCAGAGTAGAAACAGCCACGACCACCAGCGAATTTCAGGAACAAGCAAAATCCACGATGCAAGCATTGTTGCGGCGACCGTATGCGAGCTTGGAAAGCTGTAACCGTATGCTTTAACTTTGACAGACTCTCCTCGCATTGCGGGACGCGGACGACGAATTGCGAATTTAAGACACTCAGAAGCGACTGTTGGGATAAAACCCCAGATCAACAGACTCAAACCTTTTTGCAAAGGTACGGGATGAATCAAAAAAACTAAAATAATCGAGCAAACAATGCCCCACCAGCTTCCCAACATACTGATCGCATGAGCTACGTAAGTGCGCTTTCCAGTCATGCAAACATCATAGCACAACAACAAAACTCAAAAACATTATCGATTGAATAAAGGCATTACAGGAGGATGTAAACGCACGCCGCGAGGGCATGGCCTGATAATCTCAACTTCACCCGTTCTGTTGGTACTGCTAACGTCGCCCACAATGCGGACGCAAGCGCCGGGCTGCATAGGTCTTGGCATTTGAAGCACGTCCTGCGAATTAATACTGAACGTCCAAAAAACACCTTCCGGATCGCTCAACTCCAAAGTGGAAGTTCCAAAAGATTCTATGCGGCCGACGATCGTGCCCATGCCGGGGTTCATCATTTTTAAAATTCGCGGTCTGGCCATCAACGAATATTCGGGAACGAATCTGGAGGCCATTTCTTCCACGCGGTTGGCGATGCCGGAGGAAGCAGCCGCTACTCCCAAAGATGCAATGGCAAAAAAACAAATTACCAAAACCGCAGCGACTCTAAATCTGTAACCGCGCGGAGATTTTGTAAAAATCCAAACAGCCAGCAGAGCGCACGTAAAACTCACGATAGCCCACAACAAAGGCAGTGCATCCAAAAATCTATCAAGGGACATTGATCTGCCTGCATCAATCGTCAAATTTACGGGGTCTAAAATAAACCAAACAAACACGCCTGCGGAAACCGCGGCAAACATTGCGACCAACGTAAACGCTGTCCAAAGCGCGGCGTGTTTTAAGATGACCACCCAGCGCGGAATGGGCGTGGCAAGTTCTCCGGTTTGAATTTTTTTCTCAAATTGATCTGCTATGCTCATATTTTATCTGATTAAGTTGGGATACTCGTCTCCCAATTTTGCGAACTTTTGCCTGGCGCGTCTGATCCATGTGCCTACAGTGCCGATGGGAGCCTGCAAAATGTCGCTCATTTCCTCGTATGATTTTTCTTCGATGTAGGCCAAGACTAACACCTCCTTATCGCGAGGAGGCAGTTTATCCAATATTTGTTTTATGACTTTTGAGTTTAAGGAACTTTCGACCAGACTTTGACTTTCTTCCTTAGCTGAAAGCAACCTCTCAAATCCCATGTCCTCATCGTCGATCGAAACATTATTCAAAGATGACTTGTGCTTGCGATAAGCCGAAATGGTCCGGTTATGTACTATACGATAAATCCAGCTGGAAAACTTCAAATGCGGATCAAAACCGGCAATATGGCGATAAGCATCGACAAAAGCATCCTGCAAAATATCTTCCGCATCCTCTTTTTGAAAACCGCTGATGCGCCTTATATAAGCCAAAAGTTTGGATTCATAACGCCTCACCAAAGGCACAAAAGCCCTGTGGTCCGTAGGCACTATGGACGCCAGTTCCTCATCTGTGTTTTTTTGGTAATCAACCAATGGCATGGGAACAATCATACAATTAACAAGGAACAATGTACAATTAAAAAATTTTAGTTAAAAAAAAGAGCTGCCGGCGCTATAAAGCTAAGGGCAGCAGAGTGAGAGCTGAAGCGTCCGAAATGGGGACGGTCGACTTGAGTTTAAGGACGGCGTCGGCAGGCCGTCATCAACTGATTCCGCCGGGCGCATTCTGCGACGGCCGTATCGAAGGGAACGGATCAGAAGCGTGCAGTTCCTCGCTAGTCTCCAACGAGGCATTCACTGCCTCGAGAGGCGGAGGCTCAGGCGCGGGTACTATCGTTATTCTTGAGGGAATACCCTCTTCGGTCCGCATTCGTATTGGGATGTACGGGTCGCGGAGTTCAATCCTCCGCCTCCGTACCACGATCCAAACGAACATCAGTGTTGCTGCGAACATCAGCGCTATGTATGCAGGCCACTTCATGCGCTGCTGCGCAGCTTCGTGCTGTTGCACTGCCCGTTCGAACTCACCGCTAGGCGCGGGACGCGTTGCCGCGACGTTAACCGGGGGCAACACGTTCGAAGCTGACGCAGTAGGTGAGGAGACAACTGCCCCCTCTAGCGGTGCAACAGGCGCGGGACTTCCCGCAGATGATTCTGGCACAGGCGGCATCGCCGAGGCGACAGCCATAGGATTCGTTGTAGGATCCGTTGAAGGTGCGGGGATGGACTCTGCCTCAAGAGGCGGAGTCTCGTCAGGCGCCTCGTTGGGCGCGCTTACCGTCGGCGGAGTCGGCTGACTCTCGCTTTCTGAGTTCTTTGCCGAGAGAGTGATGACCTGTCCGGCTTGGAGCGCGAATCTGAATTCGCCTCCCTTAGCCTCGCAGCCCTTCATGAATGTGACGTCGACGGGACCGTCCAACTTGACCTTGTCCCACGACTTGACCGACATGCGGTCAGTATCGAGCTCGACCTTGCGGTCGGGCATGAAACAGGCTCCGATGAAATTCTTGTAGCTGTTATGGGAGTCGGCGTAAGCCATCCCCCACTCTACATTGAACTTCTTGGCGATGCACGAGTGCTGCACACTCGCGAACTGCGCACCGGGGAGAACCCTGATGCGTGCAACGTCGGTGTCGTTGACGGATACGAGCTGCAGGTTGTCGCCTAGGCCGCACCAATCGCTTGGCGCAGTTGCGGGACGAACTCGCGCTACTACGGGCCTTGCGGCCGGCTTGGCTGCCGGTTTTGCAGCCGGCGGCGTCGCTGGCTTGCTGGGCGCGGCATGAGTGCCCGCGCTCTCTGCCTCCAGGGCAGCTTCGAGCTGCTTGAGGCGCGCTGCCTCTTCCGGAGTCATGACGTACGTTGGGGACGGCGCAGGCGCTCGCGCGACGACAGTCGCTGAGGATGCTGCCGCGGCGGCTGCCGCGCGACGGCGTGCTTCAAATGCTGCATCGCGGGCACGCATCTGAGCATCAAAATCACGACGGCCCAGAGCTTTCAAACACGCTGCGTTCAACGACCCGGAGGCACGAGGTGCCCCGGTTGACGTGAACAAATCCACCAACTGCTGAGGTGCCCGCGCAGAACGCACAAGAACCGGCAGCCGGAGGGTGAACGCCAACTTACAGTTGGCAATCGCAATCTCGCGTCGCGTTCTACCCTGCCCCGGTACCAACCCCGGGACGTAATTCGTCCCGTCAACTTCGAGAATACAATTTGCGGCGATCTTGTCGTCGCAAACCGCGTGGTTGAGATCCGGGTACCGCGTGTAGCGGCCGCCCGGGTATGCCGACGTCGGACCACCCTGCGACGGCGCTTGGGCCATAGCCCGCGCACCGAAACAAAGCACGACGGCTGCAATGAGCAGCGCCACAATTCTCATCTTCATGATGATCCTCTCAAGGTGCTGCCTCGGAACCATTCCGAGGAATATCTTAGATTGTACTAATTTATAAACATTGTCAACCCCAAATGACGAATAATATGACAGCTAAGCCTAAAATCAGGCGATACCAGGCAAAAGGAACGAAGCTTTTGCGGCTAATGTAAGTCATAAACCATTTGACTACCAAAAAAGCAGAGGCGAAAGATGCAATGAAACCGATAAACAGCAACAGCCACTCCGAACTCGAAATCGAAGCATCGTATTTTAAAAGCGAGTATCCGCCGGCAGCGATTAAAGTCGGAATCGCGAGCAAGAAAGAAAACTTAGCGGCAACCGGTCGCGTATAGCCCAAAATAAGCATACCAATAATCGTCGCACCGGACCTTGATGTGCCCGGCACAAGTGCGAGAGCTTGGATCAGACCGATAATTGCAGCATCGCCAAAAGTCACAATTGACTTTTCGTTTCGCGAGTCGCGTTTTTCCAAAATCAAAAAAACAATCCCGTAAAAAATCAACGCCAAGGCGACAACTGTCGGCGTAAAAAGATATTTCTCTGCGATTTTTCCAAACAATAGTCCGATGACAGCAGTCGGTATAAAAGCGGACAGTATCGCTCCCCACTTTTCTTTTAGACCTTCAAGTCTCCAATCGGAAGGCCAGACATCTTTCCAAAATAAAACTATCACCGCCAAAATCGCGCCGGATTGAATGACGATATCAAAAAGTTTTGTAAAAGGTTCGCCGAAAGAAAACCATTGATTGATTAAAATCAGATGTCCCGTTGATGACACCGGCAAAAATTCCGTCACGCCTTCCACCAAACCGAGTACGACTGCGGATATAAAGTTGAACATAAATTATTCTTTTTCTATTTGTTTTGAGTACTGACCTGACGCATGCAGCAAATATGCAATGGCGAGAGACGTGATGCCGATATCATCCAGCCAGCCGATGATCGGCGCAAAATCCGGCACAAGATCTATAGGCCAGATTAAATACAAAATCGCGACGACGATTGTAGCCTTCGGTTTCCAATCTGATTTCGGGTCACGTAAATACTTGATCAACCCGAGCCAATTGGGTACAAAGGATCTTTTTTGCATATTTGCTCTTTCTAGTTTTCAGTTTCCAGTTTCATCATGTCTTTCAGTGAGGCGTAAGGCACGGTCACAACCTGCGGACCTGCTGCGTACGGCGCGACTTGATATTCAGGGAAGATGATGACAAGGCCATCTTGATTCAAATAGTAATATTGATAATTTTTCAAATCCGGTGCGGCGCCTGATTTTAAGCCCTCAACATCCATATCCGGCTTCTTGGAAAGTTCAGCGATTGCATAATCTGAAACGATTTTTAGGTAATCGCTGTCGGATTTGAAGATGTCATCAAACGTCAAACGTTTACCTGTCGAAGTGTCAAAAACAAAAGTCTCAACAATCGAAATCCCATGTGCACCGCCCGTGTATTCGTAGCCGTTAAAAACGATACTGACGACATTCGAACTGACGTTATAAATCGAATAATTATTCTGTAACACAAAAGGTCCGGGCGACGCTTTACCTTCCGTCTTAAGCAATCTAGCAAAAGTCTGCGTCGTTGTGCTGATGTAAGTATTGATCGCGCCGTTGATCACATCTCTCACCGCAGCATCTCCGCCAAACATGACGGGATATTTTACGTCCACCGAATGATCTTTGGCATCTTCTTTTATCGACTTTGTCTCAAATCGCAAATTCAAATTCTCTTTGCTCTTACTAGGTGTAAAAGTATTTAGCGTCGACATTATCATTTTGCTCACCAACGAATCGCGGCTTTCATCAAACGCCAGGCAAGCACCAGGTTTATCGAAGTTTTGACAATTGACCGAGTGAATCGTAAAAGCAAAAACCAAGCTCTTTTTGCCGAGCGGAATAGTATACCAATATTGATTGTAACGATTCCCTGCAGCCGCGCCCGCGCCTTCGACAACACAGACCTGTTGTCCGTTGTAAATCACACCGGGAGTAGCTTGTGCCGATCCGTCTCGCTCATCATAACAACCATCTTTCAACTCTGCTCCCACTTGCAAATCGGTGCCGTCGTTGGTGATAATTTTTACGTCAAGTGCATCGTTCGGCACGGAAAGCGCAGTTGAGCTTGCGACGGTAGGACCCAAGTCCAAAAACAAAACAGTGCCTGTCGCCGCATCGCTTCTAAAAGTCTCGACTGCATTCGCAGGATATTTGAAATCAAAACCGTAATTGTAGTTTCTGTATTGCAGCCAGCTTCCCGTCCCGGGTGCAGACTGATTCTGATCCACTGTCGTCGCATTCTGCTCGGTCGACGTGGGACGTGGGATGAGCGACGTAGGACTGCTTGAAAAGCATCCCGCTCCGAACAAAGCGAGGCTTATAGCTATAGCGTAGGCGTAGGCGTATTTCATAGTTATTAGTCGTTTCTTAATGAATTTGTTCATTGTTAATTGTCATTATGCCACTCCTGCCGCGGCAAGAACAGCCGCCGCCAGTTTATCGGGATCATGGCGCAAAAGACTGCGCGCAAGCCTATCTCCGGGAACGGTTAACACGATATCATCTGACAGTAAATCACCGCGCCAAATCTGCATAGAGCCGACATCCAAATCATCCTCGATAACATGATCTCCGGCCTCGACGTATCTTAGCGCCACTTCATCCGATGGTTTTGAAGAATTGAGAATACAGACGTCGATCGATGCGGGCAAGATGTGCCTTGATACTACTTCGCAAAAATTGCTCGCCTTGTAACCCTGCGTTTGTCCGTTCTTGGAAGTCAGGTTGATGACCAAAACTTTTTTGGCGCGACTTTGCGCCATGGCCTGTGCGATATCTTTGACGAGTAAAACCGGTATCAAGCTCGTAAACAAATCTCCGGGCCCCATGACAACGATGTCAGCACCGCGAATTGCTTCGAGTGCTTCAGGATTGGCTGGAACATCGGGGGAAAGAAAACAGCGACGAATGGCCGCGCGGTTTGAAGACGGCTTATCAATCGCATGTTCACCTTTAACAACCGTCGCATCTTCAAGTTCCGCATAAAGATCGGTTGCGCGGGCAGAGACGGGAATCACGCGGCCTTTGACGTTTAAAATTCGATTCGCTTCGCGTACAGCCGCAAGCGGATCGCCGGTTATTTTTTCTAGAGCAGACAAAAATATGTTTCCGAAATTGTGGCCATCAAGTCCGCCTTGCGTAAAACGATAGTTGAACAAGTCACGCAGTACTTGATCACCATTCGACAGCGCGACAAGACACTGACGAATATCGCCGGGCGGTAAAACTCCCAGCTCGTCGCGCAAAATCCCCGTCGACCCGCCGTCATCGGCAATCGAAACAACCGCGGAAAGATTCACCGGATGATATTTAAGCCCCGAAAGAACCGTAAACGTTCCGGTCCCCCCGCCGAGCACGACGATTTTCTTATTTGTTGCAGTTTGCATATTCACTCCACATTTTGCCCATAAACAAGCCGGGGTGTCTAATGCAGATCTTGACTAAAACGCCTTTTTACAGTATGGTGCCAAGTCAAAGCTTGGGGATGCACCCCTCGCCAAGGACACCGCAACTTCACAAGGAGTTAGACGATGATCATCGAACTTCGACGGCACGCACACCACAACGACGGCAATCTCACTCAAGCCGGCATCTCGCTGGCAATCAAGGTCGGAGAGACTATGTGCGACCAAGGGTACACGCACTTCGCGACGTCACGTAAACCGCGTACGTCTCAGAGCCTGTTCGCCTTCGCGGTAGGCGCCGGAGACTTCTTCGCACTTGCCTACGGCCACCTTGAGCTCGACGCACTCGACAGCGTGCACATGGGCGATTGGCGAGAGTACTTCGCCAAGCACGACCAGATACTCGTCCCCGAGGAGCAACTGGTTCAAGATGAGGCTGCACGCATGGTGGAAGAGTTCCGAAAGGGAACGCGCAAGATTCCGTCCGATGCTCGCCTGCTCGGCGTCGGCCATTCGCCATTCATAGAGTGCTTGGTCTACGGTCTGACCAAGCAGATAATCGACCCACTCATGGAGTGCGAAGGCGTCGTCCTCAATAACTACAATGGCGAGCAATTCCGTCTCGTCAAGCAGCTTCGTCTCCCCTAGCCGCACCCCTTCAACTCCACTCATCACACCGCCCGCAAGTGACTTCGCTTGCGGGCACCGTCGTTTATACTGACTTTATAACCTTGATAATTCCACGCTCGACGTCTACTTCCACCAAATCACCGTCTTGCAAAATTTGAGTCGCGTTTTTCGTGCCGACAATGCATGGGATCTGCATCTCTCGGCTGATGATGGCCGCGTGACATGTTATACCGCCTTCATCTGTGATAATGGCTTTTACATCTTTAAGATATTGGATGTAATGCGGCGTTGTTTGTTCGGCGACGATTATCTTACCGGACATAAAAGGTGCTTTCGCATTAAGTTCATTTTTAGTTTTTACAACCAAGACTTCTCCCGTCACAAAACCGTCTCCAACAAATGCCGGCTGGCCTTTGATCTCGGCGGCCGATGATGCATCCTGCGTCTGTAAGCTAAGTTGCGAAACGATTCGTGAAACAAGATCGGCATCATCAATAACATAACGTTCTTTGCAACTATCGTGATAAACAAATCCTTGCTTTTGACGCGTGGCAACAAGATTATCAACATCAACCGATCTGTCATCGAGCCAGGCCAAAACTTCCGGCAACGAGAGACAACCCATCAAATCCTTAGCCGAACTTTTCAAATCATACTTTTGACGCATGAGATCAAAAAAACGATACCAATGCTCGCCCATCCGTTCTTCTTTAAACGCAATTTGATTACGCCAACTGTCATGCTGCTCAAGAATCAGCTTTGTCTCCCCTGTGGCGCCGAGTTCCGCAAGCTTTAAACCCAAAGAAAAAATGACTATAAATTGCGCACTGGCCTCGGCATAAGATGACGATATTTTTTTGAACGTCTGAATCGCGGTTTGATCATCCCCGGCCTCTATCACTCGGCTCAGATCATCGCATTCTCCGGCAATACGCGCCCAAAGTTCATCATTCTCTTTGATGCACAATGACAAAATTGACGGATCTTTCCGGATCTTCGTCAGACTGACGTCGTGAAACGCTTTGGCCTGCTCCGTATTAATTACACGGACGGGCTGCTTGCCGTCTAAAGGGACACGAAGCGTCTCGGCAAAATCGATGCCGTGCATATTTTTAACATGCTTGCGCATTCCCTCTTGTTTGGCGGAATAAAAAAGCAATGCGGAATCAATCCGCACGCCATAAAACCATTTTTGCGATTTTAAATAAGCTATCAGCTCATCGGGGGTCATGTCCATATCACGCAGCGCGTTTCAGCATCGTAACAGTTCCATTGTTCGCGTCAACCTCCACTTTATCACCGTCATGCAAGACTTGCGTTGCAATTTTTGTGCCGACAATGCAAGGCTTTTTGAGTTCGCGGCTTATAATTGCGGCGTGACATAATACTCCGCCTTCGTCAGTTATAATTGCCGAAGCTTTTTTGCAGGCAACAACTGTCGTCGGAGTTGTCATCTCGGTCACTAATATGTTACCGACCTTAAACTCATTTACCTTTTTTGTAAGATCACGCACATTGTGCAAAACAAGCTCAACTCTGCCTTTGACCATTCCCGGTTGCGCTACTGACCCGCGCAAAATCTTATCGTCTTTTTGAGCCGTCATCTTTTTTACGAGCGCCCTGGCCTTTTTGTACTCGTTTCCGACCAAAAGCTCCCTTTTGCCGTTGACATTCAACACGGCGTAGCCCTTTTGCCTTTGCGCTATCACTCGCGAACTGACTTTTCGACCATTGAACAAATTCTGCGCCTCGGCACAATCATAAAAAAACCAATCTTTGGATTTAATTTTAAAACGTCTGACAATTTCTTTTAAAACATCCCCCAACAGGATGCGAAATATAGACTCAACCGACTTTCTCAATTCAAAACGAATTTTGCCGACCTTAAAGAGTTCCTCTTTAATTTTTTTATCTTTGACTCCTTCAAACTTTTTTAACTTTTCTGCCTCGGTCTTGGTGTAGAGTGCGGTAAAATCTTTTAACAAAAATCTAAAGCCGTCGAATACCCCGTAAAGTTCTTTGTCGGTCAGTGACTTGAGATCTTGGCCAAAAAAATCCGCTTCGGATTTTTGCATTTTCTCAACCATCTTTTGCGACCGTTCAATGTATCGCGAAAAACTGTCAGCTTTTGAAAAATAAACTTGCCCAGACGAATGTTCTTTTTGCATTCTTCCGTTGACGTAGTAACAATGCAATATGGGATTCTTAAATAAAAAGAAAGTATTATCACCAATGAATACATGACGCGGATCGTTCAGCCACCACAGAGGCAAACGATATTCACGTGCCCAAAATTCAATCGATTTGATTTGCGACAAGGGCATATTATAATCTTTTTAAGATCCTAACCGCGCCTTTGCTCGCATCAACCTCCACTTCGTCACCGTCATGTAAAACTTGCGACGCAACTTTAGTGCCGATAATACAGGGCCTGCCGAGCTCGCGAGAGATGATGGCCGCGTGGCTCAAAATCCCTCCGCGGTCGGTGACGATTGCGCCGGCTTTTTTCATTAGCGGCAAATATCTGACATCGGTATTGTCGCAAACCAATATTTCTCCGTCTTCGATTTGCGCATTTTCGATATTCTCCGTCGTAACGATTCTAACTCGTCCGCTGGTTTTGCCCGGATGCGCCGTGACGCCGCGAATTTCTTGCGACGCCGCTTCTGCCGTTTCGCGAACAGACCAATCGGACGGCAAATATTTCGGCAAAAGACGGTTGTAATCAATAATATAAACTTTATCGTCCGGCCAAACGGTTGATTCAAAATAACCTTTCAGATAATCGTGAGAAAACTCGCAATCTAAATTTTCTTCGAGCGTGCGCTGTTTTAATCTGTCTTGAACACGCAACAGTTCTATCATTCTTTGGACAGTTAACTGCGCTTCGTCGTCATTTTTAGACCATTTCCAACCAATGAAATCAAACTCAAAGTGCAGCAGCTCTCCGTCCGTTTCGCCGTGTGTCAATTGACTGTGCAGTCCTCGGATCATTTCACCGTAAATTTTTTCATCGCAGACGATTATCGTCGCCGACCAGTTTAACGTTTCCGAGTGCGGACAAATATAAGCCGTGTATTCATCCGGATTGATGTCTTGTTTTAAAAACCAATTCTCGTAACACTGACGGATCGATACGCCGCGCTGACGCAGCTTCGGCAACTCCGGTTTGTTGGGTACAAGACGAATGGCGCACAATTCGTCGCCGCGCTCGTCGATAATCGATTTAAACCTAGTCGTCATGTCCGCCAAATCTCTGGCCGACATCTCTTCAGGGCGTTCATAAGGCAAGCCAATTATCTGGTACAGCACCTCCAATCGGTCGACCTTGCGATTATCCTCATCTCGAAAAGCTTTTGACTCTTCTTCTTCGCCGATGGCCGCAAACCATTCCGTCATTGAGGGTTGATATGAATTGACAACTGGTTTCATAATGTTGTTATAGGCCTGCTTTGCACGATGAAAAACTCGCCGTTCTCCATCCCCCACTCGATGTCGCAAGGAAAGCCGTAATGCTTTTCGATATCAAGACAGATGGAAGCGAGTTTACCGATTTGAGCTGCGTCGAGTTTTTGCGCGGCTTTTTTATCGGACGGAATGCTGACTGTCTCATTGTTATTTTTACCGCACACAAGCATCGTCTCTTGTTCTGCTACATTGACGTCGATCATTTTTCCGTCACGCTTGTCGATGACATAAGAATCCGGAGTAACGATTCCGCCTACTATAAATTCTCCCAAGCCCCAACATGCTTCGATAATCATTTGATTGGCGTCTTTGGTGACGGGATGGACAGTAAAGCAGATGCCCGCGACTTCTGACTGCACCATTTTCTGCACCACGACCGCGACGGATACATGCGTGTCCTTCATGCCTTTTTCGTTACGGTAGATGATGGCGCGCGGCGTAAACAATGACGCCCAACATTTTTTGACGTTCGCAAAGAATGTCGATTCGGTGGTGTTCAAAAAACTTTCCAGCTCCCCCGCCCAGCTGGCGACGGACGAGTCTTCCGCCGTAGCAGAAGACCGAACGGCGACTAAACCCCCTTGAGTTCCCCCTTTGCCTAGGGGGTTTTCAGTTTGTGAGTTTAAATTGCTAAAAGCGGAAAATATTGCTGCTTGCAAATCTGCCGGAAACTTTGCGTCGTCGATCAAGTCGTTGATAATTCGTGAGGCGCGTTCAACCGATGACACGTCATCATAATTGACTTTGGCGAGTTGAGCTTTAATCTCTTGGGTCAAATCCGACTTAGCTAAAAACTCGTCAAAAACCGGAGCTAAAATTACAAATCCCGGCGGCACCGGAATGCCGGCCTGCGTCATCTCGCCCAGCGATGCGCCTTTGCCGCCCGCGATGTTGACGTCGGATTTGGAGAGTTGATTAAAAAGTTTGACGGTCATAGTTTAGACGAGAGACAACAGACTACAGACGACATGTGTCGAATTGTTATTGGTAATCAATTTACTCTTTTAAAGATCAAAGCACAATAAGCGCCGCATCCGGCGCACCTCGATCGATCCGCTTTCATCTTGACCAATTTATTGGCAGGTGATAATTAAAACGCACGCAAATCAGGAGGCACCCGATGCAAAGTCGACCTTTTAACCCCGCAACCAGACTCATCACGCTGGATCTCGGCCATACCTTGATGTGGCCGCGATACAACATGCTGGCCACGGCAATCAACAACTTCTTCAACACAGAAGTTTCTACAGCTCAAGTCATGCAAGCCGAACGCGCCTTCCGCGCCAAAATCATGCCGCCGTTCAAGATGACGAGTCACTTTCGTGTCCCGATCCCGCAAAACTCATACGAGTACTACTCCGCCATCATCGAGGGATGTCTTGACGGAGTATCGGTTGACGGATTTGCCAGATTCGCGATTCTGGCGAACGAGTACCACACGGCCCATAACTGGTTCATGAGCCTCGGCACTGATGTGATTCCGGCACTTGAGCTGCTCAAGACTCGGTTCACGCTCGGAGTCATCTCCAATGCCAACGGCAACCTGGAACGCGATCTCAAGCGTTTGGGTATTCGGGAACACTTCGCCTTCGTCACCGACAGCGGCACCGAAGACGTCAGTAAACCCGATCCGGAAATCTTTCGCCGGACATTCGCAAGAGCCGACGTGCCGGCAGAGTTTGTCGCCCACGTCGGAGATCATCCTGTAGCGGACGTCCAAGGAGCGTACGAGGCCGGAGCGTGTCCAATTCTGTTTGACGCGCAAGGAATCTACCGCCCGTCCAACTACCCCGGCGTCCCTTACTTCCGCAACCTGGTTGACATGGCGGAAGCTCTGATCAACGCCTAAAAGTCGGCACGTTCTCATTCGACCTTCTCGGTCGATCTTTTTTTACATCTCGCCTTCACTCACCTTCATCTCGCGCACATAAAGCGGCGTGCCATCGGGATCTTTAAAATAGGCCATACGGCTCAAGTCAGCATCCTTAACTTCCAGTCTGATACCCTTCTCTTCGAGCGAGGCCACGTCTTGATCAAATCTCATTGTTCCGAAACCGATTGCGAGGTTTCCGTTGTTTTCGATTTTTTTATCTCCCGCCGGATAAAGTCCGATCAGCAAATCAGGACATCTGATTTCGGCCCAATGATTTTGATAACGATTTGTCAACGCCAAACCCAGCACGTCGCGATAAAATTCGATGGCCATATCCAAATCTTTAACCATGATTGTAACGTTCGCTGCGGTAAACATAATATAGACGACAGGGGTTGAAGAGTTTGTGTAGAGACGCAAAATCTTGCGTCTAACTCTAAACTCATCAACCGGCTTTTTCAGCCAGCGACGGAACGGCGGCGACCGTGCCGGTGCGTTGAAGTTTGTTCCAACCGTAACGGCGGCCGCGCAGCATGGCGATGATGGCGCGAATGATCGTGACGTACATGAACTGACGATAGTAGAACCTTTGAATCAAAACAAACAGCATCAGACGTTTTGGTTTGTGCTCCAAAAGAAACGCGAACATCGAACCGATGACGTCCATGATCGTAAAAAATATATAACTCCAAAACAAAACTGAGAAATCCCCCCTGATCAACGACAAGATAAATACGGCATCGCCGATTGGAGCGAGCAGCGGAAAGATAATTTGAAAGATAAAAATGTTAGGCAGAGCCACCCAGCCGACTGCGCCTCTAAAAAAGTAGTTTGAATATTTGCCCAGACATTGGAAGGTGCCAAAGCTCCAACGAAAACGCTGCTTGGAAAGATCTCTGAGGTTATCCGGCGCTTCTGTTCTGGAACGCGCGTTTGGCGCGTAAACGATTCGACCGCCGCTGGCCAACATTTTGATGGTCAAGTCCGCATCTTCCGTAAGCGTGTCGCTTTCATAACCGCCGATATCCAAAACCCTTTGACGTTTCCATGCGCCTGTCGCGCCCGGCACGACGCTGATCGCATTTAATTCCTCAAAACAACGCCGATCAAAATTCTGTGCCGTTATATATTCAAGCGCCTGAAAACCAGTGAGTACATTGTGCACGTTGCCGACTTCTACATTGCCGCAAACCGCGTCGACTGTGGGATCGCCGAAAGGCTTAATTAATTCATTGACCGTTTCCGGCAGCAATATCGTGTCGGCGTCAATTGTGACTGCAATATCATAAGTCGCTTCGCGCATACCCATGTTGAGCGCCGTCGCTTTGCCGCCATTGGGTTTGCGCAACAAACGTATGCGCGGATCGCGGATCGCGTACTCCTCCACAACTTCGGCCGTGTTGTCCGTACTGCCGTCGTCGATGACCAACATTTCCATGCGTTGATGCGTGCTGGCTTGCAATGACTCCAATGTTTTGCCTATCGTTTTTTCTTCGTTGTAAGCCGGAATCAAAACAGAAACAAATTTGTTCCCCGGTGCCCTGATTTTGCTGCGTCCGTGTTTTTTAGTTGAACGCAGAACAAAGATGCTCATGAACAAAATTCTGAACAGCGAGAACGACGTGGTCATCAAGAAAAGCCAAAAGATGGTCGGCCAAAACAAATTGCGCATACGATCCATAATGTTTGTCGCCGTTACAAAAACCGCTTCGTTGCCGTTGTACGACGGAAGAAGTTGATTCTGGCTGACGCCGATCGCCTCGTCCATGCGTATAAATTTATATCCTTTTGACTGCAGTGCGGGGATCAACGTCTTGAGCGCAGAAATCAAAACCGATCTATCGCCTCCGCCGTCATGCAAAGAGATAATATGACTTTCCGGCGCAACTATCTGTTTTTCAATATCCGCCACGAGTTGATTAGCGTCGCTTGTCTGCCAATCCTTGGGCGTGACATTCGGCGCAACAATCACATAACCCAAATCTGCAACGGTTGTCAGCGGCGCGACGTCTTCCGGAGTATTTGGATAGTTTGTTTCAAATAACAAACTGTGACGGTTTGTCGCGTTTTCAATCATGCGCTGCGTTGCATTCACTTCCGTTCTCAACTGATCGGTCGGAACGCTCTGCAAATCAGACGGGCTGATATCGCTGCGATTGCCGATAACATAACCGGCCGCAGATATCTTCTGCAAAACATCCGGATACTTCCCGGCTTGACTGCCGGTGACAAAAAATACTGCCGGCACTCCAAATGAAGAAAGCGTATCCATAATGCGCGGCGTCCAAATCGGATCCGGACCGCCGCTAAATGCCAAGACTAAAGTTTTCTCGGGAGGCGCACTCCCCACTCTCGATAAAATGTAGCCTGACGGCAATTTGGTATAATTGGCGTTTTGTATCAAACCATCTTTATCTTGTGAAATATTGATTTCGCCGTTTGTTGGGTTGGATTGAATCTTAAAAATCTCTGAGCCGGTGGATGAATAAACGCTGTAAATTGATCCGATCGTTTTAAGCGCATCAATATTTGGATTTGATCTCGCCAAAAAACTCCAAATATTTGGATCTTCGGAACCCAATCGCCAAACCGCGACTCCGAGAGATTTTTCGGCCTGAACCTTCTTCCATTGATTCCACAGTGCAACCGCATCCAACACCCACACATTGTGCTCCGCTCCGCTTGCATCTTGATAACCAAAAGTCGTATTCAAACTTTTCGGCGCAAGTTTTGGCAATGCACCGGCGACTTTCGCGGTCGACATAATTTCGCCGTAAGTCAGGCCGCTGGCAGTACCCGTCGGAGCAATCGGCCAGTCCATTCCGTAAGATCCCAAACCAACCAAAAGTTTGTCAGCTGGAACAATTTGTGAAAAATGATTCAGAGTTTCTTCAAACCAGCCTTGGCTTGCGAGCGGACCGGGCGTACTCGCCGCGTAATGCTCGCCGTGCATGACAACTAAAACTGCATCGGAAATTTTGGAGATCGCATCAACTGGATAAACCTGGCTGCCCGAAGGCACCACAACAATTAACCACATGTTCTGCGCGTGCAAATATTTTTGCAACTCAATCAAAAAACTCAAATACGCATTTCCATCCGCAGGATCGAGCGACTCGATGTCTACCAACAAACCCTTGCCGCCATTTTTTATTGTCACATCCGCCAGCTTTTGCGCCACGCAGGTACGCAGGGTCGGATTGTTCATCACGGCGGACGCTTGCTCTTGATAGCTCGTCTGACCCTCACCGTCAGTCAATCTTGCCACAATATTTACGCCGGATGAACGCAGCACCGAGGTCACTTCAGAATTTATGCGTTCATCCACCGAACAATCGGTGCGCGAAAGAAAAAACCAATCCGGATATACAACGTCTAAATTTGCAGTATGCCCCTTAAAAGAACGCACGCTGTTTGAGTCTTGCTGCAATAAAAAAGCCGAGCTGAGTGCAGAGCCTTTTTTTGAAACAGATGCAAGCAGTGCCGTACCTGTAACCGTCACGCCTATCAAGGTCGCATCAACAGTCTGTCCCGAGTATTCCCATTGTTCCTCCGTCTTTGGTTGCGACACAACATCAAAATCATCTGTCGAGATTTGTTTGCTCGACGCTGCATTTGCGGTCTTAGTTTCGTCATCCAAACCCGGAAGCTCCGGATTGGTCATAAGCGCAGCCGCCGAAAGGCTAACCAAAACCAAACCAAGCAGCGCGAGGGATGTGAACGAAGCGAGGGCTATGCGCCAGCGTCTTCGGGTTGGATCTTCGAAGATCATATCGGTGGGGTTAAGGGAGACTAATGACTAAAGATAAAAGACGGGCTCAAGGTTCGAAAAGAGTTCTAAAAAGACAGACAGGTCGTACCTTCTAAAAATAACGCAAATCGCAAAAAATCATTCGCGTGTTTGCAATCTTCAATTGTTCCCGACTCCTTAATCTGCCATTACCGCCGAAAATTATGGTTAAATTTAATGACGCCTTTCTTCCGGTACATCCATTTTCGAGTTCTATTTCATTAAACTTCCCATACCTTTGCACATCTTGTCAAAAAAGACTTTTTTGGTGCTTAACCGAGCGAAACTTGTATCATTTTATCCACATGCGCACTTTACTCAAATAAAGTATTTCATCTCATCTTTGTTGATAATCGGTGATAAAACTTATCAAATCGCCGTAAATCAGACTTTTTATCAACTTTGACTTTCTCCTTTATCGTAGTAAAGTAAGTGCATAACCTCGCATTTATGAACCAACGCACGTTGAATAAAACCGAACTGTATAAAATCATCCTGAGTTTAAAATCTCTACGCGAAGCTGAGTTGTTTTTTCATGATTTATTGACCCCGGAAGAAATTGAAGATTTTGCAAAACGCTGGCAAGTCGTAAAAATGCTTAACGCCGGTATGTCTTATGCGGACATACAAAAAGCTACGTCATTAAGCTCAACGACCGTTGCCCGAACGTCCAAATGGGTAAAAAAGGGCGGGGGCGGATTTTTACTTGCACTTAAACGCGCAAAAAAATCGACAAGCCGCAAAGTCAAATAAAAGGATCTCTAAAAAAGATCTTTCGCATCAAAACGCCGTCAACGTTGTTTTTATCATTAACTGCAAACATATGGATACAAAAAGTTTGCGACAAGAGGCCGTTTTTAAAGCCGGCCCGCATGTTATTTATGAGATGCTGCTGGATTCGGATAAGCATTCGCAGTTTACCGGCGCCAAAGCGGAGATAAGCCGCGAAGTTGGAGGCTCTGTCAGTGCATACGACGGCATAATCCAAGCAGTGAACGAAGAGCTGCATCACAACGCCAGGATCGTACAGACCTGGCGCTCTTCGGATTGGCCCGAGGGACATTTTTCAACCGTCACTTTTGAGATTTTTCCGACGGACGAAGGCTGCGGGCTGATATTGACGCAAACCGGAATTCCGGCAGACAAATACGAAATGATCGCAGAAGGCTGGCAAGAACAATATTGGGATAAAATGCGCAAAATGATTGAAGAATAACCCAATCTTGCCAAACACCGCAAAATACGGTATAAATATCACCGCGTACTTTTATTTGTGAACAGCCGGCAGTTAAATTGTAAATTTTTAATTGTTAATTGTTCATTGAGTATGGTGGCCATAGTTTAACGGTAGAACAGCGGGTTGTGGTCCCGCTGGCGAGGGTTCAACTCCCTCTGGTCACCCCACATAAAAACGACGGACAAACCGTCGTTTTTATTTTGCCAAAGCAAATCGACTACTTAGTCGTCGGCATCTCCACCCACACCAGAACCTCAACATACGCCCCCGGCATCTCAAACATAGGATTATCCTCAAAAATTTTACAGGCATCTTCGTGCGATTCGGCTTGAACGATTGAATAACCGGTCAATTCGTTTCTGACGTCGGAAACCCCGTCTTTTGTGACGCGTTTATTTTTGCCCAGCGCTGCACCGACGTCCACAAAACTATCCTTGTGGTCATCGATCCATTTTAACCAAGTCGCATCCATTTCTTTCATCTGCTCTTTGCTTGTGTTTTGCATCATTTTATCCAACTCCGCGATCGGAGCCATGTATATAGCTAGAAACTTTTTCATATGTTTGCGGTTAGATGAATTATATTTTGATATTACCGCGTTTGTTTTTGATTGCAAGTGCAAAACTGTTTGTTTGACTTCCTGCACAAAAGATATACGATAAAAATATTATTCTTTAACCCCAAATATATGCTCGATCATGTTTCATTGTTCGTCCGCGATATGCAGCGGGCCAAGGATTTTTACGTTAAAGCTCTCAAGCCGCTTGGCTATGAGCTGGCCGCGGAGGGCGAGGGTTACGCCGGTTTTAAACACGGCGACGCTTGGGACTTTTGGCTAAACCTGAGTGAAGAAAAAGCCAAGTATGCACACATCGGTTTTAAGGCAACGTCAGAACAGATGGTCAAAGATTTTTACGATGCCGCTCTCGCATCCGGAGGCAAAGACAACGGCCCGCCCGGCCCGCGTCCGGATTACGGCCCCAAATACTACGGCGGCTTTGTCCTTGATCCGGAGGGCAACAACATCGAAGCGACGTTTCACAGACCGTGACGCTAAAATCCCCCAACATGTCGGGGGATTTTTGTTTATAAAAAATATCTTGACGGCTTTTAAATGCCAGTATACTTTTGAATTACAGGTTGCTCCGTGATTAAATTTCAAACTAAACATCGCAAATTACGCGCGGCCCGGGCAGTCGCACGGTTACTGAACTGCGATGGATTGCATAAAAAACGCCCACAGGGATAACAGCGTATTTTAAGTTTTCCTATATGCTTAATACATCCACGGACCGCGCAATCGCGGTAAAAGACCTAAAAAAATCGTACGGTAAATTAAAAGTCCTCGATGGAATAGACTTTGAAGTACATCGCGGGGAAATTTTGGCGCTGCTGGGACCGAACGGCGCCGGAAAAACAACAATAGTCAGAATACTTAGCACTTTGCTTTCGCAAGATGAGGGCACTGCAACTGTCAACGGATTCGACGTCAGGCGTGAACCCGGCGCCGTCAGATCGAGCATCGGTTTAACCGGGCAATACGCGGCGGTCGATGAGTATCTTACCGGCAGAGAAAATCTTGAGATGATAGGCCTGCTCTACAGATTGGGCGAACAAGAAACAAAAAACCGCAGCCAAAAACTTTTGGAAAGACTCGACCTGGTGGAACCGAGTAATCGTCGGGTCAAGACTTATTCCGGAGGCATGCGCCGAAGAATTGATTTAGCCATGAGTTTAATAGCATCGCCGTCCATCCTGTTTCTCGACGAACCGACAACCGGTTTGGATCCGCACAGCCGTATCACAATGTGGGAAATAATCAAGGGACTCGCGGCGACAAACGTGACCGTATTGCTTACCACTCAATATATGGAAGAGGCCGATAGACTGGCTGACAAAATAATCGTCATAGACAAGGGCAGCGTCATCGCACAAGGAACGCCGACAGAACTTAAAGCCAGTATAGGCCCCGATCATCTGGAAATCATCGTAAAAGATGACGATGACTTCCTGAATACCCTCAAATTATTCGAGACGGACGTGTTACAAAATGACCCCAAGCGCAGGAGCTTGAGTATCATTACCAAAAACGGAACGGCTGACCTGAAAAAAGTCTTATCCATGCTGGAGGAATCAAAGATAATCATCGACAGTCTTTCACTGCATCGTCCGACTCTTGATGACGTCTTCCTCGCACTTACCGGCCATTCGACTTCCGTGGAAGCAGAACGCCAGACGAATGCGTCAACAACTCTATGACCACCCTTGCAATCGAATCGAATATTCAAACGCAGCAACGCAAACCCAAAATACTTTGGTATGTTTCTGATGCATGGATAATGACGCAACGAAGCGTCAGACATATCACGAGAAGCATGGACCAGCTCATGTCCGTCGCCATGTTCCCAATAATGTTCATGCTTTTAAATCGTTACGTACTAGGCGGAGCGATCGACACGGGCGATATAAGTTATGCCAACTATTTATTTGCGGGAATTTTTGTCCAAACGTTGGCATTCGGCGCAAACTACACCACAATTAATTTAGCTGTTGACCTGCAACAAGGCATTGTCGACAGATTCCGTTCTCTGCCCATGAATCCGAGCGCTCTGTTGGTCGGTCACATTACAGCCGACCTCATCCGCAACGCCATCTCCGGAGTGATAATTATTCTGGCCGGACTATTGGTAGGATTCAGACCGACCGCCGGATTGATCGAATGGTTATACGTGATCGGCTTGGCGTTAATATTCAGTCTGGCCATCTCATGCCTTTCGGCGATTCTCGGGCTTGTCGTAAAAAGTTTGGAAGCAGCACAGTGGACCGGCTTCGTGGTCATATTCCCTTTGACCTTTATCTCGAGTGCCTTCGTTCCAACGCAAACGATGCCGACCGTCTTAAGAGCATTCGCCGAGAATCAACCGTTGACGCATGTCATGAACGCAATGCGAACATGGCTTGTGGGCACGCCGTCTGACAACTCCGCATGGATAGCTTTGGCGTGGTGTTTGGGCATAATTATAATCAGCCTGCCCATAGCGGCCTGGTTGTTCCGCGTAAGGGGAAAATAAAAAAAACACTACTTCTTCTTCCCCACTCTCGAAACCTGCCAGATTACATTGAAGCGACGTATCACAAGCTATGACGCGCAAAAATCCCTCGAACAATCGAGGGATTTTATACTATTGACCTTTCATATTTTTTCTGCTACAACCTCCGCAGCGACCCCTCACAAAGGATGATCAATGAATAGAGAGCCGTCAGCAATGATGCACCAGGTTGAAGAGCTTGTCTCTCGGGCGATGGACGTGCAAGTCAACGCCTACGCGCCATACACTAAGTTCATGGTGGGGGCAGCAGTCCTCACCAAGCCAGGCAGCATCTATATCGGTTGCAATGTGCAGGGCGCAGATAATGACGACACCCATGCCGAGGAAGCCGCTCTGTGCGCAATGGTCGCGGCCGGTGAAAGGCATCCTATCTTGGTTGTCGCAGTCGGTGCACTGGAGGGTTGCGCGCCAACCATCATCCCGCCCTGCGGCAAATGCAGGCAAAAATTGATGGAATGGTCATCACTCAACAAGTACGACATCGAAATATTGCTCTCGACGGGCATCGCTCAGCTCTCCGATCTGCTGCCCAACTCATTTGGCCCGGCCGACATCGGCATTGATCTCGCCCAGCACAGCACGTAATTCTCTCAACAGGCCTCGCCCACCTGCACCAAACGGGCTTTTATTGTATCTTTTTTGAAAGCATCAGACCTTAACGCCGTTCGTCTTTAACCACTTTTCTATATCCGTCATTTTCTTTCTCTTATTAGCTACCGCCAGCATAAATTTGAACGCATCGTCTGCGTCGATAGAAATGTGCCAGCCATTTAATTGCAAAAATACCGCAGCGGACATAAAGGCGGTGCGCTTATTGCAGTCCGTAAAAACATGAAAGCTGACCAGCGATTCGAGCAGTACGGCGGCTTTTAAAAACACCCCCTGATACAATTCTTGCCCTCCGAAGGATGTCTTGGATTTTTCCGCCAAAGAAAAAAGCAGGCCAAAGTCCAACACGCCGGATTTTCCGCCGGTTTCTTCCAAAAGCCTTTGGTGGATGGCCGCGATTTCTTCCGCGGTCAAATAACGAACGTTCATGACTTGGCCAGCTTCTTAAGCAACGAACGATTTTCTTCGATAAACTTATCCGTCCATTGCACAATGCGTGGATCGATGGCGACGTTCGCTTCATCGCCACCGTCCTTGGAAATCGTGACGTTCACAAAATCCCCGACCTTGAGTTTGCGTTCGTGCAGAACCTCCTTGGGAAGGATGACAGCGGCAGAACTGCCGATTTTTATGATCTTGCGTTGCATATTTTTTGACTTGATTATAATCGTATTATAATCAAAAAGAAGGCACCCGTCAACTCTCTTAAACTTTTAATCTAATCCAACAATTTGCCATCCGACGTTCATTTTGAATTCCCCGCTGACTCCATTCTTGCGTAAGTTCTTTTCGTACTTCAATGGATCTAAGCCGCTGATTAACCTATTCCGGCGAATAGCCTTTTAACAAATAAGTTGCCATCCCGCGATCGATGGCTTTCTCCGGGTCGATCGTTTCTTCAATACGTTCATAACCGATACGAGCAAGCCACCCCTTTATTGGTTCGACTTAGGGCGAAGGTACGCTCTGGATTACGCGAAACAACGTCTCTACATCAGCACAATCTGCATTTCGCATTTTCCCGTCTGAAGACATTAATTTCAACTGTACGATTTTGTCGTACGGTTCAAAACCCTCATTATTCAGTTGTTTTTTTAAGTCAGACCAATATCTTTTTGGTATTGAACTCTCAACGATCGCTCCAATAACATCGACAATGCTGAAATACCATTTTTCGGCGTCAGCATCCCAATGCCTTCGGATCGCGGCATCCTCGAAACGGACAATAGATACCATCGCTTCGGTCGTCTTACCTTGTATAGTTTTCGACATATAATTAATTAATCGAACGTTCCCTTGCCTTCAAAATCATTCTCGCGATTTTAATTTCATCATATTCGAATCCTTCTCCCAAGATCTCGCGCGCGGAGCTTAAAAAATCATTGCCTGATTTTTTAAAAGCCGATTCGATGCGGTTTAAGCGATCTTCCGGAAAAGATAAGCTCGAGAAATCCAGTTCGACTCCCAGCTCAAAAGCTTTTTCCAGATGATTGACTATACTGCCGACTTTTAGGTTGCGTTCTTGCGCGATTTGTTCGAGCGACATCTTTTTTTTGAACATTTCGACAGTTGTCAGATGCGTGGGAGTGAGAGCACGCGACGCATTCCGGGGAATTTTGAACGTTTCCGGAATTTCACTCTCGCTAATGCCGTGAAGCTCGGCATAGGCACGAATAGCATCGATGAACTTAGTACCGTATTGTTGCAACTTGCTTTCCGCGACGCCAAAAATCTTGCCAAAATTTTCTTTGCTCTGCGGATACCAGCGCGACATGTCTTGCAATGACCTGTCGCCGAAGATCAAATACGGCGGAATGGACTTTTCTTGTGCGATTGATCGGCGTAGCAAGCGAAGTTCCTCAAAAAGCTCGCGGTCGAATTCCACTTCCTGTACAGTTGCAACTTCCGTTTTTGGCAGACAGACATCGCAGGCGCCGCAATTATCTTTGGTGTAGTCCTCGCCAAAATATTTGAGCAGATAAACGCGGCGGCAAGCATCTTGTTCGCAATATTTTGAAACTTGGTCGAGCTGGCGCCTGGCACGAATTCTTTCTTGCGGATCTTGCATCTTATTGATGAAAAAATTGTGCAAAAAACGATCGCCGTTTGAGAAAAACAGCAGACATTCGCTGGGCAATCCGTCACGACCCGCGCGTCCGGTCTCTTGATAGTAACCTTCGACAGACTTTGGCAGATCCATGTGGGCTATCAGACGGACATCCGGTTTGTCGATGCCCATACCGAATGCAATTGTCGCACAGATAACGGGGATTCGATCATGAATAAAATCATCTTGAATTCGCGAACGCTCTTCCGCAGTCAAACCCGCATGATAGGCCGCGGCTTTGATGTTGTTGGCGCACAGATCCGCTGCAAACTTTTCCGTGCGTTTGCGCGAAAAACAATAAACTATCGCCGCTTGACTCGAGAGCTTGCGGATTTCTTGCACCAAACGATCCAACGAACGTTTTTTGGGCAATACGCGATAAGTTAAATTCGGCCTGTCAAAACTGGAACGGAAGACTCGCCCTCCGTTAAGTTTGAGTTGAGTAATTATATCTTTCTGCACTTGAGCGTTGGCCGTCGCTGTAAGAGCCAGGACGGGAACTCCGGGGAACAAATCACGCAACGAAACAAGATTGCGATATTCCGGCCTAAAATCATGCCCCCATTCGGAAATGCAGTGAGCCTCGTCAACCGCGAACAAGCTGATTTGCAGGCCGTGCAAAAAGTCGACGGTACGCGGCATAGCCAACCGCTCCGGCGCAAGATACAAAAGTTTAATCTCTCCCCGCGTTGCAGCCTCTTCAACCCGCTTGTTCTCTGTCGGACTTTGCGAACTGTTCATGTAAGCCGCAGATATGCCGTTCTCGCGCAAAGCATCAACCTGATCTTTCATGAGTGAAATCAAAGGCGAGATGACAACCGTCAATCCACTAAACTTAAGCGCGGGAAGCTGGTAACACAGCGATTTGCCTCCGCCCGTCGGCATCAGCACCAACGCATCCTTGCCAGCCACGCAATGCTCCACAATCTCTTTTTGCAACGGACGAAACGTTTCGTATCCAAAGTGCTTTTTTAACAAATTCAACATATAGCCATGTAACATATAACACGTAGCACGTAACATCGACAAATCGATCTCACACCTTACATGTCTTCTGCCAACATAAAAATTAATCTTACATCAATACAAGGACCTTAAGGACTTTATGGACTCGCGTGTCCTATATATACCCGGTTCCATATTTTTTGGATTTCGTCAAGGGGATAACCTTGTACCGAACTTGTAAAACAAGAATATTTCAGTTAGTTTATGCTCATATGAACGAACTCGTCACTTGCTACACGATGCATGGGGAAGCGAAGCAGATAGATAAGAACGCACTAATCTTCAGACCGGCGGCTTATGCTATCGTAATTCATGAGGATAAATTGCTAATGACGGTCGTGCGCAGTACCGGTAAATATACTCTACCAGGCGGAGGAATAGATATCGGCGAAAGAATGGAGGATGCTCTGAAGCGGGAACTGAAAGAAGAATGCGGAATTGAGATTGAAATCATTACCCCTGCATTTTTCAAAGAAACATTTTTCTATTACGAGCCACTTGATCGCGCTTGGCAATGTCACTCATTCTGTTTTCTATGCAAACCGCTTTCTTCCAACTTGACAGACGAGTTGAATGAAGAGGAGGACGAATCAATACAACCGCAGTGGGTTGATTTAAAGTCACTGACTCTGCAGAATATACAAATTTGCGGTGAGGAAATATTGAGATACATAAAGACACTTGAGCCAACCGAATAACGTTTTATGCACCACACCGACATCATTCTTGGTTTTGCGGCGAAACTTGTTCCGCTTGTTAAAGACGGTTCAAAAACCCTGACTTATCGCTTGGGTGACAAGTACAGTTTTCTGAAAAGCGGTGACACTATTTTGGTTGAAGATAGCTCAACCAATCAGCCCTTTGCTGAAATAGAAGTGACCAGTGTATCACGAACGACCTTCCTCGATCTTCCATTGGATGGCAAGGGACATGAGACGTATGAATCGAAAGAAAAGCAGAGAAAAGAGTTTGAAAAAATGTACAAAAGACCCGTCGCGGACGATGAGACGGTGATTGTGATTGCGTTTAGGGTTGTGACACTGTTGACCTAGATCCTTTTACCTGCTAAAAATCCCCGACAAATCCCGCGGCTCACGGCGCCGATTCTCTGGACGATTCTGCTGCAGCGCTTTGCCTACGAAGTCGCTGTGGCCAAAGGGCTCGATCCGGATCGTCCACGTCACCTCGCTAAGACCATCACCGTCAGATAACCACTCGACCGGAGCAAGTCGCAAAACTGCTCTTTTTTTTCATTATTACGGACTTTAAGGACCCGTTCGACTCGCGTTAACTCATGCTCGCTCCCCTCGATTCCTCAGGGCATGAGCTTGTCGAATGCAGAGCATGCTTTACAGACTTTACCCGCCTGCGCCCAAGGCTACGGCGGGTCCACCATAGCCTATATTTAACGCGAAGGTGGAAGGACTTTATAGACTCCGTTCTCTTGCCACTTTAACTATAATCTGTTAAGTTTAATGAACTAAAACGTATTCACGCCGATAAGGAGGCGCCATGGTTACTCCTGAAAAATACGCGGCGCGAGGCATCAACGGCGTCGTGCTGCTGGAAGAAGGCACGTTTGGTTCGCGGCACACTCCCCGCAAACACATCCTGCATTTTATCGCAGCAGTCGATGAGAACGGGGAATATTTTACCGAGCATTGCCGGTGGGTCGAGGGCGTAAAAATCGACCCTGAAAAAGTGTTTAACCGTCGTGGAGACAGGAGAGTGATTACACAAGAGGAGTACGAATTCCTCAAACAATCCAAAGGCCTCTACAAAAGCAAGACCGAAGTCGCGCCGCAGAAATCGCCTGCCGCAACTCCAGTCTCTGTACCAGCCCGCAACGCAGATCTGCTCACAGCGACTCTGGGAGAGCGCATGCATTCCAGCCATCCGCCGCCGCAAGACCCCGATCTGCACAAAGCCTTCCCGGCACCAGATCCTGATGATGAGGTGCTGATCCCAAAAGACGGTAGTTGTTGCGCGTAGCAAACATCACAAGCTTTCAACTCGAGCCAAACTGGCTCTGTTTTTTTACCCCGCAAATCCAAATTGCAAATAACACATGGCAAATTTCAAGAGTTGTTTTGTTTTGTGCCATAGAGCCTTAAACTCTTGCTATTTGTTATTTGATGGCCAGCCTTGTAATTCCACCAATTTCATGATAAAACCTTACCGGTTTTGATCGTCGCAACCACTCGCCTACGCTATCATCCTACGCTAAAACTACGGATGATCTACGAGCTACGGTGAGTCTTCGAGGAGGGACGCCATGGACGCACTGTTTCAGTCATCACCGCTTTGGATCAGAATCGGCGTTCCGTACGGAGTCGCCGCGATCATCGCTCTTTTCATTAAGTTCTTTCCCGAGAACTTGCTGTACAAGTTGAGCATCAAACTCCCGTGTTTTTCGCCCAACTGGATTTCGCTCTGGGGTTTTCTGATCTACTGGATCGGAGGAGCCGGATACATCTACTGCTGGTACAACCTGGTGTCGCAAGCACATCATTCAGCATTGAATGATCCGCGCACTTGGCTCATCTTTACGGTCTGGCTCAACATCTCAACGATCGGTGCAAGCATGGACACGACCGACGGGACAGTGGCCAGACTCTGGAAAAAGCATAGAATCTATCGTAGCCCGCGAGCCAAACGCTTTGGCAAGTACGGAGATCCTGCGTTGGATAAGCTCAAGTATCTTCCAATGATCGTCTGGTTCTCGCTACGAGGCGTCATCAATCTCTGGGTGACCATTTGGATCGTAGTCTGGGATGTGCTCGGCACGCTGATTCGCAATCCGATCAACATCGGCGTTCGCATGTGGTGGTCCGCCAAGAAGCGAAGGCAACAGGGACCGCTCAAGTTTTGGATGGATAAGATCGGCCGACGTCTAGCGCGCGGCAGCAAAGCCACGAACTACGGCAAGACCAAGAGCACCATTCAAGCCATCGGGCTTGCCATCTGCATGCTCTTTCAGGTCTATCTGATGCTAGGCTCCGACATGCCAACCGCTGTCTACATCTTGGCCGCGGCCCTGGGAGTATTCTCTGTCCTCTCGCGCGTGCGCATCCACAAGCGTGTGGACCGCGTGATCGACGACCCTTCGCTCATCTTCGAACCTTCGAAGATTTGACCCGCCCCTCGGCGGCTCTTTTTTTACTTTGCTTAAATAAAGCACTTGGTGCAAAATTGAATTATATCCCTGACAAGATTCGTAATATAGATATGCCCAAATTTTTAGCTAAACATCGGGCTCTATGGTCAAAACGGGATTTTACGATTTCTGTTATTTTCGGTTTTTTGACTTTTATTGCTAGCTTGGTAGCTAACTTTTTTTCAGGCACTTACGCCAGCTCCAGGGCTAGCAGTTCCGTGACGGATCTGATTTTGAGCAACTTGCCCGTTGTAAATTTGGATTTTATTTTCGTGGAAGGCTTTGCGATATTTGCAATCTTGGTCACCCTCATTTGTTTGCTCGAGCCAAAACGCATTCCGTTCGTCTTAAAAACAGTTGCGCTCTTCATCTTCATTCGCGCAATCGCGGTCTCACTGACGCACATTGGACCATTTCCAACACAAGCGCCGATAGACGAAAGCCGCATCGTCGATTGGTTCAACTTTACGGGAGATTTGTTTTTTTCCGGCCACACCGGTTTGCCGTTTTTAATGACGCTTATATTTTGGCGCGAAAAAATCCTGCGTTATTTTTTCCTGACAGTTTCGATCTTGTTTGCATGCGCGGTTCTTTTGGGACACTGGCACTATTCCATCGACGTTTTCGCGGCTTACTTTATCACTCACACGATTTTTCATATTTCCAAAATCTTTTTCAAAAAAGATTTTCAAAGGCTAAACGAAACCCCGACATGATGTCGGGGTTTGATGTCGGGGTTTGTTGAATAGTTTATTCGTGTTGGCAATCCGGACCGTGAACGTGTTCGCCGTGGTCATGGACATGTTCGGCGTCTTCCTGCGCAAAACGTTCCATGAATTTTTTGTAATCTTTGATGCCTTTTTCTTTCAAGAACTCTAACGTCTTTCTATTCTTCATGACGGTGTGGACGTAGTCACGGTATTCGGGCGAGCTGATTTGGTCGCGCACGTCTTTATCCTGATCTTTCGCGACATCAAGCAGTCGATCGATCTCGTTATCCAATTCCACATCAGTGACTTCGAGTTTATTTTCTTTGGCAATGTTGCGCACATAAACCGAGGTCTGCACGCGCTTGATGGCCTGCGGGATAAAATCCAAACGCAACTCGTCGACTGATTTTTTAAGGCTGGATAAATAATCCTCCATGCGTCCGCCGCGGCTTTCCACGTCGCGTTTGATCTCGTCAACCATGCGTCGCGCTTCTTCTTTGATGAGGATCTCCGGCGTTTCGGTGAAAGACGATTTGTTGACCAGCGTTTCGAGCAATTCAACTTCCGCTTTATCCATGGCATGCCTGTCGTTTTCCGACTGCATGTTCTTTTTGAGCAAATCGCGCAATGCTTGCAGGTTTTCGAGACCAAGACTCTTGGCAAATTCGTCGTTCACTTCCGGAAGTTTGATTTCGTAAACGTCGTTGACCGTTACGTCAAAATCAATTTCCTGGCCGGCGTAAATCTTTTGAAAATGTTCTTTGGGGAACGGCAGTTTAAACTCTTTGTGATCGCCCTTCTTTAATCCAATCAACTGATCGGCGAACTTGGGAATATAATGTTCCTCGGTCAAATAAACGCGATAGCTTTTTGCGACTCCGCCTTCCAATACAACATTGTCTTTCTTCATCTCAAGATCGATGATCATCATGCTGCTTTTGTCTGCCGGCGCATCCGTTATAACTTCTTGATGGCGCATCTTTCGTAAATCCTCGACCGCTTTGTCAATTTCGTCTGCGGTGACATCTTTGCTTTTCAGCTCAATAAAAGGTTCTGAGATAACTTCGATCTTTTGCATCGCGGGCATGACTGCGACCGTGCACGTAAACTTCATGTCAGCGCCGGGCGTCAACTGGTCGACGGCAACTTCCGGAGAGCCGACGGTTTCCAAGTTTTGTTGCAAAACACTTTTTACAAACCAAGCTTTAACAATACGCTCAAGCGCCATTTCCCAAATCGCCATCTCGCCGACAGCTTTTTTGACTTCCGTATAAGGCGCTTTGCCTGGGCGAAAACCCGGAATGGTTTTATGTTCGCTGATATCTGAAACAGCCTGGTCGATATAAGGCTGCGCCTCTTCGGCCGTGACCGTAAATTTTAGCTCGACTTTTGAGCCCGGTAATTGGTTGATTGTTGGTTCCATACTTCGACTTTGCTCAGTATGCCCTGATTAAATAGATGGGCATAGTTTGAGGAGTTTAGCTAAAAACAGCCTGACGGTCAAGAACTAAAAACTAACAACTGACAACTTACAAGAGTTGCTTAGTTGCTCTTGTTAGTTGTTAGTTGTCAGTCCTATCTTATATACAACAGCGGATTGACGCGCTTACCGTTGACGTAAACCTCGAAGTGTAAGTGCGAACCGGTGGAACGGCCCGTCGATCCCATCATGGCAATGACTTGGCCGCGATGAACCGTGTCGCCGGCTTTGACAAAAAGTTTTGAAGCATGGCCGTAACGGGTTTTTATGCCGTTCGGATGATCTATCAAAACCATCAAGCCGTAACCGCCGCTGTTCCAACCGGAAACTTCTACAACGCCATCCTCTGCCGCATACAAAGGCGAAGTGAAGTCGCCATCAACATCAAGACCGGTATGCTTCCAGCCATAGTATTGAGTAATAACGTGACCACTGGTCGGCCAAAGCAATTTTGTTTTTATCGCGTTAGGCCTCTCTACGACATCTGAAGGTTTTTTAGTCGGGTTTGCTGTCTGAGGCACTGAAACCGAAGACGCTCCAGGCTCTGACAAGCGCGTTGCAGCCTCCTTACTGTTGCCGACAGCCAGTATTCTCGTTTGTTCGATCGCCGCCGGTTGCCCACCGGGGACTACCAATGCCATGCCGACTTTTACCTGACCTTCCGCCAGATTATTTTGCTGAGCAATTTCATCCGCATCAGCACCGTAACGATTGGCGATTGCAATTAAAGTATCTCCCTTTTTTACGGTTGCCAGCACGCCGGAAACCGGTAGAATCTTCAAACTGTCTCCCGGTCTGATATATTGGCGTTCAGTTAAGTTATTGGCCCAAAGTATCGTTCCGACATTTATGCTGTAATCATTTGCGATACTGCCCAATGTGTCGCCTTCTTTAACAATATACGTTTCAATACTTTGACGCTTGGGCTTGATCGTGGCATTTTCTTCTGCTTTGTGATCCATCGGCGTCAAAGCCAAAGTACCGGGCATGTTGGATGTTACATCGCTCGGCTCGTCGGTAACTTGAGTGTAATCAAAATCAATATGCGGGATTGCGGCGATGGTGCCGGCGCTAAGACGATCCTCGCCGGGTTTAACGTTTTCCGCAACGGCTTGTTCGCTTACAATTTCGGCATCGCCGCTCGTCATTAAATTATAAAGCAAGCTATGTTTGCCAATGTCTTGAGCCAAAACCTGACGAGCTTGTAAGTTTGACCATATGGTAACCGTTGAAACTATGAGGATTGCGAAATGAAACAAATATCTATTGGTAACAAAAAACAAAATAAAGCCTCTGGCAGGCAAAGATAATCTCTGTAATTTTAGCTTGCCAAGAACAGCCACTTGATAAATCGGCAATACGATATACTTAATGATCCATTTGCCGACAGGATATATCAGTGGCCAAAGTATTCTCACAAAAAAATATTCAAGGCCTTTTTTCAGTGCCCGAATGCCGCGCATGACTTTAATGCCGGCAGAGGTTAAAAATGGTGATGGGGGGTTATTAGATATATAGCCTCCGATTAAGACCCATGTTCTAGCCAAATTATGCAATTACAACCTGATTTTGACCAAAAAACGTGTCTGTTTAGCCAAATTTCTTTACAATCGACATTGTATAGAGGACTTCTAAACTAGCAAAAGCTAGGCCTGATGTCAATCAAATTTTACACATTTTTGTCAGCCGCTTGACAGACATCAAATACATGGCTTATTTAAGCCAAATTTTGAGCGCACAACATAAAACTCATGCTGCTACCGGCACAACAACGGGCTCGATCGATCGTTCAACCGCTGATTGCACATTCACTTCTTTTGGTTTGGGATGTTCCATGGAATAAATCAAACTCGAAAGAAGTTTTTGAATTAACGTGTTTGCTTCTTTTAATCTTTGCAACTCCTCGGCGTGCTTTGGATGCAATTCCTGCAACAACAACAGATAAGTTTCACACTCAGCCGAGTTTCCATTGGCGTAGTTCAGACATCTGATAAAATCCTTACCCCGCTTGCGCTGGCCTTCGGCAATATGCGCCGGCATGGCCACGGCCGCGCGGCACAGATGAGATGCAACGCCGTATTTATCTTCCGTTGGCAAAGTTTTTGTTAAGGCGTAAGCACTTTTTGCAAAGTCAAAACTTTGCTGCCAAACGACAAGGTCGCGAAATGATTGATACATAGTTTTTTTAATTACGAATTACAAATTACGAATTACAAATTAAGGAGTTTCAACACATAACACATATCACATAACATCTAAACCGTTCCATGCTACGTGCTCCCTGGCATGTTGCGCGCTCAAAATTTAGCTCAAATTGTCAAAAGAACTTTCTGTTTTTAGTTTGCTTCGACTTGCTGGCGATACTGTAAAGCCTCTGCCACGTGCGACTGCTCTATCACGTCTGACGATTCCAAATCGGCAATAGTCTGCGAGACGCGCAGCACTCTAAAATAAGACCTGGCGGAAAGATGAAAGCGATCTGCAGCCTGACGCATCAATTTTTGAGCCTCTGGCGATTGAATCAGATATTTCCGAATTTGATCGCTGCGCAGCTCCGAATTTGTCAGCGCTTTTATTTTGTCTTGCCGCGCAGTTTGTCGGTCGCGCGCTGCCTGAACTCTGTTGCGAATACTTTGACTCGATTCTCCGTTCTCGATCTTTACCAGATCTGACGTCAAAACGCGCGGCACACTGACTTTTAAATCAATACGATCCAAAATCGGACCGCTGACTTTTTTTGAATAACGCAGCGCGATCATCGGTGAACAAGTGCACGCCCTTTCCGGATCAGATGCATAACCGCACGGGCAAGGGTTCATGGCGGCAACCAAAATAAAACGCGCCGGGAAACACACGGTGCCAAGCGCGCGCGAAACGGACACGAATCCGTCCTCGAGCGGCTGGCGCAAGTTTTCCAAAACTTGGCGCGTAAACTCCGGAAACTCGTCCAAAAACAAAACTCCGCGATGCGCCAAAGAGACTTCGCCCGGACGCGGATGCGTTCCGCCGCCGACCAAAGCAGCGCCGCTCGCAGTGTGGTGCGGAGAGCGAAACGGCCGAGATAAACACAAACCGTCGCGCGACAAAATACCGGCAACGGAATGGATGCGCGTAACCTCGAGAGTCTCGTCGCGAGTAAGCGATGGCAATATTCCAGGCAAAGCGCGCGCAAGCATTGTTTTGCCGGAACCCGGCGGACCCGAAAGAAGAATGTTGTGCGCCCCGGCAGCCGCAATCTCCAAAGCACGTTTAGCTTGGTTTTGACCCTTAACTTCCGCGAAATCCAAAACTCGCGCATCTTGCAAAACATTGCCAATGTCAACCGTTGGAAAAATCGACATCACTTCGGCGCCACTCAAATGGTCCACGACTTGTTTTAAGTTTTGCGCAGCAAAAACCTTAACTCCGTTTACCAGCGCCGCCTCGCGGGCATTTTCCGCAGGAACTATCAACTCTTGATTGTCTGTTCTTTGTGCAAACATGGAAACAGACAAGGCGCCGTGTACCGGACGCAAGCTTCCGTCCAAGCCAAGCTCGCCGACCATCACAGGCCAACCGTTTTTAGGTTCATCCAACTGTTCGGACGCGACCAAAAGCGAAATCGCCAACGGCAAATCATAACCGGATCCGCCTTTGCGAATGTCCGCTGGCGCCAGGTTGATTGTCACGCGAGTCGGCGGAAAATGCAGACCGCTGCGTTTCATGGCGCTCCTCACTCTTTCGCGCGCCTCTTGCACGGCCGTATCCGGCAAACCCACAACCATAAATGCCGGCAAACCAAAAGATATATCCGCTTCGACCGAAACCGCGTACGCGTCCAAACCGATGATTGCAGCAGTGGGAATAGGCATATATATACCCGGTTCCATATATAAAAAAACCTGGCAAGCGCATTGACAGTTGTGACTTTAACTTCAATTTTTCCGCTCAACTATCTTTCAATTTTTGTTTGCGTTTCGTGACAATCCACATCCTTATTTTCGATTTTTCTCACAAATTGACCGATTGCGTACATAATCAGACCGATTGTGATGAACGCGTCCGAGAAATTGATGATTGAAGTTTTAAAAAACATCAACCAATCAAATACGTAAACATAGGTCACGCGATCATAAAGATTTCCGAGTGCGCCGCCCAAAACAAGGCAAAGCGCAATAAAATCCATGCGGCGGTTGTATTTTAAAGCATCAAAAAGTCCGTAAGCCAAAACACCCAAAGCCAACAAACTGAACAATAAAATTAGAATTCTCGGGATGGCCAGGTTTCCCAGCAATCCAAAGTTGTGATGAATTGTGATTTCCAGCCACGAAAAAAACGCAGGGCCCTGCCTGACAGCGCCTTTCATGACTGCCATTTTAGTCACTCGGTCCGCAAGCAGCGCTCCCGCGCCAACCGACAAGCCGAGGACGGCTGTCAGTTTATCTATCTTCACATTTCTTGGGTTAGAACCTTTTTGCAGGCGATGCAGCTGGATGATGCAGGGCGGGCTTCGAGACGCTTTTCATCAATCTCTTTGCCGCAATATTTGCAAATGCCATACTGGCCTTTCTCGATCATTTCCAAAGCTTTTTTAACATCTTTCAATTCCGCTTCCATACGAGCTTCAACAGAAAGCATATCAACAAACTCCGTCACCTCTGCAGCATTATCCTCTTCAGAATTACTTTGCGATTCCGGATAATCAACATCCGGCTTGTTAGGATCTTTGGAACCTAAATCGGTCAGCTCTTGAATAAGCCGCTGTTCTTCTTCCAAAAGCAATCCTTTAAAATGTTCTGTTTTTTGAGTATCCATAGTTTTAAACAATTACGAATGCCAAATTACGAATTACGAATCAATGTTTGATATCATTATATCGCAAGTAGGATACATGAGGACAGATAAACGAGCAAGGGCGGGTCTCTGCTCGAAATAGCAAATGGCAAATGGCAAGAGTTATTGAGCAAAATAACAATCAACTATATGACTCTTGATATTTACTATGTGCTATTTGATATTTATCCGGGAATTTTAAAAGGCCATGAACTGCCCTAATTTTTTAAATAAGTGGCGTCATGGCCTTCAGCCAAGACGCGGATCCTGATCGTTGCACGACGAATCACTCTTGTTCAGGGAGTGACATTACAGATGTCGATAACGAAAAAAGTGGATACTTGCGTGTCTCTTGGCTGTAAGAGAAGCACTGCTGGTTCATCCCAATCCTGGCACTACTCCGAGACCTGCATAGGCCTCATAGTGGAGTGTAGCCTTATAGTACCCGCGAAGGGCACAGTTTTTGGATTTGATTTTAGATTTCGGTTGTTTTGGCGTTTTTTGCGCAGACTTTGCAAAGCAAAATCAGAACAAAGAACGCCAAAACGGGATCGAGATAATCCATGCGATGGACATTCATGTGAACAGGCCATGATAAGCCCATCTTTTTTTAAGCAGTTAAGGTTCGATGAGGTGGTCCGGCTATGCTTGCCGACGTGACAAAGACCACGGAAGTGGCTTTGCCTGTGCCTTGCGGCTGTTTGACTGAAAAAAGATCGTTTGGCTCGCGATCAACGAACCGACTTACAAAGAACGATCTAAGGTACGAACTGAAAGTGCAAACTATCTAAAAGAACGTATAATCATTATACATGTTTTTTGACCTTCAATCAATCCTCGATCCCAATGAGAGAAAATATTGTTTTTATTGAGCCAAATTAACACAATGTACAGTCTTGTTAATAAAATGTGGATTACCAGTGTATACAAAAATTCCAATTATCATCTTTTCTACTGATGACTAAATTCTGCGGATAATCAAAACAGATCCCAATCCACGAACATAGGTTTCTAACGCTAACTTGATCAAAGCTCGCTAGTTCGTCACCTGGACATGTAACTTGAGATTCGCTCTGGTTGGGATTTAACGGACTGACGACTATCGCCGGATTCAAATCATAATGAAAAGAGCCATCGGCCGTTGTCGTTATGCTCAAATTCGTGTCATTTAAGCGCACATACTCATCGTAGACCGTTTGGTCACCAAGCAAACGCCGACTCTTGCCGATCAATTTCTTATCTTGAGTCAAACCAAGCGCGACTGATGTAGGACTCGCATCGGCCGGACTGATCGTCAAGCGAAGACCTTCATCGTTTGCGCCCCAACCAACAAAACTCGACGACGGCATTCTGATCTGCAAACCTTGAGCTGCTGCAAAGTTAGCCAAATAATCACTTGCGGCACCAAAAATCTGGACAAAATTATTACGTTGTTCGAATGGATATGGGTTCTGACCGAACCCCAAATCCTCTACCGTCCACACACCGCCTTGATAATAACCCCCTAGTGTTTCCGGCACGTCGAGTTGACTGTCAGCGGAAGCAAGAAGACGCTTGGGCCAGATTTTTAGCCAGATTCCTCGTCCCTTTGCTGGGAATCCCATCAAGTGCCAAGGCGATTGTCGTTCGACCGCAATCAACGAAGCTTCACCTTCAATTGTCTGCAATTTCCATACTGCCGTCTTCCCCTGTCCGAACAAGTCTGAAAGAGAAAAGACGTTGACCGCAAAGGGAACTGGATCTTTTCGTTCCTGATTAGAGTCGTCTGATAGTTTGACGTAGCCCAGAACCGTTGAGAGCGGACTGTTATTTTTTTGTGCAGACTTCCAAACTTCCGGCGAACCGACAGGCAATTCGACAGAGGCCGGAACTACAGTCAGCACCACGGCATTCGTTGGGATTGGAAGCGAGGTAAAAAACCAAAACCACAAGCAAAGCAGCGCGAGCGCAACCGCAAAGCTCCCCGCAACAAATGCGAGGAGCTTTGGGATGCGGTTTCTAACCGACGCCTGACCGTAAGAAACAATCGGCGAACCGGCGAAACCGGAATCATGAATATTTGAATCGCTCACAAGTAGAGCCTAATGAATTACAACGTGATTGAGAACGGGTCATTCTCACCCGCATGTCGTACTGCGTCGCTCGTCCCACGTCCCGCGTCCTGGTTTGGAGTTGATTTGTTGAACGGACGAGAATTGTCGCGTCTTGGGGCTGACGAACCAAAGCCTCCGCCGTTGCCGTTGCGAGGACCGTTGCCGCGCAATGATGGACGAGAGCCTCCGGCGCCTTCTTTATAATCGTCTGCGGCGCGTTTCATGGATAAGTTAATGCGTCCCATGCTGTCTATTTCGTAGACTTTAACTTTTACAACATCGCCGATTTTTACCATGTCGCTGACTTTTTCTACGCGATACGGCGCCATCTCGCTGATATGCACCAAGCCGTCTTTGCCGGGCAGGATCTCAACAAAGGCGCCGAAATCCATAATGCGCACAACGGGACCGGTAAAAATCTCACCGACTTGAACCTCGCGAGTCAAATTGTTAATCATCTCCTTGGCCTTGGTCATGCCTTCTGAAGTTGTGGAAGTGATGAACACGCTGCCATCGTCTTCGATATCAATTTCAACACCGGTTTGCGCAATGATTTCGTTAATGACTTTGCCTCCCGGACCGATAACATCGCGAATCTTCTCCGGATTTATCTGCATGGTCTCGATGCGAGGCGCCCACTTGGAAAGTTCCGCGCGAGGTGCGGCGATGCAAGCTTCCACAACATCAAGAATGTGCAAACGCGCAACTTTGGCTTTGGCAAAAGTTTCTTTGACGACTTCCATCGGCAAACCCAATGTTTTTGTGTCCATCTGAATCGCGGTAATACCATTTCGAGTACCCGCGACTTTAAAATCCATACCGCCGGCGCCGTCTTCCAAATCCTGCAAATCAGTAATCACTTGCCAGCGGTTATTTTTTTCGTCTGAAGCAACGCCCATGGCGATACCTGCGACAGGTGCGACAATCGGGACGCCGGCATCCATCAAAGCGAGGGACGAAGCTGTCGCCGAACCCATGGAAGATGAACCGTTGGAACCGAGCACTTCGGATACAACGCGAATCGTGTACGGAAATTTATCTTTTTCCGGGATAATCGGCAGAATGGCTTTTTCAGCCAGTGCACCGTGGCCGATTTCGCGGCGGCCCGGTCCGCGGTTGGACTTTGTTTCGGAAACCGCGTACGAGGGGAAATTATAATGATGGAAAAATCTGCGCACAACATTATATTCCATTGTGTCGATTGTCTGTGCCATGCCGGGGGCGCCCAATGTCACGAGAGACAAAACTTGCGTGTTGCCGCGCATAAAAAGGCCCGAACCATGCGTGCGCGGCAAGAGGCCGACATCTGCAGAGAGCATGCGTACCTCGTCCAAACCGCGACCGTCGGCACGGCGCTTTTCTTCCAAAATCATGCGCGTTATTTCCGCTTCCACAAACCCATCAACAACTTCAGCGGCGACTTTGCGCTTGTCTTTGCCGACTTGCGCTTCGGTCAAATATGCATCCAATTCTTTTTTAAGATTGGCAACCGCATTTTTGCGATCGGCTTTTGATTTAAGCGGCACCGCAAACAAAGTCGTTTGCACGCGGCCCTTTAAAAACTCGCCGGCCTGCTTGTGCAAAGCCTCGCGTTCTTCCATCGCAACTTTTTCTTCTTCTGTCTTGGCCGTAAACACATCCAACTTTTCTTTGCCGTGAGCTTTGGCAACCTTGACGATAAGATCGACAACCGGCTGAAGATTTTGATGCGCAAACTCAACCATCTTAATCGCATCATCTTCGCTTGTTTGATTCATGCCTGCCTCAAGCATCAACGTTTTGTTGTTCGCACCTGCTATTATGAACTCATTCTTTGCTTCGTCAATTTGCTGATAGGTCGGATTCAATACAAGCTGATCGCCGACTTTGCTGATGCGCGTGGCGGCAATCGGACCGTTCCACGGAATGTTGGAAAGCATGAGCGCACAAGACGAACCAACAAGACCCAAAATGTCCGCATCGTTTTCCAAGTCATGGCTCAACACGGTTGTAACGACCGCGATTTCATTGCGCATGCGTTCATCAAACATCGGGCGGATGGCGCGGTCGATCAAACGTCCGGACAAAACCGCTTCGTCGGACGGACGGCCCTCGCGTTTGATAAAGCGCGAACCTTTGATTTTACCCGCAGCATAAAACTTTTCCTCGTAATCCACTTGGAGCGGGAAAAAATCCAAGCCCTCGCGAATATTGCCCATGGTGGCGGTGCACAAAACAACCGTGTCGCCATAGCGCACGGTACACGATCCGTTGGCCTGTTGTGCCAAAAGATCCACTCCGATTGTGAGCGTCCTACCACCCCATTCGATGGAATACTCTTTTTGATTCATACGACTTTCGTTAGTCCGTAAAGTCCATAAAGTCTATAAAGTCCTTAAAGTCCATGACAATGATGGGCTTTTGGGACTTGACGGACCTTACGGAAACTTTAGGAAATTAATAATAGTAAGCCTATTTTTACATAAAATGACTGATTTGGCAACAGGTTGACAGCTGTCTCTTTTTAAACAAGAATAGCGGCAGTCCTTTCCCAATTTGATGGTTAAACATCGGAGGTTGCCATGGCAAAGACAAAAATGCCGTCGGAACCTCACGATGAGGAACCGGATGAGCACGAAATAGACATACTGCTTACAGCGAGACGCGATGAAATCTTCGCGTATGAGCAAACATTGAAGAAATTCCGCCCCATTGCCACGAGGGAAGAATTTGACGAGCTGCACAAACGGTACGCTCAAACTGACGACCAAAGGTTGAGCCGAAAGGCGAGAGACGCGATAATCTACGGCAACTTCAGACTCGTCGCTTACTGGGCTCTAATCTACAGACGGCCCGGTGTGCCCCTGCCAGAACTGATGCAGGAGGGCTTTCTGGGAATGGAAAGGGCTCTAGTGAAGTTCGAAGCGGAAAGAGGTTTGCGATTCAGCACTTACGCCAGCCAGTGGATCAGATCGGCCATGCAGCGTTATTTCATCAACAATCTTGGGTGGCACATCAGCCGTGTGCCCGTATACGCCGCTGTACGGAAGAACTTGCTAAAGCGCGCCATAGAAAACTATCTGAAAGAGCACGGATGTAAACCCAACGACTACGAGCTCTGGCAATATGTGAAGACGCTTGATAGCAAGCTCGCCAAGAAGATGAAGCTGCACGATGTCGTAGAGCTGCGTCGCCAAATGCGTGAGTCGATAGTCAAACTGGACGCCAAGCTGGTCAGTAGCGAGAAAGACAGTGCAGCTTTCGGCGAACTGATCGCCGATTCGCGCGTCAGCATCGAAGACACAGTCGCAGCAAAAGAGATGTTGGAGCTGTATCTGAAGGTCGTTGAGCGAGTCAGCGCCGAACTCGACAGAACATCGCCCCGCAACAAAGCAATCATTCTCGAACGCCTGGGCCTGAATGGCGAAAAGCCGACGCTGGAAAGTCTGGGCGCCCAATCCGATATAACCCGAGAACGCGTGAGACAGATCGAGAGCAAAGAGCTCCATCGACTGTCGTATCGCACTAAAATCTCGATTGGCGAGTTGAGGCGCCTAGCCAAAACCATCGAAGAACTTGAACGCATTATCTGCGCAGGCCGCTGACGCGCGTTTATTGACAAAGCACCCTGCTTTGTCTTTTTTTATCGTCAGTATTGCAATTTTCAACAAAATCATGCAGGCTAAAGCTGCAAAATCGCACATTCACGTCCATTCGACAAGAAAAGAGGTTGCCATGGAACACGAAGTTTTTTGCCGCATGGCCGGATGCCGCATTACTCACGGCCACTGCGAAGAGTCGCAATCACACACAGCTTGCATTGACTGCCTGGCTCCGACAAGACGTTGCACAAAATGCAAAAGACTCGTACCGATCAAGGACGCCCAAAGAGGGCTCTGCGAATGGTGCTTGAGCAAGAACGGCAAAAAGCCAGCTTCGCCAGATCAGCGCGTCGTACTGGATTTGGAAGAAGTCGCCGATCGGCTAAAGGGTGGAAAGACGCGCGTCGTCCAGACACCGGCCATATCCGCAGAAGAATTCGATCCCGAACAAGTCGTCAGCGAGCCAAGCTTAAAAGGCTCCACCTTACTTGATCCTCGACAGCCTACGGCCAAGGCAATCAGCAAGCTGCCGCATCTTGAATCAAAAATCATTCGCCTGCTCATCGGCCTTGGAACGAATGCACCGCTCACGCTCGTAGGCGTCGCGGACACGCTTGACCTATCGCAAAGAGAGACAGAACTGCACGCTCGAGATGCGATACAACGGCTCAAGCTGTGGCTGCCGCCCAAAGATTTCGAGGCACTCAAGAAAAAGTTGCTCTCGTTCCCAAGGCACGCCAAAATCTCGGCCGGAGCAAAGCCGCAGCCTTTGACAGAGGCTATGGACAACGAACCGAACGCGGACGACGAACAAAAACCCGTGGCGGAAGAAGCTACCATCACCGCGCCGGACGGATCGCAGCCGCCGACAGCTTCAACTGACGAGGTGCAACCCGCGACAGAACAGACAGTTCAAACGTCCGACGAGGTCGCGCAAGCCGTAAACCGCTTGTCAGAACGCAAGGCACAAATCATGCTCTTGCAGCTAGGCCTTGAAGGCAACCAGCCTCTGACGCTTCGCGAAGTTTCGAGCAAGCTGGAATTGCCATACGACGAAGTCGTTGAAGCACAAACGGACGCAATGATGCTTTTGCGCGGCTCTTTGGATCCGGCAATAATTCAGCGATTGATAACCGACGCACAAGAAGCAATTCGAGCAAGAACAGCCGCCAAACCCGTGGCAATTCCCACTGCCGTGCCAATGGTAGAAACTGTTGTCTCCACTCCAGTCGCGACTCCGATCGACGTAGCTGCTGTCGCGCAAGGGTCAATCAAACCAGCTGCCGATCCTTCCATAGTCGCCCAAAAAGTAGCCACCGAGACTATTGTCGAGGGCATCGCCATTGCGGGCAAGGCTTCAGCAACGGCAGCACCGAAAATTACTGAACCAATTTCTGTCAGCAATGAGCCACGAACGTCTATGACAACGCTGACCGCGCAAGACCGAATCGCGCAAGCTATCGAGAATCTCTCCCCCTGGAAGCGTGAAGTGTTGCAGTTGCGGCTCGGCATCGGAGTTGAATGCGCATTAACGCGTAAGGAGATCGCCGCACAACTCGGGGTTTCACACGCCACAGTTAACTCCGCCCAGCAAGACGCGATGAGGCAGATGACAACCGAGCTTGGACAGGAAGACATCGCAGAGCTCAAGTGCAAGCTAGCGCAGACAACCGACGGCGCAAAGAGAAGGGTGACCAAATATATTCTCGAAAAAACTCCGGCCGCCGCACGTGATCAAGCTCCGGTGGCTAACGCAACCGGTTGCGGAACCCTCCAAGAGACATCTGACACTTGCGTACGTGAAGCGGAACCGACGAACGCAGCGGTTGAGACTGCGGTACGAGTGGAGTTGGTAGAATCGCAAGGCGCGGGCGCACCGAAACCTAAAACCACTCCTGCCGATGAAGCGGTCGACGCACCACGGACGCCGGAGCAAACAATACAGCTTGGTCCCAAGTTGGATCTCATTATCGCAGCGTTGCAGGAACTGACAAGCGTCATGCGTAGCCTGTCCATTGCACCAGCTGCGCCAAGCGCGATTCCAAATGCCGACGTTCCAACGGCTGCCGCAAATAAGCCGCACAAAACCGCTCGACGACCGGTTGAGCGTGCCAAGTCAAGGCGCGAAACTAAAACAAAAGTGCGCATAAGGGATCTTCCCATCATCAATTCGTTCGGACTGATGCGTAAAGATGGCGTCTCTTGGGGAGGACTGCGCACGCTGACATCAAGGTTGCGCATACCGATTCGGGCGATACTCGTCGCCATCCGACAAGGGTTGATTCATTCGATTGATGCGCGCAATTCGAACAACACCAGACTCACGCTCTATTCGGTGACCGACGTGTTCCGTTACTGCGGCAAAAGCATCAAGATGCAGCGCGCAGATGAATACAGTCGCATCACGGAGAATGAAACCGTTTACGCCAACCTTAAGACGGTGGCGGAAATGCACGGTATTCTGCCTAAGGCACTTTACGAACGCTTGGACTGGAGTATCCGCACCATTGCAGGCCTCGGCCGCAACGGCCCGGCACTCTTTTACTCCGTCACAGACATCAATCGCCTGCTTACGAAAGATGCACGCAAGGGTTAACTCCCTTGCTTTTTTATTTTTCGCGTTCATTGACAAACACACAAAAAAGCGGTTCAATGGCTGTTCTTGTTCTTTTCTTTTTACTCTCAACTTGGGGGGTACAACGGAGGCGACATGGTAACTTTGTCCGAGGCCGATCAGAAGACGTATGAATTCCTGCTGAACATGAAGATGCTCAAAAGGGTCCTGCCGGCCAACATGCCAATGGAAGAAGGCGGCATCTTCGTAACATGCTCTGACGGTGACCAATTCGACGATGCCTACCAGCATCTGGCCGGTTGTTGTTTGACTCACAGGGCTTGGCCGCGCATCTGTCCGCCCAACCGCATGGGCGGCGCGATAGTCATTCCGAAAAACTCGAAGATCCGCGAAATGCGCGGCAATGCCTACGGCGACGATCTTATTACTGACATCTTGGCGCTCAGCCGCATCAAGAAGACCCCGTTCGTCACGCTCTTCGCCCACGCGCCGTGCGCCATGGCCAAAGAAGCGGGCCTCAGCCTTGCCGAGGAGTTGTACCTTCTGGCACTCGCCAAAAAGGAACTCAAGCAAGCTGACGCCGCACTCACTGAAAAGGAGCTCGGGCAAGACAACGCCGAAGGCAATATCAAGGTGGCTTGCTTCGTCCACATCCAGCGGCTCGATGGCTTACGCAAGACCTACTTCTTCCCGGTGGGCCAGTGGCAACTCATCACCTCGCGCTACCCGGTCATTCACGGCGAGCAGTGGCCGCCGCACCTCTCCGATACCGTCGCTATTGACGACAACTCCGCAGCCTGATCACCTGATCAGCTGCTTATTTTTTTACACAATTTGTGACAAATAACAGATAACAAATAGCAAGAGTTGCTTGGTTGCTCTTGCTATTTTATATTTACTGTTTTTATCGCGGTCTATTTCGTCCTCTTAACCGGCGGCAACCTGCGGCGCGGCGAATCATTTGGTAAAATCATTGACGGCGACTCTGTAGGCATATTCGGCCTGCGATGCTGCGCACCGCCGCGAATCAAAAATTGATCCGCATCATCTGCGATATCCATAAACAAATCGCAAGCGCCGCGCAGCTCGGAAGATGTCGACGGACCGAAAGCGACGACCTCGACAATCACTCCCCTGGCTTGGAGATATTCGACGCACGGCACAAAATCGCCGTCGCCTGTCATTAAAATCATAACATCAACTTTTTCTGCGAGCTTGACCGCATCTATCGCCATGCCGACATCCCAATCGGCTTTTTTTACTCCGCTGGAAAATTCCAAAACATCTTTAACGCGCAGCTCAATACCGCCGCCGACTAAAGCCTCGAAAAAAGCCATTTCATCGCCGGTTTTTGACTTTGCTACATAAGCGATGGCGCGAACCAATTGACGATCTTCCGTAGCCGCCTGCACAATGGCGGGAAAATTAAGCTTGGCATCATAAAGATGTTTGGCCGAGTGATACATGTTTTGCGTGTCTATCAATACCGCGACACGCTGTGAAGGACGTTTGATCATATGAAAAAAATTAATTAAACAATTAACAAATAAAAATTAACAACTGGGGTAGCATAATGGTATTACGCCACCGAGTCAAAAGGACTTTCAACACTTTTTAAACAGCAGAGGCGTTGCAATGCAACGCCTCTTTCTTTTTTGCTTATATTTTGAGTTTTGCCATCAACTCGTCGTAAGCCGTGGCGTCTTCGCGCTTGAGATATTTCATCAAGCGGCGGCGCTCGCCGACTTTTTTAATCAAACCGCGACGTGAGGAAAAATCCTTTTTATGCGAGCGCAAATGCTCGGTCAAATCCCTTATCTCTTCTGTGAGAATGGCAATCTGAACTTGCGGGGAGCCAGTGTCTGTTGCATGCGCCTTAAATTTGGCGATAATAGACTGCTTCTTTTTCGGATCCAACATATTTTTCAGCCTCTTTGTCGTTCGTCGAAGACTTGGCAGTGTTCGGCAGACTTCAGAGAAGCCGTGTTCGCGCGTTCCCGAGTCTGATTTACCCGGAAAGCGTATTTTGAATTAATGACGAAATATTAGCCCAAAACAGGATAACTGTCAACATAAACCCGGTCATCATCTTTTCGCAGAGCGCGATGGACAATGCCGGGAGTAAGATAAACGAACAATTGCGCTACTGCCGACGACGGACGCGTGCGAGCTGCAGCCGCGGACGGGCGTTCTGCCGGTACTCGACGATTCCCATCGCCAGGACGAACATCGCACCTACGGTGAACGCGATGCAGCCGGCGTTGGTCATGGGCGTATGGTACGTCCAGAGCATTGCTGCCAGACCGGCGAAGAACAACGAAATGATGATATTGAAGTACAAATGAGCCTTTTCCACGGTTCCTCCTTCTCGAATTGGCCTAAAATATAGCATATTTTAGGCTTTTTGTCAAGGTCCTCCCCTTAAATCTCAAGACGCCAAGATTGACTCTTCTGCTGTTTCATAATATTTAAGAAATAAGCTTTCACCCAACACAGAAAGAGGCTCGCATGAAACTTCAGTACCTTCTCATGTCACTTATCGCGCTTTGTTCGATCACCATCGCGGTCGATGCAAACAGCCAAACATGGCAGTGTACTTATGGAAGGAGATCTACTTCCTGTGCAGAGCTCAAGCCCAGCACCACCTTTCTAGCGAAATTTCGCAGAGCTGTCATGGCATCAAAATATCTCGACGCCGACAAGGCATGTCTCAAAAGCACGACAACGATCGCTGCGTCCAAGACATGTCTCACGAATCTCGACAACAGGCTGGCCGCTGGCGATCGCGAGTCACTCCGGCGAATCATCGCAGGCCGCGCTACAACGTGCCTCCTTGGATCTCGGAGCTGTATGGCCATGAACTTGCAGAGCTTCATCGCCCAACTCGACGAAGATGCCCGAGCAGAACAGGAACAGGCATTCAACGAGGTCCTCGATGAAGCGCGGGCAACAGACGCGACATACGCTCTCTGCCTTGAGCGTCCTGACGCACAACAAGTTAGGTGCGACGCAAACCTAATCAAGAGAGCAGGACTCGACAAACGCTGGCCGATGATCGCCACCGAGTGGCGCGACCATCCGTCTGACTAGTCACTAGACAGCCAGAACTTCTCAAAATCGTCCGCTACGAACACCCGATACGTGGTGCAAATCGTAGTGGTTTTTTTATTAGCTTTTGTATTGAATGTCCTAACCTGTTAAAATATTAACCGACGCATCTGCCCGCGCCATCTCGACCGTAACGTAGTGGAGTGGAGAGATCTCATATACTAAATGACAAAGCAACTGTGTTAGTGGCGATGAGATTTCTCCACTTCGCTTTTACGCTCCGGTCGAAATGACAAATAAGCTATGAAACTTTCATCACACTTAAGAAACTTTCTCGTCTATCTTGAAATTGAAAAAGGCCGATCGCCGATGACGATTCGCAATTACGATTTTTATCTTACGCGATTTATCGAGTGGGGCGACGACCCTGACGCGGAAGATGTTGATGATGATAAAATCTTGCAATATCGCTTGTATCTAAACCGTTTGGAAGATCCCAAACGCGGATTACTAAAAAAGAACACGCAAAACTATCATTTGATTGCACTCAGATCTTTCCTAAAGTTTTTAGCCAAACGCAACATAAAATCCATCGCCCCGGAAAAGATAGAGCTGGCAAGACAAAGCGTGCATGAGCCGGTTTTTTTGGAAGCGAATGACATGGAAAGACTTTTGGACGCTCCCCTGCGCACGGATGACGGAAGTATTTTACAGGCGCGCGACAAAGCGATTCTCGAACTTTTCTTTTCGACGGGCATGCGCGTATCGGAACTCGCCAATCTAAAGATAGACCAGATTAATTTGGACCGCGACGAATTTTCCGTACGCGGCAAAGGAGACAAAGTGCGCGTGGTTTTTATCTCGCATCACGCACGGCACTGGCTGCATGAATATCTTAAGTTACGCAAAGACGAATCTCCTTACATGTTCATCAGGCATGATAGAGCGAGACCCTCGTCACGCGTCAGCAAGGCCGGAGAAGAATCAAAAGAAGTTGGACCGATCACGCCACGGTCGATTGAGCGGCTCGTGCATCGCTATGCGGTCATGGCGGGAATTACAAAAAAAGTCTCACCGCATAGTTTGCGCCACAGTTTTGCAACGGATCTTTTGATGAACGGCGCGGATTTACGCAGCGTGCAATCAATGCTCGGCCACTCATCCATCACAACGACACAGATCTACACTCACATCACCAACCAACAGCTGCGCGATGTTCATAAAGCTTTTCATGCAAAGACGAGAGAGGACGAAGAATAGTTTCTATTCGTAATTGTTTTTTGGTTATTGTAATTTATAAAAACTCCCGCAAAGGAGTTTTTATGTGGTGTGCCCTGGTGGATTCGAACCACCGACCTACAGCTTAGAAGGCTGTTGCTCTATCCGGCTGAGCTAAGGGCACAAAATTTAATTGAACTTGATTTATTTTACTGGATCCCCGGGTCTTCGTCTAACTTCGCCCGAGGATGACAACGGTCTAAGTCTAGTGCATCAAAGGGTTCGTGTCCAGATAATCCCACTCCGCGATGGATTGTAAAAAAAGAGGCCTGCGTGTTGTTATCGCTGGCCGAGTAGCTGCGCGTAGCCCTCATCAAAGACTTGCTTGAGAGCTTCGCAGTAATCCCGCATGTCGTGCAACGGGTGGAGGTCGATGCCGCCCGCCCAAAGCTTAGAGACCGCATCTGTCACGATTTTCTTATCTGCCGGATTTTTTTTAGTCGGCAGTTTAAGATAGGTGTCAGCTGCCATGTACAGCATATACAGCAGATCAACCTGCTGCGCGGTGACTTGGGAAGGTCTGGGCAAACTGTCACGCACGATGCGCAGATGGACGTTCGTCACCATGGCACACCTCTCTAACGAACAACATGCAGACGCCGCGCCTCGTACGCTGCGATGACGGCGGCAGCAAGGTCTGACGGCTTGGTGAACAGCGCGTTGAAACCGTAGTCGCCAATCAACAGCTTGAGGTGCTGGGCGAACATCGTCATGTCGTGTTCAGCGCCATCCTTCACCTTCTGTCTGGTGAGACTCACCTCATCAGTCAACCGCACGTCGTGCTGTACCATCGAGAAGCTCAAGAACTCCTTGGCCGATCGGTACAACCTCTTGTACCACTCCAGCTCTTCGGGGCTGAGCCGCCGAGTGACGATCATCAACCCGTTCCTGATCTCATGCTGAGCGCGAATAGATGCGCCTGTTTCGGCAGCCGTCCTGGTGTGCACCGAATTATCTACTTCGCTCCCGGTATACCGTACACGCTGAATGCTCATGGCGTCCTCCTTGGTTTGCGAAGGTATTCATGCCATAGAACCTGCGGATTGTCAACGCCATGAACATTCAACTCTCCACTGTAGAGACGCAAGATCTTGCGTCTAACTTACAAACTAGCAAACAAACCGTTCTTGGTTAGACGCAATATTTTGCGTCTCTACAGAAAATTTAAAAAAAGACCCCGTCAGCAGTGCTACGGGGCGAATCTTCACCACGAGGATCGTGGCGAAGAATGTTACGTGCCGGTGGCCGAGCATTGGTCACAGGGCATTGAGAATGATCGGGTCGAGATGGACCTCGATGTCACCGAACACCTGGGGAGAACGGCGTGCCGTTTCGATGTCGATGCTGACGACGCGTGTCGCCTTGCCGTACTTGTCGGTCGCAAGACCGATGATGCGGCCGTTCTCGCGGTCGTGACGCGCCATAGCGATACCGAGCTCGCCCTCCTGGTTCATGAAGTGAACGCGGTTGTGGCAGATCATGTACTGACGAACTTGCCGAATGTCAGTAATGGGGGCAACGGCGTCGAAACGAGCGCCCTGCTGACCGGTTTTCCGAATCACCTCTACATCGCAGAGAAAATCTTCGCCCGAGAGCACGTTGGGATTAAACGCAGTGAAAAGCTCGACCCCCTCGAATGCATCCCATGCGATGATGGTCGGCGCACCGATGGTCTTTATCGCACCGACACCGTGACGCTCTGCGGAGATGAAGATGATGCGTCAAGTATACGGACCCGATCACTTGGAAGAGTGTTTTTTGCAGCACATGCACTCGACAGCGAAGTCGCCAACTCGAATGACAACGGGTACGACTCCGCGCTCATCGCAAAACAGGCAGCTGAGCGGCACGCTCGACTCTCGCCGAGCTGGAACGGGTGGGTCGAAACCGTATGACCTGTAAAAAACCTGCGAATCATTCGACGACATAACGAAACCTCCTTGTGAAAAGAACAAAAAACCGCCCTGGATGGCGGCACGTGCTTGCATTAACACTAAAGCCACTCATCCATGCGGATAAAATTGGCTAAAGAAGAAAGTATTGCTGCAAAGCATGAACACAATATAGCAAGTGCCGAAAACGGCGTCAAACACTTACGACCGACTAACAACTGACAAGAGCAACTAAGCACTTGTCAGTTGTTAGTTATTAGTCGTCAGTGCCTCGGCAAGCGCTTGACGTCTATTTTAGAACGCGTAACGTATCAGATATGCAGCATGTCAGGTTCGCTAAATTCTTAATTCATAATTCATAATTTTAAATGTATGTACTATCTCCTCATCGTGGTCATCGCGCTTATTCTTGGCTCAATCAAGCAGGTCAACCAGTACCAGCGTGGCATCAAACTGCGCTTGGGCAAGTTTGCGGGCGTGGTAGATCCGGGCTGGCGCATTGTATGGCCGGTTATTGAAAGTATGGTAAAGATGGATATCCGCGTTAAAGCAGCCGACGTTCCTTATCAAGATACAATCACCAAAGATAATATTTCGTGCAAAATCAACGCCGTGATTTATTTTCGTTTTGCAGAACCGGCCAAAGCATATCTTGAAGTTGAGAATGTTATGAATGCAGTTTCGCAATTGGCGCAAACCACCATGCGCAACATTTGCGGAGAAATGACTTTGGACGAGTTGCTTTCTAATCGCGAAGTTGCCGCCGAACATATTAAGACGGTGATTGCGCAACACGCCACAGCTTGGGGCGTAGAAGTCGGCAGTGTTGAACTTAAGGACATTTCATTGCCGGAAGAAATGGTGCGCACAATTGCAAAGCAAGCAGAGGCGGAACGCGAAAAACGCGCTGTCATCATCAAGTCCGAAGGCGAACTCGCGGCCGCTGACAACTTACGGAATGCCGCTTCCATACTCTCATCTTCCCCTGGCGCTTTGCACTTGCGCACGCTTTCGACTTTGAACGACTTGTCGTCAGATCAATCGAACACCGTCATCTTTGCCATCCCGCTAGAAATTTTACGGGCGTTTGAGAAGTTAGGGTCGAAAGAATAAAAGATAAAGATAACTAACAACTTACAACTAACAACTTACAAGAGTTGCTTAGTTGCTAAATCGCTCTTGTTAGTTGTTAGTTGTCAGTTTTAAGTTATAAAAAAATTCCCCGCCGGACAGGACGTCCAACGGGGTTATGGTGCGGCGAGCATCTTGCGAACGTAGTTCGCAATCCCTTTGCAGGGGATCGGGATGAACGCGTCGCAATACTGCGAGAGACTCAAGAGCATGAGATACTCGCGCGAGGTGCGGTTGGATAGGACGCTTGATTCAGCAGTGATCGCAATCTTTGTGCGCCGTGAGCGCGGACCGCGCAACAACCAGCACACATGATGGATCAGCGTCACATCGGAGCCTTGATCACATCCGTTGACCACCTTCAGACCATTGATGAGACTACGAGCTAAGAACTCATCAATCATCACCAAATCCAAGTGCGAGCCTGCGACGACGGAAACGGTCCGGCCAACGTCCTCCGCAACTACGATCTCCGCCTCCGGCAGATGTTTGCGAAAGAACGATGGAAACGCCCCGCCTATCATGCGACTCTCCGTTGCTATCAGAATTCTTTCCCCCATTTTTCTCCCCCCTATTTCTTCCACGGTTAGAAGATTCCCCCTAGCTGGCCATCGGCCGCCCGATGGCACATAATGAAGATGCTACCCGAACTCTCACTAAAGCGTCAACCCAAAAAACTAACAACTTACAACTGACAAGAGTTATTTAGTTACTAAGTTGCTCTTGTTAGTTGTCAGTTGTGAGTAATTATTTGTGAGCAATCAGTTACAAGTTGTCAGTGTTTATGAAATTATCAATCCATCTGATCCCCAACGCCAAACAGTCCGAAATTGTCGGTTGGGAAGGTCGAACGCTAAAAGTCCGCATTGCCGCACCGCCGATTGAAGGCAAGGCGAACAAAGAGCTTATAAAATTTATCGCCGAGCTTTGCGACTGCGCGCCGAGCGAAATAGAAATCGTCAAAGGGATGTCCAGCAAGATGAAGACGCTGGAGGTGCCGAGCGAACCGAGAATAAACTTGAAACCAACAAGAGCAATTTAGTTACTATGCGACTCTTGCCAGTTTTTAGTTTTTAGTTTAAAAAAATCCCCAACCTTTGTATCGGTCGGGGCGAGATCAGCCGCGCGAGTAATTGGGCGGCTCTTTTGTCATCTCAACGCCGTGCACGTGACCCTCACTCACTCCCTGCGGAGTCACGCGAATGAACTTTGCGTTGCACTGAAGCTCTTTAATGTTGCCGCAGCCCGTGTAGCCCATGCCACTGCGCAGCCCGCCGATAAGTTGTTCACAACACCACCCAGCGGTCCACGGTAAGGCACGCGTCCTTCGATTCCTTCGGGTACCAGTTTATTGTTAGATGTCCCGACCTGCCCGTAGCGGTCCTTGCTGCCGTGGCGCTCGCTCATTGCGCCGAGCGACCCCATTCCACGGTAGGACTTGTACTGTCGTCCCTGGTACAGAATGGTATCGCCGGGAGCTTCGTCCGTGCCCGCAAACAGCGAGCCGATCATCACAACGTCCGCACCTGCGGCAATCGCCTTGGTCACGTCGCCCGAGAACTTGATACCTCCATCGGCGATCACCGACACCCCGTGTTTGCGTGCAACCTCAACACAATCCATAATGGCCGTGATTTGCGGCACGCCAACACCAGAAACGACGCGCGTTGTGCAGATGGCACCCGGCCCCATACCGATTTTGATCGAGTCAGCACCGGCATGAATCAATGCAAGCGCCGCGTCGGCTGTGGCGATGTTACCCGCGATGACCTGAACTTCCGGGTACGTCTTGCGGACGTACAGAACCGCATCGATTACACCCTTGGAGTGACCGTGCGCCGTGTCGACCACAATCACATCTGCGCCTGCGGCGACCAACAGTTCGGTTCTCTCATTGCGGTCCGGCCCGGGTCCGATGGCCGCAGCTGCGAGGAGACGGCCCTTTTCGTCTTTGACCGCATTCGGGTTCTGCTCCGCCGATTGCAGATCCTTGACCGTGATCAAGCCAACAACTCTGTCATTAGCATCGACCAACGGCAGCTTCTCGACGCGGCGATCATGCAAAAGCCTGCGAGCTTCTTCGGTTGTAACGCCCGGCCGTGCGACGACCATGTTCTCACGAGCTGTCATCAGAATACTCACCGGCGTGCTCGAATCTTTCTCGGTGGGCATATCGCGATTGGTCAGAATCCCAACCAATTGCTTTTCGTCGTTCAGTACGAGCAGACTTGAGATGCTGTGCCTTTGCGTCAGCACTCTCGCTTCGGCCAGTCGCGCCCGCACTGAGATAGTGACCGGGTTCGCGACCATGCCACTCTCGGCGCGCTTCACCTTGTCGACTTCGCGAGCCTGGTCTTGAGGTGAGAAGTTCTTGTGGATCACACCCAGGCCGCCCAAGCGCGCCATCGCGATTGCACATCGCGCATCGGTCACCGTATCCATCGCGGCTGCCATGAGCGGAGTACTCAAGATTATCTTTTCAGTGAGTCGAGTTTTCACATCGACACCTCCCGGCAAAACCTCGCTGTATGCCGGCACGAGCAACACGTCATCAAACGTCAGAGCAACGGGAATATTGTCAGTGAGCATCAGCCGCCTCCTTCGCTTTTTTTGCGTGGCTATATTAGACGCGAACGCGGGACAGGAGTCAAGCCGTACACTGGAAACTAACAACTGACTACTTACAACTGATTACTCACAACTGACAACTAACAAGAGCGATTTAGCAACTAAGCAACTCTTGTCAGTTGTAAGTTGTTAGTCGTCAACCATAAGTCTTGACGCCTGCGCCGTCCGCGCATAGGATTAAGCGGGCTTCAAAATCAAAGAAAGGCAGGTCTTTCACATGACAACGACAGCCGTAGTTGGAACGCAGTGGGGCGATGAGGGCAAGGGCAAGATTGTGGACACGTTGGCAATAGAAGGCGGAATCATCGCGCGATACGCGGGAGGGCCGAATGCCGGACACACCATCTATGTCAACGGCAAGAAAGTCATTCTGCACCTCGTCCCGTCCAGCGTCACTCGACCGGGAACCATTAACATCGTCGGCCCGGGCGTTCTCGTCAATCCGGACATTTTGTTGGAGGAGATTGTCATAGCGCAAGCTTATGGCTCTACCGTATTGCTCGACCCCGCCGCGCACATTATCACACCGTGGGATGTGCAGCTCGACAAGCTGCGCGAGGCTGCGAGTGGTGGAAGTGCCATTGGAACAACCCTGCGCGGCATCGGACCATGTGCGGAGAGCAGAACCGGAAGGCGCGGTATCAGGCTGGGCGATCTGGCTCTGCATGTCGGCGACCTGCATGCGGCGCTCGAAGCCCGCAACTACGCCGCCGAACGCATCGCCCTCATCAAAAACTACGGCGCAACTCCGATGCCACTCGATGGTCTGGTTGTGTGGTGCGCCGGATTCCGCAATCTGACACAGCACTTCGGCGATACGCGCGCCGTGATACACGAAACAATTGGTTCCAGCGGCTACGTGCTGTTCGAGGGCGCACAAGGCGAGCAACTCGATATCGATCGAGGCACATACCCGTTCGTCACGTCCACAAACACCGGCATTGATGGTATCGCAAAAACCACGGGCGTTCGTAGGTTCGATAAAGTGATCGGCGTTGCCAAAGCCTACATCACTCGCGTCGGCAATGGTCCGTTCCCGACCAAACTCGACGGCGAACTCGCGGACAAGCTGCGCGAGCTGGGACATGAGTACGGCTCGACCACCGGTCGCCCGCGTGACGTCGGCTGGCTGGATCTAGTGCTACTCAAGTACGCCATCCGCATGAGTGGCATCACCGAACTCGTCATGACCAAGCTCGACGTGCTGACCGGCGTGCGCAAGATACAAGTGGCCGCGCGTTACCTTCTCGACGGAAAACCGCTCGATCGACTCACGACCCTGACCACCGAGGTGCTCAACCGCGTAACCGTCGAGTACGTCGAGGTCGACGGCTGGCAAGAAGACATCACCTGTTGCCGCAGTTTCTCCGATCTTCCGCGGGCAGCACAGGACTACGTTCGTTTTGTTGAGAGAGAAGCCGGCCTCCTGATCACCATGATCGGCGTCGGCCCGGAGCGCGACGCAATCATCATGCGATGAAAATCGCCGGGGGCACTCCCCCGTCTTAAGCCCAAGGGCAACACCTGAGGGCTGTTTTTTTAAACTCACAACTGACAAGAGCGATTTAGTAACTTAGTAACTCTTGTAAGTTGTTAGTTGTCAGTTGTCAGCTGTTGTATTCGGTTAAAAAAAATCCGACCTTCAGATCGAGATCGGGTTACGCGCCGAGTAGACGGAGCGCGAGGTCGTAGATGGGAATGACCGTGGCGTCGTCGCAGAGCTTGCCGGCGCGAGCCAGCGCGATCGCTCCGGACAATGACGAGTTCAGCGGCGCACACCCCTGTTGGGGCGCGCCCACCACATCCCACTCTGTCACGTAGAAGTACTGGATAGGCACGTTCACGACCGTGTAGCCGATCGTCCGCCCGCCGCACCGGATATCGAGGGCGCGGAACCCCAGCTTGGCGATGAGGTTCCGCTGAACGCACTCTTCCGGTGTCTCGCCCTCCTTGATGTAGCCACCGACCGTCTTGATCAAACTGTCGCCAGTCTCGGGGCGGTGCTGCTCCAGCAGCACAAGTTCCGATCTTTGCGGATCGTCAAAGTTGACCCTGTACGGAAGGACTACCACGGCCGGCGCGGTTCCGGCTTTGGTGTAAAGGTCGCCGTCGACGATCTCCCCCTTGGCCCACATGTATCTTGTCTTGAACAGATCGAATCCGATCGCCTTCGTCATGCCAGCCTCCTTCGGCTTTTCGAGAACACAAAAAGTTTTGCATATTCAGTGCAAATAGTCAACCATGGCCCCTTTTTACAAAAAACTAGAAACTGGCCTTCGTCCTGAGCTCAGGCCGAGGGAAAACTAGAAAGAGTTCTTCGGTAACCAAATCGCTCTTTCTAGTTTCTAGTTGCCAGTTTCTAGTTTATTTAACCGGATCGATTCCTCCCCTACTCCACGGGTTGCAGCGCAGGATGCGCCAAATCGTCATCGGCACGCCGCGGAAGACTCCGTATTTCATTATCGCTTCGTACCCGTATTGGCTGCACGTCGGATAATATCTGCAAGCGCCGACGCGCACATATTTGTGTAACGGGCCGTGATCGAGAGAGAGCGTGCGCTGGTACAACCAAATTAACCCACAAACTGTGCGGCGGGGCAATAAAACTAACAACTGACAACTTACAAGAGTCATTTAGTTTTTTCGTCCACTAAACCATTCACCAAGCCTTGAAGCATCTTGGATATTGTTGTCGATCTGAGTAACATTGATTGATAATCTGCGTCAACAAAGTAGCCAAGTTGCAAACCCAATTTTAACATCGACCTTACTTCACCACATGAACCTTTGGCAATCAACAAATGATTAATAAAGGCGCGGTTAGAACTTCTCTCAAATCCCTCAGCAATATTGTTCATAATAGATACAGCCGCCCTCTGTATCTGATCCTTGTAACTAAAATCTTTGTTAAGTTTTAATCTAATGTATATTTCCAGTGCAAGCACATCCGCTTCTTGCCAAGCTTTCATATCCTCAAATCTTCGAAACAAGATCCCCATACAAAATTTACAATTATAGGCCAATCAACAAAATACTCATCAACTCTTGTCAGTTGTCAGTTGTTAGCCTTTGGCTTCACGAACCTCGCTCCTACCGCAACCTTCCCCTTCCCCATCTCTTTGCGGGCACGCGGAGAAAGCTTAAGCGGTTTTTTCATTGTTTCCGGAATTTTGGAAAGCATATGCAAGACCTCATCTTTCATCGCCTGATAATCTGCCGTCAAAGTTTCGGGTTTAAGAATGAATAGAAGATGGTAACCGGGAGGAATTTGCGGCAAAAGCTCGTGCAAAGCGGAGCGAAAACGCCTTTTGGCCAAATTTCTCTTGACCGCGCGCTTAAAAATCTTAGTCGAGATGATAAAACCGATTTTAGACGGCTGCAAACCCACCGTACCCCCCTTCGCAGTAGAAGCGGACGCGTCCAAACGCACGCGTAATGTTGCAAAAAGACCAAAAACAGACCTGCCCTTGGTAGCCATTAGTGCAAAATCTTTGGTTTTTTTGAGACGGCTTTGTTTGGGCAGCATAAAGACAGTCTAAACTGGAAACTAGAAACTGGAAAGAGCTACACGGTAACTAAATTGCTCTTTCTAGTTTCCAGTTTCTAGTTGCCAGTTAAAACGAAATCCCGCGCTAGGCGGGATCGTTTTTATCTTGCTCGTTTGACAACCAGCTTTTTACGGCCGGTTGCTCTGCGGCGGGAAAGTGTTTTTACTCCGCCTTTTGTTGCCATTCTAGCCCTAAAACCATGAACCTTCATGTGTCGGCGCTTTTTCGGCTGGTAAGTTCTCTTTGGCATAATGGGCCCAGTATAATGATATTTGCCGTTCTTGGCAAGGGCTTTACCTTACTTCGAACGTTACAGTTACATTGGCTGTCACATCTTGCGTGCCGGGTTCAATCGAAGGCGCAATTTCTGACCTGACAGACGAGTCCATGGCCTTAGCCATCGTCAGATACGGCATCGGAACCGGGCTCCCACTGGTATACTCTGAGTAAGACACCACTCTGGCGACGTTCAAACCCAGTTTCTTGGCTAAAACATCAGCTTTTTGCTTGGCATCGTCGATAGCCTTATCCCTGGCTTGAGCCTGGAGAACCATGGGGTCATCTATCACGAACTGGACTCCGCCTATCTGATTGGCACCAAGTTCGCCGCCTTTTGAGACCACATCTCCAACTTTATCTAGATTTCTGACCTTGACCGTCACATTCTGAGAAACAGTGTATCCGACAAGCTTCTGATGTCCATCTGACCAGTCGTATTTGGGATTTAGGTTATAATTGTCCGTTTGGATATCTTTTGTTTCAACTCCAAGATCCTTAACTGCTTTGATGATGGCGTTCATCTTGTCTGTATTCTTGGTTTGGATATCTTTTACGGTCGCTCCGTCCGTCACAACGCCCAATTGGACTTGAGCAATATCCGGCACTGCCGTAACTTTTCCCTGGCCTTCTATATTGATGGTATCGCGACCGGATTTGCCTATGTAATCATATTGCAACCACGCGTTCCTGGTTTCTACACCCAGAAAGACCGTCAAGACTATCGCCACCAGCAGCACGGAAATGGAAACTATCTTATTGTTTTGCATAAAATGAAAAAAATTAGTTATTATCTATTTTATCTTTGGAGAGAAGTTTTTCCAGCGTCTTGGCAGTTCTGCTAAGCCTGATGCCTAACCATACTATAACAAAAGTAACGAGTATTGCATAACCGAACTTAGCCACGAGCGTGTTCGTTGATCCAAATAGTTTATTAAACAAGGCCTGAATGGCGTCATTCCACGCAAGAGCGGCAACCAATGAAAAAGCCGCTGTCATTAACTCGTAGATTCTGCTCAAAACCATAAGCCTTAAACTTTTTTCCTTTTCACTGTTCGTTCTTGTGTCAGTCATAAATTTTTTAACGTAAACAATTTTTTGTTTACATAATATTAACATGCAGTGCACAATCACAACAGTATAAAGCGGCCGATAATACCCTGTAAACACAGCTAAAACTAAAACTTAAGATCGCATCAATGCAAATATATCAACTATTTATCCACATGTTTGACATGCTTGCGCGCGACTGTTGATATGTATGCAGATTTACGAATAACCGACCTTTCTATGAACCCCAATGAAATTTGGCAAGCCGCGCTTGGAGAGCTGGAGCTCACGCTCTCTAAGGCCAATTTCACGACTTGGTTTAAAAACACTTTCATTACGTCTTTTGAGAACGCAAAAATCGTTATTGCGGTTCCAAACACGTTCACCAAGGCTTGGTTGGAAAAAAAATATCACGACTCCATAGTTAGGTCCTTACGCAATGCCACAAATAACGGCGTACGCGAGGTAACTTATCGTGTTGAAGTCAGAAACACATCGCCGATCGCAGGTTTTTCAACCGACGAACCAATGGAATCCAGTTACGCTGTTCCAACTCTGGAAACCGGTCCCGAAATATCACCCGAAACAGACGGCGGCGGCTCTCAAAGCAAGATTGGATTAAATCCGCGCTATACATTTGAATCATTCGTGGTTGGAAAGACGAATGAAATGGCGCACGCCTCTGCTATGGCCGTGGCCGCCAACCCGGGCAAAACCTATAATCCCCTTTTTGTGTATGGCGGACCGGGCCTGGGCAAGACTCACCTTTTACAAGCCATAGGCCACCACGTAACCCGTAACAATCCGAATGCAAAGATCCTTTACGTGACTTGCGAGCGTTTTACCAACGACTTTATTCAATCAGTGCGCAGCGGACACGGTAAAGACTTTAAAGACACTTATCGTAACTTAGACATCTTATTACTGGATGACATTCAGTTCATCGCCGGCAAAGACAGTACGCAGGAGGAATTTTTTAATACATTCAACACATTGCATCAATTGGACAAACAAATTGTCATATCGTCTGACCGACCGGCCAAAGACATACCCGGACTCGAATCAAGAATCGTATCCAGGTTCGAATGGGGCATGAACGCGGACATTTCCAGCCCTGATTTTGAAACGCGCGTGGCTATTTTACAAGGCAAGAGCAATGAAAAGAATTACAAACTAAGCATGGACATTTTGCGCTACATCGCCGGCACAATCCAATCAAATGTCAGAGAGCTGGAAGGTGCCTTAAATAAGGTGATCGCATACCACCAGTTCAAAAGCGCTGAACCGACAATGGAATCGGTTCAAAATCTCTTACAAAGCTTTGCGCCCAACGTACCAAAGCGCAACATCACACCCCGCAAGCTGCTTGAGATTGTGATCGGCTATTACGACATCAAGATGGACGAGCTGCTGGGTAAAAGCCGCGAACAGCGTTTGGCCTTTCCGCGCCAAGTAGCTATGTTCTTATTGCGTGAAGAGGCAAAATGTTCTTTTCCGGCCATCGGCAAACATATTGGAAGCCGCGATCACACAACAGCGATGCATGCCTGCAGCAAAATCAATGATCTTTTGAAAAAAGATGAACAACTACAGCGCGACCTAAATCTAATGCGCGAGAAATTATACATGAATTCACAGGGTGGATAAGCCTGTGGAACAAGGTGTGCAAAAACAGATGAAAGGTGTGGTATAAAATCCAACTACCAAATAGAGTCCCCGGTAATTAAATATTTATCCATATAAACCTCACATACTTGTGGATGAAAACACGCCCAAGACAAGACAAGAAACACACTTTCCCACACTGTCCACATAGCTTATTACTACCACTATTTCTAAAAATTTATCACTTAAAGATATAAGCCGGGGGATAACAAGGAGATAACCAAAAAGAACCACCTATATGCAATTCTCATGCACTCAAGAAAACCTCGTACAAGGACTTTCGATAGTCAGTCACATAACCGGAAAAAACATCAATCTCCCGGTGTTGGGAAATGTTTTAATAAAAGCTGAAAAGAGCGGCATAAATTTTTATGCTACTAACTTGGAAATTTCCATTGGATGTACAGTGCGAGGCAAGGTTGATGTTGAAGGTGAATATAGCGTGCCGGCAAAATTACTGTTTGATTATATTTCTTTGTTAGCTTCCGGTAAGGTGGAGTTTGAACTTAAGGACAATGGTTTGGAGGTTAGGTCAAATGGCCAAGATACTGTTTTAAGAGGTATGTTGGCCAGTGAGTTTCCTTTGTTGCCAAAACCGGCTAAAAACTCACTTTACCAACTAAATGCCAATGAGGTTAAGCAGGCAATCAATCAAGTTGTGTTTGCATCCTCTACATCAGAGTCGCGTCCTGAGTTGTCCGGCGTAGCATGCTTCTTTAACCCCGCTGGATTGACTGGTAAGATGGCAATGGTGGCAACAGACTCATATCGGCTGGCTGAAAGGATTGTGGGCTGCAAAGAGGCAAATAAGACCGCGACGATTATTGTGCCGGCGCGTGCCATGTCTGAGATCGGCCGCGTTCTCTCCGCCTACAAAGACGAGCTTGAACCGCCGGAAAATGTCGGTTGGAGTATTAACGACAATCAATTAGTCGTTTCGTATGGAACGGTTGAGTTGACAACAAGGTTGATTGAAGCGAATTTTCCGGATTATCAAAATATTATTCCTTCGAGTTTTAAAACAGAGGTTGTTTTGAGCCGGCAGGATCTTATGAAGGCGGTTAAAGCGGCGAGTTTGTTTTCACGTAAAGAGATTAATGATGTGCATCTTAGTTTTGCGCCGGAAAAAGGCGAATGTACCATAGAATCTTCCGACGAAGGCACTGGCAAGACAAAAACCGTGATCAGCGGTTCTATTACGGGAGATGAAAATCAAGTTGTTTTAAACTTTAAATATTTATTTGACGGCTTGAACTCGCTGGGATCGGATAAAATCACGCTTTCAGTCATCAGCCCAATGTCCCCTGTCTTGGCGCTGCCGATAGAAGAGAATAAAAATTACCGATACCTTGTCATGCCTATAAGGCAGTAAAGACTAGAAACTGAAAACTAGAAACTGGAAAGAGTAGAATAGTAAAAAAGAGTTGATATGGGTCAACTCTTTTTGTAAATCAAAACTCTTTCCAGTTTCTAGTTTCCGGTTTCCAGTTTAAGTAATATATCCGCATCAACCAGCGAGTCCTTATTAGTGGTGATGAGATTGATGTCTTGAGATGAGAATTTGGAATATCCCTGTCTTTCCACGGTGATGTAGAAAGTATTTTTATCGGCAAAAAATCCGTAGCGTCCTTTGACATCAGTGATTTGTGTTTCTAAAAGTTTATTGAATTTGCGGTCAAAGATACGTACTATTGCGTTCTTGATCGGTTGTTTTGTTTTGTTATCCAGAACTCTGCCCCAAGGCTTTGCTTTTGCGGGCAGCGCGAGGCGTCTGAACAAAAGATAAAAGGCAATCTGCACAATAAGCAGCACGGCGATGATCCAAGATGGTGAGATGATAAGCGCTGCGAGTGAAATAATCGATCCTGATAGTGCGATAAGATGTTGTAGTTTACGGAGTACTGAAATATAGATGACTCTCTTTGGGGTTTCGACGTTGGCCGTCGGATCCATTGCTATGTTGTATGCGATTACAGCATCTTCCCGCTCAGCGACGATTACCTCTCCGTGGTACAGGTTTGTATATTGTCCGTCATCCTGAGCGTCGGCTAGATATTGGGTTGGGAAAGTGAATCCCGGCTTTGTAATTTCCAAAAGATACTCGCCTTGCTGCGGGTAAAAAACGTAGCGGCCGAATTTGTCGCTGACACGCGTTTGAACGATTAGCCGGCTTTCGCTATGGATAAGTCGCACGACGGCAAATTCAACGGGTTGTTTGGAGAGTGAATTATAAATGATGCCCCAGCGTCTTTTTTTACGCCTGGCAAAAAGCAGAATCGGTTGCGTAAAAAGAAATTGCAAATATGAAAGCAAGTTAATGAGCGGAAGTGCACCGGCAGTGTTTAGAATTGAAATGGTTAAGAGAGTCGGGGCCGCATAGTCATCAACCGCGTTTACCAACTCTGGTTGTCTTAAGATTGATTTAACGATAACAGCCGCATAAGCCGCCTGTTCCGGTAGGTTTTCTACAAAAGGGAAAGTTGACGTCGCTGCAATAGGCGGCGGTATGCGAATCAATGGTACGTTGTTTCCAAATACATTATTGGTTATGCTGATGTATGGCGTGTATGCGCGCATGTATCCGTTTTTTTCAACTTCCGCGTAATACTGACCATTGGGAACAATAAACGAGTAGTGCCCGGTTTTGTTGGAAATGGTTGGGTTGTATTGTCCGTATGCGGTTGCGTTCCAAGGGATCCAGTTGCCGTTTTGATTTTGATAAAGCGTTATGATGCTGTTTGGCACGCTGATTGGCAGGCCTTGAATAAATTGTTCTTCAAAAACTTGGCCTTGAGGGATAACGGCAAAGTAATCCACGGAACTTCCGATTGTTCCGTTTTGGAAGTTAACAAGAATATTTACAATAAAACCCTGATCTTCCGGTGATAAAAATGTGCCGGTATAAGCCGTTCCATCGTCGTTGAGAGCTAGGGAATAAGTATGATTACCGATGGTCATGATGCCGGATTGCGCTGTTGACCCCAGGTTTGAAGTTGGCACATACACAAGCACAGATGTTTCGCCGAGCACGCCAAAGTAACCGTTTGCGTTAGGCTGTAACACAACTGTCCCATTGGATGCAAAATATAATGGATGGATGGCAGCTTGTCCGGGAATACCGGGTTGAGTTGATGTGGGAATCACTCCGCCTGTCGGTGGAACTACAGGCGGGATGGGCGGCACTGGAGGAGTTGGTGGAATTGGCGGTATTGGAGGAATGGGAGGAATTGGAGGCGTGGTCGTTGGTGGCTGAACAGGTAAAGTCCCGGATGGCGTCGCGCTGGCCAGAGCGCCGGACGAATAATTGCTATTGTAATCAAACGAGTAGGCGCCATAAAAATAAGTCGTTCCATTGACGAGTCCGGTATCTAAAAAAGTAGTGGCGGAGCCGTTGTAAACCAAGATGCCGTCTTGTGGTCCGGTTGGGTATGCGCCGAGCGTGCGAACCAGGCGCGTACCGGCAAAATCAGGTTCGGGCGGAGTGTCCCAAGTCAGCAAAACCATGGTATTGCCGGGGGTGGCATTCAAGGTGACGTTTGTCGGCGGTGTCGTATCTGCGCCAGTTCTAAAACTTTTGATGGTTGATGTTGCGCTTTGGTTGTATTGGTCTTGAGAAATGACTTGGTAGTAGTAGATTGTGTTTTGCGAAAGACCAACCAAACTGATTGAATGATTTAGGACAGAACCGACCAAATAGTTCCACGATCCAAAGTTTTGAGTTGTGCCATATTCGATCTTTGATGTTGCGACATGATTTGTATCCCAAACAACAACAGCTGATGTGTCGGTGATGGAGGTGCTGGTTACGTTGGAGATGAGCAGCGGTTCGGTAACAGTGGTTGTGAAAGTGTAATCAGAGCTGTTGGAAGAATTATTGTATTGATCGTGCGAGGTTACTATGAAGTGATAGGTTGTGTTGGGCGATAGCCCGCTTAAATCAAGTCCGTGCGAAAGGATGAGAGAGCTGTTCGTTATGGATTGACCGTATCCACCGGTCGTGCCGTAAGCAACATATGATGTTGCCGGCTCGTTGGTATCCCAGGTTATTCTGGCCGATGTTTCTGTAATATCAATCGCTTGTACGTTGGTAATAATCGGCGGCGACGTATCCCCTCCTCCACTCGGCGGCGGCGCAACTGCTGTAACGCTTAAATTTATTGTATTGGATAGCTCGCTTAGAGTTGAGCTCCAAATATTTATAGAGCGCGTTCCTGCGGTTGTAAGATCTGATGCTGGAATTTGCGCGGTCATTTCTGTTGAGCTGACAAACGTCGTGGTTCGATCGCTGCCATCCAGACGCACGACCGATAGCGCGTCAAAGCCGGCGCCTGTGACCGTCAGTGTAAAAGCTGATGAGTTTTGAACAACGGAGTTTGGATTGATGCTTGAAAGCGTGAATGCAGTTTCGACTGTGGCCGTGACATCAACGTATTCTGTTAATGTTTGTGCGAGGCAGTGGGAAAAAGACGACAAAAAAACGGCCAAAGAAAGCACGGCTCCGTAGACGAATTTATATTTGATTGACCCTGCTGGCATTATTTCTTTTTAGACGATCTTTTTAGTGCCGAAGAAACGATCATCTTATTGTAAAGCTTCATCAAAACGATTAATAATATCGCCAGTGCAAAAAAGATCGTGATGAGGCGCCAGGGTATTACCCAAAAAGTGGCGACTTGGGCGGGCAATGACGTGTTTAGGCTGCCGTATTTTACGTCAACTGTTGCTGTGTAGCGTCCTATCGCAAAGTTGCGCCATTCGTTGATCACTCCCGCGAAAAAACCCTCGGTTTCTATTATTTCAGATTTTGTCCACCATGTATCAAGCCTTCTTATGCTGTTTGGAAGTACGGCGCTCTTTTTGGGATTTGTTGGGACGCGCGCAACTATCCCTCCGAAAATATTACGCACCGTGAGCGTGCCGACCGGAATAAAATGAACGCTGCCAGTATTGCGAATGCGCAGGCTCATCATGGCCGGCAGATGGCTGAAAATGTTTTGATTGACCCGGAAAGATTCTATATCAGCCATCTCTTTAACGTTGCCGCTGACATTGATTAAATAAAGTATTCCAGTTTTTGCGGCAATGTTGATTGATGTGCCTTGACTCGCTTCGTTGGGATTGGTGGAAAAAAATACTGTTGCATAGTGCCCGCCTGGTTCGCCATTCTGTGGTACAGCAATCGAATAAGGAACTTCCACTGTTTCGAGAGGACCAACGGTGTAGGTTGTTTGTGCAAACCGAAACCATGAGGGCAATCCGCTGACAATATTTTCGTCCAAATACTGCTGTTCTCCTTCTTCTCCAATCGGGACAAAGGATTGGACCGAGACGTAGTATGTTTGTGTCTGCGTGCCATCGTTTATGATCAGCATCTTTCCGTTTGCACGCGTGCCCGGAGCGATATCTTGATTAACCAATACGGGCGAAACGGTTAATGCGTTGGCACGCGGAGGTAATAAAAACCAGCTGACCAGCGGCAATATCAGCAAAAGGATCAGCTTAGCGGTTTTCATAGCATTCTTGTGTCCGTTTTGTACGCAAAATTAGAAATGGCCGGTGACATAATAAGTCACACGTTGGGTATACACACCGGCGTTAGTGGCTCCATCTATTGAAGCTTTATGAGTTACGAGTTGAGTCGCCAGCGTTCCCGCCGCGGTGGATGAGACATAAAAAGGATAAGTTGAGCTGACAAAAACAGTTGCCGTTGTCGGTATGGGCCAATCTTGCGCAATAGGATGCCATGCCGTTGCCGGCCGACTGAACACGCCTGTGCTCGGGTCTCTCCCCCCATAGGTTGAAGTTGCCAAATTGATTCCATATTCTTCCGAACCCGCGGTCACAGCCAGATCTCCGACGTTGGTTAGCGTCGCGCTCCCCGTCCCCATGTTTTGATTGGCCAAGATGGATGCGCTAAACCCGCTTTGTGCATTTGTGGCGATTTTGAGTCTGTATTGGCATGAGTTGATTGCGGCCGTTGTTAGAACGCCTAAGCTGCAGGTGTGTTGTTCTGTCGTGATGTCGCTCGGAGACGTGATCTTAAAAGAAATGGTCGCAGGCACCGTGGCTGTGATGGTGACATCGTTGCCGCCGTTCACGTAAAACATGGCGGCGCCAAAATCAACCGTCGCGCCCGTTGTGACAACAGCTTCAGAAAAGTTACGGGAAGAAATCAACGATCCCCCGTTGGTGACAGGTACGCGGACACAAAGCCTGATAACTTGGGTTGAAGCATCACCGGTAAGAGTGAACGTCGCTCCGGAACTGGAAGCGCTGCCGAATGTATATGTGGCGCCGCCAATGCTGGTACTTTGTCCTGTTATGCCGGTTGGACATTCTGTGATCGCAGTAGAACTTGGTACTGGTGATAAAACGAGCTGGATGGTTGCTCCGGTAAGATATGTTGCGCTGCTGGTCCACGCGACCGTAGTAGTTGCAAAGCCGGTTGAGGCCGCAGAATCGATTTCTCCATTACTTGGCAGACCCGCAGTCACTCCTACCCCTCCCGCACTAGCCGGAATGGTTGAAAGCGTCAAGCCCAGGATGGCAATCAGTGATATTAATCTAAGATAAGTTGTTTTCATAACAAAATATTTGACGTTTTGCCGTACGAGTTTGATTTTATTTTTTATTTTCAGCTTTAACGATTGTTAGTATAGCGCAAAATACACCAACTGTTAAAAGTTGGCTGTTAATAAGTATCTGATCACTTGTGAGTAGTTGCCGGCGGGAGTGTATGGAGCTATTGAAATCTTATAAATCATGCCGATTCTGTCGTTGTCCGCCGTTGTGGTTGACGCCTGGATTGTGCGTTGAGTGCTTGATACGGCTAAATCCGAACCGGTGCTGCTTGCCGTCGTGCCGAAGGAACGGAAGCCATATTCTTCCGATCCCGTAGTTACTTCGCCGTCAGTCACATCCGTAAAATAAGTGCCGTTGTTGGTTCTAAGGCGTCCGTCCGATTGAATTTTTAGCGTATAACCGTTAGCCGCATTTGTTGAAACGTCGGTTTGCGCGATAAAAGTCTTGCCTATTTCTATAATTAATTGGCCAAAAGCTCCGGAGCGACCGTCTGTTTGATAAACAAAATCATCCCCACCTGCCGGAATAGCCGAAAGACTGCCCGGCGATCCGTCCCACTTGTCGACGCTTAATACAGTGCCATTTATAGCTGCTATTTTTCCAACGGCGATTAATTGATTTAGTCCCAGGTTTTCCACAACTCCAATATAAGAACCGGTTGCATATCCAACAGATGATACAACCGTGACATTTAATCCCGATGAATCGAAAGCTGAATATGCAACCTGTGTTGAGTTCTCCTGTATGCCAAGGCTAAAAGACAGTGTTGATATAAAGTCATTGGATTGCCTGTACCCGGCGCTTAAAGTGTAGTTCGTACTTGTTGAGTATCCCGTCGCCTGCTCCCCTATTGTGTCAACTAAGCTAAAATTTGTTGATGTACTCGTGTCATTACCACCACTATTGATCGAATCAGATCGAATTTCAAAATTAGTGCTGGTCATTGATGCTTGAGCAGCGCTGGAAAGAAGTAAAAAACAAATTGTAAACACGCTGATAAACAAGCGCATAAAGGCGAGTAATAGTATAGCATTATTTAAGAGATTGTTGAATTTTGACTTAGATTAGGCAATTTTAAGAGTCTTAAAATAACTTATCATTGTTTCACGTGAAACATATCGATAGTCACGCCACAAATACGATAGTTATTGTTTCTAGCATGTTTAACGTTTTTTGTTTCACGTGAAACAATGTTAGGAGCTTTCGATCATGGTGTGTTAAAAAGTGTTTCACGTGAAACAATTAGTAATATTGTGTGACAATGTCGTGGTATGTGTTTCACGTGAAACACTGAACAGAATGCGTTTGCAGTTTTGTGTGATGTTTGAGAATCACGATGTTTCACGTGAAACATTTATAGCTTAATTAGATTTAAAGATTTTATTGAAAATCTACTGTCTCAGGATATGGATAGTTTATGATTTTCTTGTAAAGTTTGTAAATATTTCAAATTGTTTCACGTGAAACAATTCTGTTTTGATTAAACTTATTGAAAAGTTGCATTTCAAGAATGTTTCATGTGAAACAAGTCTAAGGACTTCAGTAATGACTAACAAGGATTGATTAATTTTTGCTATTGTTTCACGTGAAACAATTTATGATCAATGATAAAGTCGAAATTATCAAGAATGTTTCACGTGAAACATTCTGTGAAACATAAAACCCGCTTACACGGGTTATATATGTGGTGGACCGAGGGGGATTCGAACCCCCGACCTCTGCAATGCGAATGCAGCGCTCTACCAACTGAGCTATCGGCCCTTGGACAATTAACGATTCTCGCAGTTTGATATTTGGAAAATGTTTCACGTGAAACATTTTGTATATAGGTGGATCGTCACCGCGAATAGTGGATGACAGCCACCCGAAGCTTCAGCGTAGGGTGGTGTTCCCGGGTGGAATCGAACCACCAACTAGGGCTTAGGAGTCCCTTGTTATATCCATTTAACTACAGGAACAAAAAAATTAACAATTAACAAATGAATGATTTGGAGGTTCGATATGCGTCGTAAAATAATATACCAAACTGCTCCTTTTGCTTATTTAAGCCAATAAATAATACAATTAACTTTAGATTTAGTCAACCTAGATGAATTCAAAAAGCAAAATTCAAGATTCAAAATGTTGGTGGCCTACAGCATTTATCTATAACATCCCAAAGGGATACCGCCATTTTGCTCTTTGCTTTTTGAAATTTGAATTATTATACGTATTATTGGTTGACATTGTTTAAGATTACGGTTATTATAGTCGCTATCTATGCCAAATAAGCAATCTGCGATGAAGGAACTTCGCAAGACAAAAAAGAGAACGGTGCACAACTCCAGGATCAAGGTGAATGTTAAAGCTTTGATGTCAAAGAGCAGAGCGCTTGCATTAAAAGGTGATGTAGAGGCTGCAAAGAAAGATGTTGTAGCTTTTCAAAAAGCTGTCGACAAAGCTGCAAAAGAACACGTGATTTCAAAAAATGCAGCAAGCCGAAGAAAGTCCAGATTGATGAAGCTGATAAACAAATCAACTGCCAAATAAAAAAATCCCGACCGCGCGTCGGGATTTTTTTTAAGACTGATAAATTCTTCTCGTCGGTCGTCTGCCGTTTAAAATAACAATTGCACGATTTCTTGATTTTGACTTAAAGAATTTCTTGATGCTTGCATGGCGCGAAAAATTTTTAGCGTCATTTCGTTCGAGTCTTTGAACTTGATGTATGAAAGTTTTTTTTGCACGTAAGGGTGAACGTCGTCCGCCTGTCTGTCTTTGATTCTATTCCAATTTATTATCTGTGAGATGAGAATCGGCAACAGCTCGTGCGGGTCGTTGTTTAAAAAATCAGAACGCCAATTTGGATTGTTTTGCATGAACTCATCAATCAGTGCAAAAGCACCGACGTCATTGTCAAGTCCGTTTTCATTGACTGTCATGTTGTTCAAAACTTGTATGCTTTGTAAAGCTGTATCGATGGCCCAAAGATTGTCGCTGAAAAGTTCGACGAGTTTTGAAGTTGGGGGAGTCGCAATGTTGTAAGTTTTGCATCGATCCACGATCCACTTGTTTAAAGCTGTACCCTTCAGGCTTTCATGTGCGTAAATAAATAAATTTTCTTTCTGAAAAAGATCGAGAATTTTTTTTGTGGGCGGCTTGTCTTCGTAAGTCAACACAACCGTTTGATTGTCGTCCGCAGTTAAAGTCTGAATAAATTTTTTTGCTTGCGCGGGAGTAATTCCTGCAAATAAATTTTCGTATTTCAAAAGTCGCTTAGTCGCAAAAAGTCCCAAATTGCTAAGTTTGGAAATCGCATCTTGAATCGAGGTGGACGTTTCAAGTCTTTCAATGACAGCGCCGGTGCTGACGTGCTTTTGGCGATACGCTTCCATAAGATCGCGAACTTTTTGCCGCGCGAGGAATGTGTCGGGTCCTGTGCAGATGATTAACATGGTGAGAGTTTAAACTGGAAACTGGAAACTGGAAAGAGTTAGCAAGAAGTTCAAATGGCAAATAACAAGAGTTAAAGGTGGGTATGAATTTCGTGGTTATGGTATATAACTCACAGTGCACTATGAATTATGCGGAAAATGACGATGGTTGGGCTATTTAGGGTTGACAAATCTCGTGATTTATGCTATTTTTAGACGTTCTTTGAAATTACTCGCGAGCTGCAAATTGGCTGTATTGAGCGGCCAGTTTGCAGCCTGTGAGTTCAAACCGGGGTTAAAAACCCTGAAACAGGAGATTGAAATGCAGACGAAGAAACCGTTGGCTCTGTTGGTTGCGCTTTTCGTTGTTGGAGCTATCATCCCGCAGCTCGAGACTCTGAGAATACGAGTTTCGGCCACTTGGTTCGTTGCTGTGGCTATGCTGCTCGGCGTCGCTACGGTCTTCGCATGGCGCCTGTGGATTGAGGAGGTGACCTTTTGTGCTCAGGAAAACGAGTCCCAGAGGGCTGACGACGACAAGCATAAGTGGTACTGGCACGCCGCGGTCGTGGTGATCGGCGACGTGCTCTTGCCGCTCGCAATAGTGGTGTTCGGCATCGGGCTGGGCATCAACTTCATCTGACACACTCATCTAACAACTCGTTAGCACAACGTAGCGCTAACGAGTCAATATCTTGCAGGGAGGTTTGTGATGAAGCTTCTCAAGGTCGTGTTGCGCATCAATGGTTCTGCCAAGGCGATCACCGTTCAGCTGGGGTCGGATTTCTCGATCCGGATTCAGGGCGAGAGGGGGAAGCGTATCGTCTTCTCCTACGATACTCGGAACGAGTGCTGGTGCCTGTGTCCGACGGTGGACATGACAGGGGATGTGCACTTCGACAAGCCCAATGCGAGGTGCGTCGATATTCCCGATTTCATGCGCCAGCACCCCGGACGCCACATCCCGCTCGACGACAGTGTGGTCGGTCAGGTGCACATCGCCGACGATAAGGTCAAGATCTCGTTCCTGTTCCAGGAGCCGGTGACGATCGAAGGCTGAAGGATGTGTGGTGGCAACTTCGGGTCAACGCAACCAATGACTAAGCATTCCGCAGGAATCTGCGGATGCAACCCGGAGGAAAGCCATGAACAAGATGCCCCAAGCTACGACCCATCGACACCCAACCCCTGAGATCGAAGCGGCGATGCGAAAAGCCGAGGAGCGGATGCGCCGAATCCACAAGTGGATACCCGACTTCATCAACGGCACAGGTCCATTTGCGCCGGATGATGAGGACGAGCGGTCCAGCGATGTCGGCGAACCCGCCAAGTAAATCTCTACGCCCTTTCCCACCTTTGCCGAGTTCTTCGGCAATCCCACAGAATTGATAACAGGATGGTCATCGGCCATTGAAGATCGGTTATCGGAAAACCGAAATTCGAAAACCGATTGCCGTACTATGTTGTCGGTTGTGTGGGGAAAATACCACCCCGTCCCTCGACAGACTTGGGACGCCCCTCCTACGATAGGAGTGGGCTGGAAAGTACTTTGAAAATTTTGTTACTTGTTCGGGTGAAGACTTGTTACTCGAAAGAAATAATTCAAAAAGCAAAAAGCAAAATGTCGGTGGCCTATGGCATTTTATGAATTTAATTTCGAGTTGTGAGCCTTCACCCGACGTTGATAGGATGTCGTTTTGCGTGCGACATGTTGCCGTGCGCAGAATGGGCCGTGCCCATGATGTCGCTATAACGTTGGTTTCACCGGCGCGATCTCCCTTGGAGGTGCGCTTATGAAAGGAAGGGGATTATGAAGAATTGGAAGTTTTGGTTGTGGTTGGCGCTGTCGATTTTGGTGAGTGCGATCGTGTTCTATGCGATTGCCAAGTACGCTAAGTGGGATTCTCTCGCGTGCCTGGCGTCTTGTGCTCTGCCGGGTTTGATTTTCTGGGCGGCATGGTCGCATGGCGAAAATGAGCGGCTGCATCGGGAGGAGGTGGCGGAGCTCAAGTACCAGTGCAACACTCTCTTGAGCAGATTGAACGTGTTGCACGAAGAGTGCGCATCGGCGGATTTGCGGTTTCACGAGTCGCACAACAGAGTCCATGAGCTCGAAAACGACTTGGATACGTCGCGCGAGGAGCTCGAACGGCTACGGAAAAGCGAAGCCGCTTTGCAGGAGAGCAACGCGGCGTTGAACAGCGATAGGGTCAAGCTTCACACTCTGGAGAGCGTGCATCAAAAGCTTAGACTGGAGCAGGAGCATGGACGCTCTGAGCTTGAAGGTCTGCGCAGAGTTTCCTTGGATGAGACGTCCAAGTGCGCGCGGTTGGAGCAGGAGTTGAAGACTGTGCTGCTGATTCTCGCCGAAGTCGTCGCCGATCTTTTTCACGCTCCGAAGAATACGCAGGGCAGTGATCTCAGGTCGCTGCGGATGCGCGTGCTTGACGCTGCGTATGTAGGGTTCAGGGGATTACAGCAGTTCACATGGGCTACGCACAAGAAGCCGGTGGAGGGTTACCTCTATCGCGACCACGCGCAGTACATGCTCTCCCTTGGAGCGGACCTTTCGCAGCAATGGGTGGCGGACTACGTGCGATATGCACACGGGCACAGGTCGTCAGATGATCAGACCGGCACGGCGTCTCAATCACGCGCAGCGATCGTCGAGACGAGTGACGACGTGCGCAAGTAACAACTCCCTTCCCATCGGGATACAATCCGTCGTTCTGACGGACTCGACTACGCATTCTCGCACAGTCGGGTTGATGGGAATCTCTCAAAGCCTGCAAACATGGAGCATGCCAGATGTTCTATGTTATGTGCTATGTGTTACGTGTCATGTGACACGTGTTCCATGAAAAGCGTTGTATGTTTTGAGAGATTTTTGTTTTGAGCCTAACTCACCCTACCCTCTCTTACCCAAGAGAGGGTTCTGAAACTTAAAAGCTCAATTACACGAGGATGATGCGGCACCTCTCTCTTTTTGAAAGAGAGGGGCAGGGGGTGAGTTATGCTAAATTGCTCATCTCCCCCCAACTCTTTCCTGCCTTTGCATCAACAATAATCGGGCAGCCGATTTTTTCGACTGTTTGCATTATGTCGATAAGTTGTGGGGCGACTTTTGCGATTTCTTTTTCCGGAACTTCAAATACAAGTTCGTCGTGAACTTGCAAAAGCATTTTTGTTTCTTTGGAAATTGATGGAAGTTTTTCGGCGACTTTAATCATCGCCATTTTTATCAAATCGGCTTCCGTGCCTTGAATCGGCATATTGATTGCCATGCGTTCAGCCTGCGCTTTTACCATATGAACGAAAGAATGAATTTCGGGCAATGAGCGTCGGCGCCCAAAAAGAGTTTCGACGTATTCCTGTTTGGCGGCGATGGCTTTGCTCCATTCTATCCATTCTTTGATGCCCGAAAAAACTTCGAAATATCTGGCGATGAATTTTTTTGCGTCCTCAAAAGAGATATTAGCCGTGCGCGAAAGGCCTTGCGGACCTTGGCCAAAAATCAAACCAAAGTTGATGGCCTTGGCGATGCGCCTTTGTTCTTTTGTGACGTCCTCGAGTTTTAAATTCCAAATTTTTGCAGCCGTCGACGTGTGAATGTCCTCGCCTTTTTCAAACGCCTCGAGCATGTTCTTATCCTTGGCAAGCGCGGCGGCGATGCGCAGTTCTATTTGCGAATAGTCGCATGAAAGCAACAGATATCCTGGCTTGGAAATAAAGGCGCTGCGCACTTTTCGTCCGTGTTCGCTGCGTATCGGAATGTTTTGCAAGTTTGGGTCCGACGAAGACAGGCGTCCCGTAGCGGCGACCACTTGATTAAATGTCGTATGCACACGACCTTGCTTGTCAGCCTGCTGCGGCAGAGTCTCGACATATGTCGAAAGTAACTTTGAAAGTTCGCGGTATTGCTCGATAAGTTCGATGATCGGATGAGTGCCTGCGAGCTTTTCCAGTTCTGAAGCTGCCGTCGAAATTCCGGTTTTGCCGCGCTTAATGCCTTTGACGGAAATTTGCAGCACATCGAATAAGATGTGGGAAAGTTGTTTGGGCGAAAGGGGATTAAAGTCTTCGCCCGCCATTTCGCGCATCTTTTTTTCAAGAGCCTGCTTTTCCGCAGAAAGCTCTTTGGCAAGTTTTTTGAGAAAAGCTATGTCAATCAAAATGCCCTCGTTTTCCATTTGTGCGAGTACGGGAATAAGCGGCAGCTCGATGTTTTGCAAAACCGACGTCAATTTTTGTTCATCCAGTTCATGCGATAAGACCGGGACCAGGTTGCGAATAGCATTTATCGCATCTTGCGGCTTGCTTTCGTCCAGCACGTGTTTTAAACGCAGTCCGGCTAGAGATTTTAGATCGTGATTGCGTTCGCCCGCAGAAAGCAGATAGGACGCGAGTTCGGTATCAAAGTCCAAACCGGCAAGGTCAATCCCGTGCTCAAGCGTCCAGTGATAAATTTTTTTCAGGTCGTGTCCGACTTTTGTGATTTTGTCATCTTCAAATATATTGCGCAACGATTTTTTGACGTCAGCTCTGTCCAACATTTTTTGTGTCAGTACAAGCGTCGCGTCATTTGTTCCCAGTGCAAGACTCGCAGGTTGGTCGAAGAATGAAGTCTGTGTCTCAACCGGTATATATATAATGATACGTTTTTCGGTTTGGGCGAGGTTAATGATCTCGCTCAAATCCCCCCTACCCCCCTTTAACAAGGGGGCGGTTAGTGTGTTCGATTGTTTGGGGTTAGACGCAAGATTTTGCGTCTCTACAGCAAGTGTAGTTGATGAGTTGTTGGTTTGTTTGCCGAATAGCCGATTTACTAACGACTTAAAACCTAATTTGCTGAAAACTTCCAAGGCTTCTTGCTCATCCACTTTGCGGCGCAGCAGGTCATTTGTTTTGACTTTGATCGGGACGTTGGTAACGATTTTGACGAGCGGCAACATTTCTTCTGCCATCTTTTCGCCTTCAATCAACTTTGCACGCACGCCTTTTGCTAAATCGCTTTTGGGATCATGCGCAGCTTTGAAGATGTGTTTGAGGTCATCGAATTTTTGCAGCAATTCCGTCGCTGTCTTTTCTCCTATGCCGGTAATGCCGGGCAGATTGTCGGAAGCATCGCCGCGCATAGCTTTATAATCCACGATCTGATCGGGTCGAAGTCCGATTTCCTGCACCAAAGTCTTTGGAGTGTAAATCATTGTTTCGCTCACGCCTTTTTTGAAGGCGATGACTGACACGTTATCGTCAATCAACTGCCATGCGTCGCGGTCACCTGTTAAAATCGAAACTTCATAACCGTCTTTTGCAAGTTTAACGGACAATGTGCCGAGCAAATCGTCCGCTTCAAAACCATCGAGACTGAGATTTGTGCCGCCTAAAGCCTCCGCGACTTTTTGCGCCAGCGGAATTTGATTATAAAAATCATCAGGTTGTTTTTCGCGCTGCGCTTTGTAGCTCTCTCGAGCAACGTGCCTAAACGTCGGCGCGGCAGTATCCCAGCAAACCGCCAGAACATCCGGGCGTTGTTCGGCCAGGATTTTGATCAAAATAGTCGAAAAGCCATAAACCGCATTTACAAGTCGGCCCTTGCTATCGGTCATTGGCGGGAGAGCATGCCAGGCGCGGTGGATCAGGGCGTTTGCGTCGATTAGAAGGGCTTTCATATTCCGACATCGTACAACGTACGACGTACATCGTACAACGTGGATGGAGTTACCGGCCCACCGCTGCGCCCTCACCCCTGCCCCTCTCCCACAAAAGCAAGAGAGGGGTTCTGATCCGTTCCTTTCTCCTGCTCCTGTGGGAGAAAGGTGTTCCGCAATATTATCAAAATGAGGAACGGATAGAGGGCTCCGGTGGGAGTACCCGCGGGGCGAGGTAATTCCGTTAACAAAAAAGACCCAAGCGGGTCGAGTGTCCTTTTCGGACGAGTGGATCAGTTGGCCAGGCTGCTTGAGTTTATGGCCGCACGCAGTACGGAGTTGCGGCTTTGCATCACGTGGTAGTAACCGCGTTTAGACATCAACCTGCGGTGGTTGCCTTGCTCGGCGAGCTTGCCCTCATGTATCACTAGAATCAAATCAGCGTTTTGCACCTGCCACAATTCGTGCGTGACGAGGATGATGGTGCACTTGCCGCGCAGGTCGTTGATGGTTTGCACGATGTTCCACGAGTTTTCCGTATCCAGGTGCATGGTCGGTTCGTCGAGCGCCAGTATTGCGGGCTTTAGTATTAAGGCGCGCGCCAGGCAGATGCGCTGCTGTTGTCCGGCCGAAAGTTTGGAGCCGTGATTGCCAATGATAGTGTCGTAGCCTTGCGGCAGAGCTTTGATAAACTCATGCGCGCCGGCTTGTTTTGCCGCGTCTTCGATTTCGTATTGCGTTGCGTCCGGCTTGCCGTACGCGATGTTTTTGGCAACGGACATGTTACGCAGCTGGATTACGCACGGCACGTAGCCGATGTGTTCGCGAACCGCGCTTGGTGCGATGGCGCGCAAATCAATGTCGTCCAAAGTTACTGCGCCGTCAGTCGGGCAGTCAAAACCCATGATCAGGTTAAGCAACGTTGTCTTGCCGCTGCCCGATTGACCGACCACGCCCACCAGCATGCCCGGTTCGATGGCGAACGAAACGTCGCGCAGAGCATCCTTTGCAACACGCTTGCTCGGATTTGGATTGTAAGATTTCGTGTCAGGGTATTTGTAACTGACGTCATGGAACTCGATGAAGCCTTTGGGCTGCGGAAACTCGCACTGCGATGGTTCGTCGACTTCGTTGTCCGTGCCGCGCATCAGCTTGAGCGTGCGCTTGATGGATTCTTCAGCGCGGATCAGACGCTCATAAATTCTGCCAAAGCCTTGGACCGTGTTGAAGACCTGGCCGGTGACAGATGCTACAAAGATAAGTTGGCCGATGGTCATCTCGTGCGAGAGTACGGCCAAGCCGCAGACTGCAACCACGGCAACTCTTCCCAGCGCGACAAGCGTGAAGCTGGAGATGAGCCAGCCCTTGCTATACATCAAGTCTACCTTTTTGTCAGTGCTACTGCGTTCGGCGTTGAGAAGGACAAGCTTTCTCGTCTCCTCATTTTCTTGGTTAAAGGCCTGCACCGTCAGGACGTTACCCAAAACTTCCGAGGTTTTTGAATCAACATTCTCACTAAGATCCTCTGCTGTTTTGCGCAGCGGCGTGATGCGCCGTTTGTTCCAACGCAGGATGAGCAAAGAGATGATGACAAACGGAGCCAGTGCCAGAGCCGCTTGGTATCTCGCGACGAGCAGAGTGATCGTAACGATTACGGTAGTGACGATAAGCGGGATCGTTTCAAAGGCCGTCACCCAAATCGTCTCGACGGTACGGCCAACGCCGCGATGCAGCGTGCCCATAAGTTTGCCCGAGCTGTCCGTTTGAAAGCGGAAGATCGGTGAATTCAGGAGGCTTTTGAGACATGCTGTCTTAATATTGAGTCCGATTTCATGTGTGATCTCGAACGTCGCCCGATTCTTGAAATGCGCAATCTGCGGACCGATTGAGTAGGCGAGCAGTGCGGCGGCGCACATTGCCGCAAAGTAAAGCTTGTTGGGCTGCGCGCTTTGTTGCTGCTTGACGAGGTGATCGACGAGCAGCATCCAGACGGTCGGTTCTGCAAGGTCAGTTACTTTGTTGACGATCACCCAAAAGATGATCTTCATGCTGCGTGAACGGTACGGGCGCACCAAATCCCACAACGTCTCGAAGATGCTGAAGGCTGATGTCTGTTCTTGTTGCATGACACACCTATTTGTCGAGGGGCATGGAGCGTCCAAGCTTTCGCACCAATGCGAAAGAAGGATGAGCTAAAGTAACAAAAAAAGACCAAAAGGTCAAGACGGGAGACTGGAAACGGACAACTAACAACTTACAAGAGTTGCTTAGTTGCTCTTGTTAGTTGTCAGTTTTAAGATTACGTCCGGTCTAAAGGTCATGGCGATGTCGACTTTTAGTTTTGCCATGCGGCGGGCGGCGCGGATGGAGGGCCTGTCTTCGTAGGCAGCGACTTGGTAGCCGCGCGCTTTCAGCCAGAGGACTCTGGATGTGTTAAGAGATCCGATGCGCGTACCAATTGCAGTCGGTTCTGTTTCAAAAACTTGCGGCCAGACCGTACGTCGTCTAACTGGAGTGACCCAAGAGTGTAAAAGTGCAACGCGTTTAACGTCCGGCAGCTCGTTTTTGCAGGCTTTCACGACGTCCAAATGAAAAGACGAGATGATGGCGCGTTCGCGAAGTGCGGCGCTTGTCTTGAGTTTTGCAAAAACAAGCGGCGCGGCCTCGATGTCTTTAATCTCAAAATTCAACAGCAGGGGAGTCGGGACGGCTGGAATGATTTCATTTAAAGTTGGAATGGAACCCGCGCCGCGCAGTTCGACCTCGCTCAATTCTTTTGCGGTCAGATCGTGAATTTTGCGAGCATCGCCGGCCACGCGAGTTAAGCTGTCGTCATGAAAAATTACAAGCTCGCCGTCGCGCGAAAGGCGCACGTCAAATTCAATGCCGTCTACGCCGGCTTGTACGGCGCGAGTAAATGACATGATGGTATTCTCCGCCACTCGGCGATTTGGCATTCCGCGATGTCCCAAGATTATCATGGCGACAATGGTAGTCTAAAAAGTGTGTAAAGTCTACCACCTCGGCTCCCGCCGCAAACTACGTATGCAGGCGGGCAGGCGCTCCGCGTTCGCCACTCCACCGACCGTCTACCACCTCGGCTCTCTACGCGTTCGCCACTCCTCCTTCGCAAGGCGGAGAGTAGTTATTTAGTTTTGAGTTTTCGACTCGGACTCGGACTCTCCTCCCTCATTTGAGGGGGAGTGCCCGAAGAGCGAGGTGGTTCCGGCATGAGACTCAAAAACAAAAACACCCAATTGGGTGTTTTATTGCATGGAGGCGTGAGCGGGAATCGGACCCGCGATACAGGTTTTGCAGACCCGTGCCTTACCACTTGGCTATCACGCCGCGCGACCTGATGTTATCAAGACATTTGGAACTAGTCCAGATGTTGGGAGCGTTGGTGGTATAATGTCCGCATATGAAAAAAATATCACTTCTCATTCTTTCAGTCCTTGCATTTGCGTGTCTTATGCCGGTGCAAAAAGTTTTGGCGGTCGACTCGACCGTTTCGACAAGCTTATCTCATGTGCAAATTGTATCGCCGGAAGGCACCAATCAAGTGTTGGCCGATAACGAACATTCGGCGGTTATAATGGTCACGGTTAAAAATCCTGCCGGAGTGGCTTTGGTTGAAAGATTGGTGACGCTAACGCCAAGTGCGCCCGTTACCAGTCTTACGCCTACGCAGGGATATACAAACGGTTCGGGGGTTATCTATTTTACAGTTCGTTCAATTACACCGAGCGACATTCAATTTACAGCAAATGTTAATGGCACTGTTTTAAACGATAAGCCGACAGTGGCTTTTATCGGTAATGTTTCAGCTGCAGATTCGACGATCACTTTAAGCAAAAGTACGGCAATCGGCGATGGGATTGATTCTGTTAATGTAACCGTTACTGCCAAAGACACCGCAGGACATTTGATTGAGGGTAAAACGGCAAGTATTAGCGTTGATGCTCCCGCTGTAACGATCTCTCCACGCGACGCAATAACGAACAACAAAGGTCAGGCTGTGTTCGCCGTTAAATCAATTCAAGTGCAAAATGTTCCGGTTGTTGCATCTGCTGATGGTATTTTGGTTAATCAACAAAAAACGATTATTTTCGAAGCTCCGTTTGATTTTAACGTATCGAATAGCATGTCTGCCGTAACGGCATCTCCATCCTCCATTGTGGCGGATAATACTCAAACCACAACCGTAACCGTGTCTGCCAAAAATGCGAGCGGTATAGGTTTAAGCGGCAAAACCGTCAATCTCTCATCATCTTTTGCGGGATTGACGATTACGCCCGCGCAAGCCGCGACTGATCAAAACGGCAATGCGTCTTTTACCGTTAAGTCGAGCTCTTCCGGCACGCCGACGTTCGTCACGGTTGTCGGAGGCGTGACGCTCTCTCATCAGCCGTCGGTAAATTTTACGGCAGTATTTGACAATGCTGTTTCTGCAAGCGGATCGGCGGTTTATCTTACCAGTCCGGCCGTATCGACGCAGATCGTTGCAGATAACACTCAATCCGGAGTTATAACCGTGGTTGCAAGAAACGCTGCCGGAATCGTTTTGAGCGGCAGAACCGTCAGTTTGACATCGTCATTTTCAGGCATGACCATTGTTGGTTTGCAGACAGTCACGGACAACAACGGAATCGCGACTTTTTCCATCAAATCTTCCGTTGCCGGCAGTCCGACTTTTGTTGCAATCGCGGGCGGCGTCACGTTAAGCGCACAGCCGACGGTTGAGTTTATCAACCAAATCTCAACAGACAAATCGTACATGACGACGACAGAAAATTCCGTGGCGGCCAACTATTCTGATTACAATGCCGTTGACGTCTATATTTTGAATGCGGATAACGTGCCGCTGTCAGGAAAGACGGTCGCTCTCACGGGGCTTGTTCCAGGAATGATGTCCAATCCGTCTCAAGCGACGACGGACAGCCAAGGTAAAGCGAGCTTTCAAGTTATCTCATCCGTTCCGGCGACGGCAACGATAGGAGCGACAGCCGACGAAGTAACGATCAATCAACAAAAGACCATAACTTTTACAGCGGTCAGTGCAGGAACGGGCGCAGTCTCTTCGCAATACTCCAGCTTTTGGTCGAATTACAGCAGCATAAATATCGGCACGGCAGTAACTTTGAGGGTACGTATTGCAGATCAATCAAATTCGCCGCTTGCCAATAAAACGGTCAATGTAGCGGTGAGTAACGAAGGCTATAATTACGGTTATAATCTGACGACGGATGCCTACGGTAATGCGACTATGCAATTCAGTCCGCCGGCGAGCGGGTATGTTTATGCCAACGCGACAGTTGACGGCATAGCTTTGCCGCAAGTCAGCGTGCAGGTTTTAAGTTTGTCCAACCCAACCAATCAAACAGTATCCGCATCGCAATCAAGCGTATCCATCTCTCCGACTTCGGTGATAATTGATTCGGGAGAAGTTGTGTTGAGCGCATATGTCAGAAATTCATCAGGTCAGGCATTAAGCAACAAAACGGTTCAAGTCTACGCATCAGCATCCATGACCGCCACTCCCTCGTCCGTTTTATCCGACAGCAATGGATACGCGACTTTCAGGCTCAAATTCCATTCAGTCGGGAGTGTGACATTGTCTGTCGTGGTCGGCGGAGTCACACTCAGTCAAAAACCGACAGTGGCAGTCAGTATGCCATACACCGGCGCATGTATGTTCGCGCCCGGCACGCTTATCAAGCTCTACGACGATTCCAACCCAAACACGCAAGATGATACGGCGGTATATTATTATGGCAGAGATTGCAAACGCCATTCTTTTCCGAACAGTCAAACTTATTTTACCTGGTATGGTGATTTCAATTCCGTACAACAGATTTCTTTGCAGACGATGAGCCAGATCGCGCTTGGATCAAACGCGACTTATAGGCCTGGAGTTCGCTTGGTAAAATTTCAAACGCTGAATAAAGTTTACGCGGTCAGCAAAGGCGGAATATTAAAGTGGATCATCAGCGAAAATTTGGCAAAAGTTTTATACGGTCAAGGCTGGAGCCAGCTTGTGCAAGATATTCCGGATACGTTCTATGGTAATTATGTTTTCGGTCCTGCTATCTATCACAATTACGAATACAGCCGTTTAGGCGAGATGGATATGACGCCGACGATTGATGATAATATGTAACATGGAACATGGAGCGCGGAAAGAGAAACGACGGATAAACAAAAACGCCCGACATGATGTCGGGCGTTTTTAATTTACTTTTTCTTCGCCGTATCAAGTACGGCTACTACAACGGAACGTTTGCCCCATTGTTTGGCGTCTTGAATTTTATCGGCTCCACCGAAGTAGAGATCGATACGGTGTGAAAATTTGGGAGCCAACCTGTCGCGCACCGTACAAACTCCGAAGCCCGGAATATTGATTTTGGTGCCGAACGGCAAGGCTGCAGCACAAGACTCTTCACCGATTTTTTTCAATTCACAAATATTAGAACCGTCGGCTGCGATACAAGGAGTGCTGTCTGTTTGCCAGGGCACGCTGTTGTAAGCAGTGATGGTATATTTTTTTGTATATTTTGTAGCGGGGACGTCTTTTGAAACCTGTAATTCAGAGTCAAAATTATCAGGGATGACGAAACCGCGTTGCTGGATTGCGTCACTTAAAAGTTGCGTGGCCGTTGAAAACATCGGCGTAGGCAAAAGTTGAGTGGCGTTAGCAGATTGGATTTTGATGGATGTGAGCGTAACGGCTATCGTGACGATTATGAGTATTGATTTTGATATCGGATTAAGCTTTTGGCTTATGTCCATAATAATAATGTCTCAAGATCGGAATAATGCTTCGCTAAACCAAGCCTTTTCGTATGAAAGGTTAGCCAATTTATTGATTATACTGTCAAATTTGGCTTGGTTGAGAGCAAAATTTAATGTTCTTTTGCTTCCGCAAATACATGTCTTCCAAATCTTAAGGAGAAAACTATACCACATTTGCCCATTTTTGTCAAGGGGTATATGCTACTTTTAGCCTCAACTAAGCCAAATATTATATTATGCTCATTCATCGTATAAGTAAGTCACCCAGCGGTACCGGCGGAATAAGGCAGAGATTAGGCAAAATCAACAAGAACAAGGTTAAGGCCATTGCGGTCGTCGCTTTTTTGGCTTTGGTCGGTCTTGGCCTGGTTGGCATCTTGTCGCTTACCATTGTCATGGCGTGGATAAGCCGTGATTTGCCGGATCCGAACACGCTGCTTACGCGCGAAGTGCCTCAATCAACTAAGATTTACGATCGAAGCGGAGAGACTTTGCTTTACGAGATTCACGGCGATCAAAAACGTACGCTCGTGGCGTTGCAAGATATCCCGGATTACATGAAAGAGGCGACCGTGTCTATCGAAGACAGGGCTTTTTATGAACACCATGGCATTTATTGGCGCGGACTCGTGCGCGCGTTTACCGTTGGATTATTGCAAAATAAAAGAGTGGAAGGCACGTCAACTTTGACACAGCAGCTGGTGAAAAACGCAATCTTGACCAACGAGAGAACGATAACTCGAAAAATCAAAGAGCTGCTTCTTTCTTTTCAACTCGAAAGGCAGTTTACCAAGGATCAGATATTGCAGATGTATTTAAACGAGGTTCCTTACGGCGCGATGATATATGGCGTCGGTTCGGCATCGGAAAGTTATTTTGGCAAAGAAGCTAAAGATCTGACTTTGGACGAGGCTGCTTTGCTTGCGGCGATACCTCAAGCTCCGGATAGACTTTCGCCTTACGGCATAGGCGTGAATGGAGATAATAGACCGTCGTTAATTGCCAGACAGCATCTGATTTTGGATGACATGGTGCGAGACGAGTACATTACCCGAGAGCAGGCGGACGAAGCAAAACAAATCGATACTCTTAAAAAACTTATTCCATATTCGGTCGGCGATATTAACGCGCCGCATTTTGTAATGTATGTGAAGTCGCAGCTGGTTGATGCGTACGGACAAAAGCAAGTTGAGCAGGGAGGGCTGCGCGTCATTACAACATTGGATTGGGGCAAGCAGCAGATTGCGCAAGAAGAGATTGAGAAAGGAGTTGATAAAAACGGCGCGCGCTATAAATTTTCCAATGCGGCCTTGGTTGCCATTGATCCAAAAAATGGACAGATCTTAAGTATGGTAGGCTCAAAAGATTTTTTTGACGATAGTATCGACGGTCAGGTGAATGTTACTTTAAGGCCAAGACAACCGGGATCTTCGTTCAAACCGATTGTTTATACCGCCGGTTTTATCAAAGGATACACTCCTGATACAACGCTGTGGGATGTGCCGACTACGTTTGTGACGGATAGCGGGCCATATAATCCTAAAAATTACAGCTCAACTTATAATGGACCGCTGACTGTACGAAAAGCGTTACAAGGCTCGCTCAATATACCTGCCGTCAAAATGCTTTATTTGGTTGGCATTGGACGCGTTTTGGATTTTGCCGATCAGCTTGGCTACACAACGTTGGGCGACAGATCGCGTTATGGTTTGTCTTTGGTGCTTGGCGGAGGCGATGTAAAACTTCTGGAACATGCAAATGCTTATGCGGCCTTTGCCAATCGCGGAACACAGTATCCGGTTTCATCCATTTTAAAAGTCACTGATGCGAACGGCCAGATGCTCGAAGAATGGAAACAATCGGAAGGCAGTCAAGTTGTGCCGCAGGATGCTGCGGATGAAATCAGCAATGTTCTGTCCGATAACGAAGCTCGCGCATATGTTTTTGGCGCCGGCAATTACCTGACTCTGTCGGGTAGGCAGGTCGCGGCCAAAACAGGCACGACGAACAATAATAAAGATGCTTGGACCATGGGTTATACGCCGTCTCTTGTGGCCGGTGTTTGGGTCGGTAACAGCAGTAGCACGGAAATGTCCGCCAGTGCGGATGGATCTGTTGTCGCTGCGCCAATCTGGCAGGGATTTATGAAACGCGCGTTGACTGATGCGCCGAAAGAAAATTTTTCACCCATGCCTTCCATCACTGCGAATAAGCCGGTTTTATTGGGGCAATCCGCTGAAAAAACGGTTAAAGTCGACAGGCTGACGGGCAAACTCGCTTCGGAGTTTACGCCTATCGACTTGGTGGAAGATCGTAAGTTCTACGAAGCGCATAATATATTGTGGTATTTGGATAAAGATGACCCGCTCGGCCCGGTTCCTTCAAATCCCGCAAACGATCCGCAGTTCGCGAATTGGGAAAAAGGAGTGCAGGATTGGGTTGTAAAAAATCAATGGCACACCACCAGCACGGACGCGGTGCCGACAGAATATGACGACGTTCACACGCAAGAGGATGCGCCGGTAGTCAGTATTAACACTCCAAGCTCCAATGCGACCCTGTATTCACGCGAAGGAAAGGCGAGCGTTAGCGTGCAGGCGCAGAGAACGATTCAAAGGCTGGAAGTAAAGATGGATGACGTATTGATTGGAAGCGCGTTCACGGCACAAAGCGAAATAAGTTATCAAATACCAAATTCCGTTGTTCGCGGCTATCACGATTTATCTGTTTATGCCACAGATGACGTTGGAAATCGCGGCGTATCCAAGATCACGGTCAATCTTATGGCAGACCCCGCTCCGTTAAAAATTGCCGTCAATTTTCCGCTTAATAACTCCATATTAAAACGATCCAATTTTCCGCTCAGCATTTCGCTGCTTATGAACGACGTGGAAAATGTTGCAAAGATTGATGTATTCGTAAAACAAAACGCTTCGGTGCAACTTGTGGGATCGGTTACAGATCCAAAAAGCTCAACCAATCAGATAGATTGGATTGCGGCGCCGCCGGCAGGCGAAGTTCAGCTGTATCCTGTAGCTTATTTTAGCGACGATAGTACGCTAAAAGGCGATGAGGTGAGGGTTAATATAGAATAAGCGGAACCCCCTCGCCCTTCGGGCACTCCCCCTCAAATGAGGGAGGAGAGTCCGAGTCCGAGTCGGAAACTCAAAAACTAAATAACTACTCTCCTCCTTGCGAAGGAGGAGTGGCGAGCGCGGAGCGAGACGAGGTGGTAGGCGTCCGTTGGAGTGGCGAATCGATGGGTTTCGTTTCATTGCATTTGCACTTGTGCTATAATTTGCCCATTGAAATTCAAATAGTTATTTTTGCATTATGATAAACCAAGATGTTGTGGCCAAAGCCACATTGGAGAGTGCGATACCGCCGGCTTCCACTCGTTTGGTCAAGGTCCTTTCATGGATTGTGGATGCGTCGATCTACGCAAGCGTGGCGTTAGTGCCGCTTTTCTTTTTGCCCATAACGCTGGACGTTTTGGAACTTAACAAGCAAACCTTGCTGCTGATCTTGGTTATGCTTGGCACGACTGCATGGTTGGGTAAAGCGGTGGCGGAAAGACATTTTGTGCTTTCCAGAGCCTGGCTGCACCTGGTCGTCGTGTTGTTTGGCGCCGGCTGGTTGATAACGAGTTTGTTTTCTTGGGACAGATACCTGTCGCTTGTAGGAAACCTCGGTCAGATGCAATGGTCATTCTCTACAATCTTGGCATTGATTGTTTTTTACACTTTGGTCGTTAATCGCGTAGGCAACACGCGCAAGCTTTATTCGTTACTTCTGACTTTTTTGGCCTCGTCGTTGCTGATTGGAGTTTGGGGATTTTTGCAACTGGTCAATGTCTTCCCTTTGGGCTGGCTCATTCCAATCACAAAAGCAAACACATTTAACACGATAGGCACGATTAACGCGTTTGGCGTATACATGGTCTTGCCGATGGTGGTCGCTGTTTCGATGACGGTGTTTGGATGCAAAGATGACGAGTGCGTGTTTGCCAAAAATTCTAAAGGCAGCGTGCTTGTAAACATAATAGTTTGGTTGACAATGATTGCGGCCTTGTTGGTTGCGGTGGTTGCGGATTTTTGGGTCATTTGGGCGGCTTTGATTTTTGCCATGGTTTTGCTGGTTGCAATTCCCGTTGCGCGCTCCATGAAACTCCCGAGCCACGCAAGCAGAATCGTCGTGCCGACTGTTATATTGTGCGCTTCCATACTTTTGCTCATTTTTCGCACGCCGATTGACCTTAAATTGCCGGCAGAAGTTTCGCCGTCGGCGGTTGCATCGTGGGACATCGCCAAGAACGTTCTTCACGCCTCTCCGATTTTCGGTTCCGGCCCGGGCACATGGATCTATGATTATGCTAAGTACAGATCTCCGGAAGTAAATCTTTCGCAGTTCTGGACAGTCAGATTTGAACGCGGCCTTTCATCGTTCTTCACGCTGATTGCAATGACCGGTTTGGTTGGCATCGCTCTTTGGCTGATCTTACTCATCTCGGCTGTCGTAAACAGCGCAATGCATCTTATCAAGGAAAAAGATGATTTTGCTTGGCAGGCTTATCTGACAGTATTCGTCGGCTGGGCAACGACTGCATTTATTTCGTTCATCTACAATTACAATTTTGCACATCATTTTGTCTTCTGGTTTTTGTTGGCTTTGCTCGGCTCGTTGTTAGCCAAGAAGGCTCTTGTCTGGGACGCGCAAAAAAGCGCCGCCAGTTCCACAATGCTATCTATCTCTTTTATCGTCTTGTGCGTAGGCGCGCTTGTTACCGTTTGGTTGACCGGTCAGAGACTGGTTGCGGACGCAGCCTATTCCTCCGCAGTTATGGCTTATCGTGATGGCAAGAGCATTGATAATTCCATCTATTCGTTGAACAAGGCGGTTGTCATGAATCAATTCAATGACGTTTATTTTCGCAATTTGTCTCAGGCGTATCTCATTAAATCGTCTGAAGTGTTCAACGCCAAAAAGAGCGATCCGGACGGAGCTGCCGCCATTAACCAAGTTGTCGCCGCAACAATTGATACTGCCAAGCGTGCAGCAGATATTGCTCCGCGCAATGTCGACAACTGGGAGAATCTGGCGGTCATCTATGAAGCCATTTCCGGATTTACCAACGGCGCAGATGAATTTGCGATCATCAATTTTAAGAAAGCTTTGGATTTGGAACCGAACAATCCGGCGTACAGCGTTGAGATTGGAAAAATATATTTGCAACGCGCAGATGCCGCGGCAGCTTTGATGCAGGCCAACGATGCACAGCAAAAAGCCGACGCCGAACAAAAGATGAAAGATGCTTTAGACAGCGCCGCCGAATGGTTCAATCGTTCCATTCAAGCAAAAGCAGATTATGCTTTGGCGCACTATAACTTGGGAGTTGTTTATGAGAGACAGGGCCGCACAAAGGATGCGATCACCAAGTTAGAGCAGGTTGTCGCAGACAGTAAAGATGTCGGCGTGGCGTTTGAGCTTGGAACCCTGTACTACAAAGACAATCAAAAAGACAAGTCGGCAAGTTTGTTTGAGCAGATCGTGGCTTTGCAGCCGGATTACGCCAATGCCCGTTGGTTCTTATCAACCTTGTATGAAGAGCAGGGCAAGCTGGACGATGCCATGGCGCAGGTTATGAAGGTTAAAGAAATGAATGCTGAAAGTGAAGATGTAAACAATCGAATTGCTTACTTGCAGGATTTGATTGCCAAGAAAAATGGTCAGGCGGCGGCAGAGAGCCCGACTCCGGTAGAAGAAAAGATCAGCGGTCCTGCCGAACAGAATCCGATACAGCAACAATAAGATCGAATATCGAATTTCCGTTCACTTCGTTCTCTGAATATCCGTTCGTCGAACTCACTGAATATCGATTCCAATTAGTCAGAAAGCGTTATTCAGCATAGCGGATATTCAACAAAGTGGACATTTAGCATAGCGGATATTCGAACTTGGTTCGTTAAGTATGATCAAAAAGAAGTGGGGAGATTTGCTGGGAACTTTCAAGGAAGGTGCGGTTAAATTTGCGACCAGAAAACTCCCTGCACGCGAGGCGGAAAAATGTGAAAGGTTGTTGGACGAGCAAAGGCGGTTGGCTGATAATTTGGCCAGAGCCTTTGCTCTTTTTGATGCCAAACTGCAAAAAATTTCCGGTTACATCGAGCGATCTATGGAAGGCGAGATGGAACGTTTGGAGCCTTACATAAAAGATTTGCAAAAAGAGTTGGCAGAGGCGATTGTTCGTGCGGATTTAGCCGTCAGCGATATCGCGGAACTCGAAAGAGAGTTGGCTGATTGGCAGCGCAATCCGAATAAAACATCCGACAGCAAAAATTCCAGGTTGGATAGTTTAAGGGCAGAGTTGGAGGCGCGGAGACCCTCCACCGCCCATCGCTGCGCCCTCACCCCCGCCCCTCTCCCACAAGAGCAGGAGAGGGGTTCTGATTCGCCCCTTTCTCCTGCCATGTGGGAGAAAGGTGGCCCGCAATATAATCAAAATGAGGGTCGGATAGAGGGCTCCTCTCCGGTCGAAAAACACGGCCGCATTGCCTACGTCGAGGTTCGTTCGGCGGATATGGAACCGAATGCGGAGCATCTGGCACAGCATATCAAAGAACTTTCGCGCGAGCTTGGAAGATATCAGCAAACGCCTAGTGCCGATCCGCATGAGTCGTTGCGCATGGCAAGTGAAATCAAAAGTCTGCACACGATTTTAAGGCAAGCTGATAAAAAGATCGGCAATCATCGCGACAGAATCGCCGCCACGGACGGATTCAGACATGTGTTTGTCTCGCATTGACAACCGCTCGACAACTCTATAAACTCGTCCAAGTAATTGTTATTTGTTAATTGTACATTGTTAATTGATTTATGGGCCTTTAGCTCAGCTGGCTAGAGCACTTCCATGGCATGGAAGGGGTCGAGGGTTCAAATCCCTCAAGGTCCACCAAACAAAAAAACTGTCATAACGGCAGTTTTTTATTTACCCCCTCGCCCTTTGGGCGTTCCCCCTCATGCTGGACTACCACCTCCCCCTTCGGGTACTCATCCTTCGCAAAGAGGAGAGACGGAGTCGGAAAACCTCTGTCGCATCGGATGCGACATCTCCTTTATCAAGGAGAAGTTGCTAAGTAACTTTGTTGCTAAGTAACTACCCCCTAGGCAAAGGGGGGGGAGGGGGGTTCGGTAACTCATCAACTATTCTTCTCCTGGTGTAGGAGGAGTGGCGAGCAGGGGGCGAGACGTGGTGGTAGACGCCCGTGTTATAATGTAGTCATGAAAAAGTTCATTATCTTTTTTTTGGTAATTGTGATTGTTTTGGTTGGCGTCCAAATGGGCTTTGCATTATCCGCGCCGCAGACCACGCTGATGGAGAAGCAGTTGTTGGCGGATGGAGATATGGAAAAGGCAGGGGTAACTGGCTGGATAAATGGTAACTCTACTTTAACAAAAGTTACCAATGAACCAAAAGGAGGAAAACAGTCCATTCACATTTTGGTCACAGCGAGCACGGTTGGTTATGCAGGCCAGACGATTTTGACGACAGGTAAGAAGTATCATATTACGGGTTGGGCGCGTGGTGACGGAGCATCGACACATCCTGCTATCACAACTGCCGGCGCGGTTAAATGGTCAGGAACTAACTCTACCAGCTGGCAACATTTTGACATAACAGTAGCTGCCGATGGGACTGTTGCTAGATTGTACGCCTACGGCGCATTGTCAGGCACATCGGATTTTGATGACGTCTTAGTCACAGAATACACAGGCAGCGCACAGACGCAGGAGAAGCAGTTATTGAAAGATGGCGATATGGAGACGAGCGGGACTGCTAATTATGCGGCTTATGCCGGCGGTATTATTTCTAAGACGACAAGCGTTGTTCGTTCCGGCAAGCAGGCGTATGAGGTGCAAGCTGATTATCACAACAGAGGATCGTTTCAAAATAACGTAGTAGCTGTTGGCAAAAAAGTCAGAATAACCGGATATGCGCGCGGCGACGGGACCATAGTTCCCAGAGTTAGCAACGGCGCATTGACGGCAATTTGGACAGGAACATCAGCCACTTCATGGCAATATTTTGATGCGATTTTTACCCAAGCAGGCACAACCGCCATATATTTTGTATCAGGCACTGACGCTGTCGGAACGATTTATTTTGATGATGTCATGGTAACTGAATACAAAGGCGGCGAGCAGACTATTGAAAAACAATTGTTGGTTGATGGGGATATGGAGACGAGTGGGACGGGGAGTTGGACGAATTACTCTAATGCGATTCCAACCAAGACGACGGTCAACCAAAAATCAGGTCGCCAAGCCTTGCGGGTCACGTATTTGGGATCAGTATCTAGCGGCTTCGCTAGGAACGCTAACAACTTAACCGTGGGCAAGAGGTTTCGAGCTACAGGGTGGGCGCGCAGTGATGGGACGTTGGTGCCCAGAATCCTGACTCAATCCAATATTTTTTGGATTGGAACGAACTCTACCTCGTGGCAAAGGGTGGATGGAATCATTTCGGCGACGCAGGCCGGGATATTGCTCGGAAGTGCGACTGCCGGAACATCGACAAGCTATGTCGAATTCGATGATATTATGATCACGGAAGTGCCGTAAGGGAAGACCAAGGACTAAAGACTAAGGACTAAGGACGAAAGACTAAGGACGAAACCTTTCGCTCTGTGGGCGTTCCCCCTCATGCTGGACTACCACCTCCCCCTTCGGGTACTCATCCTTCGCAAAGAGGAGAGACGGAGTCGGAAAACCTCTGTCGCATCGGATGCGACATCTCCTTTATCAAGGAGAAGTTGCTAAGTGACTTTGTTGCTGAATAACTACCCCCTAGGCAAAGGGGGGAAGGGGGGTTTCAGAACCCCTTGATAAAGGGGCAGGGGTTTTCCGATACTCACCAACTACTCTCCTCCTCGCATGAGGAGGAGAGGCGAGCGCGGAGCGAGACGTGGTGGTAGACGCCCGTGTTATAATGTAGTCATGAAAAAGTTCCTCATCCCTTTTCTGATATTAGTGATCGTCCTTTTTGGCGTCCAGATGGGTTTTGCGTTAACTGCACAACAGCGGACGCCGAGAGATAAGCAGTTGATGGTGGATGGAAGTATGGATGCGAGTGGAACCGGAAGCTACGCCACCACCCAAAGTGGTTCGGCTACAGCTTCACTTGCTAAAGTGGCGGGTGGAGTGGGCGGAGATTTTTTAAGAGTTACTAACTCCGGTGCAGGTGCTGGTAATATATGGGCGATACAAAATCTTGGTCTTACAACAAATCGTAAGTATAAAATCAGCGGTTATGCCAGAGGGGACGGGGTACATGCACCCCGTGTACACCTTTGGCCAACTGCCACGTGGATTGGAACGAATAGTTCCAATTGGCAACACTTTGAAGTAGTTGGTAAGGCTGGCGGTTCCTACATCTACTTAGGTGCATATACTGTTGCTGCCGGTGGAAGTGTAGAGTTCGATGATGTTTTTGTTACCGAATATGTGGGCTATGCGCAGAATAGTGAGAAACAGTTGATGGCGGATGGGAATATGGAAGATGCGCAGACGCTTGGTGCGGAAATTTTGAATGATTGGGATATGGAGGCGGCAGATACATCTGCGTGGACCGAGAGAGCCGGTTACGGGGCAATGACAAAAGTGGCGGGTAGCCCAAGCGGCTCCGGGACGCAGGTGCTGCATATCGCTCCGTCGCAAGCGTATTACTATGTTTCGCAAACCGGCCTAAGCTCCGTTAATACTTATCATGTAACCGGTTGGGCGCGCGGAGATGGAACACGCGTGCCGTATATTGGGACGACATCAAGCGGAAGCAGAAATTGGGTCGGTACATCGTCAACCGGTTGGCAGCAAATTGACACTTTTATTATAGGGCAAAACGATATCGCATTCAATGCTTCTGCAGCGGCAACCGGATGGGTGGAATTTGATGAAATTTCGGTTAAGCAAGTAACGGCAGGCACTGCCTCTTGGGCGGTTGGGAATTCGGCGGGCTTGGGAAAGATTACATCCAGTCTGAATGGCGGCGGAAATCAGGCTTTGCGAATCAGTTGTAATGCAACAGCTATTCCTATGGCTATTCAAAATAGTATTCTTACGGTCGGCAAAAGATATCGAGTCACAGGTTGGGCCAGGGGAGATGGGGCATTTACACCCTTGATTTCTCTTGGTTCAGCGACGGTTTTTACCGGTTCGACAAGTGCTAACTGGCAAAGAATAGATGTAATAGCCACCGCTGCCGTCACATCGAATTTAGCGCTTAAGAGTAATGCCAATGTTTCCGGAGGGCATGCTGATTTTGACAACATCACGATCACTGAATACAAAGGTACTGTCGACGTTACTGATAAACAACTGTTGGTCGATGGGAATATGGAAACGAGCGGTACTGGGGCGTGGACGGCCGCGTCAAATGCTACCTTAACAAAAGAAACGACCAATCCAAAATCCGGGAAGCAAAGCCTGCGAGTTATGTATGGCGGCAGTGCAAGTCCGCTTGCTGAACAGTTGGGCGTTTTGACGATTGGTAAGAAATACCATGTCACGGGTTGGGCAAGAGGGGATGACATGGGGTCAGTACCAACCGTCGTATTGGGATTGAACACGGTTTTCTCCGGTACAGGCTCTTCATCATGGCAAAGGATAGATGCTGTAGGTTTGACTACTTCATTTACTAACTTTTTATTAAAGACCAATGCTAATTCTGCAGGCGAATACGCTGAGTTCGATGACATTATGATCACGCGAGTGCCGTAAGGGAAGACCAAGGACTAAAGACTAAGGACTAAGGACGAAAGACTAAGGACGAAACCTTTCGCCCTTTGGGCGTTCCCCCTCATGCTGGACTACCACCTCCCCCTTCGGGTACTCATCCTTCGCAAAGAGGAGAGACGGAGTCGGAAAACCTCTGTCGCATCGGATGCGACATCTCCTTTATCAAGGAGAAGTTGCTAAGTAACTACCCCCTAGGCAAAGGGGGGAAGGGGGGTTCGGTAACTCATCAACTATTCTCCTCCTGGTGTAGGAGGAGTGGCGAGCAGGGGGCGAGCCGAGGTGGTGGCCGGCCGGTTGTTTTATTGTTTTTAAGTTAGACGCAAGATTTTGCGTCTCTACAGAAAATTGTGTTGGGAGTGTTTGAGTTGTTAAGCCTAACTCACCCTGCCCTCTCTTACCCAAGAGAGGGTTCTGAAACTAAAAAACTTAATAACACGAGGATGATGCGGTACTCTCTCTTGAGTAAGAGAGAGCTAGAGTGAGTTAGGCTGTACTCACTTGATAACTCACATTCTGTTATAATGTAGTCATGAAAAAGTTCCTCATCCCTTTTTTGATATTGGTGATCGTTCTTTTTGGCATCCAGATGGGTTTTGCGTTGACCTCACCGCAGCAGACGCCGAGAGATAAGCAGTTAATGGTGGATGGAGACATGGAGATGAGCGGGACGAGCGCGTGGTCCGTGTACACAGCCGTCACTATAACTAAGGAAGCAGGCGCTGCGGTTGGAGGCGAGAGTATATTGAGATTGCAAGCAACCGGCACGGGTCAATCGCGGGCTCTTCAGGCGATGTTTGTAGTCGGTAAGCGATACAGAATTACCGGATATGCAAGGAGCGATGGAACAAGAATCCCAAGTTTGTTTTCCCCGACGAGCGGTTATCTGTGGACCGGAACAAACGGTACTACTACTTGGCAGATGTTTGATGTGGTTACACCTCAGATAGCAGCAGGATCATTTTATACTAGATTGCTTATAGGCACTGCGTCTAATGGCAGTATCGCTGATTATACCGAATGGGATGACATCACCGTCACCGAATATACCGGGTATGTGCAAAATCAAGACACGCAAAAGTTGGCGGATGGCGATATGGAGATGAGCGGGACTAGCGCTTGGACGGCAGGTGCAGGAGCGGTCTGCGCAAAAGGCACGACGGATCCGAAGAGCGGCAGGCAATATTTGCAAGTGTCCGGAGTCGCCGTATTTAATGACTGCCGTCAGAGTGTCTTAACTGCAGGGAAGCGATATCGTGTAACCGGTTGGGCAAGAGGAAACGGAGTCGCGTCAGTTCCTACGATTTCGTTTGGAGGGTCAAATCTTTTTGTCGGCACTGCCTCGACTGCGTGGCAGAAGATAGATGTTATCGGAGTAGCGGCAAATCAATTGCTGAGGATGTATTATGCTTCAGCCGTAGGATATGCTGAGTTCGACGAAATAACAGTCACTGAATACAAAGGCGAAATGAATGTTGCCAATCATAAAATAGTGAACGAACAGTTTTTATATTCCTCAAATGTGGTTGATGATGGCTGTACATTGATAGGAGCCCCGACTATCAGCAACGGGATGGATTTAACCGGAGTCACAGGCAAAGGAATCTCATGTGCAACTTATCTGCCAAAACTTAAGGCATTAACCAATGCAACGATTATTGCCAAAGTCGTAGTTCCCACAGCCACTGCTTATAGAACATTGACGCATGTAAGAGAAGGAGCGACTACTGCTGTTAAATTTGAGGTTGGAATTAATCAGACTGATAACAAGATGTACTTTTATTCCGGTGCCACGGTATACACATCGACAAATGTAGTTACTGCAGGCACGACGCAATATCTTGCCTGGACGATATCACCAACAACGGTTACTTATTATAACGGGACAAATGCCGGCACTTTGGCACAAAATGGCACCTCGGCCGCGACTTTTGGATCTACCAGCGTGGGTCAGTCGTTTACTATGGGTATTAGATCGGTAAGTAATACTTACGATTGGCAAAGCAATATATATTATTTGGAAATTTTTGATCAGGTTTTGACTTTGGATCAGATTAAACAGGAGTTGCATTAAATTTAGATAGGCGGAAAACCTCAGTCTCATCGGACTCGCTAGCTCCTTTATCAAGGAGCAGTTGCTATGTAACTTTGTCGCTAAGTAACTACCCCCTAGGCAAAGGGAGGTAGGAAGGTTTTCTCTTGCTCAACCCAGCCAATTATTCTGTTGCTAACTCTCACATGTGCACAACATGTGAGTTTTATTTATAACTTGTCCACAGTATTTTTAAGTCTGTTGATAACCTTCCAAAATTCATAATTCTTAATTCATAATTCTTAATTTCTTGCAGCGGCTCGGTTTCGTCCTCTCACGTTATCCACAGCCCCTATATATATCTGAACGCGAAAGCAATGCTTATATTAGCTTAATATTATATACGCCCGCGATATAGTATTATTATATTAACGCACGAGAACAGGAAACGGCGATCCGTCCTGTTCTTTTTTTATCAGCGCAAAGCGCTAAACAAATAGCAAAGTCGAATGGATTCTCGCGGTTCGACTGAGCTCACTGAAGTTCTTCGCAAGGATGACAGAGGGGAGATTGCCCCGCTGCGTCGGACTTCGCTCGCAATGACGGAAGTAAAAGCAAATTCAAAGACAAACGTTGGGAAAGCCAAAGCAAAAATGCGTTGGCAAAAATCTAATGCAAACCGATAACCAAAATCGCTCCGTCAAAAACGGCTGGGGCGAAAAACTCAAGCTTGGTTTACGGAACACGTTAAGCAACGTGGGCGTTTTTGTATTACGACTGGCGAATATCTGTTCGTCGAACTCACTGAATATCGAATATCGCGCCGAATCGACATTCAGCGAAGCGGAAATTCAGCGAAGCGGAAATTCAGCGAAGCGGAAATTCATGCGTCGAGTGGTCTGCGCAGGAATGCTGGCTTTGGCCATCGTCGGTACGTGGTACGTGGTACGTGGTACGTCGTACGCGAATGCGGCAGGAATCGCTCACACGGTTAACTATCAGGGCAGACTTTTGACAACCGGCGGAACGAGCGTGCCGGATGGAACGTACCAGATGGAATTTAGGCTTTATACTGCGGCTTCCGGCGGTTCGCATCTTTGGTCGGCGAGTACGACGGATGCAACGCCGACAGGTTCGGTTGCAGCGATCGATATCACCGTCACCAACGGTTTGTTCTCAGTTCTTTTGGGCGATGAGGGAAACGGACAAGTCGCATTCCCGGAAGATATATTCAACAACGACGGTTTGTACTTAGGCGTCACAATTGGCGCAGACAGCGAGATGACGCCCAGAAAACGTTTGTCCGCAGTGCCTTATGCTTACAACTCCGAAACATTGCAGGGCCAATACGCTTCACACACGGTAGCCAATACCGGAGGAAGCTTGTTTGCCTTGAATCTTGGCTCAACAGACGCCGCAGTTGCCAATCGTTCGGCGTTTTACGTTCATACTTCGGGTACTTCGAATGTCTACGACTTTTTGATGCGGGCGGACAGCGGATCCAGCCTGTTCAGCATTACGAGGCAGGGGAATGTGACAACCACGGGGAATTTGCAAGTGGATGGCCACACGATCTTGGGGAATGCCACGTCTGACATGCTTACGGTTAACGCAAGGGTCAGCAGCGATCTGACTCCGGCAGCAGATGTGACCTATAACCTTGGTCTTCCGGCGCTGCGATGGAAGAGTCTTTATGCCGCGAACGTGAGTTCGACGAACATCGAAGCGTCGGGTTATGTCTCGACCACGCAGCTCTTTATAAATGGCACGATGGTCACCGGCATTGAAACCCAGGATCTCCAAGACGTCACCGACCTCGGTGCCATCACCACCAACTGGATCCAATTCGCTGGTGCGACCTCTACCTCCAACTTCTTGCCGGGGACAAATAATTTATACAACTTGGGCTCCACTGCTTATGCCTGGAAGAAGTTGTTCAGCA
>JAQTXZ010000001.1 GCA_028688515.1 Patescibacteria group bacterium
TAAAAGCCCACCAAGGCTACGACGGGTAGGGGGTGTGAGAGCATGACCCCCCTCACTGGGACTGAGACACTGCCCAGACACCTACGGGTGGCTGCAGTTAAGAATATTCCTCAATGGCCGAAAGGCTGAAGGAGCGACGCCGCGTGCGGGAAGAAGGGCTTAGGCTCGTAAACCGCTTTTATTTGGGAAGAATTCTGACGGTACCAAATGAATAAGAGGTTGCTAACTCTGTGCCAGCAGCAGCGGTAATACAGAGACCTCAAACGTTGTCCGGATTTATTGGGCGTAAAGGGTCCGCAGGTGGCCGTGCGCGTCGGGAGTTAAATGTCGGGGCTCAACTTCGACACCGCTCTCGATACGGCATGGCTAGAGGCTGGGAGAGGCATACGGAATTGCCGGTGTAGTAGTAATATGCGTTAATATCGGCAAGAACACCAAAAGCGAAGGCAGTATGCTGGAACAGTTCTGACACTCAGGGACGAAAGCGTGGGGAGCGAAAGGGATTAGATACCCCTGTAGTCCACGCCCTAAACGATGGATGCTAGATGCTGGGAGTATCGACCCTCCCGGTGTCGTTTAAAAAAGCTAACGCATTAAGCATCCCGCCTGGGGAGTACGGTCGCAAGACTAAAACTCAAAGGAATAGACGGGGACCCGCACAAGCGGAGGAGCATGTGGTTTAATTCGACGGTAAGCGAAGAACCTTACCTGGGCTCGAAATGTAGCTGCAAGCCGGTGGAAACATTGGCCGCCTTCGAGGGTGCTATATAGGTGCTGCATGGTTGCCGTCAGCTCGTGTCGTGAGATGTACCGTTAAGTCGGATAACGAGCGCAACCCCTGTCCCGTGTTGAATGTTCACGGGAGACCGCCTCGGATAACGGGGAGGAAGGTGGGGATGACGTCAAATCAGCATGGCTCTTACGTCCAGGGCTACACACGTGCTACAATGGCGATGACAATGGGCTGCCAAACCGCAAGGTGGAGCTAATCCCATCAAACATCGCCCCAGTTCGGATTGGGGGCTGCAATCCGCCCCCATGAAGTTGGATTCGCTAGTAACGGCCGATCAGCAATGCGGCCGTGAATACGTTCTCGGGTCTTGTACTCACCGCCCGTCACGTCAAGAGAGTTGGTAATGCCCGAAGGCCCCGATGAGGGGACTAAGGCAGGACCAGCGATAGGGACGAAGTCGTAACAAGGCATCCGTAGCGGAAGCTGTGGATGGATCACCTCCTTTCTAGGGAAATACCGCCAGCTATGCTGGCCAATCCCGAGGTCGACGACATATCGATCCGACGCAAGTCGGAGAATGATGTCTCATTTCGGCGTATTTCCTTCAGATGGTCACTTTTCTGGAGTTCAACCAAAATTTGAACCGCCTCGCAAGGGCGGTTTTAGATATAAAATTTGTGTGTCACAGGAGTGGTAACTAGTAACTGGTAACTGGTGAAACAAAAAAACACGACTTGGTCGTGTTTTTGTGGTCGGGCTAGTGGGACTTGAACCCACGGCCTCTTGCACCCCATGCAAGCGCGCTACCAACTGCGCCATAGCCCGTTTTTTTGTGCCGTATTTATCTCATACTTTGTGTATATTCGCAAGCTCTTCCGCACTAGCTACCAGCTACAAGTTACTAGTTACGCATTGACGCCCATCCCGTTTTCTGGTACAAGCTCATCATCTTCGTACCCCGGCGGCCGGGCGGGCCGTGGATAGAAAGAGGGAGGTTCACATGAGGTTCCTGTTGGCAATGTTAGCGATGTCATTTTCCGTGGTGGTCGCCATATTCACCGCGCGGTGGATTGGCAACGAGATGCTCAGCGTCACAGAGTGCATCATCTTGGGGCAGATCGCTATTGTGGCGTTCTTCGTGACTGAGTTGCACCAGAGACTCGACAAGATTGTGAAGATTCTTGAGGCTGGGCGCCTCCCGGATTTCAAGTCACAAACCTTGTCCGTTGATGTAACCGCCAAGCCAACCGAGAAGAAGGAGTGAAAACTATGAGCGATTTCATCTTCGCGATTGCCATGATTGCGCCGCTCGTCATTGTGACCTTTTTCTTGGTGGTAGAGCCTAAGAACGGCGTCCAAGAATAAGGTCAAGGAAAGAAAGGGTGAGCCATGAACCGAGTTCTGTGTTGTCTCTTTGTTCTCGTGATCACGGGTTGTGCGGCGCGGCAGAGTGAGCCGGTGACTGCGGGGCGACAACCGTCGATGTCGCAGTGCGCCGACGGACACTGTCCAAAGGTACCAGAGAAATCCTCGCTTGATGCGTGTATGCATATGGGTGGATCGTCCGAAGTGGCCGATTGTCCGCCCGTAATGCCGCATTCTTTGCCACCAGGACATTTTGTGATAGCGAGATTGATGCCTAATTCTCGTGTCTCGCGCGTCCAGCTCGTCTTGATGGATGGACCGGCAAAGTTCAGTGCTCATATCTGCGATGCGCATCTTCCAGAGGGCTGTAATTCCTGGACGGCATGTGCAGTCGTAGATCGTGATTCTTGTTGGTAGAACTCAAGTCCTCGTACCGACCCTCGGTGACGAGGATTTTTTGTTTTATAGTTGCGCAGCCTAACTCCTCCTGCCTCCTCTTACCCAAGAGGAGGTTCTGAAACTGAAAAACTCGAAAACACGAGGCTGATGCGGCGCCCCTCTCTTTTCGAAAGAGAGGGGCAGGGGGTGAGTTAGGATCGTTGTACGTTGTACGTGGTACGTGGTACGTTATTCGCCTATGCCACAACCTACTATTGGCGAGCAAGCGCTCGAACTGCACAAAAAACTTGTCGGTAAGATAGAAGTTACGAGTAAGATGCCGGTTAAAAGCATGGCGGATCTTTCTTTAATTTACACGCCGGGAGTCGGCACTGTCTCGACTTATCTCGCGGAGCACAAAGATCAAATGCGCGAATATACTGTCAAACGCAATATGGTCGCTGTGATTTCTGACGGCTCGGCTGTACTTGGACTTGGTAACATTGGACCGGAAGGTGCGTTGCCTGTGATGGAAGGTAAAGCGGTTTTGTTCAAAGAACTTGCCGGAGTCGATGCATTCCCGATCGTGCTCGCAACTCAAGATCCAGAAGAGATCATTCAGACGGTCAAAAATATCGCACCTGTATTCGGCGGCATCAATCTGGAAGATATTTCTGCGCCGCGCTGCTTTGTAATCGAAGAACGATTGCAAGCGATGCTCGACATTCCTGTCATGCATGACGATCAACACGGTACGGCAGTAGTCGTCTCTGCGGCGTTGATGAACGCGTTTAAGGTCGTCGGCAAAGACATGACGCAATGCAAAGTCGTGATTGTCGGCGCGGGTGCGGCTGGCAATGCCGTCACGAAACTCTTGCTCGCGCTTGGCGTCGGTAACATCGTGATGCTTGATCGCAAAGGAATTGTCTCGCGCGACAGAACTGACATCGACGAATACAAACGGGCGATTGCGGAAATGACGAATAAAGAAAATTTGAACGGTGATTTGAATGTCGCCATGGCCGGCGCGGATGCCGTGGTTGGAGTTTCCGGTCCCGGAATTTTGAAAGGCGAGCACATCAAGCTCATGGCAGAAAAACCGATCGTGCTTGCACTCGCCAATCCGGTGCCGGAGATTATGCCGGACGAGGCCAAGGCCGCGGGTGCGTTTGTGGTTGCGACTGGTCGATCCGATTTTCCAAACCAGACGAATAATGCGCTGTGCTTCCCAGGTTTCTTTCGCGGCGCACTCGACAATGGAGTTAAGAAAATTACGCAGGAGATGAAGCTTGCTGCGGCGTACGCACTTGCATCCACAGTTCCAAATCCGACGTCTAACCGCATCTTGCCAACAGTTTTTGAACCGGAAGTCGTCAAAGCGATCGCGAGCGCCATCAAGAACGTTTGACTTTTTTTTCTGTCGAAATGACAAAAGAGGGGGTTTTTATTGGGGTTATACACAGGGTGGGCCTTGCAACCCTTGATTTTATTGGTGATTTGCCTTGCGCCCGTTATTCATCACGAGTATAATTTCATCCGTCGAGAAAATTTTAATCACTTTTATGTAGCATGTAACATTTATCATGTAACAAGGAACTGCTTTCCGCGGTCGATGTTACGTGTTACATGTTACGTGTTACATGAAATAAATTTATTTGTTCTATGCCAAAAATGACCAAGTCCCAAATTTTGGGCGAGCTCGCCAACAAGACGGGTCTTTCAAAGAAAGATGTTAATTCAGTCATGGATGCTTTGCTCGCATTGGCCTACAAAGAGGTTAAAAAGAGCGGCGAATTTGTAATCAACGGTATTGGTAAGCTCGTTAAGGTCAAGCGTTCCGCTCGCATGGGCCGCAATCCGGCAACCGGCGCAACCATCAAGATCCCGGCCAAGACGGTTGTTAAATTCCGCGTTGCCAAAGCTGCCAAAGAAGCGGTGCTGTAATTTTTTTGTCATCCTCGGTCGAGGTCGCCCTACCTTTGTCATCCTCGGGCGAAGTCCTACGGAGACCCGGGGATCCAATAGAATTAATTTGTTTCAATTTAATCTTACTGGATTTCCGCCTCAACTAACCGCGGGAATGACAAAAACGGATAATTCCCTCCGCCTAGGTGAAGGAATGACAATGGGAGGGAAAGAAAGTTGAGCGTCTGCCGTAAGGCGGGCGCTTTTGGTATACTGTCTTTATGTCGGACGTACAACAAACAACGAAAGTGATACCAAGCACGATGAGAGTGACTTCTTTGCCGCACGCTGTGCGCGAGGAGCCTTCGTTGCGGCCAACGCCGGCCACGCTTAAAGACGCATTAATGTCTTTTGGCCACGAACTTGTTATGCGTGCTTCGGACGAGTGTCGCGTGTTGCCGCATATTTTGCATTTGTTGGGCAAGGGCGGCGAGCATATTGTTTTTGAAGACGTGCGCTTTCCCAACTATGTTTTAAAAGTCGACTTTATCGAGAGTCTGCCTGTTTTGTATGCGCAGACAAAAGGGCGTGATGCTGTCGAATCCGCAGTCCGTAAATTGCACAACAAGGCGCAAGAGCACAATCAGCGTCTTAAGATTTTGCGATCTTATTTTTCGTCCGGATCCGTTCCGCTGGAGCTTGTCGGCGTCAAAGAACTGCCGTTAAGCGAGGAGATTGTGCTGAGCGTAATGCGCGATCGCAGATTGGACGTCCCTCAAAAGATGTTTGTGCCGGAAAGGTTGCCGTTGCTTTGCACTGTCCAGCATAAAATTATTTTGCCCAAAGATAGTCGAGTCGATATATATTCGAGCTACGCAGAGTTGAATAGAACGATTCTTTTGGAATATTTTGTCGACGGTCATCGACTGCTTGCAGGATCCGAGTCGATCGGGCCAGTCGAGAGTCAGGCCAGAGAAAAAATAATTTTGTTCATCTATCCTTCGTTGCGCCCTGTGGTCGAAAAGTTAAAAAAGGACGTCGACTTTAAGCGCGCGGTTGGACATTATGTAAAACGCGCTATGGCGTATTCGGTTGATACGGGCGAGATTATCGACATGGCCGGAGGCGGCAATGTACTGTTTATTTTAAACGAAGATCGCGTCTGGCAAGAATTTTTGATGGATGCTCTTTCGCCGCCGGAGCTTAACTTTAAACTTCTTAAACAGTCGGCATTAAAACTCAAACACGATCAAGAGCTTGATGTGCATGATAAAGCAAATACTTTGAACGTCATAAATTACGTGAGGTTCGCAAACGCTCTGGCGATGCTTACGGATTTGCCCGACAGATTGGATGTCGCCGGCATGACGGAAATCTCTCCTGAAAAATGGCATGCGAGTTTGATGATAGAAAAATACTTGGATGTATACACGCCTAAAAAGAGTCCATAAAGTCCATAAAGTCCTTAAAGTCTTAGAGTCGGTGCATGATTAAAGACTTTATGGATTCAAGGTGAGTGCGTTGACAGAGATTGTGTGTCTAGGTAGGATTGTGCATGTTCAAGGACGTTTAGCTCAGTTGGTTAGAGCGTTCGATTCACATTCGAAAGGTCGCAGGTTCGAATCCTGCAACGTCCACCATGTAAAAAGCTCTCGCGAAAGCGGGGGCTTTTGTATTCGCTTAACGTGGAGCAGTCGTAAAAAATTTATAAAAAAATAGACCATGTGAAGATGGTCAGGAGTGAAAGTTGTCGGTGCCAGGAGAAACGGGCCCGTAGATGATGCGGAACGCGAGGAGTGATCTTGACATTGCTTCTGCGCGTCGCCTAGTCTCTTCCGCTGCTCTGCAGTTAGTCTCCATTCGCTCCATCAGATCGAGCACGATGGGATCTTTGATCTGTCTGTCGTGGCCTTGGCTATCACTTGGCATGTCGATTTCCTCTCTGGATCGTATGGTAGTGACCTTAGGTTGTTTTGTCAATCTTCTTAGCTTGAGTACGTAGGATGTGGGATGAGTGGCGTGGGACGTTATGCACGTAATGTACGTTCGGATAGATTGTGGATATTTCGTAAAGCGCATTCGTGCTATAATTATTTGGCACTAATATGACCGCTCTTAAACCAAGATCAAAATCAACGCGCAGCAAGAAAGTTGCGAACAGCCCGGTACCGTCTAAGATGTCGGCATGCGGTCATTCGCATTGCGAAGATGTCTGTCGCGTCAGATATATCGGACCGGTTTCATCCATCCGCGATCATCACATCATGCATGTGGCGCGCGGCATGTCGCATGTTTGGACAGCGGCAATCATTGCGGGTCTGGCGGTTGTTTTGACGGGGGCTGTGGCTTTTTCCGCAGTCAATGCCTCTAACCAACAGCGGGATGACGTGCGGACGGCAGAGTCCACGGGTGTGATTCTTGATAAGATGGATGATATGCAAAGTCGGTTGGATGTTTTGGAGCGCGAAGTCGGCCAGGTATCTGCAGACGGTAAAACTGCGGCCAACGTAAACACGGTTTTTCCGGAACAACGCTAGTTTTGGGAGTTTAAAACAGGGGGTCTTGACGAGTCTTTTCATTTTTTTTCTAACTTGCTATCATATTGTCCACGGGATGGGAGGCGAGTTCTACGAACGGGTTCTGGCGAGGATGCCGTTCGAGATCTCACCTTCTGTCCCGTTTTCTTTTACAAATACTAAGATCAAATAACAAATGGCAAATATCAAGAGTCACTTAGTTGCTCTTGTTATTTGACATTTGATATTTGCAATTATTTTTATGCCCAAACACAATCCGCACGAACGCGTTTCAGCTTTGCCCGGTGATCGCGACGAGCGCATTGCATTTATCGAGTCGCAACGCTGGACTGATTTGGAATTGGTTTTGGAGGCGGTTGATGATCCGCATAACATCGGTGCGATTTTAAGAACTTGCGATGCCGTCGGTATCAAGACGGTCCATCTCGTTTATCAAAATGAACGTCCGCCGCGCATGAAGGAACTTTCGTCATCCGCCATGTCGGCGCTTAAATGGTTGGAAATAAAAAAATGGTCAAGCGCCGCGGAGTGTGTTGCTGATTTAAAAAAGAGGGGATTGGCAATTCGCGTCACTGCACTGGCGCAATCGGGAAAACCGCAATGGGATTTTGATTGGTGCAAACCATCGGTCATTGTCATGGGCAACGAGGCGGATGGCGTATCGCAAGAATTTATAAAACAATCTGACGGTATCGTCACAATCCCGATGCGAGGTTTTGTTCAATCGCTCAATGTCTCCGTTGCTGCGGCGGTTGTGATGGAAGAAGCTTTGAGACAGCGATTGACATCGCGCGATGTAAGAGTTTAAATTAAATCTGCACCTACGCAAGGAGTATTGCCATGGAAAAGGCCAGGGAATTGCCGTATCAAGCCGTTAGAAAAGCGGTTGCGCTCGCTGCGGGCAAGGGCACGCGCATGCGTGAGTTGACCGCCGAGATGCCCAAACCAATGATCATCGTGCGAGGGAAGCCGGTTCTGCAGCACATCGTCGAAGGTTTGCGAGATGTAGGCATCGTCAAGATATTGATCGTCGTCGGCTATCGCTCGGATGTGATCAAGGATTGCTTTCATGACGGATCGCGGTTCGGTGTAAAGATCGAGTATGTAAACCAAACGGTTCAGGATGGTACCGGCAGAGTGGTGGGGTTGGCTCGCGATTTTGCGGGCGCCGATCCGTTCATTTTGAGCTACGGTGATATCCTGATCTCGCCGAACAGCTATCTTTGCATGGCAGAACTCGGAGCTGCGGAGGCTTTGATAAGCGTTCGCCACATGCCGGAAGAGATCGCCAAAGGCGGTGCGGTATTCGTCGATCATCGCTTCGCGGTAACAGGCATCCGCGAAAAGCCCAAGCCCGGCGAACCGACCAGTCCGTGGTACAACGCCGGCATCTACACCTTTCGCCAAAGCATCTTTCGGTTCATTGATCAGCTGACCGTGTCTCCACGAGGAGAATATGAGCTGACCGATGCGATCCACGCTTTGGTGAAAAGCGATCGATTTGTTCACGCGGTCGAGCTACCTGGTGAGTGGGCCGATGTCCGCGATCCGGAGGTGTTGGCAAAACTAAACGGCGCCTGATGCGCCGCTCTCAAAGCCCTCTCGGGCTACTTTTATTTTAACTGCAATCGCAAAGTTTCCACTGCATGATCTTTTGCTTCCACGAGCGGTTTGGCGATGGCGCCGCTCGCGCGTGCGTGCGAGCCGTCCAATCCGAGTGCGCGTCCGAGGGTGCTTGCGGAAAATGGCGGTTGGGCAAACAAAGCCATGCGCGTGGTGAACGGATCGTGCTCAACAAAAATCGCGGTCAATTTTGCATCCGGAACAAAAGCTATCAACTCGTTAACCAATTCGTCCAAGCGCGCTTCGGTCGTGCCACTATCCAAAATATCTTGGCGCGAAAGAGTAGTCCAAACCAAACCGTGTGTGCGATCGTGTTCCAATCTGTTCAGCGCGCGGCCCCAAAGTTTTAATGTATTGATTTGTCTTGTGCGCCACAAACCGTGGACGACAGCTTCGCGATCCGCGCCAAGTGTGATGAGCTTTGAAGCGTTATCCAAATTTTTGGACGTAACGGAAGGGGAGCGGAAGGAGTTTGTGTTTGTAATCAAGCCTGCGAGCAAGGCGGTGGCAATCCGCTCGTCTATTTTTTGTTTGTCCCAGCTCTCAAACCAAGTCAGCGCAATCTCCGTGTTGGAAACGCTTGCAAGATCCACCAAATTAATTGCGCCCCAATGTTCGTTTTTGGCGTCGTGATCCAAGTTGATAATCGGCAGGCGCAGCAAAATATCCATAGGTTCGCGGAAAGCCGCGATTAATGACTGTCGATCGGCAAAACCGATTGCAATGATCGCTTCGTAGCGATCTTCGCCCGGATTGACGGAAATGTCTTTAGCGGACCATTCGCCGGATTTAGGCGTCAACAAAATTTCGAGCTTGGTGCCTTTAATGTCATACGTCAGTTCATGAATGGGAGTCTTGGACAAATCGAGCGTGACTTTTAAGTCGCTCAAGCCGGAAAAGTGCGATTGTATCTTGTCTCTGACCGGCAAGAACGACGGTATTTTGTCCAAATTGGCTTGCGGTATCACTCCTTCGGCTTGGATGTTTTGGGCGCTTAAATATGCCAAAACAGCCGCCATGGTTGCCATGGTGTCCTGGGTGGGGTTTTCGGCCGCCAAAACCAGCACGCGTTTGGCGCGCTTAACGGTTTCCGTGGCTTGTTCAAAGGCATTCCAGGCCATATTACATTGCGCTTGCTCAACAGTTGTGTCGTCATTGCGAGGAGTCCGACGACGTGGCAATCCGCTGAATTCAACTTACCTTAAACCTTATTGCAAATTTAAGGAATCGAATAGCTTATACTGAACCGAAAAACCCGTCAACCATGCGAATGTCAAGCGAGATGAGACAGAAAACCCTCCTACCTGCCTTTGCCTAGGGAGTAGTTGATGAGCAACCGAAAACCCCCGCTCCTTTGCCAAGGGGTTAGCTACTTTGTTGCTAAGTTGCTTAGAACTGCTCCTGGATAAAGGAGCTGGCGAGTCCGACGAGACTGAGGTTCTCTTGCATTTTAAGCCAAGATCCAGCCTTCAAATCTTGACATTCGGCACATTGATGCGTCTTCGCTCAGATTTTGGAGGCTCGTACCATGACAACTCAGTTGATCACGCCTGTCGCCAACATCGTCGTCGTCCCGGATCTTGCGGCGGTTGACCTCACTGCGCTTGCCAAACGCGAGTTCAATCTGTCCGGCCTCGACAACGACCACGATAGGTGGGACTACTACACAGACCTCAAGGGTCAACCGATTCGCGGACGCGGATTGAAGTTCAAGGTTATGATCTACAGGCCTGAGATTGGTTCTGAAGAATCCGTCTCATCCGAGGCGGTTCGCGTGTATCTTCGGGAATGCAAGTTTTACGGTCACACAGGAGCATTCACTCAGTGGTGTCGTACCTGTGGGCTCATTGGCCGTTATGCCTCGATTCCCGAAGACGACGCTTGCTACCGCGATGCGAGTGGCTACCTCCGCATTCCGTATTTCTACTTCGGTGGCGGAAGCCGCCTGATCGACCAGTGTTGGCTTGACGGCTACTGGGACGACCGCTGGTCTTTCGTCGGGTTCCGCGAGGTAGCGTAGCAACGCTGCCGGCTTGCATCTTTCTGAGCGCCCTGTCTGCGATCTGTCAAAAACAGAGCTTGCGGATAGGGCCTTTTTAATGCCAAATGCCAAATTACGAATGCCAAATCAATGTATCGCTTCGCTATATTATTATGAATTGCCGATTTGTTTTTCCACGTATTTATAAAACGCCCGTTTGCCCATTTCGACAAGCAGAGCATAGCCGAGGACGATTACGACGATATAAGTCAAAAGTTTTAGGTTAAGAGGCACGAGTTCGAATTGTCCTCCGAGAATGGTGTTGGTGATTAAAATGGAAATGCCGATGGCGATTACGCAAAGCGCGGTCAAAATTCCGCTTGGCAGGTTGGAGAATTTGGTGCGGCGCGTGCGCAGCAAAAAGATCACGATCACTTCCGTGATGACGGATTCCACAAACCAGCCGCTGCGGAAAAGCGCCATATCGGCATGGACGATAAAATATAAAATGCCGAATGTGGCGTAATCGGCTACGCTCGAGATTATGCCGAAAAAATACATGTAGTTTGCGATGCGCGAGGTGTTCCATTGGCGCGGACGAGTCAAATCATCTTCCGAAACTCTGTCGCTCGAAATGCCGATCATGGGCATGTCTGATAAAAAGTTTAAAAGCAAAATTTGCGCGGGCAGCATTGGGATGAAGGGGAGGAGCAGGGACATGCCGGCCAGTGAAAGCATGTTGCCAAAGTTGGAGCTGATGGTCGTGTTAATGTAGGTCTGCGTGTTGGCAAAAGTTCTGCGGCCTTCGCGAATGCCGTCGGCAAGCACCATCAAATTCTTTTTCAGCAAAATAACGCTGGCTGCTTCTTTGGCGATATCGATCGCATTGTCAAAAGATATGCCAACGTCCGCGGCGCGCAAAGACGGAGCATCGTTAACTCCGTCACCGATATAGCCGACCGTGTGTCCGCTTTTTTTCAACGCCTGAATGATGCGCAATTTTTGCGAAGGCGTGATACCCGCAAAAACGTTTACGGTCTCGACCGCTTTTTCCAATTGCGCCTCGTCCAGTCTTTCTATCTTGTCGCCGTTCAATAAACCGGTAATCTCAAAGTTAAGTTGTTGTGCAACGTGCCGCGTGATGCGTTCGCTGTCGCCGGTCAAGATATTAATGCGCACGTTAAGATTTTTAAGCGCCAAAATGGCTGCTTTGGCGGTTTGCTTTGGCGCGTCGCTCATCAAGATGAATCCCAAGAATTCGAGCTGCTTTTCGTCGCTTGGCAAATATTTTTGTTTGGCCCGGATGGATCTGCGCGCCACTGCAATCACGCGATAGCCGTCATCTTGGTATTGATCGGACAATTTCATCAAGCGCCTGCGATCTGTCGCAGTCATCTCTTTGGATTCGCCGCTGCGACTGATTGATGTCGTGCAGGCTGACAATGTCTCCTTGACTGCGCCTTTTGCGATCAAACTTCTGATACCGCCGTTTTTGCCGACGACGCAGCTCATGCGGCGTCTTGTGAAGTCAAATGAAATCAAATCAAAAAGTTTTGTGCCTGCAAGTACGGCTTTGATGCGCTTGCCTCTTGTTGCTTCGTAAAGCGCCTGGTCGATTGGATTGCCGGCGCGCCCGTTGGAATCAAGCGCCAAACAGTGTGCGGCATAAGCCAACGGCAAGTCGCTCCGCTCGCCGTTTGGGTCAATCGATTCACGAACTCTTATTTTGCCCACGGTCAAAGTCCCTGTTTTGTCGGTGCAGAGGACGTCCGCATTGCCAAGATCTTCGATGGCAATCAAGCGCTTCACGAGCACTGATTTTTTGCTCATCATGATGGCGCCGCGCGAAAGGTTGACGGTCACAATCATCGGAAACAATTCGGGGGAAAGCCCAACCGCCAGTGCGAGCGCAAAGAGTATCGATTCTATCCAATTGCCGCGCAGCAAACCGAGACCGACGCCAACCAGAATTATTAGCCCAAACGTCACCTTTAAAATAAAGCCTCCGAAACTGCGCACGCCTTTTTGAAAATCAGTCTCTTCCGTTTTCTCCGCGAGCAGCGACGCTGTTTTGCCCATCTCCGTATTTTTACCGACAGACGTCACCACGCCGCGCCCGGAGCCTTGCGCAACGTGCGTGCCCATAAACGCCATGTTGGTCTGTTCTTGCGGAGTCAATTTCTTTTTCCCGACGGCATCGATTATTTTTGGCAAGGGCATGGACTCGCCGGTCAAGATCGCTTCATCGATTTCCAAGTCCTCGGTTTGTATCAAGCGCAGGTCTGCCGGTACGACGCTCCCGAGCTCGAGCGCCACGATATCGCCGATGACCAACTCGCGAGCGTCAATCGTCTGCAATTTGTTGCTGCGCAGCACGGTGGCATAGCGCGTCAGTTTTTTGCGCAACATTCTTAACGCCTTTTCACTCCTAAATTCCTGCACAAAAGCGAGCAGGCTGCTTAGGATGACCATGGCCAAAATCATGACGACCTGCGTGTTGTCGCCCAAGAAATATGCAACGGCACTCGCAAAAACCAAAATCAAAGTCAGCGGACTTTTAAATTGTCTTATCAGAATAAACCATGCCGGAACATTCTCTTCGCTTTTTATTTCATTCGGTCCCTGCGCTTCAAGTCTTGTCTTTACCATTTGCATCGAAAGTCCCGTTTCCGATGAATCAAGCAATCTTAAAACCTCATCCTTATCAACGGACCAAGGAGCGGCACGATTACCGACGAGCATACAAACAATTATACAATAACTAAGCACCAATAACCAGATAAATCTCAATAACCAAGCTCCAATTTCCAAACAAATCTTAAGCGCCAAATACCAATAACCTAACAACCTCCGAAAGTTTGGTTATTGGAGGTTTGTTTATTGGTTAATATTTGGTTATTGTTTTTTGGTCTATTGGTTATTGATTATAGTTTGGATATTCTTGCTAAAGTGAGGTTTTTTGCGTAATATGGCAATCATTATGGACACTTCAACTCCGTTCAGTGCAGACATGAAAGACCTGCCAAAAGCTTACGAAGCCTCGAATATCGAAGCGGATATCTACCAAAAATGGGAAGATTCCGGAGCCTTTAACCCGGATGAGCTGTTAAAACTCGACCCAAGATATAAAGATGCCGAGCCGTATTGCATAGTTTTGCCGCCGCCGAACAGGACGGGAAACCTGCATATGGGTCATGCTAAAACAGTTGCCATCGAAGATATCTTGATTCGTTTTCATCGTATGCTTGGACGTAAGACGTATTGGGTGCCGGGTACTGATCATGCCGCGATCGCAACGCAGGTGAAAGTTGAACAGCAATTGATCAAGCAAGGCATAAAAGATCCGCGCCGCGAGCTTGGCCGTGAAAAGTTTTTGGAAAAAGTCAGGGAGTTTGCACAGGGTTCGCGCGACAACATCGTCAGTCAATGCAAAGCCATGGGCGGATCAATGGACTGGAAATTGGAAAAGTATACTTTGGATGAACAACGCAACCGCGCGGTCAATCAAATGTTTAAGATGATGCATGAGGATGGTTTGATTGAACGAGGTTACCGCGTAGTCAACTGGGATCCGCGATTCAAAACAACTCTTTCGGACGATGAAGTGTTGCATAAAGAAACTCAAGCCGAATTGATTACCTTCAAATACGATAAAGATTTTCCGATCGCAATCTCAACTACGCGTCCCGAAACCAAGTTCGGTGATACGGCGGTGGCCGTTAACCCGGATGATAAAAGATATGCTCAATATGTGGGGCAAACTTTTACGGCCAATTATTGTGGCAAAGAAATAACGGTCAAGGTTGTTGCTGATAAAGAAGTGGACATGAATTTTGGCACAGGAGCCTTGGGCGTTACGCCGGCGCATTCTATGATAGATGCCGAAATCGCCGAGCGCCACGGTCTTCCGATGGTGCAAGTGATCAATGAAGAAGGGTGCATGAAAAATGAGGCGGGACCGGAATTTTTTAACCTTACAACCATTGAAGCGCGCAAGAAGGCGGTACAAATGTTAGATGATAACGGTTTGGTGTTGGAAAGGAAGGATATACTACAGAATTTAATGGTCGCCGAACGCGGCGGAGAAACTGTCGAGCAGCTGCCGATGTTTCAATGGTTTGTGCGAGTAAATAAAAAATTTAAATTGCGTCAAGACACTTTGCGCAAATGGAAGAAGGGCGATGAGGCGACGTTAAAAGATTTGATGCGTCATTCGGTTGAGTCGGGTCAAATCCGCATACTGCCGGAAAATCAAGTTAAGATTTATTTTCATTGGGTCGACAATCTGCGTGACTGGTGCATCTCGCGCCAAATTTGGTTTGGTCATCAAATTCCGGTTTGGTACAAACTGCAAAGTGACATGTATGAGACGTACGAAAGAGATCCAGATTCTTTTGCTCGGACTATTCGATCATTGGGGAATAGCCCAATAGTTGCTTTAGAGAAACCTGAAGGAGAGCGTTGGGTTCAGCATCCTGACACGCTTGATACTTGGTTTTCTTCCGGTATGTGGACGTTTTCGACTTTGGGTTGGCCGGATGAAAACGAGTGGAATAAGAATCGCGCATATCATCCAACGGACGTTCTCGAGACTGGGCGCGACATCATCTTCTTTTGGGTGGCCCGCATGATTTTGATGACGACTTACGCTTTGGGAGAAGTGCCGTTTAATGATGCGTATTTGCACGGCTTGGTTTTGGATGAGAAAGGACGCAAGATGAGCAAATCTCTCGGCAACACCATCGAGCCTCTTGAAATGATTCCAAAATACGGAACCGATGCCGTGCGTCTCTCTCTCGTCATGGGCACATCGCCGGGCATGGATCAGAAGCTTTCGGAAGATAAGATAAAAGATTTCAGAAATTTCACGAATAAGCTTTGGAACATCTCGCGTTTTATTCTTCAGAGTACTTCACGTGCCGTCATTTCGACGGAGGACGTAGGACGATTGGAGAAATCTTTGGCTGACAAATGGATACTCTCAAAATATTACGATGTCCAAAATCGCGTCACCCAACTGCTTGAGCAATATCAATTTTCACAAGCCGGTGAGTTGTTGCGCGATTTTACGTGGGGAGATTTTGCAGATTGGTATTTGGAAGTAGCCAAGATTGAAAAAAACAAAGATGCTATGCTCTGGCACATATTGCCTCGTCTGTTAAAGCTTTGGCATCCGTTCATGCCGTTTGTGACGGAATATATTTGGGAGGTTGGTAAAATGGGGGAGCAATCGTTGATTGTGTCTGAATGGCCGAGCGGAGAAATGAAAGACGAAGGTCTCGTTAAGGATTTTGAGCAAGTCAAAAATTTAATCACCGATCTCCGTCGCTTGCGCAGCGAGAATGGCGTGGAGCCGGTTAAGCTGGTTGATTTCGCGGTTGTTGCGGACGAGGCGAGTCGCCGCTTGATCGAAGAGAATATGGAAGTCGTCAAAGCCATGAGCCGCGCGCAGTCCGTGACGCTCGTCGAATCAATCGCCGAAGGTTGGGCGACTGCAGTTTCGGGCACGATGACGATCGGACTCGATTTGGCCGGAGCGATAGACGTCGCCGCAGAAAAGTCCAAGCTGCAAAAAGAGATCGACGGCTTAAAGCCGTACATCGCATCAACCGAGGCCAAGCTTCAAAACAAAGAATTTACTTCCAAAGCGCCGGAAAAAGTCGTGGCTGGCATGCAGGCAAAACTTGATGAAGCGAAGGCAAAGATAAGTGCGTTGGAAGAAAGGCTGACAAGTCTAAAATAAATTAAAAGCCCCGGTTTGTTCCGGGGCTTTAATTTATTACTATCTTGTTTCGTCCTTCTTTTTTCTGGAAAGCCAGGCGAACAGTGCTGCGAGCAAACCGCAGATGATGGCGATAATCCACAAAAATGTCGTTAATCCGAAAGATGTTTTAATTGGCTCTTGATTTTGTTGTTCGGGTTGAAGGTCAGCCAAGGCTTGGGCACTTACGTCTTCCATCAGAGTAGTTGTGGAAACTCGTTCGTCAGCTGTCGTCGCGTTTGTAGAGCTGGCGCTATCCGGGGCGGCAAAATCTTCTGCGGCCAGTACGCGGCCGTTCTCATGTGTATTTGTAAAACCGGATGACACGGACGCAAGCGAGCCGTCGGCGCTATTTGTTGCGGCGGTATTTGAAGGGCTTGTTGCGCCAGATGTTCCGGACGAACCGGGCGATTCAGAGGAGCCGGACGAGCCGGACGAGCCGCTGGTTAGCGTCTCTGCTTTTGAACGGTTTGGATCAAGCGGGTAAACATCTTCTTTGTCTCCAACGCCGTCGCCATCCGTATCATATTTTGTCGGGTCTGTGCCGATCTTTGTCTCGTCCCAGTTATACAAACCGTCGTTGTCGATATCAGAATCTTTGCTGTCGTCTATGCCGTCGTGATCAGTGTCCTTCGTCATGTTCGGATCAAGCGGGAATTGATCTTGCCCATTTGATGTGCCGTCGCCGTCTGTGTCAGGATCAACGGAATCGCCAATGCCGTCGTTGTCCGTGTCTTTGTCGACGAGAATAGAAATCGATCTCTCGTTGTTTGCAGGGGATGGGTCGGTTACATTTGAATCCGGAATCAGTTTTACGGAAATCGTATGTTGACCCAAGATTTCCGGTTTCCAGCTCAACCAAACTTCTTCCGATTTTCCGTTGGCTTTGGCCGAGACGGCCTTCATGCCGATATTTACTCCGTCATCGGAAAACATGGCTGTTCCCTCTGTATCCACCGTACCTGCGTTGTCGACTGTCACGTAAATTTTTGCCGTTTGCCCCAACAAAACAGTGGAGTGGTCTGTCGTTATCCCGCCGGATGGGATAAGGATGTCGTAATCAACTGCGGCATAGGCGCCGATCGGCGCGATGGCTAAGGCGGCTGCGAATAAAAAAATGTGGGTTTTCATGCTGTCATCATAGCAAATAATCAGCGGGCAGGCTAAAAAAAGAACCCGGTTAGATTCGGGTGGTTGCGATGGATGGATCGCTGCGTCGCACGATTGTGCGAGTGGGTCCTTCATCGAAGAGCGAGCGCAGAATTTCTTCCGGAGCTTCCGGCAAAGGTTGCTCAAGCTGTAGGAAGTGGTGGACGAGCGGGCCAAGTGTGTCTCTGGCAACGCTATCGCAACATTCCCAGACTGTATTTTTGGACAAGCTGTGAACCATCTTGGTGCGCGATGCTCTGGTGACCTTGCCGAATGCAAAGTGCAAACAGTACATCATCCTTTCTTCCATATGCACCACATCCAGTTGTGAGAGCTTGTCACAGGTGTAGACCGCGGTGCCGCGGTAGAGAAGGCGGCGGAACGGCGGAGTCGTGTCAGTCATTGTGAAGACGTGGAGCACGCTTCCTCTGTACTTATAGTTTTTGTAATCAACCTGTGTAAATGCGTTCATGTCTCCCCCCTCAAAAGTGCAGCTGACGTTTGTTAAGCGTTAAGCTACAAGGGGAATTATAAACCCTTGATTTTTTGCGTCAAGTTGCAACATGTTGGCTTTTTCGCTAACATTCGATACATGCCCAACATTAAAACCGATGACCAGACGGTCACGAATTTTCTTGAACGCGCCGTGGAAAACGCTTATCCCAACAAAGAGGCGTTTGCGCAGGCGCTCAAATCCGGCAAGCAACTGACCGCGTATCTTGGAATTGACCCGACGGGACCGTCACTGCATCTGGGCCATGCCATCGCCATGCGCAAGTTGAAAGAGCTGCAAGACATGGGTCATCGCTGCATTTTGTTGATCGGAGATTTTACAGCCATGATCGGCGATCCGACCGATAAGGCCGCCGCGCGCAAGCAGCTTACTCGAGAACAAGTTTTGGAAAATTGTAAAAATTATCGCGACCAAGCGTCAAAAATTCTTGACATGGAAGGCAAAGTAACGGGCAATCCGATTGAGATGAAATATAATAGTGAATGGCTGGGCAAGATGTCATTTGCGGAAGTTTTGGAGTTGGCCTCGCATTTTACCGTTCAGCAGATGTTGGAGCGCGATATGTTCCGCAGGCGCATGTCGTGGCGCTCGATTTGTCCCGAATGCCATCACGAGAATTTGGTGTCGGCCGAGGTTCAGCAGACGGTGACTGATGAGAACGGCAAAAAAGTCGTGCTTTCGAGCATTGATAATTTAACTTGGAAATGCAAAGAATGCGCGCATGAATACACCACGGAAATGGCGGATCAAATTCATTCTCCGCGCCCGATTTTTATCCACGAGTTCCTATATCCTCTGATGCAAGGTTATGATTCGGTTGCCATGGATGTTGATATCGAAGTCGGCGGCAACGATCAAACGTTTAACATGCTGGCCGGACGCGAGTTGATGAAAGATTTGAAAGGCAAAGAAAAATTTGTTGTTGCCTGTAAACTTTTGGCTGATCCTGACGGCAAAAAGATGGGCAAGAGCGAAGGTAATATGATTACGTTAAACGACGCGCCGGAAGAAATGTTCGGCAAAGTCATGAGCTGGCCGGACGGAGTGATTTTGGACGGTTTGGAAATCTGCACCAATATGCCCGGCGAAGAAATCGATGAGATATCAACGCGTCTCGATGAAGGCGTAAACCCGGTCGGTTTTAAACGCCGCTTGGCGCGTGAAATCGTTTCGACTTGGCATTCTATAGACGCTGCCAACCGCGCCGAAGAGCATTTCGACCGTTTGTTTAAAGATCACCAAGCGCCGGAAGAAATGTCAGAATTCGAAGTCAGTGAACGCCGCAACAAAGTCGTCGATTTATTAGTGCTTGCAAAACTCGTGCCATCAAAAACAGAAGCCAGACGACAAATTGAACAAGGGGCGGTCAAAGTCGACGGTCAGCCGGTCAGCGACACCGAAGCGGAAGTCGAGATCGTCGATCATCAGCTCGTGCTGCAAAAGGGTAAGCGTGGATTTGCAAGGATAAAACTAAAGAACTAGTTCTTCTGTCATCTTGAGCGTAACGTAGTGGAGTCGAAAGATCTGGCTCGACCGGTCCTGATCCTTCGAATCCGTATGACTCCGCTCAGGATGATAAGGTGTAAGTATGTACACATTAGATGCAATCAAAACAAATCTCGCCCGTATTCTCGGCGAGGTTGTCGAAAGTAAAATAGATGCGCAGGAAATAGTCACCCCGCCTAAACCCGGGATGGGAGATTTGGCGTTCGGGTGTTTTAAACTGGCAAAACAGCTAGGAAAGAGTCCAAACGAGATTGCAAAAAAGTTGGCGGATGATTTTGGCCAACTTGATCCCACGATAAAATCAGTGCAGGCGACAGGCCCGTATTTTAACGTCACGCTAAACAACGGCGCGTTTACAGAACGCGTGGTTAAGGATATCGAACTGCAAGGCAAGAAATACGGTTCGCAGGATGTCGGAAAGAACAAACAGGTGATGCTTGAGTATGCGAATTTGAATACGCATAAAGAGTTTCACGTCGGCCACTTGCGCAACATTCTTTTGGGACTTTCGGTGAGTAGGATCTTGGATAATGCGGGCTGGAAGACGATTCCGGTTTCGTATTTGAATGACATGGGTTCGCATGTTGCAAAATGTCTTTGGCTTTTTGTTAAAAAGCACGCCAAAGCGGTGCCGCAACCCAAGAAGCGCAATACATCAAAAAAACAATCCGTTATCCTGAGCGCAGTCGAAGGATCCGGATCTAAGGTTGATGAGCGCGAGCCAGATCTTTCGACTCCGTCGGACTCCGCTCAAGATGACAGGGCTGCTTGGTCGACTCATGTTTTACAAAATTTGACTCCCGCGTGGGTGAGAAAGATGATCGAGTCGATTCCGGTCAACGAACGAACGGGGAGTTATCTTGGAGATTTGTATGTCGAGTCGACAAAGTTGTTGGAAGAAAATGAGGATTGGAAGAGCGAGGTTTCTTCGGCGTTGAATAAGATGGAGACTCACGATCCGGCTTGGACATTACTGTGGCAAGAGACTCGTCGTTGGAGCTACATGGAATTTAGCCGCATGGTCAAAGATTTTGGAGTTGTAATCGAAAGGCAGTATTTTGAAAGTGATTTCGTCGATCAAAGCCATACTGTTGTAAAAGAGCTGATGGACAAGGGTTTGGCTATTGAATCGCGTGGAGCAATTATCGTCGATTTGGAGAATCATCCGGATCCTGAAATTCAAAAACAAAAGTTGGGCGTTTTCATGATCCGCAAATCGGACGGCACTTTGATTTACGCGGCCAAAGACATTCCGCTTGCGGAGCTTAAGTTTGTCGAATATCCGGAAATGGTTTCGAGTATCATGGTCGTCGATTCGCGCCAATCTTTATATTTCAAGCAACTTTTTACGGTGCTCAAACTAATGGGTTATACCAAGCCATTCAACCATCTGGCTTACGAGTTTGTGACTTTGCCTGACGGCGCCATGGCCAGCCGCAAAGGCAATACGATTTTGCTTAAAGATTTTATGTCCGCAATGCAGCAATCCGCCCGCGATGAGATATTGAAGCGGCATGACGATTGGAACGAAGGAAAAGTTGAACATACGGCTTGGTGTATTGCTTTGGCCGGAGTGAGCTTTACCATCCTAAAACAAGATCCCGAAAAGATTATTGTATTTGACATGCAAAAAGCGTTGGCCTTTGACGGCGATACGGGTCCGTACGTGCAATATGCGGCGACAAGGTTGCAGGCAATTTTGCGCAAAGCGGAAAAAGAAAAAATAAAATTCGCCAAAGCGGATTTAAGCGTGTTGACGGAGGAATCCGAAAAGCAGCTTGCGCTTTGTTTGGCCGCGATGCCGAATATGTGCGTAAAATCCGCAGAAAATTTTAGGCCGTCACTCGTTGCTCAGTGGCTTTTGGAAGCGGCTGTGCGCGTCAATGCTTTTTATCGCGACGTTGCCGTGATGGAAGCGCAGGAAGATACCAAGAAAGCTCGCCTGCGCCTTGTCGCCGCTGCTCACGACGCGATCGAGAACGGTCTTTATTTGCTTGGCATACCCTTGCCGGATGCGATGTAGTTTGACTGTTAAATGCCCGCCGAGTAAGGTTTTGTCGCTATGTCACTCTTTGGATCATCACAACCAGACGAAGCTTTTAACAAGCAAACGCGGGCAGAAAGTGCGGCCGTTCCGCCTTCGATATCGTCTTTTCATACACCAACCAATAAAAATATGCCTGCAACAGTGATTGCCAAGGGCGTAAAGCTCGAAGGTGAATTTAAAAGTCAGGGAGATGTTTTAATAGAGGGCGAGGTTATCGGCAACATTCAGACCGATGGTTTGTTAACTGTCGGACCGGAGGCTGTGCTTAAGGCCGGAATAAGCGCCGGAGATGCTGTAATTGCGGGGAAAATCGAAGGTAGTATTAATGTTAAAAAACGTCTTGAATTGAAAGCCACAGCCAAAATCAAAGGCGACATCAGCTGTCAAACCGCAGTGGTTGAATCGGGCGCCGCCATGCAAGGCAACGTAAAATGTGGCGAAGAATCCAAGCCTGTAGCAGAATCGAACAAATCAGTAACGAGTAACGGGTAACTAGTAACGGGAAACTGAAAAGTAGAAAATGGAATGAGTTATTTGCATAAAACAAAATCGCTCTTTCTAGTTTCCAGTTTCTAGTTGTTTGAGTTTTATGAATCCGGCATACGCCTACATATACGATGATTTCCTGGTTGATCAGCGTTACCGGGAAATTTTGGACGCGCTAGAAACAAGGTTGGCGTCTCTTGGTTTAAGCGGCCGCATCGGTCGTCTGACGTTGTTTCGTAATGCTAAAGAGTTGGTCGAAGGTTTTGTTAAAAGCGGAATCACAAATGTCGTTGTTGTCGGCAATGATAATACTTTGGACAAGGTACTTTGGTTTTTGCCGGATGTTCCCGTGACAATGGGTTACATTCCCTTGGCCGAACCTTCCGACATCGCGGCACTGCTCAACATCCCGACCGGTTTGCCGGCGTGCGATGTGTTGAGTGCGCGTCTGATAGAAACGATGGACGTCGGCAAATTGAATGACCGTTATTTTTTATCGGAAGTTATTTTCGAAAATACAATGGCTTCGATTTTTGTCGACGGCCAATATCGTTTGACTTTAACGCAGGGAGGAACGCTTGAAATTAAAAATCTTGGTCGCGTCTCCGGAACAGGGGATGCTCTGTCTGATGCGCGCGACGGTTTGCTTGAAGCGGTTATAACGCCGCATGACACAAATGTCAAAACCAGATTTTGGAATAAGCTTAAAATCATGCCACCGAATGAAACGCGCATATCCTTTAAGTCCGGCGAAATAGTGACAAACCAACCCATGTCCGGCCAGGCTGATCGTTTTTCGGTCAGTGGTTTTCGTTTTAACGTCTCAATCATGCCAAACAGGCTAAAGGTCATCATGGGCAAAAAGATGAAGAGCGTATCGTCACAGTAAGACGTTTTCTATTGATATCGGTACATGTGGATAAAGAATTATTATTATTATTATTATTATTATGATAAAATGTCTCAATATGAAAAAAATCGCTTTAATTACGGCGGCCGTTGCCTTGATAGCGGCTGCTGTTTATGTGCCTTCGATAATTCACGCGGCACCATTCGAAAATATAATGAGTGACAAACCATTGCATCAAGTCACGGACGTGGTTAGTAATCAAGATGGCAGTATCTCTCTTTCGACGCGCCTGGAGGGTTTTAGCCTGCATAGTTTTCAAGATGGCGATCCCGGAAAAGTCGAGTTGACAGGGGGAATGATGGATCCTTCAAACCGAAGATATATCTATATTGCTGCGCGAGTTGATTTAAAAAGTAACGGAGAGGGCCCTTTTATAACTAAGATTTATAGATACGATTTAGAAAATGGAAAATTATGGCGCATTTATCGTCAAACAGACGGTACGGGTTTTACTCTATTGGGTTTTGACGGCAAAAAGCTTTTTGTTATGTCAACACCGGCGGGTGACAACTCACCGGGTCCTTGTTGGGATAATCAGTATCTGGCAGATAACAACAAGTTGTCATATATTGACGTCGGGAGACCGTGGGAAGGTGTTAAATATTGGACTCCTACCGGTTCGTTTAAAGAAATGCGGAAAAAGGCGTTTGATAGTTGTATGGCGCCGTTTCAGTCTCAATAGAGCAACTCAAATTAAAAACTCGACTTATGTCGAGTTTTTTTGTGGTGGACGCCGAGGGATTTGAGCACTGAAAGCAAAATTCAAATTTTGCGTGATTCAAACCAGACAATCGTTTCCTTTAATCCGTCTTCAAAATTCGCCCGCGGTTTATAGCCGATAAGCCGTTTTGCTTTTGCAATGTCGGCTCGCGTATGTTTTACGTCACCCAATCTTGGCGGGCGTTTTTCCAGTTCCAGTTTTTTGCCGGTGAATTTTTCTATGAGTTTTTTCACATCATTGATTTTTGTTTGAGATCCATGGGCAATGTTCATCGAATCTCCTTTAAATTTTCGTTTCGATTGCATGGCTAAGATATTTGCCGCGACAACATTATCCACATAACAAAAATCCCTTGATTGGCTGCCGTCGCCTTCGATGAAAGCTTTTTTCTTTTTGGGAAAATACAATGATTCCAACCAAGCGGAAACAATGGTCGAATATGGGGAATCGCCATATTGCCCAGGACCGAAAACGTTAAAATACCTCAAGCAAACGGTATCAAGCCCGAATAGTTCGCTAAAGACTTTACAGAACGGTTCGCCGATATATTTTTGGACGGCGTATGGGGATTTTGGATCAGGAAAGTTCTCAGATTCTTTTGTCGGCATCTTTTTTGCCCCGCCGTAAACAGATGAAGAAGATGAGTAAATGAATCTTTTGACACGATGGTTTTTTGATGCCTCCAGAAGAGCCACCGTGCCAATGATATTGACTTCGCTTGTGTGTCGCGGGTGCTCCACCGAATAAGAGACACGAGGCAGCGCCGCAAAGTGAAAAACGTATTCGGGTTTATGTTTGGAAAATATTTTTTCCAACAGGGCTTCGTTCAAGATTGAGCCTTGATGAAAAATGACCGAATGTTCCAGCGCGTCACGCCTTCCAGTTGACAAGTCGTCGATACCTATGATTTTTGTTTTTGGAAATTTTTTTCTAAACTGTTTGGTAAAGTTGCTGCCGATAAAACCGGCACAACCAGTCACTAAAATTGTTTTTAGGTTAAACATAGAAGTGTTATTTATAAGTTAATCTATTCTTACTGTACAACCAATCTGACCGCCGGACAACAAGTCGGATGCGATCTGATTTGTTTACAAACAAAAATCCCGACAATGTCGAGATTTTTGCGATGGTGCACCAGATTGCTCGACGTGCGTCGACTGATTTGTGATTCAACCCATCAATCCGGACAAGTTGCCCACAGCCCCGTGCCGAAAAGCGGACATGAATGTCCGGTAGCGCCCACCTCCGCAAACAAGATTGCCACGCTACACTACTACCGAGACGAGCCGGGGTAGTTTCGCTGGGCCCGCCCAACGTGAACCAGTACCACAACAACCAACCATTCTTAATCCGTAATCCTTGCACTATGTCACAAGACACAAGTAGGCGGGCTCCCCGCCTGATCACCGCCCGAGAAGCTGCACGCTGCATCGGAATCACCAAGAGCACTTTCTACGATTGGCTCGCACGAGGCTACCTCCCGTGCCACAGGTTCGGGAGAACGATACGCGTGAATACATCAGACCTTGAAGCGTATCTCGTTCGAACACGCATGAACGAACTGGCAACGCCTAGCATTCTTGAGGCCCAACGAGCGAGCGGTCTCTCATTACCCGAACCATCGAAGTATTCAACTGAACAGCCCGTGCAATAGTGATGGCGGCGAACAGGTCTCGCACCTCCCGGAGCTTTTCGCGATTACGCAGCAATTGCCCAGTATGATCCGGAAGCTTCAAGCGTATCAGAGAGCGGTACGGGTGCACCATCGACAGACATCCCTTCCATCTGGTCGAGCCAGTCAATTGGGTTGATGCGCATCGTCGGCTGAGGTGAATAACCGGAACACCATAGAATTGCGCTAGACGAGTCAAGCTTGGGACCAAGGACTCAAGAGCGGGAGACTTCAATCCGGGTCGGCCTTGTTCGAGAACGAAGATGCGCGGTTCGTAGCGTGCAAGTACTCGATCGACGGCGCGGCAAAGGGTGAACACCTTAGCTGCGGGCGTCTTTGCACGGCGAAGGTAGACGCGGCGGAGCAGTAGAATCTCGTGTTCCTCATCCATACAGACCAGCCCCGCCCATCGACCCGTTGGGGTGACGACCAAGACCGTGGGTTGTCGCGTACCATTCGAAGCCCGGCCGACAGTATCCGGGCACGCCAATTCTGGCCACCGGGACGAAGAGGCGACGGGCGTGGTGAATCGGGCGACCGGCGCCTCGGGTGAGCGCAGCGTAAGCGCGCCGAAGAGTATGCTAGACATAAGGGAAGACGTCGCGATAGAATTGAAGCATGCGCCTTAAGATTCCGCGAGCGACCGCCGAGGAACTCCTGAATGCTTCGCTCACCGAGGGGTTTGCCTTGATGCATCGAGTCGCTGGTGAACACGCCGCCGCGGTGAAGGCAGGCAGGTGGGACCCCGGCAAGGACAGGCCTGCGCGAGAAGCGCTGCTGAATGAGTGGTACGCGCGAACCATTGCTCAAGTGGGTAGCATCTTTCCCACGGAGCGTGAAGCTTACGAAGTAATTTACCCTCCGAATAGGGGGCTCAGCGCCGTTTCTGGTGATTACGAATGGCAGTCTCTCATGCTTAATGTGCGCGAGAAGCTGCATGCGCTTCGAGGCGTCATCGACAACAGGCTTCGGGCATATACCGACTTACCGCTAAGACTTCGCCTCTACGTAGAGGACATAGAGAGTTTTCAGAAAGTGCGCGATGTCAACCCGGCCATGGTCGCGGGTCGACTTCGCGATGGCGGATACCTTGATATGCCAGAGGACCAGGTCCAGATTGCGCTGGAACAAATTCTGGACGTTCCTTTTCACAAGAAGGACTGGGGCGGTGAAAGTAATGATCTCTACACCTCTAACATTGTCCTCAATGGTTCGCGTATCGCATCGGCGTTCTTGCTCAAGGGGAACGGACTTCGCAAGGCCACGATGGAAATCGCGAATTGCGGCAAGAATGGGGATCAGATTCTGAGGCTCATGGAGGGTCCTGCACAGCTATTCGTCGTGCAATTCGTCGGCGAGGTATCCGAGGCAGTCATCAAGGACGTCGAAGGTAAAGTCGCGCAACTCCGAGCTGCAGGCAGAGATGCGTGTTTCCTGATCATGAACGGGCAAGATACGGCTCGGGTTCTGCATGCTTATGGGAAGCTGTCTTGACGGTTCGCACTCAGCATTCGGAATATCCGATTGCCCGGTCTACGGTCCAAGACCAAATATCACTTGCATGGTAAATTGAGCATATGGGATCCATCGTAACGCTCGGACTGGGACGGCTCGAACTTGATTGGGGGAAGAACAACTTCTTTCGTAACCATTCGGGCCTCTTTCTACCTGATGACCGGCGTCAGGTGGATTACTACTATGCCGACGATATCGTGGAGGCCAAGGTCGCGCTCGCGCGGCCATTGCGGTCCGTAATGCGCCGGCTCGAGATGTTGGGATACACACTTTCGGGCTGCGAAGATGTATATGCTCAGGCGGTGGCGACGGTTCCCGACTACTACGATCCGCCGCTACTCGCGTTTGCCGAATACGCAGCGGTCATGAAGCGGGTTGACGTGACTAAGGTTACGCCGCCTGATGACGGCGACTATGACCTCGGAGAGTACGCGAACGCCGTGATCCGTGATCCTGAGTTCACTAAGTCTGACCCACGACTCGCTACGTTGAACTCGGACGATGGTACTTTCCTCGAGAACCTGGATCCTTACGTGACGCTCCGTCTGCTCGCAGAAAACCCGGCGCATTTGGATGAGCTAGTGATTTGGCGAATTGCCGACATCATCGAAGGCGGTTATGCGTCCGACTCTGAGATATATGAAGGTCCTCCGGCTGCTGCTGTCTGCCTTGTGGTGACCGAGGGATCGTCAGACACTGCCGTGCTCCGCGAATCACTACAGCGCGTTGCCCCCGACATCGCCGACTTCTTCGACTTCGTCGACATGCGTGATAACTACCCCTTCACTGGCACAGGCAACCTCTTTCGATTCGCCCAAGGACTGGCGCGTATAAAGATACAAAACCGAATTCTGTTCGTCTTGGACAACGACACGGCTGGTCATGAAGCCCTACGACGGATTTCCGCGCTGGGTTTGCCGCGAGATATGCGCGCCGTGACGCTGCCCGACCTCCGAGAGTGCAGAGAATTCCCCACGTTGGGTCCATCTGGGTCGACGAAGGAGGATATCAACGGACGAGCGGTCTCGATCGAGCTCTTCTTGGATCTCCAAGCCGCCGATTCGAGCGAACGCGTGGTGCGGTGGACCAGCTTCAATGAGGCGATCGGTCGGTACCAAGGCGAACTACTCGGAAAGGATGCTCACGTTCGCAGGTTTTTGGAAGCGATAAGGCGGCAGGAGAACTACGACTGCACAAAGCTAGAACGACTCTGGAAGCATCTGGTCGATGCGTGCACAAAGCCGGCCGCGACTCCTTGAATACTGGCCGCGGGTTCTAATTGCTTCTGGTGTTTGATGTCGGCTGAATGGTGATTGTTGTGCGGGGGGAGCTCAACCTGGCCAAAAATAGAAAACCTACTCCTGTCCGTGGAGTAGGTTCTTGTGGTGCACCAGACTACTGGATGCTAGAAATGCCCTGCCCTCTGCGGCACAAACGTCGCGCGGTGAGTGGCACGGGCGCCGACGGTGAAGGAAGCGGCGCCACGCACACGAGCCACGGTTGCGCTGCACGCGGACGTGGTTCGCTTCAACCTCCGCCGCAAGAGCACAGCGGGAACACGGGGCAGCGCAGCCGAGAACCAATCGGCCGCACGGGGTGTCCGCAAGTCCACTTTGGCTGCCAGTCGTGAAAAAGAAGGCACTCCAGTTTGAACGCGCGTCGGCGATCGGTGCAGTGCTCATCGTCGCTGACCGACGTGTGCAGGTGAGGTCGAGTATGCGGCGCGTGGTGCAGGCGCTTGCCGATGCCGGGAGCATGCTAGATCTTCGCTGTCCATCCCGACCGTCGCCGCTCAGGTCGCCCCGTCGTCAAGCAACAGGGCAACGTCTGGAGGCGGCTTCGGTGTCACGAGGCCCTCGACCGCCATGGCTATGGCCGTTGCTTGATTGCGGAGCTTTATGCGCGTCTCGACAGCTTCCCTTATTTCGCGAGCCAAGCGCTTCCGTTCCGAGTCGCTCTTGGGGAGCGGGATCTGGATCTCGCGAATACGCTTGCCCAGGGTGTCGATAATGTCTTGCGTGAACTGCTTGGCCTTCACCTGCCTGCGAACGATCGGAGTGTTTAGAGCAGCAAACAAGAGCCAAGGGTCTAACTCATCGGGTTGTTGGACACGTATGCGAAGGATGTGGCTTTGAAACAGCATCGGCAGGTCGCTTTCGGTCACAATCGCTGTGGTCCCGATGAGGTACGTGCCGTCGCGAACCATCAGAATGTCACCGGCTCTTACGTCGCAAGCCTTACGGTAGGCTTCGTAGATAGCCTCACTCACGCCGTGCTTGAAGTCGGCCTTCATCTCCCAATTCGAGAGGTCGGAGGTCCGAATGAACGGGATTCTGCCGGTCCCGTAAGCCATCTTGCCGATTTCCGTGCCGGTCGAGAGTGTCACGACGCCCCGGTTCACCAACGACCCGATCTCAAGGAGCTTGTGGGTGCGGCGCAGTTTCTTGAGGTAGCCGTCGATCTCCGGGTCGTAGTACTTCGGAACGAGGATGCGTCCCCGAATCGCTCCGGATGACAGAACGAAGCCCTTGTGGTCCGGGGCACGCACCTTGCCGCTGCAGAAGGCGTGGTACGCCTCCGTCACTTCGGGCACTTCATCTAGGAGTCTGTAGGCCCCGCGCTCATCCTTTCTGATGGTCGGATTACCTCGAGAGTCATGCCCGCACCACTTAGCGTCTGCCATGAAGATGTCGTGCGGGCCGGTTGGAGATTTGTTCTCCAGTACCAAGATGCAGACTTTCGTGTGGGTTCCGCCTTTGCCGCTGGTCTTGAACAGCACCTCGGGCATAGTCACCGCAACACGGATCGTTGTCCGCTGCATGATAAAGGTCACGATGTGCTCGTATGAAGGGTTCCCAAGAATGCTCTCGGGCAGAACGATCCCCAACCGCCCGCCTCGTTTGAGGAGCTGAAGACAGCGCTCCAAGAACAGCAGGTGGGGCGGTTGGTCGTCATGAAGCGTAGTCGTCTTCGAGAAGTCGCCGGTCGCGGGATGCCGCTTCCACTTGCATCCAAGGTCGTATTGACCAAGAGTTGCCGCACCCTTCACCGGGATCTTGCTACCGAACGGAGGATTGGTGAAGACAACATTGAATTGCCCGAGCCCAATTGCAGCTCGCGCCGCAGAATGCCATTCCGACGAACACAAGGAGTGCAAGATCGAGGAAGGGCACCTGATGCCTGACCACGTGCACATGCTGATCTCGATCCCCCCGAAGTACGCGGTGGCGCAGATTATCGGATACATCAAGGGGAAGAGCGCGATCCACATTGCGCGGACCTACATGGGCGTCCGACGAAACTTCGTCGGGCAGAATTTCTGGGCGCGCGGGTACTTCGTGTCGACCGTAGGTCGGGACGAAGCGGCCGTGCGCGACTACATCCGGAAGCAGGAGGCCGAAGACAAGCGACTGGAGCAGATGAAGTTGAAGATGTAGTAGGGACGCCACCGCCAGGTGGCTCACAGGGCCGCTCGTGAGCGGCTCACAACCGTTGCCGCCTTGGGCGGCTCACATATGCAATCCCCCCGGCTTTGCCGGGGGATTCTTAGTGCACGAGTGAGAACAGCGTTTGACGTTGAGGCGCCAGCATGACTCGCCGGTACGCTACGACCTCGGCGTATCCTGGCTACGATCTTCCAAGCGCAGCCGAAGAGCCAACCCCGGATCGCGTGCCGGTCGGCGAAGTCCGCTGTCTTCTCCCGCATCCTGAGCACGGTGAGGACTGCGATGTCCTGGATCACATCCGCGGGATCCGCTACGCCGCACGCAATCCGAGCGAGTCGGTTGCGTCCTTCGCCGTGGGCTAGGCGATGAATTTCCCGGCACACCGCCTCTTCGCTGGACCACGGGTCGTCGCTCGTGCGCTGGATGCCATCAAGGCTCGCTTGACCGTTTCCGCCGCAACATGATACTAATGAACCAGTTGACGTTCCCACCTTCCCGCACATGGTCACCTCCGCGCACGGTGACGATGCGCCCACAGGTGGGGGCGCCACCGACACCGCGAGTCTCAGCGCGGCTCTACCGGGCTGCTATCCCGGTAGGGGCGTCGACGACGCCCCCACTCCTAACCCCGACACCAATGCCGGGGTCTTTTGTTGGCCGCTCGCGTTGTTGGCGGGCTGCTCCCGCCAACCAACAGCATGATGACTCGGGGGAGCGGTACGTGCCTTACAAGAGACGCTCCTAACCGCCCAAAATATCGGCCGAATTTGCACCTGCGCGGGATGAGATTCGGCCGAATTCCGATTGGAACGGGCACGCGCGGGCACAGTGCTAAACTTGGGGCTGGCAACCACTCACCGCTCGAGGAGCACCAATGACACTTGAAGGCTCAGACGAGATCATGTTGTGGCTGGAAGGTTCAACTGAGGGGCAGGTCGTGCTGGTCAGGCAAGATGACACGGGCGTGAAACCTGCTGCGTTCGACAGCACGATCTGGCCACGCCTCCTTGGCGGCCCCGGTCCGCGTTCACCGCAAGGCGACACGTGTGCACGCTTCGTTGTTCTCCTTGCCCTGCTCGCGTGCAGGGAAAAAGAGGGTGTCCATGGCATCAGTGCCACTGACCTGCAATGCCTGGGTTGGCACACACGACCGCGCCGATCGAATTCGTCATTCTCTCGATGACCCCGAAGCCGAAATCGACTCCTGGAGGACCGTCACCACGGATGCCTTGACCTTCTCCGCTACCGCCCTCGATTCCTTTCGGAACGGCAGCGAAGACGACCGCCGCGCCATCCTCGCAAGGATGTACGCGAACCTCTTGGTGACCGACCGAAAAGTGGCTCCAGTACTGCGTTTTCCATACTCGTTGCTCGACGGAGAGCGTCCTGACGGCGATATGGGAAAAGGGCCGAGTCAGAACCCGCCCGACCCGTCGAAAATCTGGCTCAGTCTACGCAAAAAGGCACGGCCGCGAGACGCTCGCGAACGTGCCTTTATGGACTGGTGCTCGGGAGAGGACTTGAACCTCCAAGGGCTTGCGCCCGCTAGCACCTCAAGCTAGTGCGTATACCAGTTCCGCCACCCGAGCTTGTTTGTTTTTTTGTGCCCAAAGGATACCAATCTCCTAACATCTTGGCAAGACCGTCTGAATAAGCTAAGATGATGCCAAATTCTGGTGTGCCTCGCAATATTATTTAGAATTGCCGAAGGCTTCCAAAATTTGGCATTAGTCATTTGGCATTCGTAATTATTTTCGGACGCCTAGCTCAGTTGGTTAGAGCATCTCATTTACACTGAGAGGGTCGGGGGTTCGAATCCCTCGGCGTCCACCATTTCAAGATCCGACTTCGCGTCGGATTTTGTGTTATAATGTTTGTCGTATGCCGTTAAAAGTTTTGACTTTAGGCTCCGGAGTTTGTGCCAATAACTGCTTGCCCGGCAAGCGCCGTTTTCCTCCCGGATTTTTGATTAATTATAACAATCAACTTTTGCTGCTTGATGTGAGTGAAGGCGTCAGATTCCGCTTGGAAGACGCGGGGTATGATTACGGACGGTTGACGAAAATCGCCGTCACGCACGTGCATCCTGATCACGCAGATCTCTCACCGTTTTTGCAGGCAAAACTTTGCCGCACGCTTTGGGGCGAGCCCGTCGAAGGTATGGAGCATTTGGATGTCTACATGCCGGAAATTTCCATCAAAGGATTTGAGGATGCTTGGAATTGGAGACACCCCGAAGCGGGAGGAAGGCTGAATCACATGCCGGAAAAATTTAAGTTTGATATACATCCGATGCGCGGAGAATGGGAAGAAGAGATTTTTCCTGGCTTAAAACTTAAAGCATTCGGAGTTTATCACGGCTTTGGTCAGCATCCGGCTTTAGGTTTTAGAGTCGAAGCCGAAGGCAAGTCGATCGTCTACACCGGCGATACTGGCATGGTGGAGTCTTTGTTTAAAAATGTCGAACCCGCGGATTTATTGATTGCGGATTGCGGAGTAAGAATCGGTCAGGAATATACCGGCGGGTACGGACACATGGGTCCGTCGCAATGCGGCATGTTGGCGTATCGCAGCAAAGTCAAAGAACTTTGGTTGACGCATTATGTCGGTTACGATGCTCCTGCGGCAATGGAGGCTGAGGCGCGCAAATCCGGCTTTACAGGCACCCTCAAAGTCGCGACAGACGGTTTAACTTGGAACGTCTAGCCGTTTCCTTATCTGTCATCTTCGGGCGAAGTCAGACGGAGACCCGGGGATCCAATAAAATCAATTTGTTTCATTTAATTTTACTTGGATTCCCGCCGCAACTAACCGCGGGAATGACAAAGGGGGGACGGATCCCCGCATTCGCGAGGATGACAAAAAGGGAATGCGATCCGTAATCGTGTTATAATGTCATTATGTTCACACAAATACTCATCGGTTTGGTTTTGGTCGCAATTGGTGCGACCATTACCATCAAAGCAAATACTGTTTATGATTGGTTCGGCTCCATGGATTTTGCGGACAAATATTTGGGCGCAGGCGGTTCGCGTCTAATGTATCGCCTAATGGGAATCATACTGTGTCTTGTTGGATTCATGGTCGCAACCAATCTATGGAGTTCGTTTTTGCAGGCGACTTTGGGCAGCTGGTTGAATCTAAATCCAAAGAACGGACTTCCTAAATAAATATGCAAGGTTTGGTTTTACGCAGCGGCACGGAGTTGATAAATCCATTTAAACTTTTGGAGCGCGTTGGCATTCGCCGCGGTTGGAAAGTCGCTGACATGGGCTGCGGCGCAACCGGGCATTTTGTAATACCGGCAGCGCAGTTGGTCGGTGCGGACGGCGAAGTTTTTGCCGTAGATATTCGTCGCGATTTTTTGGAACATATCGAACGCATGGCCAAACATGAGCAGTTTTTTAACATTAAAACAGTTTGGGCTGACATGGATGTTTACGGAGCTACGCGAATCCCGGACGGCGAGCTCGATCTTTGTCTTTTGGTCAACAACCTTTATCTCTCGCAGAATCGTCCGGCTTTGATCCGCGAGATGGCCAGATTGACCAAGCCCGGCGGGCGCATCTTGGCCGTCGAGTGGAAAGCAACGGCAACGCTCATCGGTCCGCCATCGGACAGACGTTTAACGTCAGAACAAAGCCAGGCTATTTGCCAAAGTCAGTATATGGAATTAATCGATGAGATAGACGTTGGTCATTCTCACTACGGTTTGCTGTACGAGAGGACGGAAGTCTCCGCAGAGGAGGAGTCTTGACGCGATATTGAAAGCAAAACTCGAAACGTGTAACGTGTAACGCGATATGAATCTACTCACACTCAATTTCTGGTTTCAGATGCAGCCGCCAATGTTCGTGTATTGGGTCGGGCTGGTCATGTTGGTGGTTTTCGCCGCTATGTCCATCATTGGTTTGGCTGCGAAAATATACGTCACAAAAGCCGGCATGGATAAACTCATGAAGCGCGCTGTCGGGAGAGCCGGTACTATGCTTCTAACTATGGGATTGTTCGGCCTGGCTCTGTACGGTTTCGTCTACGAGAGCGTGCCGATTTTGAGTATGCGCGCTTGGCTGCTTGTTTGGTTGATTTGTCTCGGTGTTTGGGTTTGGAGCATTTTACGATATGTGAGAGTGGAAATTCCTGCTAAAAAAGAAATGGCCGCAGAACGCGAGAGGATGAACAAGTGGCTACCGAAGAAAAAGTAAACTTAAAGCAAGAAGCAAGTAGCAAAGTTATAGCAAGTAGCAAATAGCAAAATTCAAATTGTTGGAGGCCTGCGGCATTTAAATATATCTAAATCGCGAAGCGCACCTGCAATTTGCTATTTGAATTATGTTGGTTAGCAATCAGTCATTTGGCAAGAGCGGCGAGGATATCGCTGCTTTGTTTTTTGAGGAAAAAGGTTACAGCATTGTTGATCGCAATTGGCGCTGCAAGTTTGGCGAGATAGATGTCATTGCTCGTAAAAACGATGAGTGGCGATTTATCGAAGTCAAAACCCGCGGTTCAACCCGCTACGGCCAGCCCGAGGAATCGTTGACTCCGCGCAAGCGCGAGCATTTTTATAAGGCTATTCAGTGGTATACGCTGGAAAACAACATCGCTTCGCAAGATATTCACGCGGATGTTGTGGCTATAATTATCAATGAAAAAGAGTTTGATGTCCGCTGGCTGCCGGATGCCAACTGAAAACCCTCCTACCTCCCTTTGCCTAGGGAGTAGTTAGATAGGCAACAAAGTTACTAAGCCTAACTCACCCGGCCCTCTCTTACCCAAGAGAGGGTTCTGCCGGACTATCTAGCATGAAAACTCACAAGCACAAGGATGATGCGGTTCTCTCTCTTGGGTAAGAGAGAGCTAGAGTGAGTTAGGCAAAGTCGCTCAGCAACTTCTCCTTGATAAAGGAGAAGTTGTATCCGATGCGACAGGGGTTTCCCTATTTTTAGCCAAATATAGGTCAAATTAGACCTGTCCGGCCCATTTGCCCTTGACAAAAGGGGCGATTTGTGCTTTAATGCAGACCATCAACCAGCGCTGAAGCGCATTGACACAAGGAGAAGTCACCATGGCGAAGCAGAAGGCACGGCTGAGACGCGGGGGACATCGAGTCCCCGAAAATCTTTTTCTGAAGAGCGACGGCAATTCGAACATGAGCACGACGGGCCCCGCGACGACGGCTAGCGGCTCCATCAACGGCGGAGGGCGGTTCACGGGCGACGCGAGCGTCGCGCCGGCCCAGATCGCCCCGATCGCCACCACGGGCTCGACGGCCCAGGCGCGCAACATTCTCTGACGACCACTCCGCGCCGGCCGCCGCAGCAGCAGAAGGTGTAGAGCTCGCGAGTGACATTGCCGGCATGACCCGCCAATAGTCCTCGCAGACTACACCACACAACTCCTTCACCTCGTCGACGGCAACACGCCGCCGACGCACCCCGCACCTTCCACCTACGGACCGCGACTTCATCGCCGTCCGCCTCGGTGCCGAGAACCTCACTCTCGGCACCGCCAACCCCCAAAGTAGATGATTAAATCATCGTCCGCTTTGGGGGTTTTGCGTTTCACTTGCGTACATAACGTGCATCACGTACCTGCATGCATCCGACGACGTTATGTACGTTATGCACGCTATGTACGTTATGTACGCTAGTTGATAAACATCGCATCCCCGAAAGAGTAAAATCTGTAATCATTGGCGATTGCCTCGCGGTAGGCATTGAGTACAAAAGAACGCCCGGCGTCCTCCGTACCACGCACATCGTACGGCGTGCCACGTTTATTCATCCTGTGTTGAGCAAAAGCGCTGACGAGTACGACAAGCGTCGATTCGGGCAAATGAAAGTTGGTTATCATTGCGTCGACAACGTTGAATTTGTCGCCGGGCTTTATAAAAATAGAAGTGAAGCCACGGTGATCCCCCCTGCTCCCCTTGGTAAGGGGGAGTGATTCGAGTGCGCGGACTGTTGTGGTGCCAACGGCAATCACACGTCCGCCCCGCGATTTTGTTGCCTTAATCGCATCAACCGTTTCTTGCGGCACATCAATCCATTCTTCATGCATCACATGTTCTTCCAAAGTCTCTGCCATCACGGGGCGGAATGTGCCGAGTCCGACGTGCAGAGTCACTGACGCGAAATTGATGTTTTGTTTTTTGAGTTTTTCTATCAACTCCGGAGTAAAGTGAAAGCCGGCTGTCGGCGCTGCGGCAGAACCGGTTTTTTCAGCATAGACTGTTTGATAATCATCCAAACTCTCAAACTGTTTTACATATGGCGGAGTTGGGACTTGTCCGTGACTGTCCGCGAATGCAAAAACTTGTTCATTGGAAATGTTAAAGCGCAAAAGTACGGAACCGTCCGGCAACTTTTCGATGAGCGCTGCCTTTACGTCATCTGCAAAAAGCAGCTCGTCGTTGAGGTTCAACTTCTTGCCTGGTTTGACGAGCGCTAGCCAATTCTCACCTTGCGGCCTAAGCAAAAAGACTTCGAACAATCTTTCCTTCGTTTCCTTCTTTTTGTCATCCTCGGGCGAAGTCCGACGTAGACCCGGGGATCTAGTAGAATTAATTTTATCATATTGGATTCCCGCCTCTGCGAGAATGACAGAAGGGGTGGCGTTTGAAGTGGCGCTCAATCTCGCTCTAAAAACCTTGGTATCATTCCAAATTAAAAGATCGCCCGGGCGCAAAAATTCGGGCAGGTCAAAAAAATGTTTGTGCTCTATTTTTTGCGAACTACACGTCAAAACCATCATTTTTGAGTGGTCTCGCGGACGGATCGGTTTTTGAGCTATGCGTTCTTGCGGCAGCTCGTACCAAAAATCTTTGGTCAACATATCGGTCGTACAACGTACCACGTACAACGTACCACGTACAACGTTCGGTCCTTGCCAAATTTGGGGGAGTTTGTTAATCTGTGCCCATTATGAAAGCTAGCATCCATCCGGCATATTACCCGGACGCCAAGATTGTCTGCGCATGCGGCAATGAGGTAACTGTCGGTTCGACGGTTAAAGAGATCCATGTGGAGTTGTGTTCCAACTGCCATCCTTTTTATACAGGCAAAAAGGTTTTGTTGGATACCGAAGGACGCGTAGAAAAGTTTAAGGGCAAGGCAGCTGCCAAGCAGGCTAAAGAAGGTTCTGTTTTGGGCAAAAAAGCCAAGACCGAAAAGCGCGCCAAGGCCAAGGCGGAAAAGCGAGCGGCAAAACAACCGAGCGCGCTCATCGAAGAATAACCGGGATTGTAACGGGTAACGAGCAGTTGTCAGCGGGTGTTTAAATAGACTCGTTGCCGGGTGCGGTTACCTGTTTTATTTTATGCCAGATTTATTGGAAAGTTTAAAACAAGCCAAGGATCGTTTGACTGAATTGGAGGCACGGATGTCAGATCCTGAAGTGCTCGGAAATCCTGCCAAAGTCAGGGAGATTTCTCGTACATATTCAGAAGTGAAAAATTTGGTAAAAATCGGCGAAGCGTTTGCGTCGGTAAAAAAGGCTTTGGATGATACAGAACAAGCTGCGGCATCTGACGATGCGGAATTAAAGTCTATGGCAGAAGTTGAACTTCCGCATTTAAAAGAGGATTTTGAAAAAACCAAAGAGGCTTTTGAAATTGCACTCGTTCCTCCCGGCCCATACGATCACTCAAACGCGATCGTGGAAATCCGTGCAGGAGTCGGCGGAGAAGAAGCGGCAATTTTTGCGGCGGATCTTTTTAGAATGATCAATCGTTTTGCGGAACGCCACGGTTGGAAGACTTCTCTGGCAAGCGAATCCGCGGCTGAACAGGGAGGATATAAAGAAATTATTTTTAATGTTCAAGGCGAAGGCGCGTACGGTTTGCTTAAAACGGAAATGGGCGTGCATCGCGTGCAGCGCGTTCCGGAAACGGAAAAACAAGGACGTATCCATACTTCGACTGCAACCGTCGCGGTTTTGCCGGAGCTCGAAGAATCAGAATTAAAAATCGACGCCAAGGATTTGCGCATTGATACTTTTTGCGCCGGCGGCAAAGGTGGCCAATCGGTCAACACGACATATTCTGCCGTGCGCATAACTCACATTCCAACCAACACTGTCGTCAACTGTCAGGATGAGCGTTCGCAGCTGCAAAACCGCGAACGCGCCATGCAGATTTTGCGCGCCAGGATTTGGGAGCACCAAGAGATGGAGCGCCGTGCAAAATTGGACAGCGAACGCAGATCGCAAATCGGTTCGGGCGACCGTTCGGAAAAAATCAGAACTTACAATTATCCGCAGGATAGAATTACGGATCATCGCATCAAAAAATCTTGGCACAATATTCAATACATTTTAGATGGTGATTTGGATCAAATAATCGCTGCCGTAAAAAGCGGGAAGATGGGGAACGAGGCGGAAGAATAACAGAGTCCATAAAGTCCTTAAAGTCCTTAAAGTTCTTGAATCTGTGGGCATATTTACTATTGACAGAAATGGTTTTTTAGTGTAAGAAGAAATGACGCAATTGTGCGTTTACATCGCCAACCCCCTTTGCGTAAAGCTATGGGGGATCATCGAGGAGGCACGCGATGATGTTCTATTCATGGGCAGTTCTGTTTCTTTCGCTGACTGTTCTGGCTGCTTGCGGAGGGGGTGAGTTCTCCGCTTTTCCAGATGGCCCGCAGGTCGACGCCGGCCACGACGTCAATGCCGTCGACCACTACGTCGGCGATGCAAAACTAGACGTTCAGCCGGACATCATCGGCCGTGACGTCATCACGAGCGACGTCGTCGACGCGTCCAACGACGTTATCGACGCCGGACAAGATGTACAGCCCGATGTCGTCACGGAGGTCGGAACGGACGCTCAGCCTGACGTCGTTGCCGAAGTCAGTGTCGACGCCAAGCCGGACGTTGTCGCGGATGCCAAGCCGGATGTTATCGTCGACGCCGGCCATGATGCTGACCTGGCTGACGCAAGCCCGGAAGACGTCTGCCAGACGTTGGGCGTGAACGGTTGGATATCTGTTATCGTCAACTTTCAGGATTCCGCACCCAATAACAAGGTGCTGGGAGTCTTTGGAAAGAGCACGATCTACGGTCCGGACGGCGGGTCGAACGGTTACGAGATCTGGAAGCAGGCGTCGGATTCAACCCAACACTGGGTTGTTGCAAGACCAATCCAGTCCGTGGACAGCGCGATGCTGTTGGTTGATCCGGGCTTTGCCGCCATCGGCGAGCAGGACTTCTCGCAGTGGGTCCATCTGTGCCCGTCTGCAGGATGTCTCGACTCGGTATGGGTCTACGTTTGCGAGGGCAAGACCTTGCTTGGTACGGTCAACGGGCTTAATTATTCTCCGCCCACGGCACGGGTGACCATCGTACCTTCCGGCGGACCGTGGGGCATTACCGAGATCAAGGTGACGCTCAATAGTGTCAACTGACCTCGCCGGGTCGGTCGATCTATGGCTCGCTTGCGCATCCTAGCGCGGGCGGGTCTTTTTGTTTTCTGAGTTGACCTTTATGCTGTAGAGACGCAAAATCTTGCGTATAGCTTAAAACCGCAAATTAGATAAACAGTTTTAGGTTAGACGCAAGATTTTGCGTCTCTACAGCATTGTGAGTGGATGGGTTGACGCGTTGGGCGGGTTTTGGTACACTCCTAGCGCCAATTTTTGGCTTATTCTATCTTAATTAATCCGATATTTTGTCGGAAAATCCCATCTTCGGCCACAACGATTTGATGGCCTGTCCTCCCAAGTCGGGGGATCGTCAAATCTGCTGAAGAGAGGTATAAGGCTCTCGGGTCATAAAATGACTGCGAGATCAAAACTATGGCTAAGCTCCCTACGCTCGTAGAGATGCTGGAGGCCGGTGTGCATTTTGGCCACCGCACTTCCAAATGGCATCCCAAGATGAGCAAATTCCTGTTCGGCTCGCGCCAGGGAATACATATTATTAATCTCGAACAAACGCAAAAGGCGTTGGACGAGGCAATGGCTTTTTGTAAACAAACAACCGGACGCGGTGGAATTGTTTTGTTCGTCGGTACCAAAAAGCAAGCTGCGCCGATAATCGAAACTGCTGCAAAAGATGCCGGCATGCCGTTTATCACCAAGCGCTGGCTTGGCGGAACGATGACTAATTTTTCGGTCATCGCTCAACTTCTTAAGCGTTTTAAAGATCTCAAGCGCCGCCACGAAAAAGGCGAGCTTGGCAAATATACCAAACTTGAGCAGCTAAAATTCAGCGAACAAATTACAATTTTGGAAGACAAGGTCGGCGGCATTCAAGACATGAACCGCATTCCGGACGCCATCTTCATCGAAGATATTCACAAAGATAAAACAGCTTTGACCGAAGCTGTTCGCCGCGGAGTCAAAATCATCGCCATCTGCGATTCAAACGTCAATCCGCAGGATGTCGATTACCCGATTCCTGCCAATGATGATGCTGTTAAAGCAATCTCATTGATCGTTGGTTTGCTTGGCCAGGCCTGCAAACAGGGCAAGGACGAATGGGAGGCCGGACGCTCGCGCCTAGCCGGCTCGTTGGTGCAAAGCGGACCGAGAGAAACTAAAAAATAATTAAGAATTAATAATTAAGAATTAAGAATGTTGGAGTCGCTGCGCTGAATTTATTTCTTTCACAACGAAATTCATAATTCATAATTCTTAATTCATAATTGAAAAGTGAGTTATGTCAGACGCAAAAACAGTCGCGGAATTGCGCGACAAAACAGGGGCGGGCATGATGGCCTGCAAAAAAGCTTTGGACGAAGCCGGCGGTAACTTGGAAAAGGCCGTCGAGGTATTGCGTAGAATGGGTGAGATGAAAGCCGCGCAAAAAACGGCAGAACGTACAACGGCAGAAGGCATTGTCGCAACATATTTGCACCACAACAAAAAGATGGCGGCTATGCTCGAACTTCAATGCGAGTCCGACTTTGTGGCGCGCAACGATGACTTTGTGAATTTTGCCAATGATTTGGCCATGCAAGTTGCTGCCATGAATCCGGATTTCCTTTCTCCGGAGTCGGTCCCGGAAGCGGACTTGGAACGTCAGCGCAAGTTGTTTTTGGAAGAAGTCGCAAACGACAACAAGCCCGAAGAAATTAAAGTAAAAATCGTTCAGGGTAAAATCGACAAATGGTTGAACGAAGTTTGCCTCACTAAACAATCATTCTTCAAAGACGAAGAAAAAACAGTCGAACAACTGGTCAATGAAAAAATCGCCAAAATCGGCGAAAAGATCGTTATCGCCAGATTTGTGCGCTGGGAGTTGGGCAAAAAGGGGACGAGCTGCTAGTCAGTTGATCCCTCCGTTTGTCATCCTCGGGCGTAGTTCGACGACGTAAAGTCGCGTGGCGACCACGTCGCTTTACGCGAAGACCCGGGGATCCAGTAGTATCAGTTTGTTTCAAACTAATTTTATTAGATCTCCGCATCCGCGAGGATGACAGAAAGAAAAGGGCGAGGGGAGTCTGAAGACAGCCGCCGGGTTTTTTACTCGGCGGTTTTGTTTTTGGCTAATTTTAGATAATAAAGTACGCTTCATCCCTTGACAAAACCCCATTTTTATGCTAAATTATCGCAAATCTTAATAGATTGCGGACTTTGACTTTAGTGCTTAATTGCAACGGCAAGCCTGGACTTTTCGCATGGTGCGGAGAGTGTGGGGTAAGCCAAGCGAAGAAGGGGGCCATCATGGCCGCGACAAAGAAAGACTTTGGGCTGGTGATCTGGGTATTTGGTTGGTTGCTCGGCATTGCGACTACAATCCGCAAAATCACAAATGAGATGGACGTGCCGTTTGATGCCTTCGAGCGTCTCGGTTCACCCGGCGGTGTGGACACCATTCGGCGAATGGTCGAGGTGGTTCGTACCGACTGGCAGGCCGAGCAACTCGTGCCGGTCAAGGTCACGGCGGTCAAGCCTGCACTCCAGGCGCAAGGGGACAATCCATATCGGAGCACCTCAACGAACGGCGCAGCCGACGTGGTCACTGTGCCCGACCTTTCACCTGCCGAGCTGGTAGCATGGGCGCACAAGAAGGTTGACTTTACCCATGTCAATCCAAACCTTAAGGCCTGGGATTTCAATCAGTATCGAGTTCCTGAAGGCCAAACGCCACGGTATTTGGAGGTACGTGGCAAGCGCTACGAGGTCCTGACATGGAGACCCGGCGAGAGAGTAACGACGCAGCAGGTTCGGGACCACTTCGCAGCCTTGAAAGCGGATGGTAACACGGCCGCTTTCATTGCGTGGATCGCAGAGAAGAATCCAGTGGGATGGTGCACTTCAATCCCAAGCGATGAAGCTCTGTTCTTCCGTGACGGCGACGGCAACCTGTACGTTCTGTACTTCGGTCGTGACGTCGCTAACCGCGGTCTGAATCTGGATGACGTCGGGCACGACTGGAACGCTGGGTGGGTTTTTGCGGCTTTCCGCGAGATTGCTTCCTAGCACTCGGTTCGGATACTTGGCTCTCATCTGAACATCCTGCAGGATGTTTTTAGTTATTTTTTATCTAAACCATCCCCATTTCTTGACCAAAAGGCCAATAAAGCCTATCATGCTGCCATGAATGTAAGCGATTTGGCACGACGTTTAAAGGTTACGCCGCAAGAGCTGTTGGATAAGCTCCCGGCTTTGGGTTTTGATATTGGGGCGCATGCCATCAAGCTGGATAACCAGATGGCGGAAAAGATTTTCCGCAAGTGGATTGAGCAGGCGCGTCGAGAGCGTTTGCGCGGACAGTTGCTTTCGGGTAGTCAGCAGACGCAGAATGCGTCGATGGCGGAACCCGGAGCTAAAAAGTCTGTGACGCTTCCGGAAATTATTATTGTCCGTGAATTGGCAGGCAAACTCAATTTGCCTGTGACTCGCGTGATTCAAGAATTGATGCGCGCCGGCATTCTGGCCTCGCAAAACGAACGTCTGGATTTTGAGACGGCGGCCATTATTTCTGACGAGTTGGGTTTTGAAGCCAAGAAGGAAGATGGGAACAAACCGACAGTCGAAGCTGCGCAGGCGCAGGATCGTTTGAAAGAAATTTTGGATACTCAAGAAACAGGAAAAATAATTTTGCGTCCGCCGGTTGTCGTCGTGATGGGTCACGTTGACCACGGCAAGACGAAAACGCTCGATGCCATTCGCAGAACGAATGTTATGGAGGGCGAAGCCGGAGGTATTACGCAGCATATCGGCGCTTATCAAGCGCAGCGCAAGGGGCGTCTTATAACTTTTATTGATACGCCCGGACACGAAGCTTTTACCGTTATGCGTTCGCGTGGCGCGAAGGTTGCTGACATTGCCATTTTAGTCGTTGCGGCGGATGACGGCGTGCAGCCGCAAACCAAAGAGGTTATAGACATTATTCATGCGGCGCATCTGCCGTTTGTCGTTGCTTTGAATAAAATAGATAAACCGGACGCAGATCCGGATCGCGTGTTGGCGCAGCTGGCGGATTACGGAGTTACGACCGAAGCTTGGGGAGGTACTGTGCCAATCGTCAAAATTTCTGCCAAGCAGGGAACCGGTATCGACGATTTACTGGAAATGATTTTGCTTTTGGCGGACATGAATGCGGAACAGATAAAAGCCGATCCCAGCCGCCTCGCGGCGGGAACAATCATCGAATCGCACGTCGACAAAGCGGAAGGCCCTGTCGCCACGATTCTCGTCCAAACCGGAACATTGCATCGCAATGATTGGCTTGGCATGAACGGCAGTTTGTACGGCCGCGTGCGAGCCATGCGCGATTGGAACGGCAAACTTATAGACGAAGCCGCCCCGGGCGTGCCGGTTAAAGTACTTGGCTTTAAAGTTGCGCCGGCGGTCGGAGACACCATGGAGGTGCCGGTAGATTTTAAAAAGTTGGAAAGAAAAGCAAAATCAAATCAGCAGATCGCCAACCAATTTACTGCAGTCAAAGCAACCAAGACCGAGGGAGCGGAAGGCGAGCAAAAGAAGCTCATGTTAAACATCGTTTTGAAAGCGGATGTCTTGGGTTCTCTGGAAGCTATTTTGGGCATGCTTGAAAAGATTGATCACGAATATGTCGGGGTTGAACTTTTGAAGAAGGGCTTGGGCAACATCACGGAAAATGATATCGACAGCGCGGCGGCTGCAACTCCGTCTGTCGTCTACGGATTTAATACCGTTGCCACGCCTCAGGCTTCTGTAATGGCGCGAGAGAAAAAAGTGGAAGTTAAACAAGTCAAAATCATTTACGAATTGATCGATGATGTAGTTGCTCGTTTAAACAAGATGCTTCCTCCGGAAGTGATTCGTACTCCGCTTGGAACAAGCGAGGTCATCGCAATATTCCGCACCGAAAAAGATCGTATGGTGGTCGGCTGCAAAGTCAGACATGGAATGATGCAAAAAGATGCGAAGTTGATCGTCTGGCGCAAAGAAGGCGCAGAGGAACAGCCGATGGGAGAGGGTGTAATCGAATCTTTGCAGGTTGGTAAAGAACAGGTTAAGGAAGTTCAGCAAGGTCAGGAATGTGGCATCTCTTATCGCGGCAAAGAAAAACTGCAGGTTGGCGACAGGTTGGAGGTTTTTCACGAAGAGACTAAAATACGCAAGGTGGAGATACAGAGGTAACTGGCGTACATCACGTACCACGTACAAACCGTCTCTCTCTGTCATCCTTGCGTAGGCGAGGATCCAGAATTCGACCGGATGGATTCTCGCTTTCGCAAGAATGAAAATGATGGTAACTTGATATCCTTATGTCAGAAATCACACTTACACAAGACAACTTCGAATCAGAGGTCATAAAGTCCGACAAGCCAGTGCTGGTCGACTTTTGGGCACCGTGGTGCGGGCCGTGCAGAATGATGACGCCAATCATCGAAGAGCTGGCAACCGAGCTTGAAGGCAAAGTAAAAGTCGCCAAGATGAATGTGGACGAAAGTCAAAACATTGCTCAGCAGTTTAATATACTTTCCATTCCGACTTTTTTGATATTTAAAAACGGCATGGTCGCGGATCAGATGGTTGGAGGATTGGAGAAAGAGACGTTAAAAGACAAGTTGTTGAGAATCGCGGAATAAAGTTCTGGTCGCGTCACGTATGTGGTATACTTTGAGCGTATGCCAATTAAAAGACATCCCGCGTCCCGCGTCCAAAGCGTCCCGCGTCAAGCGCTAAAGTTAGAAGTAACGAGAGCAAAATCGTCTTTTTGGACGGTTTTTGTTTTTATGCTGCTTTTTGCGGCGCTTTTTATCGTGGGATCAACAACGGTTCTGCTGTACGAGCAGCAACTCGGCATTGTCAACTTTATTGATTCCAGCCTTGGCGGAACGAATACGCCTTCGATGCAGGGCAGTTATCAGGAATCCGGCGTTAAAGGTCTGTTTATTTATTACAAACCGTGTCCGTCGACTTTCACCGGAGCGTGTGACGATGCGAGCTTGTACCGCCTCGCGGCGGATGGCTCCAAAGAAGTGATTGTCTCGAGTGTCAGAAATATACCGCAATCTCCCGTTACAAGTGAGTTATTACAACCGATCGAACAAAGCGTCGGCGGCCAATACATCGTTTTTGGCGCCTGGGCATACGGATCCGAGCGCAACCCGATGGATCAGCGCGTTTGGGTCTACGACACGCTCACGGGTCAAACCATTGCACGGGCCAACGTGCCGAAAGATTCCGTATTTTCTCCCGATTATAAATACGCAGCTAATCCAGTGAGAAAAGATGCAGACGTGAAAGAAATTCAAATTGTTGATATGGCTAGCAATAGCGTCGTTAAGACTGTCGATGCGCGGGAAAGTTACACTTTTGTTGGTACGAATGGATATGATGTTCAAATGCGATGGGAAGATGCGAAAGATCTTTATGTCACAGAGTTTATAATAGACACCAACAATATCGAAGCGGTGCGTGAAATACACGTTACTCTCAAATAACTTCATCTATGACAAATATTGCAATTAACGGTTTCGGACGCATCGGCCGCGGTGCGTTTAAAGCGGGATATGACAAAAAGGGCTTTAACGTCGTTGCTATCAACGATCTTACGGACGCCAAAACTCTCGCACATTTGCTAAAGCACGATTCAACATATCGTACGTGGGACAAGAAAGTTTCGTATGACGACAAGCATATCATCGTCGAAGGCAAAAAGATTCCTGTTGTTGCGGAAAAAGATCCTACTCTCTTGCCGTGGGGAAAGATGAAAGTCGATGTCGTGCTCGAATGTACCGGGAGATTTACGAATGAGGAAGGCGCATCAAAACATCTGCAGGCCGGAGCTAAGCGCGTAATAATTTCTGCGCCGGCAAAAGGCGGCAACGTACCGACGCATGTCATCGGCGTGAACAACAAAGGCGCCGGCAAAAAGTCAAAAGTCATTAACAACGCTTCTTGCACGACAAATTGCATTGCGCCTGTTGCGGCAATAATCAACGCCGCGTTTGGAATAAAAAAAGCGATGATGACGACCGTCCATTCTTATACTGCGGATCAAGTTTTGCAGGACGGCCCGCATAAAGATTTGCGCCGCGCTCGTTCTGCCGCGCAAAACATTGTACCGACGACAACCGGTGCCGCCATAGCAACGACAGAAGTCCTTCCGCAACTCAAAGGTCTGTTTGACGGCATTTCCATTCGCGTTCCAACGCCATGCGTTTCTATCGCTGATTTTACATTTTTGCTAAAAAAGAAAACCACCAAAGAAGCAGTCAACGCGGTATTGAAGAAGGCTGCTAAAAATCCTTTGTATAAAAATGTTTTAGAAGTTACGGAAGAGGAGTTGGTGTCATCCGATTTTATAGGCAATTCGGCGTCATCAATCGTTGATTTGCCTTTCACGCAAGTCGTCGACGGCGACATGGTTAAAGTCCTTGCTTGGTATGACAATGAATGGGGCTATTCGCACCGCTTGGCCGAGATGGCGCTTGAGGTGGGGAGAAATTTGTGAAGTTAAACTTGCAAACTAACAATCAATCCTTTGCGATATTCGACGTAATAATGTCAGTGATGGCTTTTTTTGCGATTGTCCTTGCAATTGCTGGACTGTTCACCGGAGGTTATTTTCTATGGCTGGCAGGATTTATGTTGGTTTGCCTTTTTCTTTTGGCTGAAGGAGTTTTCATCGAACCAAAAAGACTTAAGATCACGCGTTTAAGACGTCCGCTCGTCAAAAATCCGAAAGTTTGGTTAAAAGCGGTTTTTATTGCAGATTTGCATGCAGGTTCAAATAAGTCGAAGAGTTGGTATGACGGAATGTGGAACAAGATTAAACAGTTAGGGCCTGAATTGCTGTTAATCGGTGGAGATTGTGTCGTCGGTGATCCAAAGTTTATTGATAAACTCGACGGATTGGAAAAAGTCAGTCCGCGTCTTGGAAAATATTTCGTGTTGGGCAATCACGACTATTTGGATGATCCACAGGCCGTCAAAGAGCAGGTGGAGGCTTGGGGGTGCGAGGATTTGACCAACAAAAGTCATGGCATAAAATTCCAAGGGCAAGATTTGCGATTGGTCGGCATGGATGAAACGCTTTTTGGCAAGCCGGATTTTAATTTCGTCAGAGATCCATCCGTCCCAACCGTTTGTCTTTCGCATCAAGCGGATAACTTATTGGACATGAAAGAAGGTCAGGCGGACTTGGTGCTGTGCGGACATGCGCACGGCGGACAAATCAGATTTCCGTTAATTGGCAGCGTTGTTGTTCCGTCTAAACTCAAGAAGGCCGACATGGGTTTTAGGGTTATTAACGGTTTGCCGACATTTATCACGACTGGAATAGGCGAGGTGCTCATCCGCGCCAGACTCTTCTGCCCGCCGGAAATTGTCGTTTTGGAATTGGGGTTGTAATGAAACTGACAACTGACGTCTGACGACTCACAACTGACAACTTACAAGAGCAGATTGGCAACTCTTGTAAGTTGTTAGTTGTCAGTTTTTAAGTTAAAATGTATCCGTATGAAAGACTTGCCGATTTTAAACTCCCGCGTTCAACTCAAGAATAAGCGGGTTTTATTGCGTCTGGATTGGAATATTCCGGTACAAGGAATGCCGTCCAAAGAAGATCTGGCCAAAGTCGATGCGTCCGTCTCGACTGTTCGATATCTGCAAAAACACGGTGCAATCGTCATCATTCTCACGCACTTGGGCCGTCCCAAAAAGCGCGATAAGTCTCTTTCAACTGTCAGACTCTTGCCGATGGCCGAAGCGTATCTTGATTGTCCGGTTATGTTTTGCGGTGAGGATATAACCAAGCAAGATGGTAAATTAGAAGTCGAGAGTGCGCTAAGTACTGCAAAATCAGGTGATGTTTTTTTGATGGAAAACGTCAGGTTTTATGAAGGCGAGGAAAAGAATGATGTCGCATTGTCGCAAACATATGCATCGCTTGCGGATTATTTTGTGAATGATGCCTTTGCCTCCAGTCACCGTGCCCATGTGTCCGTCGCAGGCATCGCAAGATACTTGCCGCATTTTGCCGGACCGGAACTTATCAATGAGATAGAGGCGGCAAGCCGTTTGATTGAAAAACCAAAAAGACCTTTTGTGACTGTTATCGGCGGGATGAAACTTTCGACCAAAATGCCGGTCATTAATTCGCTGCTTAAGGCCGCTGACAAAGTTTTAATCGGCGGAGCGATGGCTCATCCGTTTTTTGTTGCAAAAAAATATAAAATCGGTAAATCGTATACTGAGGTCGAAGGTCTGAAATTTGCCAAAGCGCTGATAAAAAATAAAAAGATTGTTTTACCGTCAGATGCACTCGTCGCAAAAAAGATAGACATCCACGCCAAGCCGCATGTCGTTTTGGTCAATGAAATCAAGCTCAACGACGTTATAGGTGATATTGGCACCGCAACTATGCGCGAATGGTCGTCGATAATAAAAAATGCGCAGACAATACTTTGGAACGGTCCTCTCGGCGTTGCAAAAATACCGGCATTCAGTCACGGCTCTTTGGTCATTGCACGCGCCATCGCGGCTCGCAGCAACGGTGCGGCTTACGGTCTTGTAGGCGGGGGAGATACTGTACCTGTCGCATTACAGACGGGAATGAGCGAATGGTACGACCATGTTTCGATGGGAGGCGGAGCTTTGCTTGAGTTTATCGAGAAGAAAGGGAGGCTACCGGGGATAGAAGCACTGCTAGCGTCCTCAACGCGTACTTTGAACGTCCTTAAAGCGTCCTTAAAACGTCCTCAGGAAAAAAAACAGATCGCGCGCAAGATGATTGCAGCAAAGAGCAAGAAAATTGTTCAAAAGGTTAAGAAGATTGTTCATAAAAAGGGTTCATTAAAGAAGAAGAAATAATCGATATGTCTAACTTTGATATTCAATCCATTCATGCCAGTGAAATTCTTGACTCGCGCGGCAACCCGACCGTTGCTTGTCGCGTGACGCTTAAAGGCGGCGTCGGTGCAGAAGCGAAAGTTCCCTCTGGTGCTTCGACGGGCAGTCATGAGGTTTTGGAATTGCGTGATGGGGGAAAAAGATACGGCGGAAAAGGCGTGTTAAAAGCGGTTCAGAACGTCAATAAAAAGATAGCGCCGGTGCTAAAAGGTGTTGATGTTCGTCGTCAAATTGACATTGATCATGTAATGCTTGAGTTGGACGGAACTGCAAACAAAAAGAAGCTCGGAGCAAATGCGATTTTAGCTGTGTCGCTCGCTTGCGTGCAGGCTCACGCGATTGCCGTCAAAAGACCTTTGTGGAAAGTCTTGCGTTTGATTTATAAATTTCCACACGCGGCCGCTATGCCGATGCCGACAATGAACGTCTTGAACGGAGGGGCGCATGCAAACTGGTCTTTGGATGTTCAAGAATGCATGATTGTTCCAAAACAAAAAAAGATGTCAGAGCGTATTCGTGCAGGTGCGGAAGTTTTTCACGCGTTGAAGTCCATTTTGGAAAAGGGCGGCTTTGCGACAACCGTCGGAGATGAAGGGGGATTTGCGCCAAAGCTAAAAAATGTTGAAGCGGCGTTCGATCTGCTAAAAGAGGCAATAAAGTCAGCTGGTTACGCTCCCGGACGAGATGTCGGTATGGCAACTGATGTTGCAGCTTCGGAGTTTTATGATGCCAAAACAGCGGAATATATTTTTAAAGCCGAGGGTGGCCGCCGATTTACATCTGAACAACTTTTGAACCGTTATCTTGAATGGCAAAAGAAATATCCCATCATCAATTTGGAAGATCCGTTTGCAGAGGATGATTGGGCGGCGTGGTCCGGATCGTTGTCTCGTCTAGGACGCCACTGCCACGTTGTGGGTGATGATCTGTTTGTCACTAACGTCGAACGTTTGCAAAAAGGAATTCAAGCAAAAGCGGCAAATGCAATACTTATCAAACTCAATCAAATCGGAAGTTTGACGGAAACTGCGGAAGCTATCACGCTCGCCCATCGGTCCGGTTTTGCAACCAGCATTTCTCATCGCTCGGGTGAAACGTCCGACACGACCATTGCAGACCTGGCAGTCGCCTGCGGATCCGAATACATAAAAACCGGCTCATTGTCCCGGTCCGAAAGGGTTGAAAAATATAATAGGCTGATGGAAATCGAGGAGATGGAATTTTAAACTCCAGACCCGATCATTTTTTGAATTTCTTCCGCTTTTTGGCGATCCAAATCGTCCAATATTTGTTTTACGCGGTCACGGTGTTGGGCAACGATAACATCCGCCTCCTCGCGAAAGCGACGGAGGATTTCTTGGATGCTTTTTTGCTGTTCTTCTGATAGTTTGTTGTCGTTCATACAGTATACCTGTCATTGCGAGCGGAGTCCTACGGAGCGCGGCAATTTTCGGCAGATTGCTTCGTCATCGAATTCCTCGCAATGACGAGCCGGAATGTTGGACGTCTATCAGCACTCATGTTACTCTCGCGCGCATGAAACGTCTACCGGTTTTATAGATTATGCCCGATAAATTGCGATATTTTATACAGACTTACGGTTGCCAAATGAACACGAACGACTCGGAACGCATGGCCGGGTTATTAAAGTCTGTCGGTTTTGAGGAATCTTCCACGGAACAAGAGGCGAACTTGGTTGTATTTAATACTTGTTCGGTGCGAGCGCATGCGGAGGACAGAATCTACGGCAGAATGGAGGAGCTTTCTGAACGAAAAAAGAAAGGTGAAGATGTTCTGGTCGCCGTGATGGGATGTATGGCGGGGCGCGATAAAAACGGCGAGTTGCGCAAACGTTTGCAGACTGCGGATTTGTTTTTTCCGACTCCGGACATGGTCAATCTACCGCGTTGGATTGCCGAGCTTCGTCCGCTATGGTCAATCAGCGGCGATATTGCAGAAGACTATCTAAAGATTCAACCTTTGCGTCAAAAGGCCAAGCAGGCGTATGTAACAATCCAAACGGGATGCAATCATTTTTGCACTTATTGCGTTGTGCCTTATGCGCGCGGCTTGGAAAAGAACCGTCCGGCTGCTGAGGTTTTGTCAGAAGTAAACGATCTGGCCGCACACGGAGTCATCGACATAACGCTGCTCGGTCAGGCTATCAATGACTATAGGGCTCCTGATCCAGGTTCGTTCAGTCCGTTTAATCCGTATAAAAATCATTTTGCATCTTTGCTTTGGGAGGTAAATCAAATTGCGGGCATAGAGCGAGTGCATTGGACTGCCGCACATCCGCTTTCAATGGATGACGAAGTTATTGATGCATTAACTTTGCCAAAACAAGTCAACTATTTACATCTTCCCGTGCAGTCGGGGTCAAATAGCGTCTTACATCGCATGAACCGCAAGTATACGCGCGAACATTATCTGGATGTGATTTCAAGAGTCAAAACCGCGCGTCCCGGCATTGCTCTTGGGACGGATATTATCGTTGGCTTTTCAGGCGAGTCGGAACAGGACTTTCAAAATACTGTCGAATTGTTTAAAGAATGTGATTTCGACATTTCATATACTGCGCAATACAGTCCGCGCTCCGGCACGCTTGGCAATCGCCTGTATCAAGACGACGTGACGGAGGACGAAAAGAAAAGGCGTTGGCAGGTTTTGCAGGATTTGATGGAAGAAAATACTTTGCGTAAAAATCAGGTTTATGCGGATAAGACGCTGGAGGTGTTTGTTGAAAAAGTGGAAGACAACGTAGCTTATGGTACTTCCAATGAACTAAAAAACATCCGCGCCATAAATGCGGACAAATTGGCGGCCGGAAAAATAAAGAACATGCATATCGCCAAAGCTCTAACCTGGCTTTTGGAGGGCGAGATCGTATTTTGAAGGGGATTGTTAATCTGATATAATATCTCTATGCAAAAAAAGTGGTTTTGGCCGCTCGGACTGATAATTATTTTGATCATCGGTGGCGTTGTCTTATGGCAGATTGAGAAGAACCGCGATATCGTAGGATCTTTGACTGATAAACAGCATCCATCGCTGAATGATTGTGCACAAGCCGAGTATCCGTTTGCTTGTTTTTTGGATCGCACCATGAATGCGAACGATCCGAACTTGTGCGCGGATGCCGGGGCGGAAAAAAGAGTTGATTGCCTTAAGGCTTATGCGGAAATTAAAGTAACCGAAATTGATTGTTCCCGCATATTGAGTCCGGATTTTCAACTGGAATGCCAGATGGAAATTCAACCGAGTAATAAATAGATATGTCTGTTAAAATCAAGCGCGGCACGGCTAAACCCATTTCCAAAAAGCCGTTGCCGCGCGTTATTGTTATGGTCGGTCCGACATCTTCGGGCAAGACGTCGTTAAGTCTTCGTATTGCCAGAGATCACGTCGGGGAAATTGTAAATGCCGACGCGCGGCAAATGTATAAAGGATTCAGTATCGGAACGGGCAAGCCGCCTGGCAGACGCGGAAAATTTAAAGAGCATGGTGCTTTTATGGTACAGGTTGAGTTTAAGGAAGACTTGGAAAAAGCCGAAGATTCCAAATACGATATCGACGCGGTTTATCCCGAGATACCCCACTACCTGATGGATTTTTTAGAGCCTGGAGAAATAATGTCCGTGGCCGAATGGCGCGAAAGCGCGGTCCGCGCCATCAGAGGGGTTTTCAAGCGCGGTCATCTTCCGATTGTCGTCGGAGGTACGGGACTTTACACGACTGCTTTGATTGATAATTTTGATATTCCAAAAGTTCCTCCCAGCAGCAGTTTGCGATCTTCGTTTGAAAAACAATCTTTGGAAAAGTTAGTCGAGCATTTGTTAAGATTGGATCCGACGGCCGCCAATGCCGTTGATCTTAAAAATCCGCGCCGTGTAATCCGCGCCATCGAGATTGTGACTTTTACGGGCAAGCCCATAAGCGAGCAGCGTAAAAAGCGCCCGCCGATTATTGACGCTTTTCAAGTCGGTATCAAGTGGTCTCGCGAGGAATTGTACAAACGCATCGATCTTGCCGTCAGCCGCATGATGGACGAGGGTTGGCCCGAAGAAGTGCGTCAGCAGCACAAAGCCGGCGTTTCCTGGACCGCACCCGCCATGACTTCCATTGGCTATCGTGAGATAGGCATGTACTTGCGGGGAGAAATAATGCTCGACGAAGCGGTCAGACTCATCAAACTGTCAACTTACCACTACGCAAAAAGACAGGAAACGTGGTTTAAACGCGATCCGCGCATTCATTGGGCCAGAAACCAAGATGAGGCGGCGGAGCTGGTAGATGCATGGCTTGCTAAATAACCTATCCGTCATTGCGAGCGAAGTTGGACGGAGCGCGGCAATCTCCCGACCGACTAACGCCTCGCTAGCTGTCTCTATTTTCCCTCGCAATGACAAAGGAGATTGTTTTTATAGTTCGAGTTGTCTCCGAATTTCCTCCTCTGCCTGTTGCGGATTGGCGCGGCCTTCAGTCTCTCGCATAACGACGCCGACAAACCATTTGATTATTTGAATTTTACCGGCTTTGATATCTGCAACCTTTTCTGTATTTGCTTCCAAGTTTCTTTTTACGACTTCAATCAACTCATTGCCGTTTAAGTTTTGTCCAAGGTTATGTGTTTCCATCAAGGTCGACGGATCGCCGCCGGAATCCATCATAAGCTGCATTAATTTTTGTCCGTTTGTACTGTTGATGACTTTTGAGTCAAGCAGCGTCAAAAACTCAGCAAAGTTTTCCGGCGTAATATTCGCATCCTTGATTCCGATGTTGCGTTCAATGAGCAAACCGGCGAGCTTTGAGGTGAGCCAACCGCTTGCGAGTTTTGCCAGTTCGGTTTTGCGCTCGGCAAGTATTTCTCCGGCGCTTTCTTTTTTATTATCTTCACTTTCCAACCATGTGCCGAGCTCTCCCATTACATGTTCTGCGTACGCTTGCCAATCCGTGTCCGCCGCAAAAAAGACGGCTGCCGAAGTCGGGAAACCCCATTCGTTTTGCAGGCGCGTTCTTGTCTCCGCGGGAAGTTCGGGAAGTTTGGACGCCAGCCTTTCTTTTATTTCGATCAAATCCTGCGGAGGCAAATCAGGTTCAGGGAAATAGCGATAATCGGCGGACGATTCTTTGGTGCGCTGTTCAAGAGTTCTGCCTTGCCCGTCGTCCCAGCCGCGAGTCGATTCAATCGGCGGCGTACCGGCTTCGTATAACGCTGTCTGACGTTGAATCTCGTAGATGATCGCGCGCTCGACTGCGCGGAAAGAATTTAGATTTTTGACCTCCGTTCGGGCGTTGAGAGTCTCTGTTAGCGGAAAGCCGCTGTCATCGATTTCGATCAGTGAAATATTAACGTCGCAGCGCATCTGGCCTTTCTCCATATCAGCATTGGAGACTTTGATGGCGCGCATAATGGCGCGAAGTTCCTGTAAAAAGCATTTTGCCTCAAAAGCCGAACGGACGTCCGGATCGGTCACGATTTCGATCAACGGAGTGCCTGCACGGTTATAATCCACCAGCGTCGCCGGCCTGCCGTTCATACCGTTTGGGGCGTGGTGGTTTTTTGCCGCATCCTCCTCCAAATGAACGCGGGTAATGCCGATTTTAACCCTTTCACGGCCCGGAATAGCCTGTTCGGGGATGTCGATCTCCACAGAGCCTTTTAGAGCCACGGGCAGGGCGAATTGGGAGATTTGGTAGCCTTTGGGCAGGTCCGGGTAAAAGTAGTTTTTACGGTCAAAAGCGCTTTTGTCCGGGATATGACAACTTAAAGCCAAACCGGCCAAAACGCCTTTGTCCAAAGCAGCCGCATTTAAAGCCGGCAGTGCGCCCGGTTGACCTGTGCACACCGGACAGATTGCGGTATTGGGAGGCGCGCCGTCATCCACATTGGGACAACCGCAAAACATTTTGCTTGCGGTGTTAAGCTGCACGTGGATTTCCAAACCAATAATCGGGGCAAATTTCATAAGACGCGTTGAGGACGTTTTAGGATGTCTTCTTAAAAGCTCTATAAAGTTTGAGCATGAATGCCAAGATGAGCGGGAGGATGATCATCTCGATCAACCCGTTCAAAGCTTGGCTTGCAAAGGCCGAGAAGATTTGCCCCAGTTTTAACGTTTCGAAAATTGCGGTTATAAGCAGCACGGCGATGCTCATGCCGAGGCTGATTAACATCGCATAAGAACCGAACACGATTCCTGAAAGTTCCTTTTTCCAAAACAAACCCCACCATTTGCCTTTTGCCAGGCGATCGCATTCTTTAAGATTTGCCAAGCCTTTTTTGCCTTCGATAGTTAGTAAAGGCAAGATAAAACTATTCCAAATGACAGTCTTGTAGATTAGCCAAAGCCACGACAGGAACACTAATAATCCGCTAACTACCAAGATGATCGCAACTCCGTAGATGCTGACTGTCTGATTTGGGGTTTGCGCCAGAGTCGGAAAAAGATAAGCCGCGATAGTTTGCCAACCTCCGGCTAAAATTGCAGCGCCGGTCGTCAAAATGATTACGAGGATCAACGGGCCTGCGCCAAAGACGATCGTTTCTATGCCCAGCCATAAATAAGAAACAGCCGTCCGCCAACTGTTTAGGACCGGTTCGCTGTAAGATTTTTCGCCTCGTTCCAAAGCGATTAGGTGCTTAAATACAGCGAGTGAAATCCAGAGATTGGTAAGAATCATGGGAATGACCAGGAGGTAGTTCACAATCAAATAAGCGGAAGATGTAAAGTAGCTCGCGACGGCAGCGATTGCTCCGAAAACGATTGCCACGTACAAAAACCAAAGCGAGGTTTTTGCCAAATCTTTGAAAGTGTCGGTATAAAGTTTCCAAGAATCTTTAACCAAATCCCACGTGCGCGGCAATTGCTTTGTTTCCGGTTTGCCGTCAGCTAAGTATTTGAGAGGTTCGATGAAAAGCATCGAGACCAGCAAGACTCCAATCACGGGTAGGAACAGCCATAGCGCTCCCCAGGGAGAGACTTTGAGGTCTGCGGCAAGTTGCCAGAACGTGATGAAAAGCCAAACGAATAAAGCGAGCCAGACTAAAAGTTCAAATAAGATGACCAAGCCCGTGCTTTGAAAACCGACCATAGTAAGACCGGCAGCGATCAAGCCTCCAATCAGAGGCCAGAGAACTCCGACTAACAATAAAACGAGTGTTGAGCGAAATTTTTGTTTCGCTTGAGTTTGGTTTAACATACTTCAAAGAATTACGAATGCCAAATTACGAATTACGAATTAATGAGTCCCAAACTTGGATATACCAAAATTTGGCATTTGGCATTTGTAATTTGGCATTATTATAAATTATATTCTAGCAAAATTGGGCAAATTTTGCGAGAGCAGGGCTTTAACGGACTCGCCGACGGCCTCAATGCTTTGATTGCCGTCAACTTCTGCAATTAACGTCCCTGCTTGCTTGAAAGGACCCAAAACATCGTCTGATAAAAATCTTTTAACCAATCTTTGCTGAAAATCTTCGACTTCAAAAATATGTTCGTCCTGCTTTTCGGTTCTGCCCGAAAGTCTGGCCATGGCTGCGGCCGCTTCGGTTCTTATCAGGATGAGCAAGGTCGGCGCAAAAGCGATTGTCTGCGCATTGCCCGGAAGACTCAAAAGTTTTTCGGTCGTCAAACTCTCGTCCTGCAAAGGTTGATATGCCAATGTTGACGCCAAACTGCGATCTTGAAAAATTATTCTGTCACTGTGGTTTTGAAGAAAGGGGATGATGACGCGTCTAAACTGGACGAGCCGATCAACCGAAAACCCGTGCGCCGTTTCCCAGCCGGAATAACGTATCACGTCCCACGTCCCACGTACCACGTCAACATGTTTGGCGATCATCTCTTCGCGAATCGCACGACCGGTCCAGCAAAAAGTTGGTTCCGCAGTCATGAGTCCTGTCACTGACTCGACTTCGTCAACCGTTGGCAGTCTGCCCTCGCGCGTGGAAAATTCCACCGCATCAAAAAAAGAAATGCCGCGCTCTTCTGCCCAGGCGCGGCAAGCATTTAAAACCGTCGATTTTCCCGAGCCGTCGATTCCTTCAATGATGACGTGCAGACCGTCGTTTGGTTGGCGATGGATCATATTTAAGTATTTTAGCATAACTCACTATAGCTCTCTCTTACCCAAGAGAGAGAACCTCATCATCTTCGCGTTATTGAGTTTTTTCGGTTTCAGAACCCTCTCTTGGGTAAGAGAGGGCAGGGTGAGTTATGCTGTCGGACATAGAACATCAAAATCCCTTTGGCTTCTCTCCCAGCGTCGAAACTCCTTCGGCGCTCATGTCGACGCGGATGTACGAGCCGATCATCGGATGCGTCTCATTCAACTTGCGCCAAATTTCTTGCGCAATGCGGCGATAAGACATGTGGCCTTTTTTGCCGGACCGCAGTTCGATAAAATGGAAGAGTTCGCGCAAGTTCCAACTGACAAGCAGGCGTCTGCGATAAGCCATAGGAACGACATATTGCGCTTCCGCAATCATACCGGCATTTAAAATATCATGATTCAAATCATGCGCCATATTCATAAGTCGCGTAAATTCTTTGCCTTTGCCGATTTCTGCAATCTCTTCCGGCACATCAAAACCCAAGTCGGTTCCCAATGGTTGGTTCGTTTGCGTACAAATTCGATGTCGCTGAATATCGCGCCAAGCGCCAAAATCCATGACGATTTCATGCTGGAACCAAGCGTGTTCAAACTCGCGCGGCGGAGCATCGTGCGCGCCGCGGTCTTCCAAAGCGGTGCGGATGACTTCTTCTTGCAGTTGAGTGTCTTGAGAAACCATCTTCATGGCGGCTTCCATTGGTATCAGCGCATAGCGCGAGAGCAGGGCGGCCGATATTCGGTGTTCAGTCAAATTATCATCATAAGTGCAAGCGACCGGATTTTCCGCAGTCGCACCGCCTTTAAACTCGCTCACATTTACGGTTTTATCCCGGTTGACCATCTCTTTTGCGAGATCGGACATTTTGCCGGGCAGCTCGGTGAGATACTGATTTGGGTCAGCGTATTTCAAGAGAGTCGGAAGAGGAAAGTGTTTCAGCGCCTGATCTCTGTCCAGTGATTCAAAACCGCGCAAAACGCTTTTAACCTCCTCGCCGATTTGTTTGGCCAGAGGATCGCCGGAAGAAAGTAGTTTAACTATGGCATGCTCCCAAACGCGGGCATTGGCCGTCATGCCGAGAGAGGCAAGCGCGGCTGCCGGCAAAAGATAGCGGACGCGATCGCAGGTCATGGCTTTAAGTGTTGCTTTGTATGCACTGTCCGGCATGTCGCCTTGCGGCTGGCGCTCTTGGAATATCGGGTAGAGCAAGGCGTAACATTCCTCGTACAAAGCATAAAGCCCGTCGAACAATTCGTTGACGCGTTCATTGAATTCGCTTTGTGATAATGTCTTTGGCACGCCGACACGCGAACGATTGAAAACTTGGTAGCGCGAAGAAACTTCGGTGTAAGAAGCCAGGCGCGCGTCCTCTAAAATTTTAATGACAGTCTGCGGTATGTTTTGAAAAGCCACGGAAGCAACCGCGTGTTCGGCAACCGAACCGTGTCCGTAACCGACGACCCACTTTTCGTGAAATTCCGCCGCCTTTTCCAAACTTACATCATCGACATTTTGATCAAAGGGCGTAGAGCTGCGCGAGCATTTTGCGATTGCAACAGCCATCTGTTCCGGCGTCGGCCTCAACTCGACCGGCTCGCCGTCTTCACGTTTTGTGCGGATGTGGTTCATCCAATAGATGCGCCGCGTAGAGCTGTCTTCGGGCTGCACAAGCTTGGCCTTTTTTACCTCGTCTTTTGTGGACATATCGTTTAATTAACAATTAACAAATAACAATGAACAACGTTGGAATAATCCCTGAATTCAATAATTGTTATTTGTTAATTTTTCATTGTTAATTGTAAAAACGGCTATACCTTGTCACACGCGCAAAAGACGGGCAATATAATTTGCCGTTTGCGTCAAGCCTTATTTGTGGATTGTCAGCCGGTGGACCCAAAACCGCCTCTATTTTGGCCGTCTGCTTGAGCTTCGTAGAACTCTGCGCGGGTAAAGGGGACGAAGATGCCTTGCGCCAGCCTTTCTCCTTTGGAGACGCTGACAGGGGTCTGGCCGGGGTTATAGCATGACAAGAAAATTTGATCGTTTGGGCCGCAATAATCGCTGTCTATCGTACCGACGCCATTGGCGAGCATTAGGCCTTTCTTTTTAAAAAGACTGGAACGCGCAGTTAAGAACAAAGCATGTCCGGGCGGCGTCGCAATCACTAGTCCGGTCGGAACCAGGAACGACTGTCCGGGCGGCACTGTACAGTCTTCCGCAGCCGCCAAATCAAACCCCGCGGCTCCCTCTGTTTGATAAGCTGGGAGCTCGACGTCGTTTTTGAGTTTTGTTATGCGGACTTTCATAAAAACTGGAAACTGGAAAGAGCAAATTTGTCGGTTAGTAGTTCAGTTTTGCGAACAGCGCTTCCAACCGCGTGGAAAGAGTTGCAAGATCGCCGTCGTTTTCGATTTTAGCTTCGGCTTTTTCCGCCACTCCCGCGATGGTCATCTCTGTTTCTTTTTTGCTCATCTCGAGAAAATCTTCCCAAGTCATGTCTGATTCGCCCGGTTTTTCGTTGCGATTCTTAAGTCTTTGAAAGCGCACCTCGGGCGGCGCCCATATCTCTATCAAATGAAAATTTGGGTTTTGATCAAGATATGCAAGATCTCCGACGCGCCTGATGCCGTCCACGATAACGACGTCGGTAGGCGATTCAGATACCTGTTTATCCATGGCAATCGAAAGGACGTCCTGCCCAAAAAACTGCCGCGTTGCCTGGGACATTGCAATCAAGTTTTCACGCGAAGCCGGCAAGTATAGTCTTTTTAGCAAATCTTTTAAGATATCGCTGAAAACAAAAATTTCGATGCTGTGTTTTTCACCGATCAATTTTGCCGCTGTATTTTTGCCCGCGCCGGCTTGGCCTACAAATCCTAGAATTAATTTTGACATATTAAGCTGCTTTTTCTACCGCTTGACCTTCATCAAGCACTTGCCGTCTGCGACCGGTTGTCACGACTGATCCAGTTTCGTTAAACATTAATCCGTCGTTTGGATCAGAAGGATCCTGTAAAAGATAAAATGTTTTTCCGTCGAATTCGTATTTTACGGTTTTATCAAGTTTGGACATGTCGAGATGTTCGACGTCCGAATTTTTATCGACGCTGCGACCTCCGGTGCCACCTTCCAAATTAAAATCGTCACGACGTTCTTCTTCCTCTGCGTCGGGAGGGGGGAGTTCATCGGCTTTATCGTCGTGCGGGGTTTCGAATTGTTTTCGCATAGGTTTTTAGTTTAGCACATCGAAAGACAAAATTACGATTCGTGTCAATGGCATCAAAAAATCCCCGAATTGGGGATTTTTTGTCGTTAGGCGAATGTTGATGGGTCGACGTTTATGCCTGGGCCCATTGTTGTTGTAACCGTGATATTTTTGAGGAATGTGCCTTTGGCCGAGGCCGGTTTCAGCTTGCGTATGGCTTCCATCAAAACGGTAAAGTTTTCCAAGAGCTGTGCGGATTCGAGCGTTGTCTTGCCGATGGCTTGATGAATTATTCCCGTCACATCGTTTTTGAATGCAACTTTGCCTTTTTTGAGATCTTCCACCATCTTTTTAACGTTCGGTCCGACGGTGTCTGTTTTCGGGTTAGGCATCAAACCCTTAGGTCCGAGGATTTTTGCCAGCTTGGAAAGTTTAGGCATCATGTCCGGCGTGGCAACGGCAACTTCAAAGTCCAGCTTGCCGCTCTGTAAGATTTCGTTAATCAGTTCTTCGCCGCCGACTATATCAGCTCCGGCGTCTTTAGCGTCCTTCTCCTTGTCAGCGCCTACAAAGGCGACAACCTTTTTGGTTTTGCCGATGCTGTTTGGATAAACCAAAGTTGCACGCACGGTCTGGTCAGTCTTTTTGGGGTCAATACCCAAACGGACATGGACCTCCACGCTTCCGGCGAACTTAGTCGTGGCCGTCTTTTTAGCTAATTCAATGGCTTCTGCCGGCGTGTATTTTTTGGATCCGTCGACCAATTTTTTGGCCTCCAGGTAGCGCTTACTTTGCGCCATATTTTTGCGTGAGAATAGGCTTATTTAGCCTGTTCCCGTGGTAAACATCCTTTCGTAGAGACGCCCTCTGAGGGCGTATCTACGGCGGATTGGTCGGTAAGACTTTCGTCAAACCTCCCACGTGAATAATGGGCGTATGTTAGGTTGAATTAGCAAAAACGTCAAGCTTTGTCGCTTTCCTTATCCTTCCTGATTGTTATCCAGTGATACAGGAAAAGCGGCAAGCCGACGACGATAAACGAGATGTCGCGCACGGCGCTTTGTTGTTTTTGAACGATGAAAGCTTCTTGTTCGTCAACGCGGCCTTGCTCGCACTGCTGCAGTCTTTGCGAGTATTGATCGTCAGTTTCTTTAAGGTTCGGATCTTTGAACACCATGGTGGCACACTTCGGTTGTGAATAAGGATTGCGGTCGGCTTTGGTAAAGACCCACGTTTTGAGTGCAATGTTGCACAAGTCGGCGATCGAAAAGACGACCATCATGAGAGCGATGAGTGAGACCAGATAAAAGTAGATGGTTTTGATGAGAGTGGATTTGTTGAGAGGCATAGAAAAAATTATGAATTAAGAATTAATAATTGGCGAAAGACAAAGTGATTTAAACTCGGGATTGATATTCTTCGGAACTCATTATCTTTTTTATATCGGTTATTTTTTCTGTAAACTCGATTCCGTTTAAATGGTCATATTCGTGCTGGATTACTCGGCTAAGCATGCCATCGGCTTTGAGTGTGAATTTGTTGCCGTTTTCGTCGCAAGCTTCAACGATTATTTTTTCCGGTCTTTTGACCGGAGCGAAAAGTTTGGCGTAGGCAACGCTGCCGCAACCTTCATAGATGATGATTTGTTTTTTTGAAAGCCAGATGATATCGGGATTTATATAAACTCGAAGTTTGTCGTTTTTCAAATTGCGGTACTTGGTTTTTCGTACTTCTGTCACGAATATTCTAGATTTCTCGCCGATTTGAGAAGCTGCGATTCCAATCAAATCATGATAACGCAAAGAATCAACCAAGCTTTTTATTACTCGTCGCGTTTCCATCGAGTCGAACTTGGTGACAAGTTCGGTTTTTCTTTTCAAAAGGGGATTGCCTATTTGTATGATTTCTTTGATGATCATTTAATTGGAATTATTTTAGTTGTTCAAGTTTTTTCTCCCACCATTTTTTTAGCGCGTCCGTGTGGGCATCGGGTCCGGCTTTGCGCAAATAAGTGATTTTTTCTTGGAAAAGGGAGTGATATTTTTTGAAGTTGGCTGGATTCTTTAAGGCGAGCAAGTCGTATTTTAAAACAATTTTTTCTTTACGATCCAAAAATTCAGGGTCAAGGTATCTGTTTGTGGTAACATCAAAATCAACCGGCGCGACAGTGATTTTGAAATTCTTGCCGAATATTTTTTTGACAAGGATTTTTATGCGCCTTCCTCGAGTCTGCTCGCAAAAAATAACGCAGTTTGTATTTTTTATTTTGAGTTTGTCAATTATTGTTTTGGCGTTCACAAAATTTTCCAAGGTCGATATGGATTGTCTTTCCGGCACAAAGCGCCATTTTTTAGTCATGTCTTTTATAAAAGGCCGTGACTTGATAAGTTTACTAAAAAATTTAATCATCTCATCCGCTTCGGTCCTTTTGTACGGTTTGCGCATGTCCGTCTTACCGCCGCATGGGATGATCAGCACGTCCGCCGATTTATTTTTTACTTCTAAATCGTAGATTTTATTAAAAACCATCTTAAGATAGAAATTGTAGTTTTCATCTTTCAAGATGTCTTTGGGTATTCCGTAGCCGAAAATGAGGTAGATGGAAAGCATATTTTTTAATTATACAGTTAACAATGGCAAATGAACAATAACAAAACCCCGACAATGTCGAGGTTTTGTATTTTTGCGGGGCGTAAAGCCCGTGGGGCCACACCCCTTTACGGGGAGGATTAGCCGATGACTTCCAGTCCCATATTCTTTGCCGTGCCTTCCACTTGTCTCATGGCCGCTTCGACCGTGGTGCAGTTTAAATCAGGCATTTTCTTTTCTGCGATTTCGCGGACTTGCTTTTTTGTGACCTTGCCGACCTTGTCGGTCAAAGGTTTTGGTGAACCTTTTTTGATGTTGGCGGCGATTTTGAGCAGCTCGGGAACCGGAGGAGTTTTTAAGATAAACTCGTAGGTTCTGTCTTCGTAAACGGTGATGACGCACGGAACGACTTCGCCCATGCGGTCGCGGGTGGCATCGTTAAATTTTTTGCAAAATTCAGCGATGTTTAAACCTTGCGGACCAAGAGCAGTACCGACAGGAGGCGCCGGATTGGCTTTGCCGCCTTCGATTTGCAGTTTGATAAGTGTCTTGATTTTTTTGGCCATAACCTTTCAATTATGAATTAAGAATTATGAATTATGAATTTCGGTACGGATAATAATATATTTCGCGCAGCGACTCCAACATTCTTAATTCTTAATTATTGATTCTTAATTATTTTGTCGTGGACGCAGGCACACGAGACGAGAAGCGCGTCCTGTGTGCAACGTCCCCGACCGACCTTCGTTCCGTTTGAACCCTCTCTATTATGTTAAGAGAGGGGGCAGGGGGGTGAGTTAGATTTTCTTAACTTGCGTAAAGTCCAACTCCAATGGAGTTTCACGGCCGAACATGGAAACAAGGATTTTAACCTTGCCGCGGGCGCCGTCGATTTCTATAACTTTGCCTTCAAAGCCCTTAAACGGACCTTCGCCGATTTTAACCGGTGAGCCGGGCTGGATGTCGATTGTGAAAGCCGGTTCCTCTTGCGTGCCGATGCGCTTGAATAGACTGGTGACTTCGGCTTCGGAAAGCGGGGAAGGGACCGTGCCTGTGCCGATAAAACCGGTGACGTTTGGCGTGTTGCGCACAACGTACCAAGAGTCGTCCGTCACAATCATCTCGACCAGCACATAACCGGGATATATCTTTTCTTCCACCAATTTGCGTTTGCCGTTTTTGATCTTAATCTTTTTTTCAATTGGCACGATGACGTTGAAGATTTTATCTTGCATGCCGAGCGTGTCGATACGGCGTTGCAGGTTTTCGGTCACATTCTCTTCATATCCGGAATAGGTATGGATGGCATACCATCTGCGGCCGAGTTGTAGGGTTTGTTTAGGCATATCTTTTAGTTTTGGACTGACGAAGAATTGTCTGTCGGGGTTGTGATAGGCGTTGCCTGATCAAAGTTGATGGTCGGTTGCTGCGTGGTTGTTTCCGGAGCGTTTTGTTCAACCGTCGGCGTAACCGGAACCTCTGCCGGGACGGAGGTCTCTATCTTTTTGTTTGCCAAAGCGGTGGTGACCACGTTGCTTAAACCGACGTCCAAGAGGCCGAAGAAGGCTGCTACGCAGACGCTGATGGCGATAACCAAGCCTGCGTAGCGCAAAGTGTCTTGGCGCGTGGGCCAGGTAACTTTGACCAGCTCGTTTTTGGCGGAACTAAAGTAGTCTGTGATTTTATTGATAAGAGACATAAGTTTCAGTTTTTTAAAAAGCCCTTCCCAGGGCAAGCAGAGGATACCATATATACGCAGGCGGGTCAATCATTGACTTTTGGCCATATTCGTGGTATCAAATAAATATACGAAAAATATGAATTTCCATTCTTATCCGATGACTCGCCAAGCTATCGACCTCACGGTTTACGGCTTGATTTTTGATTCTCGGGCGAGCATGGAATCTGTTGATGTTTTTAGGCTCAGTTAAGAGCAAAAAACGGATTTCAAAGTGGCCCGAGAATGAACTCGGGCTATTTTGTACTTCCTCGGAGGTTGAAAAATGCACTTTGGACAAAGTAAGAACGAACTGCACCCGGGCACGATCTATACACTGACAAAAGCCATTGGCTTGCTCGGAATGGGCTTTCATTCCACAATTTACTCGCTGTTTTTGCGCGATATCGGGATAAAGCAAGATCAGATCGCTGGAATGAACTCATTGTTTTGGTTGACTCTGATACTCGCCGAGTTGCCGACAGGTATGTTTGCAGACGGTAAAAGCCGCGCCCGGTCGATCAAGATCGGATTTTTGATCGAGAGTGCGAGCCTTGCCTCGTACTCGCTTGCAACGGGGTTTTGGTCTGCGCTTCTGAGCGAAGTACTTATAGGAGTTGCTTTGGCTTTTCTCTCCGGTGCGGAAGATGCTTGGATATCTGATGCACTGTCTTCGATTGGAAAATTCGAAGAGCTTAAGAAGATAAAATCGACGGCAGCCGTTTGGTCTGCTATTTCTGCGCTGCTTGGAGGCGTATGTGCAGACTTTGTGGGCAGGTGGCTTGGATTTCGCATGTGCTGGTTGATTGGGGCATTGATCATCTTTGTAGGTTTTGCGGTTGCCTGCAAATTCATGCGTGGCCAAGGCGAACCTTCGGATCGGCTCACTAAGAAAGAGGCATTAAAAGCCAGCTTCCGAAAACTAAAAGAAAGCCGGAGTCTGGCTTGGGTGGTCATTGCCAACATGTGTTTCGGGTTGGTGTATCCATTCAATCATTACTGGGGGCAGTTCTTCGATGTAAGACTGAATGGAGCACGCCTCTCCGGCACGTGGATCGCAATGTATACGGCATGTGCTGTAGCCGGATACTCGATACGCAGATTGAATTTTAAGCGGGGTCGCGAAGCCGGCGCATTGGTTATGATGTTGGGACTTGCTGGTTTAGGTCTATCAGTAGCCGGACATTTGCCGGGCGTATATCTGCCGCTTGGCATGATTGTCATCCACGAAATCGGACGCGGCGCGTATGTTCCTCTTGCGGATGTTTTTATTCAAAGACGCATAGAGAGCGGCTATCGCGCAACTTACAGCTCGTTGAATTCTCTGCTCGGAAGATCTGGTAACACCATCGTACTCGCTGGCGTTTGGTTTTTCTCTCGCAGCTTGCCTGACGGTGAATCTAAAATCGTCACGATCTGGACGACCGTCGGCGGTCTGCTAGTGCTCGCATCGCTGATGCTCTACTTGTTTCGTCCCAAGACGAAAATCAGCGTTGTAGCATCAACGCCAGTTCCGGAAACTTTGCCCGCTCAAAACTAATGAGCGGGTTTTTTTGTTTATCTAATCCCAGTATCAATACTCAAATTAAATGTCGTGGTGACGCTTGAGTAAATTCTAAAAGCATGAGGCGTGTCTTTGCTGGAACCAAAAGTGCCGGTGCGCGAAACGTCGGCGACGTAGTTTGACGGCGGGAGGGTGATTGAATAAGTTCCGTCAGATTTAAAATGCGTGCTGGTGATGAATGTTTTTCCGTCGACTTTATAGATGATGAGTTCGCGCGAAGTGTACGCCTCGGGCGGAACCGGACAGGGTTGATCAATTCGTTCAACCGGACAAATCGGTCCGACGGTGACTTTGCCTGTGAGAACTCCCATTGTCGAAAGTTCCAAATTTTCCGGCGGTTTGGTCTTTTCTTTTTCTTCGTCAGTCAGCGGCCGCACAAACAGACGTCCGTCGGGCGTGCGGCACTGCTCGGGATACGATTCCATGACAGGATAGTATTTTGCGCAATCTTCAAAATTGTTGATCGTTAAAACTTGAGGTTTTGCACAACCCGCGCCAAATAAAGTCGCGATCAGACAAATCAGCATCAAATATTTGAACATAGATAAACATGATAGTTGAAAGCTTGTATTTTTAACAGTGTGTGTTAATTTATGTGTATGCCTATCATCATTGCGTCCGGACCTGTCATTGTGGAAGATGGCAAGGTGCTGGTCAATAAACACGGGGATACGAGTTTTTGGAAATTCTGCGGCGGCAGAGTCGAAAATTTCGATTTGGGTCTGCAGGACAACGCGGCTCGCGAGGCTAAGGAGGAAATGGGCATAGACATCGAAGTGTTGGATCAAGAACCTTTTATTACATTTGCCACCAAGACGACTGACGACAGCAAGATTTTTGACGTCATTCTTGTCCACTATCTTGCCAAACGAATTGGCGAGGTGACGCCCGGCGAGGACATTCGCGAGTGGAACTGGCTCGATGTCAACAATCTGCCAGAGGATCTGGGTCCGAATATCATTCCGGCGCTTAAACACTTCGGCTTTATCAAATAGCGTTCGCCGGCGCCTGCCTTCGCTCGAGTTCCACTCGGGCTTTTTTGTCTCCTCCGCTTTTGGGAGGGGCTGGGTGAGGAGGTAAACGGTTGACATTTTTTAATAATCAGGCTTAAGTTAGAGTCAACTCGTACATTATTCGCCTTCGGGCGGGGAGGACAGAGACGTGAAGAACTTTGAAAAGTTTGTTGTGCTGGCGGTGATGGCTGCGGCGTTTTTGGCATGCGGCGAGATCAATTCTCCGGAGTGGATCGACCGCAACCCGCCGGCGTCTGTGCCTCAAACAGATGCTGCGGTGCAAGACGGGGAGACGGATGTCGGAGTCGACGCGGTCGTTGATGCTCAAGCTGATGCGGCGGCGGATGCGCCTGCAGACGCAAAGCCGGATGCGCCTGCGTATGTGCCAAAGATTACCGCCGCGTTCGATAACACGCAGCTCGGCGAATCGGCGGTTTACTATCAGAACGAGTACTCCGAGGCGCTGTGGGTGCTGCTCTTTGGCGATAAGAAGCTCGCGCAAAAGGTCAAAACGTATTGCGTAACGGATCTCGGTTCCGGTCCTGTAACCGAGGTGGAGTCGGTTACGCTGCTCGACAAGGACTTCATGCGCATCTCGATGGACGATTTGCCGCTCGACGATGCCACGGGCAGTGTCTGCTTTAACGGCATAGCGATTAACGTGCCGGTAAATGGCATGGTGCCTGTGCTTGCAATGGTAAAGTACAAGGCGGCGCAGCCGGGCGGCGAACATCAGTTTGCAATCAATGCAGCTTCGGACATCGTCTTGGACGGCAATGGAATCGTGGAAGGAGATTTTCCGATCGTCGGCGAAACAGCTGAACTGGTCGATTGGCGCAGGCCGGAGATTATCTACTACACGGATGAGTCGGAGTCCGACGAAGCCGCTGTCAACGTCGGCGGCAAAGCCGTCGGTATGTATGACTTTTACGCATTGGCCGTTCGTTACTCGCTGACTTCCAATCCTGTTCCCGTCTTTGTCACCTCGCACGACGAGGGGATGATTCGCGGAACCGACGGTACGTTCTACGTCAATCACTTTCAGCTGGTTGACGCCGACACGGATGAGTTGTTCGGTAACCCGATCGATCTTGATCCGAACGATGTAGATCCGGGCGCTCACGGAGTCTATGTCTCACTGGAAGCTGCGGGTTTGATTCTTGAGCCGGGCATCTTCCGCCACCTGCGCGTGATTTTTGATCTGGCGTCGCAAGAGGATGCTGCCGGCGAGTTCATCGGACTATCCTATAGAGTTGAACACAAGCTGCCCGGCGGCGACGGCCAGGTCATTAACGCGACCCTGGCAACTCCGATTCTCGCGAGCCAAGTTTGGCCGCAGTACGATCTCGTTGGTTCTTCACGGCGCATTCTCGCGCCGTGACTCGCCACCTTTTGCGTGAAGCATCAGGTGGTTTTTTTTATAACGTATACTTGATAAAAGTGCTATACTGTCCGCATATGCGCCGTTCAAAAAAGAAAAAAAAGTTTTTGAAAATTTTGAATCATCCCATTTTTGTTCTTAGTTTGTTGGTTGTGATCTCACTGCCGTTCATGTATGCGATGATGGACAGGAAGATTAAGACCTCGGCGATTTCTCAAACGTGCAAGGCGATAAAAATCAGTTCAACGTCGTTTATCAGGACGGATCATTTGCGCGATAAAACCACCGCTTACGGTGTTTTGCCGACCAAGGACGGCGGATATGTGCTGACCGGTGAGACCGTCATGAGCAACGCAATGGCCAACCCCACGCCTTTTATAATCAAGACTGACGCCAAAGGTATTGCTTTGTGGAGCAGGCAATTTGGCAGCACAAATGCGCGCGGCACTGAATCGGAAGTTGGTCAGTTGGCCGTGGAGACTACGGATGGGGGCTATGTCATGGCCGGAAAAATGACGGGGTTTATAGATTCCAAGTATGAAGAATCAAGAGAGGGATATGGCGATATTTTGGTGACCAAACTTAGTTCCAAGGGCACCAAATTATGGTCAGTCATGGTTGGCGATTATGGCACGGATAATACGCAAAAATTATGGGCGCTGCCCAACGGCGATATTTTGCTTCTTGCTCAATTTATGCAGACCGGTCATGGCAATGACATAGCCGATACTTCGACAATAACCAAATACAGCGTTTTTATTAAGTTTGATAAAAACGGTAAAGTTTTGATGGCCAAGAAGATGGGTTGGGATGCCCTGGACGCGCAGCGTTTGGCGGATGGGAGTTTTATTGTACTGGCCAACATTAAAGTTGTTACAGCTGCTCAACCAGAAAATATTTTGGGACCAGAAGTTGTACCGCATGATTTGCCTACAATTGTCAGACTGGACAGTGATTATAAAACGACTTGGGCAAAAAGTTTGGAGATGATTCCGTCGGAGTTGAATACTGTCGGCAATATCGCGAGCGACGGTAAAATTACCATGGGCAAAACTAAAATACGTTTAGCGGGTGGAGATTTCCAAGCGATCCAGCAAACGTCGGACGGAGGTTTTATAGCTTTTGGATTTTCGAATTTGCTGCTAACGCAAGGCATGAACGGTTCAATCGGTCAGATCACTCAATTCACGCCGCGCGCGTTTGTTGCGGTAAAAGTTGATGCCGCGGGAAATTATCAATGGACCAGAAAGTTAACCGGCAATTTGTCTTCGGGTATAACCACAACCGATTTTCATGTTGCCAAGACCGTTGATAATGAGTTCGTGATTATGCACGATGTCATTCGTGACAGTACGAATTTACAAGCCAAATGGGATGACGCTGTCGGCGCGAATGCGTCACCCGAGGCGCAAAAGGCTTTGACCGATGCTTTGGCAACGAATATTGAATTGATTAAAGTCGATGCGGATTTTAATCCAAGGTGGGTTAAAAAGATTGATTTGGAAAGAGATCTTATGGGATATGGCATCCAGCCAACCACTGATAAAGGCGTAGTCGTCACCGGGAAGATGTCAACCATAAAACAACACATGGTCATGATGAGTCTGGAGCCGTACGAGGAAGCGCCAGTTATCAAAGTGGATGTTAACGGCGGAATGAACGGAAGCGTTGCAGTGTCCAACCATTCAACGGCTACGCTTGAAGATCAAAGCAGCTATCTGGTGATGCATGATATGGATGCGGGGGTCAGTACTGACATCAATTTGAATATCAATAAAAAGGTGGACGAAAAAGTCACCGCCGCAAAAAATGTTGAGCGCTATATTACTAAATACTCAAAAATCAGTGTTAAGCAAATTTGTTCTTATATTAACGCCGACATTTCTACCGGAGGATCCGGCGCAATACCAGCGGCCAAGACTTGGGCGTTCATCAACTATGAAAACGCCATGGACGGGTCAATTGATTCGGATAAGAACCGGCAGATTAATGACGAGTTGTTGCCGATTCTGAAGAAGGTATTTAATGATCAGGTTAAGATGACGGACAGTATGAAGAGCATGTGGCTGACATATTATTTTCCGCGTCTTGTGACTCGCGCCGATGTTGAAATGGTGCAAAAATATTACGAAGGTTTGGGATATAAAACGGATGAATCGCATGACGGCATCTTGTATGTTTCTAGAGTTGGTCTGACCTTACATATGACCTTTTCCGTCCAAAGTCCAATGGTCGGAAAATTGGAAGTTTTGTTCTGAGGCATGCGAGTAAATACTGAATCAAATCATATGTTGATAAATCGACCATTTTCGATAATAGCTTGTCGTTAAGCAAAGAAGTGCTATACTATAAACAGCTAATTTTTTAATAAGCCACGATATGTATAAGAAACTATTTATGGCCGCAGCGCTTCTGCTTGGTTTAAGCATGTCCGCAAGCACGGCACTGGCTGCAGACTTTAAGTCGGGTCAGATGGTCAACGTTGCAGCATCTGACAATTTGTCCGGCGATTTGTATGCCGCAGGCAATGATGTCTCTGTAGATACGAATGTTCCAGGCGATGCGTTTTTGGCCGGTGCGATTATTCGCGTGTCAGGCGATGTTGCAAGTAGTTTGCACGCTGCCGGTTCGGTTATCAATGTGAACGGCAAAGTCGGACATGCGTTGCGCGTGGCCGGTAGTCAGGTGATGATCGGCGGCACCATCGAAGGCGATGTGGTTGCAGGCGGCGCCATGGTCTATATTTTGCCGGGCACTGTCATCAAAGGTGATTTGTATCTTGGTGCGGGCAGTGCGGTCATCGACGGCACGGTGATGGGTAACGTCAAATCCGGCGGGGGAGACGTGACATTGCGCGGTGAAGTTGCAAAAAATGTTTTCATCCAAGCAGACAGGCTTTCGGTAAGCGACGCGGCCAAAGTTACCGGCGTGTTGGCTTATGAAGCTCCCAAAGAAGCGACGATTGCATCGGGTGCCAAGGTTGGTGCAGTCGAATTCAAACAGGTTGAAAGATCGGGACGCGTGCCTTCGCAAAAACCTGCACCGACCGCTGGAAAAATCTTTTTGACAGGCTTGATTTGGTTCTTGGCCATGATAATTGTCAGCCTTATCGTCACCTTCGTCGGCTGGTACTTCTTTAAACAGCGCATGAGCGATATTACGACGAACGTCCTCAATAACTTTGCGCCGCAAATGGGTTGGGGTTTTGTCTGGTTGGTTGTGACGCCGATTGCGTGCATCGTGCTGCTTGTGACATTGGTCGGCATCCCGATCAGCGTCTTGATTGCTTTGACCTACGGACTTGCCGTTGGTGTTGCCAAGATAATGGCAGGCGTGATTGTCGGTGCTTGGCTCATGAAACTCATCAACAAAAAGCGCGGCTGGATGGTTGATTGGAAAGCGATCGTGCTTGGCGTTGTTGCAGTCAGTCTCGTTATGCTGATTCCGATTTTGGGTTGGATCGCATGTTTCGTCTTCTTTTTAGCCGCCCTCGGGGGGACGGTGAGTGCCATGAGGGGGATTGCGAAATAAAGACACAAGGCACGTAACACATAGCACATAACATCGAAAAAAGAGACGCCCTCGGAGGGCGTCTCTTTTTTCTTTTGTTTTGTGGATGTTTTTACACATCCACGTTCGCATTCTTGGCATGCGTTTGGATAAAACGCTTGCGCGGGGCGACTTCGGAGCCCATCAAGATATCAAACGTCTCGTCGGCTTCAGCTGCATCCGTGATGTTGACGCGTTTCATGATACGCGTTTTTGGATCCATTGTAGTTTCCCACAACTGTTCGGCGTTCATTTCGCCCAAACCTTTGTAACGCTGGATGCTGATGCCTTGAACTTTACTCACGCCTTCCTCTTCCTCGCTTTCTTCCGCACCTTCTTCGGCAACTTCCGTTCCTTCTTCTTCGGCTTCGGCGTCTTTAGTCTTTAATCTTTTATCTTTAGTCTTTTTTCTTTCCTCTTTAATTTTCAAAAACTCGGCGACGATTTTATCTCGTTCTTCTTCGGAAAAGGCGTATTTCATCTCTTTGCCCATGGCGATGCGGAACAGCGGAGGCTGCGCGATGTAGATGTGGCCTTCCGTAATCAACGAATTGAAGTAGCGATAAAAAAGCGTCAAAAGCAAAGTCCTGATATGCGCGCCATCGACGTCGGCATCTGTCATGATGACCAGGCGGTCGTAGCGCAGCCTGCCCATGTCCATGTTTTCGCCGATACCCGTGCCCATGGCGATGACCAGATTTTTAATTTGTTCGCTGGCAATCATTTTGTCCAATCGAGCGCGTTCCACGTTTAAAATCTTACCGCGCAAAGGCAGGATGGCCTGATGCTCGCGGTCGCGACCTTGTTTGGCGGAACCGCCGGCGGAATCTCCCTCAACGATAAAGAGTTCTGAATCTTTTGGATCTTTGCTGGAACAATCCGCGAGCTTGCCCGGCAATGTCATCCCCTCGAGTGCGCCTTTGCGGATTACAGTGTCGCGGGCGGCGCGGGCTGCGGCGCGGGCGCGTTGTGCCAAGATACATTTGCCCAAAATCGCTTCGGCATCTTTGGGGTGTTCTTCCAGATACGAGGCAAACACTTCGTTCATCAAAGATTCAACCGCAGTGCGTACTTCCGTGTTGCCGAGTTTTGCTTTGGTTTGCCCTTCGAATTGCGGTTCCGGAATTTTAACGGAGATGACGGCGGTCAAACCCTCGCGTACGTCTTCGCCCGAAAGATTCTCGTCTTTTTCTTTGATGTAGCTTTTGGAACGAGCGTAGTTGTTAAGCACGCGGGTCAGCGCCGAGCGAAAACCCAGCACATGCGTGCCTCCCTCCGGATTATAGATGTTGTTTGCAAATGCAAAAACGGTTTCTTTGTAATCGTCCGTGTATTGAATACCAATCTCCATGCCGACATTGTCGACGTTGCGTTCGACGTAAAAAATATTTTCGTGCTTGGCTGATTTGGCATGGTTTAAATGGCGCACATAAGATGAGACGCCGCCTTCGAAGAAAAAGGCATAAACTTGAGGCAGCTTTTTTTCGCGCGCATCAACAACCGTAACTTTAATGCCTTTGGTCAAATAACACTGCTGACGCAAGTGATCCAAAATATATTTGAGATCAAATTCGGTCGTTGAAAAAATCGTAGCATCCGCTTTGAATGTTATAGTCGTACCGTGCTTTTTGCTTTTACCGACTTCTTTGACTTTAAACTTTGGGATGCCGCGTTCATATTCCTGCACCCACTCGGAACCGTCGCGTGCAACGCGCGCTTCCACCCATTCGGAAAGAGCGTTGACGACAGAGACGCCGACGCCGTGCAAACCTCCGGATATTTTGTAGCCGCTGGCTTCGCCGCCGAATTTGCCGCCGGCATGCAGTTTGGTGAGCACGAGTTCGAGTGCGGAGACTTTGTATTGTTTATGCATGTCAACCGGAATGCCGCGACCGTTATCGCCAACAGAAACCGTTCCATTGTCGTTTAAAGTTACGGTGATGTCATTCGCATGTCCTGCCATGGCCTCGTCGAAACAGTTGTCCACCACCTCCCAAATTAAATGATGCAAACCTTCCGGCCCGGTTGATCCGATGTACATGCCCGGGCGTTTTCGCACCGGTTCCAAACCCTCCAAAACGGAAATTTGTTCCGCGCCGTAGGATGACTTTTTTGGAGTTTTAAGCTCCTTTTCCTCGCTTGTTTTTGGCATAATATCGAGCAAAGTATAACAGAAAAATCAGACTTAATCAATAGGAAATGTCAATACTCTAAATAACCAATAACCAAAAAACAATAACCAAAATAACCCATTGTCATCCCGACAGGAACGGAGCCCTCTGTCCCCCTACCCCTTTCTCCCACACGAGCAGGAGAAAGGGGCGATTCAGAACCCCTCTCCTGCATTTGTGGGAGAGGGGCAGGGGTGAGGGCGGGCGGGTGGACTTCGCTCGGAATTACAAAGATGGTATTTTGTTTGGAGTTATGAAAACAACTATCTATCTCATGCGTCACGGCGGCGTGGAGAATCCGCAGAATTTAATGTATGAAAGATTGCCGGGTTTTCCTTTGAGCGCAAAAGGCAAAGCGCAAGTATCCGAAGTTGCCAAGTTGCTTGAAGAGCGAAAAATAACTTTTTGCCAAATCGTCAGCTCGCCGCTTGAGCGCGCGCTGCAAACCGCAGAGATTGTTGGAGAGCGTTTGCATGTTGCCGTGCGCACGGACGAAAGACTAACAGAATGGGGAGTCGGAGACTGGAAAGGCAAGCCGTTGAATGAATTTGTAAACGATTCCGGATATTACACAAAGCCGATTAAGATGGACGGGCTGGAACCGCACGAACATGCCGCGGAGCGGGTTTTGCAGGTCATCAATGAGCTATTGCATGAATGTGCGGGTAAAACATCGCTCATTGTCTCTCATCGCGAAAGCCTGGTTTCGGCGATTTATAAACTGCAAAAAGTTGATTACTCAAAAATACACGAGTTGCCTCTGCCTCTGGCCGGCATCTGGAAGCTGGAGTTTGAAGGCGATAAGTTTTTGACAGCCGAGGTTTTGAGCTTGTGAGCATAACTCACCCTGCCCTCTCTTTGCCAAAAGAGAGGGTTCTGAAACAGAAAAACTAATAAACACGAGGATGATGCGGTTCTCTCTCTTGTCCTCAAGAGAGAGCTAGAGTGAGTTAGGCTGTAGAACTCTTTCCAGTTTCTAGTTTCCGGTTTTCCGTTGTATAATGTCTTCATATGGAAACTTATTCCGGTTTTACGAGCGGAGATTTGCGGGCTGCGAATTGGTGGGTTAGGAATAAACTTAAAATTAAGTTTTGGTCGCGTACGATATTGATTGCTTTGAATGTGCTGGTGTGGGGATATGTTTTTTGGGGCTTGCTCGATGCTTATGCGATTTCGTATCCGCGCGAATCGCGCATTACGGCGGAGATTGCGAATGATCAAAAGATTTTGGATGCGATACAGCAAGACAGACCGCGCAACATCGGCACTTCGCAAGTTTCAGTCTTTACTTCAACCGAAGATAGATTGGATATGATGGTTGATTTGCAAAATCCCAACGACGAATGGTGGGTTAAGTTTAATTATCGCTTTAACGTTTCGGGTGAGGAAACTCCAACGCGCCAGGGTTTCATCTTGCCTTCGTCGAATAACACGTTAACCGAGCTTGGCTGGAAACCAAAAGCCAAAGGTGGTACATCCGCGCGCCTCATCATCGAAAATATTCAGTGGCACCGCGTTAATCCGGATGCTGTCGATAATAATTACAACGACTTTATCCGCAAGCATTTTGGCGCGGTTACCGTTGAGCATGTCCGCTACGATTTTGCTGCACCTACGCAAGGCCAAAGTATCGCGCGCACTTCGTTTGATGTTGTGAACAGCGGCGCGTATGGTTATTGGTCTATTGATTACGTCGTTAAAATAAAACGCGGCACAACAGTCATCGCAGTCAACCGGATTAATATCAGGGAACTTAAACCAGGCGAGACCAGGCCGATAGAGATCTACTGGCCGTCAACCGCGGCAGGTATTAGCAATACCGAGGTCGTACCCGTCATTAATTTGCTAGACCCAAACGCTTATTTGCCATCGGAGAGACTTTAGCCAGGGATCTGACTCGCAACTGAAAACTTACAACTTACAAGAGTTGCTTAGGTGCTCTTGTCAGTTGTAAGTTGTAAGTTACTGGTTTGACATTTGCTGTTTGAAGCTTGAAGATTGTCCTCATGCGCCGCCTGTGGTTTGACATGATGTGGAGAACTGACTGGATCCTTTTGGGATCTTTGTTGTCATTGACTGCAATGGGCTTGCTAATGGTTTACAGCATTGGCGCTTCGAATGACGTTGGTTCGCTTTTGCAATTTAAAAAACAAGTTATTGCTGTTTTAATCGGCTTTGTGGCCATGGTTGCTTTGGCTTTGATTGATTATCGACAAGTAAAAAGTTTAGGCACTGTCATCTATGTCGCGGGCATGGCGCTGCTTATTTCGGTTTTGGTTTTTGGTTCAACCGTACGCGGCACGCAGGGTTGGTTTAAGTTGGGTTCGTTGTCCATCCAGCCGGTGGAATTGGCAAAAGTCGCTTTTGCTGTTTTTTTGGCATCTTATTTTGCCAAGCATATTTACAAACGCCTTAACTGGATTACTTTTTTTGGCAGCGCAGTTGCTATGCTCGGCTATGTGGTTCCGATTTTGATCCAGCCGGATTTTGGTTCTGCTATGGTTATAGTCGTCATGTGGCTGGTCGGCGTCGCTTTTGCCGGCCTGCGCTGGAAGGCCTGGGTTCTGCTATTTTTTGTCGGCGCCTTAAGTTCTTTATTGCTTTGGCAATACGCATTCGAGCCTTATCAAAAAGATAGATTGTTGGCTTTTGTTAACCCGCAAATGGATCCGTTGGGCGCAGGATACAATGTACGTCAAGCGCAGACGGCTATCGGTTCCGGAGGATTTTTCGGCAAGGGCGTTGGGCAGGGGAGTCAATCGCGTTTGCGATTTTTGCCCGAGGCGTCAACGGATTTTATGTTTGCCGTGATGGGCGAGGAACTCGGCTTTGTGGGCATCACCTTGATTCTTGTTTTATTCGGCGTCCTGCTCACTCGGTTGCTTTTAATCGCCCGCCGTTCGGAAGATCCGTTCGTGGGTATCTACTGCGGCATGATCACCGGCATGTTCGGCCTCCATATATTAATCAACGCCGGCATGAATCTTGGAATTATGCCGGTAACTGGAATCCCTCTGCCTTTCGCCTCCGCAGCCGCTTCATCCCTCGTTGCGGGCTTTGTTGCGCTGGGTTTAGTTCAAAGCTCTGCGGTGTACGGTAAGTCCGTCGCACAAGGCCGTTGACCATCTCGCGCCAGCGATATATTGTTTAAATATGTCACCTCAAAATACATATCCGTTGCTGACGCATTGTCCGATTTGTCATGCTTTGTACGCCAAAGAAAACGTAAAATTGGTGGAAGAAAAAGAAAGTGCCAAGCTTTATCATTCCATGTGCCAAGAGTGCGGACATGGTCTTTTAGCTTATGTTTTGGAGGCGCCGGGCGGAGTCAGTTCGCTGGGTTTGGTAACAGACGCTTCGGGCGTTGATATCATTCGGCTGGGCGAGGAGGAGCCTTTAACTTCGGAGGAATGCGTGGCCGCCCATCAGCTGTTAAACGAGGGCAGCCGGGAGCTGTGCAGGCTATTGCTTGACACGTCGAGCAAATTAGCTTAATCTACAGCCACTAAAAGATATCCTATGATTACAAATTTACAGGCTAAGTTGCGCCAAAAAAAGGAATCCGGAACGCGCGAAAATCCGGATGTTACGCTTAAAGCCGTTGTTTACGGACATGGTTTGCCGAGTCGCACGATTCAAGTGTCCACTCCTGATTTTAAGAAGCTATATCGCGCCGTAAAGCATTCAACCTTGTTCGATTTGGTTGTCGAAGGCGAACAGCCTGTTAAGGCTTTGATCGGCGAAGTTCAGGTCAACCCTGTAAATATGCACCCTGTGCACGTTGATTTCCGCCAATTGCGCATGGATGAAAATGTAACGGTTTCTGTGCCCTTGGTGTTTGTCGGAGAATCCGCAGCTATCAAAGCTTTGGGCGGAACGCTTATCAAATCGCTCGATGAGTTGGAGGTTGAATGTCTGCCGGGTGATTTGCCAAAAGAGATTGTCGTGGATTTGAGTTCGCTCAACACTTTTGAAGACATGATCACAATCGGTTCGCTGTCTTTGCCAAAAGGAGTTGTCACCACGCATGATTTGAATGATGCTGTCGCGACCGTGGAGGCTCCGATGACCGAGGAAGAACTTAAGAAGATGGATGAAGCTCAGGCCGGCGATGTTACCGCCATCAAGACCGAGGCTGAAGAAAAGAAAGAAAAAGAAGCTGCCGATGCAGCTGCAGCGGAAGCCGCTAAAGCATAAATATTTCATGGAGGACATCAATCGAATAATCGAAAGGTTTGATTCCGGAAAATTTCTAAAACAGTATTGGCCCTACCTGTCAGGTGGGGTCGTTTTAGTTTTATTGGTGAGTTTTGGATTGTTCAAGTTTGCAATTTCCAATCCAAACAAGGCGCAGGCTGTAGGCTCACTCGCCAATACGTCGGATGCGTCAACTACGACGGGTGATTTAGTTCCGCGTAAACTGGACGGCATTTTGGTTAAATCCGAAGATGCTGATCTGCAACCTTTTGCCGTGATGGTTGAAATGCATCCTGATGCGCGTCCGCTATCCGGCATTTCAAAAGCGAGTTTGGTTTACGAAGCTCCGGTTGAAGGCGGTATTACTCGCCTGATGGCAGTGTTTGATGCAACGACGACGGTTGAAGGCGTTGGGCCGGTGCGCAGCGCTCGACCTTACTTTGTTGAGTGGGCAGATGGATTGGACGCCGTTTACGCTCACGTGGGCGGCAGTCCCGAAGCGTTAAACAGAATTAGCGGACTTTTGAAATTCAGAAATTTGGATGAGATGGGAATGGGTAAATATTTTTGGCGTTCCGCTCAACGTTCTGCACCGCATAACACATATACAAATCAGGAATTGTTGCTGTCTGCAATTGATGCGAAAGAATGGAAGCCGGGGAGTTTTGATGCCTGGAGTTTTGATGATGCAACCGGTACTCGCGGCAGTATTGCCAGCGTCTCCGTTCCTTATGGAGGATCTTATAATGTACGCTGGCAGTACGACTCTGATTTGGACATTTACAATCGTTACGAATCCGGCAAGCTTTTTAAGGATGCCGATAGCAGCGTTGTTCAGGCGAAAAATATTCTAGTCATGCTGACGGAACAAAGAGTTTTGGATGATTATGGACGCTTGTATGTCAGAACGACGGGTTCGGGCAAAGCTATTTTGTATCGCAATGGTTTTGAACAGGATGTAAGATGGAGCAGAAGCCCGGGTGGGAATTTGCAGGTGGAGACGTCTGACGGCAAGACTGTTACAATGCAACGCGGCACGACATGGATAGAGGTGGTTACCGATGCCAACAAAATGCCGACGTCATCTCCCTCGTCTTAAAATCGTTAAGCAAATATATGCTTAAACAAGCTGTCAAAACTGCAAAAGTCAGGACGCCCGTCAAAGAACGGGCTTTTATTGTCAAAGGCGGCAACCCGCTGCGAGGCGAAGTTATTTTGAACGGCGCAAAAAATGCCGCCACCAAACAGCTTGTTGCAGCGTTGCTTGCGGACGAGCCTGTTGTTTTGCACAACGTTCCCAAGATTGGAGATGTTACAGCAACGATTGAGATGCTTGAAGGTTTGGGCGTCGGTATAAAAGTCGACGGCCACACTGTGACGATCGATCCGCGAACATTAAATACGAGCCAAGTCTCCGCAGCTTTAAGCCGCAAAAATCGCATTCCGATTTTGCTTATGGGCCCGCTGATTCATCGATTCGGCGAGGCAAGCATCCCATCTTTGGGCGGCTGCCAAATCGGTCCGCGCCCGATCGACATCCATCTGGAAGGGCTGAAGCAGATGGGAGCGGAAATCAGCGAGGGAGATGGTTATTACAAAGCCAAGAGCAAAAAATTAAAAGCCGCTTTGATTGAACTGCGTTTTCCGTCCGTCGGTGCAACGGAGAACTTGATGTTGGCCGCGGTTAAAGCCAAAGGCACGACCGTTATCACCAACGCCGCGGTTGAACCGGAGATTTTGGATACTGCAAAACTTTTGCAATCAATGGGCGCGATCATCAATTTGGAAACAAATCGCACTTGGGTTATCGAGGGCGTCGATCGTCTTGGAGGAGCGGAACACTCTGTTATCCCCGACAGAATCGAAGCAGCGTCGTTCGGCATTGCCGCCGCGCTTACCAAAGGCGAGATTTTTGTGCGCCACGCCAAACAAGATGATTTGCTGACATTTTTGAACGCGATCCGTCGCGTGGGCGTGCCGTTTAAAGTCGAAGAAGACGGCATTTTGTTCGGTCATGCGGATGAATATCGTCCCGTTACGCTGGAGACGGACACGCATCCCGGCTTTATGACTGATTGGCAGCAGCCGTTTGTGATGCTGCTTACGCAGGCCAAAGGAGTCTCGATTGTTCACGAAACTATTTTTGAAGATCGTTTTGGCTACACCGAATCGCTCGTAAAAATGGGCGCCAACATTCAGCTGCATTCGGATTGTTTGGGCAGTAAGGAATGTCGTTTTAAACACAAAAACTTTTTGCACTCTTGCATCATCTCCGGCTCCACGCCGCTCAAATCCGCCGAGATTTGCATTCCAGATTTGCGTGCAGGATTTTCTTACCTGCTTGCGGCTTTGATGGCTAAAGGCGAATCGCGCGTCACCGGCGTAGAACTTATCGAACGCGGTTACGAAGACATTATCGGTAAACTCAAAAAACTTGGCGCGGAGATAGATGCGGAATGACCGCAATAACCAATGACCAAAATCGGATGTCATCCTTGGGCGAAGTTCGACGTAGACCCGAGGATCCAGAAAATCATTATGCAGATTAAACATGCATCGTATTTTTCAGGCATCACCTCAAAACAAGACGGGCAGATGAAGCCCTACGGCGACGGGCGTGATGAAGTAGCTCTACTTAATCGTAAAAAGTATTTTGAAAAAGTCGGATTGGATATCGACAAGTCCGTTGCGGTCAACTTGGTTCACGGCATTAAGGTCGCAAGAGTCGATCAAAACTACGCTGGTCAGATTGTTCAAGACGCGGATGCTTTGATTACAAATGTTGCGGATTTGATTTTGACGATTACGGTCGCAGATTGCGTGCCGATTATTTTTTTCGACCAGGTCAACAAAGCTGTCGGTATTGCGCACGCCGGCTGGCGCGGAGTCGTCGGTAATATCGTTTCGAACGTCGTCGAAGCGATGCAAGAAAATTTTGATACAAATCAGTCGGATTTAACTGTTAACGTCGGACCGCACATACAAAAATGCCACTTTGAAATTCAAAACGATGTGGCCGACAAATTTTCAGATTATCCGAAATCTATCGTCAAACAAGACGGAAAGATTTTTGTCGATCTGCAATCCGCAATTAAACATCAGTTAACGTCCATCGGCGTTCAACCTCAAAACATCGAAGTGAGTGACGAATGTACGTACTGTCTCACAGGCAAATACTTTTCCTTCCGCCGCGACAAACCGGAGATCCTGCTCGCCATGATGGCGTATGTGGGGTTATACTCTTTGCATGGATAACAAATATCTTGCATTGCCGGTTCGTGGCAAGTATCGCATCACGGAAGGTTGGTTGTATTCCGATCAGGAAAAGAAAATACACGGATTGGATTTCCATGGCGGAGTTGATTTTGCGCAGCCACGAAATTCTCCTGTTTTTGCCGCGGCCGACGGTTGGGCGATCGCCTCTTATTCATTGAATCCGTTTTTTGATGAAAAAACCGGCAAGTTGCGCCGCTTTCGGGGCAAGATTGTTGGTATGGGGCTTGGCAATTTTGTTCAAATTTATCATCCGCAGACAAAAAGATTTACACAGTACGGTCATCTGGAAAAAATCAGTGAGAAAATTCCTTTTGCAAAACCTCGCAAACTAAAAGACGGACGTTTGATTCCGATGGGACATAAGATCAATCCCAGGGATTTAAAAAATTATCCAAAAGCAATTTGGGTCAGGTGCGGTGAAGTTATCGGCTATGTTGGCGACAGTGGTTTGACCTGGGAATATAACGATTATCCCAATCGTCCGGATCATAAAAAACATCCTTCGTGGGACGAAACCCATGTACACTTTGAAGAATTCGTACGCAACAGCCGTGGAGCAAAACAAAGACGTGATCCGTTTGCCATTTACGACACAAACGAAAAATATCCTTGGCCGGGTCACAAGGGACGGAAAGGGGATGATGGTCTTTGGATCAAGTAATCGTCAAAAACCTCTCGCGACCGCAAAGATCTGATTTGATTGTGACTTTGTGTTTGGGAAAAAGCTTGCGTGCGAATGATGCGAGTTTTTTTGTTTGACGAGGGTCGAGTTCGAGGAATATGGAATATCGAATGTCCGCTGCGCTGAATATCGAATGTCCGCTGCGCTGAATATCGAATGTCCGCTGCGCTGAATATCGAATCTGCTCTAACAGCTTCACGACAAGCGACGAACCGTCGCGGCCGGCGAAGAGGGCTTTGTGCGGTTCAAATTTTGCAACATCCGGCATCATCGTTTTTTTGTCGGTTGATGGCAGGTAGGGGAGGTTGGCGACGAAGATGAGGTCGAATGTCCGCTTCGCTGAATGTCGAATATCCGCTTCGCTGAATATCCGCTCACTCTCGTTCGCTGAATTTTTGTTAGAAGCGATATTCGATATTCGATATTCGATATTCGACTTAAGTTTAGGTCCGAGCAGACTATCTTGCACAAAAGTAACATTAGCACCGAGCTGTTTGGCATTCTTGCGTGCGACTTTGAGCGCTTCGCCGGAAACGTCGGATGCGATTACCATTGCGGACGGACATTCGAGGGCGAGCGTCACAGCCAAGCAGCCGGAACCGGTTCCGATGTCTATAATGACGTCCTTAGAACGTCCTACGGCGTCCTCAAGCGTCCTGGAGCGTCTTGAAAAATCTTGTTTGACGAGTTCGACGAGCATTTCCGTTTCGGGTCGCGGGATAAGAGTGTGTTTGTTGACGGAAAAGTCGCGTCCGTAGAAAGGCTGACTGCCGGTCAAGTATGCGATTGGTTCGTGATTGACGCGGCGTTTGATTAAACTCAAAAACTTTTTTGTCGTCCGGTCGTCGATAGTGTCTTTGCCGTGGGCTTTGATATGGGCGCGATCTTTGTCGAGCGCATAAGCCAATAACAATTCCGTTTCGCGACGGTCGATAGTCGAATATCCGCTGCGCTGACTATCCGCTGCGCTGAATGTCGAATGTCGAAGCAAATCATTTATGGTAGTCATGCGGTAAAGCATAAACTAGAAACTGGCCTTCGTCACGAGTACGGCCTTATCAGATTGAAATGGCAGCCCGGATTGCCGCGTTACGTCAGACTCCACTCGCAATGACAGAAGGAACGCTATGTACGTGATGTACGTTAGGTACGTTATGTGACGTTATATGTTATAATAGCCTCATGACCGCGGGTGATTTTTGGAAACGTTCGGTGGGTTTTGGCGTAAGCCAATCAGATGCGGATTGGATTGTAATCCAAGACCCGGCGGTTTTTGAATCGCACGAAAATCTGCCATGGGAGTTGCGTTATATTTTATCGTTGCGTCCGTCGCGCCATGCGACTGTGAATAATTTATTGAAACAAGGTTTCGGTTTGGGATTCGTGACGCATAAAGCAGTGCCGGACGAAGTCGTGCGTTCGGTGCGTCGTATTTCCGATTTGACGCAAGAGGGCATGGCGCATTTTTGGTTGGAAAAATTGGTTAAATACGGACAAGATCCCGTGTGGACATCCGCCGAAGCAAAAGATGCGGAGGCGCAGGGGATTGATTTGAATACGGAGCTTTTAAGCGTTAAAAAATTTGGCAATAACCACTGCCGTTTGGCTTTGATACAATTTGCAGATAACGATACCGCAGATACCAATGCGTCTTGCCTGCAAGAGATGAATGACGATCTCGTCTCAGTTTCCGCGCCTTGGCTGTTTGCAATTTTGCGTGCGAAACTTGCGGCGTTTAAATTTCCGATTGCCACGATTTGTCTGTCGTCTTTTGTTGTTACTTTACCGCTGACGTTTTGGCTGCAAAATATTTTGCCGTCAGCGATACCAATAATAGCCGCGCTCGTCGTGACGGTCGTTTTGGCGCTGCGAACGGTTGTTTCGCCGTTGCGTGTGCAAGCGTCTTTGCGTAGAGGCAATAAGCTGCTTTGGCTTTTTGGTATTTTTTGCGCGGTCGCTCTGCCCGCATTTTTTGCGGCAAACATGATCGACTCAGCTGATTATTTTTTTGCTGGATTGCTATTTGCGCTTTCGCTCGCGGTAATGCCTGTTTATTTTTTGGCGAAAGAGTTTGTAAAGGCCGTAAAAGCTTGGCGCAGATTGACATCGGCAGGCAAAGTTGCATATTCCGGCGATCCTCTTGCCGTGGTTTGCGGACGCGAAAAAGATTTGTTGGCTCGTTTGGCAGGGATTATTACGGCCATGCTCATGGTTGTTTGGTTTTTTGTCATGCTCGGCGCAATGACTTTGACCGGGTTTTGGCCTGCTATTTTAGCTTGTTTGCCTTATATTTTGGCCGAATTTTTCGGTTGGCTCGAAACTCAATCTGCCAAAGCGGCGTATGCAAAATCATTAAAACGACTGTGGCGAAAAGCCATCATTTTAACCTCCGAAGCCTGGTAAATCCGGTCATGGACAGTTAATGCGCCATGGGCTAACATAACCCAACCTATGTCACTGTTTAAAAAGCAAGAAAACATCGAAGGCGCGCCTCCGGCATCGTCCTCAAAAATGGCCTTAAAGTTTTTTTTGGAGCTTGTTCAAGTTGTGGCCATATCCCTCGCAATTATCATCCCGGTAAGATATTTTTTGGTGCAGCCTTTTTATGTAAAAGGCGCATCCATGGAGCCGAATTTTTTTGACCACGAATATTTGATAATAGATGAGCTTTCTTATAGATTCAATCAACCTTCGCGCGGAGATATCGTCGTGTTCCATTATCCCAATGATCCGAAAAGCTATTTTATCAAGCGCGTGGTCGGTTTGCCCGGCGAGACCGTTGAAGTCGCGGACGGTCAAGTTAAAATCTACAACGACAAATACCCCAATGGAATTGTTTTGGATGAACACGCGTATCTCGATGATGTCTACACTTCACAAACGGTCAGAGTAACTTTGAAAGCGGATCAGTATTATGTGTTGGGCGATAATCGTTCGTCCAGTCTTGACTCAAGATACTTTGGTCCGATTTTTGACAAAGTCGTCGTTGGCCGAGTGTGGCTGCGCGGCTGGCCGCTCGATAGCTGGAAGGTATTTAATGCACCGACTTATAATTTATAGCGTCAGACCAGAATTATGAATTAAGAATTATGAATTATTAATTCAGGTACAGACATTCTTAATTCTTAATTCTTAATTATTAATTCTTAATTATTTTATTATGCCTCAACCAAAAAAAGTCGCTCCAGTGAGTAAGAAGCCCGAAGGTGTTTCTAAAAAAGCACCGCAGCCGTTCGCTCTTGTTCGCGGTATGCGCGACATTCTGCCTTCAGATCAATATTATTGGCGCAAGTGTTTTGAGGTTGCGCAAGGCTTGTGCGACGCATACGGCGTAGACCGAGTCGAAACTCCTGTTTTGGAAGAAAGCGGATTGTTTGTACGTGGCGTCGGTAAACAGACCGATATAGTAGAAAAGGAAATGTTTAGTTTCGAAACTACGGGCGGCGAGCATGTTACTTTGCGTCCGGAGGGCACGGCCGGTATTTCGCGCGCATACATTCACCACGGAATGTTAAATTTATCTCAGCCGGTTAAGCTTTGGTATTGGAGTCAATTTTTCCGTCACGAAAAACCGCAATCAGGAAGATACCGTCAGTTTTGGCAATATGGCGTGGAAATAATCGGCGAAAGCGATGCCGTGGTAGATGCGCAGTTGGCTTTGATGGCTTGGCGCTTTTTAAAAGATCTTGGCATTGATGCCGTTGTCAGAATAAACTCAATTGGAACTGCGGAATCAAGGGCTAACTATAAAAGTGCATTGGCTGCTTATTTCAGGCCAAAGCGCAGCCGTCTTTCGGAAGATGATAAAAAGAGATTGCTGAAAAATCCATTGCGCCTTTTGGATTCCAAAGAGCCCGGTATGGCGGAATTAAAGGCCGAAGCTCCGCAGATTGTCGATTGGCTGGATGAAACTTCCAAAAATCATTTCATGCGCGTTTTGGAATATCTCGACGAAGTCGGAGTTCCTTATCAGTTGGATCCGTTTTTGGTGCGCGGCTTGGATTATTACACGCAAACTGTTTTTGAACTTTACGATACGAACGAAACGGAAGAAACGGCGCAATCGGCCTTGGGCGGCGGCGGGCGTTATGACGGTCTGATGGAAATTTTGGGTGGCAGACCGACTCCGGCAGCCGGCTTTGCTTTGGGTATCGATCGCGTCGTTAGCCGCTTAAAATCAATGCCGCACGAACAGCAGGAAAAGAAAGTTGATGTGTTCGTGGCTCAATTGGGCGAGGCCGGACGCAAGCGTGCTTTGGCTTTGTTCGAGGAGTTTCGTTTGGCCGGCATTAAGGCTGCAGAGGCTTTTGCCAAAAATTCAATCAAAACTCAGATGGAAACCGCAAATCGTTGCGGTGCGCGCTGGGCAATTATCGTTGGTCAAAAAGAGGTTTTGGACGGTACGGCGATAATCCGTGATATGGATGCCGGCACGCAAGAAATCGTCGACGGCCGCAAAGTAGTCCACGAAATACAAAAGAAGATGGCGATCACGGAGTAGGACCGTGAGTCCGTAAAGTCTATAAAGTCCGTAAAGTCCTAGAATAGGTACAATATTAAGGACTTTAAGGACTTTTGAGTTTATGGACTTTACGGACTCTTTTGGACTCTTTTGCATTGACGCATGATTGCGGATGTTGTATCTTATTGTGGACATCTTTTATGGATGTGAAGAGGTCTAAATACATATAGAAAGGAGTGTTTTACATGGTTGAAGTCAAGAAAAAGAAGGGCGAAACATTCGATGCATTATTGCGTCGTTTTCAACGTCGCATGCAACAAGGCGGCGTAGCTTTGGAAGCACGCAAACATCGTTTTCACGATGCCGGTGCCAGCCGTAACAAAGTGCGCGAAGGCGCATTGCGACGCGAAGTCAAACGCCAGCAGTACGAATACGAATTCAAAACAGGCAAACTCAAAGAAGAACCGCGTCGTCCGTCTCGCTAATAATAAAAAAAATGGATCTTGTTGAACGCATTTCCGTCGACTTAAAAGAGGCGATGAAAAATAAAAATGAGTTGGAGCTATCAGTGCTCCGGCTTATGCGTACCGGCTTAAAGAATAAAGAGATCGAGCTGATACATGCGTTAAGCGAGGAAGAGGCGCAATCCGTCATACGTACGATGATCAAGCAGGGGAAAGATGCCCTGACTGATTTTACGAGTGCGGGACGTCAAGATTTGATAGAAAGGCAGACCGGGGAGATAGCTATTTTAGAACGCTATCTCCCTCCTTCCATGTCCGAGGCTGAGCTGGAAGAAATCTGTAAAAAAGTGATTGCCGAATCCGGCGCTGTTTCGATGTCGGAAGTAGGCAAAGTAATGGGTCAGATCATGAAGGTCGTGGGTGGCCGTGCGGACGGCAATACTGTCCGAACGATCGTCCAGAGACTTTTATCAGGCAATGCATAAAGTCGGTTAGGAGGGCGATCTTTTTATTCGTTGGCTATCTCTTCCATGCTGGAGAAACGCCGTTTACATTCAGTTTTTTATAGCCTTTTGAATAAGGGATTTTTGGCGTCTGTATTTGCGATTGCATTGGTTGCCGTCTGTTTGTTGCCGACGCATGTCGTTCACGCGCAGCTTAATCAAAGTCAAAGCACGTTAAATGCGACATTAAACTCCGCGGGCTTGAGTCAAACGACCAACGATCTGCCGACGATCATCGGCAGAATAATCAACGTCATCCTTGGAACGGTCGGCGTTATTTTTTTGGCGCTTTTGCTTTTTTCCGGTTATCAATACATGACTGCCGGTGGTGATGCGGAAAAAATAAAGTCTGCCATGGGAAGGATCAGGAACGCGGTCATCGGTTTGCTTATAATTGTTTTTTCTTTTGCTATTGTTAATTTTATTTTGAGCTGGATAAACGGCGATTCAAATCTTTTTGGCAATAACACGACCAGCGGAAATAATGGAGGCAATTTGTCGCAATGGGGAAATTCGGGAAGTTTGGGCACAGGTCAGATAATCGATTATCATTATCCGGAGCCCGGCCAAACAGACGTACCGCGCAATACGGCGATCGTCATCACTTTTGTACCGGCAATAGATCCGGCGTCTTTTGTTGATGGATGGACTGATGGCAAGCCCATGTCGGGCAGCTTGAACGAACTTAACGTCGGGATACATCCGGAGTCGAATAAAGATCAAAACTTGGGTAAGGATCAGGCAACTGTTTCTGTCAGTGAAGACAGGCACACGGTGATGATTAAGCCTGCTGACCCGTTGGGCAACACGCAAAAACCGACATGGTATGAGATTGATCTGCGCGACGGTGTAAAAAACGCGTCCGGTACGCAGATATTTGTCGGCAATTTTAAGAACGGTTATACCTGGCGTTTTCAAGTCTCTACGCAAATCGACAATACGCCGCCGCGGGTTCAATCCATCGTGCCCAGATCCGGCGGAGTGTATGCGCGCAACATTGTGGTACAGGTAAATTTTAACGAGCCCGTGTTTCCGGCTAGCGTGGCAGGCAGATTTAAGAACGGGGGTTTTCAAAATCTTCAGATTTTGCAAAGTGATTCGGGCTCCAATGAGCAGCCGATCAACGGCGAGTTTAGATTGTCCAACGGTTATCGCACGGTCGAATTTATGGCGGATGACGATTGCGGAGTAAATTCGTGTTTGGTAAAAATGTTGTGCTTGCCTGCGGAAAAAACCATTCGCGGAATAATTAAAGCCGCATCGCTTTTGGACAACGAATCCGCTTTGGCGGCAGGGTCAAAAACAGGAATGTTTAACGGTGCGGTCGATATGGCATTCAACTCTTTGGATGGCGATGCGGATGGTAAGGCCACGGGCCCGGCCGGTGATCCGGCCGGAGGCATGGACGATTGGCCTGCGGCAACCACAAAAAATCCGCTGGCTTTTAAAACATCCTCGCAGATAAACCGCGATCCGCCGTTTATAGGCAAAGTTGATCCAACGGTTAAAGCCGATAAAATCGAACTCGACAAAAACGTTGATGTGTATTGGTATTCACATGCGAGCGACGTTGACGGAGTTTTGCTGGCTTCAACGGTCGGCGCGCGCAGCTTTAGAATGTTTGCTACAGGTCCGGAAGAGAAAGATGTAAACACTTGGTGGTTTTATTCCAAGATGAAAAACATGGATGACAATGGAAACGAAGCAACGGAAGATTCGGATCATGTGCAGTCTATGGTGACGATTTATCATCGTCCTTTTATTCCGTCGGGTATTCCAGTGCCGGGACAAAAACCCGAAGAAGTAAATAACTATTACGATCCGTACGTGCGTCATTATGTGATGAATGTTTATCAGAATTGCTACAATCCGGCGGCTTACATGGAAAACGGAACACCGCACACGGCCACGAGCAAATCCAATTATTGCAACAATGTGGAAAGTCTTGGTACGGATTTGGGAGGCGGAAACTTTTATTGTGATTTTATAAAACAACCATGAAGCTGCGTTATATTTTTGCGGCCCTGGCCGTTTCGACTCTCGTGTTTGCGGGAGGGGTTTTTGCACAACCGGCGAACGCGCAGCTTAATACGGGTCTTGATCAAGTCGGACAGACGATCAAACTTTCAAATACAGATCCGCGAACAATAGCAGTCAACATCATCAACGCGTTGTTGGGATTGTTAGGCATCATCATGCTCGGTCTTATCCTTTACGCTGGTTTTCTTTGGATGACTTCTGGCGGCGATGCGACCAAGGTTGAAAATGCGCAAAAAATAATCCGCAACGCGGTTATCGGTTTGGTGATCATCCTTTCCGCATGGGCGATCGCTTATTATGTAATAAATGTTTTGTTAAACGCAACCGGTAATGGCGGGACCGGCGGCGGAGGTGGAGGGACTGGCGGGACCGGCGGCGGAGGAATCGGGACAACGGCGAATCGCGCATTTAGAGTCGTATCAGCCACGCCGCAAGGAGATGATACTGCTCCGTACAATAAAAATTCAAAAATCAATATCACTTTCAGCCAAGAGATTAGTCCGGATGTTTCCAAGAATTGGCAAAGCTATATCAAGGTTTCGACTGATGCGGGCGTTGATGTTCCAGGCACGTGGGAACTTGTGGGCACAAACGGCCAGTGGATTCGTTTTACGCCCGGCGATGCCTGCCAGGAAGATCAGAATCAAAAATGTTTTGCCAAAAATACTTTGTTTAATGTAACCATCGACAGATCAAAGTTAAAATCGTCCACGCAAGAACTTATAAGCTGCGGAGGTTTGTATCCATCTTGCGACTTTAAATTTTTTATCGGCGATAAAATGGATACGCAGGCACCAAGAGTGACGATTACCAATGTTTACGATTATCAAGCTTCCTGCCAAAACGTACCGTATATAAACATCCCGGCCACAGCGGTTGATGATTATGGCATCTCCATTATGCAGTGGCTTGAGGATGGTGTTGCGTGGGATTCGGACGGACCAAACGTACAGCCTTCTCCAAAAACTTTTTCATCTTCGAAAGATTGGTCAACCGTCGGTAAAGTTTTAAAACAGCCATACGAGATTACGGTCAATGCGACCGACATGGACAGTAATACGGGTTCGCGCAGCGTGCATTTGACGGTGCTCGACAATCATTGCTGCAATCAAAAACAAGATGGAGATGAAACGGGAATCGACTGTGGAGGCAATGATTGTTTAAGCTGCGCCGGTGGAGCGTGTTCCGGTAACGGGCAATGCGCCGGAGGTTCTTGTCAAAATGGCGTATGCGTTGAACAACCGATAATAACCAATATCGATCCAACGGATGGTAAAGCAGGGACGTTTGTTTCGATTTGGGGCGCGCACTTTGGCGATTCGGGTACCGTAACTTTTTTGGGTCCGCCGGCAGTGCAGGCTATTGCGCCGCAGGCTTGTACTGCAAGCGGGGCAAAAACTTGGAGTGATGGCCACATCTTGGTCGAAGTTCCGCAGGGCGCGGCGCCAGGTCCGATCGAGGTCTTCAACGCCACGAGCAAATTGTTGGATAGGACGGATGCGGATCCGGGACCGGTACTTCCAAATTTTGAGGTCAACGACATTGAAAAGCCGGGAGTTTGTTCAATTGATCCGCAGACAGGCATGTCTGGCATTCAGGCAAAATTGAGCGGCGCGGGTTTTGGCGGGGTCCAGGGAGATAGGACTGTTGGTTTTGGATCGCAGACTTTGATAACGCAAACAAATTGGGGAGCGGGTGCTATAACATTCAGCGTGCCGAACCTTTATGCCGGACGTTACGGGGTCGGTATTAAAGATAAAAATGGCAATCCGCTTTCTAACAGCGTGCCTTTTGATTTGCAGACATTGCCGCCGGAAATTGCGCCAAGCATTTCTGCGATTACGCCGGATAACGGTCCAACCGGACAATATTTGACGATCGTCGGCCAACATTTTGGTTCGCAACAGGGTTTGGTTAAATTCGTGGATAAAGCAACCAATGCTGAAATATCCGGGGATACGAATTTTCCTGCAGCTTGCGGATCCGGCATGTGGACCGACTCGCAGATTGTCATTAAAGTTCCTCCGATGATCGTAAATAATCTTCCTGTAAATCCTCTTGATCCTGGTAGCAACCCGAATTTTCAAGTTTATATAATCCGTAACAGCGATACTAATAAAGAATCCAATAAAGTTAACTTTTTGTTTTCAAACGCGGCTTTGGGTCCGGGTATCTGCAAAATCAATCCAACTTCCGGTCCGGTTAAAACGGCAGTTAGTATCTTTGGCGAAAGATTCGGCGCAAATAGACAGCCAAGTGATAAAGTTGTTTTTTCAAGCAACAAAGAAGCGGTGACTTACAACAACTGGAGCGATGAGCAGATCGACGCAGTCGTGCCCGACGGAGCCGTGACCGGAAAGATGTTTGTTCAGCCTGCAAGTCCGCCGGATTCAAACGAAGTTCAATTTTTAATCGGCGATTGCCGCGATGACGCAAATGTTTGCAAAGTCGGACAACTGTGTTGCCCGGGCGGTACTTGTGCTGACGATAAGTGCCCCGAAACTTCTTTTCAAGCCATGTATGCTTGGGAGATGACGACGGGTATTGTTCCGCGTACGCCAAGCGTGATTCAAAATTGCAGACTAAATCCACAGCCCGGAGATTTGGTTCCGCCTTCGCCTTCGCCGTGGGAAAAGTGGCCGGGCGGTCAGGCTGTGTGTACGGGTCAAGCTAAAATGGGTGTGATGTTTGACATGCCGATTGAGCAATCCACGGCGGAATTGCCCGGCGTCTTTAAGTTGATGAAGTGTACCGGATCAGGCGTCGATCCTTGTACCGATCGAACACAGGTTGATTTGACCGGATTTGCAAAACAAACGAATCATTTAAATCAAAACCCTCTTTGTTCGCAGCCGCCGGCAACTCCGGATTGTCAGGACTACGTAACATTTGAGCCTAAAGACAAGTTGGACATCGGCTCGACTTACGAGGTCTACGTCTCCGCAAACATAAAAAGCCTTGGTCAATATGGCGATGTGATGACGGAAAATAAATCCTGCAACGAGCCCGGTTCCGGTTATTGCTATCGCTTTAAGACGCGCGGCGACGACAGTACTTGTCAGGTCGGTTATGTCTATATGTCGCCGGCCGTGTCGGCAGTGCAAGGCTTGGAAACGCAGGATTATCAAGCTGTTCCGGTTGCCAAAGACGCAGTCTGTAGTCTGCTCAGCTGCAATGGGCTTGATTGGCAGTGGTCAACAACGTGGGGGCCGGACAATCTGTTGACGAACCTCGCTTCCATCGTAACGCCGATAAAAACTCAGGTCTATCAAGGCCAGCCGCATGTCTCGTGTTCGCAGACTGTAAAAGCCGGAGAGAATGAAGCTACCAATCCGCCGGTTCACGTGGTTGCGCAAGAGCAAATGTCCTCCATTAAAGGCATCGGTGAGTTGTCGATTAAATACTTGGATCCTAAGGTAATCGATTACGCGCCAAATTGTGACACGGCCTGTTTAAATGCTTATGTATGGGCCAGATTCAATACGGCGCTTAAACCGTCGACCATCAATGCGCAGAATGTCGAGGTTTATGAATGTCCAAACGAGAATTGTTTGGAAAGCGATTTGATTGGACGCCCTAATTTGAGTGCGATTTACAATTTTAAACTCAGTCTTTGGCCGGTAAGCGATGACGGAGATCAAAAAGCCAACAGCTATATTTTGATTGATGCGCGAGATTACAAAACAAATCCAAACAATCCGAATCCGTCAAACGTACTTAAAGAGAATTCATTTTACGAGGTGCGTTTAAAAGGCGGCGATGCCGATGCGATTTCCAGCAGCCACGGCAGATTGTTACAAAAAGATTTCAGCTGGAAATTTAGAACCGCTGCAGGAGAAAAGGCTTATTGCAAACCGGATAAAATACATGTTACGCCGACCAAGGCGATAGAAAAATCGATCGGTGATCGCAGGATGTTCCAGTCGAGCGTCAAATCATCGCCGGATGATTGCCGTGCGGATGGGCAGATGCTGAACGTGACAGATGATTTTGTCTGGAGTTTTATAGATGCAAATCAGCAAGTCGCAAAGTATGCGCCGTTCCCGCCGACAACTCCTCCAAAAGATATAGATGCGGACGGAGTTTTGCCGCCGGGGTGCGATTCGTCCTGTAAAGCCACGGGTGCTGACGGAGTTTACGGTCTGTCTGCCAAATGCGGCAACGGAATAGTCGAGACAACTGACAAAGTATATTGCAACTCTGACTCAAAAATAACGCTCGCCGGACAGCCTTGTTTGATCATGCCATTAGAGTCCAAAGCCGGCGAAGAATGCGATGGAAATTTAGCTGACGGGCAAGCCGCGAAATGTGATCCTAATACTTGCTTGTGGCTGAACACGCTCGTTGTACCGGACGGCACTTGTGGAGATTCTACTGTCAATCTTAACAAAGGCGAGATGTGCGATCCGGGATTGCGCTGTTTTGATGCAAAAGAGGGCTCGGGTATTATTTCTGGCGCTCCATGCAACGCGCCCGGCCAGCCTTTGAACGTCAGTAAATCAGATTGCGAAGCGCAGGGCGGCAAGTGCGAAGTGCGCAACTACAACGGATGTTCCGTGGGCTGCAAAAACTTGGGCGCGTATTCCGTCGAGGGATCTGATTGCGGCAACGGCAGCTTGGGTTATGGAGAGGATTGCGACGAGGGGTCGGACAATGGTTTTAGCGGCTGTTCGGCTACGTGTAAGCACGTCGGTTCGAGCAAGTCATCCAATGCTTTGTGCGGCAACGGTATTTTGGAACCGGGAGAAAACTGCGAAGCTCCTGAAAAGGGCATGGCAATACCGGCTTATTGCGACAAGCAAAAATGTCTTAAACTCGGTAATCAAGATTTTGGCTCAGGTCAAAGTCAATGCGGAAATTTAATCGTGGATGGCGGCAAAGGTGAAGATTGCGACGACGGGAATCACGTTAACGGCGACGGCTGCAGTGCGGTTTGTTTGCGCGATGGCTCGAGCTGGAAGTATTCCGGCAATTCGGCAAGTTTGTGCGGCAATGGCATCATCGAGACGGGGGAGCAGTGCGAAAATAAAGCTCCTTCAAATGCAGTCGCTGCAACATTGGTGAGTCCAAGTGCCAATCCGCCGACAATAACATCTTACGGTTCAGGCAACGGTTTGATCGATCCGATGCAAATCGGCGAGATTGTCGGAACAGGGGAGCCGGATGCCGATAAGATTAAAAAGACGCAGCTTTCGGTGGCATATCAAAACATAAAAGCGGAAGCGACCTTTGGAGTGCAATGCGGAAATGTGCAAGAATCTGATTGTTCGCAGACTAATCAAGTCGGTGCGCAAGGTTTGGATAAGGATGGATGCTGCAATCTGCGTCCCAAGATGGTGCAGACGTTTCCTGTCGCCAAAAGCTCCGACGTTTGCCGCAACACCTTGATCGCCGTCACTTTTGACAAAGTCATGGATTCTAATTCGGTGTTGAATAATTTTATTCTGGCTAAAGAGATCAACGCCGCCGCATGTCCGGAAGGAACCGTGCAGTTAAACGAAGTAAAATCAGTCGCCAAAGGTTTTTGGCCGTGGCTAAAAACAGCCGTACAGTCTTTGTTTGCTTGGGTGCAGGGTAAGCCCGCCTATGCCAACGTTTGGTGTGCTAAGATGGTGGCCGGAAACTTATCCGCATCAACCGATTCAAAAAGATTTGATTATACCTTGGAAGATGCTTTGGATGCCAACACGAATTATGTCGTGCGCTTTAACGGCGATCCGGATTTAACTGATAACTCGGATTTGAGCAAGCGTGTTGGAATCAAATCAAAAGACGGAGTAGTCGTTATTCAAGATGTTGGCAGCGATGAAAATCAATGGCAGTACTCCTGGCGTTTTACAACAGGCAATGATGTCTGCAGAATGAGCGGTATTTTGGTGGAGGATTTGAACGATGACCATCCCACATATTTCCAAAAGGCGAATGAGCAGCATGATTTTAGGGCGACTGCGTTGGCTTTGCATAACGGAAAGACAGAAAAGATTTCTCCGGTAAAACAATATAGTTGGAATTGGTGGGGCTGGCTTTCGAATGCAGAAAAGGTGGCTAAGATTGTGGATAACAGTTTTACGACGCAAGGTTCTATAAGCCAGGCGCAGGTTGCGGCACAGAATATAAATGGATCATCCATTATTTATGCCGGCATACAAATTACGAGCGATACGATCGATGGCTCAGAGGCTTTAGCAAAACCGCAAATTGTTTTTGGCGCTTTGCCGATTATGGTTTTGCTGTGCGAAAATCCTTGGCCCGAATTAACGCAGGCGCCTTTCCGCGATCAGGCCGACTCGCCTACTTTGGCGGGAACGATTTTTGAAAAATCGAATTTGTTTTTCAACTTTCAAACGATGTATTGCCGCGACAACGGTCAAGTTCTTTTGCCGGAATTGGAAACTCATCCCATACCGCCGTCGTCCATCGATCAGTATCAAGGAATTTTGCGCCAGTACCTGTTTGCGTTCAAAGATCCGACCTTTAAACATGACGGTATCGGCATACGTATCATGACGAATACGTATCATGATACTTTGATGGAATGGTATAAACAGCGTCAAAAATTTTCCGGCAGTCCGCAAACCATCACGATAGACGGTTATGAAGTTTTGCAGGATGACAATACGACTTACATTGGTTTTGCCAACACTGAAGGCGCTGATGCGAATATCTACCAAAACATTTTGGTTATCTCACACAATGCGGACGCGGCGCCGGAGACTGTTTCAGTGTATGATCAGTTGGTTAAAAATTTTGCTTTTAACATTAATTTGAAAGATGACAATTCGAACGTCTGCATTGATGCGGATCATCTGCCCGTGACATATCAGTACGACGGCAAGACGACTCCGAATGGCATAAACTTAGTTAAAGGCAAATCCATCTCGTGCGCTGCGGATTGGGATTGTACGATCGCGGCAGGCGCCGGCAGTTTGTGCGCGTCTTATAAATTTAAATTGCAGCGTGATTTGATCCGCTTGCAGGATTTTCGTTTGATGGCATCTTCGCTGAAAAGTTATTACTCGCAAAAAAGTTATTATCCCAAGTTGGCGGAGGGCACCTTTTTGTCAGGCGAAACAAATTCGCGCTGGCCATCGTGGAACGAGACGTTCGCCAAAGAATTGGGTTTAAGCAGCCTGCCCGTGGATCCGGTTAACCGTTTTGTGAGTTGCGGATTTTGTAAACGGACGTCTGATGGCGTTCAGACGAGCTTGCCTTGTACCGTTGCACAAGATTGTCCTTCGGGCGATTACACCTGCGAGGCGGACAATGGGCTTGATCCGCAAACCTGTTGGAATGTTAAAGACATGAAGTTCAAATGTCCATCTGACGGCAATCTGTCGCCTTCGGAATTTTATCTTTATAACGCATATGAGGATGGCCGCAGGTTTGAATTTGGCGCAAATTTCGAAATACCGCCGCCGCATTTGAATGATTTATACAATTGGTGGTATCCGGCGTATGAGCCGACAATCAAGGTCTGCTACACCACATCTACGATATCCGACGGCAGAACCTGCAATTCTGATGATGATTGCAAACCGTGTTCAAATCCTCTGGATATTAATAACTGCCAAATTGCCAAAGGTCCCGCAGGTTCGTGCCGTGTTTTGGGAACGTTCAAGTATAATAATATTTGCGATGACAGCACTTATGCGGCCAGCGGAACTTGCGGCGACGGCATAGTTAACCAAGGTGAAATTTGTGAACTTGGACAAACGCGTCCCGCATCATGTTCTCTCTCCGGCGGTATCAATGGCACCAAGCTGCAGGTTTGCGAAGGTTGCACAAAGTGGGTTGACGATCCGAAAATTTCGTCTTGTCACGAAAATGCAGTCTGCGGAAACGGACGAATTGATAAAACATGCGACAAGGGAGGCAAAAAGGGACTCACCTGCTCATCTGATGCTGATTGTGCAGATGATACTGTGCATGCGCATTGCAATCTTGCGTTGGTCGGTTCCCCTGCTCATACGGAAACGTGTGATGATGGAGTTTTGAACGGCACTTACGGTCATTGTAATTCATCTTGTACGGGAGTCGATAAATTTTGCGGCAACGGCAAACTTGATCCGGGTGAAACATGCGATCGAGGCAGCGGACCGGCCGGAAACGGAATTTGGTGCGAAAAAGTCACCGAAGGAGGCTGTTACGATTATCTCGGTTTGTCCGGAATTTATTATCCGAATTCTTGCAGTGCCGACTGTCAAAGAAAGGCTCCATATTGCGGAGATGGTCAAGTTTACGCCGGTCTTGAGCAATGCGACGGCAATGTTCTGTATTCAACTTCGGCTTTGTGCAAAGATGGCGATTTGGACAAGTTGGATCAGCCTTGCGTGACGGATGCTGATTGCGGCACAAGCGGAAATGGCTCTTGCGGCCATGGCCCGGGTTTTATAGACTGCGCGCAAATCAAAGTCGGCCGATGTGCCACCGCGGCGAAGATTTGTGCCAACTCCTGGGAATTGACGGACGGCGGTTTCTTCCTAAATCCAAACAATACAAAATCCAATTATCAAATTTGTTATACTGATGCCGATTGTATCGGTGGTAAAAAATGCCTGCCTCTTTCGCAGGCTGGCGGCGAGTCCGGCGGATGTTCCGTTAATAAGCCAGATCAGTGCAGTACGACCAAGGATGCGGGCGCTTGCATCCAATACGACACGGCCCATATCCGCAAGTGCGATGCGCCGGGCAGTTCGAATCAGTGTAAGTATAACCCTTGGAGCGCTTGCTTGCCGATGCATTCCTGCGGCGACGGTGTAATTGACCAGGGTGAAGAGTGTGATGATGGAAACGCGAATGCAAGTTTTAATGCCTGCACCTCCACCTGCAAAAAGAATGTTTGCGGCGATGGACATTTGCAGTTGAATGTAGAAGAATGCGATAACGGACAAGATAACGGCAAGAAAGTTTGTAAAGCGGATTACCAATCCACTTGCAATGACTGTTCTTTGCAGTGCAGAAACGTTACCGCCTCTGGAGGCTATTGCGGCAATAACGTCAAAGAGTCCGGCGAACAGTGTGATGGCAATAAAGATATTTCAACCGTATATTATTCGTCCGGAGATATTTATATACTTTCGTCAGAGCTGACGGATGCCATGTCGCCGATTAAAGATTATGTCGGCACGCAGTGTGCCAATCCGCCGTGTAAAATCATGAAGGAAGATCCTGCTGTAACATGCAAACAATTGGGTTATGACTTTGCGGTGAACAGCGACTTCAATTATGTGATTAAAGTTTTGGATTGGGTAGAGGTTGGCAAATATACGCCAAGAGCTGTCAGCGATGCTCTGCAGTCCGGAAAAAACGTTAACTATAATTTATCGTTAATTCAATTCAAAACCGGCGGTTATAACATTAATGAGTCCTCGTTATTGACGAAGCTGTTCCTGGATTGCGGAGTGATGAGGCTGACAGAGGATGATGTTGGTGTGTATCAAACAGATTGGAATTCATCTTTTGACTTCCCGACCTTGTCAGCTTACTGGTCTTGCGCAAAAGCCGTTGCAAAAACGCACAGCGCCGCAATAGAAGTTAAAGGTCAGGTAAACGATAAACCGTATTGCGCCAATAGCTGTCAACTGACGGGTTGCGGTCGTTGTATCGAAGAAGGCGGAGATGGAAAAATAGTTGGAACTGTTTATGTGCATGGCGGAACCGGAGGATTAACGGTCGCGGGAGCAAGAGTTACGCTGTTGTATAACGGATTAAATGTAACTCAAGTATTTACCGATGAAAATGGCCGTTACGAATTTTCAGGTTTGAACAACAGGTCGGAGTGCGGAGGATATAGTTTAGTAGCTGAGACGTTCAATCCTGTTTATGACACTGTTAAGTCGGTTCAATTCAGCTTTGCGAATTATGAAAGCAAAGTCACGGCAGAGGTCTGTGACGATGTGGACTATTGCGAGCTTTATAAGTCTGGATTGGTTTTTCCGGATATAGCCGCAGAAAAACAGCAGTAGCGGTAATAGTTTGTTTATTAACTATAAAATATGTTTGACACAGCGCCTCCAAATTTACCTGTAGAACCAACGTCCCAACCGTCCCGCGTCCCAACCGTCCCGCGTCCCGCGGGAGAAGATCCACCGACTCCAAAACCGGTTGCGGCGACGGCCAATAATCGTTCCGGAATAAAAGAACCGGAAGATATTTTTGCGGATATACAGGAACCGGACGGTTCTCGGGTATCGAATATCGGTTCTCGAAATTCGAATCCCGAATCCCGAACTCCGAATTCAGCGGGGGCGCCGAGTTCCGGCGGGTTTCCGATGAAGATTGTTTTTGGCATAGGCATTCCTTTGGTTGTTTTGGGTTTGGGTATCGGGGGATGGTATGTTTATAAATCTTACACTTCTTCCAATAACACTATTTCGCCGCCCGTGCAGCAGAACGCACAGGGGAATGTTCCGGTGACTAACGCGCCGGACAACACTCCGGCGGAAACAAATCCGATTCCAAAACCGGACGAGACGCAAATGGCTGCCTCGCAAGCTTCGCTTGCCTTGATGCAGGCTCAAGCCGCCAAGGGTTATAACGGAGAAGGATTGTTAGGTGTCACTTCGACAGATGTATTGGACGCCAACCAGCCTTCAACGACAATAGATAGTTTTATTGATCAAGCTAATCAACCAACGGCAACTCCAACCATTACCGCCCCGCCGAATGTTCCATTGCCTGGCACCGAGGTCAAACCGTCTCCGACCACAATCGGCGTTGATTCTGATGTGGATGGTTTTACGAATTCAGAAGAGGCTTTATTGGGGACGGACCCAAATAGCATAGATTCGGACGGCGATGGTTTTGGTGACTTGAATGAAATCGCAAGCGGTTATGATCCTGCCTCGCGCGGAGGCAAGTTGAATGTTTCTGCAAGTTTAAAAACAGAGGCAATTGGCAGTTTGGACGTGTACGTTCCCGCCGCTTGGGAACGTAAGCCCGGATCCGGCGGCTCTGTGCAGATTCTAACGGGTACGCCGGCTGTGATGACTGTCGATATGCTGCCTTATTCCGGCGCAAGTTTGCTTGCGTGGGTTATGTATCAAGACACAGCCAATGTAGCGGATGGCTATCTGCAGGCTAAAACCGCTGCCGGTAATGATGTGGTATACTCAAATGATGAGATGACGGCTTGGCTGCTCGTTGGAGACACCGTCTACAGGTTTAAGTATGATGCCAGCGGAGCGCAGACAAAAGATTTTGGTACAATTTTTAAACAGATCATCGTCAATCAGGCCGGCATGTAAACGCTTTTAAAATATTATATGGAGGAACAAAAATCGCAGGATCCAACAGTTCAACCGGCTGCTCAGGCCGCGGCCGCGGACGTGTCTTCTGATAAGCCGGCGGAGATTCATGTCATCCCTGAAAAATTTTACGGAGCAGCATTAAAGACTAAGATAAAGACATCTGTTCCGCAATCGCAGGTCTCCGGCGCTGTGCCGAAATCTCCAAAGGGAAAGTCCGGGCTGATAATTGTTGTGATTTTGGTGTTGCTGTTAATCGGCGCAGGCGGTATTTTTGTTTATCTTAACCGCGATTCTTTGTTTGGTGCTCCGCCCGCGGTACCCGTCGTTGTCGTTCAGCAGCCGACGACCACGCAGCCTGGCGTTCCCCCGCCTTTGCCTGCACCGAGCGCTCCGGCGAATCTTGCAGCCACTTCCACCAGTCCGCAAAGTGTTTCTTTAAATTGGACTGACACTTCTGACAATGAGGCCGCTTATAGAGTTGAACGCAGAACTTCAGATGGCACAATCTATGCCAGAGTAACGGATTTGCCGCCAAACAGCACCAGCTTTTTGGATGGATCTGTTCAGGCCAGCTCGACATATTTTTACAGAGTCATTGCACGCAATAGTACCGGAGAGTCAGACCCTAGCAATGAAGCTGCGGCGACGACTCGTTCCCTGCCGCCCGCTCCGCCAAAACAAGAACCCTTGCCTCCTGCGGGTTTGGATAGCGACTCGGATGGCATAAGCGATTTGGAAGAAGCTATTTTTGGTTCAGATGTTCGTAATCCGGATTCCGACGGAGACGGTTTTCTTGACGGCAACGAGGTTTTTAATCTCTACAATCCAATGGGCAAAGCGCCGGCTAAGCTTGCGGATAGCGGCATGGTTAAAGAAGTCGGCGGAGCAGTTGGTTGGACGATGTTAATACCAACCAAGTGGAGCATGGCTTTGGATGCCGCCGACGGATCTGCGGCGACGATATCATCCGATCACGGCGAAAAGTTTGTTGTAAGTATTGAGGATAATCCGGATAACATGTCTATAATTGATTGGTATCTGGCCAAATATCAGGGAACAGATAAAACCACGCTCATGAAGTACAAATCAAAAGGCGGATACGAGGGCATAATCGGTCCGGATTTATTGACGACTTATATTCCGTGGGGCAATAAGATTTTCGTCTTTCAGTATGACAGAGGAACGCAGCCTTTTATAAATTTCCGTACGGTTTATTCCTTGATGCTAAACTCTGTGACGCTAAAAGGTTTGTCGTTGGAGATGGTTTCGGCCGGAACGGGTCAATTGCCTTTTGAACCTGCTGCAACAGAACCCGGCGTGATCACGCAACCGGTGTCCGTAGATCAGACGTCCACCGATAGTGGCGGTCAGGGCACCTCGACTAATTCAACAATTAATCCATGAGCAAAGCGAATCTTGATTTGGTTATTTCCGGGAGATTACCGTCTTCCACATCATCTCTTGTTATCAAGAAGGCTGTCTTGAGCGTCATGAAAAACTTGCAGATCAACTCTGCTGTTTTAGGTGTTGCGTTTTTAACGGAATCTAAAATAGCCGAGAAGAACAAAATATATCGCGGCAAGAAAAGTCCGACCGACGTCTTGTCATTCGAAACCAGAACCCCGAATCCTGAACCCCGAAAAAATACAGTGAGAATGATTTCCGGCGATGTGCTAATATGTCCGACATTTGCAGCCAAGCAGGCTAAGTTGGCGTGCGTGCCGATAAAAGAAGAGCTTAATCGTCTTTTGATACACGGGCTCTTGCATTTGGCGGGTTTTGATCACGCAAATGATGCTCAAGAAAAACGCATGTTTGGTTTGCAGGAACGCATCTTAAAAGCTTTATGATTCATTGGCACTCCATAAAATCAAGTTTTAAAAATGCAGCGCGAGGAGTACTGACCGCTTTTAAGCATGAACAGAGTTTTAGGATACAAGTTGCCATCGCGCTCGTGATTTTGATTTTGCTGATCATGCTTCCGCTACAAAGATGGGAGAGAAGTTTGCTCATTCTGGCAATAGGAGCTGTTCTTGTGCTAGAATTGTTGAACAGCGTTGTCGAGAGGTTTGTTGATATGGTAAAGCCGCGCGTACACGAGTACGCCAAAGAGATAAAAGACCTCGCTGCAGCCGCCGTGTTCATTATGGCATGCACGGCAGTTGTTCTTGCTTTGATTATTTTTTGGCCTTATTTGACGCTTTTAAGCAGAGTATGAAGGGAAGCTTGATAACAGGTTTGGATATCGGTTCTTCGGCCATTCGCATTGCGGTTGGTCAGGTTGTTATGGGCGTAGATCGCCAGCCTCAATTGAGTTTGATAGGGGCGGCCGAAACAAAGTCTGACGGCATTTCAAAAGCCTCCATAAGCTCGCTTGAAGATGCGGTCAGTTCGATATCTTCATGTTTGGATCAAGCGGAAAGAATGGTTGGTTTGCCACTGCAAGATGCTTATGTGGCTGTCGGCGGTTCGCAAATCACAGTGCAAGAGGCAAAAGGTATAATCGGAGTTAGCCGCGGTGATCAGGAAATAAGGCGCGAGGACGTAGCCCGGGCTCTCGAGGCCGCGCGTACTTATGCCCAATCTCCCAATTACGAAATTTTACACGTTTTACCTGTTGGCTTTACAGTAGATAGTCAAAAAGACATAAAAGATCCTATCGGCATGCAGGGTATCAGACTCGAGGCCAACGCCAGGGTTATTCAAGGTTTATCCAATCATTTGCGAAATATCACCAAAACGGTTTTTCGTACCAATGTGGATATTTCAGAGTTGGTTTATGCGCCCCTTGCGGCAGCCGAGGCTGTAATCAGCAAGCGCCAAAAAGAGTTGGGTGTATGCGTAATTTGCTTGGGTGCTTCAACTACAGGATTGGCGGTTTACGAAAACGGTGAGCTTTTACATGCGACGACGTTTTTGATCGGCTCCGATCATGTTACCGCTGACATAGCTATAACGCTCCGCACTTCAATCGAAGTCGCAGAAAAACTCAAACGCACGAGCGGACATGCCAACCCCGCAGCATTCGGCAAACAAGACGTTGTTGATCTCAAGGAGTTTGGCGCCGAGGCCGAAGAGGCTGTGCAACTTTCTTTTATAGCCGAAGTTGTTGAGGCTCGTTTGGAAGAAATATTCGAGAAGGTGGAAGAAGAGCTGAAACGAATCGAGCGATCCGGTCTGTTGCCGGCCGGAGCTGTTTTGACGGGCGGAGGCAGCAAGCTGCCGGGCGTTGTTGAGGTAGCCAAACGAGTTTTGCATTTACCGGCGTCAATGGGCGTAACTTCTTTGGAAAGTTCAATCCCGGAATTGGTTAAAGATCCGGCTTTCTCTACAGCGGTTGGTTTGGTGCAGTGGGGATTCGAAGCGGAGCGCGGTGCGGGCTCTGCAGGCGGAGGCGTCTACAGCCGTTCGCTTAAGCAAGCATCCGGTGCTTTTAATAAAATATCAGAACCAATAAAAAAGATCTTTAAGAGTTTCATGCCTTGAACGAGTCCATAAAGTCTATAAACTCAAAAGTCCTTAAAGTCTTCGAAAAAGTCTTCGAATCGGTTACATTATTAAGGACTTTAAAGACTTTATGGACTTTAAGGACTTTATAGACTCGTGAGTTTCGTTTCGCTTGACGAGCTGTTACCGTGTGTTTAAGGTATGTGCATAATTGTTAAGAAAATAGTTCATTGTTAAGGGGATTGTTCACCTTTTTTACTCAAACGTTATGCCAGAGATAAAGCCCGAAATAGAAACTTCCGCCAAGATCAAAGTGATTGGCGTAGGAGGCTCAGGCGGTTCTGCAATTAACCGCATGATCAACTCCAAAATTCGCGGTGTGGATTTTATCGCCATGAATACCGATGTGCAGGCTTTGCATACTTCTTTGGCCGCAAAAAAAATTCAGCTAGGTCCTTCCATTTCGCGCGGTTTGGGTGCCGGAATGAATCCGGAAGTCGGCGCGCGAGCTGCGGAAGAAAGTCAAAACGAAATTCGCGAGGCCCTCAAGGGTTCTGACATGGTTTTTATAACTTGCGGTTTGGGCGGCGGTTCCGGATCGGGTGCAAGTCCAAAAGTTGCAGAGATCGCCCGCGATTTGGGAATACTTACTGTCGCAGTTGTTACTAAGCCTTTTCAATTCGAAGGCCATCAGCGCAAAGTTATCGCAGATCAAGCATTTGAAAGATTGGTCGAGTATGTCGACACGATCATAACGATTCCCAATGATCGCATTTTGCAAATCATTGACCGTAAAACTTCCATGATGGATGCTTTTGAAATAGTCGACGATGTCTTGCGACAGGGCGTGCAAGGCATTTCGGATATCATCTCTGTCCCGGGTTTGATCAATGTTGATTTTGCGGATGCTCGGTCGATTATGGAGAACAGGGGATCGGCGCTTATGGGCATCGGACGCGGCCATGGCGAGAATCGTGCAGTCGATGCGGCCAGGGCGGCCATTGCTTCGCCTTTGCTCGAGGTCTCCATAGACGGCGCCAAAGGAATTTTGTTTACTGTTACCGGCGGTTCCAATTTGGGTATGTACGAGGTGTCCGAGGCTGCAAAGGTCATTACCGAATCCACAGATCCGCAAGCCAAAATTATTTTCGGCGCCATCATCGACGAAACATTAAAAGATGAAATAAAGCTGACAGTTATCGCTACAGGCTTTGATCAGCGTACCTCTCCCAGACCAGCTAAAACGATGGTTGCAGGAGGCGTATACAATCCGGTCGCGAAAGAACAGGCGGCGGAAAAATTTCCGTTTCGCAAACCTGTACCGGAGGTCATGGCCAATGAACCTGCGCATTCAATCAATGTCAGGCCGGAAAGAGAGTTCAGTCCTGCGCCGGCAGCACATCAGCCGCATGTTCAGCCGCCAAGCTACGCTCCATCCAATCCTGCACCGCAACCGCAAATTCAAAATCAACAGCCAAGAGTTCCGATGCCAAGTGCGAACAGCCAAGGTCAGTCAGAAGACGATACCGTAGAAATCCCAGCACTGTTTAGAAAGAAGATGATGTAGATCGCTGCGTTTAAATTAAGAATTATGAATTAAGAATTAATACAGAACTTCATAATTCATCATTCTTAATTCATAATTTCGGTTGTTTATGCTCTGTCCCGTTTGTAATCACGAAGAAAGCAAGGTCGTTGATTCGCGCGTTTCGGGCGATGGGACTTCCATAAGACGGCGCAGAGAGTGCGAAAAATGTTCATATCGTTTCTCGACCATAGAAGAGGTCGAGCTTTTGGATGTAACCGTTGTAAAACGAGACGGACGCAGGGAGATGTACTCGCGCGAAAAATTGGAATCCGGGATGCATAAGGCCCTGGAAAAAAGGCCTTACACGCAAGATGCTTTTCGTGCCTTGATCCATCAAGTTGAAAGCGATATTGCAAAAAAGGGATCAAGCGAGTTGACTGCTTCGGAGGTTGGCGAAATTGTCATGGAAAGACTTCGATTGTTTGATAAAGTCGCTTATATAAGATTTGCATCAGTCTACCGTTCGTTTGAGGATGTTAAGACATTTCAACGCGTAATTGACGATTTACGTACCAAAGGCAGACGGAAGAGAACACGTAACACATAGCATGTAACGATCGGATGTTATGTGTTCTATGTTATGTGTTTCATGCTATCATGTTGCGATATGGCCAAAACTCAAAAACGTACCAAAATAGTTTGTACGCTTGGTCCGGCAAGCAATACGCCGGAGTTGATAGGGGAGCTGATACGCTCCGGGATGAACGTGGCGCGTCTGAATTTTTCGCACGGCACATACTCAGAGCACGCGGCTTTGATAAAAAATATTCGCACGCAGTCAAAAGCGTTTAATGTGCCGGTGGCTATTTTGCAGGATTTGCAGGGTCCAAAAATTCGCGTCGGCGATTTGCCTAAGCAAGGCATTATTCTGACTGCAGGCAAAGAAGTGACTCTCACCACTGGTGCCAAATCGGGAAAAGGGAAAATACCGGTCACCTATAAAAATTTGCATAAAGACGTCAAGCGCGGAGAAAAGCTGCTGTTAGACGACGGGTTGATGGATATGGTTGTCATAGCCGTCAAAGGACGCGATATTGTCTGCAAAATCGGCACGGGCGGAGTTTTGTTTTCACATAAGGGCATTAATTTGCCGCAGACAAGAGTTAGTGCGTCAGCTTTATCTGACAAGGACAAGAAGGATGCGGCTTTTGGAGTTAAGATGGATGTGGATTGGATTGCGCTTTCATTCGTTCGAAGTGCAAAAGAAATCGAGGAGTTGCGCAGTTTGATTAAAAGAGAAGAAAAACGTCAGAATAAAAAATCCGGCGTGGTTATTCGCATAATTGCCAAGATAGAAAAGAGCGAGGCGGTTAAAAATATCGATGGAGTTTTAAGGGCCACGGACGGAATTATGATCGCGCGCGGCGATTTGGGCGTGGAAATTCCTGCGGAGGACGTGCCGCTTGTGCAGAAAGAGTTAATTGAAAAAGCGCGTAAAGCCTGCAAGCCCGTTATTGTCGCTACGCAAATGTTGGATTCCATGATGCGCAATCCTCGTCCGACTCGCGCAGAGGTCAGCGACGTCGCCAACGCTGTCATTGATCACACAGATGCTGTTATGCTTTCGGGCGAAACCGCATCGGGTAAATATCCTGTTCAAAGCGTGCAGACCATGGCGCGCATTGTACAAAAAACAGAGTCATCAAAGTTCGATGATGTAGACGCAGAAAACATGCGTAAATTTCCAACGGAAGAAGAGGCTGTCTCCAATGTGGCTGCCATACTGGCAAAAACGACTGATGCCAAGGCGGTTGTGGTTGCATCGCTTTCCGGCGCCGCCGGACGAATTGTCAGCCGTTACCGGCCGGAGCTTCCGATCTTCGTCTCCACCGATCATGAACGAGTTTGTCGCCAATTGTGCATCTCGTGGGGCGTAATACCTTTTATGTTGCCGCCATGCCGCAATGTCGAGGAGCTGATTGAGAAATCGATCCATCATCTGTCGAATGTTAAATCAATAAAAAAAGGCGACAAGCTTATCGTTGTCGCCGGGCAACCCGTTGGAAAAAGCGGGAATATTAATTTTGTTGAGTTGAAAAACGTTTGACCTCCTCCGTCATCCTCGCGAAGGCGGGGATCCAGTCAAAATAAAATCCCATCATTACTTAGCGGTTTGAGCGGTAAGAGTCGTTTTACCGATGCGCAGCACTAACTCCCATTGAGCTTCCGTTACCGGCATGACGGATAATTTTGGTTGATTAAAAATCTGCAGTACGTTTACGATTGGCGTATAGCGCAGTTCGTCCTGACTCACCATGCGCTCTATTTTTGTTACGGGTTCAACGTCAATTACGGACCAGTTGCCCTCTTCCGTGGTCGGGTCGTCATAAGCCTCGGACGAGATCTTTGCTATGCCAAAAACCCCGGGTTCGTCGCCGGTGTGATAGATGAAGGTCAGGTCGCCCGGTTTCATCTCGCGCATGTAATTGCGCGCTTGGTAGTTACGCACCCCGTCCCAGCGGGTTTTGCCGCGTTCAACCAACATGTCCCAACTGAATACGTCGGGCGAAGTCTTGATTAGCCAATAAGCCATATATCTATCCACAGAGTATCACATAGGCGGATTTTGGCTAGTCATGGCAGGGGTTGACCCGTCAGTCAAAATCGGTTTTAATGATATGACCCATGGAGGTTAAAAATGACCGAGACGGAAAAGGCAACAGATAATTTTAGCGAAGCAGACTTTCTTGACCTGTATCACGGGTTTGAGGACTCACGATTCTTGATTCACTTGAATAGCGGCGAGCGCCTGATGGGATCGATATATCAAGCGGATGTAGTCCCGGGTAATCCGTCGCAGCTCAATCGGATCAGTATCTCTAGATCGGGCGTGCCTTTGAATGACGAGGGCAGGCCCTGCATATACATGGAGATCTGTTTCTCGTCTATCAAGAACATCGAGCGCGTCATCGACATGGAGTCGCGTTCGGTTCTCTCTCCGCACTCCGACTAGTCCGCCAGGACGCCTCGTCGGAGTGCTTTTTTGTCTCCTCGTTTTGAGTGTGGTGCGGGAAGAGGGGTTGTTTTTGTATTAGTACGGCACTTGCAATTTATTAAGCAACATGATACATTTTCCGCACAAAATTTGGGTTCGTGGTGTAGCCTGGTTAACACGTCTCCCTGTCACGGAGAAGATCGAGGGTTCAAATCCCTTCGGACCCGCCATTACAAAAACGCCTTTCAACAGGCGTTTTTGGTTTGTTGTGTCAAGATATCACGCTGCCATTTTTTCCTTACCCGCGCAATCCTCAATAAATCTCGCAATCCCCGCAAAATTCTTTTCCCACTTTTTGATTATCGTTTTTCTTTCCTCTTTTGAGATGGTCGTAGTGCCGAGTTTTTTCATGTCTTGATTGTGTGGCGGGAACAGATCGCTGGGCATTGTCTCGGCGTGAGATTTTTGCAACAATTTTTGTAAAATTTGATACATTATAAAAAGCGGCGTGATGCGGTTGTTTCTGAATTTGCTGTTTTGCATTTTCATCGATTGAGCGGGATCAGTTCTGTCTAAATATTTATACCATTCGCGGCGATCTGTGTGACTTTCAAAATCATCTTCCGCAAAAGGAGATTCTAGCCATTTTACGATTTCCGAATAGATTTCATAAATGTCATTCGCCTGCTGGCCGAAAATATCAAAAGATTCGCGGCTCATCTCTTTCCAATTCTCGTAATCAGATTTTTCAACTTTAACTTTTGGCAATCGCAAAGTCTTTTGCTTCGGCGTTTCCAAAGGCATCATTTCTAGTGTCATATGTTAGAAGTATAAATAAAGAGAGGGAAAATGCCAATATAAAAAAGTCCCCATCTCTCTTAAAGTTGGGGCGAGACTTCGGCCGAGTCGTGAAGGCCGTAGAAGTATTGCAGTGCTTCGCCGAGTTGTTCGGCGGCATGAGGCGTATCGCGAAACGCGATGAGCTTTGTACATGTCGGTTCGCGCCGCAGAAAGTTGCATAGAGCGTAGTCGGTATCTCGGCACATGAGGAAAACCGGAACGTGAGCTCGGTTTGCGTTTTGCGCGATTTCCAATTGTTCACGGTTCAGGCTGTACACCACCATGATCAACAGAGCTGGGCGCTCGTTATCATCCACATCATCGTCCAATGGCTTTTGCGGGGCGAACGCGTTAAAAGGTTTGCGTCTCACTGTTGCGCTGACGCCCACGACTTCTTTGACTGTGGCGGAGAGCGTTCTGTAAAGCTCTTCGGCGGGATTTTTCATTGCCCAATGCAGAGTTGATGGCCCAATGATGTAGACGTTTTCGACTTGGATCTGCGTGCCGGACATTAAAACCTCCTTAATAATCCTCCGTAGCTTTACGCACAGGAGGAGCGAGAGCTGTCCGCAGCAATAATGTCCGCCATGCGTTCGCATGTCAATTCGGTTGCAAGGTCAGAGCGTTTAATATAAAGTTTGATTAAATTATGCCAAATAAAACCGATGAGCGGCAGGATAGATTGGACCGCCGCCAAAAGCTGATAGATGCCGGGATCCAAGTCCATCCGGCAAAATTTGATCGCACCTGCGTGCTGGCGGGACTGAGAGATTCTAAGGAAGGTGATAAAGCGAGTGTTTGCGGACGTATCATGTTGCAGCGCGTGATAGGCAAGCTGGCTTTTTATCAGCTGCAGGACGAATCCGGCATGCATCAAATTGGCGTCAAAGTCGACGAAGTAGGTGAGGAAAATTATAAGCTCGTCGATCTTTTGGATCGCGGAGATTTTTTGGGAGTCACGGGTACACTCGGAACGACAAAAACAGGCGAGCCGACAGTTTGGGCGATAAAACTCGAATTATTGGGCAAGGCGATTACACCGCTGCCCGAAAAGTGGCACGGCATTCAAGACATCGAAAAGATTTATCGACACCGCGAACTTGATTTGATAACCAACCGCGAATCTTTTGAAAGATTCCAACTGCGCAGCGCGTTTCTTTCCAACTGCCGCAAATATTTGGAGTCCAATAACTTTATGGAAGTCGAAACTCCGATTTTGACTTCTGTTGCAACGGGCGCAGCCGCCAAGCCGTTCAAAACTCATCATGAGACCGATGACATGGACATGGTACTGCGCATCTCTCCAGAGACGTATCTTAAAAGATTGATCGGCGGGGGATTTGACCGCGTGTTTGAAGTGGCAAAATGTTTCCGTAACGAAGGCTCTGATCCTTCGCACGTGCAGGAATTTACGCAGATCGAATATTACGTTTCGTATCAGGATTATTTGTGGAACATGGATTTTACGGAAAGACTTTTGCGCGAAGTCGCACAAAAAACTTTCGGCACGCTCGAGTTTGATGTCATCGGAAAGACCGGCTCAAAACATCACATTGATTTGTCGCAACCCTTGCCGCGCTACAAAATCACGGACTTGATCAAAGAAAAAAGCGGCATCGACGTCCTCTCTTTTAATGACGCTTCGGAACTTTTGAAAGTCATGAAGAGCCGCGAGATACAAGTTGAAGATGCGGACAAGAAAGGACTTGGAACTTTGATAGACGAGTTGTACAAAAAATTCGTTCGCCCTGAATTGATCGCGCCGTGCTTTGTAATAAACCACACAACGGAGATGCTGCCGCTCGCCAGACGCAACAACGAGGATTCTCGTCTTGTTGACAGTTATCAAGTGCTCATCGCGGGCTGGGAGGTCGTAAAAGCATACTCAGAACTTGTCGACCCGGTTGATCAGCGCGAGCGAATGGAACGCCAAGCGGAATTTCGTCAGATGGGCGACGAAGAAAGTTTTGAACTGGATGAAGAATTTTTGCAGGCCATGGAAACAGGCTTTCCGCCAATTACAGGTTGGGGGATGGGCATCGATCGCATCTTCGCGCTTTTGACCGGTCAGCCGAATTTGAGGGATGTGATTTTGTTCCCGATAATGAAGGAAGAAAAGGATTAATGACTAAAGACGAAGGACTAAGGACTAAGGACTAAGGATGGGGAATTATGAGATTTGAAGATATCAGAGCCTGGCAAAAAGCGGAGGAATTGACTTTGGAGGTTTATAAAAATTTTCGTGGGTTGAAAGATTTCGGTTTTAAAGATCAAATCCAAAGAGCGGCAGTATCGGTCATGAATAATATCGCTGAAGGCTACGAACGTAAGTCGCAAAAATCTTTTGTTCATTTTTTGTTAATTGCTAACGGTTCCTGTGCAGAAGTCAGGTCGATGCTTTATTTGGCTTTTAAGCTGGATTACTTGAATAAGGATCAGTTTGATCGTCTACTTGTTTTGGCGGTAGAGACGTCTTCGCTGATTATTGGTTTGGAGAAATTTATTCGCAAAGAACTTAAAGAAAATGAGTCGATCGACAAGTAACAGCAATGCAGTCATCTTATTGTTAATTCGTCTTTAGTCTTTAATCTTTAGTCTTTAATCGTTAGTCCTTAGTCTTTCGTCCTTAGTCCTTAGTCTTGAGCTGTTATGCCTCAACACATGAAATTAAGAAAAGAAGATTTTGTTTGCGAGCACTGCGGGACAGAAGTGCATGGCAATGGAAGAACCAATCATTGTCCTAACTGCATTTGGAGCAAACATATGGATGAAGTGCCCGGAGACCGCATGTCTCTTTGTCGCGGTGCGATGAAGCCGATCGGCGTTTGGGTTAAGATGGGAGAAATAGTACGAGTTGAGCATAAGTGTCAAAAATGCAACTTCAGTCGTTTTGCGCCCGTGTTGCCAGAGGACAATCGAGAAGAGCTGATAAAAATTTCCGTGGCGGATATAAAGTCCTAACTCATTTCTGTCATTTCGACCGTAGCGATAGCGGAGTGGAGAAATCCCTTGTTGAACTGTCAAACAGTATTAAAAGGGATCCCTCCACTTCACTCCGTTGCGGTCGGGATGACAAGGAATAAAAATAACAAAACCCTCGAACAGTGAGCGACACCGTTCGAGGGCGAGTTTAGTTTTGGGGATGGGCCAGCCTGCACAGAACGTGCGGCTTATGGCCCGGGGAAGGAACTATCGAGAGGTCGTTGGGTCCGGCGGGTCGAACAAGCCGACGCACCCGCGGTAATCGTAGGTGCCGTCGCCGTTGCACTTGGGGGTGCATTCCGGATTGACCCGCGTGTTGCACTCGGGCCATCGGCTCGCCCACGCCGCGGGCGACGCTCTGTCCGCGCTTTGTCCCCACATCAGTGGGTACATCACGCTGAACGGTACGGGTCCGTTCTGCGGGATTGCATTCGGAACGCAGATCTCGCAACGCAGGTTGCCAATGTCGGCTTCGCTGCGGACGGTGTTGAACATCGGTGCGCCGTCGCACACGATGTTGTGGCCGGGTGACGGACGGGCGTTGACTTCGTAGGGCACGAGGCGCCCTTTGTGCCCGAGCCACGAACATATGTTGAAGTCATTCGCCGGCATTGACCAGTACCCCTCGGGGCAGAGGCTGGAGGCCGGCGGCGGCGTGACCACCGGCGCGACGGGTGCGTCGCTGCTCGCTGTGAGTGGCGCCGCCGGTCCCTCGCTTGTCTCTCCAGGAGACATCGCGGGCGGGGTCAGTGGTCCGCCGCTCTTTGCGCCCTCGCGGATCCGCATGACCGCGTACCCGATGCCTGCCAGGCAGCCGACGATGACGACGGCGAACACTATAGCCATCACCGTCCCAATGCGTCGCATGAACCAGTTGCCGGTCGGCGCGACGGGCGGAGCCGGCGGGACTGCTGCACTGGGCGTAGCTCCGGGTGTCGAGGGCAGGGGAGGCGGGGTTGCCGCCGTTCCACTGCCGAACGTTCCAGAGCAGGTTGCTCCGGTGTCGCCAGCTGTGGATGCTGCTGCTGCGGGGTCGATTCCTGAGGGGGTCGAGGTACTCATCGTGGGTCTCCTTGTAACATCTTCTTCAGTGGTTTCTTCAACAACGGAAGGCTCGTGAGACGAGTCGTCCGTGTCAGGTGTTGCTTCGACGCCGCTCTCCGCCGTTTCCGGCGCCGTCTCGATCACTTCGATCGGTTCGAGCGTGCTGTCCGGCGGCGATGGAAGACGTACGCTCTTGGTGGGCGTGAACGGCAAACCGCTCAAGCCCTCACCGCCAGTCGGCAATGCGACTGCAGTCTCGGCAGTTCCCAACGATGTATCGGGAGTCTCTGAGACTGACGGGGCGACGTGTGTCACCTTAATAGCCGCTTTGCCAATCGGCTTCGGCGCCGAGGCGCGAGCTGGAGCCGGCGAAACCGCAGCCGATTCTGACGGTCCGGGCGGGATCGACGGAGGCGTTGCGCCAGTCGGACCGGTAGGCCCGGGTGTTGCGCCAGTCGGACCGGTCGCACCGGCAGGCGGTGCAGACGGTCCCGTTGGTCCGGGGGTCGGATCGGGCGTAGGTCCGCTCGATCCGCTCGACGCTGTCTTCGCCGCCGCAGGCTTCGGAGTCGCAGCCGCCTTCGCAGGCTTCGCAGCCGGCTTGGGCTTGGGCGCGGTGACGGTGATGGTCACCGTCGCTTCGTCACTCTCGTCCATGGCGCCATTCTGCACCTTGAACGAAAACCTGTCCTCGCCGACAAAGCTGGCGTCGGCCTGGTATTGCGCCAGGCCGGACGTCGCGTTGATACGTACCTTGCCGTGAGCGGGTTGAATCGCTCCGGGGAGGTACTCCAAAGGTGCACTCGCCGTCATGCCCTTCAAGGCTATGACCTGTGGCACGCCGCTCGTCGCGGTGAGCGTCGCGTTCGTTGCTACTGGATCCGCCATGGTCTTACCCTCCTCCTCGGAGTTTTGAATTGCGTTGCTCAAATTGTCCACACGCCGAGTAAACGACGTTACATCCTCATCAGCTAAGTACAAATCTAGCTGATTTGGAACGTGTTAATTTAGCACAAATTGGGGATTTTGTCAACCCCTGCAAAGAGTCCATAAAGTCCTTAAAGTCTTTAAAGTCCATAAAGTCCAGGAACGCGTGTTTTTAGCCAAAATATTGTTCTAAGGCTGCTTTTGGGGTATTATATTTTTTATGTTCTTACGACCACCATCAAAAAAACGGTTATGCCAAGGGCCGGTTGTACTCTTGATTTGGGATGGTTTTGGCTTATCAAGGCATAAAGCCGGCAATGCGGTCATGGCCGCTAAAATGCCGGTTTGGAATCAACTATTAGCCAATTATCCGCATACGCAGCTTAAGGCGGACGGCGAGGCTGTCGGTCTGCCAAAGGGGGAGACGGGAAATAGCGAAGCCGGTCATGCGACGATTGGTGCGGGACGAGCCGTTAAAAGCGATAAAGTCAGGATTAACCAAGCCATCAAATTAAAGCATTTTGAGGACAACCCGGCGTTTGTGCATGCGGCTTTGCATGCATTGCGCCACAAAAGCACTTTGCATCTGATGGGATTGCTTACAAATCATCAAAGCGGCCATGCGGATTTTGGGCATATCATGGCGCTGGTTGAATTTGCTAAGCATCTGAATTTGCCCAAAGTCGCTTTGCATCTTTTTACCGACGGCCGCGACACTTCGCCTTATCACGCCGCGAATTTGATCATTGAATTGGAAAAAAGATTACCGCCCCAGATAAAAATAGCAACCATTATCGGACGTTTTTACGCCATGGACCGCGATCGAAATTGGGAAAGAACGGAGATGGCTTACAATGTCATCTCGCAGGGCAAGGGCATTGTGGCAGAGTCCGCCGTTAACGCCATAGAGCAGGCATACGGACGCGGCGAAAGCGATGAGTTTATTCTGCCGACAGTCATATTGCGCAAAGGAGAGGCGCCGATCACGGTCAAAGATAAAGACGCGGTTATTTTTTGGAACCTAAGGAGCGACCGAGCGCGTCAAATGATCAAGCCGTTTATCCAGCATGATTTTGAAAAGCGCAATGCGCGCGTTTTTCATCGCCGCAAGATTTGTCATGATTTGTATTTTGCGACCATGACTGAATTCGGCAAGCAGATTGACGGCGCCGTGGCGGCTTTTCCGCATCAAGAAATCGCGGGCACTATCGTAGAAGCATTGCGTTCGCATAAACAAATTTATATTGCAGAGTCTGAAAAATATTCGATGGTCACTTACTTTTTGAACGGGGGTTTTGACACGCCAAGATTCGGTGAAGATCGCGTACGCATCCCGTCCGTGAGAACGGCCATGTGGGAACACGAATCGCGCATGCGCGCAGCCGAGATAGGGGATGCGATTGTAAAAGCGGTGAAGAGCAAGTATGATTTTATCTGTGCCAATTTTGCAAACGCCGATATGGTTGCGCACACTGGAATCATGGATGCGACCGTTAAGGCGTGCGAAGCTTTGGATGAAGAATTGGAAAAAATCCGGAAGGCGGTTGTAAAAGTCAACGGTTGTTTGATGATCTCTGCGGATCACGGCAATGCCGAACAACTTACCGGACAGCACGGCGAACGCGATACGCATCATAATCCAAACCCAGTACCGTTTTTGATTGTCGGGCCGGTATCATCAAAAAAACTCCGTGCCGGCACGTTGGCCGATATTGCGCCGACTGTGCTTGGCGCGCTGTGCATTGCAATACCGGATGAAATGAAAGGCAGGAATTTATTATGAGACCAAAACCGGTAGTATTGATTATTTTAGACGGGTTCGGCATAGCGCCGGATGCGGACGGCAATGCCGTAACGCGCGCCAAAATGCCTAACTACAAACACCTGATAGAAACATATCCGGCTATGACTTTGCGCGCCAACGGAGAAGCGGTCGGTCTATCTTGGGGTCAGATGGGAAACTCAGAAGTCGGGCATTTAACCATCGGTGCCGGAAAAATATTTTTTCAAAGTTTGCCGCGCATCGGTTTGAGCATCGAAGACGGATCGTTTTTTCAAAATACAGCTTTTTTGGGCGCTATTGAACATGCGCGGAAAAATGACGGAACTTTGCATTTAATGGGTTTGTGTTCGCCGGGCGGCGTGCATGCGCACACGGACCATCTTTATGCGCTCTTGGAATTGTGCAAACAGCAAAAATTCAGCAAAGTCGCGATTCACGCTTTTCTTGACGGACGCGATGTGATTTTTAACAGCGCACAAGGTTTTATAACGGAGCTGGAAGAAAAAATAAAAAGTATCGGCGTCGGTCAAATCGCAACGCTGGGCGGACGTTATTACGCCATGGATCGCGATAGCCGCTGGGATCGCGTGCAAAAAATGTATGATGCGATGGCACTCGGCCAAGGCGCGCAAGCCAAGTCGGCGGATGAAGCGATAGAAGCGTCTTATGCCGCGGGAGTTTACGACGAAGAGCTGATACCGGTTGTTATTGTTAAAAAAGACAAACCAATCGCAACTTTTAAAAATGGCGATGCGGCAATATTCTTTAACTTCCGTCCGGATCGCGCCCGCGAACTTACCAAGGCATTAGCACTCCCCGATTTTGATAAATTTCCACACACCAAGCTGAATGATTTTATGCTCGTTACCATGACCGAGTATGAAAAAGATTTGCCGGTCGAAGTGGCTTTTCCGCCGCAGGCCGTGGAGACTTGTTTGGCGCGCGTCATTTCGGATGCAGGTTACCGTCAGCTTCATATCGCTGAAACGGAAAAATATGCGCATGTCACGTTTTTTATGAACGGCATGCGCGAGGATGAGTTTCCGGGAGAAGAGCGCGTTATCGTTCCGTCGCCTCGCGTCTCCAGCTATGAAACCGTGCCGGAGATGTCTACACCGCAAATCGCCGACCGTTTGGTTAAGGAAATTGCGGGCAGTCAGTATGATTTTATGGTTGCCAACTTTGCGAATCCGGATATGGTTGCCCATACCGGGAGCGTTGAAGCCACGATAAAAGCTCATGAGTCGGTCGATGCGGCGTTGGGCAAAGTCGTTGATGCGGCATTGGCCGTGGGAGGCGCGGTTTTGATAACCGCGGATCACGGGAATTCGGAAGAGGTTATGAATCTTACGACGGGCGTGATGGACAAAGAACACTCAACAAATCCCGTACCGTTTGTGATAATTGGAAAACAGTTTGAAGGTTTGCGTGCGCCGACGGGCGATATTATCGGCGGCGATTTAAGTATGACACCGCCTGTGGGGATGCTGGCTGATGTGGCGCCAACGATCTTGAAAATTATGGAATTGGAACCGCCGCCCGGCATGATCGGACGAGCGCTTGTCTAATGCAGCTTAGCTGTTTATGACTTTTGATGCGGAAATAGCAATTTTTATCCAAAGATTTTTTCTTACTTCCACTCTGGGAATAGGCTTTGCGGTCTTACTCTCCAGATATTTGATTTTTATTTTTATCCCGGTTCTGGTTTGGCTCTCAGTTTATGGCGATAATCAAGAAAAACATGCGGTTAAAGAAGCCGCATGGTCGATGGGTGTAGCCATTTTAATCGCAGAAATATTTTCTTTGCTTTTATTGCGCATCAGGCCATTTCTCTCTGTGGCCGAAATCGTGTCCTTGATCCCGCCCCCTCTGACCAGCGCCTTTCCTTCCACACATGTATCGATCGCTATCGCCGCGACCGCAGCTCTTTTTTCCGTCAGCAGGCGCTGGGGATATTTTTGTGCGATTATTGCGCTTGGTATAGCCATTGGGCGCGTTGCCGCAGGTGTCCACTACCCATCTGATATCATAGGCGGTATGCTGGTGGGCGTCTTTGCTTTTGCGGCGGTCAGACTCGGGCATAAGGCGTTGAGACTAAAGACTAAAGACTAAAGACTAAAGACTAAAGACTAAAGACTTTGTCATTCCTGCGCAGGCGGGAATCCAGAAAAATTAACAAAAACAAAATCGGATGGATCCTCGCATTCGCAAGGATGACAAGATATGGGATGGATTATGAAAAAAATAATTTTGTTCATAAGTTTAATTTTGTTGGCATTGGCTGTGTTTTTGGCATGGTTCATACCGTCGGCATACATCGGGTCGACTTCCAAACTGTCTGTGCCGGTAAACATCCCCGAAGGTGCAACGGCGCGGCAGGTTGGAGATGTGCTTGCGCAAAAAGGCATTATTGTTTCGTCGTCCGGGTATCGAGTCTATTCTTACATTGATGCCGCGGCGCGCAATCCAAGAGCCGGCGATTACGCGGTCGTTCCGGGTTCTTCGTACCGCGATTTGGCTCGCCAGTTTTCCGTCGGGCCGGCGCGCGATGAGATTACCGTGCGCATTTTGGAGGGTTTTAGTCTTAGAGATATTGGTGCAGAACTAAATGAGTGGGGAGTCAAAACTATTGCATGGAACGATCTTGCCGGTTCGGTCAAGCAGAACAAAAAATTTTCACCCGCTTTACGCGAGCAGTTTGAGTTTTTAAAAGATTTGCCGGACAACGCAACCTTGGAGGGATATTTGTTTCCAGATACGTATCGAGTTTGGAAGGATCAGCTTCCGTTGGGATTTGTCTTAAAGCAACTGCAGGAATTCGGCAAACAAACGGACGGCTATAATCTTGAGGCCGCCAAGCAGGGCAGAAAGCTGCACGATGTCGTCATCCTCGCATCGATCTTGGAGAAAGAAGGCCGCACGCTCGAAGAAAAAACGATGATTGCCGGAATTTTTTTGAACCGCATCAAAGTCGGCATGCGCCTGCAATCCGATGCCACGGTCAACTACGTGACCGATGCCGGACGTTCGCGTCCGACTTTGGACGATCTAGCGGCCGACTCGCCGTACAACACTTATATGCATGCAGGTTTGCCGCCTGGTCCGATTTGCAATCCCGGCAAAGACTCTTTGGGGGCTGCGCTGCATCCCGCGCCTAACGACTATTATTATTATCTTCACGATGCGGATGGAAAGATTTATTACGCCAGAAATATAGAGGAGCACAAGGTGAACAGGTATAAGGCTTACGGAACGGATAACTGACAACTTACAACTGACAAGAGCTGCTAAGTTTCTCTTGTCAGTTGTAAGTTGTTAGTCTTATGATTGATTTTAACCGTGAATTAAACCAAGAACAGTTGGATGCGGTGCTGCATGGAGACGGCGCGTGTTTGGTATTAGCCGGAGCGGGTTCGGGAAAGACGAGGACGGTCACTTACCGGGTGGCATATCTTTTGGAGCAAGGCGTTGATCCGGGTTCAATTCTGTTGCTGACTTTTACCAACAAAGCCGCGCGTGAAATGCTGGAGCGCATCGGTTCACTCGTGGGGCCGCAATCCAAAGGCGTGTGGGGTGGGACGTTTCACGCGGTCGCTAATCGTCTATTGCGATCTTTCGCGCCGGCCATCGGCTACACTTCGTCTTTTTCAATTCTCGATCAAGAAGATGCCAAGAGTTTGCTCAAAGCAGTTTTGAAGGATTCCAAGATAGATCCGAAAGTCCGTCGCTTTCCTTCGACGTCCGTCATTTCCAATTTACACTCATTTGTGCGCAACACTGATTTTGATTTGCGCGAAGCTCTCGAGATGAAGTACTCGAATTTTTTGGATTGCGCGGGTGACATCGAATTTGTGACCAAGCAGTACGATCAGCGCAAGATGTTGGCCAACGCCATGGATTTTGACGACTTGCTCGTCAACTGGCTGCGTGTTTTGGAGGAACAGCCGCAGATTGCGCAGGCTATCGGCAATCGTTTTAAATACGTGCTGGTCGACGAATATCAAGATACGAATGCGCTGCAGGCCAAAATTGTCGGACGGCTTGGACAAGTGCATCGCAATGTATTTGTAGTCGGTGACGATGCACAGTCCATTTACGCCTTTCGCGGCGCCGATGTAAAAAATATTTTGGCTTTTCCCAATCAGTGGCAAAATGCGCGCATGTTCAAACTGCTTTCCAACTATCGCAGCACGCCGCAAATCTTGGAAGTCGCCAATGAATCGCTTAAAAACAACGTCAATCAGTTCGAGAAAGATCTGATAGGCCTAAAAGCGTCCGGGCTTAAACCGACTTTGGTCGCTTGTCCGTCCGCAAGGCAAGAGGCGCAGTTTGTCGCCGATCAAATTCTTTTGCTGCGCAACAAGGGCGTGGCTTTGGGCAACATGGCGGTCTTGTTCAGGGCGACCGCGCACTCGCAGGCTTTGGAATTCGAATTGATGAAACGAGACATTCCGTTTGAATACCGCGGCGGCGTAAGATTTTTTGAACGCGCTCACATCAAAGATATCCTCGCTTATTTGCGCATTTTGGAAAACGTAAAAGATGAAACTGCGTGGCTGCGCGTTTTGAATATGCAACAGGGAATCGGAGCGGCATCGGCTTCGCAGATCATTTCGGGCTTGCGAGAGCTGACGAGCGCTGGCGAAGTATTGAACATCGGCGACTCAGTGATTCCGGCGCGCGCACTTTCGGGTTGGCGAGATACGATCGGGATGATGCAGATTATGCAAGCTCCAGAGTCAGAGATCGTCGGTGTTGTAGACAAAAAGCCCGGGCGCATCGTGAGAGCGCTGGTCGCTTCAGGATCTTATCGAGCATATCTTGAAAGTGAATATCCTGATTGGAAGGAAAGAATCGAAGACTTGGAACAGTTGGCGTCGTTCGCAGACGTTTATCCCGATGTCAGCTCATTCCTCGCGGATTCTGTTCTCGAAGGCGCGGGTTTTGTTTCGAAGACGGCAGACGGCAGACAACAGACGACAGGAGATGATGAGCGTATGATTTTGTCGACCGTCCATCAGGCCAAGGGTCTTGAGTGGGACACTGTATTCGTCATTCATTTGACCAACCTCGGTTTTCCGAATCCTCGCGCGTTGGAAGAAGAGGATTCGATCGAAGAAGAGCGTCGGCTTTTTTATGTTGCAGTCACACGTGCGCGCAACCGCCTTTTTCTTTCTTATCCGCAAACCGCCGGATACGATGCCATGACTTTTTGCCGGCCGTCCATGTTTTTAGAGGAGCTCCCGCCGCGTTTGTTCGAGAGGATGAATACCACGAATCTCGAATCTCGAAGCTCGAATCTCGATATTCAGCGAAGCGGATATTCAGCGAAGCGGACATTCGATATTCGAGGGAGTGCATCGGAGGACGGTTACGACGAACCCTCGATACAGCTCGATCGTCATGGGGAATACCATCGTCCTGCGTCCAACGTCCTACGTCCTACGTCAGAACCAAAAACAAAATCCGTCTGGAAGACGGATAAGCCCGCGACAGAATTGCCAAAAATCAGTTATTTGAGGGATGTGGATGAGATATAAACTGGATCTATTATAAAAAATCCCGTGACGAGTTTGTTCACGAGTTGAGCGAAGAAATTCCCGGGAGATGTGATCGTGCCAAGGGTCTTATCACTTCAAGTATTTGTTTCAAGGTTGTAGTCATCTGTCTGTCGAGTTCGGTATCTTCTTCTGGGAGGCGTTGGCTATCTTGAATCTGGTAGGTTCTGCTGATGTATTCCCTGCGAGATGACTCAATATGTAAAAATTCAACTCCGGGCAGTTTGTAATTTGATCTGAAGGGAGGCGGGAGTATTGGTGGTTCATACCTGTAGGTGATGATGAACCGTGTCTTTTTTTTCTTTCAATACTACTTCAAGGTGTTGGTGATTTACCCGAAGAACTTGCAGCGAGTCTGTGTCTTGAATTTTTTGCAGAAGATCCAGAAGCCTGTTTTCAAACCATCTTGCAGGCGCGCGAGCGCCATAGACGACTATGTAGCCAAAGACGGCAATCATTCCAGCGATAACACATAGCTCGGTTATCATGTGTCACCTCTTTATGGGCGTCGAAAGTGCAAACGATTAACAAAAGAATATAGCAATCAAGTAATTAAGTAAAGAGTCCTATTTTTACGTTTCATAATTTATCTTTAATTTGCTCCCAACTGACTCCGGAAATTTTTTCAATCTCTTTCAACAGATAATACAAAACATCTTTGCGCAAATCGCCGATTATGGTTACTGACTTTTGAGTTGGAGGCCAAGTGACTTTGAAATGATCTCCTTTACCTCCAACGACGTTGATGTCGAATCCCAGTCGCGAAAGCGCGTTCAGAAATTTTTTGCGCGGCAACTCACCGGGCAGTTCACTACGCGAAGGCATATTCGCCGTTGCCAACTCGGTGGACGCCGGCTTCCTTTGCGTAAGAAGATGGAACTTCGAAAGCCGTTAAAATCGCGTCTTTGATTTTTTCGTCCAAATCTTCTTTTTTGTCGGCGCGAGTAATGATGCTGCCATGTCGAAAGTTGTCGCTTATTGCAATAATCGATCCGTCTTCCTGCAGTTCGTATTTAAAAGTGATAGGGCCGTTGTATCTAAAATAGCGATCGAGTTCAAAAAGCCCGGTGGGTATGGAATGCTTGCCCAGTAGAAAGCGTATAAGCTGGTCTTTTGTTTGTTTGTAGAGGCTCATATTTCATAAAAACCTTATCATGGACAGCGGAAATAATCCAGTATTTATAGCAGGGGCTCGGTCAGGATGTGTTTCAAATAAAAAATCCGCCTTCAGTTGGTGCTGGGCGGCGTAGATGAGCGCTGGTTGTTGAAGATCTTGGCCATCACCGAGATGATGACGAACGCTTGAGCGTCATCGGCCTCGTGGCCGTAGACGAAATGCTCAAGCTGTTCCAGCTTTGACAGCTCCGCGAACCTCTTGGGGTCCATGGTGGAGTGTTCGATTTGCCAAGGCTTCTCCCTTTCCAGGGGAAAGTAGGTTATGTCCAAGAGCGTCTGCTCTTTGTCTTCCACCTTTTCCATGAGCGTTACGTATGTCATGACGCAGGGCTCGTCTTCATCCGGGAGGTGCCCTTCCGGCGGCGCGAAGCCGATGCCCCATTTCAATCTGAAGTTTTGACTCTCGGCTGAATGGTCGATGCTGTATCCTAGGCCGTCTTCTTCTTGAAACAGATCACTGTCGTCTTCTGACACTCCGAGCGAAGACAGGTAAGCTTCGACTTCGGACAGCTTGGCGATGCATTTCGGTGCGAGTTGCAGTGCAATGTGCATGTCGTTACCTCCGACGATGATTTAGCACCGGTAGTTGTTTTTGTCAAGGCGATTAGCTTGACAAAAGCCTTTTTTTTGTACCATGGCCGTGGGTGATCCTGCCCATTCCATAAGGAGTCTGTCATGGTTGAGAACAAAAAGATTGATGCGAGTGAGTTCTGCAGATCCGACACGCCCGAACACCTGATTCGCACCTTGGGCATCGTGGCCAGACTGGCCGACGACGTCCCCGACGAGGAAGCGCTCAAGACGCGCTTCACCGGCAGGGGAGAGTGTTTCGAGGACGCTCTCAACGTTGCCCAGCAAGCCTGCCCAAAAGTCGATTGGATCCGCAAGGCGCGTGTGCGGTGGATCGAGCTTGGCATCAAGGCCTGGGAAAAGGCGATAGAGGATGATCGAATTGATCAGGCGGCGAACGTGTTGTGATCGCGCCGACGATCCACATGCCGACCCGATTCTCTGCGGCATGTTGTACGAAAAGTACGAACTCGAACACGGGCGGTTCGGACAAGCGACCAGCGAATCGCATAAGTCCGCGTAGCACTCTGCGCATTTTTTTATTGTCTTGCCCCGCACGTGACCGGCGTGTAACTTATTTGCACTATGAGATTGGCACGAGCACCGCTTTCCGGTCATCCGGACAATATTTGCGACTTGATTGCCGCCGGGATTGCGGATGAATATTTGCATCGCGATCCGGAGACGAGAATAAGATGCAATGTTTCCGGAGGGCGAGGAGCGATTTTTGTGACAGGCGAACTGTTGACGCAGGCGGATTTTGACGTGTCTCATCTTATCCAGCGATTGCTGGGTCAGTACGGCGTGTACGAATCTATGGAGCCGTTCATCGCGCTTGAGCCTGTTGGGAGTGAAAGAGTCGGAATATTCAAACAGTCTTGCATCGATCCGATAATCATCAACGGTTATGCAACTCGCGAGACAGACTCATTGCTGCCGGCGCCTATTCATTGGGCGAAAAAGTTAGCGCAGGTTTTAGACGAAAAACGCAAGCGCGATCCGGATTGGTTTTGGCTTGGAGCATCCGGTTCCGTCAGTGTCATCGGCGTCGGCAAAGAAGTGACCGAAGTTGCGGTTGAAGTTGAACATGGCACGCAGCCTATCGATCAAGTGAGGCTGGCAATCGCTGATGAGTTTTTTGAGTCCGGTTGGCGTCAGGACGCAAAAGTGACGGTCAACTCCTTCGGCGCGATGGAAAAAAATAATATAGAAGTAAGCGTTGGACGTTCGTCGTCGCACGTAGTGGCTTATGGTCATGGCTTGCCGATTTCAGTCAATCCCGCAGGGCGCGATTGGCACGCGGCGGAAGTTTACGGCGCGTGGCTGGCCCGTTACATTGCAAAAAATGTTTTGCAAAAAAGCGACGCAAAGGCAGTTATGTCAGAATTGTTTTTCACGCCGGGCGACGTCATTCCACCTAAGATCAGCATTCGCGACGAGCGCGGCAATGATCTTTCAAGATTTTTGGAGATTAACCGCGAACAGGTTGTGAATTTGTTGGAAGCGTGGAAAAAACAGGGGATAATGACGGAAGTTATCAAGTCCGGTTTGATCGGCGGACCACATCTTCCTTGGGAATAGCGATTTATCCACTTTACTGGCAACGGTATTGGTATAAGATGTGACGATTATGATAAAGAAAAATGTATTTTACGGTTCAGTGATGATTGCAGGATTGGCCGCATTCGGTCTTGGTTGCAACCCCAATCAGTCACCGGTAAGTTTGGATAAATATCAGGTTAATCAGCAGCCTCAACAAGAGGCGATGCAGCAGGACCAAGCACGGGCTTCGTCTACCGAAATGATTGATGACGAAGTTTTGGACGAAGCATTACCGTCGTCCACTGACGCTGCGATGCAAGAACAAACAGAAATTAATTCAACTTCAACTATAGAAGAACCAACATCTATGGATACAGAACAACAAACGGCTTTGGCTTTCCCCGGTGTTTTGCCGGGCAGCGAAGTGGCTAACAAGCAAATTCGCATTAAGACTGACAAGGGAGATATTGTGTTCGAGCTTTTGCCAAAAGAAGGCCCAAACGCAGCATCCAATTTTTTCTATCTGGTCAACAGAAAATTTTACGACGGTTTAAATTTTCATCGCGTTGAACCGGGATTTGTTATTCAGGGCGGCGATCCGCTCGGCAACGGTACGGGAGGACCGGGTTACAAATTTGCTGACGACAAAGTCAACTTGTCTTACAACGAGGGGATCGTTGCCATGGCCAACTCCGGACCAAATACCAACGGTTCGCAATTCTTTATCATGCTAGCCAACACTCCATTGCCTCCAAGTTACAGCATCTTCGGACGCGTGACATCCGGCATGGATGTCGTCAAAAAGATTGCGGTCGGCGATAAGATGACGAGTGTGACGGTAGAGACGCTTAAAAAATAAAGATTGACAAGTGACAACTGACAACTAACAAGAGCAATCAAGAACTCTTGTAAGTTGTCAGTTTTTAGTTGTACTGGTTGATTGAAAGCCTCCTTTTTGCTATGCTTTCGTACATGAAGCGTAAAATTTTAATCGTCTGTGCAATTATCGTCATCTTGGCTGGCGGAGCGTATTTTGGCCGCAATTGGATGCGTGACGCCTGGTATGAGTACAATAAACCGCAGTTGCCGCCGGCTATTGAATTTGAACAGGCCGAAGCCGTGGCGCAAGATGTTTTGCCTGCGCCGGCCGCCCCTGTAGAGGGCGGGCTGTCCGCATCGGAGCATTATGTGCTTGATTCAAGTCCGCAAGTTGCCGCAAAGCAGGTTGATCCGCTGGCATCGAAAGTGAAAATCCCGAGCAAGATAAATCTTGCCGTACCGTGGATGAGTCAGGCGCCAAAATCGAATTGGGACATGCCATATCAAGAGGCTTGCGAAGAGGCTTCGATGATTATGGTAGATTCTTTCTATCAGTACAGGACGGGTCCAACTATTGAGCCGGATTACGCTGACGCCGCGATTCTGAAATTAGTTGATTACGAAAATAAAATCCGCGGAGATTATCAAGATACGGATGCGCAAGAGACTGCAAAAATAATCACCGATTATTTTGGATACAAAGACGTGCGCGTTTTGCCGTTCAAAACATCGGATGACATTAAAAATATTGTCGGCCGCGGTTATCCTGTTATCGTTCCGTTCTCCGGTAAAGATTTGCAAAATCCGAATTATCGCAACGGCGGTCCGCTATATCACATGCTCGTGATCAAAGGCTATACGGAAGACGGCATGTTCATCACGGATGATCCGGGAACGCGCAAGGGCGCAGATTATGTTTACACTTATGATCGCATTATCACCGCTGCGCACGATTGGAATGGCGGAGATGTTGCGAACGGGGAAAAGTTGATGATTGTCGTTTTGCCCCAGTAATCAGCAAAAAATTGTCATTTTTGTCGGTTTGAGGCATTATTCCAGTATTATGAAGAATAATTTTTTTGTCGTCATAGTGTCTGTTTTAGCGGTTTTTGCCGTTTTTGGTGCGGGGTGCTCAACTGGACGTACAACGTACGACGTACCGCGTACCACGTCGACGATTGATAAGCAGATCTTGCAAGAGGTGACCTCGACGCCTGCAGTCAAGGTGGTTAAAGACGAGTGGACGTCAAAAGACGGAATTACCAAATTGCGTTTTACCGATGTTTCGGAAGATGGAAAACCGATCGTTTATAATCCGTTTTTTGTCTACGGCACTACAACCGTTTTTGAAAATCAGTTTTCTTGGCGCTTGAAAGATTCAAAAGGAGTTTTGGTCAGCAGCGGTCGCGCGTATGCCAACAGTCCCGATTCCGGTTTGCCCGGTCCGTTTACAATTAAAGTTTTCTTTGACCAATCGCCAACAGCTACTGACGGTTTCTTTGAAGTCTACGATAACTCGCCTAAGGACGGAGCGGAAATCAGTTTGCTCAAAGTGTCTGTCAATTTCGGCAATCTCTTGACGGCTGTTTTAAACGAAGCTGATCCCGCAACCAGCGACTTGTATGTCTACTTCCCAAATAAACAAAAAGATCCCAATTTCTTGGATTGTTCAAACGCTTATCTTGTAAAATATACCGTCTTGGATGACGGAACTGTCTCAAGAAATCAAAATGAATTTGTTGCCGCAGTATTGCATGCATTGCTTAAAGGGCCAACTCCTTGGGCGGTTAATCATGGATTTTTTACCAGTTTGCCCACGGGAGTTAATGAGCCGGAAGTGGTAACAAGCGAAGCTGGAGACGAAATAGTTTTGAATTTCGACGAAACTTTGGAGCAAGGCGTCGGTGGTTCGTGCAGAGTGCTTTCGATTCGTTCGCAGATTATTAAGTCGGTCCAAGAAAGTTTATTGAAAAATAATTTTTGGATTACTACTCCGAAAGTTACCATCTCAATCAACGGTCGTACTGAAGATATTTTGCAGCCGTAACCTATTTGTCATCCTCGGGCGAGTCCGACGAGACCCGGGGATCCAGAAAAATAAATAAAAACAAAATCGGACGGATTCTCGCATTCGCAAGAATGACAATAGACGCATGAAACCTCGTTTGATAGTCCTAACAGCAATCATAACCGGCATCATAATCGGTTTATGCGCCGGCGTCTTGTGGTACCTTGAACTTAATAACTATCAAACTCATAACTGTAACGACGTAAAATCTTGCGTCTTGCTTAACAACTACGTTGCAAGCGCCGAAGAAACTTCACCATCAACAATCAAACTGCCCGCAGGAACCGTGTCTCAAGAAATGCTTGATGGCGCATTCTTAAACAAAGAGGATTGGTCGGTTAAAAAAGGCATGCGAGTAATTTTAATCCCGCACCACCTCGTCGCCGCTCGCCAAATCGCATCATTGGTCTCCGCGACACCAAAACCTTCCAAAGTTTATCTCGTTACGCCGGATCACTTTGGCGCTTGCAAATCCGCTGCATATTGTTCCGGTCCGATGGAAGGCGAGCACGCGATCACGGGTCTCGTCCCTTTTTTGCAACGCGCTTGGGGTGATGATATTGAAATTATTCCGACCATGGTGCGGCCCGATGCAACCGCGGAACAAGCCGACGGTTTGACGCAGATTTTGATTGACGATTTGCACAAAGATAAAAAAGCGCTCTTGGTCGCAACGATTGACGCATCGCATTATCTGCCGGCGGAAGCTGCAGACTTTCACGATATTTTGACGCAGGACGTCATCGGCTCGCTTGCCGATCAAGAAGTCGAAAAAACGGAAATTGATGCTCCGTCGGTTCTTCGTGTAACGCTCAAAATCGCTCGCGAGTTTGGTTTGGGCGACGTCACGATTCACGCGCATACAAATTCTTTACGCATTTTGCAGGCGCAGATAGCACAAGAGTCCACCAGTCACTTTTTGGCGTCTTTCGCACCGGGAGAAATAAAAGCGCAACAAGATGTCACGCTTTTGTTTTTCGGCGACATGATGTTTGACCGCAATGTTGTAACACGCAGCAAAACTGCAGGCAGTCTGGCGTATCCGTTTCAAAAAATACTCGGGCAAGAAAACCGCTTTTTCCGCGGACAAGATTTTATCGTCGGCAATCTCGAAGGTCCGATAACCGATAAACGTCTCGCTCCGGACAAGGGCAATGTTGACTTTATGTTTAACGAGGCTATTCTCCCCGTCTTAAAGTCAGTCGGCATCAGTGCTGTTTCACAGGCCAACAATCATACATACGATCAAGGCAGTGCGGGTGCGCAAGAGTCGAAACAGAAGATTGTCGCTTCCGGTGTAGGAGTCTTCGGTGACGAATACAAGGATGATGAAAGTCGTTCATTAACCGTCGTCGCAAGCCGCGGGCATAAAGTCGCGCTGCTTGGTTTTAATATCACCGAAGGTCCGTTGGAAAAAGACGTTGCACAAAAGTCCATTGAGTCTGCCAAGAAGCAATCTGACTTTACAGTCGTCTTTATGCATTGGGGCGAAGAATATCAGGCAAAGCCGAACCGAACTCAAATTGAACTTGCACATTGGTTTATCGACCAAGGAGTCGATGCTGTAATTGGCAGTCATCCACATTGGATGCAATCCGTTGAAGTGTACAAGGGCAAGCCTGTGGCGTATTCTTTAGGCAACTTCATCTTTGATCAAGATTGGTCGGACGAAACAAGACTCGGTCTCGTCGTCGGTTTGGACTTGAGTCAGCAGGGGAGCAAGCTTCATCTTTATCCGATCAAGATCAACAAAAGCCAGCCGATACTTTTAACGGGAGATGATCGTCAAAAGCGACTGGACTATCTTGCGGGTATTTCCGACTCGAATCTGGCTGAGCAGATCAAACAAGGAACCCTTACAATTAACAATTAAAAATTTACAATTTTTTTGTCATCCTCGGGCGAAGTCCGACGGAGACCCGGGGATTCAATAGAAATAGTTTTTTCCATATATGCCCTCACCATCTCTCAAAGACCAAAAGTCCACACCGGACAATCAAGTTCAAACTCCCAAAGTAAATCCGCTGATGCAAGAAGTGAAAATTCCAAAAACATTTCCCGCCTGGGCGATTGTCCTTATTTTTGTTGCAGGCATTGCGATTGGGTTTGGAGTATTTTGGGCTGTAATGAAATATACGCAGCTAAAGACGGTGAGTCTTCTGGCGCCTGAAAAGACAACAGAAAATCAGCCGCCGGAGGATGTTGTAATTCCAACCAGTACGCAGCCAATAGCTGATGATGGGAGTCAACCGACAAAAAATGAATATGCTGATTATATATTATCTCCAATTAAGGATAGCGAGGTGTTGAATATGAGCTGGAGGCCTCCCGTTCGCCGTGATCCTTCTGTAGTATTTGGTGGTGTATTAGAGGCAAATCGCATGATTAGTTTGTACAGTGGAGATATTATAGATCGATTAAATAAGGCCCTCGATCAACTAAAGAATGACTATAATCAATCTGTGAGTGAAACCTCGTTGGGTACTTGGGAGCTTGGTGTTGTCGCGGACGGAAAATATAAAGGGTACAAATTATTTGAGCACCGTGAAGATGTTTGCGAAATGGGAGGTTGCGCTGATTTCAGGTTTTTAATTTCAGTGGATGGCAAACGTGCGTTAATTATGGATCCATTGAATTTGGAACTGATGAAATCGTACAGAGGGAATGATGTAGATTATAGAGGTCGTACATACATGGAATGGGAAAGGGTTGTGACGCCCGCGTTTGGATTGAACATTGTTGGAGAAGCAACTTTACCCAAAGAATTATTGTTCAATGGCAAAAAGCTTCTAGTGGCTGAATATTTGGGATGGGATAATGTATATCCTGATTGGCTAAAAACTGAAGGCAAGATGACGGGCTATGAGGTTTTTGGTAAGACGGATGACGGATTGACTGTTTATGGCACAAAACAAGTCGGTTGCGTGTATGTTCAGATGCCAAACAGATATTTTGTTAGAGTCGCGTCCAAAATTCCGGAGGGTGACGCACCGGTGAGCGATGAGTTTGGAGTGAGGCCATTGAAAATAAATTGGGATCGACAAGCGCTAGGCGATAAAAAAGTTTCTGAAATATACATAGCAACAGGAGGAGGTTGTGAAACGTTTTGTCCGGTTCTAGTTGAGGAGGGCGAGAATGTTGGCGAAACGGCTTTGCTAAAAGTGGGTACAACGTCTGATGGCGGGCCAATTTATATTCCCAAGGATCCTTCTAACAGTAAGACGATAAAAGCAGCTTATGATACTTGGTTCTTGACTGATGGTAAAACAAAACCAAGTTTCGATGAGTTTTTAAAGCAGATGCCGGTGCCGATGTTTTTCTGGAAAGATGCTTTTGGACGTTGGCAGCGTTATAGTGATGTAAATCTTTCTCCACCTGCCGAATGCGGCAAACCCGTCATCTATCTATATCCCAAACAAAACACAATCGTCTCTGTTGCATTGCCCAAGTTTATCAATGTGACTGTGAGTGAGCCGAAATATCCTGCCGGAGGTTGGAAAGTTTTTGCCAGACCGGACGGGACGATGAATATTATGCCTTCGTCGACACATGCGACGACTACGTACAGCTCGTTGTATTGGGAGGGCACGGGAGTCGGTTATGCAACTCCAAAAGACGGGTTTGTGGTCAAGGACGGGCAGCGAAAGTCATTTTTGCTTGCAACGCTTCCAAAATACGGATTGAACGCAACAGAGACTCGGGAATTTGTGGAATTCTGGTTGCCGAAGTTAACGGGCTCGCCTTACTATCGTATTTCGTTTTTGACAGACACTTGGTCCAAGGCCGCGCCGCTTTATGTTAAGCCCGCTCCGCAGACGAGCATCCGCATCTTTATGGATTGGCAAAAGTTGTCGTCGCCGATAAAAATTGCTGCGCCGAGAATCGTCACGCCTGTGCGCAATGGCTTTACGCTGGTGGAGTGGGGAGGACTGATTTACAATTAACAATGAACAATTAATAATTAACAATTGGGGATCCGGGAGGGTCCCTTTTTGTTGGGTCACCCCTTTCTCCTGCTTTTGTGGGAGAAAGGGGCAGGGGGGATAGAGGGCTCCCCTTGGCGTGTTGCCCGTTGCATGTTTGCGTGGCAATCTATTGGCATGACAGTTTTTTCCGTTACCGACTTTTTGGCTCACATCAACGACGTGCTCGGTAAGTCTTGGAACGCCGAGGAGCTTTGCGTTGAGGGCGAAGTCTCCGGTTTTCGCGTGTCGCAGGGGCAGTGGGTCAACTTTGATTTAAAAGACGATCAAGGTCTGGTTAATATTTTCATGACAGTTTGGCAGCTGCGCGTGCCGATCGAAGATGGCATAAAAGTCCGCGTTTACGGCATGCCGCGAATTTATCCGAAGTTTGGAAAGTTTTCTTTGACTGCGAGTAAGGTTGAGTTGGTCGGCGAAGGTGCGCTTAAAAAAGCTCTCGCGGCATTGAAGGCGAAATTGGAGGCGGAAGGTTTATTCGATCCTTCAAGAAAACGCGAACTGCCGGTTTTTCCGAATTGCATTGCTTTGATCGCATCGCGCGAAAGTGCAGCTTATGGCGATTTCATTCGTATCGTCGGCGAGCGATGGGGCGGATTGGAGATTGATGTCTATCATGTAAAAGTTCAGGGCGCCGGTGCGCCGGAAGATATCGTTAAGGCGATTCAGCGTGCAAATACGCGTCCGGATTCTTACGACGCATTAATCCTTACTCGTGGCGGCGGATCGCTCGAAGAGTTGATGGCCTTTAACGACGAACAGGTTGTGCGTGCGATTCACGCGTCAAAAATACCGACGCTGGTCGGCATCGGCCACGAGCGAGATTTGTCACTAGCGGAACTCGCAGCCGACGTTCGCGGTTCAACTCCGACTGATTGTGCTCGCCGTCTCGTGCCGGACAGAAAAGATGTGCTGCGCGATTTGGCTTTTAAGACCGACAACATCGAGTCGCGTCTGCAGGAGATCATCCGCGTCAAAAAAGAGCTTTTAGTCAGGGCTTTGCGTGCGCCATCTTCGTGGTTGACTGTCAGACGTCAGTCGCTTGATCAACTGACTTTATTGTGCAGTCAAAATGTGCGAGAATGGTTAGGTACTCTCACCGACAGATTGAACACGGACATTCGCTTGCTGGCCTCGTTGGATCCCAAAGGAGTGCTAAACAGAGGTTATTCAATACTAAGAGATGCGCGGGGTACGGCTGTTTCTTCTGTCGCAAAGTTGACCGTCGGTCAGCCCGTGACAGTCGTGTTAAGCGATGGAGAAGGCGACATGAAAGTCATGGACGTCAGGCGCGCAGTTCAAGCTAAGCAACAAAAGTTACTTTGATATGCCCGAAAAGAAATCCAAAAAATTAGACGTGGACGTTGCCAAGTCTTTCGCCGAACTTGAATCAATCGCCGAGTGGTTTGAGAAAGGCGAAGCGGATTTGGATGTCGGTCTCAAAAAATACGAGCGCGCTATGGAACTCGCGGAAGTTTTGCGCGAACGTCTCGAGCAAGCGGAAAACAAAATTACTGACATACAAAAAAGACATAATACCTGAATTCATAATTCTTAATTATTAATTCATAATTTTTTTAAATATGTTCATCCTCCGCTGGGTCGTAAATGCGCTGGCTGTTATGCTGGCCGCATATTTAATCCCGGGTGTAAGCGTCACCAATTTTTGGGCCGCGCTTATTACCGCATTGGTGATGGGTTTAATCAACGCCATCATCCGTCCGCTGGTTGTTATTTTGACTCTGCCGGTCAACATAATCACTTTGGGACTTTTTACTTTGGTCATCAATGCATTGATGTTTTGGTTGGCGGCATATTTCGTCCCCGGATTTGACGTCAACGGTTTTTGGGCTGCCTTTGGCGGCGCACTCATCTTCTGGGCAGTCTCGTGGCTGACGAACGCTTCACTCAAAACGCGTAACGCGTAGCGTTAAACAGATGCATAAAGAAAAAAATACTGTAATCTCACTCGGCGGTTCCATCTTGGTGCCGAACAGTGGGATTGATGTTGAGTTTCTCAAATCTTTTCAAAAGCTGATCAGAGCGCGCATCAAGCTCGGCGAAAGATTCATCATCGTCGTCGGCGGCGGAAGCACTGCCAGGCATTACCAACAAGCGGCGCGATCTGTCATTGACTTAGCCGACGAAGATGTTGATTGGCTGGGCATTCATTCCACGCGCTTGAACGCACATTTGTTGCGCTCCGTTTTTCGCGAAGAAGCATTGCATCGGGTGATTAAAGACCCGACTCGCCACGTCAATTGGAACAAGCCTATTTTAATCGGCGCAGGCTGGAAGCCGGGTTGGAGCACGGATTATGTTGCAATTCGTCTTGCCCACAAATACGGCGCAAAAAAGGTCATCAACCTAAGCAATATCGCGGTCGCTTACGACAAAGATCCCAACAAACACGCAGACGCCAAACCGCTTTACAGATCAGACTGGAAATTTTTCCGCAAACTCGTCGGCTCCAAATGGATCCCCGGCATGAACGTCCCATTTGATCCGATCGCCGCCAAAGCCGCGGAAAAGTGGGGGATGGAAGTCATCATCGCCAAAGGCAGTGACCTGCAGAATTTCAAAAAGATTCTTGAGGGGAAGAAGTTTGTGGGGAGTGTTATAAGTTGATCCCCCTTGTCCTCCTTGATAAGGGGGAGTTGTCCTGTTATTGAGAGGGAAGTCGGAGCGACCCACCGCGACAATCTGCAGTCTGTCATCTTGAGCGTAGTTCTACGGAGTCGAAAGATCTGGCTCGTGCTGATTACTTTTTTCTCACCAACCCGTTCTTCAATAATTTTTTTGTCGGTTCGCCTTTTATAAAAACTTTGTAACATTCGTCCGCTAATACTCCCGAAGTAAACTCAACGGTGAATTTGTCTTGCTTAAACAAGAGCGGGAGGTTCTCTCGAAAATGCATCGCACCACTGTTATCCAGATCGATTCCGCACACAACTCGTTTTATGCGGCTTAAGATTATTGCGCCAAAACACATCGGACAAGGTTCGTAAGTCGTATACAGCGTCGCCTCACCGGGAGAATCTCGCAAAATGTCTTGAGCCTCCTTTAGTGCGAGCATCTCGGCATGAGCTAGTTTATCTTTCGTGGAATAAACTTGGTTGTGAGTCTTTGCGATGATTTTGTCGTCTAAAACAATAACACACCCGATCGGCCAATCGCCATTTTGCAGCGATGCGCTTGCTTCCGTCAGCGCCTCTTTCATGAAGGACTCGTCGGTCATAAGAGATGATAGACTTTAGTAATAATTCGTTTCAACAATCGGTTGCCAGTATTTTCTGTATGATTCGTTCTTTGCGCCTCGGCAGATATCTGCGAAGATACAGTGATTGTGCTCATCCAGTTCCATGAAAGTAAAAAACGTGCAAGGATTTTTTGCGCATGTACCAAACTCGCACAAAGGCTTTTCATGACAACAGCTTCTTGCCAAAGACCAGAGCATCTCATCCATTTCAAAAAAATCCTTTTGTGCCAACTTGCCCATCAATCTCACGGCCTCCACAGCTGCACAGCGTACATCTACGTCTGTTGTCAGAGTCTCTCGATTAATGAGAGCGCTTTTTAAATTTTCGTCCAAGGCTTGAATGCAACCCATGCGAAGCAGAATCCTTTGCATATGATAATCCATTACGGGCTCAAGTGATTCGAGATCTTTTATTTTTAATAACCCCGCATTGGCGGCAAGTTGTAGAAACACCGTACTCTTTTTCTTGAGCGGATCTTTAAAAGCTTGAAATTCTTCCAGTAATTCATAAATGCCCGTGCCTTTGTTCAAAAGCAAGCCGTCTGATTTTATTATTAAGTTTGTGACTTTCCCGTCGTATTTGTTTTTCAAAATTTTGGATATATCGATGATAAACTCCGATCTCTCGTCCAACCTGTCTAAGGTACAATTTTCCGGCTTTCCGTCTTCTGAAAATAAAGGTTTGAGTTCATCTTTTAATTCCTCCACCGTTCGTCCGGTTATATATTCAGGGTCGAGTAGAGGAGAATTTGTTTCACCCAGTTGAGTGTAAACATCCTCCAAACATCCCCAACCTTTAAGATTTTTTTTGCGATTGATCAGAGTATGAGTTTGGTGGCAAATGGCGGAAGAAAATAAATATGCTCGAAGTTTAGTTTCGTCGTCAGACTTAAAAGCGAGAAAGGGTCTGTTGTAATGTTCTGCCCTGAAGCGCAATGGACGTAAACTTTCGGCGATGAGCTCGCATTGTTGAATAATTACTCCGACTTTGTTAGACATATCATTTCTTCCTAAACACCAAATCCAACACCGGCATAATCGCCGTCAGAGGGACATCGAAAATTCGTAGTACACTTTCCATTATTCGTAGCGTTGTACGTAGTACGTGGTACGTTGTACGCAGACTTGTTTTCCATTTCGCATCTCCATCCGTCAGATTTAGACATTGCGCGTTAGGCAGAGCTTTTTTTATTTTCCAATAAGTCGCGCCGACGATGCCTTCGTTAATGTATTGCTCTTTGGTGAGACCGCGCGGGGAGTTGAGAGAGATTTTTTTTGCAATGGCAACGGCCCAGGTAAGCGGGAGCCAGGGGATTAGCGGGAGTAGAGTCGTGTGTCCGTCGTAAGGGAAAAATTTATTTGGCGTTTCCGCGACGACCAAAAGTCCGCCGGATTTTAGACAGCGAAATGCTTCGCGCAAAATCGGTGCGCGCAGTTTGGGGTCTACGTGTTCGAGCACGGCGCTGAATGTCACAATATCAAAACGTCCATCATCGAACGGTAGCTTTGTTGTATCAGTTAAATGCAAAAAAGAAACCTTGTCAGCCAAACCCTCGTCTTGCGCGCGACGATCCGCTAGATCGACAAAATACGCATTGGGTTCCACGCCCTGAACGAAGGACACGCCGCCGTTCACAAGTGCCAGCGCGGAAGATCCGCTGCCCGAACCAATGTCCAAGACTCGCTTGCCTTCTAGAGTCTCGAAGCGTCCGATCAGACCGGTGAGGCGTTTTTGCACGTAACTTTGGTCCGAGCGTCGTTCCAGCTCGTCCAGCCACCAGTCGCCTTTGAGTTTAACGAGAAACTCGATGGTTTCAACAGTCAGAGGAGTCTCGACCGTATTCAGTACTTTTTGCCTGCGCCCGTTGTGAATGGCCAAACCGTTAACAAAAATCCGCCTGGTTGAGCCTAAATCCAGTATTCTTAGCTCTGCCGACGGAGTGGGTAAAAAGACAGGTTGTGCATCGGAGTCCATATTTACCTTATAGTATTTCACGAATACGGGTTATCTCGCAATGGCTTGACTAAAACGTGTTTTACGCCCTTAATATTCGGGGAAGTCAAACTCAAAACGCACCTTGGGCAACCCAAGAGAAAGGGTGGCTGTCATGGATAGCGAAAAGAAGAAAGTCGACTTGGTCAAGCTGGCGAGTCGCTGTGGCAAAAAGCAGGACCTGCGGCGTTTGCTCGAAACGACCTTGAGGAACGATCAGGAGATCGCCAAGCTTAAGAAGAATCCGTGCTTGACGGTGGAGAAGTGCGAAATAGATCACGTGTCCGATGCTATCGGATTGGGCGGTATAGGCGCAATACTGTTCTTTCTATGGCTCTCTGCCGCAGGGTTAGGCGTCCGGTGGCACATTGTCTTGTTAATCGGTAGCATTGCATCATTTGTGTCCGCGTTCAGAGCCAAGCGACGTGATCAACTAAAGATTCACAGGGAAGCCTACGACGCCAAGATGGAACAGCTGTTCGCAACATGTCTCCAGAGACATGTTGCCGCGAAGGTCAAGCTGCAACGGGAACGGTTGCTGGGCGAGCGGGGAGTGTTCAAGCAGCTTGGTGAACTCTTCGAAGTTCAACTCAAGACGTACGGTGAGCCAGAGGAGCAGCCGAAGCAGGAAGTTGTGAGTGCCAGGCCGTATCAAGTGCCGTATGAGGATCAGAACGCGCCAGCGGAACCTGTTCGTCTGCCGCCGGAATTGGCGAGTTTGCGTTACCGCTACGCCGAGTACTTCGACGCCAAGGGGCGTGAGCTGACGACTTTGTGCGACGAGTACTTGCCACGCATCGTCGAGATGCAGGACAAGGCGCATTCCACCGACTCTTCGGAGGCTGTGCGAAAGGCGGCTGCAACAGGTGCGCAGCGTCTTGAGCAGGAGTTCTTCGACAAGGTGAGCGACATCTTGCTGTATTTGGACTCTACTACCTGGAGAGGTGTGAAGCAGCTAAGGGATCTTTTCACAGGCTCTGACGAGGATGCGTTTGTCAAGGATTTGAGCTACAGCCGCAGCCGAGCGAAGGAGCTCATGACTGGCTTGATGATCCCTTCCGCACCTCTCTTGCAGGTTCGCGTTGCCACCGTCAGCGCAACTCCTGACGAGCCTTTCTCCGATGCTACCGCCGAGTCTGCTCAGGGCACGGCGAGCAGCGCCTGACTCCGGTCCCTCCATCTCATGTGAGGGGCTTTTTTGTTTTATTTAAGCCAAGTATTGACATATTTTGCGTTCTAAATTATACTTTTGCCAACACTCGCATCCAAAGAAAGCAGGGTCCTGACATAAAAACGGGATCAAAATCAAGTCGAATATCCGCTTCGCTGAATATCGAATGTCGAATATCGCTTAACACCCTGCCGAGGACGCAAAATCGACTTTTGTTGATTTGCCCCACAGGATGCTGTGGGTGTTTATTTTTAAAGGTCGAAATCAATTAATAATTAAGAATTAAGAATTTCGGTTCCAATATTCATAATTATTAATTCATAATTCATAATTGAGTAGTTATGGCTAAATCAAAAGCACAGAAATCGTTGTCAAAAGATAAGTTGGTGGAGCTCTTTAAAAAGAGTTCGTCCGCAGTCTTTGCCGACTATCAGGGTTTGACCGTGGCCAAAGCCGACAAGCTGCGCAAAACCACGCGCGAGCAAGGCGTAACCTATATGGTCGCCAAAAAGTCGATCATCAATCTGGCTGCAAAAGAAGCGGGATTGGAAATTGACGTAAAGAGTTTGCCGGGTATGATCGGCATTGCCTTTGGTGCGGAGGATGAGATCGCGCCGGCCAAGATTCTTGGCGACATGACCAAAGAAACTCCGATCAAATTGGTTGGCGGAATCTTTGACAAGAAGTCCATCCCTCAAGCTCAGGTCGTTGCACTATCCAACCTTCCGGGCAAGCAGCAACTATTGGGCATGTTGGTCAGCGTCATCGCCGGTCCGATGTCCGGCTTTGTCAGGGCGTTGGACGCGATCAGTAAAAAGGAAACTGTTAATGCTTAATACATTTGTCATCACGTCTCCTGTTTTTGTCATCCTCGGGCGTAGTTCTACGGAGACCCGGGGATCCAATGGAATTAATTTCATCATATCGGATTCCCGCCTTCGCGAGAATGACATAGGGGATACGGAATGACATAAATAATAATTGTATGTCTGAAGAGAATAAAGTCATCGAGGTTCCCGAGAAGTTCAAAGCTATCGTGGAACAGATCGAGAAATTGTCAGTGTTGGATCTTTCGGAACTGGTTAAGGTTCTCGAAGAGAAATTCGGCGTTTCAGCCTCTGCTCCGGTTATGGCCATGGCCGCTCCGGGCGCAGCTGCAGCCGAAGAAAAGTCAGAGTTTGATGTCGAACTCACAGAAGCCGGCGGCAACAAGATCGGCGTCATCAAGGTTGTGCGCGAGGTTACCGGTCTTGGTTTGAAAGAAGCCAAGGACATGGTTGACGGCGCACCGAAAGTTATCAAAGAAAAAGCCCCTAAAGCCGAAGCCGAAGAGATCAAAAAGAAGATCGAAGAGGCTGGAGGCAAAGCGGTGCTCAAATAATTTTATCTGTCATTGCGAGGAGTGTAATCGCGACGTGGTAATCTGCCGGTCGGTAGATTGCTTCGCACCTCGCAATGACAAAAAAGACAAAAATAGAGACGCCCTCCGAGGGCGTCTCTTTCGTTATGTTTGAAATATTTTTGTTTACGGCAACGGTACCAGCAGTAATCTATTTCCGCTCACGATTAATGCTTGCTTTTGTCCCAGCTTGCTCGAGACGTCGCGCATGGATGTGAACTCCGGCGAAGTGATTTGCGCAGTCAGAAGTCCGTTCTTGTCAAAGATGAGCAGGCGTTTGTCAGCCGGGTCTGTCGCGATGATGCGTGGGTCGTCGATGTCCGTCCAAACGGATGAGAGAGATTTGAGAACAGGGTCAATCGCGGCAAGAGAGAATGGTTCTTGTTTGCCGGAAAGGAGTTTGAGCATCATGCCGTCGGCTTTGGCTACAAAGACATTGCTGTCGATGGTGAGAGCGACGGAACCTGCCAAGGGCACATCCGTTTGAGTGTAAGCGGCGGGGGCGCCGAAGCCGTTGGCTGTTTTTGATAATCTGTAAATTTGTCCTTTTGTGCCATCCAAAACATAAGCGCGATTATTGTATATGACCATGTCGGTTATGTTCTCGATCGATGTTGCTGCGACTTTATTCAGCGTTTGAAGTTTGTCATCGTCCAAACCAAGTGCGTAAAATTGTCCCTTGTCATCCAAAAGTACCAAAGACTTTTGACCGATGGAACTGCTGACAATGCGTTCGGCGCCTTCGGGTAAAGCGATTGTTTTGGACGTGTGGTCGCTTAAACTCGTTTTTACGATTTGATGATTGGAGTTGTCCGCGACATAAGAATCGGAATCGGTGATAGTCGGTGCCGTGAGCGATCCGTCCGGTGCGGTTACGGGCAGCGAGTAAAGTTCGATGATATTTGAAGCGACGGAGGCCTTGCGCAGTTTTTCCTTGATTTGATTCAAGTCTGACTTGAGTTTTTCCACGCGTTGTTTGCGATCGTCCGTTGATGCATCCAAGCTGGAGACCAAGGCCTCGCTCTGTTGAACTTCGGCGGCGGTTTGCGCATCTTTGGCGTACATCAAAGAGCTTTCGGCGCGATTAAAGAAATCGGCAGCTTGGCTGAATTTTTGTTCCCAAGCGGATCTTTCCGCTGTAACTTTTTTATTGTGCGCGTAAGTTGAGTAGCCAATGACAAGTATAAGGACCAGCGAAACTCCGCCGATCAAAATAGTTTTGCGTTTAGTTGTAAAAATACTTCCGTGGCCGGCATCCAAACTTTGCATGGCTGTGCGCGTTGCGGGCGTTGGATTGGGCCGGCGCTTTGGCATCATCTGTTTTATGCGTTGCCATATGTCTGCGGCGCCTGCGGCCAGCTTAGGCGGTAAAGGCGAGGTGCCCGTGGCCATTGGCTGTTTGGTTTTAATCGGATTTAACAAAGGCGCCAAAGTTTGATTGGTTTGCATCTCGTTTTCGCGCAATTGTTGCATGGAGATTTGCGCGCCTTTGGGAATCGGTATGGCAACCGGGTTGTTCGGTTTATTGGCGGGGTGGCAAGAAATTAGTATGGCGGCGAAATCATCCGGAGTTCTGGATTGTTCCAGAGATTGCTTCATCTCCATAACGGCGGAGACCGGAGGCAGAGTCGTCAATTTGTTTTTGATCTTGAGATTGTCGCGCAGGCGTTCAAAATTGGCGGAACCTATAAACAGCATGTCGCCGCTTTTCATGTCGCCGCAGATGACTGAAGAGAATATTTTTTTCGGATCAGGCGCGCTGGGTTGGTCGAGCGAGCCGCAAAGATCAAAAACTTGATACGTGTCGTCGGGTTTCTTTTGCAGAAACATGTTCATTAAATTGCCGTGCCCGCTTATGCATAACTGGTCGTTGGAACACTCGATCAAAAAAATGTTGACGCGGTTCCAGTTTAGCGGCGTCGGTTCTTTTTCTTGAAAACTTAAGACGGCTTCGTTTAACCTTTGCACCAGCTTTTCGAATCTGGCGAAAGGATCCATTGTCATGCCGGCCGTTAAGGCGCGCGATTGTTCAACCGTTGTGCTGATCAAATCAAGCAGCCTTTCGTATGCGTATAAAGTGGAGAATACTTCTGCCACAATCACTTGCTGCGGACCGGGTTTGCCCGTGGGAGCGTTCTCGAATCTAAATACGCCAACAATTTTTTCATCGGTCGGGCTGTTGCCGTATTCTATCTCTGTAAAACGAAATGTTGAGTCTGACATGTATTTGTCTCTCCAAGTATACGCAAAAAGGTCGGTATACGTCTACTTTTATACGCTTCCGTATGGGCAAAAGGTACACCCTTGTCAAGGCTGGACGAAAAGGGCAGGATATAGGAGCTGATATGCTTGAACACCTTTTTGGGTCAAAGACGCGCGTTAAACTCATGACTTTGTTCTTAAACAAGCCGGATGAGGCCTATTTTATACGCGAATTAACACGCAAGATCGATACGCAGATAAATGCCGTGAGGCGGGAGATAGAGAATCTGTCGCGGCTTGGCATGTTGATAGAGATAGAGGAAAGCGCCGGCGGCAACTCCAAACGCCCCGGATTAAAACGCAAGTATTACAAAATCAATCCACAGTTTGTGCTGCTTGGAGAGATTCAGGCTTTGATGACAAAGTCTCATCTCCTGTTGGAAAAATCTTTGGATCGCGAAATAGCGTCCATCGGCGACGTTTCGTATCTTGCGTTCATGGGCGTGTTTTTGGGCAAGCAGGCGCCGGTTGATTTGATCATCGTCGGAACAGTTGATGCGGAAAAGTTAAAACAGATTATACACAAGGCGGAAAAGGATTTGGATTTGGAAATTAATTTTACCTGCCTTACGGCGCAGGAATATTCATATCGCCAAGAGATTGCAGACAAATTTTTGCTGTCGGTTTTAGCCTCGCCAAAATGCGTTGCCATAGACCGCGCCAATGCGCCGGTTGAAAAAGTTTAAAATATGCCACGGTTTTTGTTCATCGATACGCGCGCTAGGGATAAATCCGTTTTTGGTTGGATAAAAGAAAATGGCGCGAAAAAAGTTTGGAAGATCGCGCCGGGTTCGTCAGGCTTGATATCAAGCGTCTCCGCAAGGATGACTCCAAAAGAGCTGGCGGCTTCGGAGGGCATTTGCGTTGTAAGCGGTCCCGGGTCGTTTTCCAGCATCCGCACCGGCACGCTTGTCGCCAATTTGCTTTCCAGGATCTTCGATCTGCCGCTCTACGAGTTTAGCGCGGAAGAGTCTGATGCCGGAAAAATAGAAGTCAAAAACATCAAGACGCGCAAAGCGAAGGAATACGTCGCTCCGATCTACGATCGTCCGCCAAACGTAACTGCGCCCGCTCCTTTAGGATCCCCGGGTCTACGTCGAACTTCGCCCAAGGATGACAAAGATTGAATCAACTACACCCGAGGATAAAAAGAAGAAATAGTTAAATATGGAAACAAATAAAATTGAAACGCGTTTTTACGAAATAATTCCGGGCGCTCTGGTTTGGCTGACCATTGTTTTGAGTTTGGTTTTGTCTTACACGCATCCTCTTTGGATGGTGTATTTTATAATGATCTACGATTTGTATTGGCTGTTTCGCGTAATGTATTACCTGCCCTTTGTATTCATTTCGTGGTGGACATATAAACGAGACTTAAAAAGAGATTGGCTGGGCATGGCGAAAGCATTGCCGCGTTTTAACGAAGTTTATCACGTCATTTTTTTGCCAACCGTTAAAGAGGACCTGCTGGTCATCGAGGATTGTCTCAAGTCGCTCATTGCTTCCACTTATCCAAAAGATAAGATGATCGTCGTGCTTGGCGGCGAGGAAAGAGCTAAAGACAGTTTTGAAGTTAAGTCAAAAGTTATTGTTCAAAAATATTGCGATAAGTTTTTTTGCCTCATGACAACTTTGCATCCCAAGGATTTGCCGCAGGAGATTCCGGGCAAAGGATCAAACGTAAATTGGATGGGGCATCGGGCTTTGGAAAAAATTCAAGAGCTCGGTATAAACGTCGACAATGTCGTCGTTTCGTCTTTTGACGTGGACACAGTCACTCATTCGCAATATTTCGCTTGCGTTACATACAAGTTTTTGACCGTGGAAGATCCGCATCGCAGTTCTTACCAACCTGTCGTGCTTTATAATAATAATTTGTGGGAATCGCCGGCGGCGGTGCGTGTGTCGTCTTTCGGCACGACTTTTTGGCTGATGACGGAGTTGGCGCGTCCCGAAGGGATGATGACGTTTTCGTCGCACTCAATGAGTTTACGCATGTTGGTGGATGTTGATTTTTGGCAAAAAGATATTGTCAGCGAGGACTCGAGGATTTTTTTACAGGGCCTTGTGCATTATCACGGCGATTATCGCGTTACGCCGATTTATCTGCCGGTTTCGATGGATACCGTAATGTCTGGCAATTATTTAAACGCGTTGACCGCCTTATACAAACAGCAGCGCAGATGGGCATGGGGAGTTGAGAATTTCCCTTTTATGGTAAAAGCGTTTTTGCGCGATAGAAAAATGCCATGGACGGTCAAATTCGGTTTTCTTTTAAAACAAACGGAGGGCATGTATACTTGGGCGACCGTGCCGCTTTTGATCTTTGTTCTGGGCAGGCTGCCGTTTGTGTTGGCGCCGGACGCTTTCAGAAGCTACGCCATATTTCAAAACACTCCGTTTACGCTTGAGTGGTTGATGCGTTTTGCCATGGTCGGCGTTTTTGTTACGGCTATTCTTGCTGTGACACTGCTGCCGCCGAGGCCGACGCATGTTTCGCGCTGGCAAACAATCGTCGTTACGGTTTTGCAATGGCTATTGCTGCCGATTACATTCGTCGTTTTTGGCGCTATACCTGCCATCGACGCGCAGACCAGGCTGATGCTTGGCCGCGGCCGGTTGGGATTTAACGTTTCACCGAAACGCGTCTCAATACCTGGTATAGAAAAACTGACAACTGACAAGTGACAAGAGTACAAAGTTGCTCTTGTGAGTTGTTAGTTGTCAGTTGTAAGTAACGAATTATGCCTGAATCTCAAATCGCAGTAAACATTGTCGCATGGCATTCGCTGGCCTATTTACCTGCGTTTTTTGAAAGTTTGAACGCGCAAACAGTCCCGTTGCGCGTCACTGTTGTTGACAACGCATCAACCGACGGATCCGGCGCATGGATAGCGGGAAACCATCCGCATATCGGTATGTTGCGCAATATGCGTAACTACGGATTTGCCCGTGCGCACAATCAGGCGATTTTGCTGGCTTTAAACTCTTGGCGCGACGCGGATCTGTCGCATCGTTATATTGTCGTCTGCAACCCGGATATTGAACTTGACGCGGCGTGTTTGGAACGCATGTTTACATTCATGGAAAGCCATCCGGAGGCGGATGCATGCGCGCCAAAACTTTTGCGCGCGCATTTGGAATTTATAGACGTCGACAATAAAGAAACCGTGCGCACAAATGTCATCGATGCCACGGGTATCTCTTTTTCCCGTGCTTTGCGTACTTATGATCGCGGCGCAGGAGAAGAAGATAAAAAACAGTATGACGAGTTGCAGGATGTTTTTGGCGCAAGCGGCGCGTTGGGAATGTATCGCGCATCAAGCGTGCAAAAAGCCAGCGTTGACCAACAGTTTTACGACGAAGATTTTTTTGCCTATCAAGAAGATGTGGATGCCGCTTGGCGCATGCGCCATCTCGGTATGCGGACGGTTTACTTGCCGCAAGCAGTTGCTTGGCATCATAGACGGGCTCAATCAAAAAATAAAATCGGTTGGATGGAAGCATGGAAACTGCGGCGCGCCAAACCGACATTTATCAACTATCTTTCTTCTCGCAATCACGTTTGGGTGCTTGTAAAAAATTTAACCTTAAAAGAATTTTGGCATTGCGCGTTATGGCTTTTGCTTTATGAGTTTGCAAAATTCTGCGCGTCGCTGATTTCGTTCTCAAGTCTAAAAGGTTATTTTGCCGCACTTACAGGTCTCCCGTTGATGCTTAGAAAGCGAAAACGATACTTGAAAGATATTGTGGAGCCGTTTAGAAATCAATCTGCGTGGTTTAATTAGTTTCTTTATCATCCTGAGCGGAGTCCTACGCAGCCGAAGGATCCGGATCGGCAGTTGGTGGGCATGAGCCAGATCTTTCGACTGCGCTCGTCGGACTCACTCCGCTCAGGATGACAGGGGCAAAGTATGTCAAACAATCAATTAAAAGTCCGCGGAGCGGATCCGAAAGTCAGTTTTATCACGGTGTGTTATAGCACGCCGGGTTTGGTGCGCATGTTGCTTAAGGGCATTGAGGCTGCGGATCTTAAGTTTGATTACGAGTATATCTTGGTTAACAATGCGCCCGGCGACGGTACGACGGAAATGGTTAAGGAAAAATTTCCTTGGGTGCAGGTAATCGACTCGCCGCGCAATGTTGGATTTGGCGCAGGCAATAATATTGCGTTAAAAATTGCGCGTGGCACTTATGCGATGCTCACCAATCCGGACTTGACCGTTTTTTCCGGAGAGTTGGAAAAGTTGGTTAAGTTTATGGACGATCATGCTGATGTTGCGCTTTGCGGTCCTGCGCTTTTAAATCCGGACGGAGAGAGGCAGGATTCTTGTTATCGTTTTCCAACGCCGATGTATGCGTTTTACCGCAGATCTTTTTTAGGCAAATTGCCTTCCGGCCGCAGATATGTCGATCACTTTTTGATGCGAGATACGCGATTAACCGAGCGTCCGACGGAAGTAGATGTGCTGATGGCTTCGGCGATTATGCTGCGCCGCAGTGCGCTTAACGAGATCGGTTTGTTTGATGAAAAGTTTTTTATGTACTTGGAAGAGATGGATATCTGCCGCCGCGCATGGGAAAAAAAGTGGCGGGTGGTGTACGTACCGCATGCCAAACTGGTGCACTATCATCAGCGCGAAAGTAATATCGATTGGCCGTGGCGCATAATTACCAACAGGCCGGCGCGCGCACACATCGCAAGTGCGCTATACTATTTTCGCAAGTACTGGGGCAAACAGCACCCACACTTGCATCCGAAACCAGTGGAAATGTGATGCGTGGCACGTGGCGCGCGACACGTAAAAAATAGAGTTCAATGTGAAACAAACTCCCAATTTTTTAACCTGTCCCTCGGTTCCTTCGTTACCTCCGGCTGATGGAGAGAATTTTGATATAAAGCAAGATTCAAAAAGCAAAATTCAAAATTCAAAGAATGGAAATCGGGATTCGGAATTCGGTGATCGGGATTCGGTTGCTCAACCCCGACTCCAGACTCCTGAACCCCGAACTCCGAACCCCGAACCCCGATCGAAAAAACGAAGCTGGATCAAGTGGATTGTGATTTTGGTTTTGCTGGCAACCGCATTTTTTTTATTGATGCCCGCAATAGCTTTGGGGCGCGCGGCCATGTCGGCTTATGAGGCAAAACAGGCTTTGATGGTTTTGCAGGCAGATCTTAAGGCCGGCAATTATGCAGCCGCTGCAAGTCAAGCTAAAGTCGCTCAAACTGCTGTGGAATCTATCAGCAGTGCATTGCAAGGCGTGGGATTTTTTAGAGACACGCCTTTTATAGGTACGCAAGTCAGGTCTTTGCAGGATGTTGCCGCCGTCGGTTCTAGCACTTTGGATAGCGTACACGATTTGCTTAATGTCGCTGCTGCGTTGTCTGACGCGGTCGAAAGCGGCACGCAGGCCATAGAAGATGTCGGCGTTCAAGTTGCTTCAAATCGTGGCTGGAATGATTTGACTAAAAATGAGAAAAGAAATCTGCTGGGTACTTTGCAGGATTCTTTGCCGAAAATCCGTTTGGCGCGGGATAAAATAGATATGGCTTTGGCCATGTGGACCGCGATTCCGCAAGACAGAATGCTGCCGTTTATGGCAACGGCCCTGCGTCCTCTTTCTGAAAATCTCCCAATCATTCGTCGGGCCATGGATCAAAGCGTTCCGCTTTTGGAAACATTGATTCCTTTGGCCGGATATCCCACTTCCAAGCAATATTTGGTGGTTTTGCAAAACTCAGACGAGATGCGGCCGGCTGGGGGATTTATAGGCAGTATTGCCAGCGTTACGATTGATGCCGGGCAGCTGGATGACTTTCGTTTTTATGATGTTTACAACATCGATAACCCGGTTTCCGGAGTTTGGAAAGAAGTCCCGCCGGAACCTCTGGCAAAAAATCTTGGGGTAAGCGCATGGTTTATGCGCGATGCAAACTGGTCGCCGGATTTTGTTGAGTCCGCATCCAAAGTTTTGGATTTTTATGTCAGGGAAAATGCTTTGCAAAACAAAGATGAAAATCCGGACGGCGTGATTGCGCTGGAGCCGGGATTTTTTAAAGAACTCTTGCATCTTATCGGTCCGATTCAAATCCGGGGCAAGACGTATGACGAACATACGTTTATGGATTTTTTGGAATACGATGTTGAGATTGGATTTTTGCAGCAGGGCATCAGCCTGGAAGATCGCAAGGCGATCATGGGCGAGCTGGGAGCCGAACTGCTCAAAAAAGTTCAGTCCATGCCGCGGTCCGATTGGCCAAAGTTGTTGAATCTGTTGACGGCCGCATTGCGTGAAAAACAAGTTATGGTTTATTCGAAAGATGCGGATTTGCAGGCCGCGCTCGACAATCGCGGATGGAGCGGGCGCGCCAAAGCGACGACTTGCGATTTTATGTGGGTTGCGGATGCAAATCTGGCTGCTCTTAAGACGGACGGTAAAATGGTCAAATCGGTAAATTACGAACTTGATGCGCGCGATGTGCAAAATCCAACGGCAAAAGTCACTTTGAATTATCAAAACACGGTTACAAAAGTCGATTGGAGATATACGCGTTATCGCAGTTACACGCGCGTTTATGTTCCAGACGGAAGTCAATTGATTTCGTCGCAAGGCGCGATGCAGGGCGATCTGCTGCAGACCGGCGGCAAGTTCGTGCCGGGTAAAGTTGATGTGATGAAAGAGCTCGGAAAAACTGTCTACGGTGCTTTTTGGGCCATTGAACCAGGCAAGGTCGGATCGCTGACATTCACTTACGCGCTGCCTCCAAGCGTCAGTGATTGTCTTGCGCAAAATAACTATCAACTCGACTGGCCAAAACAGCCGGGCGCTGACTCGACCGAAATTAACGTCAAAGTTTTGATGCCGAGCATCGTCAAATCCGCCAACCCCTCAGAACCGGAATCAAAATGGGGAGATGCCGTCTATGAATCGCAGGCTGATTTGAGGGAGGATCGAGCGTTTAGTGCGAAGTACTGACAACGCCCTTGTCATCTCGTTGCTCGAATGGTGAGATAGGCACGAATTTTATGTTTGCTAAGAAGGTTGCAATTGATTTGGGGACGACTACCGTCCTGGTTTATATTCCTAAAAAGGGGATTGTGATTAACGAGCCTTCGGTCGTGGCTGTTTCTGTTGCGGATAAGCGTGTTTTGGCAGTGGGTAAAGAGGCAAAGGACATGATCGGCAGAACGCCGGATACGATTGTGGCGCGCCGTCCTCTCAAAGATGGAGTGATCGCCGATTATCATACGACAGAAGCAATGCTGCGGTATTTTTTGAACAAAGCTTTGGGTAGTCTTAGATTTTTTCGTCCTGAAGTGATGGTCGCCGTTCCCGGTGGAATAACGTCGACCGAACGCCGCGCTGTCATTGACGCAACAATTGCCGCAGGAGCGCGTGCCGCTTACATTATCAAGGAACCGATTGTCGCGGCCATCGGCGCAGACATACCGATTGGTTCGCCATCCGGACACATGATAACCGACATTGGCGGAGGCACGTCGGAAATTGCGGTAATCTCGTTGGGAGGTATCGTCTCTTCGGCATCCGTGCGCATCGGCGGCAATAAGCTCGATATGGCGATTCAAGAACATGTGCGCCGCAAATATGGTTTGGCCATCGGCGAGCGCACTGCGGAAGAAGCGAAAATCCGCATAGGGTCAGCTTTGTATCTTGAGAATAAAATGGAGATGGAGATCAAGGGCCGTGACATGATCAACGGTTTGCCGCGCGTTGCCACAATCACTTCCGACGACATCACGGACGCTATTCAGCACGAACTGCACGGCATTATCGACACGATCAAAGAAGTTTTGCGCAACACTCCGCCCGAGCTTTCTGCGGACGTGATGGAAAAGGGCGTCGTGCTTTCAGGCGGAACGGCGCAATTGCGCAATTTGGATCGCATCATTTCTGAAGCGACCGGCATCCCCGCCTTTACCGCCGAAGAACCGCAATATTGCGTTGCAAAAGGCACAGGCGTCGCTCTCGAGAATTTGGATTCATACAAGAGGAGTATTTTGGGGAATTCTTAGTAGTCACCACCTCGGCTCGCTCCGCGCTCGCCACTCCTCCTTCACTAGGCGGAGACTAGTTGTTAGGTTTTTAGTTGCCGAGGTCGACTATCCTCCTGGCGTAGGAGGAGTACCCGAAGGGGGAGGTGGTAGCGTTTTTATGTTATAATGCCCTTATGATAATCGGTATCGACGCTTCGCGGGCCAACAAAACGGCAAAGACCGGAGTTGAATGGTACGCGTGGCATGTGATTCAGGGATTGAAAAAATTGACCAAGGGCGACAAGAACTCTTGGATTTTATATACCAACGCTTTTTTGCAGAGCGGTTTGGAACAGTTGCCCGAGAATTGGTACGAAACGCGGGCGCATTGGCCAATAAAAAAAGGTTGGACTCAACTTCGTCTTTCGTGGGAGATGTGGCGTAGGCCGTCGGAAGTTTTGTTTGTTCCGGCGCATGTTTTGCCGCGGGTAACTCCAAAGAAAAGCGTTGTCACAATTCACGACGTGGGTTTTCATCGCATGCCGCAAATTTACAAGCCGCGCGATCGCGCTTTTCAGGAATGGAGCACTAAAGATATTGCAAAACGCGCTGCAAGGATAGTTACCGTCACGGAATTTTCCGGCCGTGAGATTTCCGAACTCTACGGCGTTTCTTCAGACAGAATCGCCATCACGCCAAACGGAGTTGATCACGATATTTTTCGTCCCATATCGGACGGCCTTGCCATCGACGAAGTTTTGAAAAGGCATCGTCTGCACAAGCCGTTTTTTATAAGCATCGGACGTCTTGAGGCAAAAAAGAACACGGTCAATTTGATTAAAGCTTTTTCGCTTTTCAAAGCGCGCCGCGGAATTGGCGATCCGGTCTACCTCGTTCTGGTCGGCAATCCCGGGTTCGGTTACGAAGATGTGAAGAAAGCCATCAGCGAATCGTCGTTCAAAGAATACATCATCCAGCTCGGCTATGTGCCAGAGGCTGATTTACCGTATATCATCAATGCAGCAGAAGCTTTGATCCATCCTTCTTGGTACGAAGGTTTTGGAATTCCTCCGGTCGAAGCAATGGCCTGCGGCTGTCCTGTGTTATCTTCAAATATCGGCGCATTAACCGAAGTGATTGGTCCTGACGCGGCGATCTATTTCCCGCCGGGAGAAATCGAGGCAATGGTCGCGGCCATGAATCGCATCATCGACGAACCAGGCATAAAACAAAAATTGCGCATGGCCGGCATTGTCCGTGCATCAAAATACAACTGGCGCAGCACCGCGGAAAAGACTTTGCCTGTTTTGGTTGACTGGTAATTTACAGTTTTGTCATCCTCGGGCGAAGTCCTACGTAGACCCGGGGATCCAGTAGAATCAATTTGTTCGGATTTATCTCATTGGATCCCCGCATCCGCGAGGATGACAAAAAAGAAAATCGGAGTGACAAAATAGGGAATTTGAATACAACATGTATGAAAGAACTCATCAATCGTTTATCTGAATACGGTTTGTCAGAAAAAGAATCGAGCATCTACTTGGCGATGCTGGAGCTTGGTCCGGCGAGTGTGCAGGACATTGCGAATAAATCCGGCGTCAATCGCGCCACGACTTATGTGACTATGGAAGCGCTCAAACGCCACGGTTTGATGTCGACTTTTGAGAAAGGCAGAAAAACAATGTTCGTCGCCGAATCGCCCGAACATCTCAAAAGACTTTCGAGCGCAGAACTGCGAGCCGCCCAAGAAAAAGCTGATCGCCTGCAACAATCTCTTCCGCAGTTCATGGCGCTCTTCAACTCCGCATCCGAAACAAAACCAGTGGTGCGGTTTTTTGAAGGCGAGGAAGGTTTGATCACATGTCGCGAAATGTTGGGTCAATGCAAAGAAGAGGTTTTGAATTTTGTCGCATTGGATGAGAATAATCTGGCAATGTCTAAAATAGATGAACGCGGCAGGTTATTTCTTACGTCGCGATCTCACGGACGCATCATCGTTGCACTCAAACCGGGGATTGAGATGACTAAACTCGACAAACGAATGTGGCGAGTCAGAGAAGTGCTGTATGAAAGTTTTCCTTTTACCGGCGATATGTTGCTTAGCGAAGGAAAAATTTTCGTTTTTGTTATGAAAGAAAAACCGAGGGTGTTCCTTTTGGAGAGCAAGGAGGTATATGGAATGTTGAAGACAATGTTTGAATTGATCTGGCAGGAAGCCGAACCAATGGAATAAAAAAAAGCGCCACGACACCTTTCGGTTCATGGCGAGAGCGTCTGGGGTCCCTAGTGCGAGAACGCAGTTAGGCCATAACGCGAGGCGGCAGTCGGAGCTAAGCTCCGCAGCCGCAATTTGCAACCGGACGGATGCCCCATCGTTGGGACAGGGGATTTGCCGAGATTTCAGCTGCAAAGACGACGATGATGCGCACGAGGCCGGTGACGGCTTCGATGACAAATGTCGGCAAAGCCGGCACGAACTTGTCGCATACGCAACGTACTTCCGTCGTCAGAGCGGCGATGATTCCCAGCAAAAGCATGAGAATCGCGGTCAACATGGGGTCTCCTTGATTTGATGGAAAGGGCGGTGGAAGGGTTGATTAGCCACTACCTTGTGAGCCGACCCACTTGGTTATCGGCTGTCCGGCAATTTCACGCGGGTTTCGCTGTTTAGGCTTCAGGATAACCGCATTGTCGGAGGACTCTGGCTCACGCTGGTCTTTTTTAATATATCACTAATATCGATTTTTTGGCTGTGGATAAGCTAAAAAACGTACATCACGTACATAGCGTACATCGCGTACATTGCGTGTCGGGAACGCTATGCACGTTATGTACGTGATGAACGCCAGGTACGTTTGGCCCGGGGATTGACAAAACCCCATTTTTGTGCTACACTCACACATTCTCTGGGTAAAGTCCGCCTAGACAAAAGGCGGTTCCCGGGGGTGCACATTGTGCACTTTCGACAAGTTGAGAGTTCAAAAAGCAAACCAACCGAGTTCGTCTCGGTTCAACGTCTAGTAGGGAGGTTAGTTATGAAGAAGAATTGGTTGGAGATGTCTCTGGCTGCAGTGCTCGTGTTTGTGGTCGGCGCAGTGATCTACGTGTTCCGCGGCGATTGGTCGTCGCGCGATCATGAAATCAACCTCGCGGCGTCGGCAAGGGTTCGCGCAGTTAGCAGTGGTCTGCGCAAGACCGGGAACTACTGTGATGACCCATCGCAGCGCGTGTGCCGAATGGGAGAAGAAAACAGTTGCGCCTGCATGGGACTTGGTCTTGTGGGTATTCAGAATTGCGCCAAAGGCTGCGCCAGCTGGACAGTATGCGAGTGTCCCACGGAGCAGCAGATCGTCGACGGCATCAAACGGGACGCGGCTTCAAGCTGCGCTTCGAATAGCCTGGACGGCAAGTTCGCAGTGGTTCTCCAGATCGTCGAGTCGCCACCGAAAGGTGTCTTACTCAGCGCTTTCGGAAAAAAGGACATGCAGCCGTATGGTCTTCTTGGCCAATCCAAGGCAGGCGAAAGCTCTCTCGTCCTACCACTAGCGTCTATCGGGGAGATTGTGATGTTTAGCATCAACCCGGGTTTGGCACCTTTGGATGACAAGGACTTCGACGCTTGGACACCGCTCTGTTTTCCCATGGATTGCCGTGTCTCTGTCTATGCCTGCAAAGGTAAGTCTTGGGTCAGTGCAATCGATAGCAACCGCGTCGTGCAGAACGATTCGGAAGAAGCCTCGAAGTGCCGCACCCAAAGCGGTCCTTGGAATATTACCGAGGTCTGGTGTCTGTTCGACAAGTGAACCAAGCTCGCGCCAAGCGCGGCACAATGATTTCGGAAGGAAGAAGATCATGAAGACGAACAAGAGTTTCTGGATGTTTGCGATTGCGTTGGGCGTCACGCTGGTCGGCTGCACGGGTGCCAAGAAGTTTGGCACGCGTGGACTCTGTACTCCGGGTGATACTGGCGACGAGATCGCGTGCAAGGACGGCAGTCAGGGGTTCCTGCTCTGCAACAAGGACGGCGACGCTTTCAACGGCGGCGACACGTGCAAGGAGGGTCAGCAGCCCGCGACGGGTTGCGGATCCAAGGACGCGGAGTGCGCCCCGGGCGAGCAGGTCTCGTGCGGCTGCAACGACGGACGCGAAGGCGCCCAGAAGTGCAACACAGCGTGCGACGGCTTCGACGTCTGTATCTGCAGCGGACCCCTTCCAGGGACTGGCGGACAAGGCGGATCGGGCGGACCAAGCGGACAGGGCGGAGCAATCGGCGGCTCGGGCGGCAGCACCAACACGGGTGGAACGACGCAGACCGGCGGTAACGCTGGCAGCGGCGGTTCAACGGGCGGCAGCGGTGGGACGACGTCCACCGGCGGCTCGGGCGGTTCGTCTGGTGGAACGGGCGGAACGTCCGGCACTGGCGGAGGCTCGCAGGTCTGTACGCCGCAGCAGGAGTACTACGACTGTGGCGGCGAGTGCGGGAGCCTTGGCGGTTCCCGGTGGTGTCGCGCTGACGGACTGTCCTACGGTCCGTGCGTCTGCAATACCGCAACCGGCGGCGCAGGCGGAACGTCCGGCACTGGTGGTTCGGGCGGTTCTACGGGCGGCGCAGGTGGCAACACCGGCGGCACCGGAGGATCGACCGGCGGCAGTGGTGGCTCTACGAGCTACTGCGGCACGGCGAGCGACGCCTGTCTCAATGTGGTTCAGCAGCCCTGCTATTGCCAGGTCGATGGCTCGTCCATCTCCGGCACGCAGAACTGCAAGCCGGATTGCTCAGGCTGGGAAGCTTGCTACTGCAACAGTGGTGCAGGCGGTTCCGGCGGTAGCGGTGGAACGGGCGGCAGCGGTGGCTCTGGCGGGACGGGTGGAACGGGTGGAAGCGGCGGAGTGAGCGGGACGGCTGTGGATGTCACGTGCGAAATCACGCACGCAGACTATACGGCGTTCAAGTTCGACTTCGCCAACTTCGTCATGTCGTCCGTGCAGCATGTCTACAGCGTCTTCGTCTCGGACGAGGGCGTGGACGACGGGCATGGTGGTGCGACCTACGCAACCGCAACCCATCTCAAGTGGGGCGACGCTCTCAACTTGCAGCAGCTCGGGCGATCCGTGAAGTTTGCCTTCCGGACGACCCTGGGCAGTCGCATTACGTTGAACGCCGTGCGGGACCCTATCGGCAACGATCTCTCGAGCGGCGACTACTGGCGCGAGCCAGCCGTTGACAAGGGTGTGGTCAAGATGAAGGTCGATTGTTTGCTCAAGTTCGACGGCAGCGACACCATGAACAACATCATGTGGCCTCACGCCGAACAGAACGAGCAGCATACCGGCTGGAACCTCGCCCTCACCGTGCAGACGGCCTGGACTACGACGAGCGACCAGGATGGTGACGGTTCGTCGCCTCCGCAGGACTGCGACGACCACAGTTTCTACAAGGCGCCGGGCCTCGTGGAAATCATCCAGGACGGCGTCGACAACAACTGCTACGGCGGAGACGAGAAGTACCGCCGCGTGGTCATGGATGCGCCTTCCGGCATCATGAACTACGGCGGCCTGATGAAGTACTGGGATTTCAACCAGACTTCTCCGCACGGCGTCAAGATGATCTACGACGGTCACTGGGCATCGGCCTACGTGCCGGTCAGCCTGCTGCCGGTCGACACGATGTCCGGGTACAGCACTAGCCAGCCCGGCGGACTCGTCGAGTACAACGGTTCCGGTGACAACTGCTACAATGGGTTGTGCTGGAACATGTCGGATTGGGGCGGCTCGTGCCACCCGGTTTATCCGGTGTGGTCCGAGTCGTACGACTCCACGCATATCAGCTCGACGACGGCGCGGAACGTGAACAACCAGTGCAGGTCGTTCTTCCCCGCGACGCTCTGACGTCGCACATCAAAGCCGAATGCGCCGCACAGAGTGTTAACGGCGCGCCAGGCTTGAACTCTTAACTACAAACCAGGAGGTTATCTCGAGGCGGCTACGCAAACACGCGTGCCGCCTCTTAAATTTGTTTTAGCATTTCTAAAAAATTTAAAGACCTTGCAAAACATGAAATGAGCAATCTTGTATCTCGTAGGGGTTCGGGGACAAAAATTTTGAGCGGCTCACATGAAATGAGTTGCCACATAGAAAGAAGCGAGTTTTTTGTCCCCGAAACCTTTTGGTTACTTGTTCAGTGATGAAAAGTAACGTAAATAGATTTTCAAATTGAAAGGTTTTTAAATAAAAAAAGAGGCCCGCTGCGCGAGGATGCGCAAGCGAGCCTAGTAGCTCGTGGCCGCCGTGATTGGCGGCCTTGAGGTGAGCGAGCGTCGTCTATGGGTAGTTGACGACGATCTCGGTGTTTCCGTACGGACCGCTCTGCGTGGTCACGCTGAGCGTGTTCGGGTCGTTGTCCGGGTTGGAGTCGACCTTCGTGATCCCGTTGAGCGAACCCAGCCACGTCGTGCCGTTGCAGGCGTGGACGGTGAGGCCGGTTGAGCACCCTTCAGAGGGACACTCGGTGTTCCACGTGGCGGTGTCCGTATTGTTGGACAGCGCCCACCCGGGGTTGAACGCGAGCTGCAGGCTGGAGGCCGGCTCGGGCCGCGTAATGACCAAGTGCTGGGGAGTGGACGGAGAGGCCTGATCCCAGATGCTGTAGTCGCCGTTGTTCACCTTGCCGTACACGCTCAGCGCCTTGCCCGGGTTGGGGGCGGCGTCCGTCGTGTCGATGATGAGCGTCGCAGTGTTGGCGGGCGCAGTGAGCGCGCTGCAGACCGTGACGCCCAGCGCTTGCAACTCAGTGACCGCAGCGTCGCCGGCGTCACCGAAGTTGCAAGTCGGATCCCACGGTACGCTGGCAATGACCATAACGCCCTCACGCGTGTCGGTTTTCTTCTCGCATGCGAAGTCCATGTTGAGGCTGGGCTCGTGGCACACCTGGCAGTTCGCATATCCTTCGAGGCAAGCGCCGCCCGGGTTGCAGATGAGAGGCGCCGCAGCGTCGACCGGGACACACGGCGTCCAGCCGGTGCAGTCCGCGTTGCAGGACTGCGTGCCAGACACTCCGCCGGATGCGGTGCAAGCCACGTTGACCTGGTCTGTCGTGCAGGCACGCTTGCTGGGATCTTGGCAGATGGGGACCGCGGCATCGGCGCCGGCGTCTCCGCCACCCGTGCCCGCCGTTCCTCCGGTGCCTGCATCGGCACACTCGCAAGACGTCCAGCCAGAGCAGTCCTCGTTGCAGGATTGTGCGCCGGAGTTGCTGTTCGTGTCGCCCGGGCAGTAGCACGTCTGCGTCTGGTTGGTGGTGCAGGCTCGCGCGTTGGCGTCGAGACAGTAGCTGACCGGGCCGGCGTCTCCGCCGCCCGTTCCACCCGTCGCACCGCCAGTGCCGCCCGTGCCGCCGACACCCGCATCCGGGCAGTCGGGGTTCGTCCAGCCGCTGCAGTCTTCGAGGCAGGTCTGAACGACGGTCTGGCCGCCGCCGCACTGCTTGAGCTGCGTCTGGTTGGTGGTGCAGGCCCGTGCACTCGCATCGAGACAGTAGCTGACCGGTCCGGCGTCTCCGCCGCCCGTGCCTGCCGCACCAGCGGTGCCGCCCGTGCCAGCCGGGATGCATCCGGCGCAGGTAGTCCAGCCGTCACACAGCTCGTTGCACGTCTGCGCTCCGCTCACCATCTCGGTGGAGCAATCGCAGGACTGCGTCTGGTTGGTGGTGCACGCGCGCTGTGCAGCGTTCAGGCAGAGATTCTGCCCGGCACCGCCCGTTCCGCCCGTCGCGCCGCCCGTGCCTCCGGAGCCCGCGGTTCCACCGCTTCCCGCCGTTCCGCCCGTTCCGCCGACACCCGCATCGACTCGAGGGTCCTGGCAGAGCGTGTATGGAAAGGTCGGATCGCTGTAAAGCAGGTTGAACATGTCGTTGGTCACGATTCGACCATCGAGGCAGCGTCCTTGTCCTTGGTCGGTTTGCACGAACGCGCCGTCGGGCTGCCCCGGGTCGGGGCATGTGCACTCCGTGCCGATGGTGACCGCACTCTCCTTCTTGCTCGTCTGCTCGACACCGTTGAGGTTGCCGCAGCTGGTCGTCGCCGTGGTCATGCTGACCGCCGCGACCAATGCGCCAACTCCGGTGAGGACGCCTGACATCATCACGAAATTCTTCTTGATCGTTCTCATCGCTCTCGCCTCCTGTGGTCTTGGGCATGTCGCCCATCAGAACCTAGTTTTCAAACCTGATTGTCAAGTCGCCCTCTTTAGGGCAATACGTGCCTAGTACTTAAGCAAAAATACAGGATTTGTCAAGACCCCCAGCCTCAGTCTATAAAGTCTATAAAGTCCATAAAGTCTTAGAATCGGTATCGATAAATGGAACACCTTAACTAGGGACTTTAAAGACTTTACAGACTTTATGGACTTTAAGGACTCCTATCACATGTCCTTTATGTGATATAATATAATCGATGCAGGAGGAAAAAGGCCAAAATAAGCTAAAAAAGATGCCTGACCACAATCGATTGGCATTGATTTGGGCTTTATTATTGCTCTTTTTTGTAGGCGGTATTTGGCTTGCCTTGGGCTTTAATTTGACTCCTTTTGCTATTATTGCAGTTTTGGTTGGTTTGGCGTTGGCCTACAGATATATATACTTCTTTTTTTACACAGCTATCTTTTTGTTGCCTTTTTTGGGTGCCACCATATCCATCCCAACCGGAAGTCTACGCCTGGGTGAGAGGGCATTTGGTGGCTCCATTGACTTATTTTTAGGCGAATTAGTATTGCTGTTCGTGTTAGGTGCTTGGGCTTTAAAGTTCTTTTTTCTTTGGTATAAGCGTCGAGATGCCGGATGGAAACCACAATTTCCGTTGATCAAACCTTATTTTGGTCTTTTGTTGGCACATGCGGTATCGATTTTAAGCTCATACCAGCCCGATCCCATCCTCGTCTTAAAGTTCCTTTTGCGTCCGGTCGCCTTTTGCTACATGGGATTTGTGGCCCTTCCGGCCAACTTGATTCGTTCAAAAAGACGCCTAAAGGCAGCTTTGGGAATCATGGCAGCCGTCGGAACTATCGCTGCAGCCAATGGTTTGATTTCACTCGCGACAATCAGCACTCCGGGATCGAGCGTGAGACGTGCGCAGCCGATAGCTGTTTTTGGAACAAATCCGATTGGCGATAACCACAATGTTCTGGCTGAGCTTTTGTTGGCAACAGGTCCGTTGACTTTGGCGCTAGCCGCATTGGCCAGAAAAAAATCCACGCGCCGCGTGCTGTATGCTCTCGCTGCAATTCAGACCTTGGTCGGTTTGCTCACTTTTGCGCGCACGGCTTGGATCGTGGCTTTTGTGCAGATGACGTTTTTGTTGGCGACGGTTTGGCGCAGCACCGTAAAAAAACATTTGGCCGCGTTGATCGCTCTGATTCTTTTGCTTTCGCCACTCGCACTTTTACAGATTCAATTCAGTTTTTCTCCGACGGCGCAAAGCTCCAATTCAACTCGCTGGATGTTAACTGACATTGCTTATCAAGCTTTTCTCGAGCATCCGATAATCGGCAGCGGTGCAGGAACTTTTTTGTGGCGCGTCGGTTCTGCGAGAATTTTTTATCAGGAATTTGGAGATCCGCTTGATGCGCATGGTTTCATTCAAAAATTAATGGTCGAGACCGGTTCGCTGGGACTTTTGGCTTACGTAATCTTGCTGATCGCGGGAGTTTTATTCGTACGTCGTTATCTTGACGGTTTGGACGGCAATTCGCGTCTCGCTGGCTATGCGTTGGCAGCGTCGGGCGGAGGCGTAATCTCTTATCAATTTTTAAACACCGCGTATTGGTCCGCTCACATGTGGCTGCCGATCGGTTTGGTGCTGGCGGGACTGATTGTATTGAAGACGGAAAATACGAATTAAGAATATGGAAATTAAGAATTATGAATTATGAATTTTGGAATAAAATCATCTTCATCCATTCTTAATTATTAATTCATAATTCATAATTATTATCTCGTGTCGGTTATGCGCCCAAGTCAGCCTCATCATGCAGTAACATCGTATCATCGCGAACCGGGCGGATTGCGCAGGCTGGATTTTTTTGTTGATAAAATTACGCAACATTTGGGCGATCGAAATCCGTCGGATTATAAAATTCTGGATGTCGGTTGCGGCAACGGCAATATATCCATCCCGCTTGCGGTGATGGGATTTGACATTATGGGCATCGATTTATCAGATGCGGCGATCAAGGCGTCTGTGCAAACTGCGGAAGAAACAGGAGTGCGTTCAACTTTTTTGGTCGGCGGTATTGACGCGATTGCGGACGGTAAATTTGATGCGATTATTTGTTCCGAAGTTTTGGAACATCAAGCAGAACCGCAAAAGTTTTTGATGACTCTCAGAGGCAAATTGACGTCAAATGGAGTTTTGTTACTCTCCGTTCCCAACGGACAGAGTTTGGAAGAAAGGTTGCGCAGAGTTTTGAATTCGTCATCGGAAGGGCAGAAAGTCAAATCATGGGTTAAGAGATTGTTGGGAGCACAAACTATACAAAGCATGTCTCAGAATCCGCACGTATGTTTTTTTTCTTACAAACAATTGACGTCACTTCTGCGCAAGGCGGGTTTTTGGATCGCGTATTCCGACAATGCGGCCGTGTGGTTTAAAGAATTTTTTTATCTCATAGGACGCGCTTGGATGAAACGCGGCAGCAATGTTTTTCATTGGCTGGATAAAACCGACAATCGTTTGGCGGATTATTGGCCGCGTTTCAGTGCGGATGGATGGCTGATAACAGCGAAACGCGAAACGCATTTTATTTTGTCATCCTCGGGCGAATCCGATGAGACCCGGGGATCCAGTAAAAATAATCAGAACAAATTTATTTTATTGGATCCCCGCATCCGCGAGGATGACAAAGGGGGTTTAAGAAGCGTTAGAGTTGTCCAGTTGATTCCCACGCTTGGAGTCGGCGGTGCGGAAAGAATTGTCATGCAGTTGGTGGAAGGATTGCCGGCGCGTGGGATCGATGTCGTCACGATAGCTCACATGCAAGGCGGAGCAATGGAAAAAATATTTTCAGAAAATAATCTGCCGCTTGTTATTTTATCAAGAACGGGATTTTTAAAAAGGTGGAGAAATTTTTGGACGCTGCGTCGCGAGTTGATCGATCTTAAGCCCGACATCGTCCATACTCACTTATTTGGCAGTGATTTCTGGGGGCGTCTGGCGGCGCGTTTCGCAGGTGTGCGTCAGATCGTAACTACGGAGCACAATACCAATGTCGAATTTGGTTTGCTGCGGACCACAGCTCTGCGTTTAACAAAAAACTTGGCGACAAAGCACGTTGCGATCTCAATGCAGGTAAAAGATTATTTGCGCAAAACAATCGGCGTTGCGGAAAAAGAGATTGAGGTCATCTATAACGGAACGGACTTGCGGCGCGTCAAACGTCGTTCGGGCAGTTTACTGCAAGATGTGCCTAAGTTTATCTTCGTTGGACGTCTTGAGGAGCAGAAAAATCCGGTGATGCTATTAAAAGTTTTGGCTGCGGTTAAACGTCCTTGGCGCTTAAGTGTTGTCGGCGCCGGTTCTCTTGAGGCACGGTTAAAATCTTTGGCCGAAGAACTTAAGATAACGCCGCGCGTGGACTTTTTGGGTTTGCGCGACGACGTTCCGGAGCTTCTTGCCCGTCATGATTTTTTTCTTTTTCCATCGCGTTGGGAAGGTTTTGGCCTGGCGGTTTTGGAAGCTGCGGTCGCCGGCTTGCCGGTCATCGCATCAGACCTGCCCGTCCTGCATGAAATCTTAAAAGACGATCAGGCTACTTTTTTGCCGGCGGACGACGCAAAAGCGTGGTCATCGGCCATTGAATCCGCGCTGACGGATTCTGTTCCGTTTTTTGCAAAAGCCGCACGAGCCGCTTCTTCCGATTGGTCAAAGTTTTCGCAAGCGACGATGGTTGGGAAATATGCGGATGTGTATTGCGCTATTATGTATGTTGATTCCAATGCGTCTCATTCTGTCATTCCGAGCGCAATGCCCAAACTAAAGGCATGAAGTCGAGGAACCCCTTTTTTAACAGTTTGATTGTTATAAAAGGGATCCCTCCACTCCGCTATCGCTACGGTCGGGATGACGGTAAGGAGATGAGTTTTTGCATCCGCAAGGATGACGAAAGAGCCTATGAAAATACTTCATGTCAACAAATTTTTCGACTTGCGCGGCGGGGCGGAGTTTTATTTGCATGCGCTGATGGCAAAACAAGCTGCGGCCGGCCACGAGGTGCATGCATTCGCCACGCGTTCAGATAAAGATCTTCCGTCGCCGGACAGCGGTTATTTTGTTCGACGTTATTCTTACGATAAACGTGAAGGCTCGCTGCTTGATACGAAAAAAGCAGTAAATTACATTTGGAACGCCGAAGCGGAAAAGTCGTTTTCCAGAATGTTGCAAAATGTAAAGCCGGACGTCATCCATCTTCACAATATTTATCATCACTTGTCGACGAGTATTTTAAGAGCTGTCAGAAGGTCGGGGATTAGGTGCGTGCAGACTTTGCATGATTACAAATTAGCGTGTCCAAATTACAAAATGTTTACCGAAGGCAATCCTTGCGAACGCTGCAAAGGCGGACATTACTCGCAGGCGATACGTCATAATTGTCAAAATGGTTTTCTTCCGAGCTTGCTTGCAGCAACGGAAATGAGTTTGACCAAATTTGGGCAATCTTACGAAAGAACGGTCTCGACTTTTATCTGTCCATCTCAATTTCTTTTGGATAAAATGATCGCCTGGGGCGAACCGCCGAGCAAGTTCTTTCACCTCGCAAACCCTGTCGAACTTCGATATTCAGCGAAGCGGACATTCAGCGAAGCGGACATTCAGCGAAGCGGACATTCGACGTCTCGACCCTACGTTTACATCGGGCGTCTCTCGAAGGAAAAAGGCGTGGAGACTCTGGTTAGAGCTTTTGCGCGAATGACATCGATTGAACTGGAAATCATCGGACAGGGTCCGCAGGGTTTGATGCTCGAAAGATTGGCAAAAGAACTTGGCGCCGCAAACATAAGATTCTTAGGATTTATGAGCGGCGATGAGCTGGCGAAACATCGAATGGAATCGCGCGCTCTGCTGATGCCGACATTGATGTATGAAAATTCATCTCTCGCGATTTTGGAAGCGCTTGCAGACGGCGTACCGGTAATTGCGTCAGATGTTGGCGGCATACCGGAGCTGGTGCAAGACGGCATCAATGGATTTTTGGTTAAACCCGGCAGCGTGGATGATTGGTTTGAGGCGATAAATCAAATGGAAGATTTTACTCAAGAACAAATAAAAGAAATGGGCGAAGCGGGGAATGCGATTGCAAAAAACAATCACGACTGGGGGAATCATTTGAAAAAGTTGGAAGGGATTTATGCCGGTGGTCGAGGTGAAAATTTTTGATTGTTGATTTTCCATTTATCAACCCATTGTCCAATGCCTTGCTGATCGCGTTTTTTTGATAGACCTTTACTTTGCTGCGACCACGAGAGAAGCGACTCAAAATTAAGTTGATAACGGTTGCGGACGATGATATAGCGGATTTGGTTTAAGGCCAAAGCTCGGCGGATCGTTCTGTCAGAAACCCCGAATAGCTTAGCTGCTTGGGACACGCCTAGCCGCAGATTTACGGTCGCATTGTTTTGAGCCATATGAGTCTAGGTTAGCCAAATTTTAAATGAATGTCAAATCTATTCTAGACAAAAATGTCTTTAATAACCAACAAGTCAAGACTCCAATAGCCAATCAGACAACTTAAACTCTTGCAAAATAAGGGTTTTTCTGCCATACTGCACTCCAATGTCCTTGTGGGGGTTTATTATAAATGAGCCATCATGACGCAACTCGTCGATAGATATTTACTGTATAGAATAAGGGCTAAACGGGATGCAGAGGCTTTTGCCAAGATTTACGACCGGCATGTCGATATAATCTATCGTTTTGTTGTATTTAAATTGCCCAGAAAAGAAGATGCTCAGGATGTGACTGCAGAAGTTTTTACCCGCTTGTGGCAGTACGTTCAACAGCCAAAGGCTATCAAGAACATAAGGGCTCTCTTGTATCAAATCGCCCGCAACTTGGTGGCGGATTTTTATCGCAACAAAGATAAAGAGCCAGAGATTCAAGAGGCGGATGTAACGTTTGAGGACGAAACAGCGTCTAATGTATCATACACGGATTCGGGCCGCAGCAGCGAAATCATCGAGGCGCGCGGCGAAATGTCTATCGTGCTGGCGCAGATGGAAAAGCTTAAAGAGGATTATAGAGACGTGCTTGCACTGCGTTTGATAGACGAACTGAGCTTTGACGAGATAGCAGCTATATTAGGCAAACATGTCGGGCACGTGAGAGTGATTTATCACCGCGCGCTCAAAGCGATAAAGCAGGTTAACGAATCATGAGCAACTACCCACTACTAAAAAAGATCAGGGAGATCAGGATTGTGGCACGCCGCACCAAACCGGATGCGGCTTGGGTTGCGTCTACGCGTTCTACTTTGCTCATGCAGGTTAAAAATTCAATGCCTGTTTCGGCGGCCCAAAAATCTTCCATCATCAAAGAATGGTTTAATTTTTTCGGGCCGGTTTTTTCGTTTGGCAAATGGTTGCGCGCACCGGCGTTTTCAATTGCGGCGATCATCGTCGCTTTGTTCGGCGGATCTTTATTTTCTGTTTCAGCAGCGGAAAGATCTTTGCCGGGCGATCTTTTGTATAGCGTTAAGATTGCCACTGAGCAGGCGCAATTGGCCATGGCGTCTTCGCCCGAGAGAAAGTTAAAGTTAAAAACCGAATTTACAGACAGGCGCGTAGATGAAATGAAACAGGTTGTGGCTGCGCCGGCCGCGAATCGCGGCGACAAAATTATTCAGACGGCGGAAACGTTAAAGCGAGACATGCGTACCATAAAGCAGCAGTTGGGCGATATGCAGGCGCAATCAAGTCCGCAGACGGTTAAAGAATCGGCAAAGATTGTTGATGAAAAAACAAATGCGGTTGTACAGGCCTTGCAAGAGACGAAAGACTCGATGACTTTGGAAGAAAGAGTAAAAGTTACGGAAGCTCAAGTTGCGGCTTCCGATACTTCTGTCAGCGCGATCGAAGTTTTGGCTGATACGCATAAAACCGATAGCGATGTTGTAACTGCGCAGGATGTTGTTGATGTTGTTAAATCGCACAACGAGGCGGTTGCAAAAACAATGGCGCAGGCGGTCGGTTTAAATCCAAATTCCGTCACGTCTACCGTCTCAATGCCGATTCCTGTGACGAATACTGCGATGACGTCATCAACGGCGGCCGTGATTGTTAAAGTCGGCGAGGCGCAAAAAACTTTAATCGAAGCGGATCAGTTGGTTACGGAAAATAAAATCGACGAAGCGGTTGTTAAAATCAAGTTGGGCACTCAACAGGCTTTTGATGCGCAAAGAACAGTTGAACAGAGTGATATCGCGCTAGCTAACGCCGTAAGTGGTGCAGATGCGGCATTGATCAACGCAACTTCCACGGCTGTAACGGCTACCTCCACTTCAAGCACGCCGCAGACAACGTGTCCGGGTTGTTCGGTTACATCAACTCAGCAGATTAAATCAACCAGCACGCCACCTTTAGAATAGGTCAAATAGGTCGCATGCGACCTATTTGACCTATTCTAAAGGACGCCACACAGAGCACCTGTCTACGACGGATGCTCTGACGGGCGAGTCCCTTTGTTCAAAGACAAAAGGACACGGGATCTCGAACTCCAACGCCCGGAAACGTAAAATCCTCGCCAAAAGGCGTTCCGAAAGGTCGACCTCAGGTGTAGAGACACAAAATCTTGTGTCTCTACACCTGAGGGGACACGCCACTCATTCACAATATTGCGAGACTGCATTCGTTGAATCGAATGTACCTCGCACCAGCCTATCGGTCTGAATAAGACTGATGGCAAAACAATAGTTTATTCTATGTATAAATCATTCAAGAAAGTCTTTTCCATCTTCGTCTCGATGGTGACCATCCTCTGGTCCGTCGGCGCAGGTGCGTTGGCTTTCCCGATCTCCGCTCAAGCCGCCACGCTTAACGCAGGCGATTTGATCAAGGCTTCGGGTCCTTCGGTTTATTTCTACGCCAACGACGGAAAACGCTATGTTTTCCCGAATGAGAAGACCTACTTCTCATGGTTCAACGATTTCTCATCTGTTAAGACCATTACAGACGGAGAACTCGCCGCCATCCCCCTTGGAAAGAACGTGACGCTCCGCCCGGGCACAAAGCTCGTAAAGATCACCACGGATCCCAAGACCTATGCCGTCACCAAATGCGGAACTTTGCACTGGGTCGAATCAGAATCAGTTGCAAAAGCTCTCTTTGGCGATGCATGGGCGACTCGCGTAGTTGATGTACCGGATTCATTCTTTGAGAACTACACAGTCGGTTCATCCATCTCAACAAACGTTCATCCGGATGGCCAACTCGTGACCTACACCGGCGATACCAATCGCTATGTTGTCATGAACGGTCAGAAGAGAAAGATTGCTGATGATGCAGCTTTCAACGCCAATCACTGGAACATGGTTAACTCGGTGGTCACAACCATCTCGTATACCAACGGTTCCGATGTAACCGGCGCAGAAGCTGACAATTTCTGGAGCGTTGCTTGTACAACCGGCGGCGTTGCTCAATCGGGCAGCGTATCGGTTACATTGGCTTCAGATACACCGGCAGGTACGACCGTTCCTAAGAACGCAATGAGCGTTCCTATGGTCAAGGTCACCTTGTCCGCCGGTTCCGCTGACGCTTTGGTTTCGGGTCTCCGCTTCCATCGCGTGGGCGTCGGTGCAACAACCGATTTTGCCAACGTGTATTTGTATGACCAAAACGGAACTCGTTTAACAACGGGCCGCTCGGTCAATGCTTCCAGCAATATGGTTGAGTTCGACTCGTTGAACGTCACCATCCCTGCCAACAGCATGAAGTCGTATTATGTTTATGCCGACTTCAGCACCCCGACAGCAACAGGCGGCAATCATGCCTTTGAATTGGCTGATGCAGCTTCAGTTGTTCTCTCGGGCACGGGCACTGTTTCCGGTTCCTTCCCGGTTCGTGGCAACGTGTTCGTTGTTGGTACAGCATCCGCCGGCACAATCTCGATTGCCAAGGGTCCGACCCCGGCCAATCCGAACATTGGTGCCAAGGATGTTGAAATCTCCAGCTTTAAGTTGACTGCCGCCACGAATGACATCAGTGTCAAACGTGTGACCCTTTATCAGGGTGGTACAGCTGACAATGCCGATTTGACCAACTTCGCGCTCTATCAGGGCACGACCAAGGTTGCTTCAGCTGCCGCTGTAGACTCCAAAGGTCATATCACGCTCAGCTTTGATGCTCCGTATCTTATCGCCAACGGTGTTACTCGCGTCTTCTCGTTGCGCGCCGATGTGGCTGGCCGCGCTGCTCGCACGATCAAGACCTATGTGGAATATGCAACGGATATCTATGCTGTTGACTCGGTCTACAATTCCGGTGCTGCCGTTACCATCACAGATTATGATGGCGATACAGCCACCACGGATTACACTGAAGTTACGACCCAGGGCGGTCAATTGACCTTTGCCTTCAACGGTCCGGCTTCATCCAACATTGCCAAGGGTCGCTTATCGACTCAACTGTACAAATTCGCCTTGACTTCACCGGATAACGATTTGGAAATTCGCAACTTGCGCATGAACTTGACTGCCGTCACCGGTCAGTTGTGCTCTGCCGCCGCTTGCGCCACTCCGTTCTTCCGCAACATCAAGATTGTGGATTTGGCTACGGGCAACACGTTGGTTGGTCCGAAAGAGCTCTCGACCACCGGTTCCATCACAACACAGGATTTCGTTTTCAACGAAACCTTTGTGATCAAGGCCGGCGAGACCAAGGATTTGGCCCTCGTGGCTGACTTGGCAAACTCAACGGATGCCAACTTCATCGACATGACTTACCGCGGTATCTTCCAGGCTTTCACAGCCGGCGACGTCAAAGTTGTCAGCACAGGTGAGAACTTGGATATCGCAAAGATCGTGCCGAATGCTGACACCAACGGTAACGTCATGACAGTCAAGGCTTCCAGCCTTACAGTCGCATTGGCTTCAACGCCGATCTCCGACACTGTTGTGAAGAAGGCTGCCAACAAACCGGTTGTCGGTTTGACTTTGACTGCCGGTTCACAGTCCGATGTTACTGTTACCAACATGATCCTCAAGTGCGCGGCCAATATTACGGGCACGACTTGGGCTTATGCTGACTGCGATCAACGCATCACCTCGCTCGCCATCTTTGATGGTGATACACAGGTTGGTTTGGCTCGCTCACCGGACACAACTGCCGGTACAGCCGCCATCAGCAACATGAACTTGAAAGTTGCCAAGGGGACGACCAAGGTCCTTACGGTCAAGGCCACCTTTGGTTCGACCGCTTCCACAACCCACAGTGATAAGATTGCTGTTGGTCTCGCGGATGACGGTACAACTTCGGTTACGGCTCAAGACGAGGATGCCAACACCCTCACCATGACTGGCAGCGCTATCGCCCAGGCAACGTATGATACGGATGCCAGCGAACAGTTCTCCGGCGTTGGTGGTAACGGCAATCCTCCGGTTTACCAAACCATCGTCAGCTCGGGTTCCATCACCATTGCGGCTGATGCTCACCCGGCTTCGACGGTTGTTGTCGGTAACTCGTCCAGCGATACTTGGGTCCCGTTTGCTCGTTATAAAGCATCGGCTACTTATGAAGACATGATCATCGACAAAGTCCGCGTCCAGAACGTGGGCGGCGGTGATAATGCCAACTTCCAACAGGTTGCCATTGCCACGGGCGGTGCCGTTAAAGGCGCAGCCACTTTGGCCGCAGGTGCCACAGGCGCCACTGATGTTGATCTTACGGGCAACGAAATTACCGTTCCCAAGGGTAGCAATGTGAACTTCGAAATCTGGGGTAAACTCTCCAGCGTCGTAAGCTCATCCACTGCTCACGGTGCCACAACGGGCGTCACCCGCACGGGTCATGCTCCTTACCTGGGCATCATCAACAACATCCAGACAGGTCAATGGGATAGCAACTACAACGGTATGCTCAATGTTCGCACCACGGGTGTCTCATCCGGCGAACGCGTATACCAGACTGTCAGCGGTGCATTGAATGCCAATGCCATGGTTATCCGCAAAGCAATCCCGGTTGTTACGCGCTTGGCGCTTAGCAACACGGTGTTCAGCGCAGGACAGACACAAGATCTGTACCGCGTACAGGTCGGTGCCAAGTCCAACGGTGGCAACGTAGCCTTGAAGCAGATGGTCTTTACCCTCTCCAAGGATGCCGATGTAAGCTTGTCCAACTTCCGCCTGCAAAAGGGCTCGGTTGACATGCCGACGGCTGACTACGCCATCACGGATGCCGAAACAGGATTTAACCTGAAAGCGGTCACGGTGCCTGCCGCTACCACGACCCTCAAGGTTGTTGTGGCCTTCACCAACGAAGAGTCGGTCACCGGCTCGGGTAACATCTACTCGTTGCGCGCAACGACGGCCTCTGCCGCTGCTACGGGCAACAACGTGAGCGTATCAATGTACCAGGATCCTGCAGCCGCAACCGTGGCTCGCGCTTACCTGGATACCAATGATGCCTTCACGGATGCCAACGGCATTGTGTTTAAGGCTAACGCCAACACATGGTCGTTGGATACGGGCGCCGCAGGTGGCGGTCCGGATAATACCAATGACAATGTTGGTTCGTTCATCTGGTCCGATAGCTCTGAAGACGGTTCGGTGGCCGGTCATTCTTCCGCCACACAGACCTCCTTCGACTGGTTCAGTGATTACCTCATTGAAAACCTGACGGAGAGCGCTTCGATCAGCAACTAATACCGCTTTGGCAATTAGTTAATACAAAACCCCGCGTTGCGGGGTTTTGTATTTTATTCAATCCTGCTATCCTATCCTGCATATGAATCGACAAACAGCCGTCAAAACGCTAAAAGCCATCGTTTATGCGGGGATTTACGGGGGATTATTGATGCCTCTCGTGTTCCTTCCCGTCGTTATATTCCCGTTCGTTTTTTCCAAGCTCATCACTTTTCAGATTCTGATCGGATTGACCTTTCCCGCGTATTTAATTCTTGCATGGATCGAGCCGCAGTACCGTCCTCGCAAATCATTGTTGTACGGGGCGATTGGAGCGTATTTTGTTGCGCTGTTGCTTTCCGTTATTTTTGCCGTCGATCCCGTCCGTGCATGGTGGGGCAACCAGGAACGCATGAACGGATTATTTACTTTATTGCATTTCTTGATTTGGCTGACGATGGCCGTCTCTTTGATCAAAACTTGGGCGCAGTGGAGCAAGTTGCTGAATTATCAAGTAATTTTGGGAGTTTTTATGGCTTGCGTCGCGCTTTTACAGCATCCTTTTCCAACACTGTTGATTTTTCCTGCCGGCGGCCGCGTTGGCGGATTGCTGGACAATCCGATTTACATGGGAGCTTATCAGCTGTTTGTTTTGAACTTTATCGCTTTGCTTTGGTTTAAAACAAAAAACAGCGGCTGGCGCGTCTGGTATGTTATCGCTTTCATTTTTTCAATGTCTTCAATGTTCGCGGCCGGTTCGCGCGGTCCGTTTATGGGTTTGATTTTCGGAATCGCGCTGTCGGCAATCGCTTTGGGCATAATGCATAAAAGCAAAAAAGTTCGACTGGGCGTAGCTTTGTCTGTCATCGCCGCCGCCGTTATCTACGTCGGCATCGTAACAGTTGGCGTTAAAACATCAGCCTTCAATGCGTTTGAGCGCAGCTTTCCGACCGCTAGCCGTATCTTTTCGCTTCAGACTGGAACGGCAGGACGTTTCATCGCTTGGAATATCGCGTGGCAGGGATTTTTGGAGCGTCCGATAACAGGTTGGGGATTGGACGATTTTCACATTCTGTTTAATCGCGATTATAACCCGCAATCACTGCGTGCCGGTTATGCGGAAACTTGGTTTGACCGAGCGCATAACACCGTATTCGACGTCGTTTCCATGACAGGAATTATCGGCTTTGTGACTTTCATGGCGGTTTGGATTGCGCTCTATTTGACGGTTATACGTGCTCGCCGTAAAGGTTACATTGATATGTCGACGACTGCGATTTTGATCGGCCTGCCGGCAGGATATTTTTTACAAAATATATTCGTCTTCGACCATCCGGCAGCTTTCAGTATGAGTTATCTGCTTTATGCTTTTGTTATCTGTATCAATTACAATGAATTTACCAATAACCAAGTACCAATAACCAAACTGGAAAATTACAATAACCAAGGACTAATAACCAATAAACCAGGACCAAGTACCCAGGACCAAGCACCGAAGTCGGTTAAGACTAGGCCGATGCCGTGGGTGACTTTTGGGGTTGTTCAGATAGGATTTTTTCTGGTTGTCTATCTGACGTCAATCATGCCGTTTTACGCTTCTTATCTGACGATTAAGTCTAATAACGCTTACGCATCAGGTAACTTGGAAGGCATGTTGAGTTATGCCAAAGCCGCGGCAGCGATTCAAACGCCGTATCTTGATGAGCAGACTTTTTTGCATTCACGAAACTTGATAGCTATGGCAGACGGCGGAGATTTGGTTAAATGGCCGAAGTGGAAAGAGATGTTGCAGCTCACTCGGGATGTTACCGAAAGACACTTGGTTACTCATGGAGTGAATGCGCATCCAAGATTTGTTTATGCAAGCTTACTGCAATCTGTCGGACAAGCGGCTAAAGACGTAAGTATTCTGCAGGATGCGGCTGCGCAATTTCAGGCGGCTATAAAAGAAAGTCCAAAGCGTCAGCAATTGTATTTTGGCTATGGTCGTCTTCTTGCGCAACTCGGCAAGCCAAAAGAAGCTTTGGATCAGTATCTCGAAGCTGCGAATTTTGATCCTGAGGTCGGAGATGGTTGGTGGTATGTTGGCATCAGTTATTGGTTTGACACGAACGATAAACAAAGCGGTGCAGAATATATTATTAAAGCGATGACGGTTTCGCGTCCTCACGTTGTCGGAAGCGCGCAAGAGGCTTTGGTTATTGCGCAGGCTTATGATTTGAAAGGCGACAAGGACGGATTAAAATCTTTGATTCCGATCCTGCCGACGGTTCCTTCGGCGCCCGCTACAGTTTATATTCAGGTCGCGCAAACTATGGAGCATCAGGGATTGATGGATGAAAGAAATATGATTTTAGGCGCAGTCATCAGGCTTGATCCGCAGTCGCAAAATCAACTTCAAGCCTTGATAGACGGTCGTGCGCAAACAATAGAAGACTCGATAAAAATGGCGACTTCGAGCGCCGCGCCGGTCACAATACAACCGGGTCAGACGATCGTGTCCGGCCCGACGAATGTCGCAACAAATACGCAAACGGTCACCGCAGGACAAGGGCCGAGGAAATAAGTTTGTGCAGCCTAACTCACACTGCAAGTACAGCCTAACTCACCCTGCCCTCTCTTACCCAAGAGAGGGTTCTGAAACCGAAAAACTCAATAACACGAGGATGATGAGGTTCTCTCCCTTGAGTAAGGGAGAGTTAGAGTGAGTTAGGCTTAATAACTTCTAAAACTTTCATTACAACTCCCTCCCAACCAAAACGTTGTCTGACTTGCTCGTAAGCTTTTGTTGCGAGCGAAGTGCGCAGATTGCCGTCATCGGAAAGTTTTGAGATAGCTTTTGCTAATGCGTTGCAATCTTCCGGCGGGACGATGATGCCCGCTTCTTCCAGCATCCATTTGTTAGCCCCGACGTCCGTTGTGATGCAGGGGACATGCGCGGCCATTGCCTCCAAGACGGTGATAGACATGCCTTCTTTGGTTGAAGGTAAAACAAAAATGTCGAATGCGCGATAAAGTTTTGGAGCGTCCATTCGTCTTCCGGCAAGGAAGACATACGACTCTTGTTTGAGCACGGCATGCTTATCTTGCAACTCTTTCATCTGCGGACCGTCGCCGATGATTATAAATTTGATGGCCGGACTTTTTGCATGGACCGCGGCGCAGACGTCCAAATATGAAATTAAATTTTTTGCGGGATAGGCGTTAGCGACTGTTCCGACCAAGGTCGAATGTCCGCTGCGCTGAATGTCCGCTGCGCTGAATGTCCGCTGCGCTGAATGTCGAATATCCAAAGATGAACGAGCGGTGTTACGGTCAAGGAGTTGATCTTCGAATGCGTTGACGTCGATTCCGTTGGGGATGGTTATGAATTTGTCGCGAGGTTTGAAGTTCAATGATTTTGCCTGAAGTTCTTCTTGCGGATTAATGCAGATGATCACATTCTTCCAGCGTGATGAAAGTTTTTCGATTGCGATATAGAAACTTTTTTTCCATGAGAAAAGTTTTTCGTTAAATACCCAACCGTGCGCGACGTAGATTGTTTGAGGCACGGACGTCAATCGCGCGGCCAAAGATCCGATGACGCCCATCATCGTGCTGTTAAGGTGGACGGCTTGAGGTTTCAATCGTCGAAAGAGTTGAATGAGTTCAAAAAGTGAAAGAAAGTTATTGAGAGGATTGATGTTGCGCGCCATCCATTTGAGGTTGATGAATTCGAGATCAGATTCGCGGCATTTTTCGCCAAGCTCACCTTTCCCTCCGGCACAGACGACTACCGGCAAACCGTTGTCTTTAAGGCTTTTGGCCAAATTAAAAACATAGGCTTGGGCACCGCCCCAATCCTGGCTTGTAACCATCAGTAATATCGGTTTTTGTCCTGACATGGCTAAGATGATACACAAAAGCTTGCTTTTTCGCTAGATTTGCGATAAATTGGCCTATATATGGACGCAAAAAAGGTTTTAGTTACCGGCGGAGCGGGTTTTGTCGGCTCGCATCTTTGCGAGCGCTTAATTGCCGAAGGCCATGAGGTTATCTGTTTGGATAATTTTATGACCGGATCCAGAGGCAATGTTGAGCATCTTTTAAGTAATCCAAAATTTTCTTTGATAGAAAAAGACGTGCAGCAACCCTTTTTTGCAAAGGTCGATTGGATTTTTAATTTGGCATGTCCGGCGTCGCCCAAGCATTATCAGCTGGATCCCGTTGCTACCGTCAGAACAAATGTACTCGGCATTTTGAATATGCTCGACTTGGCCAAGGCTACCGGCGCGCGTATTTTGCAAGCTTCCACTTCCGAGGTTTATGGAGATCCTTTGGAACACCCGCAAAAAGAAACCTATTGGGGAAATGTAAATCCAATTTCTAAGCGCGGATGTTACGACGAGGGCAAACGTTGCGCAGAGACTTTGTGTTTTGATTATCATCGAGAATACGGCGTCGATATAAAAGTCATCAGAATTTTTAACACTTATGGTCCGCGCATGGCAAAGGATGATGGGCGCGTGGTTTCCAATTTTATTTTACAGGCACTGCGGGGAGAGGATCTTACGATTTACGGCGACGGTTCTTACACGCGCTCGTTTCAATACGTTGACGATCTCATTGACGGCATGTTGAGCATGATGCTTACGGAAGATTTTACCGGACCGGTTAACATCGGAAATCCCGATGAGTTCACTTTAAACCAACTTTCAGATCTGGTGTTAAAGCTTTCCGGTTCCATCTCCGGTGTGTCGTATCTTCCTGCGGTTTTGCATGATCCTAAACAGCGTAAACCGGATATTTCTTTGGCAAAAGAAAAATTGGATTGGGAACCAAAAATACCGTTGCACGAAGGACTGGCAAAAACGGTGGCTTATTTCAAACGCATATTATGAGAATTGCAGTTTTTGCGACTGATGATTTTATCCCGCCGGTTGGCGGGGCGGAAATTGCTTTGGGTGAAATATTAAAAAGGAATTCTGATATTTGTTTTGATCTGTTCGTTCCAAAACTTTTTAAGGGCAGACAAAATAAGCAAAAGATCGGCAATACGACGATTTATCGCTTTGGTTTTGGGGTTCCGGCTTTCGACAAAAAGTTTTACGTTTTAGCTGCTCCTTTTTTTGCCTGGGTTAAAAACACGCGTCAACCTTATGATTTGGCATGGTCGATGATGGCAAGCTATGGAGGCATTGCCTGTTTATTTTTTACCGGGCTTGTTCCAAAAACAAAAATGTTGCTGACTCTGCAAGAGGGCGATCCGCCAGAGCATATTCTTAAGCGTGCCGGTATCTTTAAATTTTTGCTGTACAGAATTTTTAAACGCGCCGATGCGATGCATGTGATCAGCAGATTTTTGGAGGATTGGGGAGTGAAGATGGGTTTTAGCGGCGTAACGGAAGTGATTCCAAACGGCGTGGACGTTAATCGCTTTGCGCGAAAAATTTTTGACAATGAACGTACAAATGTTCGTCAACAATTCGGTTTTAACGATAGCGATGTCGTTTTGGTTACGGTTTCTCGTCTTGTGCTGAAAAACGGCACGGATGATTTAATCCGTGCATTGACCAAGTTGCCTTTAAATTTTAAAGCATTTGTCATAGGTTTTGGCGAAGATCTGGAAAAGCTGAAAACGTTAACGCAAGAAAAAGGATTAAAAGACAGAGTTGTGTTTGCCGGCAGACGCGATCATGATGAGCTTCCAAAACTGTTGCAAAGCTCTGATGTTTTTGTTCGGCCTTCGCTTTCGGAGGGTTTGGGCAATGCTTTTTTGGAGGCGATGGCAGCGGGTTTGCCGATTGTCGGCACTCCTGTCGGCGGCATTCCGGATTTTCTGTTCGACGGAGAGACTGGTATTTTTTGTCAGCCTTCAAATCCGGAGTCCGTCGCGCAGGCGGTGCTGCGCATTCAAAACGAACCCGGTCTGCGCCAAAAATTAATAGAACAAGGCAACAAACTTGCAGTCGAAAAGTTTGGTTGGGATGGAATAGGGATTGCAATGAGACAGCTTTTTGAAAAAACGTCATCAACGCGTCCTGAAACGTCTTAATCGTCCTAAAGCGCAATGCCCGCCCAAATTCCAAATTCCAAATTCCAAATTCAAGATCCGAGTTTCGGCTGCGGTATTTTTATGTTCACGCTTGATACGGAAATTGCATGGGGTATGAAAGGCGATAAGAATTGGCAGAAGGAATTCGAAAATACGCGTCAAGTTGTTGATGGGCTTTTGAAGTTGCTGGATAAATATCAAATCAGTGCGACCTGGGCTTTTGTCGGCGAGTTGATGCGAGAAGGTGAGGATCGTCTTTATCATGCGCCTGACTTGCTAAAAGCCGTCATGGATTGTTCGACTCCGCAAGAAATCGGCTGTCACTCTTTTTCGCATCCGGTGATGGATGATGCCGCCTTTAAGGCCGACGATATGGACAAAGAATTGTCATCTTGCGTCGACATTACAAAGAGCGCTGGAGTTGAATTAAAGTCATTTGTTTTTCCGCAAAACAAAATCGCGCATATCGATCGTTTGTCGCGTTTCGGATTCGTTTGCTATCGCGGCAAAGACAAGAGCTGGTACGCAAAGTTTCCAAAATTTTTGAACAAGCTCGCTCACGTTGTCGATGAATATCTTTTAATTGCTCCGCCAACGGGAATGCCTGTCCGGCGCGGTGAAGTTCTAGAAATTCCGGGAGGATATTTTTATCCGCACAAACGCGGCTGGGCAAAACCGCTGCCTGTTTCGTTTAGAGCCCGCAAGGCTGTCAAAGGATTACGAAAAGCTTCCGACAAGCGTCAAATTTTTCATCTTTGGACGCATCCATTCAATTTAGCTTCGGATCCGAAGGAACTTTTGCATGGTTTGGAAGCTATCTTCAAAGAAGTTGCGCAAATGCGTGAAAAGGGGCACATTGAAGTTAAGACGATGAGGGAGATTGCCGCGCTTCGTCGGACTTCGCTCGCAATGACAGAATACGGCGGTTCGAAGTCTCTCTTGCCAAAGGGAGATTTAGAGGGATTAACGTTCGCTCGCAATGACAAAGGGGAGGAGATGGAGATTGCCTCGTCGTGACTACACTCCTCGCAATGACAAAAAACATGAATCAACCGCAAGCTTTGATCCTGGACGGACATTTGCCGAGCGCACTCGCATGCGTGCGGTCTTTGCGTAGCCATGACATCAAAGTCACCTGCGGTGGAGAGCGAAAGACGGCAATGGCTTTGCATTCGCGTTATGCCGACGATTCTTGGGTTTATCCTTCGCCGCTCGTTGACGTCGACGCCTATGTAAAAGCGGTCGTCGAAAAGCTGATGCAGATGGGCGATCGTCCCGTTATATTTTGCATGAGCGATAACACGCTTTTGCCTTTGTTGAAAAATAGACTTCAAGTCGAAGCCGCGGGGCGTTTGCTTGCGACGGCAGAAATATTATGGTCCGTAGCATTCGATAAGGCACAGACTTTGAAGCTTGCAGAAAGATTAAGCGTCCCAATCCCAAAAACTTTTTTTATAGAGAGCCATCAAGATTTGGAAAATGTATTAAAAGACATTTCGACTCCGATTATCGTCAAGCCTCGTCACAGCTGCACGTGGGTTGACGGGAAAGGAGTAAGAGGGAAAACGGAGTATGCGTCGAATAAAATGGAAGCGCATAAAATCGTAAAAAACATTCAGGTCAAAACAGGCGAGTGGTCGCTTTTGCAAGAAAGGCTTACCGGAGAAGAATTTGGAATTTTTGGATTGTGGCTAGATGGAGAGTGGAAAGTAAAATTCGCGCATCGCAGATTAAGATCGCTGGATCCAAACGGCGGTGCGAGCTGTTTGCGTCAAAGCATCGACCTGCCGCAAGAAATGTCGGAATACGCCTCAAAACTCATGTCAGAACTTAAATGGACAGGCCCTGCAATGGTGGAATTCAAGCTGGACAAACCCGGCGGTCAGCCTCGGTTGATGGAGATCAACGGTCGTTTTTGGGGTTCGCTCGCACTTGGCATCGCGTCAGGAGTCGACTTTCCATATTTGACATTTAAGATGGCGATCGGCGAAAAAGTCGATTCAAGTGAAAATTACAGAGTTCCCGTATCTGCCAGAAGTTTGTTGGCGGACGGCGCGAATCTTGCGCATGTGATTTGGAATTCCAAAGAATCCGGCACTGCGGAAGCGGCGCTGAAAAATTTCTTTTTTCCAAAAGAACAGAATTTGATTTACGATGTTGAATCTTGGGATGACATTAAGCCGAGTTTATGGCAAGTTATAGATGCGGTTGCGCGTAAACTGTCTTGATGGCGAATCAACTATGAGTCTTATCCGCGGCTACATTCATCTTCATTCCCGTCATTCGTATGACGGTAAGTTTACGCTGGCAGAAATAAAGCAGAAATGTCTTGAGTTAGATTTAAATTTTGCAGTAATGACGGAACACACGGATAAGATGAACGAGGAAGATGTCAATCGAGCGTCGAAAGATTGCACAGTATCCAGTGATGCGGAGTTTGTTTTTATTCCCGGTTTTGAACTTCCGTATAAAAACTGCCACATTTTGTTGATTGGAATCTTAAATGTCGATTTAAACTTAACGCCGATCGAGACGATCCGCGCGGCAAAAAATCGCGGCGCTTGGATTGTGTTGGCACACCCGCATCGCAATAAATTCAAAGTCGACGCAGAGTTGATGGAATTGTTGGACGGTATCGAAGTTTGGAATCAGCAGTATGACGGCAAATATTATCCGCGCTTCAAATCAATCAAGTTGTTCGAAAAAAATATCAAAAAACGTCAATCGTTGCTTGCGGTTGCGGGTTTGGACATGCACCGTGCATCGCATTTTGGTGGACCAACAGTCGAAATGAATGCAGAGTTGACGCTTGAGTCTATTTTGGAGAATTTAAAACAGGGTAAATACGAAATTCGCAGCAGCGGAATAAGTTTAACTTCACGTCCAAAGTTGACTGGCATTAAACGTCTGATGGTGATTTTTGTTGGCGGATTTTCTTGCGCTGCAATTTTTTTCGCAAAAAAAATTAACAAGTGGATGCATGAACATAACATCACGGTGCATTGGAAGCTAAAAGAAATAATCAGGCGCTGGCTATGAAGCTATTGATTGCAACAGGCATTTATCCTCCGGAAATCGGCGGGCCGGCTGGCTACGTAAAAGGTTTGGCGACGGAACTTGTCGCCCGTGGTCATAGCATTCAAGTTGTGACGTATGGGTCTAGCGAGACTCATAACGGCAGTGGTTTTGACGTTGCAGTGATCTCTAGCGACTCCTCCCTTGTCGTGCGTTATTTGCGTTATGCACTTGCGGTGCGACGTTTATCCCGTAAAGTCGATTTGGTTTTTTTGCAGGGTCCTGTTTCAGAAGGGTTGCCCGGAGCTATTGGTGCAATTCTTGCAGGCAAGGAATTTGTTTTGAAAGTCGTGGGCGATTACGCTTGGGAACAATATCAACAGACTTCAATAATCAATAATCAAGCTCCAATAACCAATCCAAATTCCAAATTCCAAATTCCAAATTCCAACCTAGAGCCGTTGGATGAATTTCTGAAGCATCGTCACTCTGGTAAAGTTTGGTTGATGGAAGCGATTGAAAGATGGGTTGCGAAGCGGGCTAAGACGATAATCGTTCCAAGTCAATATCTAAAAACGGTTGTTGAAAGATGGGGGATTGATGCGCGAAAAATTCATGTCGTGTATAACAGCATCGCGCCGCTGCCCTTCGAAATGACAGCTGGAAGGGATGGATCCCCGGGTCTCCGTTCAACTTCGCCCGAGGATGACAAAAATGAAACAGTAGTAAATTTGGGCGGCAGCAAAAAAATCATCCTAACCGCAGTACGTGCTGTGCCGTGGAAGGGCGGAGATTTTTTGTGCGACTGCATTAAAGAATTGCCGTCTGATTTTGTTTTGGCAGTTGCGGGCGACGGGCCGAACCTTGAAAATTGGAAGCGCCACGCACAAGAAATCGGCGTCGCTGACCGCGTTATGTGGTTGGGGCGTTTGTCGCGCGAAGAACTCGCCGCTTGGTACCGTCGAGCCGATCTGTTTGTGCTCGCAACCGGCTACGAAGGTTTTCCTCATGTTGTCGTCGAAGCCTGTTCGGTTGGCCTCCCGTGCATTGTCAGCGACCGTGGCGGTAATCCCGAGACAAAAAACTTTTTTCCAGACTTGGTGACGGTTGCACCTTATCTGGACAAAGAGGCGTGGGTGGATGCAATGAAATTAATAATTATGAATGAAGAATTAAGAAATTCCGACGTGGTACGTGGTACGAGGGACGCGGTACGAGGGACAGACGTTTTGAGTTTTTCCCGCATGGTCGACGAAACTTTGGAAGCATTAAAGTCAAACTTATGAGAGTCCTGATGATCAGCTCGGAAAGGCGGTTGTTTGAAGATGGGCAAGTCCGTCGTAGAATTGTTGAACAAAACCAAGGTTTGGAGCATTTGACGATCCTGGTTTTTGGCAAACAACTTTTCGATCAAATGATCGAGCCGAACATCAGAGTCGTTTCGACGGCGAGCTGGTATAAATTTTTTTATGTTTTGGATGCGATCCATCGCCTTTGGTATTGGCGCAAGGAAGAGTTCGACGTCGTTACGTCACAGGATCCCGTTGAGATGGCGTTGGTAGCCGTCGTCGCAGCGAGAATGTTTAACGCAGCGCTGGCAGTTCAGGATCATGGTTATTATTTTCATGGTAACTATTATCGCAAAGAAAGTTTTTTGAATTTTTTCCGTTATTGGTTTGCGCGTTGGGTCGTCAAAAGAGCGGATGCGGTCAGGGTTGTGAGCCAAAGGACGGAGGCTGCGCTCATCGGCCTTGGAGTCGGTCAGAATAAGATTGTCAGGTTTCCGCTTGCCATCAACTCTGTCATCTTGAACCTCTCTTTCATTCTGAGCGAAGCCGAAGAATCTGGTTCGGCCGGTCCGGATCCTTCAACTTCGTCGGACTACGTTCAGGATGACATGAAAGAGATAAATACAAGTTTGTATTTTTTCATGGCTGCGCGTCTTGTGCAGATAAAACGCATTGACATTGCAATTCATGCTTTTAGTTTGTTCGCAAAAAAACATCCAAACGTCAAACTGCTGATTCAGGGTCGCGGACCGCTCGAAAGTCGAATTAAGCAAAAAATACAGGAGTTTGGTTTGGAAAAACAAGTTGAACTTCTGCCTTGGGGCGTGGATTTGGCGTCGCATTACGCAAGTGCCATCGCGACAATAATCACCTCCGATCGCGAAGGTTTTAACATGACGGCGGTTGAGTCGCTAACTTGTGGCACGCCTGTTATCATGACGGACGTCGGTTGTGCCGGGGAGGTCGTGATTGATGGAGAAAATGGTTATGTCGTGCCGGTCGGCGACGTTTATGCTTTGGCGGATAGAATGGAAAGAGTTTTGCAAGATCCGCACAGTCTTAGAGGAAAGGTCAAAGGATTTAAATGGGATAAATCGAATGTTGGCATGATGGAGTTTTATAAAAGAGCGTTGGTCAGCAAACCTAAAAGTTATGCAGAAGCGGATTATCGATAACAAAGAAACGATGCCTCTGCGTCTTTTATTCGTTACGCAAACCGTCGATCGCAATGATCCTGTTTTGGGTTTTGTTGCCAGGTGGATTGAGGAGTTTGCTGCGCAGGACGTACGCGTGACGGTTTTTGCGCGAATATTGAAAAAGGATGATCTGCCTTCAAGTGTCTTAAGTGAAGAAATCGGAAAGCCAAAGTTACGTCGCATTCTTAAACTCTGGTTTTATTCCATAAAACATCGCAAAGAATACGACGCTGTGTTGATTCACATGACGCCGGAAATTCTCGTCATGGGCTGGCCTGTTTGGTTTTTGTTGCGCAAGAAGGTCTCTCTCTGGTACATCCACCCGCATGTTTCTTTGTGGTTGCGCATATCCGTCAATTTATGCAAAATAATTTTTACGGCAACGGAGCGCAGCGTGAACGTTAAAACTGAAAAGAAGAAAGTTGTCGGTCATGGAATCGACACTGATTTGTTCAAGCCGACGGTCGAGTTAAAATCAGAACCTGATATTTATTATGTCGGAAGAATATCTCCGGTCAAAAGAGTGGAAAATATAATCGATTTTTTGGGCAGCTTCCATAAAAAATATCCTGACTGCCCTTGGACTTTTACAATGCAAGGATCGTCAAAAGAATATGAATTGTATTACGACGGATTGATGTCTCAAGCCGCAAAGCTGAACATCGCGGATAGGTTCGTGTACAAAGGGGTGGTTACGCAAAATGAGCTGCCGTCGATTTATTCAAACGCGAGCGTCACGATGAGCGCGACCCCGACGGGTAGCTTGGATAAAGTAGTATTGGAGTCTTTGGCCTGTGGCACGCCGGTATTTGCGGTCGGTAAAGATTATGTGGAGCTGCCTGGTGTTACGGATATGAACAGCGAAGAAGCGCACGAACGTTTGTATGGCTTGTTGTCAAGTCCTCGGGTTAATTTTGAAGCACGCAAGGGGATTGCGGAAAGGCATGATTTGAAGCGGCTTATCGCGTCGTTGATCAAGTTGATGAGCTCCTAAAATCGCTTGATTAAGCACTGTAAACGTGGTAAAAAAGATGCCTCTATGACGAGTGTAAAATTTGTTTGTCCGGATTGCTCCGGAGACGTCGAATTGGTGTCAACAGAGCAACGGATTCAATGCCCGGGATGCTCCAAGATTTGGCAAAAAAGAGAAGGTCTGTGGCATTTTTCGGACGAAAAGTATTGGGGTGAGATACCGGAGGAGCGTCTTAAGGATTTGATGGCCGATATCGAATCAATGGGTTTGGACGCGGCTAAGAAATCTTTTAAAGAAAAAGATGAATTTAGATATAACTTTATGTTCAGTCCGGCGCGGGCTGATTGGAGATTTGGCATAGACATCAAACTGACTGACCATGTGCTTGATGCGGGCTGCGGAATCGGCGCGCATACATTTGCGCTTTGCGATCTGGTTGAGCATGTAACGGCATTCGACCTTTCGACTACAAGAGCAAAATTTGTAAAGATGCGCGCGGAACTTGAAGGTAAAAATAACATTGACGTTTTTCAGGCGGATTTTATTCACGCGCCTTTGCCTAAAAATAGTTTTGACGTAATCGTCTTTAACGGCTTGCTTGAGTGGATCGGTCAGGATGAGATGTTTGAGGATCCGTACAAAGTCCAGCAATGGGTCGCTAAGCGTTGTTATGAATTATTAAAACCGGGAGGACGCTGGTACGTGGGAATAGAAAATCGTTGGGCATTAAGCTATTTTGCCGGCGGCCGCGATCACAGCGGTTTGCCTTACACGAGCTTAATGCCTCGTTGGCTGTCACGACCGTATTGCAAATGGAGAAAAAACAAAGATTACAGGATGTATACGCATGGCAAGCCCGGTTATGTGAAGCTGATGAAAGATGCGGGATTTGAAAAGATCGAAGTGATGATGACTTACCCGGGTTATAACTATCCGCGCATATTGATTCCGTTCGACTCCATCCCGGCGTTACACTATGCGATAGAAAAGTTGATGGGCAACGCGGGATGGAAGCGTAAATTCATAAAACTGCTGTCGAAAGCGCCGGGTGTTTTGAGAATCTATCGTTATTTTTTTCACAGCTTTGCGATTTTTGGAATTAAAGAATCAAAAGTATGATACCGGCGATCAAAAGATTTTTGGTGCGGCAGGATTCGTCCTTGCACGAAAAAGCATTAAGCATCATCAAGCTTCATAACGGCTCAGGTTTTAGAAATCATAAGGTTTCTTTTGTGGGTTTAGATGGAGGCCGTCCGATAGTCTTTTTAAGGTCAGTGCGTTTTCGGTCGGATGAAGCGTTGGTGCAGAATGCGCATCAAGCTTTGCGGAACGTCGATGCATTAAGCGTTTCCGGCATTCCAAAGCCGTTGTGGATCGAGCGCATACAGGGCGTTTTAGTTTGCGCGGAGACTTTGTTTGAAGGGACATCGCTTGATCCCGCAAATCAAAAAGACATGAAAGATGCAGTCGAGTGGCTAACGATATTTGCCAAAAAGACAAATTTGTCGCACGGCGACTTTACTCCGGGTAATATCTTGCGCGGTTCGGACGGAAAATTGCGCATCATCGATTGGGACGGCTACGGCAAAATAAAGTCGCCTCTTTTTGATCTGTTAACGCTTTTGACGCGCTCGAAAGTCGATCCGGACATACAAGAACGGTTGATTGAAAAATATATGGCTGATCTGGGGATTGAAAAAACATTGTTGCCTTCGCTTAAGGCCGAGTACGAGAGTTTGGATAAGAAGAGAAAATTATGAGCCTGCGCGTTGCCTACGTAAGTATTATAAATCCGAAAAGTTTGCGGGCTCATGTTCATAACAGCTTAAAAACTTCGGAAGCATTGCAATCATCCGGAGCCGAAGTGACTTTTCTGCACCCCGGCACATGTCCTTCTGATTTGGAAGATGTTTTGACATCGCACCGCGTCAACACTCGGTTTGCTTTTAAGTTCTGCAATGCGGTTGAGGCGGAAGAGCTGATGACGCCCGGACGTTTTAAACGGGCGATCGCATATTTGCGTATGTACGTTGCCATGTGGGGCCATCTCTCGCGTCATGCTGACGAATATGATTGCTTGTATTACCGTCATCATGTGCTTGTACCGTTGGCATTGATGTGGCGTTTGTTAAAACACAAACCGGCGATTTTTGAATGTCATTACGTTTATCTGTATAAATATTTTTCACAAGCGCTGACCAGGTTATCCGTTCATTCGGCACGCGGCGTTGTATTTATCACCGACGCGCTGCGCAGACATTACGGCGTATCAAAAGTAAAAAGCATAGTCGCGCCTTGCCACGCCGCGGAAAATGCATTGTTGCCCGATCAAGACGTCTCGTCGCTGCGCCGCGAACTCAATCTGCCGACAGACGCCAAACTTCTTTGTTATACAGGGACATTGGGTGCAACGATCCAAGGAATAAGTTATGAAGTTGAGACGATGGTTAAGGTTCTTGCGGATTTGCCGGAAGAGTATCAGTCATTGATAATCGGCGACAAAAATAATTCGGAATATTTGATTAAACTTGCGCGCGAATCGGGCGTCGAGAGCCGCGTCATCATCAGACCATGGAGTGACCGTGCTGCGGTTTACAAATATTTATGTGCATCTGACATCTTGCTTATGCCGCGTGTGGGTGTGGCTCCCGGTTCGTCGCCGTCAAAAATGTTTGACTATCTCGCTGTCGGTAAACCGATTGTTGCGGCCATGACACCGCCTGTTTCGGAAGTGCTTTTTGACGGACAAAATGCGCTCCTGGTGGATGCGGATAAGCCGAAAGAATGGGCGAGTGCCATTAAGAAGTTGGAAAGGGACGGTGCATTGATGTCACGTATCACGGAAAATGCAAAGCGTGACAGCCTAAAATACACTTGGGCCAATCGCGGAAAACGCATAAAATGGTTGGTCTTGGGTTTATTGGAAGATCGACGATCGGGGAGTGTACTGCGGCGTCTGGCGCGATATGCGCTCGACAGTTGCCTGGGGCTGCTTGGTTCAATTAAGATTCGATTATTCGGCACGCGCTCCGCTGTTGTCTTGGCTTATCATTCCGTCGGTGAAAGTCCATGGATTCATGCCGTCAGCCCGGAAGTTTTCAGGGAGCAGATGCTATGGCTCAAAAATAACGCAGAGGTTGTCACTCTTGATAAATTGCAAAATAACAATCAACGACGCCGCAAGCCGCTCGTAGCAATAACTTTTGACGACGGTTATAAAGATTGGGTTGATAATACACTTCCGATTTTGAACGATTTTGGTTTTAAGGCGACGTTTTTTATTTCCACCGATTTTCGATCCGTGACGAGCTTGCCGCAAGAGGATTTGACTGTCATTGCTCCCGTCGAAGTCGTCGCGTTGAATACTAGCGGGCAGGAAATTGGCAGTCATGGTCATACCCATGTCGACCTTTCGACGTGCGACGACGGGACATTTGAGTCTGAAATAAGAGAGTCAAAAAAAATTCTGGAAATGCTCACCGGGCATCAGGTTAAGCGCATGAGTTACCCAAAAGGTCGCTATGCGTCTAAACGTTTTGAGAAATTATCCGAAGCCGGTTATGTCGCGGCTTTTGCCGGACACGGTTCCGTTAAATCGGGCGATGCGATATTCGCGCTTTCACGCGTGCCTGTTTATAAAAATTATGATGCTAATTTGTTTGCCAAGCGATTTTATCGTACGCTTATAAACACACTTCGTTAATCTATGCGCCTGATTAAACGTAAGGGTCCGTTTAAGATGATTGAAATGCTTCTCGAAGAGTTGACTGTTCAAGAAGTTGCGGAACTTAAGCGGCAATATCAACGCATCTCTGTTTTAACTCATCGTTCCATGGACTTGCCGGGTTTTCGTTTAAGACAAAAGAAAACTCCAAACATTTATGTCGATTTGCCTCTGGATGAAGTGTTCGGCAGATTCAGGGATACCGTGCGCAACGAAATAAGACGAACGGAGAGGATGGAAGGGTTTGCGGTCAAGCTGCCGGACTATGATTACGAACGCGCTTATTCTTTATATTGCGACTTTGAATTCAGCCAGAGTCGCGCACCGATTTCCATCGATGACTTCAAGGAATATCAATTGGCTTGCGCTTACCTCAATGGCAGGCTCTTGTCGGTCGTGTCGTTTTATCAGTCCGGCGATAAAATTCGCGTACGTTCCATATTTTCTTCGCGTTTGGCCGTAAAGGACGATCCGGAGTTGTATAAGGCAATCGGTTTTGCAACCAAGCGTTTGATTTATGAGATATGCAAATATGCTCAAAGTAGCGGGGCTAAACTTGTCGATTTGGCTTCTATAAATCTGACAGATCCAGCAAAAGAACCGATTGCGCGTTTTAAGAGCGGTTTTGGCGCAAAAATCGAGGATGAGTATCAATATATTTACGTTTCCAATATAATGAGATGGGCGGAATATTTTGCGGGTTTGCGTGCCAAGCTCAAAGTGACGCTGCACGGAAAGAACAAAAAATGATTTTATGTCAGAAGATGCGGGTAAATCAAACGGAATACTACAAAAGATGCGACATCGCGTATTTACGTTATTAAGATGGTCGGAAAAATATACGCGAACGGACATGGTGTATTTGGCGAAAGGCGGCAGTTGGCTGAGCTTGGGTAAGGGCATTGCGATGTTATCAACATTTGTTCTGTCCATTCTTTTTGCCAACTTGTTGCCCAAGGAGACGTACGGCGTTTATAAATACATCTTATCAGCGGTCGGAATACTTTCCATCGCAACATTGTCAGGCATGGGGACGTCAATCACCAGAGCCATAGCCAGAGGTTTTGAGGGCACTTTTAAACCTGCGGTTTATGCGGAGATGAAGTGGGGGATTATCGGAGGAATATCGGGTTTGGCCGTCTCCGCTTATTATTGGGTTCAGGGCGCGTATGTTTTGGCCGTTGCATTCGGTATTGTCGGTATTTTTTTGCCGTTTATAAATGTCTTCAATCTGTATGGAGCGATATTGAGCGGCAAGAAGCGATTTGATTTGATGGTGCGTTTTGAAATTTATACGCAACTGATTAATTTTGGTTTGATGGTTCCTTTTTTGTTGTTTGTAGAAGACGTTTATTTGCTCATTTTGCCGTTCCTTTTGGTCAACTCGGTTGTTCAGGGTGTTCTCTTAAAGTGGACGGTCAAAAAAGTCCCTCTCAATAATAAGATTGATCCCGAGGCAATTTCGTACGGCAAGCATCTGACTTTAATGGATTTGGTAAGTGTTATCGCAACAATGGCGGACAAACTGCTCATTTACCATTTGCTCGGGCCCGTCCAATTGGCGATTTATGCCATAGCTTTGGCACCCACGGATCAAATCAAGGGTTTATTAAAAATAATCGGGCAATTGGCTTTTCCAAAATTCTCGGAGCAGTCCAAAGAGGTATTGGAAAAAGTGATCTTCAAAAAAGTCATTATTTTTACTTTGGCGATTTCCCCTTTGGTCGCCGCATATGTCATCGCCGCTCCATGGTTGTTTAAGATATTCTTTCCAGCCTACATGTCGTCAGTAGTTTATTCTCAAGTATTCTGCGTGTCATTGATGTTCTCCGGCAGCATGCTTTTGATGCAATATCTGCAGTCCCAATCGATGAAGGCGGAATTGTACAAATTTAATTTTATCAATTTGATTATTGAAATCATTTTGATCGTCGTGCTTGTCTACTTCTTTGGCTTATGGGGAGCGATCGCGGCCAGAGTCGGATTCAGATTTTTGAATTTGCTTTCTTTGGCGTACTTAAGCCGACCAAGAACCGCGTTTAGAACTTGATTTTTACTTTAAAACTGTCTCCGTGCCATCCGAATTGCTCAAAATGTTCAAGGGAAATTTCGGGGTGCGAGGCAAGGAGTTCGTTTGTTGCGAGCCTCTCTCCTTTTGAATCGTCGGCATCGAAGCAATTCCAATCGTCCATAATCAGTATCGTGCCGTTTTGTAGATACGGAAAAATAAAATTCAGAACGTCTTTTGTGGAAGCGTAAAGATCGCAATCAACCATGACTATGCGGGCTTTGCCAAAAGGGTAACGTTCGGTTAACGATTTATCGCGCAGCGTGTCGGAAAAAAATCCTTTAATGAGATAGGTCTTTTGCAAATCAACTCCGTTGTCGGTCAGATTATTTCTCACCATTTCCAGGCTGCAAGCGTATTTACTCTTGTCGAATTTCGCGCCTTTATCGATTTCGGAAATTTCCGGAAGGCCCTCAAAAGAGTCAAAGCCAAAAAATAGGCAATCGATTTTTTCTTCAGAGGCTGTTTTAAAAGAGTGATATAAAGTAAAGCCCTTATAAAGGCCGAATTCGTAATAATCACCCGATAATTCGCGTGTAGCTTTAAAAGCGTCGGTGATTACGGTTAGCGCATCGGGAGAACACGTATCAAATCGTTTAAGACGCTCTTTGATTTTATAATTTACGTAGAACGGGTAAAGAGCGGTTTTTTTAAGAGGTTTTTTAAAGCAGACATTTTATTTGTTGAGTTTATAGTAATCTTTCATCCAATCGATGGTGCGTTTGACGCCTTCCTCCAGACTGACGGTCAATTTATGGTCCAGGTCTGCGATTGCTTTGCTGACGTCCAGTTTTTTGCTTTTTGTGGTGAGTATCTCGGAGTCTTGATAAGTTATCAATTTCTGATCGGCGCCGGTATATTTCCAAATCACATTGGCCAATGCTTCTATGTCGTGGTATTCTGTTCCTCCGATGTTGTAAGCTTCGCCCGGTTTAAAATTGTCAACAATGTTGCAGAGCGTACGACAGGTGTCTTCAAGATAAGTTGATGTTCTAAAATGGCCTTTGTAGACAGTGACGGGCAAGCCGTGTAAAGCGTGATAACAAAATTTTGCGTTGACGCTGCGATAGGGATGATACCACTCGCCCGGACCGTAAGTGTTGAAGAGCCGCACGACGACCGTTTCTGTGCCGTGTTGGATGGTTGAGTTTTTGATTTGCATTTCGTTCACCCATTTTGACATGGCATAGTCGTTCATCTGTTTGATCTCCACAAAGTCCATGACGTATTCTTTCATGACGTCCTGGTAATCTCCGTAAACTTCCGAAGAGGAAAAATGGATGAGTTTGAACTTCAACTTTTCCTGTAAGCGGATAATGTTTTTTGTGCCGACGGCATTAGTCAGCCAAACCTGCTCGTAATAATCCTCGCCGTTCCAGCGTCCGAATTCGGCGGCCGTATGATAGACGAAATCAAAAGGTCCTGCTTTCTCAAACACTCTTTCGAGCTGTCTGAAGTCCGCTACGTCGCAGCGAGCGTAAGTGAATTCTGTTTTGGCCATGGGATGCTCCCAGCCCACTTCGCCTACTGCATGATGTTTTCCGATTCCAAAGACGCTGTGGCCGCGTTCAGTAAGCATCTTGGTTAAAAAGGTTCCGACGACCCCTCTTGAGCCGGTTATGAGTATTCTGGACATAGTTTATTGTTGCTGCACATCTTGATGCACGGGCGGGAAAATATCAAGTTTTGCTCTCGCTGCAAGATGGCGGCCCCAAAAAAGTCCGGTTGACGACAAAAGCCGTTCAAGGGCGATGATTGTTTTTTGCGTAGGGCCCCAGTGCAGGGGCATCTTTAACAAGAAGTCAAAATACGGGCCGTCGATGAATGAAACGGAACGGATTTTTTCGACCGTAAAGCCGTTGGATTCAAGCCAGCCGGATAGCGTCTTGGCATTGAACTCGCGCACATGTGCATCTCCGTGTTTGTTTATCTCATTCATTGAAAAGCCTTCCAATGGCGTAAATGATCTCAGCCCGATGAGTCTCAACAGCCTGCCCCAAAGCGTTCCATCTGCATTAAGATTGGGAACCGTGATGATTAACTTTCCGCCGGGTTTGAGAACGCGTTTAAGTTCCGTCAACGCAATGTTTTTGTCAAAAACATGCTCCAAAACTTCGGCGCAGATGATTTTATCGAAATAAGCGTCGGGATAGGGTATGCTTTCAAGCACGGCCCGTTGAAATTCCAAGTTTCCGATATTGTTCGAGCAAGCGTATTCGGTCGCTTTATCGGTGAAGGCAGATGCTATATCCGTTCCGTGTCCTTCGCTGATTAAATTCGCCACTTGAAACAGTTGCCGTCCGGAAGCGCAACCCGCATCCAAAACTCGATCTTGCTTTTGAGGCTTCAGGAGATTCGTGATACTTGCTTCGCGCAGATGGTTTGTCAGCCCGATGCGATGCGTAGGCTTGAATTTGTAATTCAAATAACTCTCTGCTTTGAGTTTTGCAAAGTCTTCCCACATCGAAGAGTAATGTCCATCTTCATCTTGTTGGCTCATATGTTGTTTAAAACGTTATTGAGTTTTTCGCCAATTTTTTCCCATGTCAGATGCCGTTCCACAAAATCGCGACCCGCATGCCCGAGTTTGCGTCGTTCCTCTGGCGACATCGAATATATCCCGTGAATCGCCGTCGCAAGTTCTGTGACGATGTTTTTCGACGGGACAACCAAACAATATTCGTCAGAATTTCCAAACAGTTCTTTTGCGGGTCCGACGTTTGTCGTGATGACGGGAACAGCGGTTGCAAGAAATTCCGGCAGTTTAGTCGGATAGGCGAGCTCCGTTACAGGAATTGAAGGCCTGGGAATAACAAGCACATCGGAGCCGGAAATCAGTTGAGCGGCTTGTTCATGAGAGATGTTCGTGAATAGATCCGTGTCATGCGTAAGATCAAGTTCCGACAGGCGTTGCTCAATTTCTTCTTTCACTCCGCTGACAATCAAACGCAGTCTGAAAGCGAAAGCGTTTTGGTTTTTAATTATTTTAACGGCTTCAAATAGCAGGTCAAGCCCCTGATAGCTGCGGAAATTGCCGGTGTAACCGATTGTAAAAATTTCGTTTCCAACACTCGTCTCGCGTAGCGGGAAGGCGGCAAGATCGACTCCGCCGTGTATTGTCGTGGCCTTATTGTTGACGTTTGAAAAAAAATTTTTGAGTTTATCGGAGACCGGAAAAAGGTGATCGTAAAAACTCATGTAAAGTTTTACTTTAAATTGTATCCATCTTTTTTTGTTTTTAGTTATCATGCCCGCTAGCAATTCTTCTTCGCCGGGGACGCCGTGAATATCGTTGGCTATTTTTACGTTGGATATCAGTTTGAGCAGTATGGGCAATTTGATTCCCGCTTCACCGCTTGTCATAACGATTTGAATGTGTCGGTCTCGTATAAAACGCAGAAAATATTTGAGTTTTCCGATCGTGCCAAGGGTCGGATATTGGACGAACGCGCCATCAAATTCCGCATCAACGTCTGCGCAGCTGACGGACAATTCGTGTTGTTTGCGCATCTGACGCAAAAGATTGACGATCCTTATCGGCGTCCCTCGTTTGGGATCTTTCAGGTTAATGGGGGAGATGTAAAGGATGTTCATTTTAGAGCGTCGATTATTTTTTGGCTGAAGATTCGAGTCCCCGTTGCATTAAGGTGAAGCCAGTCTCTAAAAAATGTCGAGTCTTGCTCGATATCTTTATCTGCAATATCCAAAAAGGTCAAACCGTTTTCGCCGGCAAATTTTTTAGCTCGCGCCTCGGATTCAGATCTTCCGGTCTGGAATTTTTCGATGCCTTGATATTCGGGTGCGGCATAGAGCAGGACATTTGAGCCTGAACCGCGAGCCAGTGTTACGATTTTTAGCAGGTATTCGGCGTCCGTATCATCAAATACGAAAGAATCTTTGTCGCGGTCAGGAAAAGGTTCGTTTAAAACATTGGTTATAAAATCCGCGCCGGCGTTATTTTCATATCGCTCGATGACTCTTTGAGGATCTTGATCTTTAAGATTGTGGACAAACGACAAAATAAATTTTTCGTTGAATTCCAGATATTTTGCCAGAGGTACGTATTTCCAAGTCAGCCATTTTTTTATGCCGGAGATGTTTTTGACTGTTTGACTTACATTCTCGTCATGCAATCTCGGCAAAAAGAAAAAATCATGAAAGGGATATCCGAAGGAATGTTTTGAGTCAAGAACATATGGATCGACGTTAATGATAAGGGTTTTGACTTTATTGCCGTTCGCGAGAAAAGAACTGTAAAGCAGATAATTGTCGGCGAAACCGGATCCGTCGGTGCCCAGGTTTATACTTTTAACGTGCAGTGATCTGTCTATCATCGGTGTGTCAACCATGTATTTAACTCGGCTTGACCCTATGAATGCGTAATCGAAGTTTTGATTTTTTACTGTTAAAATCCATTCCATTTTTTCGAAAGGTCTCCAGTTCAGCGGATTGCCAAAGTATCCATCCAGAATAAAATTAAACAGCAAAGCCAGTACCAGAAGGGGCGAACAGAATAAAAGAGTTTTAACCGCAAAATTCCGCATACATCAAAATTTGAAATAAATAAATTCAGCCTGGCCATGGTAGGCCCCGAACAAAGCGATGGCCAGAATTATTGCGTAATAGAATGACCAGCGAATCCAAAGCGGTTTATTGCGCAACGTGTCCGACATTGGTCTGTTTCTTTCCAGCAAATGTACAAACTCCATAACGGCTATCGAGCCGATAGCGATCGTGAGATTGTAAATTCCCATGCCAAGTTGCGAGGCTAAAAGGCGATAGTCGTCCAGATGAGGCAGATGTATATTGAGAAGATGCAGCGGAACGTCAATTGCGATTTTTTGTAAAATATATAACGCTTCATGCAGTGATGCGGCTCTGAAAAATATCCACGTGATTGTTATCAATGAGAAAGTGAATGAGATTCTAAGTAGTTTATGTATTTGAGAATGCTTGTCCAGATGAATCAAGTTGACGATGAATTTACGCGGTTTTTCGGTATAACGAGAAATGACGATATAACTTCCGTTCAATAATCCCCAAAAAATAAAAGTCCAGTTTGCACCATGCCAAAAGCCGCTCACCAGAAAGGTTATCAAGATGTTGCGTGCCCACTTCCATTTGGAGACACGGCTGCCGCCAAGCGGGATGTAAATATAATCCCGCATCCAGCTGGAAAGTGAAATGTGCCAGCGATTCCAAAATTCAGCGATCGATTTTGAAAAGTACGGCCGGTTAAAATTGTGCATCAATTTAAAACCAAATACCTGCGCGGCGCCTATGGCGATGTCTGAATATCCGGAAAAGTCGCAGTAAATTTGAAAGGCAAACAAGACGGTAGATATGAGCAGCGTCACGCCGGAGGCGTCGGCCGTGGCGCCGTAGACGTGATTGACCGCAATGGACAATCTGTCTGCGATTACCAGCTTTTTAAAAAAGCCCCAGAGCATGAGTTTGAGACCATTCGAGATCTCGTCTCCGTTAAAAGCGTGGCCAGAGTTCAATTGCGGTAAAAGGCTTTGGGGCCGCGCTATGGGACCGGCTAATATTTGCGGGAAAAAAAGAATAAACAAGCTATAGATGCCGAGATGCCTTTCGGGTTTTTGTTTGCCCCAATATATTTCCACCAAATAGCTTATGGCTTGAAAAGTATAAAAAGACAGGCCGATTGGGAGAATAAAATGAAGCATTGCGCCTGAATAATTCCAGTGCAGCGCATTTGCGAGCGTATTAATGTTATCTTGAAAAAAATTTAGATATTTGTAAAATAAAAGAGGTGCCGCAGCTCCTGTTATACCAAGCCATAACATGATTTTTCGTTTAACTCCGGCCTGTCTGTCCATCACCAAACCCACCAGGTAACTCGTAAGGATTACTCCGTAGACCAGGAGGAGGTAGTAGGGAACCAATGAGGCGTAAAAGATGCTGCTTGCCAAAAGCAGGACTAGCCAGCGATATTTAATTGGAGTCGCGTAGAATAGACAGAAGGTCGCGACGAAAAATATTATGAAATTTATTGAGTTGAACATCATATAAAACCGGTTTTTTCGTAGGAACGTTAACATGCTTGCAGCCATCGGGTAAGAGACATATACTCATGCTTGATGAATAGATTATCCATTGGCATCGGCGGTCAAGCAGGGGAAGGGGTAGAAACTCTCGGGCACGCCGTAGCCAATTTAATGGCCAAGATGGGCAAAGAAATAGCCACAAACGGCGAGTTTTATAATGCCATAAAAGGATCTCACAATACTTTTGAGATAAGTGTATCGGATGAGGCCGCGCTGTCAACTTCGACGCATTACAATCTTGTTATAGCCATGGACGGTCAGACTCTGGCGGAAGAAGCGCGCCGGATCGTTACGGACGGTTACCTTATTTACGATCCCGAAACTGGTGCACCGGATGTGTCGGCAAAACTAGTTGCGGTCCCTTTCTTGAATATCGCGCAAGAAGTTGCCGGCACCAAACTCGCTAAGAACATGGTCTTGTTCGGTTGTTTTGCCGCTATGGTAAAAGCGCCGAAAGAATTGTTGGCGTCGATGATCGATGAGCTTTTAAAAAATTTACCGCCGGAAGTTAAACAGAGAAACGTCGAAGCTGCGCAACGGGGATATGAGGTCGCATCCGAGCAGGTGCATGAAAGCTTAATGCGGGTTAGCGTCAAAGATCCAGCCGTTGAAAATTATCTGATGTCGGGCAACTCAATCTCCGCTTTGGCCGCAGTCAGGGCTGGATGCACTTTTTTTGCCGCTTATCCCATGACGCCGAGCACGTCGATTTTGGAATTTCTGGCGAAGTGGAGCAATAAGACGAAGATGAGCGTCCACCATGTTGAGGATGAACTGGCGGCAATCAATATGGCTGTCGGCGCATCTTATGCGGGTGCGCGTGCAATGGTTGCGACTTCCGGCGGAGGTTTTGCTTTGATGACGGAAGGTGTCGGTCTTGCTGCGATGTTGGAAACGCCGATTGTCGTCGTCGAAGTTCAGCGTCCGGGTCCTGCCACGGGTTTGCCGACGCGCACCGGACAAGGCGATTTGCGTCAGGTTTTGCATGCCGGTCAGGGCGACGTCCCTCATATGGTTTTGAGTCCCGGTACTCACGAAGAAGCTTTTCAGATGGTTCGCGAAGCGTTTGAGTATGCGGAAGCGATTCGAGGTCCGGTAACCGTCCTGATGGAAAAATGTTTGGCGGAGGGAATGCGTACGATTGACAGTGATGCCTTTGATCGGGCATTGGATTTTACTTGCGAGCGTCAAACGTCGGACAAACTCAAGCGAGCGATCTCGTATGAGCACGATGCTGAAGGGAACCCGACCGAAGAACCGCTAACTGTCATTGACCGTCAAAGGTCGAGATGGAATAAGATCGATGCCATTGCGGAAAAACTTCCTCCGGGGCGTCTCGAGGGTGCAGAGAGCGCTACGGTGACGCTTGTTTGTTGGGGTGCGACTTACGGAGCCGCGATGGAAACGTCTAAGTTACTGACGGCCGAAGGCATTGCGACAAACGTCTTGCATATAAAATATTTTAGACCTTTTCAGTCCGGGGTTTTGGAGACGCTGCAAAAAACTGTCCGACCGATTTTGATCGAAGGCAATCTTACTGCGCAGCTTGGAGGTCTGATCGCGGAAAAAACTGGATTTGAGATTAAAGATAAAATTTTGGATGTCTCAGGTCGGCCATTTACCGCCGAAGGATTAGTCGAACGCATAAAAGAAATATTATGACATCAATCGGCGATTATCATTGCAACGAAGTTAAACGATCTTGGTGTCCGGGTTGCGGTGATTTTGGAATTGAAGCGGCTCTCAAGTCCGCTTTGTCAAAATCCAATATTGAACCGAAGCGCGTCATGACCGTCGGCGGCATCGGATGCAGCGGTTTGCTGCCGTATTGGACCAAGACGAATTCTTTCGTCGGCTTGCATGGCCGCGCTTTGCCTGCTGCGATTGGAATGTCGATTGCCGATCCGGACTCTCAAGTTGTCGTGATGGCCGGAGACGGAGACGCTTATGGAATCGGCGTCGGGCATCTTGTGCATGCATTTCGCAGAAATCAGAAACTCGTGTATATGGTTGCAAACAACGGAGTTTATGCTTTGACCAAAGGACAAGTCTCGCCGACTGCGGAATTGAACGCGAAAGGATCTTCAACTCCGTTCGGTATAAATATGCCACCAATCGACCCGATTTCCCTTGCGCTTATTTCGGGCGGAACTTTTGTGGCGCGCGGGTTTGCTGGCGATATTCCGCATCTTGCAGAAATCATCGAGCGGGCGATCGCACATGAGGGTTTTTCTTTCATTGATATTTTACAGCCCTGCGTCTCGTATCACAAAAACATGTGCGATTCGTCGTACGCCGCGAGCATGATAAAACTTGAAGCATCGAATCATGACGCCGGGGACTTGAATGCCGCACTGACTCAAGCGCGAGGTGAAAATGGGAATCGTAAAGTCGGAATTTTTTATTGCAAAGAAAATAATAACCGGAAAGTTTCGGACGCCCATATGTACGCAGGCTGCAGGTCCTCGGAGGATATTTTGGGCCTCATTCGTCCGATGCGAGTGACCGGATGATGTCCGCAACGATTCTTTCGGCCGCATGGCCGTCCCAGAGGGGCGGTTTTTTGCAGATTCGATGAGAGTCTTGTTTGAGAATATCGAGTGCGGATTCTATGGCCGCATCTTTGTTTAAACCTATGACTTTGTTCGTGCCGTGGGTGACCGTCATCGGCCGTTCCGTTTCGCTGCGCAGCGTCAGGCATGGAATGCCGAGCGCCGTGGTTTCTTCTTGAACTCCGCCGGAATCGGTCATGACAAGTTTTGCGTTCATCTGTAAATTCAAGAAATCCAAATAACCAAGAGGCCGGATAATCTTTAAATTTTTGAGATCGTCGAAACGTTGTTTTAATCCAAAGTTTGCAATTAAGTTTGATGTTCTTGGATGCATCGGAAAAACCACGGGATACTGCAATCCCGCGACGATGTCCAGCAATAGTTCGAGTTTATCTTTAATGTCGACGTTTTCCGGGCGATGCATTGTCATTAAAATATAATGATCAAGTCCGAATTCTTGTTTGACAGGGCGTGTGGCGGCTTTATTCTTGGAGTTTTCCAAAGTATCGATCATCACATTGCCAACGAAGTGAATTTTGTCTTTTACGATTCCTTCTTTTATCAGATTGGTTTCAGCGCCTTCTTCGCTGGTATACAGATAGTCCGAAAGCCTGTCGGTCAAAACTCGATTTATTTCTTCGGGCATGCGCCAGTTGCCGCTGCGCAGCCCGGCTTCGATGTGCGCGATCTTGATTCCGAGTTTGCTTGCAACAAGACTGCAGGCCAAAGTGGAATTGACATCGCCGACAACCAAGATGACGTCGGGTTTTGTTTCGAGCAGGACCGGTTCGAATTTGAGCATGATGTTCGCCGTTTGCGCGGCGTGCGTGCCCGAGCCCACACCCAAATAAATGTCGGGTGCGGGCAATTCCAAGTCATCGAAGATCTCTTTATACATCTCTGGACTGTAATGCTGTCCAGTATGTAGCAAAATAGGCTCGATCGCGTCAGGATGGCGTTTTTGCTCGGTGAGCAGGGGAGAAATTTTGATGAAGTTCGGCCGTGCGCCGACGATGTTCAGGATTTTTATTTTTTTGACGTTGGACATAATCATTTTGGTCGGCAGACGCAGAAAAATATTCTGGGTTCTTGCCTAGAGGGGTTGAATCGTTGAATTTGAGGGCCGTTGCCAAGATCGTAAATTGTATTTTTATATTTGAAAATAATTTCCATCAAACGCAGCAATTTTCTTACGGCATTGATCGTCAAGAATTTTGCAACGAGGCGTTGTCCGAGAATTTGTTGAACTTCGAATTCCGATGATAGTTCGTCTTTGAGTTCTTGATAGGTAAATTCTTTGATGTGGAACGGATTTAAAGGCTTGTCGGTATAGGGCGAGGTGACGCGCTTGTTTGGAGTCGAGAGCAATAAAATGCCTTCCGGCTTAAGCCAGGTGCGCAAATTTGTCAGATAGACTTGTCTTTGTTCCTGATTAAGATGCTCAATTGTTTCAAAGCTCGTAATCAGATCAAAACGCTCCGCCGAAAAAAGAGGATCGCATGCGGATGCCTGTATAAAATCCAAATTCGGCTGTTGATAGTGCGATTTTGCGTAGTTGATGCTTTCTTGCGAAATGTCTACGCCTTTGACGCTGTTTGCTTTGCCGCTAAGTTCATATGTTCCGTAACCCGTGCCGCAGGCTATGTCCAAAACATCCAATCCCTTTGCCAGATTTATCGCGTATTCGTATCTGGCTCTGTGTTCATCTTCCAAACGGGGTTTGGAAATTCCCGGGATAAATTGTTCGCCTGAAAATTGCATAGTTTATGCGTAAGTTATAATATCAAAGCCGTATTTATGCAACTCCCGAATTTTTTTCGTACGAATCCGTGGCTGATCGTGCTTTTGTTGATCGGGTTAAGTTTGCGCTTGTGGGGCATCGGCATCGGTTTGCCGGGAACCGCATTGGTCGGCGATGAGACTTCTTCCATTTCGTTCATATTGCGTATACTGGCGACGGGCAATCCTTTCATCCATACCGTCAATCCGTATCCGATAATGATGAGCTTGCTTGCCGCTCCGTTTGTTGTTTTGAATTTGGCATATATTTGGATCTCCAATGGATTGCATGGAACGGGCGAGCTGCAGACCTACCTCGTCGTGCACGGCGTAAGCATGCTGCAAATCTGGCCGCGGCTCATTGCTGCATTTTTCGGAACCGCTACGATCTTTGTCGTCTTCAGGATACTTTCAAGACTCTTCTCAAGACCGGCAGCTTATGTCGGAACAACTGCGGTGACAATCAGTCTTTTGGCGGTGCATCTTTCGCATTGGGGAAGATCGCATGCTGTTATGACTTTTTTTATCGCAGCTTCGGCTTATGCGGCAATCAGATGCGCGGAAGACCGCTCCAAAAAATATTTTTACGCAACTTATGTCTTAGCCGCCTGTTCTTTGGCAACGCATTATTTGGGTGCAACGGCGCTGATTTTTCCTTTTTTGATGTTTTGGTTTTATAAACCGAATCAAAAAGAATTTTGGAAGGCATTCGGTTTGGCATCTTTGATTGTGATCCCCGCATATCTGTTGAATTTTTCCGGCACCGTTTTGATGGTTTGGGGAGCGTTCCACAATTATTATATCCCGAATGATTTTGCGAGTCTGTTGCCGGTCGGACGCTACGAACGTTTCTATTATATTTTCAGGGATTTGTTTTATCTTGATCCCGTAGGCGTCGTCGCGGGCGGACTCGGCGTTGCGTGGGTTTTGTACAAACGTCAGTTTTCCAAACCGATGCTCGTGATGCTGATGGGTCTCGCTTATTTTTACTTGATCCAAATTACGATTGTTGCCGCACCGCGAGAATCCAGATGGTTGCTGCCCATGGATATCATATTCATCACTTTTGGTTTTGCCGCTGTCACGCAAGCGATTTACGAGATGAAATGGAAAGGGAGGTTGGTTTTGCTTATCATGATGTTCATGCTTTTGATCCCGCAGTTCGTTGTGACTCTCAAGTGGCTTTCTTTGCTCGGCGATCACACGCAATTAAAAGTCGAACGTTGGATGAGTGAGCATAGAGCCGAGCGAATGTACGTTAATTCCAAATACATCAATCCGACGCCAACGGCAGAGGCCGCCGCTTGGAACGCGGAAAATAGTTTAAGACTAAAATCCAGTGCCAAAAATTCATACGTTATTGAGCATCCGTCGCTATTTGAGGCAAACGGCTTAACCTATTTTGTCGGCGACGAGTTGTCGGACGAAAATCGGTGCTCGACGTTTGCCGCATTAAAAATCAACTACATTGTCGTCGATTATAAATCGCGTCAGGAAAAAGCGGGTGCTCTGGATAAAGTAAAAGATTGCATCTCGCCTGAGCCGGTGTTTGTCGCTTCACCCGGCAAAGAAAGTCTTTTGGATTTGCCTTATGAAAATTTGGTTAATACCATATTAACCGATCGCTACGTGCTTGGGTCGGAAAGCGTCGGACCTTGGTACGAGGTTTATTCCGTTTCAACCAAATAGACGATTTGAAAGCCGAACATGTTCGGCCAAATGTCTTTGAGCCAGCGACGTCCGTTGCTGGCGTTTGATTTTATCAATCGCAGATCCATGGCTTTGAGCCAATCCAAAAAATCAACATGCGACCAAAAGCGCAAGTGTTCGGAAGGATGATGCACCCATTGCGTAAAACATCTGCCGTTAAACATTAATCCGAAACGGAACCAAAAGTAGGCGCTGTTGGGTATTGTGATTGCGAAATGTCTCGTCAACGGCGATAGAGCGAGAATGACTTCTTCAGGATTTGGAAGATGCTCCAGGACCTCGCTTAAAATTATATAATCAAAACCATCGTGCAGGTCTTGAGCGGCACCAATATTGGTCAGGTCGACGATTATCGGTTTGATGCCGTGAGACTTGAAGCTTTCCAGGACAACGGGGGAAATGTCGCCGACAGATACAATGCAGCCTTTTTCTTTAAGTGCGATTGGGAGTTTGGAATTTCCGCAGCCAATATCTAATACTTTACTGCCGGAAGGAATGTTGGCCAATATGCATTCCTCTCTTTCCCTAAGTTTGTTTTTTATTGCAAAACCTCTGGTCTTCCAGTATTCGTCGTAATCCAACCGCGCCAGTTTTGGGTAGTTCGGTTTTCTGATCCAAGGAAAATTAAACATATAAATTTTGTATTTTGTCACGCAGCGTCTTAAGACTAAAATCACGCTCGACGACCGTACGTGCGCATGAGCCGATTATTTTTAAATTTTCGACGTCATTGACGGATTGTCGAATTTTGTGGGCCAGAGCTTTTGCGTCGGCCATTGGACAGAAGATGACGGATTCACCGTCTTTAAAATATTTTTTAAATTCAGGATTGCTCCCGGTAATGACAGGCTTGGAACAAGCGGCATATTCGAGTACTTTGTTGGGAATGACTCTTTGTGCTTTTTCCGTGTCGCCGAAAATGCCCAAGCAGACGTCCGCTTCTTTTACATGCGACATCAATTGGTCGTAGTCCATCGAGGGCAGAAAAGTTAATTCATCATCGACCTTGAGTTCGTCCGCCAAAACGCGCATTTCTTTATGTGTTTGACCGTTGCCGATTATCCAAAAATGCAGGGCGGGGTCATTTATCAAGCTCGCAGCTTCGATGATATATTGCACGCCTTGCAGGGGAATAAAAGAACCATAAAAGAGAATGTTGGTTTTGTTTGCATCAAAATGCGTTCCTTTGGCTGGCGGTGAAATGCCATCCATTCGTTCCAAGTCAACGCATACGGGGAGTATTGTATATTTTTTTGAAGACTTGAGTCCAAAAGTCGTAAAGAAATAATCTTTGTGACTTTCCGTGTCAAAAATCAGATGATCGGACAGATGGCAATAAAGATAATCTTGAAGGTAGAGATATGCCGCTTTCAAGGAATAACGTCCCACGGTTTTTCTGTCATTGACGGAGCTGTCGTACATCGAGGTGAAAGCGTCGAAAATGATTCGTTTGCGTTTGATGTATTTCAGTTGGATGATTTTTAAGAGCATCCCGCTCGCCGGCCACATGACAAAGATGCTCTTTGCGTCTTTTTGCATAAATTCGGCAAGAACTTTTGACAAAGCCTGATTGCGCGGATATGACACGGCATTACCTTGAATGATTGAGATGCCTGTGTCGGCTGCCATATATCGAGAGAATAGTGGAAAATCGCTGATTAGACAAGCGGAGCACGATTCGGGTATTCTGATTTCGAACTATGTGCGGCATTGCCGGTTTTGTGGGAGTCGGAGCTAAAGATGAATTGCATCGCATGACCGATGCTATCGCGCGTCGCGGTCCTGACGATGAGGGCTTTTTTGTTGCCGACGGCGTTGGTTTCGGTTTTCGCCGTTTGAGCATCATCGACGTCGCCGGTGGACATCAGCCTCTTACGAACGAAGACGGGTCCGTTTGGGTGATGATGAACGGTGAAATTTACGGTTACAAAAGCTTGATGGAAGAGTTGAGGTCAAAAGGTCATCGATTCAAAACACAATCAGATACGGAAGTCATTGTCCACGCATACGAAGAGTGGGGAGAGGCGTGTTTGGAAAAATTGAACGGCATGTTTGCGATTGCGCTTTGGGATTCGCGCAGCAAACGACTTTTACTTGCGCGAGACAGGATGGGCAAGAAGCCGCTTTATTGGACGATCAAAAAACAAACATTGTGGTTCGCGTCGGAACTCAAGGCACTGCTTGCCGCTGGAGTTGTCGATCGCGAGATGGATCCTATTTCGCTTGGACTGTATTTTCGCACGGATATGGTTCCGACACCGCGTTCGATTTTTAAAAATGTTCAAAAACTCGAACCTGCCACGGCGATGATTTGGAAGGACGGACATGTCGAAAAGTCGTGGATGTTTTGGGAGCCTGCCCTCACCCCGGCCCTCTCCCATCGAATGGGCGAGGGTGATGCTAATAAGCTGGTTAGCGAACTCGGTAAAATGATTGACGTCTCTGTCGCGGAGCGACTGGTGTCGGACGTGCCGCTTGGTTTGTTTTTGTCGGGAGGTTTGGATTCTGCAGTAGTCGCAGAAAGTGCTGCGCGACAAGGCGGCAGGATGAAAGCGTTCACGATCGGATTTGACGATCCGACGCATGACGAAAGTGCTGCGGCAAAAAAGGTCGCGCAAGCATTCGGCCTTGAGCATTACGTCGACGTCTTAAAGCCCGAAGCGGCTATTGCGATGATTGACGAAGCGGCGCAACTTTTAGACGAGCCGCTCGCTGATGCGTCAATTCTGCCGCAACTTTTACTTTCAAAATTTACTCGTCAGCAAGTTACGGTCGCTCTCTCCGGTGACGGAGGTGACGAACTTCTTCTGGGCTATGCTCACATACCCGCCCATCAACTGATAAATACCTTGTCATTCTTGCGCAGGCGAGAATCCAGAGTCCGGATGGATCCTTGGGTCTCCGTAGGACTGCGCCCAAGGATGACAAAGGAAGACGGGATTGTCTTAAAAAGATTGTTGAATCGCGTACCGGCAAGCGACGGGTACTTCAGTCTTGGATTCAAGACTCAGAGGTTCGCGCGCGGACTCGGCGCGCCGAGTCCGTGGGCGCGCGACGTGCGCTGGCGTGGCGCCTTTGACAGTTCGACATTGACGTCAATGTTGCTGCCGGAAGTAGCGCACGCTGCCGACGTCGATTATGCGGAACGCCAGCTGGCGGAGAGAGCAAATGAAATTAAGAATTATGAATTAAGAATTAAGAATGAGGAGGACGCGGTACGATTGGGACGTGCGACGCGGGACGACGTTTTTTGGCGACAATGGTCATGGGCTTACCTGCGTACGTTTTTGATGGACGAGGTGATGGTCAAAGTCGATCGCGCCGGAATGTGGTTTGCGCTGGAGTCCAGAGCGCCGCTGCTCGACACAAGAGTCGTCGAGTTTTTGTTGAACGTTCCGTCGCAATACAAACTCGGCGCGTGGAAGAAAAAGAGATTGTTTAAAGAATTATTGAAAGGCAAAGTTCCATCGGATATTCTTAATAAACCCAAACATGGTTTCGCCGTGCCGGTCGGCGCGTGGCTAAACGGCCCTTTGGCCGAGAGGTTTACTGCTTTGACGGAGCCCGGACGTTTGCATTCGCAGGGGCTTTTCGATCCGGTTGCAGTCAAACGCCTGGCGGACGAGCATCGCGCCGGCAGGATTGACAGGCGCAAAGAAATGTGGGCCATGTTCATGTTTCAGTTATGGTATGATAAATGGGCTAAATGATTTTTTATTATGGATATATCAGTTGTTATTCCTTTGTTAAACGAGGAGGAGTCTCTGCCCGAGCTTGCAGACTGGATTGCAAGAGTGATGCGGGAAAACGCATTTACTTATGAGGTTGTCATGGTGGACGATGGCAGTAAAGATCGCTCGTGGCAGGTGATACAGAGATTGACGGCCTCCGATCCAAGCGTCAAAGGTATTAAGTTTAGAAGAAATTACGGCAAATCAGCAGCTTTACAAGTCGGTTTTGACCGCGCGCAAGGCGATGTCATCATCACCATGGACGCGGATTTGCAGGACAGCCCGGACGAGATCCCGGAGCTTTTCGACATGATTAAAGTGCATGGTTTTGACATGGTGTCGGGATGGAAGAAGATTAGGCACGATCCGATTTCAAAAACAATACCGACAAAACTTTTCAACTTTGTAACGAGGTTAATGTCGGGCATCAAGCTCAATGATTTTAATTGCGGCCTCAAAGCATACAGATGCGATGCGATTAAAAGCGTGGAGATCTACGGGGAGATGCATCGCTACATTCCAGTGATGATAAAATGGGCCGGTTTTACGAAAATAGGCGAAAAAGTAGTCGAACATCGCGAGAGAAAATACGGCACAACCAAGTTTGGACTCGAAAGATTTATCAATGGATTTTTAGATCTGCTTTCCATTTTTTTTATTACAAAATTCAGCCGTCGTCCCATGCATTTTTTCGGCTCTGTTGGTTTGCTGACGTTTTTTTGCGGATTTGTCATCGCCTTGTATCTGACTTACGAAAAATTATTTTTGGGGCAGACCAACCTGCCGAACAGGCCGTTGTTTTATCTTGGCTTGCTTGCGATGATTATAGGCAGTCAGTTATTGCTTTCGGGTTTTTTGGGAGAATTGCTTGCACGAAACGCAAACGATAAAAATCGTTATCAAATCGAGGTCATGAGTTAAAGCATATGTTTTTTAAAAAGTTCCTTGTTCCTTTCCTTTTTATCATTTGGGCGCTTGCACACTGGATCATGATTAGCTACGGAACGCAGTTTGTGCCGCTTCACAGTTTTTACGCTTCTGCGGACGAGCAGTCGCCCATCTTGGGAGTTATGCATGTACTGGAAGAAAGAAGTGTTTTTGCCATGCGCGGACATGAATCGGTGTATTACGGTCCGGTGTTTTCCGTGATCGCCGCGCCCGCAGTTATTTTGGATGCAGCGTATGCTTATTTTGCCGGTTATGTAAAAAGCGCGTCTGACTATAGAGTTTGGTTTTCATTCAATTGGGGATCCGTGTTGTTTTTAGAGAGATGGGTATCCGTTATTGTCGGATTTGTAGGTTTGCTGTATACGTGGCGCCTCTTTAATCTCGCTGTAATCAACCCGGATAGAAAAAAGTGGGTCGCATGGCTTGGCGTCGCGCTTATAGCGACCAACTTTTATTATTTCTTGTACTCGGGCTGGTTGCGTCATTGGATATTCGTTACGGTATTTTTGATCATGCAGATTTATCATTTGATCCAAATCAAGGAGCGCGATCGAAAATCCGATTGGATTTGGATGGGTGCTTTATCCTTTTTGGGATTCGGTATCGCTTATGTGACTCTTATTTTACAAATCATGTGGCTGCCCGTTTTGATTGTTTGGCTGCGAAAAAAAGACTATTCTAAAATAAAGAGTTTTGTTTTTTATCTGGCTCTTCTGACTCTTTCTTCGATTTTGTGCGTCTTTTGGAACCCGACACCGTATTTGAGGTACGCCGGCCTATCCAAAACCGCGGGTTTGCAATTTCATCTTTGGAGTCAGCCGTCGCTGTATTATTATTTGAAGATACTTGTTTTTAACCAGCCGTTTTTGAGTTTTGCTTTTCTGCTTGCAGCGGTGTTCGTTGCGATTCTCCAAAGGCAGTATAAAATATATTGGGTTCGGTCTATCGGACTCGCAGGACTCGCACACCTGCTGTTCTTCTCGGCAAATGTTCATTCGGAACCGCGCTATATAATGCCTGCTACCATGGCTGCAATCCTGTTGACGGTCGGTCTGTTAGCGCAATGGAAGGTTGGGGATGTGTGGAAAAAGCTGTTTGCGGCAACCGTGATTTTGCTTGGCCTGGAAATTGCATGGCAGACGGCGAACATATCTTTATGGTCTTACGCCGCCGTTAAGGGGCCGGAAGATAAGCCGCTGATCGCGTGGCTCAACTCGTTGCCGCCCGATAAAAAGGTTTTGGTTGACGCATGGCATTTTTTGGGAGCCGCGCACGACAAGAAGATAATCAAAGAATATTCGGATACAAGGTTTGAAGGAAAAGGTCTTTCCAATATGTTGACTTATTTTTCGCAGACCGATCCGCCGGCATGGACTCCTGCAATCAACAATATCGTTTACATGTACGGCGATAAAGTTACAGGCAATCACAAAAAAAGCGAGTTCGATTATTTTGCGCATTATTACGGAGAGCCTTTGACCACTAATTTTTTTGAAGAAAGGCTGACGCGTTTGTGGTTTATGTCGGATTTGCGGCAGTGGTATTCGGTGACTGATTTGAAGACCGGTTTAGAGCTTGAACAAGGATCGTTGCTGCGCAAATAAAAACAAGGCAATGCTGACGATGCAGGGAAGCGATGCCAATGCAAAAGTCAGAATTTTTTTGTTGCTCAATTTCTCATCCAGCTCTTTTAAGCCGTTAAGTGCAACAGGTATAACGTAAACGAACTGGAAGAATAAAATGCGCGTGATAAAAATCGGCCAGGCCAGAACGGGGAGTCCGACCGGTATGAATGCGGCAAGGGCTTTTAGATTTTGCGACTTTTTGATTTTATACAATCCGTAAAGAAAAAACAGCCATAGAAAATGAAAAGCCGCGCCTTGCGTGCCGGCAAAATATTTTAACTTTCTCAACTTGGCGCCGCTCGCTTCCTCGTTCGATCCAACCCAATCAGCGTATGAGTAGCCGCTTAGATTCATGATGGTTAACTGCATGACCAGACTGATGGTTAAAAATGGGATGCCGGCGATTAACCATCTCTTAAAGACGTTCCAAAAACCAAGTTCTTTGATTTTCATCATCCAGTAAAAGAGGATAAAGAGCATTCCCAGCCCGCCGGTTTCTTTGACGGTAAAACCGATCGCGGACGTCAGACCGGCCCAGAACAGTAATGAAGGACGATCGCGTTTATCAGACATGAGCGCGATGTAAATCGCCAGCAGCGCAAAAAAATATCCGCCGACATCCGTCATTAACGCGAAACCGTATTTGAGCATCGGATAACTGCATGCGAACCAAGCGACGCCGACAAAAGATTGCCAGGGTTTGAAGTTTAGATATTCGTTGAGAATTTTGTACAGAAAAAATACGCAGCCAAAGAAAAAAAGCAGGTTAATGATTAAGAACGACGTTTCAGGCGGCACGACCGGGATAAAAACAGATATGACAGCCGGATAAAAAGGTTTCAGTAGTCTTGCTCGTACAAAATGATTCAGTGTCGGGTCGATTGGCATGACGTGATTGTGAAAGTACTCCGCGGTCACGGTGTAGCTCAAAGTGTCGCCTTGTGCGGTTTGTAAAATTCCCAAGACGCAAAAGTCAAAGATTGCGACCAGCGCCGCAAACAGCAACGAGATGATAAGCCAGCGATGTTTCATTTTTTATATTTGATTATCGCCCCGAGCGAAAATACGTAGGGCACGTTAATTGGCAGATTTGTTTTTTCAACGATCGGAAGGCCGACTGCATCGCTCATGCTTTTTGGAGAAAAGGCATGCACGTGGTCCGGAACTTTAATTGGTCTGCGCCCCAAAAAAAATCGCCCGACCGTCCAAAGAGATTCGTGCGGAAAGTTTATGATCAGGACGCCGTCTTTTTTTAAAACCCTTTTTAATTGGCTTATAACTTTTTCGTATTCGTAAATATGCTCAAGGACTTCAGTGCAAATGACGACATCGAAACATTCATCTGGGTAATCAAGCTCCATTAGGTCGCACTGTTTAAATGCGGCGTAAGGGCATCGTTCGCGAGCCTTTTCAACGGCCACCGAGGTCACGTCCGCTCCAAAATATTGATTTAACGGTTTTGAAGAATGAAGTTTTTCTATCAACTGACCCTCGCCGCAACCGGCGTCAAAGATCTTTAGATTCTTGTCTGCGACAAAGCCGGAGATGCCCTTTAGCTTGCGTGCAAAGACCCAGCGTATAATCGGATTGCCGGAAGAGTACAATTTTTCCATGTGATCCTCTTCCATTACCAGGTGATCGTTTTTTCCCATACCGCAAAAGCATAGCTTATTTTCAGGCTTTCATCAAAAACCGGTTTTGACTCATCGCGCAACATCTGCCATGCTATACGCAATCAGATATGAAAAGTGCTTTGATTACGGGAATAACCGGCCAGGATGGATCTTATCTTGCCGAGCTCTTATTGGAAAAAGGCTATGAAGTCCACGGTTTGATTCGCCGCGCATCAACCTTTAATACCGGGCGTATCAACCATTTGTATCAGGATCCGCATGTCAACGGAGTCAAACTGCATTTGCACTACGGAGATTTGGCCGACGGCAGCAATATGTCGCGTTTACTCGACAAGATTGCGCCGAATGAGATTTACCATCTGGGTGCGCAAAGCCACGTAAGAGTCAGCTTTGACATTCCTGAATATACCAGCGACGTGACCGGCGTCGGGACTTTGCGTATTTTGGATGCCATCAAAGAAACCGGAGTGCCGACCAAATTCTATCAGGCGTCTTCATCAGAGATGTTCGGCAAAGTGCAGGAGTGTCCGCAAAACGAGAACACGCCTTTTTATCCGCGTTCGCCTTACGGATGCGCAAAGGTTTACGCTTATTGGATAACAAAAAATTATCGTGAGAGTTACGGTCTATTCGCTTGCAACGGCATTCTTTTTAATCACGAGTCGCCGCGCCGCGGACCGACGTTCGTAACGCGCAAGATCACCAAAGGTCTCGCTCGTATAAAAACCGGTTTGGATGATTGTTTGTATCTTGGCAATTTGGAAGCCAAACGCGATTGGGGTTTTGCCAAAGATTATGTGGAAGGCATGTGGCGCATGCTGCAGTATCATCAGCCGGATGATTATGTATTGGCAACGGGGGAGACTCATTCGGTTAGAGAGCTGACGGATCTTGCCGCGGGTTTGGTGGGCTTTGATCTAAAGTGGCAAGGGTCTGGGATTGATGAGATCGGAGTCGATGCAGCAACCGGTAAAACAATCGTGCGCATTGATCATCAATATTACCGTCCGGCGGAAGTCGATTTGCTACAAGGAGACGCGACAAAGGCGAAAGTCAATCTTGGGTGGACCCCGTCGTTAAAATTCGACGGTTTGGTAAAGCTGATGGTTGAACATGATATGAGTAATTTGCACGAAGATTAATATGCCCTTCGATAAAAATTCAGGGCATACTGAGCAAAGTCGAAGTATGGAAAATAATGCGCGTATATTTGTTGCTGGGCATCGCGGCTTGGTCGGATCATCGATTGTCCGTCATCTGCAAAGCGAGGGTTTTCAAAACTTGCTGCTTGCAAATCGGCAGGAACTTGATTTGACCGATCAGACAGCTGTCAGATCTTGGTTTGAAAAAGAAAAGCCGGAATACGTTTTTTTGGCGGCTGCAAAAGTTGGCGGCATATTGGCCAACAGGGATCGCAAAGCGGATTTTATACGTGAAAATTTGCAGATTCAAACGAATGTTATTCACGAGTCATGGAGAGTCGGAGTCAAGAAGCTCTTATTCCTCGGCTCTTCTTGCATTTACCCGCGCGATTGCTCGCAGCCCATTAAGGAAGAATATTTGATGACCGGGCCGCTTGAGAAGACGAACGACGCTTATGCCACGGCTAAGATCGCCGGCATTATGATGTGTCAAAGTTACAATGCTCAATACGGCACGGATTTTATTTCTGTCATGCCCACAAATCTTTACGGTCCGGGCGATAATTTTGATTTGTTAAACAGCCATGTTTTGCCGGCCATGCTGCGCAAGTTCCACGATGCTAAAATATGGGGTGATAAGTCGGTCAATCTTTGGGGAACCGGCTCGCCTAAACGGGAATTTTTATATGTGGATGATTTGGCGGGTGCGGTCGTCCATTTGATAAAAACATACAGCGGATCGGAAATAGTCAACATCGGAACGGGGGAGGATGTGACGATTAAGGAATTGGCAGAAACGATAAAAAAGATCGTGGGTTATGAAGGTGAAATCATTTGGGACTCGTCCAAGCCGGACGGCACGCCGCGCAAGCTGCTGGACGTAAGCAAGCTGCACGGCCTTGGATGGCTCCACAAAAAATCTCTCGAAGATGGCATCAAGGATACATATGCATGGGTGTGCAGCTCAAAATTTACAAAATAATTTTAAATATATGAAAATCGCCGACATGCAAAATTTTTTTGATTCTCAGGCTGCCGATTACGATCGTTGGCACAAACGAAACAGGTTTTATTATAGAGTCTTGCAAAAATGGTTTGAATCGGTTGTGCCGGGCGAACGCTCTGTGCTTGAGCTTGGTTGCGGCGACGGGAGTTTGTGCGCCGCGCTTAAGCCTTCTCAGGCGTCCGGAATTGATTTCAGTACCGCGATGATTGAGATGGCACGTCAAAGGCAACCGAGCGGTCAATGGATAAAAGGCGATCTGACAGCAGGGCCGCTTATCGGCGAGCCGTGCGACTACGTGATTGGCGCGGACATTTTGGGCTATGTCGGAGACATTCAGGCTTTTTTGGAAAACGTCAGGCCGCGTCTTAATGGCCGTTCGCGTTTGGTGCTAACCAAACTCAATCCTTTCTGGAATTTGCCAATGAGGGTTGCAGCATGGCTGCATTTGGCGCAGCCGCGCGCTTACACAAGCTGGCTGAATCAAACTCAAACAGTCCAGCTTTTGGATTTGGCGGGTTATGATCTGGTAAGAAAAGGCAAATTTTGTTTGCTGCCTGTCTACATACCGGTCTTGAGTCGTCTGATCAATCGCTGGATCGCACCGCTGCCGTTAATCAGACGTTTTTGCGCAGTGGAATATTTTATTGCCAGACTCAAACCACAAGCCATGCCTGCAACACCGCCGAGTTTGAGTGTTATCATTCCTGCGCGCAACGAATCGGGCAATATCAGATCAGCTCTGACTCGAATGCCCGGTTTCCCCGGTAAACTCGAAGTCATATTCGTCGAAGGCAATTCTACGGATGATACATGGCAAACGATACAAAACGTTGCCAGCGAAAATTGGCCTTTTGACGTGCGCATTATGCAGCAAGAGGGAAAAGGTAAGGGAGATGCCGTGCGCAAAGGATTTGCCGCAGCCACGGGTGACCTGCTTATGATCTTGGATGCGGATTTGACCGTTATGCCCGAGGATCTCCCCAGATTCTATCGCGTCTTGGCTGATCGTTCTGCGGACTATGTTCAGGGAACGCGTCTTATCTATCCAATGGAGGATAAGGCAATGCGTCCTTTGAACTGGATTGGCAATAAATTTTTCAGTTTCCTTTTCAGCTCTTTGTTGGGTCAAAGATTTTCGGACACTCTGTGCGGCACCAAGTGTCTTTGGAAAAAAGATTACGAGGCTTTGGCCGCCAATCGCGCTTTCTTTGGAGATTTCGATCCGTTCGGAGATTTTGATTTGATTTTCGGCTGCGCCAAATTGAATTTTAAGATTAAAGAAATTCCCGTGCACTACAAAGAAAGAATCTACGGTTCAACTAATATCAATCGTTTTCGTGACGGCATGCTATTATTGCGAATGAGTTGGTTCGCGGCTAAAAAATTATTCTTTATTTGATTTTATGACGGAGGTAAGCGAAAGGCTGGAAAATGAACGTAAGCACGGTGTTTTTCTGTCGCAAAATCCGGAGGCGATATGGGGCCATGCTAGTTTGGCGGGACGCTTGAGAGTGCAGCGCAGAGTAGATTTGTTCAAAGATCTGGCTGATTTACGTCCGGGTAAGAGGATTTGTGAGATCGGTTGCGGAACCGGCGTTTTCACGAAAGAGCTGCTAAGCAGAACCGGCGTGACGATTGTCGGTGTGGACGTTTCTCCGGAATTAACCAAGCTCGCCGAGGGGCATGTCAAAGACCCGCGCGTGACATTCATTGTCGGTGATTGCATGGATCCGGAAACGATGAATGCGCCTTTGGAATTTGATGCCGTGGTCACCAACAGTGTTTTGCATCATTTGGATGTGCCGAAAGCGCTGCCTGCGATTTTAAAGATGCTCAAGCCCGGAGGCGTTTTCGTCTGCTCGGAACCAAATATGATGAATCCGCAGATTGCGGTTCAAAAAAATGTGTCTTTCGTAAAACGCTGGGCCGGTGATTCTCCGGATGAGACGGCGTTTTTCAGATGTAAATTGGCAAAACAAATGACCACAGAGGGTTTTGTTGACGTCAAAATAGAGCCTTTTGATTTTCTTCATCCGCGAGTGCCGGATGCTTGGGCCGAGGGTTTGGACGGCATGCTGCGTCGTCTCGAAAAAATTCTTTTGATAAAAGAAATCAGTGGTTCGCTGATTATCTTCGGAAGAAAGTCGTTGTAAGTCAAAAGCGAAATTTGACTAAAGTCCAGGCCGCTTGCAGGCCGTCTTTCCAATTGATTTTTTTGCCTTCTTGTACGTTGCGCGGATAATAGTTGATTGGCACTTCGGGAATTTTTATTCCCTTTTTCGCGATCAGTGCGGTCACTTCCGGACAAAATTCAAAACGCTCACAGGTCAAAGGCAAACTTTTTATCAGATCAGTTTTGAACATTTTGTAACAGGTCGGTTCGTCGGTTATGTTTTGTGCGTACAGAACATTTGTCAGCCAACTGAGAAAAACTCCACCGATGTAGAATGCGAGCGCCGCGTATTGCGAATTGCCCTTCAGTAAACGGCGAGAACCATAAACAACGGGTGAATTGTTTTGCATTGCAAAAGACAGGATGTTGTTCAAATCTTGCGGATCGTATTCCAAGTCCGCATCTTGTATGACTGTGTAATCTCCTGTCACATGTTTGATGCCTTCTCTTATTGCCGAGCCCTTGCCGCGATTTTTGTCCATCTGCAACAAAATAAAATTCAGTTCAGATTTTAGGCGATTCAAAACATTTACGGTGCCATCCGTCGATCCGTCATTCACGACGATTATCTCTTTTGTTGTTCCATCGGAAAGTCTGACGCCGTTCACTTTGCGTAAAAGCGCCTCGACTGTTTTTTCTTCGTTATAGACCGGGATTATGATGGATAACTTCATAACTTCGACTTGGCTCACTACAAATAAGTTGCGCATAGCTTACCCGATAGGGATAATGGTGTAAATCATGCTTTTCGAGCTCGTCATACCCGCCCGCAACGAAGGGGCGATTATCCAAGATGTTCTGCGGCGGCTGACCAAGTCGCTCGATGATTTGGATATCGATTGGCAAATCACGGTTGCCATCAACGGCACGACGGATGATACGCTTCAGCGAATAGACGAATATCGAATGGCAAATAGCAAATATCAAGAGTTGATAAAGTTTATTGAGTGTCCGGAGGCGGGGAAGGGGGCGGCTGTACGATATGCTGCGCAAAATTCGAGCGCGGATGTTTTTGGTTTTATAGATGCGGATCTTTCCGCTGATCCGGAAATGATTGCGCCTATGGTAAAAATGCTATTGGACGGAAAAGTTGACGTCGTGATCGGTTCACGACTCACAAATGTAAAAACTACCAATCGCAATTGGTTGCGGACTATGAGTTCACGTCTGTTCAACTCGGTGGCTGCATTGTTGCTTGGGATCAAGGTCAAAGACGCACAATGCGGCTTAAAAATCATGAATGCCCGAGCGCGTCGGCTATTGGCCGAGGGCAAAGAGGCAGGGTGGTTCATGGATATTGAATTTTTAGTTAAAGTGGTGCAAGATAAGCTCGCGATTATCGAAGTCCCCGTACCATGGATTGAATATCGCTACGCAGGCCGAAAAAGTCAGCTATCCATGCTCAAAGATGGCATGGGATCGTCACTTCAGGCGATGTTGAGGATCAGGCGGAGGATGGGATAAATATGTTCAATTTCCAATTGCGTTTGAAGCAAATCCTGCTGTTGCTGGGTGATTTTTTGGTGTTTCAAATTGCCGTGCCTGGCATGCTGCTTTTGCGTTACGGACACTTGACTTGGGAAGATTATAACTTGCATGCGCAGCCGTTTTTGATTTTGTCATTCATCTGGCTGCTCGGATTTTACGTCGCAGGACTTTACGATCTGCGTTTGTCGAGAGATTCGCTAAAATTTTTGCGCACTTTTTTTGAAGGCGCGATTGCCAACCTTTTGGTCTCGCTCGGATTCTTTTACCTCTTGCCGATTTTCGGCATTACGCCGCGCACCAATTTGCTTTTGTTTTTTGCTCTCGTTCTGGTTTTGGATTATGCCTGGCGCATGATTTTTAATTTCTTTATCGCCAAAACGCTTTTTAAGGTCCGCGTTTTGTTTATCGGTGCGCCGGACGACGCCGCGCGGGTGGATGATCTGATAAAAGAAAACGCCCCCGGGTATGAATTAAAAGCCGTTGTACAAACTTCTCCCGGCACTCGTTTTGATGACGGAAAAATAATTTGGTTCGCATCGGCAGATGCCGTAAGGGCTTTGGTCATCAACAATCAAATCGATACGATTGTCATCGGCCATAAGCCGGAAGAAGTGCCCGGCTTGCAGGATGCTTTGTATGAAACGATATTTTCGGCGGTCAATCTGGTCGACCGCGCCACGTTCGAGGAGATGGCCACGGGCCGCATTCCGCTTGAGCATATTTCGCAAAGCTGGTTTTTGGCGCATATCCGGGAAGGGGAAAAAGTTGCCTACGAGGGCATCAAGCGCACCATGGATTTGCTGATGGCGGTGCCTATCAGTATTATAACTTTGATTCTTTATCCGTTTTTGGCTTTGCTCGTAAAGATAAGCTCTCCCGGTCCGATTTTAATCAGGCAAAAAAGAGTCGGGCTCAAGGGTCGAATATTTACACTCTATAAACTCCGTTCCATGCGCCAAGACGCGGAAAAGAACGGACCGCAATTTGCGGCAGACCAAAAAAATGATCCGCGCGTTACGAGCATAGGCAAGTTTCTCCGCGCCACGAGTTTGGACGAGTTGCCGCAGATTTGGAACATTTTGCGCGGCGACATGTCTGTTTTGGGTCCGCGCCCCGAACGCCCGGAGTTCGTGGAAGAGCTGACGCGTCAAATGCCGTATTATGCTTTGCGTCATCTGACTCGCCCCGGCGTCTCGGGTTGGGCGCAAGTGAGCTTTAGATATGCCTCTAGTTTTCAGGATAATCTCAAAAAATTACAATACGATTTGTATTACATAAAACATCGTTCGTTGATGCTCGATTTGGCGATTTTGCTTAAGACGATCAGAATAGTTTTGAGAAGGATCGGTGTTTAGACCCTGCATCACTTGACATTCCGACAGAAAAAGCGTAAAGAAAGTGCACGTTTTTGTCGTACCGTTACAAGCCGAGGAGCAAACGATGAACCTGAAAAAAGCGATTGTTGCAATGGAATCCGCTGCAATCAAAGCGGGTCAGATGCTTTGCTCCATTCAGACGCAAAGCAAGCGACTCCAATCTCGCAAGGACTTTCTTACGGACGCGGACCTCGCGTCAGAGCGGATAATCCTGAACGCGCTGGCCAAGGATTATCCGGACATTCCAGTATTGTCGGAGGAAAAAGGCGGGGAGGAAAGGCGTGAAGGTTTGCTGTGGATCGTTGATCCCATTGACGGGACGGTCAACTACTTTTTGCAAGATGACCACTGGGGAGTTTCGATTGCACTCGTGGAAAACGGCCTTTCGGTTGCGGGAGTCGTCTGTTTGCCGGCGCGCGGATTGATGTTTTCCGCAACGAAGAATTCTTTGGCGACGCAATATCCTGTTGGTCGGACAGAGAAGTGCGTGAGGCATTCTCCTCTCTCTGTAAGCGGAGACGCCGTTCTGTCTGCGAGCCAGTTTTGGATCGGGTGGGGAAAGGAGGAAAACGGAGGCGCGGACCACGAAAGGGTTTACGAAGTTATCAAGAAACTGGATCGCGGAACTTTGTATCCTCAGATCCGTCTTTCGGCCACTGCCGACATGATGGCTGTGGCACGCGGCAGGATCGCGGGATTCGTCTTCCCGAAGCCAGATCCGTTCGATATTGCCGCTGCAGGACTTATCGTAGAACGTGCCGGCGGCACGGTGACGGAAATGGACGGAAGTCCTTGGCATCCTTTTTCACGTACGCTTGTGGCAAGCAACAGTCACGTGCATAAAGATCTGCTTGGCTTGTTGAATGCAGACAAGAAAGGAAGTGTGTCATGAAGATGTTGTATGGCGTTCCGGTTGTCACGGCAGGTACGATCTTCGGTGTTCTTACGGAGCTCGGCATCGCGCCGTGGCCTCAACTGGAACCCCCGATGACTCTGGAGGCCTATAAACAGCGCGATCTGACGCCGCAGCAACGCAGCGAACTCAAGTTCGCGCCTGCCACGGAGGTCGTCCTGTTGAAGGATCATCGCGATCGCCCGTACGCGGGGTTTCGCGGAATCGGTAATGACTGGGTTACGACCATTGCTTTCTTGCCCAACCCCGATGCTCCCGACGACCAATTGGTCCCGGTGGTGGGCGAGTGGAAGCATGGCGCGGAAGTCGTAACACTCGTGCCTCCCTCCGGTGTGTTGTCGCGCTCCGACCACACATCTCTCAAACCCTTCGAGACTTGCGCCAAAAGGGAGTTCGAGGAGGAGACTGGCTTGGAACTGCAAGAGATCGTTCCGCTCTCCGAATTCGGGATTCCGATCTCCGGCAGGAAACTGGCGACGCGATTCTACCCGTTTCTGGGCGTGGTCAAGGAGCCGATCGTTCCGCAGCCAAGCAAGCTCGACAATACCGAGGACCTGAAGATGGTGCTGATTCCGCTTAGCGAGTGGCGCAAGCTGATTCGTGCCGGAAAGGTCAGCGAGCTTTGTTCTGTCGCTGTTACGTACCTTGCGCTCGAGCATCTCGGGCGACTTCACGCGAGGTGAATCGCGTAGTTCGCCGCTTGATTGCATGACCTGCAATCTTTTTTTGTTTCAGTTGTCATCCTCATACGTATCAAGTAACATATCTTCATGAAATCACTTCAGATTTATTTTAAAATCACAGTTTTTGTTACAATGCTGAGCTTGGCGATTTTTGGAACGTCAAACGCTTATGCCGCCGAAAATTCCGGTTTGATTCCCAACGATCCGTATTACGGTCAGGAGTGGGGGATGGATTATATAAAAGCGCCGGGAGCCTGGGCGACCATCAGTAATCAAGTTGTGACTTCAACTCGCGAAGTCGTCGTCGCTGTCATTGACGCTGGAATGGACGTCACTCATCCTGATATCAGAGAAGCGATTTGGACCAATACGGATGAGATTCCGCTCAATAATATCGACGATGATGACGATGGTTTGGTGGATGACGTGCACGGTTGGAATTTTACGAACGACAGTCCAGACGTAAAACCAATGGACAGCATGATGTATTTAAACGGCGCTTGGGAACATGGAACGGCTGTGGCGTCGCTGATTGCGGGTAGAGGAAACAACGGCATCGGAATGTCCGGTTTGGCGTGGAACGCAAAAATAATGCCGCTGGTGATTTTGGGAGCTGACGGATCCGGCACGACCGAAGATCTGGCACAGGCCATTCGTTACGCGGTTGTACATAGGGCCGACATCATTAATCTTAGTTTGGAAGGCGATGCGAGCGATGACAGCGTTAAGCAGGCAATAACCGAGGCGACCGCGAAAGGCGTGCTGGTCGTGGTTGCGGCAGGCAACGGCATGACTGGTATCGGTTATAATTTGGACGTTGAGCCGGTATATCCATCCTGCTATCAAGGTGCTGCGGATCAAGGCATGTTAAGCGTCGGTGCATTGGCCAAAAACGGTGCACGCAGTATGTCGAGCAATCATGGGGATTGTGTTTCTTTGTCTGCGCCGGGTGAAAATATTTTTGCTGCGCAGCCGACTTTCGATCCGGACGGAAATCAATTGGGAATAAATGCGTACGGCGAATGGAGCGGCACGTCTTTGGCTGCTCCGTTGGTCAGCGGAGTTGCGGCTATGTTAAAAGCGCGGCACCCGGATTGGAACGGCGAGCAGCTGGCTAACCGCATTTTGGACAGCGTTCAACCTTTTAACAGATATGCAAATACGAAAGGTATGGGCAAAGGCGTTTTGGATGCTTCTGCCGCGCTCGCTCCCGCGTCTGCTGTAAAATATGGACCATGGAAACTGCTTGCGGCAAATCCGGGCAGCGCGCCGATGATTTGGATAGACGACGAGAATAATAACGAGCTCTATTCTTTTCCAGTCGGAAATCTAGGAGATAAACGCGGACTGCGGGCGATATTTGTCCACTGGGATGAAGATCGCTATCCGGACGTTCTTGTCACGACGCAGGGCGATGAGACGGGCGCATGGAGAGTCTACCGCAACGATGGAGTTTTGCTCGCGGCGGGTCAGGCTGATCAGAATGGCACGAGCTTGGTCAAAGGCGGTTTGCTTTTGGCTTCTCAGGATTTGAATGCCAGCGGCAGGGAACAGGTTTTGCTTACTGAAGCGAACGGAGCTAGGGCATGGCGTTTGAGTCCGGAAATAGGCTTGGGTCAACCTTTCTTGACAACCGATGCCGCAACGCCGCTGGGTACTTTGGCGGTCGGCATTGAACGTCCGCAACAGGCTATACTGTTGCTTAACAGATCTTTGCCTAGTTCGTCGCTGACCGTTTTGCGTGACGTTGGCCTTGGTGAAGGTTCGGATGTTACAACAACAAAACCCGCAAATATCAATGTTACATCGGGATTGACTATGGACGGACGAGAAATTGTCAGCATGGTCCAGACCGGCACACCGACGTATCTCATCGAACGCAACGGCGTGATGGACGTAACTCACGACGCGCTTGAGGTCGCGGTCTGGCATCAGGCGCCGCTTGGCATGAAAGTCGCCGACTCCGCAGTTAAAAAGTTCTACGATTTCTGGCCGAGATGATATGCATTTGCGCAAAGAAGCGAGGAAGTTAATCAGGTTTTTGTTTGTGGGCACGACGACTTTTTTGTTGCAAACTTTTGTTTATTATTTTTTAACTCGTTGGTTGCTGACTGATTTGCCGCGATTGGCGTCCTATGGTTTGGCTTTGGCTTATTCTTTAGCCTACAACTATTCACTCAATAGATCCTGGACGTTCAAGGATCAATCCTCAGCCCGCGGTTCTGTGCGCCGTTATGCGATAGTTGCATCTTTGGCAACGGTGTTTAGTCTGACATTGTTCTGGGTTGGTGAAGATCTGCTGCGCATCTATGATTTGATTGTCGTCGTCGGAGTCAATGTCTTGATTCCGTTTTTTACATTTGTTTCGCATCGTTTGTATACCTTTAACAATAAATCAATTACCAAGCACCAATAATCAAACAAATTCCAATAACCAAGCACCAAGATACAAGCGTTCGGAAATTGTTATTTGGTTATTGTAGTTTATTTGTACCTTGGAACTTGGTCTATTGGTTATTTAGCCCCACTTAGGTATAATAGTCGATAGTTATGTCGACAAAATCATTTACTGAAAGAAAGAATGTGCTCGTCACCGGCGGTGCGGGTTTTATCGGGTCTCATTTGTGCGACAGGCTGCTCCACGATTCCAATGTTATTTGCGTGGATAACTTTATTACCAGTTCTGTCGCCAACATCGACCATCTTTTGCGCGAGCCGCATTTTGAGTTTATCAATCACGACATTACGCAGCCGCTTGATCTTTCGAGTTACAAAGAGTTGGACAGATTCAGAGTGGAATATAACGGATTGCAAGAAATCTACCATTTGGCCTGCCCTATTTCAAAAAGACATTTCGACGACTTTAAAATCGCCACGGTTTTAACTAATTCTATCGGTGTCAAGCATGTTTTGGATCTGGCTGTCGCACATCATTCCAAAGTTCTTTATGCCTCGTCCAGCGTGCTTTACGGAAACAGGCCGAACAGGGATGTGCCTGTTAAAGAAACGGACGAATGCCGTTTGAACCATTTGACGACGCGCGGTGCCTACGACGAGGGCAAACGTTTTTCTGAAGCTATTTTGCAGACTTACGCGGATGTTTATGGGTTGGATGTTAAGATCGCGCGTTTGTTCAGAACGTATGGACCGCGCATGAAGATTTTTGACGGCAATTTGATTCCGGACATGGTTTTGAATGCGTTAGACGGCAAGGACATAACGATTTCCGGAGACGAAGAAACGCGAACATCACTTTGTAATGTAAAAGATATGGTGGACGGCATTCTGCGTTTGATGTCTTCGCCGATAGATATCACGTTGGTAAATCTCGGTTCTGATGAAGAGGTTAGACTGGTGAGTGTGGCGCAAAAGATTTTGCAGGTAACCGGTTCCGCTTCGCGCGTAAGGTTCGAACCGCATATCCAACAGTACATCGATCCCGGTCTGCCTGATATTTCGCGCGCCAAAGAGCTTTTGGGCTGGGTGCCGCTGGTCCGCCTTGATGACGGTCTCAAAGGGATGGTCGAGTATGCGAACTCCAATAGAAACCTAGTTTCGTTTTAATTAAGAATTATGAATTAAGAATTGCGGTAGATTATTCTCAAACATTCATAATTCTTAATTCATAATTCTTAATTGATCATATGCCTCCAGTCTTTGATAAAAAAAACATTTTGGTTACCGGCGGTGCGGGTTTTATAGGGTCGCATCTTTGCGAAAAGCTGCTGGCTGAGGGTGCACGCGTCATCTGCGTCGATAATCTCGTGTCGTCATCCTTAAGTAACATAGAGTTTCTGCTCAAGAATCCGGAGTTTGAGTTTATCCGTCAAGATGTGAGCGCTGCTTTTGATCCGGAACAGTTTCCGGAGCTTGAGCGATTTAAAATAAAGTTTCAGGGCATACAAGAAATTTTTCATTTGGCCTGCCCGATGAACCCTAAAACTTTTGAACAAACGCGCATGCAGACTTTATTTGCAAACAGTCTTGGCATGAAGAATGCACTGGATATGGCTTTGCGTTATCGAGCAAAATTTCTACATACTTCCACTTCAACCGTTTACGGTCCGCGTCCGCAAGACAATCATCTTATAAAAGAAACGGAAGTCGGTTGCGTTGATGCTTTGGGCAGCCGAGCTTGTTACGATGAGGGAAAACGTTTTTCAGAAACATGCTGTCAGACTTACAAAGAAGTTCATAAACTCGACGTTAAAATAGCGCGTATTTTTAGAACATACGGTCCGCGTGAAAGATTATTTTCGGGCGAGATGATTCCGGATTTTATTTTGAACGCGCTGGACAACAAAGACATAGAGATCTATGGCGATGAAACTTTTAGCACGTCGCTATGTTATGTGACGGATGTTGTTGACGGTTTGATTAAGCTGATGTCCGCGGAAGGCGATATCGGCACGGTCAATTTGGGCAGCGACCAGGATTTGCCGATACTTGATATTGTAAAAAATATTTTGGAGATGACCGGCTCGACCAGCCGCGTGGTGTTTCAGCCGGCGATTGCCTTTATGACCCCGCTCGGTTTGCCGGATTTGACCAAAGTAAAAGAAAAGTTGGGCTGGATGCCGCTGGTTAGACTGGACGAAGGTCTTAAGCAGATCATTGATTACACGATGGCGCATAAGAATTTGTTGACGGCGTCGAACGTCTTGGAACGTCCTCAAGCGTCCTAGGGCGTCCTTGGAACCTATGGACGAAGTGGGAATTATTGCATAAGATGCTTGCATGAGAGTTATCGGCGTTATTCCGGCGTATAACGAAGAAAAAAGGATTGCCGCGGTTTTACGCGAGAGTTTGGCGTATTTGAACGAGATAATAGTCGTTGATGATGGATCTACCGACGAGACGTCGCGAGCGGCAATGGGGACTGATGAGTGCGGCAGAGTCTGTGTTTTAAGGCATGCGATAAATCGCAATCAAGGTGCGGCTTTAAGAACGGGAACGAAAGCAGCGTTGATGTCCGGTGCTGATATCATCGTGCATCTTGATGCGGACGGCCAGCACGACGCAAAAGATTTACCGAATTTATTGCAACCGGTTTTAGATGGATCAACCGATGTTGTTTTGGGTTCGCGTTTTTTGGGAGTGCAGGCGACCGGCATGCCGCTTGCTCGTCGTTGGCTGCTTAAATGCGGACGCTGGTTTAATATTTTGGCTCTCGGGATTTCGCGTCAAGTAACTGATCCGCAAAGCGGTTTGCGCGCCATGACAGCTGAAGCTGCGCGTCAAATCGTATTTCATCAAGATGGTAAGGCGCATGCATCCGAAATTTTGCGCAGCGTCACGCGCTCCGGTCTTCGCTGGATGGAAATTCCGGCACATGTCATCTACACGCAAGACAGCCTTAACAAGGCCGGTAGTAATCGCACGAGCGATGCCATCAAGATCGCCTGGCATCTTTTGGTTGGAACATTCACGAAGTGAGTCCATAAAGTCTATAAACTCAAAAGTCCTTAAAGTCCCTAATAATGTACCGATTCAAAGACTTTAAGGACTTTATGGACTTTAAGGACTTTATGGACTAACATATCGGTATGTTAATACAAATTTTGTTGGTTTTGGGCTTTGTTTTAGCCTTGTGGGTAACTTTAAAACGGTTCAGACAGAGAGTTATCTCATTATCTGAATTTCTGGCTTGGTCAGTTTTGTGGCTGGGCGGAGCGATCGTGTCCATCTTACCGAAACTTACGGAATATCTCGCTGCAATTTTTGGAGTCGGCCGCGGCGTTGATTTGATTTTGTACGCAGCGGTCGCAATACAATTCTTTTTGATTTTTAAACTTTTCATCAATTTGGAAAAAACAGAAAGACAATTGACTAAGATTGTGGAACAAAATGCGCTTGCCGTTTTGTCATTCCCGAGGAGTTCGAGTGACGACGTCGGGAATCCAGAATCAGATGGATCCTCGGGTCTCCGTCGGACTACGCCCAAGGATGACAAAAATGGGGATGAATCCTCGCATTCGCAAGGATGACAAAATACTATGGAATCATCCTCTCTTGACGCGGGACGATTGGGACGTGCGACGTGTGACGTCATTGTAGTTTCATACGATCATGCGCGGTTTTTTGATAACTTGTTCGATTCGCTATCAAAGGTCGATTATCCTCGCGAATTGTGGCGTTTGCACATCGTCATTAATAAAGACGATGACGGAACTTTCGAGGCGGTTCAGCGTCTTCGCGCAAAATATTCATCCGAGCTTCCGGAGCTGATTGTGCATGAGCCTCATGCTAACCTGGGATTTTCGGGCGGCAATAATCTGGCGATTATTTGGGCCATGCAACGCGGCGCTGAATTCGTCTATCTTTTAAATCCTGATACTGCGGTCAATCCGAACTTTTTGACCGAAGCGATTAAGGTCGCACAAAGTGAAAAAGGCGTTGGTTCCGTTCAGTCGCTTTTATTGCGAGGAGATAATCCGCAACAAATTAATTCGCGCGGCAATGCTTTGCATTTTTTGGGATTTGGTTATTGTTTGGGCGATCACGAGTCGATAGAAAAAGCGTCAACAGAAGTCACCGACATCAGTTACTCATCCGGCGCTGGAGTTTTACTACCAGTCAAAGTTTTGGAAAAAGTCGGACTCTTGGATGAAACTTTATTTTCTTATCACGAAGATTTGGATTTGGGTTGGCGTATAATGTTAGCTGGATACAGAAACGTCATTGCGCCAAAGAGTATCGTTAAACACTATTACGAATTTTCACGCTCAATATCCAAGTGGCATTGGATGGAACGTAACCGCATCGCGGTCGTGTTAAAGAATTATTCTTTTTGGACATTGTTGCTGATGGCGCCCGCGCTTGTCGCGACAGACGTCGCGATTTGGACTTTTGCGGTAAAGGGCGGATGGCTTAAAGAAAAGTGGAGAGCGTCTATTTGGTTCTTGAAGCCAAGCACTTGGAGATATATTCTGAACGGGCGCAACCAAATCAGGCGCACGCGGCGCGTACCGGATTGGTTGATTATCAGCCGCATGACTTGGAGGATTGAATATCAGGAATTGAAAAGCGGTTGGGCGGAAAAAATCGCCAATCCGTTTTGGAAAGCCTTTTATGTCAGTTACAGATTGATCGTAAGATGGTAATTTGTTATGAAAGTCGTTCACGTTTCTTGCGTTGCGCCTCCGCAGGGCGGAGGGATCGGGGTTGTGGCAAACCAAGAAGTTTTGTATTTGCGCAAACTCGGCGTTGACGCGACTTTAGTCGCTCCGAAAACCTCGTCACTAGTTACTCGTTACCAGTTACCAGTTACCCGTCTTCCCGCATTTCGCATCGGCAATGTCGGACGCTTATTGGGACTGAAGAAAGTTCTTAAAGACGCGGACGTCGTGCATCTGCATTATCCGTTTTATTTTACAGCAGGATTGATTGCGCGCTGGCGCAGGCAAAATAAAATTAAGCATCTTGTCGTGACTTTGCATCACGACGCAACTGATAACGGTTGGCGGGGACTTGCAGCAAACATTCATCGCAAGTTTTTGCAAAAGCGCGTCTTGGAATCTGCGGACTTGTTGTTGGTTTCGACTTTGGATTATGCGCGTAATTCGTCGTATTCATCTCTTGTTGGCGACATCCGTCTGCGCGAGTTGCCTTTTGGCGTTGACGCGACGGTTTTTTGTCCCGCTTATTTAGCGTCACCCGTCACCCGTTACTCGTTACCAGTTACTCATCTAGTAGGCACTGTTTCTGTCATGGATCGCGCTCATCCGTTTAAGGGCATCGACGTCTTTTTGCGTGCGGTTGCCAAGTTACCGGCCAACGTCCATGCGGTTATTGTCGGCGACGGCGATCGCCGTCAGTCATATGAAGAAATGGCAAAAGCGCTTGGTATTGCAGATCGTGTAAACTTTGCAGGACGATTGAGCGAAGACGATTTGATAAAAACTTTGCAGAACTTGGATGTTTTTGTTTTTCCGAGTACGAGCCGTGCTGAGGCGTTTGGTTTGGTTGCGCTCGAAGCAATGTCTTGCGGCGTGCCCGTTGTTGCAAGCGACCTGCCAGGCGTGAGAGAGGTCATCAACAACGCGGGAGTCACGGTTGGAGTCAATGATGAAGTAGTACTCGCAAAAGCCGTCGAGGATTTGTTAAACGATACTGATCGACGTCAAACGTTCGCAAAAGCAGCACGTGAAAAAGCGCTTGGTCTGGATTGGAATAAACACACGCAGACTTTGTTTGATTACTATAAACAATTATGAGGATTGCAATTTTAACAAATGCTTTTCCGCCTTTGTCGCGCGGCGGTGCGGGCAGGATCGCGGGCATGCAGGCCGATTGGTTACTGCGCCACGGACATGAAGTGAAGGTTTTTGTCCCGGCGCCTTTTCCCGGAGAGGCAGGCATTGCACCGTTCGAAACTTTTGTAACACGCACCAGTGTTCCGTTTGCGAAACTCAATAAAGCCATTGCGCCGATGCGCCTGATGTTTCATCTGGAGGATCTGGCGCCAAACTTAAAAGTTGTCGATCAAATTCGCGCATGGGGACCAGAAGTATTGCTTACACATAACCTGACGGGCTGCGGCTGGGGAACTCCAAAGATGTTGCAGGCAACGGGCGTAAGATGGATTCATGTACTTCATGATGTGCAAATGTTTGAACCGTCGGGACAAATGATGTCGTACAGCGTACAGCGTACAGCGTACAACGTAGTACGGATGGTACGTGGTACGTGGTACGGTTTCTGGTCCGCGCGACGTTCAAAAGCTCTGGGAGCTCCTGATGTTGTAATCAGCCCTTCGCAGTGGCTGCTGGACGAACATCGTAAACATGGGTTGCTGATTAATGTCGCAGCTCGCGTTCTGCCGAATCCTGTGGAGATACCGCGAGGGTTTTGTGAAAATGAAATGCGCGAAGATTCCAAAATTATTTATATTGGACGTCTGTCGGCAGATAAAGGCGTCGAAGTCTTGATCGACGCGTGGCGATCGCTCGACCCTCGTCCGGGAGTTTTGACTTTGGTTGGCGACGGCGAGTTGGCGTCCAAATTGAATAAACTAAACGACGCGATGATTGTATTAAAAGGTCAATTAACTCATGAACAAGCGATGGAGGAACTTTACGCATCGCGTTTGCTTATTTTGCCGTCGCTCGTTATGGAGAATCAGCCGACGGTTTTACTGGAAGCTGTCGCCGCAGGCATTAACGTCATCGCAGCTGATGTCGGCGGAGTGCGCGAGTTGCTACAAGGCTACGGCACAATTGTCCCGCCTGGCGACATCAAGTCTCTCGCGGACAGTATCCGTCAAACTCTCAATCAACAATCGCAGACACTAATTCGCGAAAAGATTCTCGCAAGGCATAATGTTGATGAGGTGATGGGGGAACTTGTCGAGCAATTAACAATTAAGAATTAAGAACGTTTGTCATCCTTGCGCAGGCGAGGATCAAGAAAATAAGTCTACGCTCGGACTTAAACTTATGTCAGGTTGCCTTTCCCGCGCATCTTGCTATACTCTTTGTATATGACGAGGCAGATGGTCAACAAGTTGATTCAATCACAGCTTCCTATTCTTAAGGAAAAATATCATGTAAAAAAGATAGGCGTTTTCGGTTCTTACGCAAGAGGCGAACAAAAAAAAGGGAGTGACGTGGATATTCTTGTTGAGTTTAAACAACCTATTGGTTTTTTTGAGTTTATAAGATTGGAAAATTTTTTGAGTCGCAAGTTAAATAAGAAGGTTGATTTGGTTACTAAAAAAGCGATCAAACCGGCAGCGAAGAAAGGAATAATGAAAGATGTGAAATATGTCTAGAAGCGTTAGGCTCTATTTGGAGGACATTAAGCAATCAATTGTTAAAATTCAAAAATATACACGTAACGCAAGTCTTGCGGTTTTTTTGAAAGATGAAAAATTGGTTGATGCAGTTGTAAGAAATTTAAGTATCATCGGTGAGGCTGCTGGAAAAATTCCCGCGGAATTCAAAAGTGAAAATCAGGAAATTGCATGGAAAGAAATAGCGGGGATGAGGAATAAGATCATCCATGATTATTTTGGAGTAGATTTGGAGATATTGTGGAAAACGATAAATGATGATCTTCCGGTTTTGAAGAAACAGATTGCGAAGTTACTAAAAAAGGAAAGGCGCTGATTGGGATGATGAAAAATTATGATCAACGGGTCTTTTGAACTTCAAATTTACGAAAAGTATTCGTTTGTCGGAGAGGTTTGTATAGGCAGTGATTTGCAGCGCAAAGAATTTTTGAATTGCGTTTTTAGAAAGTGCGATTTTAGCGGATCAAAGTTTTCCGGCACTTTGTTTATCGATTGTAATTTTGTTGATTGCAATCTTTCGAATGTAAAAGTCGATAACTGCAGTTTTCAGAATGTTGCATTTGAAAATTGCAAAATCATCGGAGTTGATTTTTCTTCAGTAAAATCTTTGCTGGTGGAATGGTCGTTTAAAGGATGCATAATAGAGATTTGCAATTTTGGACGTCTGGACATCAGGAAGACAATATTTGTCGATTGCGCGATCAGAGAATCTGATTTTTCAAATGCAAATCTTTCCGAATGCGATTTTTCGGGTTCTGATTTGCAGGGCAGCAAGTTTCAAGATGTTGATTTGAGAAAAGCGGATTTATCCAAAGCGCGAAATTATTACATTGATCCGATGCAAAATAAAATAAAAGGCGCCAAGTTTTCCTATCCGGATGTTTTGGCGCTTTTGTATTCGTTTGGAATTGAAGTTGAGTAGTCAGCCGGCTACTCCGTATCTGCCGCGGTTTTTGTTTGCGGCTTGCTCAAGTCGAACGCATAAATGTTTACTTTGCCGTTATTGATGCTCCAAGTTGCATTTGCAATACCAGCAATGCTTTGATTTAGATTCGCCGCTTGCCACCAATAATCGTTGATCACAACAAAAACAAGATTTGTTTTGCCCAGCGCCGCGGCGTCTTTTATCGTATCAAGCGAAGGATCTTGGTATGTCATTTTAAGGTAAACCTCGTAGAGCGGACCGCCTGTCGGAATCGGGTAAAAGAAAACATCGCCGGCATAGCGTTTAAAGCCGAATTCTTTGACTGCGGCTGCAGAAACGCTTTGATCGGAAAGCACTGTGTATTCCGCACCTTTGGCATAGCGGTCTATCCAACGAACCGCTTCGACGTCATCCGCGCCCGTGCTCCAGCCGCGGCTTGGCTGAACGGCATCGTGTCGCGGAAGGGCGTTGTAAGCATTGGCTGCACCGATGGCTCCAAAGAGCACGATCGCGATTGCGGAAGCGATCGGAATTGCTTTGCTGATTTTTTGCAAAAGCAAACTGATTGCAGGCAAGCCGCCTATAAGTAGAATCAGCGTTGATATTTGCTGCAAACGTCCGGCGTAATCTCCTTTTTCGTATTGAATCAAAAAAGTAAAATCACTCGCGCCCGCCAAAAGTCCCGATGCGATCCAAAGAGACGTTGCACCGATGAAAAGCAGTATGGCCGTTTGGCGTTCATGATTTTTCAACATGATGATGCCTGCGAAGCAAGCCAGGAGTCCCAAAGCGGGGAGAGAGATTCCGATAAGCGAAGACCAGGCGGGCCAAAGCGCGAATTTGTTTCCAAGCCAGGGCAGCAGATTCGCCAGATAAGACGTCCAAACGGAAAGCTGCGAAATGTTGCTTAAGTTCCAGTCGATGGCCAGCGAACTTTGATATTGGCTGGCAAAATAAAAAACCGACGGGATTGCCAAGCCTGCAAATACTGCGAATGGCCAGGCAAGATGTTTAATGAACCATTTTTTTTCGCTGAATGACAAAACCGCAATTACCAACAAGCACATTGGAATTCCTGCAAGCGGATGAATGGCGATGCTCCATGCTGCGAGTATAAGCGGCGCGCTCGGTTTAATGGATTTCTTTTTTACTCCTAAAGCCAGAATCAAGCTTGCGAGTCCAATCACCGTTGCAAGTCCCTGCGGAGTTGTTGCAACAAACATGCCGAGCGGAAACATGGCCAAACACGCAGCGGCTTGCCCAACCCAGGGTTCTTTGCGGAAAGCGAAAGCGATGCTCGCTGGAAGCAGGATTGCGCCGATCGCCGGTAATAACCATTTTTCAATATCGGTTAGCGGCAGCATTGTCATTCGAGAAAGCCAGGTTGTAAAAACGTATTGGCCGATGTAGTAAAACGGTTTTGGATTGAGGGTTCCTGTTTTTAACAAAACTTGTTCTCCGGCAATATGCAAAAATCCATCAAATCCATAGCCGATGCGATAAACGATCGGCGCGATGATTAAAGTCGATGCGATAGCCAGGCCCGCATGTATCGCTGTTAAGAGTGATGACTTGATGCGAATCGCCGACAAAGCGCATGTAGACCAAAGCAGTGAGATCGCTGCAATTGATCCTGCGGCAAGCAGCGGCCAAGGCGTTCTTATGGTATTAAATGTTCTTGCGGACCAAGCGCTTTGCGCGACAAATGCAAACGTCAAAACGCTTGCTCCTAAAAGTATTGCAGCCAAGACGCGGCGTTTTTTTGTCCACGGAATTTTCACTCGTTCGCTCGGAACGGAAAAATTGTTTTGTTCAATCGTCAGCCCTACGATGTGCGCAACGGCCATAGCGATCGCCAGTGACCACGCATCTGAAAAATGTCCGAGCGGATTGCCGGTGTAAAACCAGATTGTTTGCACCACGCTTTGTACAGCCAGCAAAATCAGTAAACCGAAAGGTGCGGACATCGCCCAGTGCCGATCGGGCAAAGTATTTTTTCCAAAAACATAAGCATGAAACAAGATAGCAAATACCCAAAAAAATTGTCCTGCAAATCCAATATCGATTTTTAGATAAGCCAGTCCCAAAATAATGATGATAAATACCATCCCGGCCAAAGCGTCCAAGGTCTTTTCGTTCATAGATTTGGTTATTGATGCTTGGTTATTGGTTATTATGGTCCCATTATGGTAGCATAAAAGGCGAAGTATTGTATGCCGACTTTAACCAGCCGCAACCTGATGACAAATGAGACAGCGGTTTTAAGCTTTCATGACAAGATTCTGGCAAAGATTTTTTTGCCGATCATCCCAAATTGGATAAAGCCCAATCATTTGACTGTCTTGCGCTTTATCATGATACCGCCAGTGGCTTATCTAACGTGGACGGAAAATTGGGAGTACATGATACCGATGTTTCTAATCGCGGGGTTTACAGACGTGTTGGACGGTTCTTTGGCCAGAGTAAGAAAACAAATAACTCTATGGGGCACGATTGCCGATCCTGCAGCTGATAAATTATTGATAGGGTCGGTTGCGGTTTTATTTTTATCAAAAGAAGTCAGTTTTTTGTTGGCCTTCATTCTCGTATTTATGGAAGTCTTGATCGTGCTCGGCGCCTATTCGCGCAGAAGAAGAGGGGAATATTTGAGTGCCAACTGGTCAGGTAAATTAAAAATGCTTTTGCAGGTTTTTGGATTATCAACTTTATTGATCGCGCAATTTGGATATTCGAACATTCTAAACCCGCTGGGCGTCGGCATGTTGGTTGTCTCTTTGGGTTTTGCGGTGATGTCATTGATTACGTACGGATTATAACGCATTATATCTGTAGAGACGCAAAATCTTGCGTCTAACTCAAAACAGAATCGCTCAAAAACCACTCCCTAGACAAGGGGGTAGGAGGGTTTTTGGTTAGACGCAAGATTTTGCGTCTCTACAGAAGTATTTGTAAAAAAATAAACCCTGACTTGTGAAGGTCAGGGCGGTTAGAGCTTTTGCCTGTCGATACGGCAGGCTGGTTTTGAGTACGCAAGCCTAGCTGTTAGGCGCGATATGCTCGTGTCTGCTCAGGAGTCAACACCAATTATCTTGCCTTGAGCGGCGGGCTCCTCGTCGCAGCTCCACGTGTTGAGGTCCTGCGAGAGGACCTTCGGCACCTTGCCGTTGCCGCAAGCGCAAGGCGGCTTGCTGGTATCGGCCTTGTCGGCGACTGCCGCAAGACAGGACACGGCGGAGCCGATGCACTGTTGCTGAACGGAAACGGCGCTTGTCGAGCCGTTCTTTTTGGTGACCATGGTGAAGTTGCGCGTCGCGGACGACCCGGACGTGCACTCGTAGTTGAGTTCTTTGACCTCGCTCGAGGTCGAGGTCGCAACCGGCGCGGGCTTGGGAGCGGGCGGCGAGGCGACTGTCGAACTCGGCGTCGCTGCAGGCGGCGTCCAGTGTGTCGAGGGTACGGTCGGTGCGGACGGCAGAACCGGAGTGACCGTCGCCGTGGACGTTGATGTCCGCGCGCTGACACTCGCACTCGTCGCGGCGAATGTCGGCGGCTCAGGCGGCGGGATGAGTCCCGGGTACTTGCAACTCCCGTCGGCGTTCATCGTGCACGAGAAGCTGAGAACGGCCGGTCGGCAGTGAGTTGCAGGGTCGTCGCCGGGGATGACGGCGTTGTACCACTCGACCTTGCGGGCACCCTGCGTGCACGAGCATGTGACGTTATACGGCTGGTTGTCACCATCAACGTCGTACTCGCGCTGCGGGGTCTGTCCCTCGCACACGGCAGGGAGCTGCCCAAGAGCCGGCACGTAGTCGTACTCTGCGGAGCCCTCCTGCTCGCTGCTGTAACGAACTCCTCCCTGCCGGTGGCACCCCGCGACGATGAGCGTCGCGAAGAGCGCAGTGAGCGTCAGCATCGACGTGGGACGATTGGGACGTGCGACGTAGGACAATACTTGATGTTTCACGGTGCGACCTCCTCTGGAAAGACGACAGGCTGTAGACGACAGACGACAGGAGTTATCTGTGTCCGACGTTTCGTGTTACATGTTCCATCGCTTCATGTTACATGCAATCGATGTGTCAACGTAGCAGAGAACTCGCATTATGTCAATATCTCTGCTAAAATTTCAAGACTTATGTTGCATCAAATAAAAGAGCTGATTAAACGTCTGATTCCGGTGTCTTGGCTTGATTGGTATCATTCATTTTTGGCTAAAATAGCAGCTTTTTGGTACGGCAATCCATCTCAAAAGTTGATAGTAATCGGGGTTACCGGCACCAATGGAAAGACGACGACGGCTTATTTGACGGCAAAAGCTCTCGAAGCTGGGGGCGTCAAAACAGGTTGTACGACCACGGCCATATTTAAAATCGGCGACAAAGAGTGGCTAAATGCAACAAAAATGACCATGTTGGGGCGTTTTGCATTGCAAAAGACGCTAAAACAAATGGTTGATGCCGGATGCAAATATGCGGTTGTGGAAACTTCTTCGCAAGGCGTTTTGCAGCATCGTCACAAACAAATTGCTTATGACATCGGAGTGTTTACCAATCTGACGCCGGAGCATATCGAAGCACATGGAGGATTTGAAAATTATAAACAAGCCAAGATCGAGCTCTTCAAGCATATCGCGAGTTTGCCGACAAAAGTCATCAATGGAAAAACCGTTCCACGAGCGTTTGTTTTGAATAAAGATGATGAACACGCCAAAGATTTTGCCATCAAAGGTCAGCAAGTAACTTGGTATGGCTTGGGAGATGGATGCAATGTGCAAGCGTCTGATGTTAAAGAGACATTTGGCGGTATTAGTTTCGTCATCTTGAGCGTAGTCGAAAGATCCGGATTGGTCGGTCCAGATCCTTCAACTCCGTCGGACTTCGTTCAGGATGACAGAAAGAGGGACTTCGTTCAGGATGATAAAGTTGTTGTGAGTCTAAAGTTGCTCGGCTACGTAAACGTCTACAACGCTTTGGCAGCATTGTCCGTCGCAAAAGTGTTGGACGTCAATATGTCTGAAGCCATTTCAAAACTTGAAGCGATAAAGAACATGCCTGGTCGTTTTGAGCGGATCGACGAAGGTCAGCCTTGGCAAGTAATGGTCGATTATGCGCCTGAGCCGGGTTCGCTCGCCAGACTTTATAAAGATGTCCGCATCTTAAAACCGCAAAGAATAATTCACGTCTTGGGATCTTGCGGAGGAGGTCGAGATGTTGCGCGCCGTCCCATCCTGGGCAAAATGGCAGCGCAAAATGCCGCGATTGTCATCGTTACTAACGAAGATCCGTACGATGACGATCCGATGGAAATCATCAAACAGGTTGCTGAAGGGGCAAAAGAGGGCGGAAAAATTGAAGGTGAGAATCTGTTTTTGATACTGGATCGCGCTTCTGCCATTCAAAAAGCCATGGATTTGGCGCAGCCCGGAGATTTGGTTTTGATGACAGGAAAAGGGTCGGAGCAGCGTATATGTGTTGCAAATGGCAAAAAGATACCGTGGGACGAACGCAAGGCGGCGAGCAGAGCTATTCTTTCCACCATTGCGCAACGCGGATAAAGGGCGGGCGAGGCTGTTGCCTTTGTCACAACTTACAACTAACAACTGACAAGAGTTGCTTGGTACTCTTGTTAGTTGTCAGTTGTTAGTTACCGATGTATTGCAAGTAATAAGCAAACGCATTAAACTGTCTGAAGTTATGTTTCGTTTGGAATCTGTTTTGCAATTAAAAGATGAAGAGGCTGTGCGCGCCATGGTGCGCAAGCATATTGTTACACTGATCAAACCGTTGTTTATCGCAATGATTTTGATTGTGGCGCCGTTTTTTTTCTTATTTCCGCTTTTTAGTCTCGGTATCGCTGGAGTTGTCATCTTTGGGATGTTGATATTGGCCGGCGCGGTTTGGGCTTTTAGGGCTCTTTTTTTGTGGGATGCGGACGTGCTAATTCTTACAAACATGCGGATTATAGATGTTGATCAAAATGGATTTTTCTCGCGCAATGTTTCTGAAGCGGCTTTGAGCGCGATTCAGGATGCTTCGTGGAGCAAAAAAGGTTTTTGGCAAACTCTTTTTCGCATCGGCGTCATAAAGATACAAACTTCCGGTGCAACGGCAGTTTTGGAAATTCAAGATGTGGGACATCCGGAAAGAGTTCATGAGCTGATCAACGAAACGCGGCAGGATGCGCCAAAAATAAACGCAAACGAAACGCCGGTAGAAAAAGATAGACGGTCCAGGATCAGGCATATCGCGGTTTTGTTGGAGAAAGCTGACGATTCAAAAGTTATTGAAGTAGAAACGATGCTGGAAAAACAAGCGAGGGATAAATCGGTTGAAACTCTTTTTAGTCAAACTTAACAGTCTATGCGTTCGCATCAAACCGCTGGATCGATTGTCGCAAAAGCCAAATGGCCTTTGTTTTTGATGGCGAATTTGGCTGTGCTTTTGATTGTGGGCGTGGCAACCGTGCGTGAATCTTATCGCAGCTGGACGCTTGACGGAGAGATTAAAAATTTGGAATCAAAGGCGCAAGCCTTGGAAGGCAGAAAGATGCAGTTAAGCGAGTTAGCTGATAAAATGCAGGAACCGTCTTTTGTGGAGAAAGAGGCGCGGGCAAAACTGGGTTTGCAAAAACCCGGCGAGCACGTTGTTGTGCTGGAGGGTATGGGCGCTACAAGCACATCCTGGCAGGTTAGCGTCGTGGCCACTCCGCCGCCCGCATCAGACACGATGTCCAATCCGGAACGTTGGTGGCGCTATTTTACCGACGCGAATTAACAATTAAGAATTAACAATTAAGAATTATTCAAAACACACGTATGACGCAAAAAACTAAGTTGGCAGCAATATTCGGCGGGTTGGGAGTTATGCTTGCGACTGTTATCGCGGTAGGATCTTTAATGTATGGCGTTTACGTAAAGCATGACGAATCCGGTATAACTCGTGTTTTTGCAAAAACTTTTCATTTCCCGGCCGCTAGAGTCGGTATGCGTACGGTTTCGTATTCAGACTTTTTATCAACGCGCGATGCAATCATTAAATTCATCAACAGCGAGGCGGGAGCGCAAGTGGATGCGACGATGCCGCCGGATAAAGCTTTGAACGATAACATCATGGAAAGGCTTGTCCGGCAAGAAATGATTCAAGAGATTGCCGATGATAAGAATATTACAGTCTCCGAAGATGATATTAGCGCAGTTTTTGATGATGTCGTAGAAGCCGCAGTCTCGTCCACAACGCCGGATGTGACGCAGTATTTGCAAGACAATTACGGATGGAGCGAGAAGGATTTTAGACAGAACGTTCTCAAGCCTGCGTTGCTCGAGCAAAAAGTCACAACGCAGCTTGGTCTTGATCCGGCCGGCAATCCATTGGACATAGAAGCTGTTCTCGCGGAAAGACGCGTCAAGTCGGATGTTGTGGTTTATTTGAAGTTCCAATAAAAAAATCCGACAGAACTTGCAGGCTCGGCTTATCGCCGAGCTTGTTTGTTAGTGTCGGTTGAGGAGTGAGTCAGATCCCGTCGCTCTGTTGTTGCCTCGCGCCCGGCGCCGGAAAAGAACGGGGCGGCATCGGAACGCAGATTGATCGCTTCATCTGGCGATAGAACACCGATAGCGAGCATCCTCTGAATATGTCTCCTTACTTCGTCTCGGTTGTGTAAAGACGTGGAGATCGAGTCTATGGTTTGATTGGGGAGGCAGTAAAGCATCGTGATCAGTTTGGTCCGGCGGTTCAACTCGTCAACGATAGGTATGGACAAGTGATAGTGCGCGCGGCACTTCACGAAGCTCGGAGGAGTATAATATTCCATGTAGCCAAACACCACGTCGAGCAGTGCGTACATTGTACTGCCAGAGAAATACAGTATGATTTTGTCTGCTCTGGCAGTGCGTTCGTCTGCGATCAGTATACCCGAGCCGAAGTCTTTGAGCGCGTTAGCCTCTTCCTGTGTCAACAGCCCCTGATTCAGGCTTTTATCGCAGTATCGCCGAACGGTTTCTGGCGCGAAGATGGTCTTGGACGTCAGATCTCTGCCGAAGCGAGAGTAGAAGATGGCGCCATGCCGCGGGTAGTGATGGCAATGAGGCGCGCTGCAGAATTTGCCATTTCGACAGATTTCGAAACGTGCTTCGCCCGAACCTTTCTCTGGAGGCACTGCTCCGCAGATGACGTCGATGAAACGGTGGTATAGAGGGCGGGCATCTTCCGCTTCTGCGCAATATCTCAAAGCGGTGGCAACCAGAGCGTCGTAACGCGTTGCTTGCGACGGTAGGCCGAGATCGTCGGTCATCGACCGAATGGCGAGTGCGCGCTCTTGATCGATTAGGCCGCCATTGATCATCTGGTTGATCGTGGTTTGCAATACGGCGGTGGAAAAAATGGGCGATCCATGAACATTCGACATGCCTGTACGTCGCAGCAGGAATTCTCCGTGGATTGGCCAGCCTTCGCGGTCGGGGCCGGTGACGAGACCGAACGTGACTTTGACTTCGCCGTTTCTCTTCTTCATTTGTCTGCTTCTTTCATCTTGAGTCAACGCCCCTCGCGTCGACCGTGAATGTGAAAGTTACGATGAGGGGATTGTGGACAAGGGTACAATAGGCGGTGATTTTGTCAATATCGGCCGGATGGATTCTCGCCTGCGCAAGAATGACAAAAAACTGTAGAGACGCAAAATCTTGCGTCTAACTCAAAACCAACCAACAAACCAACAAACAAAATCCCCCAAAACTCCGTTTTGGGAGTGATGGGGGATGGAGCCGATAGCGGGATTTGAACCCGCGACCTCTGCTTTACGAAAGCATTGCTCTACCAGCTGAGCTACATCGGCTAAATATGGCCTGGCGTTTTCGGATCTGTTATACTTACTTAATGCGATTGAAAAGTATCTTTATTTTTATGTCAGCAAGTTTACTGTTTTGGGCCTTTGGAGTCAAGGCGTTGCCGGCGCAAGCAGCGGAGATGGGTGGATATAAACAGTATTTTTTGGATCAGGGATTCCTGGGACATGCTTTTAGTTTGGATGTGGATGATTTTAATCTCAAGCTGACTTTTGGCGCGGATGACATTCCTTTTCCGGGAGTCTTTCATGTTTTGACACAAAACGTCGATGCGACGACCTCCGATGCGGGTCTGCATCGCTTTGGGCCGGATATCAGGCTCGAATGGACGACGAATGCGTCTGAAAATCCCAAAGATGTGCTGGTAAAGATTAGTGACTCAAGTTGCGGCAAAGATCCGATGACGGGCTGTATGCTGGAAGAGACTTTTCAGGGCAAGACGAGCGTTATTAAGACGACGATTGTTGTTGCCGGATACGCGGAAGCAAGAATCCGCATGGGTGCTACGGTAAGATTGGTTGAGGATAAAAGTTACATGTCGGAAGGACAGGCTTCGTGGTATGCTTACAAACGCTGTCCTTGCGCGGCTTCGCCCGATTTTCCAAAAGGCACTTTAGTCAGAGTCACAAAGACAACGGATCCGGTCAAATCAGTCGTCGTTAAGATAAATGATTTCGGTCCGGAGCGGGATCTTTTTCCGGAACGAGTTATTGATTTGGATAAAGTCGCTTTTGCACAGCTGGCGTCGACAGGAGCTGGGGTAATACATGTTAAGGTCGAGCCGTTGTTGTCGGATGATCCTGATGCGATTGCGTATGAAGAACAGTCGACTGTAACTAGTGCACGGACGTCTGTTGTTACAAAAACAACGACCGCAGCCAAGCTGCCGATTAAAGAGGAAGGTGTTTGGGAGCTATAATTCAAAACAGATGATCATCTTAAAACACGTTTCAAAAGTTTATCCTCCGGACGTACACGGTTTGCGCGATTTATCCGTGCATATCAAGCCGGGTGAATTCGTGTCTATCGTTGGCACGAGCGGAGCGGGCAAAACAACTTTGGCCAAGATGCTGATTGCGGAAGAGCGGCCAACGCGCGGCACCATAGAAATCGGCGGCTGGGACATCACTAAAATAAAGTCGCGCGACATTCCTTTGTTAAGGCGCCAGATCGGCGTGGTTTTTCAGGATTTCAAACTGCTGCAAAAAAAGACGGTTTGGGAAAACGTTTCTTTTGCATTGGAGGTGGCCGGCGAATCGCGCAAAAGAATCAAAGAGGTTGTGCCGCATGTTTTAAAGATAGTCGGGCTGGATGAAAAAGCGCATCGTTTTCCGCAACAGCTTTCGGGCGGCGAACAGCAACGCGTGGTTATCGCCCGCGCCCTTGTGCATCGTCCAAAAGTTTTGCTGGCAGACGAACCGACAGGCAATTTAGATACGATGAATACGCGCGAGATTATCGATGTCTTAAAAAAAATCAACGCTTTTGGTAGCACGGTCGTCTTGGTTACTCATAACAGGGAAGTGGTTAACGCGCTTCGTCAACGGGTAATAACTTTGTCAGAAGGCAGAATCATTTCAGATCAAGCGCAGGGGAAGTACCTGTTGCCATCCTAACCGTACCACGTACAACGTACTTCGTACCACGTTTATGTTCATAGTCACTTCAACGGTTCGCGTACTGGCGTTTGCCTGGAAAAACTTTACACGCAATGCGTGGATCGGTTTGGCGACGATTATTGTTTTGATTCTTTCGCTGCTTTCCGTAAACGTTCTGCTGGGCGTCAATGCAGTGTCCGATGCGGCTTTGCATGAGTTGGAAGATAAGGTTGATGTCAGCGTTTATTTAAAGCCGGAAACTCCGGCTGCGATATTGGAGACAGCGCGTTCTTACATGGCTTCTTTGCCGCAAACTCAATCCGTCGAGCTTTTGGATGCGGACAAGGCGCTGGCTGATTTTAAGGAAAGACATAAAGATGATCCAAAGGTTTTGGCGGCTTTGGACGAGCTTGATCAGAATCCGCTGGGAGCATCGCTTGTCATAAAGGCCAAGAAAACCGAGGACTATCCGTTTTTGATAGAAGCTTTGCAGAATCCGCAGTTTTCTTTTGCGGTTGAATCAAAAACATACGACGACAATTCCGCTTCTATCGATCGCGTGCAGCACATTGCACAGACTGTTCGTTTTGTCGGTTTGATTTTGATCGTTCTTTTTTCAGTCTTTTCGACGCTCATCGTTTATAATTCGATTCGCATCGCGATTTACACGCAGCGCGAAGAGTTGGGAATTATGCGTTTGGTTGGCGCGTCAAATGCTATTGTGCGTTTGCCGCTTATTTTAAGCGGCGTTTTTCAAGCTGTTCTCGCATTTGTTTTTGCCGGGGGTTTGGTGTTTTTGGCGCTTGTATTTTTTGATCCAAAACTCAGAATTTTGTTTGACGGCGCCGATCCCGGCATGCTGACTTATTTTGTAAATAATTTTTGGACTTTAGCCGGCATACAATTGGCTGCCATTGTGGCACTGGTCGCTCTGGCTTCGTGGGCAGCTGCAGGAAAATATCTTAAAAAGTAATTAATGGTTTGGATGAAAGCTCTTAAGTATGCAATGCAAAATAATTAACTTTGAAACTGCGCCGGTTGATCGCGATGCCATCGAGAAGTTTTTGAGATTGTTGCCAAATCGTTTGACGAGTGATCTGCATGAGCTGTCTTATCGGCCCGCAGATGATTTGGATTTCGGCAAAAGATTTGATGGAGTGGAAAAACATAAAGTTAAAGGCTTCCATTTCAGTCAAGATAATAAAAACCTTGTCGTCATTGTCGGCCCTGCGACGCAAGCCGCTGATTTTGACAGGTTGTCTTTTGCATCTCGCTTAAAATCTTTATTGCTTAAGTCGCTTGCGGCTCGCACGGTTTGGGACAATCCCGCGCAGCGCGATTTGGCGCACTGCGCTTTGTCCGTCGCGCCAGACGAAGCCACGCAGGATGCGTGGCGGCAGGCTTTGGCTAATCGTTTTTACGCGTCAGGCCACGGCGTTGATCGGGTTGGCGAGCTTTGCCGTCAAGCGCATTCTTTGTTGAGCCGAGACGGTTACGATGTGGCGCGATCCGCGTACGGTTTGAGCGATTGGCAAAAGGATGTCATAAAAGATCAAGTGCGGATTGCCGTAAAGAGCATGATCAAAAAATCAATCGAGGATACTTATGAAAGGGCAAAGTTGATGCATGCTATTTTTGCGGACGGCGAATATAAAATCGATCAGGCGCTGCTTAGTCAGCTTCGTCTTTTGGCCAACAACGGTGATGCGCACCGCGTTGTTGCAGTCCGTCATTTTGCCAACGTATTAAATGAAATATGAGCACAGCGGAAAATTGTTTGGTGATTTTTGATCCAGAGATGGAACTCTTGGGAGAAATTTTGTTGCAAGACGGAAAATGCAGTCAAATAAATTTAAATCAAAACGGCGAGTTGCTGTTGGGTCCGCACGTTTCGGATTGGCAAACGCACGGACTGGAAAAAATCAACATTCAACATTCAAGATTCAATGAATCGGAAGGGGACGTGTTGTATGCGGAAAATCAGCAGTTAAGGTCGGAGGGTTTTATGAAGGCGCTGACGGACTGGCTGTTGGAACATGGATTTTCGCATTTGGTTTTGCCCTCGGGCGCGATGTCTGCGTTTAGCGAAATACAGCGCATGTCTGTGTCTGCGCAAAAAAAATACGAACTCGCGCTTATGCTGCGCGATTTACCGATTGAACAGCTTGCTGCCGGCCAAGGTCAGTAAAAATAACATCAGCCCGCAGAGAACTATGACGGCCCCGGTTGGGAGATTCAGTTGAATTGAAAGCGCGATGCCGGTGATAACCGTCAGCTCGGACATGATAACGCTCCATAGCATCAAGCCTCGGAAAGATTTTGCAATCAATTTTGCCGTCGAGACCGGAACGATCAAGAGCGCGCTTAAAAGCGCTACGCCGAGCATTTTGATGCCAAGCACGGCAGAAGCTGCGACGGTTACATATAATAAAGTTTGATAAAGAGTTACCGGAACGCCGGAGAGGTGTGCGATTTCCGGATTTAGGACCATCAGTGCAAGGCGTTTATAATTCAATAGAAGAAAAGCAACTATAAGTGCGGCTAAAACAACCATCAGCCAGAGTTCGGACCATTGAATTGACAGAATGTTGCCAAACAAAAAACTGACAAGCTCCGGTTGGTAGCCGCTTTTTAGTGCGAGCAAGATTACGCCGGTTGCCATACCGCCGGTAAAAATTAAACCAACGATTGCATCGGATGCGATTTTTGTTTTTCTTTCAAGCCAGGCCATGATGACCGCGAGTACTGCGGAAATGCCTAATGCGGTAAGCAGGGGATTCGTATTGGCAAGAACCCCAACGGCGACTCCGGCAAGAGAGGCATGTGCGATACCGTCGCTGAAAAATGCCATGCGGCGCAACACCACAAAAATTCCAAGGATTGCCAAAAGCGCGCCCAGTATAAGTCCTGCCAAGACAGCTCTTTGAATAAAGGGTAAAGCAAGCCAGACGATCATAGGTGTTTATGTTCACGTATATTCATTTCCGGTCCATACAGTTTGTTCAAAACTTTTTTGGTCAGCACTTCTCTTGGCGGGCCGCTGCAAACCAAATCGCGGTTAAGGCACAAGATTTGATCTGCCAAATCGGAAACCATGCTTATCTCATGGCTGATTAGCAGAACCGTGACGTCGTGTTCTTTGTTGATGTGTTTGATCAAATCGTAAAAAGCTTTGGAGCCTTCAATGTCTATGCCTGCGGAAGGTTCGTCCAGAAACAGCAGATCAGGATCTTTAATCAACGCTTGTGCGATCAAAACTCGTTGCAATTGTCCGCCCGAGAGATCGCCGATAAGTTTTTCGGCTAAAATGTCCACGCTCACTTCGCGACAAATCTTTTTTGCGTTGATGGATTTGCCGTTGCTCGCAAAAGACAGGAACTCGTCGACCGTTATGGGCAGGGTACGGTCAAAATCAAAATGTTGCGGCACGTAAGCGATGCGTTTTAAAGCATTTTTAATTGATTTTTGAAAAATTTTGATTTCGCCTTCGTATGGTATAAGGCCAAGCAGTGCTTTGAAGAGCGTAGTTTTACCCGAGCCGTTCGGTCCGATGACCGCGGCAATGTTGCCTTTTTCAATTTCAAAATTCAAGCCGTTCAAAACAACGTGGCTTCCGTACCTGATTTTTAGGTTTTTTACCGATACAGCATCCATAAGTTTTTAATTGCCAACCGCTGATTTAATCATCTAAGTGCCTTCGAGATCGTGTCGGCATTATACCGCATCATGTCGATATAGCCCATGTTCGTACCAACCGGATCCAATATCTTGACGTTTAAACTCAGATCTTGCACGAATGGCCTTAAGCTTGCGTCCGAAAGTTGTGGTTCTGAAAAAATAGTTTTGACATTAAACTCTTTTGCTTTACTGTGTAAATCCGCAATTTGTTGCGGCGTCGGTTCTCTACCCGGACTTATCTCAAATGTTCCGACAATTTGCAGGCCGTAAGCGTCTGCAAAATAACCCCAAGCATTGTGATGCGTTATCATCTCTCTGCTTGTAATTCCGGAAAGTTTATTTTTTATGTATGCGTCCAAATCGTCGAGCTGTTTTTGGTAAGACGCAAGATTTGAAGCGTAAGCGTCTTTATGTGCTGGGTCGGCCTGCGAAAGTGCGTCCGTGATGTTTTGAGAAATTGTTTTTGCGTTTGCGGGCGTTAACCAATAATGCGGATCGACAGTCTGATCTGGTTCATCTTCGTCGCGCTGATTTAAGGGTAACTCGCGCATCTTTATATCTTTGTCGACGGCCAGGACGGTCGCGCCGGATGCGTTATCGACAATCGGCTGGATCCAATCATCCAATCCGTGGCCGATGGCAAAAACCAAGGCTACGCCTTGCATGTTGCGGATTTGCTGTGGAGTCGGCTCAAAGGTATGCGGACTTGCACCAGGGGGTAAAATTACATCGACTTTTACAAATTGTCCGCCGATTTGCGCTGCCATGTCGGCGATCGGATTGATCGAAGCGGCTATGCGGAGTTTGCCGGTCTCTGCCGTCGCTTGACTTAAGTCGTTTGGTTTATGCGCAAAGTTTATGATGATTAAATACGCGGCGATCAGCACGACGACTGCGGCGAGTCCTATTAACCACGAATTTTTTTTCATAAAAAAGTTAGAGAATCATTCTGTTAAGAATTTTATTTGGCGCAACGTTTGCAAAAGCCGAAAAATTCCAAAGCATGGTCGGTTACGATAAAGCCCAGGCTAGAGGCGAGCGGTGTTATTTTTTCCGTCAGGCTGTCTTTGATGGCTACGGGTTGTGTTGAGCCGCATGAATTACAGATGAGATGGTGATGATGATCGCCGTCTGCAAGCTCATACCGTTTGCGGCCGTCGCCAAAATCCAGTTGTTTGACGATGCCGTTGGACATTAGGCATTCCAACTCGCGATATATTGTTGTTTTGTGAGGAGAGTCGGAAGCCGGGGATACTTTGATCAGATCCTCTACAGTACAACAGTGTTTATCGCGTAAAACGTCGATGATGTTTTGACGCGTGCGGCTGGCACGCCGACCCGGCAGCTTGACTGTGTTTGTTGCGGTTTTTAGTTGCATGGAAAAATTATAATGCAACTGAGTTGCATTTGTCAAATACAGAGCAAATTTTGATAGCCGAATACCATGTGAAAACATGAAAGTCGAATTTGTGCTATAATAAAAACAATTAATTTTTTATACTTTTGCACCATGAAAAAAACACGCATCATTATCCCGTCATTAGTCGCCCTAGTATTGGTCGCTTTGGCGGTTGGTATGTATTTTGGAAAGTATTGGTTGAAAATGTCAGCCGGTTTAGCTCAGACGCAAACTCAAACTGTAACGCAAGATGATTATATTAAGTCGCAGGTACAATCTGCCTATGCGATTCTTGATGAATTGAACGCCAAAGTTAAAAGTGGCGAACTCAAAAAGAGTTATGCGCAAAAACTTGGTGCGGATATTTTGCGCAATATGACATACGGCAACGACGGTTACTTCTTTGCTGACACGTCAAAAGGCGTCAATGTAGTTCTTTACGGCGATAAGACCATAGAGGGCACGAATCGCCGCGATGCAAATGTCAACGGGGTTTATTATGTACAAGAAATCGCCAAAGCTGCACAGAACGGCGGAGGTTATACTGATTATTACTATCCCAAAAAAGGCGAGATGGATCCGTCCGCCAAGCGTGCTTACAGCATGTACTTTGAGCCTTTCGATTGGGTGATCGGAACGGGATACTATAGATAATTAACAATTTATAAATAACAAATAACAATTTCTAAGAAGCAAGATCCTCCGGAGGACGGGGGATTTTTGATTCCTTTGCAATCTTGACCGGAAGCGAGAGTTGTCATATACTTATCGCGCAATCCGGGATCGTCTAATGGTAGGACAGCGGCCTTTGAAGCCGTGAATCGGGGTTCGAATCCCTGTCCCGGAACCAAAAAAATAACCACGCGAGTGGTTATTTTTTGTGAAGGGCAGGGATTTGAACGGGAAGATGGTAAGAAACGGTAGTTGCTTACTTGCGGAGGAAAGCTCACGAAAACCTGAAGGTTGTCGTGGGAGCGAAGCGACGTGAGATTCCCTGTCCCAGAACCAAAAAATACCGCCAACCCGGTATTTTGTTATTGTCAACATGTTCAATATGAGTTGGAAGCTTGACGTAAATAATGTGAGATGGTATTTTCTACAAGCTAATTCTTAATCCGTTTAAGCATATGATGTTAGACGACGGAGCAACAATGACTCCAGCAACGGATACGACGGAACCGACAGCGGAACCGACAGCGGAACCGGAAATGGAACCGACAGCGGAACCGACGACAGAGGAACCGGCCGCATAGGCCCAACCTGTGTAAAATAAAATACCCCGATTCATTCGGGGTATTTTATTTGCGAAAATTTATTTTCTGTTCGGCGCCAGTACAACCAATAAAGCGCCGTTGATCTCACTTGGTTTTTGGCTGGTGCGAAATCTTTCCACAAAGCGCAAAGTTTTTAAGAATTTTTCGACTTTATCGCGCATAATTCCGGTGCCTCGTCCATGAATCACTTTGACGACTTTGATATCGCGTCTCGGTGCGCCGGAAAATTCTTGGTGCAAAAAGCTGCCGAGCGTGTCGAGTGCCAACTGCGGAGTCAGGTCGTGCAAATCGACTTGCGGCGTATCTTCGCTAAGCTCGGCTGCAAACAGCTCTGTCTCGATGGGATCGGATTTTTCCGGCAGCGGCATTTCAATTTTTGGAATGGATCGGAATTTCATGTCGATACGATACCAGATGCTCATGGGTTGCTCAATAAGCGTCTTTGACATAAGATGTTGCGGTATATGACATGGTTTATATCAAAGAAGAAATGGGGGTCTTTACTAGCTGTCTTGCTTTTGGCTGCGGGCGTTGCGCTTTGGAATGCCACGAATCCGGCATCAAGCAAGCAGGTTGATGTCGCGGTAAAAGCTCAAGACACGGCCGCAACGACCACCGATGCGAATTCAGTCTCATATGTAGCTTCAACATCAACCAATGCGACGGTTGTCGATGTTGTTGACGGCGATACGATTGATGCGCAGATGGATGATACGCCAGATCGTGTTTATCGCGTAAGATTGCTTGGTGTCAATACGCCGGAAACAGTAGATCCCGGCAGGCCGGTGCAATGTTATGGTAAAGAGGCGTCGAACTTTGCAAAAAAGACTTTAGGCGGACAACGTATCAAGCTGGAAGGAGATCCAGAAGCGGATGAATACGATAAATACGGACGTTTGCTGCGCAATGTTTATCTCGCAGATGGAACTGATTTTAATGCCGAGCTTGTGTCGCAAGGTTATGCGCAGGCTTATGTTTCATTTCCGCAAAACGCGGATCGCAAAGCTAAACTTCGCCGTCTTGAGAGCGAGGCTAAAGAAGCCAAGCGCGGAGTATGGGATCCGGCAGTTTGTCCGGCGCCGTTTGTGGCCAAATAAAACAATATGATACAACATCAACAAGTGATTTGGGCGCGCAGGATAATGTTTTGGTTTGCAATGATCGGCTTGTTTGCCGCTTCGTATCTCCTGTATACATATACTACGGGCACGGAATTAAAGTGCGGCATCGTGCATGGCTGCGATGTTGTCAGGAATTCGCAGTGGGCAAGCTTGTTTGGCATCCCAACGCCGGCTTTTGGCGTTTTGTTTTATGCAGCGCTCATCATTCTTTCAGCATACAGGGCTTATGCGCCGCATAAAAACGTCCAATACGTAAGATGGTTGATCGTGCTGATGGCCGTTGCCGGCTTTGCGGAGTCGCTTTTTTTGACGGGTATCGAAGCTTTTGTGCTTCATGCTTATTGTCTCTGGTGTCTGATTTCTGCGACTGCATCTACCGGAGTCTTTATTTTTGCGTGGTTTGATAAAAAAATGGAGTTTGGAATCGAGACATCCAGTAAAGAACTGAAAGTGGTCTTTGTCTCTCTGCTTGCGGGATTGATTGCCGGAGGAATCGGCATGTACTATTTGTTGAAACCAAACGTTCCGCAAATTGTTGATTTGACGATTGGGCAGCAGACGGCGAGTGATGGTCAACTGACGACGGGAACGGATGAGCCTGCGGAAGGGGATGATGGAGGGTTCTCGGTGGTTGCAACCTCCACGCCGATCGAAGGTCCTGTTGACGCAAAAGTTACGCTTGTTGAGTTTTTTGATTTTCAATGTCCCGCTTGCGGCGTGTATCACAAGCTGGTGATTCTGCCGTTAAGAGAAAATTATAAAGGCAAGATACAGTTTGCTCCGCGTAATTTTCCGTTAGTCGACCTTCATCCGGCTGCCATGGGTGCAGCAATCGCCGGAGTTTGCGCGCAGCGTCAAAATAAGTTTTTCGAGTTCTATGACTTGCTGTACGCGAATCAGCAAAAGTTGGCGCGTACTGACCTTGAAAATTACGCCAAGTCGATTGGTCTAGACGTGACGGCTTTCGACGTATGTTTAGATGACCCCTCGGCTCAGCATCAAGTTCTTTACGATTACAACGCAGGGCGTTCGTTCGGAATTAGCGGCACGCCGACTTTGATTTTAAATAATGCGCTGATTGACGGTGCGCCGAATTTGGATGCATTGAGTCAGCTGATTAATGAACGGCTGTAGGATTGATGGCCGACCGGACCCCCCCCTATCCACCCCCTCATTTTGATGATATTGAGGGGGAAAGGTTATTGTAGAGGGGTGGGGCTCGGTTGACCGCTTTGTCTTTTTTTGTTAGCGTAACGTCGCACTCGAACTTTGGAGGTACGAAGATGGACCAAACGGCACGAATGGCTCTGAAAATCCGCGTGATTCATGTTATCGACGATTTGCTCGCCGCGGGCAAGATTCAGCGCGATTTAGAAGGCAAAGTACCGGCTGTCATCAGCGACGTGGATGGGACGGTCGGCAAGTGGCAGCTGCTCATCAGCCTGCTTTTCATGATTGCAGACGTGTTCCACGAAAAGCGTCACATCATCCAGCGACTGAAAGATGCCGTGATGGATTACAACATGTACAACGAGCCGTTCGAAAACGTGATGATGGTCGCGCTCCAGATTTTGCCCAAAGCAACCGAAGGCTTGGGCATGGACATGGTGCGGCACCTCGCGGCAGTCGTGGCGTGCAGAGACTTGAGTATGGTCTATGCCTTTCCCAAGGCATTGCTCAATTGCCACGCCGCTAACGGCCCGAAGGATCGCTGTTTGATTATCGCGATTACCGGCACGCCGCAATTTTTGGCGGATCCGTTCTGCAAGGCGCTGCACTTTGATATTCCCATTGGTTGTGAGTACAAGGTTGACGGAAGCGATCGTCTCACCGGCGAGCGAGATGAAGCCATGGCGATTCGCAAAGAGGAGCCACTGGAAGTACTTTGCGAATGCGGCGTTCGCCCGGTGTTTTCACTGGTTGATTCCATGACGGATTTGCCGCTCGTTCTTGCAGTCCCGTTCGGCAATGCGCTCGGCATCAACCCAAAGCCGCCGCTCATGGAGTACATCCGTAAGCATCCGGAACAGCGGATTACAGCCGTCTCAGATCATCGTTCTACCGGCGTGCAGTTTTACCGCGCCAACGACCGAGGCGGGCTGGACGAGGTTACGCGCTGGGAGGCTTTGCCTGTAGGAATCGCCTGCGCGCTACCGCTTCTTCGCGGTGAGCTCGTTCTTCGCGGCTAACATCTCGTTGCTGGCACTCCGACCCTAACGGGTCTTTTTTTTGAATTAATCCTCTGCTTCTATGCTTCGCATTAAAGCTGTCCCCTTAACAAAGGGACGTCGGATATCAAAATCCCCCTTGTTAAGGGGGACATTCGACGCGCAGCGTCGAATCGGGGGATCTACTTTTTGACTCATACCACCCCACTTAGTAAGGTGTGCCTACTATGCGATTTGAGATAACCGGCGAGGCGTTAGAATCACTTTCCGCAGATGCGGTTGTTGAGGGTTTGTATCAGGAAGATGAGCCGAAAATAGGGGAGGGCTATCTGCCGCCGGAGCTTGGCAAAGCTGTTTTGTCAGAGCTTAAACGCCGCCAATTCGACTCAAAAGAAGGTGAGGTTTGTGTATTGCCTCTCTTGGGAAACAAAAAAATCAAATATTTAATTGTTGTCGGCGTGGGCAAAAAAAGAAATTACGAGCAAGACCAATTAAGGTCCATCGGCGCAAAAGCAGTCAAAGCCGCGAACGGCATCAAAATTAAAAAATTGATTTTTCATCCGGATTTGATTAAGCGTGCTAAAGACGTTGCCGAAGGAGTGCAGGGATTGACCGAAGGAGTCGAGCTTGGAAGCTACAACTTTTCATCTTACAAAAAACATACTGCACAGGAGGGTGCGAAAAAGCATAAGTTGGAAGACGTAGTTTTTGTGAGTTTGGATCGTCAGATAAAATCAAAAATAGAGAAAGGCTTGGAAACCGGCAAGATGGCCTCGGAAGCTGTTTGTCTTGCACGCGATTTGGTAAACACGCCGTCGATGGATATGCATCCTGATCAGATGGCGTTTGTCGCGCAGTCTCTTGCCGGCCGCGGAACGGGAATAACCTGCAAAGTAATCGACAAAACAGGAATGGAAAAACTTGGCATGCGAGCTTCGATTGCAGTCGGTCAAGGCTCGGTGTTTGAAACCAAACTTATTCATTTGGTTTATCATCCTGCGACAAAGAAAAAGGATTTAAAAAAGATAGCGCTCGTCGGCAAAGCTGTGACTTTTGATTCGGGCGGTTTGTCTTTAAAGTCGGCGGAGCACATGATTGACATGAAGATCGACATGGCCGGTGCGGCTTCCGTGCTTGGAGTTTTTAAGGCTTTGCCGCATCTGAATTTGAACGTCGAAGTTCATGGAGTTTTTATTGCGGTTGAGAATATGCCGAGTGGTTCGGCTTATCGTCCGGGTGATGTAGTGTCAGCAATGGACGGAACGACGATAGAAGTTGAAAACACCGACGCGGAAGGCAGAATCACTTTAGCCGACGCGATTGCGTATTCGGCGTTGAAAATAAAACCGGATGCGATAATTGATCTTGCGACTTTGACCGGCGCTGTCATTATCGCGTTGGGCAGCGATGTCACGGCATTGCTTTCATCGAATAAAGAGTTGAAGTCTGCTTTGATAAATGCGGCGAACTCGGCCCACGAGTCCATGTGGGAGTTGCCCCTATATCAACCGTATAAGGATTTGATTAAATCTAAAATCGCAGACGTGAAAAATGTCGGCGGCCGTCCGGGCGGAGTGATCACAGCGGCTTTGTTCTTGGAAAAATTTACTCACAATATTCCTTGGGCACATTTGGATATCGCTGGTCCGTCTTATTGTGAAAAAGAAACCAGGCCGGAGTGGGTAATCGGCGGAACGGGCTGGGGAGTCAGGTTGCTGCTGAACTACCTGAAGAACCTATAAACCGAATACTTTTCGTCATTCCTGTTACCACCCTTCTGTCATTCTTGCGTAGGCGAGAATCCATCCGGCCGAATTCTGGGTCTTCGCCTACGCAAGAATGGCAAAAAAATATGAATGTACGACATATGTTGTCGACGTGTGGATAAATGCGCAAGTTTTTGTGTTATAATAGACGTGCTGTTTGATATGCATGTAACGATTTACACAACTCCGACCTGTCCGTATTGCAAATTGGCAAAGGATTTTTTCAAAGAAAAGGGCGTTCCTTTTACAGAAGTTGATGTCGCAGCAGATCCAACTGCCGCAAACGAGATGGTTAAAAAGTCGGGACAGATGGGCGTGCCGGTGATAGAAGTTAATAGTCAAATAGTGGTGGGATGGAATCAATCCGCGCTGCAAGACATAATGGAACAGAACACAAAAAAGAAAGTTAAAGAAACAGCATAAAAAATTGAACCTTACTTAACAAAAATATGACAACCGCAAAAAAACGCACCTCAACAAAAAAGTGCACCACATGCAAGACGATGCCGAAGCGTGAGAAGATTTCGCATACGATTTTGCAGGATTTTGTTCAGCATAAATCAAGTGTTCTCGTCATCATGGCTGCGGCTTTAAGTTTGGGAGCTTTGTTTTCGATGATGTTGGGAGTGAGCGCTGCTCATATATAATTTTTTGAAAACAAAAAAACGACCTGCATGAGGTCGTTTTGTTGTATCGGATTTTAAGCTTTGCCGAGGGTTGTCTCGCCGATTTTCCATTCTGCAGGGCAGAGTTCACCGGTTTGCAATGCTTCCAAAACGCGCAACGTCTCTGCCACCGAACGTCCGACTGATCCGGCACTGATCAGGGCATATTTTATGTTTTGTTCCGGATCGATGATGAACAAGCCGCGATTGGCAGAGCCATCCGTTTCTTCAAGAACATCGTAATCGCGCGAGATATTGTGATTCATGTCTGCTATAATCGGGTATGTGACTTGAGGCAGATCGCGTTCAAACCAGGCTTTGTGACACCATTCCGAATCGGTTGATGCTGCCAGAACTTCGGCGTTTAGTTTTTTAAATTCTTCATCGTGTCCGGCAAAGGCCTTCAGCTCCGTCGGGCAGACAAAAGTAAAATCGCGCGGATAAAAGAAGAAGACGAGCCATTTTCCTTTGTAGTCGGAAAGGCTGATTTTTTTGAATTCACCTTTGTGATAGGCGGTAGCTCCGTCAAATTGAGGAGCTTGTTGATTGAGTTTGATCATAATTTATAATTATTTGATTAGTGCTTTTGTAGTTTTGACTGGAGTGTTCCAACCCCTGTCATTTCGACCGCAACGGAGTGGAGTGGAGAAAACTCATCGCTTCTAACATGGTTGCTTCAGTTGTTTTGCGTTGAGATCTCTCGACTCGTCTGACTCGCTCGAGATGACAAAGTGGGGAGATTGCCGCGCTCCGTCGGACTCCGCTCGCAATGACAGAGGGTTTATTGTGGATTAGAGTCAGTGTATCGTTGTTCGACTGTTGCCCAGTTTACATGTTCCATAAAGTCTTTGATGTAGGCTTTGCGGTCTGAGCCAAAGTCTATGAAGTAGGCGTGTTCGTAAACGTCCAGCACGAGCAGGGGGATTGCGCCCCAAACGCCGCCTTGATTGTGAACGTCACCGTTGAAGATTTGCAGAGTTTTGTCGTGCGTGTCCCAGGCGAGTACCACCCAGCCGCGCGCGGCCATGCCGCACGCTGCAAAGTAGTTAATAAAGTTTTCCCAAGATCCAAACTTTGCGGTTATGTCGTCGGCTATCTTGCCGGTCGGCTTTCCGTCACCGCCCAGGTTGTCGAAGTACCATTCGTGCAGGTATACGCCGTTAACCGCGAAAGTTTCGCCTTCTTTTAGGGCACGCAGTTCCGAATAAGTTTGATTGGCAGATGCGGCATCGCCGCCTTGCGAGATTGTTTTTAGTTTATCCGCGATCTCGTCTTTTTTTGCAACATAGCCGGCATACAACTTGTCGTGATGTATGGCCAGCGTCTTTTCGCTGATGTTTCCTTGCGCCCCGGAAAATGGGAGGGGAATTGATGGGGTCATACCTATAAGAGATAAAAGTTATGAATTATAAATGATTAATTGGGGATCTCGATCCAAATCGTAAATGTCAAATGGCAAGAGTTTTAAGTTTTTCTGCATAATAACTAATCAACTCTTGATATTTGCCATTCGATATTTGTTGCCTGTCATTTGTTTATCGATTTAAGTATTTCAGTGTCTTTTGGCATGCCGTGGCGGTAAAATTTGATGGTGCCATCAAGACCAACGGCTGCAACTGTGCGCTTGATGACGGTCGCGGAAAAAAGTTTTTTAATTGCGCCGTATTTTTTGCTGACTTTTTTATCGGTATCGATCAGCAATGGGAACGGAAAATTGTATTTTGTTGCAAACTTGCCATGGCTGTCTGCATCCGCATGATTGACGCCGAACACGGTGATTCCGGCTTGTTCAAATTTAGACCAGTCATCGCGAATATTGCAAAGCTGTATGGTACAGCCCGGCGTCATGTCGCCCGGATAAAAAATAAGAACGACAGGTTGTTTGCCGAAATAGTCGACCATGTCAAACGGTTTGCCGTTATGCGCTTTAAGCGCAAACGATGGCGCCTTGTCGCCGATTTTAAATGTGGTTTCTGACATAAGACTTACAACTGACAACTTACAAGAGTTACCTATTACTCTTGTAAGTTGTCAGTTTTTAGTTATTAGTTAGACAGTTATTGCACGTTCCTTTGGCTATATAAGTTGCGGACTCAACCGTGCCGGGGAAGTCGGCGACGACATTGATGGGGGAGATGTCCAAAAGATTATCGCACTTCGTGCAAACGAAATGCGCATGTACATCTACGTCCGCATCAAATTTTGCGGGTCCGTCGTCAATTCGTATTTCGTTGACCAAACCGTTTTGAACCAGTTTATCCAAATGACGGTAAACGGTAGATTGGCCGATTCCGGGGACGAGCTTTTGCATGTCATGTAAACAAGTTTGAGCGTCGGGATGATCGTGCCGGTTTTGAAGCATTTCGAGCAAAACCAATAACCTCTCGCTGTCGCGCGATCTTTTGTTCTTGGTCAAAGACTTGATTTGCATAAAGTGAGAATTATTCTCACTTAATTTATACATCCGTTCAAATCATTAGTCAAGCGTTGACTGTGGACAAAAATAGACGTTTCTCGGTTCTTTGCGTAACATTGTGTCGTATGAAGAATAAAATCTTATGGTTGTTCATAGCCGCACTTGTGGTTATAGGCGCAGGGTGCGCATGGTTGAACGGAAAAACAGGTAATCTAAGCTCAATAATCCCATCGGGTAATAAGCCGATCGACTTTTCAGTCTTAAATTCTGCTGATGCTGCAAAAGCTATTGATCTTGCCGTTGGCAGTCAAATTGAGATCAGACAGACTTATCTTGGGCAAGGCGCCAAATCTGCCGATGAGGCTGCTGGCGATGATAAAACAGATGTTCGGATCGTAACAATTGAACGTTTTGCACCAGATAACTATGCTAATTTAAGTTGGAAGTTAAGTTATGACGCCGCAGACGGAGCGGCTACCGGCACGGAGAACGGGGCTGATGAAAATGGAAAACTTACAGTGCAGGGAGGTTTGGAAAATATTGATTTGAAACAATCGCATAGATTGGATGTTCCTGGTTATTGGCCGAGCGCGAAAGTCAATCTTGTTGATTCCAGTGCCATTTGGTTATCAAAGGACGTGTTTGATGAGTTGAGTAAAAACCTGCTTTCAACTATTTACTACGGAATTTTGGATCAAGATCTGTACGGTGCGATGAATGTGTCTAAGGATTTTTCTTCAGCAGTGTCTTCTTTGCTTGCCAAATCCCTTGCGGCACAAGCAACTACTGATCCGGATCTTACCAGATCTGATGCGGAATTATCCGATTGGCCGCTTAAAGTTAACGGGCAAGATATAAGCGTCCAAGTTATAAAAGCGCATAATTGGTATGGCGATATCGTCGTTTTGAATAACCCGCAAAATCCTCTAGTGTTAAAACTGACATTAAATCCGACGATTGCAGACGGCATTAAAAGCCTCAATGGAGGAGATTTGCTTGCATCAATTGTCGGCTACGAAGTGACCAGGGTGGAAAACGTGCAGTAGCCGCGCTGAATCTACAATTTTGCCTGCCAGTTAGCGTCCACTTTAACTTCGAGTTCAAGATGAATTTGCGTGTCGAGCGCAGCTTCCAGCTCTTTGCGTGCCGCGGAGCCGATCTCTTTTATCATCGATGCGCCTTGTCCGATTATCATCCTTTTATATCTGTCGTTGGTTGTCCAAATCGTTGCTTCTATAAAACGTCCGCCCGTTTTGCGAAACTTAATATCTTCGACTGTAACTTTTACCGAGTAGGGCAGTTCTTGCTCCAGAGCGAGAAAAACTTTTTCGCGAATCACTTCCTCTATCCATTGTTGATGCCCAAGATCCGTAATTTGCATGTCGGGATAAAACTTTTCGCCTTTGGGTAAAATATCAAAAAGCGCATCGACTAATTTGTTGAGGTTGGTATGTTTATAAGCGGAAATGTTAAATGTCGCTTCTTGGCCAACGTCAATCGCGCGGAACAGTTCCAAGTTTTTGGTGTTTTGTTTTGTCAGGTCGGATTTATTTATGGCCAGCAAAACGGGTTTTTTTGCGGCTTTTAAAATCTTTTGAATCTGTTCTTCTTCCGCCCCCGGCGACCGAGTCGGGTCGACCACATAAACAATGCAATCGATTCCTTCCATGGACTCTTTAACGGCCCTGTTTAATTTTGTAGAAAGAGGATCTTTTTTTCCCAAAAATACGCCTGGCGTGTCTACGAACACTATCTGTCCGCGATCATCATGCATTATTCCGCGGATCGGCGTGCGGGTTGTTTGCGGTTTTGGAGTTACGATGGCAATTTTGCTGCCAACCAAAGCATTCAGCAAAGTCGATTTGCCGACGTTAGATCTCCCTGCGAGTACCACAAAACCTGATTTCATTTCGCTATCGTACCACGGAGCAGCCGTAAAGGACAATGCGTACTTAACTCACCCCGTAGAGGGGCGTGGCCCCACGGGGCTTTACGCCCTGCCCTCTCTTTAGAAAAAGAGAGGGTTCTGAATAACTAACCAACACGAGGATGATGCAACGCCTCTCTCTTTGTTAAAGAGAGAGGCTGGGGGGGGTGAGTTCTGATCACGGGTTCGTCTTGAGTCGCAGCGTCACCACCACCTCCACATGCGGAGTTTGCGGAAAGAGGTCGAGCGGTTGGATTGATGTTACTTCGTAATTTTGCAAAAAAGCGGGGAGTTCGTCTTTGAGGCGGTGATAGTTGCAACTGACGTAGATGATCGTAGAGGGAAGAGTCCGCTCAGTGTCGTTGAGCAGTGTTTTGATCACTTTTGGATGCAGACCGGAACGCGGCGGGTCGATAATTACTGCATCCGCTTGTACATCTTTCCAACTTAAATCTTCGGCTTTGCCTGAGAAAAAATTGCATCTTTCCACCACCTTATTCAATTCAGCATTTTGCGACGCAAGTTTTATTGCTTCTTCATCCAACTCATAACCCCAAACTTTCAAATCCTTGTCGCTTTTCGCCGCAGCGATGCCAAAGAAGCCGAGGCCGCAATATAGATCTAAGAGCACTCGAATATCGAATGTCCGCTGCGCTGAATGTCCGCTACGCTGAATATCGAATAACTCATTCAAGACGACAGTCTGTAGTTTGGCGGCCATGGCGGAGTTGGTTTGAAAAAAAGAGTTTGGGTGAATGCGATAAGTGATGTCGTTAACATTTTCTTCCAGCCACGGTTCACCGATAAGCGTCTCGAATCTTTCCGCAAATGAAATATCCGTCGGCACAGTCAACTCGCCGATCAACAGGCTTGTGCAATGCGATTCGAGTTTGTCGATCAGATACTTGCGAGCTCTGTCGTTGATCCTCGACGCGTCTTTGACAACAAGAATGGTCATTCGTTGCTTTGTGTTCTGCCCGTCGCGGATGACAACATAACGCATGTCGCCTGTATGAAACTTTGCATCCCAAGGCTGCAAGTCGAATTCACTCATGAATTCGCGAACAATCTGCAGCGTTCGTCCCACGTCGTTATTTTCCGCGTTGTCCGCCGGTCCGCTTGGTCCTCGAAGCAGTAAGCATTCCCTCACATCCACATACTTATTCCATGATCCATATTCTTTAAGTCCTATCTCGCCATTCCAGCCGATGCAATAATCCATACGATTGCGATAGCCGAGAGTTTCGTCTGCGGGGATTATGGACTTTAATGCCGATTCAAGTCCCAAACTCGCAAAAAGTTCTCGAATGCCTCGTTCTTTTTCCGTTAACTGTGCTTCGTATTTTAAATGCTGCCACAAACATCCTCCGCAAGTGCCGGCGTGCTGGCAAACAGCGTCGACTCTGTCCGGTCCGGCTTTTACGATTTTGTCCAGTTTGCAAATTTTGACCCCGTAATCACGTTTAACAAAAGTCGCCTCCAGCTCGTCGCCTTTGGCGGACAATGGAACTACAATCGGTCTGATTTCGCCGGGCACGATCTCAATCTCACCGACCCCGCGTCCTTTTTCGTCGTAACTCTCAATCTTCAAGTTTATTTTGTGGCCAAATTTCATAGGGGTTATTGGACATTTAGCATGGAACATATAGCATGGAACAAGCTGGACGTCCATTTGCGTTACACGATCTGATGGCAAAAGAAAAAGCATCCTTGCGGATGACTTGAGTTTTCCGGCGAGATTCGACGGATTTGAGTGAGTCTGCGATCTGCTAGTCGATGTCGTCCTCGTCACCGAGATCGTCGTATTCGCAGAGATAGACGGTGCCGGATTCCGTGACTTTGAATACGCGCGTTTCGCCTTTCTTGAAAACCAGGATGCCTTCGAGGCAGTTGTATTTCAAGCCGTTGGCATCGATGATCGCGCCGGCGACCACGTGGATATCCTCGCGTCTTTGCGCGGAGCCGAAGTCGTAGTCTCCCTGTTCGATCATGCAGACCTCGACCTCCATTCCATCGTCGTCCAGAGATCTGAGAATATGCACCCGTCCGTCCTGCAAAACTTCGTGCGTAATAGGCATGTCGCCCTCCAGTCACCTGATCCGTGAAAGTGCGGATGGGCAATATGGCACCATAGAAAAGCCGTTGGCGTCAATATCGCGATGTTGTAGACGGTCGGGGATTTGGAGTATAACATAATCGTTATGTTCATCGCCCACTTACCGGCCGGTTATATTTTGACCACGACGTTGCAGAAAAAATTGAAGACTAACAAATATTTACTTTTGGGTTTGATTGCGAGTATTTTGCCGGACGTTGATTTGTTTTATTTTTTTCTGGTGGACAATCGTCAATATCTGCACCATGGTTATTGGTCGCATATCCCGTTCTATTGGTTGTTAATTGCGGTTGTGACGTTAATTGTCGCTTGGCTTGCAAAGAAAAAAGAATACATGTTTGCATCCGTGATATTTTTCAGCAATATCTTTTTGCATTTGATCCTTGATACGATCGTCGGCAGGATAGAATGGCTATATCCTTTTACGAACAAGGCTTTTTATCTGTTCAGCGTCCCGAACGTTTACGGATTTTGGGTTTATAATTTTGCGTTTCATTGGACATTTTTGTTTGAGGTGGGTTTGATTGCTTGGGCGGGATATATTTTATTTAAGGAGCGCGAGGAAGGATGAATTACAAATACGCGTTATTTTTTTTGTCATCTCGAGAGGAGTTCTACGGAGTCGAGAGATCTCTTTGCAAAATGACTAAAGTTACTTTTGTAAATAGTTAAGAGATTTCTCCACTCCGCTATCGCTCCGGTCGAAATGACAGAGAGAAAAGATTAAATAAAAAAAATCGCCGAGCCCGCGAGGTTGCGAGGTCGGCTTGATGTTGCGGAGTTTATTTGTCGCGGTGCGCGTCGACCCAGGCTCTGAGAGGGGCTGAGAAGCGCTCGTGCATTCCACGGTCTTCAGTCAGGGATCCTGCGCGGACAAACCAGACGCGGTTGTCATGCAGGTTGCCTTTGACGGCCATCGGGCAGTTGCCGCCGTCTTCGGGGATGACGATCTGCACGCATTGCCCATCGAGTAGCGCGGTGCGAAGCAAGTGCTCGCCGTAGGCATCGATACGACATCGGTGTTGAGCAACGACGTCACGTGCGGTCTTGACGGTAACATCCATCATTTCTCTGTCCATGTTCCCTCCGTTTTTGCTTTGGACAAGTTGTCCTCGGCGGTTGGTGCGATTGCCGCAGACTAGCGTTTATCTGATGAAAAGTCAAGATTACCGCGTTGACAGAATTGCTTAAAACGCATAGCCTAGCCTTTAGACGGTCGTGTTGGCCGTTGTAAACCGCGCTGGGTTTTGTGTCAGCCGTTGCTCGGCACACAACACTGGATGCGCAGGAGGTTCTCATGGGTCTTTCAAATCATGTGCTAGTGAAGTTGTTGCAGTCGAGTGTGTCGGACGCCGAAATCTTGGAACTGTTGGATGGCAGAACTAGAGGCGACTTTGACGACAAGAAGCGTCAGGTGATTGCCGTCCTTCCGCCGCGCCTCGACAAGAAGACAGGATCGACGTTCGATCTTTCGACTCTGCTGCTTTCCGGCGGCAGGGTGAGTTACATCACCGGCAAGCCAAACAGCTGGCAGTTGCGGTGGGAGCATCATCAAGCGAGTGCACAGCTACCTGCCGAGTACAAAACAGTCCGCTATCACACGACGCTGCATCTTCTTGGTTGCCAAGGAAAGGTCAGAGATGTGCTCTTGTGTGAAACTGATGAGGCGGATCCCATCCCTTTGCATGGGCGCAATATCGAAGCACTCGTCTGTCCCAAGGCCGCGCGCTTCGACCTTCCGCAGAACGTCTGCTTCGTGCAATCGGACAAGCAGTTGCCGAATCTGATCTACGCCGTGCATCGAGAAGAGGATGAAGAATCTCGCGGGGCGTTGTACTCCAGTCTCGATCCGGAGCATGGACTGCTCGAGTACCATGGCCTTGTGGACTTCTGGGTAGCGGATGGGTTGCTGTGGGTGATTGACGGTAGTTTGGCCATGACCTCGGGCTGTGTAAGTCAGCATCTGAGGGTGTGCGACATGTCGGGAGACTTCGTGTCCGTCTTTGAGCACACGGGTACGGAGTATGGCTTTAGCGGCCGGCCGGTTAAGTGCAACGGTGATTACTATATTCCTGTTGCCCATACTGAAAATGGTGTGCGGTCGTGTTCGATTCTTTGTATGGGGTCCGACTACGGACATGAGTTCTGGCGGGGCAGAGCGATGTCCAACTTGGTGGTGAGATGCACTAAGCAAGAGCCGCCGATCAACCAGAACGAGGTTGTTGCGCTTGTTGAAACCAAGCGAGGCATGTGGAGTGCGATGTATGGCGAAAGAGTGTTGCCTCCAAGGTACATAGGCAGCTTGGCGAGTAACATCGCACTATGGAGTGGTCAGGTGCTCGGCGCGATGCATAATGATGAGTGCAACCTTGATTATGTCTTCTTCGGCGAAGAGGTTTTTGGACACGAAGAGAGCATCGACGCTGACATGCTGCGCGTCTACAAAAACAAGGCCATCTATCCTGCGAAGCAAGAAGGAAAGTGGGTGGCGGTCCATGACAGCGCGCCTGTCAGTCATGCCTACGACCGCATACTCGAGATCGAAGTCGACGGCGAGCGGCCGGTAGTCTACGGCATTAAAGGCCGCAAGCTCTTTCGTGAGGAACTCGACATCTGATACTTTCCGACGCAGCGTCGGCACCGGCACGCAACTCGTGCCTTATTTTTTTACAAAAAACGCCGTTGACGAGTGTCGCGGGCGAGGAGTCGGTGTCTGTTACGGTTTGGACTTGAAGGTGCCCGAGCTGGTGACTTTTCTGGCGTATGGATCGGTTTGTTTTCGCGTAACGGTCATCTGCTGCGAAGACGAATGTTCGCGCTCAAACCATGTGGTGGCGTTGAACAGACTAAGTCCATTGGCTTGCACTTCCACCATGGACATATTTTTGGTTTTTGGCGTCAAAACGAGATAGGAATAGTTGCTTCTTTTTTCGACCCAGATCGGCGCTTGATCAAGATCGTCGCTGAATACTCCGAGCCGCCGCGTATCGTCCACGAAGAACGGATTTTCTATTTGGTCTGCGAAGATAATCCAGAGCGCGGACGCCAGGGCTGGTATAGCTGTCATGATTTCCGTCCTGTCGGTCACTAACTCTCGATACGTCGTTCTCGTCAGGCAGACAATCGGCAGATCCGAAATTTTGGACCCGGACCATTCATCGTTGCTGTATCTGCGAGCAGCATTGATGAACCTCTTTATGGTGGGAAAACGCGTATCTTTGAATTCGTTGATGTTGGCACCGCAGTAAACCAGCATCTCGCGCAGTTTGTCTCCGGCCTCCATTCTGGAAGGCCCGTGCGGAAAAAGAACAATGCGATTTCTAGGTAACACGATGGCCTCCTCGAAGACCCGCCGAAGCCCTGAGCTTGTCGAAGGGCGTAGACGGGTTATAGATGCCGACCCCCATTGGTCGAGTTGGTATTTCTTATCGCATTTTCACGAAATTGGCAAGAGCTCGCACATTGAAAACTAGAAACCGGAAACTGAAAACTAGAAACTGGAAACTAGAAAGAGCAATTTAGTTAACCCAATAACTCTTTCCAGTTTCTAGTTTCCAGTTTATATTGCAGCTATGCAATTGATAGCCCACAACATCAGGTCGTCAGAAAACGTCGGATCGCTGTTTAGAACATGCGATTCTTTGGGCGTTGCCAAGCTTTGGCTAACGGGATATACGCCGGATCCAAGCCATGTTAAGGTTGCAAAGACGGCGCTGGGAGCTGAAAAGTCCGTAGCTTGGGAAAAGGAAGTCGATGTCGAAAAGCTGATTGAAAGACTTAAGTCGCAGGGCTGCAGAATCGTCGGTTTGGAGCTGGACGACAAGGCTGTCAAACTCGACGAATATCAGTCTGGCGGCCATGAAGTTGCGCTGCTTCTCGGTAATGAAGTAGAGGGTATTGCGCCGTACTTGCGAGATCTGTGTGATGACTTGGTTTATATCGCGCAACGCGGCATCAAGGAGTCGATGAACGTGGCCGTGGCGGCGGGTATCGCCGCATATGCCATTATGCTAAAATAATTTACTAGAAACTGAAAACTAGAAATTGGAAAGAGTTATTGGGTTAACTAAATTGCTCTTTCTAGTTTCCAGTTTCTAGTTGTAAGTCCTATGTCATTTCTGTCGATTGTCATTCCCACAAAAAACGAACAAGCAAATTTGCCAAAATTATTGGAGAGCATTAAGGCGCAAACTTATAAAGATTATGAAGTTATTGTTGCGGATGCGCAATCAACCGATAAGACGAGGGAAGTCGCACAAAAATTTGGCGCAAAAGTTGTTGAAGGCGCGATGCCCGGACCGGGACGAAACAGCGGCGCCAAGGTCGCAGCCGGACATACGCTGCTTTTTTTGGATGCGGACGTTGTTTTGAAAAGCACGAAATTTTTGGAAGAAAATTTAGCGGAGATGAAACGCAAAGGTGTTTGCGTTGCCACAACAAAAGTAAAACCCATCAGCCGCAACACCGTGGATCGCGCCATGCATGAAATTTACAATGCTTATGTTTTGGCTACGGAAAGAGTCATGCCTCACGCGCCGGGTTTTTGCATCTTCGTAAAAAAGCATGCGCATGACGAGATCGGCGGATTCGACGAGTCTGTTGTTTTTGCGGAAGATCATGATTATGTTCAGCGCGCCGAAAAAGCCGGTTATCGTTTTCGCGTTTTGCGCTCGCAGCCGATTGCGGTCTCCGTCCGCCGTTTGGACAAAGACGGAAGATTGGGGATCGCGTTAAAATACGTGATGGCGGAACTGCACATAATGGTCAAAGGTCCGTATAAAGAAATGCCATACGAATATAAGATGGGAGGAGAAGACAGCGAAGAAATTAAGAATTAAGAATTAAGAATTAAGAATGGCGGTGTTAAATTTTATCAGCAAGTTGTGGCACAAAGAAACGTCGAATGTTACGGCGGCGGCGTTTTTGATTGGGTTTGCATCTCTCGCATCGAGAGTCGTCGGATTGCTGCGCGATAGATTGTTGGCCGGACACTTTGGAGCAGGGGATGCGCTGGATGTTTATTATGCGGCATTCCGTCTGCCGGATCTTTTTTATCAACTGATTGTTCTCGGTGCTTTGTCCGCTGGATTCATCCCTGTCTTTACTGAATACCTGGAACGTCATGGACGCGATGAAGCCTGGAAGCTGGCGGAAAGAGTTTTCGTTACAGTGGCCTTGATACTCGGAATTTTTTGCGTGATTCTTGCTTTGTCCGCCGATAAAGTTGTTCCATTTACAGTTCCGGGATTTAGCGGCGATAAGTTGGCGTCAACAATCGTATTGACGCGCATTTTGTTGATCTCGACTTTCACTCTCGGCCTTTCCGCTGTGATGGGAGGAATATTGCAATCCACTCGCCGCTTTGTTGCTTTTTCGCTCGCTCCGGTTTTTTACAACATTGGCATCATCATTGGAATAATCGGTTTCGCACCGACTTTTGGCGTGGCGGGCGTCGCTTACGGAGTCGTGCTTGGTGCGGGTTTGCATCTTTTGGTGCAGGCGCTCGTTGCTGTTCCGATGGGTTTTAAACATTTAAGGATGCCGTCTTTTAAAGATCCGGGAGTTGCGAGAATTTTAAAATTGATGGTTCCGCGCATCGCAGGGCTTGCTGCGCAGCAAGTCAATTTGATGACGTTACTTGTACTCGCTTCGTCTCTCACAGTCGGTTCGATCGCCGTTTTTAATCTTGCAAACAATTTGCAATACGTACCGATTGGACTTGTTGGAATATCGTTTGCCGTTGCCGCTTTTCCCGTTTTTTCGCAGCTTGCGGTACAAAAAGATTTGGATGGTTTACGCATTGCGTTTGTAGCTACTACCCGCAAGATTTTATTTTTTATTGTTCCGGCAACTGCAATCATGTTGCTTCTGCGCGCACAAATCGTGCGTCTTGTTTTGGGAGCGGGGGAGTTTGATTGGGATGCGACGATAAGGACGGCGAACGTGCTCGGCATATTTGTATTATCCATGATTGCGCAGGCAATGATACCGCTGCAAGCCAGAGTTTTTTACGCCATGCAAGATACTAAAACTCCGCTTTACGTAAGCCTTGTCTCGCTCGTCGCAAATGCAGGGCTTGCGATTGTACTGCGCGGACCCTTTGGCATCCTCGGTCTTGCGGCGGCTTTTACAGTCGACGCGTTTGCACAGTTCATCCTCCTTTGGTATTTGCTGCGCCGCAAATTCGGCCACTTGAACAGCAAGGACGTCGGCAAATCGCTTTCAAAAATCATTCTCGCTTCCATCGCGCTTTTTGGTTTTGGATGGCTGGCGCGCCAGGCTGTCGGTACGGTCTTTCCTTTGAGGACTTTTATGCAGGTCGCATTGCAAGCCGGCGCGTCGATCGTCGTCGGCTGTGGAGCTTTTTATCTTGTTGCTTGGCTTTTGCACATCGATGAGCTGAAAGAATTTCTGCGCACCATAAAACTTAAACTTTATCGCAAAGCGTATATAGAGGAGGGAGCGGAGAAGGCCTCCATATAAAAAATTAAGAATTAAGAATGTTTGTCATCCTCGGGCGAATCCGATGAGACCCGGGGATCCAGTAGAATTAATTTGTTTCAATTTAATCTTATTGGATCCCCGCATCCGCGAGGATGGCAGAAGTAAAGAAAGGATGTCAGGGGCTTATTGATTGTGCTACATGTGTCATGTTTCGTGCTATCATATTCTCATATGAAAAAATCTTTTGCTTTCTTGAGTCTCTTTTTCGCTTCGACGGGATTAATCTTTTTTGGGTTGGGATGTCAGAGACGGGCGGCGGATGAGATTCAGACTACAGACGACAGACAACAGACGACAGGGGTTGATCAGCAGATTGCAGAAGCGGACAAGCTGGTGGCGACCGAGCCGCGGGCGCTTGCGTATTTGTTATTGACGGAGGGTGCAAAAGTCATCGTCACGCGCGGCGATCAGTCGCGCGATGGAATTTCGGAAATGGAATTGTTGGAAGGAGATGAAGTTAATGTCAAATCAGGCGAAGCGAGGTTGCTTTATCCGAATGCCGGGATGACTGTTTTGGAGCAGGGGACAGAAGTCATTTTGATTCCGGACGGAGAACCGAAGGCTGATGGAGTTGGAGTTCAATTGATTTTGCAGGCAGGAAGAGTTTGGACAAGGCTTGAGAAATTATTGGGCGCGGACGAGGCGATGTCCGTTAGTGCAAACAATGTCGTGGCTACTGTCCGCGGCACGGGCTTTGGAGTTCAATTCATCAGCAGCGGTGTTGATATCACTGTCGCCGATCATCAGGTTAGAGTTGCAACGCGTACGGTTTTGAACACCGGCGCGGTGGATACGCAATCTGTTTTGCTGGCAGCCGGCAGCGGTTTAACCGTCAATCCCGAGGAGATAAATAAGATGACGGATATGCGCGCGGTGATGTTAAAAAATATTAGAAAGTTAAGCGATAACGAAAAACAATTGCCGGGTTATATTTTTGGTACGCAAAAAATTACGCCAATCGAGCTCGTTCCTCCGGTCAAGCCATTTATTTGGAGCGTGCCGCCGGTTCTTTCGTCCGACTTGCTGAGCCTGCTGCAGCCAACCGTGATCAGCCGCATACAGTCAGACGTTTTGTGGTATCAAGAGAATCAAACTAGTATTCGCGTTGCAGAAGACGCCTATGTTTCCAACCCGCCTACGATCGTCCGTTTTCAAGCGCCCCTGCGCGACATAAATCTTCAAGAAATTACGCCGACGACCACGCCGTCGGTAAAGGGGCCGAGTTCTTGATGCTAAGACCATTTGATTGACAAAGAGCCATAAAAGCGGTAAAAAATAATAGATATGTTTGCGAAAATACCATTGAGAAAACGCTTACCGATACTTAAGAGTTTTTTTAAACCGGCTTTGTCGCCCGAGGCCTATTTCGCTTATTTTCACAGATTGCCGGATCAAATAAAAGTTGATTGGTTTCGAGACGACGGGATGATCGTCGGCAAAGTTTTAGCGGGCGACAAACAGTTTATGACGCAAGGCAAAGATGCGGATGATTTTATTCGTATGGTAAACATGTCAGTTGTTACAGCTTTTAATATTCCGGAGGATTATTTTGATATTGTAAATCAAACTCGCACTTATACGCCTCCGGATACAGAAAAAGTGTTTCTCGGAGATAAGAGCGTCGCCGGTCGAAGCTTCGGCATCGCCAAAGGCGAACGAAAATTCAAGTTAGCATAATGTTATGGGACAATATGCGAACATAACATCGAAGAGAATGTATTATTTTCTCCGTTGGCTTGGTAATCATAAAAACGTCGATGTCATCTCCGGAGGCAAACATCCGACCAAAGTCACCTGCCGCCAAAGCGGCGAAACTTATCCGTTGCCTTTGGGGCATTCTTTTTTAAATAAACACATCGTCAAAGATTTTATGGAGTGGTTGGTTAAGAATGAAATTTGTTCAGAGCAGGAATTTGATGAGAGGATTTGATGAGTCCCTTGTTTTTCCGTCTCTTGATCTTCTTGCTTCTTTTCCATCTTTTTGCTTAAATAACCCCGCAATAAGGTCAAACACGGGAGGTCGGTCATCATGCAGAAAGAGTCTTGGAAAGTGTTTCTGGCAAGTGCACTCGGGGCCGGCGTCGGCTCGCTCGTCGGACTGCAGCTTGATATCCGGCTCTGCTGGATCGGGCTGATCGTCGGAGGTTTGACCGGGTACCTTTCATACGAATGGCGCCGCGTTTACCACGCTGTTCCACACGCCTGGCGCGCCGCTACGAAGTGGCGCTTTCCGCGCTGGGCTGCAAAACAAGGTTTCTGGCTCGGAGTATGCGGAGCAAATTTCAGCTTCCTGCTGGTGGCCCTGTCTTCTCTGAAGCCAGGCGTCCTCGTCGATTGGCAGGTTCTGCTGCTTGTGTCAACGCTCTTCAGCGTCGCGATGGGTTGCATGCTTTTTGTCATTGGCTTTATCGATGGCGTCACGGAAGATGAAGATGCGTGCATCAAGAAAACGTCGACAATCTATACAGTGGCGATCAACACTTTCCCACCGGTTGCCATCTTCTGGCATCTGCCGCGCGGATTATACTTTGTGGTGCGTCATGTTGTACCCAGAGTAGCGATCTCGGTCAGTGAGGACATATGGGTCGTGGTTTGCTTCCTCGGCCGCTTCTTCTGGCAGGTCTTCATTCGCATTCACTCGGAGCGACGGCTGATTTGCGGAGTTGATGCTATGATCGGAGCGGCGATCGGCCTTGCGTTCCATCACGCTCTCATCGGCGCATTGGCCGGCGGTATCATCGGCCTCATCAACTACGCGCTCATCACCGAGCGCTGGCTCAAGCCGCACGGCTACGTCACAGCCAAGTCGTGACCGTGCTCCTCAACCCCGCGACCGCGAGAACTCTCGAGGTCTTTTTTTTGACAAACTCAACTATCAAGCGCATGATTTTGGCGAGGTGAATGAGAGGAGGTTGCTAAGATGAAACTTCGCACTTTGGGCAACGCACTTCAGGTGATCAGTGTCCTGACCATGTGCATCATGTGCAGTATGGTGCTGATCAGCACCGTCGAACCGCTGCTACTGACTCACTGGTATACGGCCACGATCTTCAAGATTGGCAACGGGGTCGCGTTTGTGACTTACGTTGCCTACATCGTCATCAAAAATCAGACGGACCACTCCGAACGCGAAGATATCTTCGAGCGTGTTAAGCGCGAAATGTCCGAGAAGATGAAAGGAGGGTGAGAGATGAACCGTCGCGTTTTTGCAAAGATGTTTTTACCAGTTAGTGGCTTTTTGAATGTTGTGTGTATGGTTTTGTTGGCCTATAGCTTGATGCATCAAGAAATAGTCTGGCTGACCTACGCCATTGGCTCCGTTGAGTTCATCAATTTCGTCGTTCTGTTTTGGGGTCATTCAGTCTCTCTGGATTTGTACTGGGAACGGTGTGAGCGGCATCGCCGCAAGATGCGCGAGAAAAGCTCCAGTCCCTAGCCGAGTTCTTCGGCGACTTGTATAAGTCGCGGCTGTTACGCCGTGGCGTACGCTTCTGACCGGCGCTTGTCGGTCTCTTTTTTTATTACAAACATCTTGACCGATTTGCAAAATCGTGGTATTTCTTCGGTTAGTTCTGTCACAACTAAGGAGTCCTGTCATGAAGAAGATCAAGGACTGGGAATTTCCTTGGAGACGTTACCTGAGCTTCGTCGCCGAGGTTTGGCTTGTGGGTTTCTTCACCCTCTTACTAGACACTTGTATCTTGGGCATCAAAGACCTGCTGACGCCTTTGGAATTCACTTTATCTTTTTGGATTCCGTTCTCTTTTCCTCCTGCCTTGTTCTATCTTTTCAAATTCCTGATGCGTCCAAAGTACTGGTTTAGACGCGTACAGCTGGAGAAGAAGTACGGTCCGCGGTATACAGAAGCTGTGAAACAGGCGAGATACCGCGCGCCTGCTCTCGACGTGGAGATGACGCCTGCCTCGTTGCGCGTTGCGGATGAAGCGCGGCTCATCAAGTCTGATCCCGGTGAGGTCGAAGAGTTGATCTCTCTGCAGCCCGCTCCTTCCATCTCCAAGACAGCCGCCGGCCAATAGCGCCGCCGCGCTTTCACTCACGTGATCGGGTAACGCCGGTCTTTTTTATTTCCAAAGTTTGACGGTTTTACATTTTTGTAGTTCGCTATTGCAGTCGGCAGTTTAGCCGACCATTTTCGCAAACCGTGACAAAACACCGTGTATCCGCCTGTCGGAATATGGATGTGGGCATGGCATTGCGAGAGGAGAGTTGTCATGGCAAAGCCGCTCGTTTCAAATTTGTTCGCACAGTTAATCGCAGAATGCAAACCCGGAGGCCGAGTCAACGTCACCAATCTTGCAGCCTTTTTGGCAAACCCAAACAGATGGCTGCCTACAGGTGGTATCGCGGTCGATCAAAAGCTTATAGGATTAGTTCCTAAAGGGCACGCGTTGTTTGATCTTTTCGGAGTTCAAGACGACAAGCCTTTATATACCGCAACTCGAGGCGACGGTCAGATGTGTGTTGTCTTTGGGAAGGAGAAGGGGAGGACTTACCAGGACAATATTGCCAAGGTGACCATCGCACAGGGTAAACCGCTTTACATTATTGGCGACCTTAATGAGGCGGTCGTCTGGGGAGATGTTGAAGGCGAACATTATTCCTCGATCACTGATTTGACTTTCGCCGAAGGCAAGCCGCTTTACCGCGCGAAGAATAGAGGTGTGGCAAACGTCATTGTCTGGGGGGAAGAAGAAACGGTCCTTGAACGGGATGTTAATCATCTGTCTTGCGCCAACGGCAAGCTGCTTTACGCATCGTGTGCACTAACGGAAGCGGATGAGTGTGTCGTTTTTGACGGCAAAGAGAGTCGATCCTATCTTTGTATTCACTACTTGACCGTCGCGGATGGCAAGCCGCTTTACGTCGCTGAAAATCGTTCAGGTCCATGCGTTGTCTGGGGCGATGCAGAATATAGTTCTTACGATAACGTCCTCAAGCCTGTCGTGGCCGAAGGCAAACTACTGTATACTGCCACCGTTGATAGCAAGGACTTTGTCGTCTGGGGCGATATCGAAGGCGAACTTTATGATAGTGTCACTAGCCTGACTTTTGCCGAAGGCAGGCCGCTGTATAGGGCATACAGGGCAGGCTTGTGGCGTGCTGTTTGGGGCGATGTGACAAGCCAGTGGTACAAGAACGTCGAGTATTTGTCGGTTGATGAAGGCAAGATGCTGTTTGTCGCCGAAAACGATGCTGAATTGCTCGTGGTTTGGGAAGGCTCTAAAAGCAAGGAGCGCATAATCAGCGACAACCTCAGAAGTCCCATGGTCGTCGATGGGCAGGTGTGTTTCTTGGCAGATACCGGCAACGGAGACATGGTAGTATGGGGAGATTATGAGAGCCAGCTGTATGATTGCATCTCTGATTTTAGGCAAGAAGGCGATAGGATCGTGTTTGCTGCGTATAAAGGTCGTCGGATCTTTCAGGTCACCCTTTCACATTGCTGATGCCGGTTCGCACTTGAGATGCTAATACGCCCTGACCGGGGGTTCTTACCGGTCTTTTTTTATCCCTTAATCTTGACCGATTTGCAAAATTGTGGTATTTCTTCGGTTAGTTCTGTCACAACCAAGGAGTCCTGTCATGAAGAATTTCAGGAAGTGGGAAACATACGCGCACATCGTTTGGATAGGCCTGTTCGGAGCGTGTTTTGTTATTTACACGCCTTTTGGCCTTTGGGTTGCGGATGTTAAGCAAGAGAATCAGCTGCGCACTTTTGAGCAGGTGTTGGCAGGGCAACAGGACATCGACGTACTGGCAAACGAGGATGTTAGACATCTAGCCAATAGCCTTGTCATCTCGCAGCAGACAAACGAGGTAAGTGTACTTAGGAATGCCGAATCCGAAGTCCGTACTTTGTTGGACTGGTGCAATAAAGACAGGGAATGCGGAAGCAGCATCGAGTTCGGTTACGTGAGGAGAGAGGAGGATCGTGCTCGCGCACTGGCCAGTCGTCAACCTGGCACAGACAGCTTGGTGCGCGATCCAAAAACTCTGCCTTCGTGGCTTGATGATAAGAGCCGAGAAGCGGCTCTGATAATAGTTGATATCTTCCTCGGTATCACATTGCTACCATACGGCGCTTTCAAACTCATCCAGCTATTGTATAGGATGCTTAGACTACGGAAGCTGGAGAAGAAGTACACTCCGCGCTACAAGAAAGCGGTGGAGGATACGCGGTACCGAGCACCGGCACTGGATGACGAGATGACGCCTGCCTCGTTGCGCGTTGCGGATGAAGCGCGGCTCATCAGGTCTGACCCGGGCGAGGTTGATGAGTTGATCTCTCTTCAGCCGGCTCCTTCCATCTCCAAGACAGTCGCCGGCCAATAGTCAGGCCGTGCGTTCCGCTTTATGCGACCACAAGAACTCTTGAGGTCTTTTTTTATCCCTCGAAACTTGATTTTTTTGCGATTTTGTGGGAAGATGCTTCCACTCTGAGGTGGAAGGAAGGCGCGGGAGATTGCCACGCTGCGTCGGACTCCGCTCGCAATGACAGCCGGAGGGGATGGATCCTCGCATGCGCAAGGATGACAGGGATGGGGGTCGAAATGACAGAAAAGATATGGATCAAAAGTTAATTAGAAATTTTTGCATTATTGCACATATTGATCACGGCAAATCAACTTTGTCTGATCGACTTTTGGAATTGACCGGGACGGTTGAGAAAAGGAAGATGAAGGAGCAGTTGCTTGATACGATGGATTTGGAACGAGAGCGCGGCATTACAATCAAACTGCAGCCGGCGCGCATGGCATACAAGGCCGAAGACGGAGTCGAGTATCAGCTGAATTTGATTGATACGCCTGGACATGTTGATTTTAATTACGAAGTTTCGCGTTCTCTCGCAGCCGTAGAGGGCGCTGTCTTGCTCGTCGACTCAACGCAAGGCGTGCAAGCACAGACAATCGCGAATTTGTATCTCGCCATTGAACAGGATCTGACGATTATTCCTGTCTTGAACAAAATCGACTTGCCGAATTCGGAAGTCGAACGTCGCGCAGAAGAGTTGATAAAACTCATCGGTTGCAAACGCGAGGACATTCTGTCTGTCTCCGGAAAGACGGGTGAAGGCGTGCCGGAACTTTTGGAAAGATTGGTGCGCGATGTTCCGCCGCCCAAAGGCAATATTGATAAACCGTTCCGCGCTGTGATTTTTGATTCAAAATACGACGAGTACAAAGGCGTTGTCGCTTATGTGCGCGTCGTCGACGGCTCAGTTAAAACCAACGAACCGTTAAGATTCATCGCAACTCAGTCCCGAGGTCAGGCATTGGAAGTCGGTTATTTGAAACCCGGATATGTTGCCGTTCCGTCTTTAACCGCCGGCGAAATCGGTTACATTGTCTCAGGTCTCAAGGACATTGAGGCTGTCAGGGTCGGCGACACTGTCGCAAAAGGACAGACGACAATTGCCGGCCAACAATCTGTGTTGGAAGAAGTTGAGCCATTGCAAGGTTATCGCGAGGTTCGTCCTATGGTTTATGCGGGTATTTTTCCGAACGAAGGTAATGAATACGAACGTCTGCGCGATGCTTTGATGAAGCTCAAGCTTTCGGATGCAGCGCTGCAGTTTGATCCGGAGCATTCCACTGCCTTGGGATTTGGATTCCGTTGCGGATTTTTGGGTATCTTGCATCTTGAGATCGTCAAAGAACGTTTGGAGCGCGAGCACAACATGGAAATTGTGGCGACTCTGCCGTCCGTTGCTTACGAAGTGACTCTGACGAATGATGAAGAAAAAGTCATCAAGTCTCCGCTTGATTTTCCTGACGCCTCGCATCTTAAAGAAGTGCGCGAGCCGTGGGTTAAAGTAGATATTGTCACGCCGAGCGATTATTTGGGCAACGTGATGGCGCTTGTGCAAGACAGACGCGGGGTTTATAAAAACACTGAATATTTTGATGCGCAGCGTGCCGTTTTGCATTACGACATGCCGCTTTCATCAGTTATTGTCGATTTTCACGACAAACTTAAGAGCGCGACTGCCGGATACGCGTCATTGAACTATGAGTTTTTGGAATTTCGTTCATCTAAAATCGTCAGACTGGATATCTTGGTCGCAGAAGAGCAAGTCGCGGCTTTGGCGTCACTCGTCCATGAGTCAGAAGCTTATCGTTACGGCAAGTATGTCGTCGAAACATTAAAGGAGAGCTTGCCTCGCCAGCAATTTGTGATTAAAATACAAGCTGCAATTGGCGCGAAGGTTATCGCCAGCGAAAAACTTTCGGCTTATCGCAAAGACGTTTTGGCCAAACTTTACGGAGGTGACAGAACGCGAAAAGACAAACTGTTGAAAAAACAAAAGAAAGGCAAAGAGCGTATGATGAGCATGGGTAAAGGCCGCGTCGACATACCGAGCGACACGTTTATAAAAGTTTTACGCAGGAATTAGTTATTATGAATCAAAAAACAGCAAAAGCATTTTGGAGAGTGTTCGTCATTTTTGTCGCGATTGCGACGGTGCTTGGCATTGTGATGCCGCTGGCGAACTGGTGAACGGTCGGAACCCCCTCGCCCTTCGGGCACTCCCCCTCAAATGAGGGAGGAGAGATGGAAAACCTCTGTCGCGTCGGACGCGACATCTCCTTTATCAAGGAGAAGTTTCTGAGTAACTTTGTTGCTAAGTAACTACTCCCTAGACAAAGGGAGGCAGGAGGGTTTTCAGAACCCCTTGGCAAAGGGGCAGGGGTTTACGGGACTGTGTACTGTTTTGTGCAGTGATGTTAACGTGTTGCGGTTATGAATAAGGCGTGGCAATGCTTGGTAACGGATGTTAAGGATGTCGACCTAAACGGCAGGACGGAGGATTTGCATCCCATCGCTAAAGGCATGTTGGCGCGCCGCGGCATCGTTACAGCACAAGAGATCGAAGAGTTTTTAAACCCGTCTTGGGAAAAGGGGATTCATGACCCTTTTTTGTTTTCGCAAATGCAGGCTGCTGTTGACCGCGTGTTTACAGCCATCGAAAATGGCGAACATATCGTCATCCACGGAGATTATGATGCGGACGGCGTAACAGGTTCGAGCGTTTTGGCGGAGACTTTGAAGATGTTGGCGTCGGAAATCCCTCTAAATCTCCCTTTGACACGGGAGACTTCAAACTACCCCCTTGACAAAGGGGGCGAAGGGGGATTTTCGGAAAAGTTTTTTTTGGTATTGACGGGAGAGCGCGACGGGTTGGACATCGACATCTATATCCCTCATCGCGAGAAAGAAGGTTATGGATTGAATGCAGAGAGTGTTGAGCTCATCAAGTCCCGCGGAGCGGAGTTGTTGATTACCGTTGACTGCGGAATTGCAAACGTTGCGGAGATTGCGAAAGCTCGAGAATTGGGAATTGACGTCATTGTTGTCGATCACCATCAATTTGGCGAGACGTTGCCCGATGCAATTTTGATTCATCCAAGGCTGCCTGGCGAAAAATATCCTTTTAAAGATTTAGCTGCGGTCGGCGTTGCTTGGAAGTTTGCAACCGCATTGCTTGAAAGCGGTCGTAAGCGAGGTTACAAAATTCCCGTCGGGTGGGAAAAATGGCTGTTGGATTTGGTGTCCATTGCAACTATTACTGATATTGTTCCGTTGGTTGGAGAAAATCGCGTTTTGGAAAAGTTTGGACTTGTCGTTTTGAATAAACAGCGTCGTCCCGGCATAAAAGCATTGGTGGATTCTGCCTGCTGGAAAAGGGGAGAGCTTGATTCCGAGACGATCGGTTTTGTAATGGGACCGCGCATTAACGCCGCGGGTCGCATGGAACACGCGTATTTGGCGGTCGATTTAATGCTTGAACAAGATGCGGATTTGGCAAAGCAAAAAGCCGAAGCGCTGGAAGCTGTTAACAAAAGCAGGCAAAAAGCCACGGAAACATTGATGAAACAGGCGGAGGGCATAGTCTCGCAGCCAGAAAGTCAGGCTTTGATTTTTGCCTGGTCGCCCGATTGGTCTCCGTCGCTCGTTGGTTTGGCCGCCGGAAGATACAGCGACGCATGGGGAAAACCGGCGGTATTCGTCGGTAAATTCAACGGTGTTTGGATCGGTTCAGGGCGTTCAATACCGGGTTATGACATCACTGCGGCGATTCGCGAGGTCGGTCAAAATCTTTTGACGCGTTTTGGCGGACATCCGCAAGCCTGCGGTTTTAGTCTTGCGCAGGACGATCATGTTGAACAATTTGCGCAACTTTTACGCCAACACGCGGCAGATTTGTTGTTGGTTGAAGATTTAAAACCTTTTTTGAAAGTTGAGGTCGAGCTCAATCTTGACGACGTGGATTGGCGGCTTCTCGACACGTTGAAACTATTTGAACCTTTTGGAGATAAAAATCCAAAACCGCTTTTCGTTTCGTACGGTCTGACCGTCGCGCAATCATCTCTCGTCGGCGCTTCGCAAAATCATATACGAGCCGTGTTACGGTCGCCGACTGGAAAGACCCAAAAGTTTATGGGATTTTATAGATCTGATTTAGCGGGTATAATGGCAATCGGCTCAACGGTCGATGTTGTTTACGAGGTAGGCATCTCTGAGTGGAACGGCAATCGAGAGATTCAGTGCAAGCTGGTAGATGCCAAACTGACCAACTGAGACTGTCATCCTTCTGCCTGAGGCGGAGGGATCCGATAAAATTAATTTGTTTCAATTGAATCCTTATTAGATCCCCGCATCCGCGAGGATGACAGAGGGGGATGGATTCCCGCCTCAACTAACCGCGGGAATGACAAAGAGAGTTAAATATTATGCATTTACAAATTTACACGGACGGCGGAGCTCGAGGTAATCCGGGGCCGGCGGGGATCGGGGTGGTGGTTGTGGATAAGTCAAAAGGTGAAATCATCGAAGAACATTCGGTGTTTTTGGGTAAGACGACTAATAATCAAGCGGAATATCGAGCCGCGATTTTGGCTTTGGAACGAGCGGTTGCTTTAAATGCATTATCCGTCGAACTTGTTGCGGACAGTGAATTGATTATCAAGCAAGCCCGTGGTGAATATAAAGTGAAAAATCCTGATTTGGCCAAGAGATTTTTAGAACTTAAGAATTTTGAAACAAAACTCGGCTGTCGCGTCACATATCGTCACGTTAAGCGCGAACATAACAAGCGCGCAGATGCTCTCGCTAATCAAGCGATGGACGAGCAACTGAAAACCCCTGCCCCGTTAACAAGGGGTTAGTTACAAGGTTACTTAGTTGCAAAAAAACTGCTTCTTGACAAAGGAGCTGGCGAGCGAAGCGAGACTGAGGATTTACGATAATTAGTCCACAGCCCGAAAAGGGCTTTTTATGCTATAGTATAGCAGAATGAAAAGGAGGAGAGTTGAAAATAAAACCGCCAAAAAATGTCGGGCGTTGCACGAAAGAATGACTCCCGGATTTTGGCGCGTACATCATGTTATTCCTGCGTTTATCGCATTGGTCGGTTTAGGTATGGCGTTGGGCATCGCGCACTTTTCTTCTTTCCAGCCATACAAAGTCAATGCAGGAATCGGCGATAACATCCGCGGATGGGCTTGGGCAGATACGATCGGCTGGATTTCTTTAAACGATCAAAATCCGTCATCGTGCGGTTCTCCGCCTTGCGGCACCTATGGTCTTAACATGCAGCAGTCAACGTCTGTTCAACCTGACGGACAACAGGGTCACACGGTCGACGGCTTTGTCTGGTCGGATAACCTCGGATTTATTTGTTTCGGTTCAAGCTGCAACATTCCCGCTTGCAAAGGAGCTTTGCTGCCAAACGGCAAACCTTTTTATGCTTACGTTGAACCCGTAAGCGATCAGACCGTCAAAAAAGTTTACGGCTGGGGTGTCATCTGTAATCAAAAAGATTCGGGTTGGATTTCGTTAAGCTGCGAAGATGCGGGCACTTGCGACAACCCGCCGATTACTCCGCCCGACAGAAACTATCGTCTGGTTTTTAATCCAATGGATGGAAAGTTTTATTCCTCAACTTTTAACGGCAATCCTGCTTTGTCGCAAGGCGTACCTTTCGGCTGGAACGGCAATAATAATGGCACAGGTATCGGCTACGTTTCTTTTTATCCAAACACCGCATCGCCTGACGGTATGCATTTGGTTCCGCCGGCAGAAAATTGCAATGTGGTCGGAGACGAAAATTTGAATGGCTTGGCAGATTGTTCGGATCTCGCATGTATCGGTTTGCCGCAATGTGCCGGAGAAATTTGCAACGGATTGGATGATAATGTCAACGGTCTTGTTGATGAAACCTTTGCTTGCATTAAAAACTCAACCGCAGCTTGTGCAACGGCTTGCGGCACGACCGGCAGCAAGCAGTGTTCAGCTGTCTGTTCATGGGATGCATGCGTCCCACCCGTCGAAAACTGTACAAACGGAGTTGACGATGATTGCAACGGTTTGATTGACGCCCTTGATCCTGTCTGCGTTTCCGATCAGCCGACTTGCAACGACGGTGCATGCGGCGGTTTGACCGGAGCGGCACAAGCAGAATGTTGTTGTAATGACAATAATACCAATGGTCCGCATCCGTTGGATTGCTTAGATCCGATGTGCGTAGCTCAAGCTCCAAAGATTTGTTCTTCATGGTCAAAGGTAACAACGGGTAATATTTACGCAGGCGGTGGAATTTCCGGAACGCAGGCGCCTAAAGCCTTGAATACTGGCAACGCGAAGTATTGTTTAAGGTCTGACGGAACAATCGAGTGGACAAGCGAGTCTAGCTGCAAAAACGAGAACCTTGGCAGTGATTTGACTCTTCCGACTTTCGGTACCAATTATCGAAACAAACTCGGGTTTCTGGATTTGGACGGAATTCGTTCAGGGCGCTACGGAACCGTTGTGACAATCAGTAGCTCCAATGACATACCGACTAATTTGGCTGGAAGAGTTTATCGTTATGTCGGCGGCGGGACGTTTACGCTTCACGCAAAAACATTTGTTAACGGGTCCGCGCCGACCAATAAAGGCAACGGCTTATTGCTTATTGACGGCGGGAGTCTGTATATCGATGGCGACGTTCAATATTCGGCGGCAGCTGTTACTGATAGCCTTAAAAACCTTGCGTCATTCGGTGTTATCGTCGTCAAAGATGGGACCGGAAATAACGGTAACATCGGGATTGACCCGTTGGTGCAGACAGTTTCAGGAACTTATTTTGCAGAAAATTTGTTTAGCACTGGTTCTAAAAATACGAATCCGGGCACTGACTCAAATTTAAAAATTTTCGGTATCTTGGTCGCAAAACAATTTCAATTGCAGCGCAATAACAACGATCCATCCACCCCGGCTGAAGATATAATCTTTGACGGACGTGCAGTGGTTAATCCTCCGCCCGGCATGCAGGACGCAAGCCAGTCGCTGCCAAAACCTGATTTTACCTATTGATATGTCTTGGTTATTTAAAGAAAAAACTAAAAATTTTGTAGGCATAGATATCGGACTTTCCGGAATCAAGTTGGTTGAACTGGCAAATGACGGAGGTCATGCGCGTTTGGTTACTTACGCTTACGCGGATTTGGGAGTAGATAACTTTGACGTGCTTTTTAACGAGCGCATGGATTCTTTGGCCAAGACGATCAATCAAATGCTTTCCAAGGCGAGATGCACGACCAAGAACGCAATTGCCGCAGTACCGGTTTCTTCGGTTTTTTCTTCCATAATCAGCGTGCCGGCAGCAAATGAAAAAGATTTAAAAGCGGCTGTTGCCTGGGAGGCGAAAAAACTGATACCCGTTCCGCTGGAAGAGATCCAGCTGGACAGCAAGGTTATAGATGTCGGTGCAAAGGCGGACGGTGCGAAAAAAGTCAATCGAGTTTTGCTTACCGGTGCGCCTAAAACATTAGTCAATAGATATATAGAGTTGTTGAATAAACGTTGCGGTCTAAATTTGTTGTCGCTCGAAACGGAGGCTTTTGCGCAAATCAGATCGCTTATCGGCCGCGATAGATCAAACATCATGATTATTGATATTGGTTTTCAGAGAACGAATATCAGCGTGGTGGAAAAGGGCATTCCGTTTTTAAACAGGTCCATTGCAGTGGGGGGAGATTCCATTACAAAAGCGATTGCGCAAATGCTCGGCATATCGTATCAGCAGGCGGAGACGATGAAGCGTGATATACGCACATTGGAAACTTTTGCGCCGGCAGGGGATCTGACTCCGATCCTCACGTCTTTAATGAAGCCGATAATCAACGAAGTAAAATATTCTTTCTCGCTTTATCAGGGCCAGGATGGACAGGGGGAACAACGTAAAATAGATAAGATCATTTTAACGGGCGGTTCCGCATTGTTGCCGCGTCTGCCGGAATTTATCACGCAAATAATGAACGTTAATGCGTATCTGGGAGATCCGTGGGCCAGAGTCGTGTACCCAATAGATTTGCGCCCGATATTGGATGAGATAGGCTCCAGGTTTGCAGTCAGCATAGGCTGTGCGATGAGAGATATTACTGATTAACACTATGATAATTCAAAATTCAAGAAGCAAAGAGCAAAATGTCGGTATCCCTTCGGGATGTGTAATATATTTAATGCCGCAGGCCATCTGAATTTGGCATTCGTAATTCGTAATTTGTAATTATATTAAATGAGCGATATTTCCCTCCTTCCCCAAGATTTTAGGGATAAAGAAGAGGAATTGAAGAAAGTGACGACTCCCGAGGAACATCCGGGAGAGACTTTGATGCATGTGCCGCAGGAAGATGCGGAGGATATTGAGATCATCGAAGTTGAAGAGGGCGAGGTCGATCAAGTGTTAAAAGGAGAGCCGTTGCTGAGCCGTTTGATTTATAAATCCGGAGTTTGGATGGATGAGATGCGCGGCAAGCTTTTTAAAACACAAAGGCAGGAACCTCCGGCCAAATCTCCGCCGCAATTCTTTCAACCGAGTAAAGGGAAGATAACCAATAACACTTCGATTTCGCTCGGTGCAAGCCAAGCTCCGGTAACCAATAATAAAGTTTTAATTACTGAAAAGCAAGAAACAAAAATTCAAACAGACGCCGGCAGCGAAAAGACGGGTATTTCGCCTCAAGCAATACCTCAGTCGACTACCGCTTCGTTGTCAAAGTCAAAGGCGCGCATCATCCCGTCTTCCGCATCGCCGCGTCGAGTCAGGATTATTAAACGCGTGCGCAAATCGGTTCATGTCAGCTTACTTGACCAAGAAGTGGTCCGTCAGCTGCAGGTTAACGTACCCAAAAGAAAATTGACTTTGGCCTTCATGACATTGATTTTTGCCGCTGTTTTTGCGGCAGGCTACCTGCTCCTGGGTCAGCAGCAAGCGATGGCGCAGGCGGCAAAACAAAATACGGATATGCAGGCAAACGATTTGCGCGGACAGATAACAACCCTGCAGGACCAGTGGGCGTCTTTCAGCGATTTGGAGGTAAGACTGATAGCATTAAATGATTTAATGGAAGGTCATGTATCTGTTTTGAATGCGCTCAAGCTGTTGGAACAAAAAACTTTAAGCGATGTAAGTTACAGCGGCTTTTTAATGGATAACACCGGCCACATAAATCTTGGAGTGAAGGCGCCGTCTTATGAGGCTGCCGCCAGGCAATTGCAGATTTTCAAAGAATCTCCGGAAGTCAAAACGGTGGAGGCTAATGCGTTCAGCAAAACAGAAGCATCATCGGGAGTGGCTGCATTAGTCAGTTTTCAATTGAGTCTGCAGCTGCAAAACGAGGCGTTGCTTTTTGAGAAACCTAGCGTTAAATAACATGGAACCGGACATAAAAGTACAAGCTCATACGGCAGGCGCGGCAAAGGCCATAAAAGGAAGCGGTGAACCGATGGCGGAAGGAGCGTCTAAAATAAAAAAGCCGTCAAAGATTTTTACGGATTATTACGGTTCTTTGTTTTTGCTTTTGATTGCGGTTTACGTTGTGTTGGGATTTTTTGTGATCAAACCTAAGATAGACGCAAATAAGGATTTAAATTATCAAATAATGTCTACGCAGCAGACATCTGACAACGATCGTTTGTATTTTGACAGCCTAAGCCGTTCTGTTGCAGCCGCTAAAAGCATTGATTCGGAAGTTTTAAAAAAAGTCGACTTAGCCTTGCCGCGCACTGCCGGAATACCGGATTTGCTGGTGCAATTAAGCGCAGCGGCAGAGCTTAACGGAGTTGCGCTTTCAAACGTTGTCTTCGAAAATTCGTCCGAGGCGGTTGCCACTCAAACTGCCGGAGAGGTAAAAATCGTCAACGCTACTTTGACTGTTACCGCAAAGGATTATGTGACGCTTAAGAAGTTCTTAAGTACCTTGGAGACGAGCCTGAGAATTTTTGACGTACAAACGGTTACTATCTCCGGTTTTGGAGAAGACGGTGTAAGTTTCAGTGTCCAGCTTAAATCGTATTACTATCCGCCGACTAACTAATCAAGCGTGGTACCCGGTACTAGGTACGGAGTCTTGGTTTGCAAGCAACTCAATAACCAGGACAATGTACCTAGTACCAAGTACCATTGGAAAAGTATGGAAGAAAAAAATGCATCGCCTTTATTTGCACGAATAATGCTGGGAGTATCCGCATTGATCGCTGTTGGCGTTGTGTATTGGTTTTTGTCAAACGCTTTAGCCGCAATCCCGTTGCCGATTTTAGGACCCGCAAGATCTGTGAAGAGTTTTAATCCAAAAGCTGACGTTTCTAAAAATCCGGTTTTTGGACAACTCGACCAAAACTATTTGTCCGGCGTTCCTGATTTACCTGCCGGCAGAGACAATCCTTTTATTCCCGCAAATTCCGCAGCCGATTCTACGACGACTCAAATTATTCCGCCCGAGGGCTTGCTTGTGCCGGGTACAAGCGTAAGAATCGTGCCGGCAGAACTCCCGCCTGTCGAAAATTCGACCGGCACGTCCGCAATTAATGCAGACGCAGCGCCGACATTGGAGTCAGCCACAACAACGGAGCTATGAACGATCAAATAATAAAATTGCTGCAAAGCCGAGGTTTGTTGAACGAGGATTCCAAACGCAAAGTGGAGGATTTGTTGACGCGCGGCAAAACTCTTGAGCAGGCTGTTGTGGGTGGAAAATACGTCTCCGAAGTTGATTTTACAAAAACGCAAGCTGAGGCCTTGGGGCTTGCCTTTGTTGATTTGGCAAATACGATAATCGATCCGGAAGTTGTTTCACTGGTGCCTAAGCAGACTTTGGATAATTTTAAGATTTTGCCTTTAAAATTTGACGGACAGACTCTGGAGGTTGTTTTGCGTGATGCGCAGGATTTTAGAGCGGTGGAATCTTTGGAGTTTTTGGCGGACGAAAAAGGTTGGAAACTTAAGATTTTATTGGCCACGCCTTCGCAATTTAAAAGATTGAGTAAAAATTTGCAGGGTTTGAGTACAGAGGTTGAAACGGCGTTGGAACAGGCCAAGGGTAAGTTTGAAAAAACCAAAGAAGAAGAGGGCGGAGTTGCCGGGAACATAGAAGAAATTATCAAAGGTGCGCCGGTTTCGCGCATTATTTCGATTGTTATGCGCAATGCCGTAGAGGCTGGGGCTTCTGACATTCATATCGAACCGGTGGAAAATGAATCGCGTATCCGTTACAGAATCGACGGCGTTTTGCGCACGGCTTTGAGTTTGCCGATTTATGTTCATCCTGCTCTCATTTCGCGCGTTAAAGTTCTTGCAAATCTAAAGATAGACGAAACGCGCATCCCGCAAGATGGGCGCATTACGCAAAGCATTAACGGCAAAAAGATTGATTTTCGCATCTCTACGCTTCCGGTGGTTGATCACGAAAAGGTGGTTATGCGTATTTTGGACACCACAGCAGGTGCGCCGACGCTGGAGAATCTCGGCTTTAGAAAAGAGTATATAGATATAATGAAGGAAGAAATTAAAAAACCGCACGGCATGTTCCTTATCACCGGTCCTACCGGCTCCGGTAAATCCACGACTTTGTTTGCGGCTTTGAGCACCTTGAATGCCGATGGCGTTAACATTTCCACGTTGGAAGATCCTGTCGAATATTTTATTTCGGGAGTCAATCAGTCGCAGATAAGACCGGAGATTGGTTATACTTTTGCAACGGGCCTTCGCGCTTTGTTGCGTCAAGATCCTAACGTGGTGATGGTTGGAGAAATTCGTGACAGGGAAACTGCGGAGTTGGCGATCCATGCGTCATTGACTGGCCACTTGATTTTTTCGACGTTGCACACGAACGACGTTTATGGTCTTGTGCCGCGTTTGATCGACATGCAGATTCAGCCTTTTCTTTTGGCTGCAACTTTAAATCTTGGCGTAGCGCAGCGTTTGGCGCGTAAAATTTGCGAAAGCTGTAAAACGGATCAAGAAGTGGCGCCCGAGGTTATGGTACAGATGCAGTCCGAACTTAAAACGATTCCAAAAAAATATATTGCGGCCGAGATGGATTTTGATCAGCCGATCAAGTTTTATCATGGCGCCGGTTGCAATAAATGCGGTAATACGGGATATTCCGGACGTACTGCGGCGGCAGAGCTGTTTCAATTCACTCCGCAAGCTCAAAAACTGGTAGAAGAAGGTTTTCCGGCCGATAAATTTAAAATTGAATTCGAACGACAAGAGATGATGACCTTGCGTCAGGATTTGATTCTTAAGGCCGTTGAGGGTAAAACTACGCTGGAAGAGGTTTTGCGTCTTAGCCAGCAAGCCGCCGAGACGGAGTAACTGTTGATTTGTCATTGCGAGGGAAGTCGGAGCGACGAAGCAATCTTCGGGTTGATCGGCTGGCGAGGCGTTAGTCGGACAGGAGATTGCCGCGCTCCGTCGGACTACGCTCGCAATGACAGATAGAATATGAATCAAACTCAAGTATTGTTAATTGAAGAGGATGATTTTCTGGCACGCATCTATGCTCAAAAACTGGAGAGCGAGGGTTTTGATGTTACTGCTGCAATGAGCGGCGAAGAGGGGATTCGTTTGGCTTTAAGACAACCGCCGGCGTGCATCTTGCTCTCGATCATGCTGCCCGGCATGGACGGATACGAAACGCTGGAAACAATAAAAGCAGAACCGACGCTTGCTCAAGTTCCCGTCATCATAGTTTCGCAGCTCGGGCAAAGAGAGGATATAGAAAAGGCAAAGAGTCTCGGCGTCGCGGGGTATCTTATTAAAGCGCATGCTTCGCCAATGGACGTCGTTAAGAAAGTTAGAGAGGTGATTAATAATTAAGAATTAAGAATGTAGGATTTATCACATTAATTCATAATTCAAAATTCTTAATTCATAATTCCAAAATCATGTTGTCATTCAAGTATCAAGTCAGAGCTACCGACGGACGATTGCAGTCCGGCATGGTTGAGGCTGCATCGCAAGAAGATGCTACGAACGCACTTTTGGAGCGCGATATGCAAGTACTTTCTCTGCAGCCGTATCGCGGCGCAGAAGCGTCCGTGCAGGCTTTGACGCGCTGGTTAAATAGAATCACGTCGAAAGACTTGGTGGCCGGCATCCGCATGCTTTCGGTTATGGTTTCAGCTTCGGTTCCCATCACGGATTCCGTGCGCAACATTTCGAAGCAAAGCAAAAATCCTTATTTTAAATTCATCTTGCAGGACATTGCCAATGAAATCGAAGGAGGCGCCAGATTTTCCGATGCTTTGGACAGATATCCAAAAGTTTTTTCGCAGTTTTTCATCAATATGGTCAGGTCTGGAGAGACGACGGGTCAGCTTGCAGAAGTTTTGAATTATCTCGCAGATCAGCAAGAGAAGGATTATGAAATGATGTCCAAACTGCGCGGCGCCATGATTTATCCGGCGGTGATACTTTCCAGCATGACAATCGCAGGTTTTGTGATGATGGTTTATGTTGTTCCAAAAATGACGGAAGTCTTAACAGAGTCGAACGTCGAACTGCCGCTATCTACAAAGATACTTATTGGCACATCGTCCGTCATGTCTAATTATTGGTGGCTGATAATACTTGGCGTTGCGGCTTTTGCCACGGCCTTCGCATATTGGATAAAAACAGATTACGGTCGATTATTGTGGGATGGCGCCAAACTGAAAATACCAATTGTAGGAAAACTTTTACGTGAGATGTATATCACTCGTTTCTGCCAGGCGATGTCCACTCTCATGAAAGGCGGAGTCACGATGGTGCAGGCGCTCGAGATCGCATCTGCTGTTATGGGAAATGCAGTTTGGAAAAAACTCGTGCTGGAAACTATCCAAGAAGTGAATGATGGAAACTCGATGGTCACTGCCTTGCAACGGGATAAATCCGTTCCGCTCATGGCCGTGCAGATGTTATCGGTCGGCGAAGAAACTGGCAAACTGGAAGAGGTTTTGCACAGGGTTGGTGATTTTTACAGCCGCAGCGTGGCCAATATGACTGCCAATATGATGACGTTAATCGAGCCTTTGATTATGATAGCGCTTGGTCTTGCTGTCGGCGTTATGGTCTCTGCGATCATGATCCCGATGTATAATCTCTCGTCTGCGGTTTAATAGTGTGCTATAATTATACATAACTAACTTATTCATTTTCATTCGTGTACATTTATATGAAAACCAAAAAAGGTTTTACGCTCATTGAGCTTTTGGTGGTCGTCGCCATCATCGGCTTGCTCGCCACTTTAGGCGTCATCGCTTTCCGCAATGCTCAGCAGAAAGCTAGAGATACAAAGCGCTTGGGTGATATGCGTGCCGTTCTTGCGGCTTACGCGACTGCTAATAACGAAGGCACGTTCGCTTTGTGTAATTCAACATGCGCAGCAGCTCCGATTTCGGGTTCGTTGGTCAGTGCTTCCAGGATTTGTGATAAATGCGGAGCCGGCGGTGTGGCTGACAGCTCATTGATTAATCTTAGTGTTATAAACGATCCGTTGACTTCCGGTGCAGTGGCCTGCAATGGTGTGCTGACGGCTTGTAATTACGCTTACAACGGAGTTCCGACTCTTGAGAGTTTTAATATAAGGTTTATCAGCGAGCAGGATTCTGTACAGGGCCTTTCAGCCGGCAAACAGCATTCTGCCAACCAAAACGGCGTGGTTAACTAACAGTCAGTCTCAACAATCGAAAAAGACGCCCTTCTGGGCGTCTTTGGTTTGTCAGTGGTGCCACCGCCCTCTGTCAGAACCCCCTCGCCCTTCGGGCACTCCACCTCAATGTGAGGGAGGAGAGTCCGAGTCCGAGTCGGAAACTCAAAACTAAATAACTACTCTCCTCCTTGCGAAGGAGGAGCGGCGAGCGCGGAGCGAGCCGAGGTGGTAGACGGACGGCATAGCTATCGTGATGCCTATGTACGCGATGTACGTCGTGTACGCCCGATGTGTTATAATACCCTCGTATGAATCTTCGTTCCAAGTCCGGGTTTACAATACCGGAATTGTTGATAGCTTTGTTGATAGTCGGTTTGCTTGGTGCATTGGCCATGTACGCAATCAACGTACAAAGAGCGACGACGCGAGACGCCAAAAGAATCTCTGACGTAAGCGTTATGAGGGCGGCGCTTAGTCAGTACTGGTTACAGCAGGCGACTTATCCGCTTTCAGAAGGCGTGTATCTTGGACAGCCCGGACAGCGTGCGGAGAGATTGGCCGGCGACGGTCTTGCGAGTTTGGATGATGTTACTCAGCCTATTTATCTTGATGCTTTTCCGGTTGGCCCAAAGTCAAATGAGTACTACGGTTATCGTGCAACCGAGAACGGTTACAGTCTTTTGTTTAACACCGAACGCACCACTGCTTACGGCCCCGCCGGCACTTATTATGCTCATTCTACGGGCGTTGATCGGTTGGATGAAACCAAATAACTTAATTCAAACTTTTTGAATTTTGCTTTTTGAATTTTGAATTACCAAGTAAGATGTTCATCTCCATTTTTATTCTCTTGCTCTTAGCTGCCGTCATCGGCGCTGTCTTTGGGTCTTTTGCCAACGTGGTTGCAATCAGAACGCATGACGAATCTAGTCTGTGGGGACGCTCGCATTGCATGGAGTGCAAGATTCCGCTCAAAGCGCGTCATCTTGTGCCGATTGCATCTTATCTGATTCAGCGCGGTAAATGCGCGCAATGCGGAAAGCACATTCATATACAATATCCTTTGGTAGAAGTTGCAGGCGCTTTGATTGCGATCATTGCAGTCGCGAGACATATCCCGCTGCAAGGCCAGTGGCAATGGATCGCTTTTGAGTTTTTATTTGGCATGGCTTTGCTTATATTTGTCGTCATGGATGCCAGATGGATGGAATTGCCGGTAGAGATGATGGTTGGTGCAGGAGTCGTTTTTTCGTTATGGAACATGCTGCTTAGAGTCTCATCCGGAGAATCGGTTGCTGTCGTCGCTTGGTCTCACGCCGTTGGCTTTAGCGTGGCGACAATGTTTTTTTTGCTGCAATGGATGGTTTCGCGCAAGCGTTGGATTGGATCCGGCGATGTTTGGCTTGGAGCGATTCTTGGAGGTATTTTAGGTTGGCCGAGCGTTGGCATGGCAGTCTATTTTGCGTACATTTTTGGCGGCACTGCTGCGATAGTGCTTTTAATCAGCGGCAGACTCAAACCCGGTACTCGCGTGCCATTTGCTCCGGCTTTGGCTGCAGGCGCAATCGCGGCCGTTTGGTGGACGCCGTGGTTGATGGCATGGCTTGCTTATGCATTCGCTTAAACCCGCATTCACTTTGCCGGAGATGCTGGTCAGCGTCGCTGTCATGGGCGTTCTGGCTGTGATTGTGATGAGCAATTTAAACTCCGGTAAGCAAACGGAAGAGTTGCGCACTGCCGCAAATCAACTTGTTGCAGATATTCGCAGCATGCAAGCCAGGGCATTGGCCGCAGGCGAAGTCAAAGCCTGTCCTAAGGCGGACGGCAAGATGGCTATTTGCGAGGATTCGACCGCAGTGTGTCTTCTACCGGCAAATTGCATAGGCCATGTCCCTTCGTCTTTCGGCATCCACGCATCTACGACAAATACGGGTTATATATTGTTTGCGGAAGAAGAACCGTCCAAGGCCGACTTTAAATATTCCGGCCAAGACGAAACTTTGATCGCAAGAACTTTATTGCAAGGTTCGTCACAGAATGTTGTCATTCAAAACATTTATTCAGATAAACCGGCGGTCGGATTTGCGGTATCGATCGGCGATATATGTTTCACCAGACAGAATGGCGTTACCCGGATGTTCGATGGCACGACGGAACCGGACGTGATAACGATCAGACTAAAACAAAAGCAGTCAAATGTAACTAAAGATGTTGTGGTCAATAGAATAACAGGGAGAGTGTCGATAGAGAATTAACTTTCATTATTGTCATTGCGAGGGAAGTCGGAGCGACGAAGCAATCTTCGAGTTGATACAGCTAGCGAGACGTTGGTAGGACAGGAGATTGCCACGTCGTCGGACTCCTCGCGATGACAAAGTAGTATGCATATGAAGCTCAAAGGTCAAACCTTGGTCGAAATGCTGGTGGTGATATTTATCATCGGAATTTCGCTGTATGCGGTTGTGACTTTAATTATTTTTAATGTCGGCCTGCAAGAGCAAGATGCTGATCAGACTGTCGCCATGAATTTGGCGCGCGAGGGTTTGGAGTTTGTGCAAAATAAAAGAGATTCGAATTGGCTGGCTGCAAAAGCATTCAGTTATGGTATTTTAGATCAAGCTCCCGCTGATTGCACCGCCGTTCCGGCATGGGACGGATCGACTGCCGTGCCAAATCCATTCTTTGATTTTACGCCAAACACAATAGTAGCTTCACGTGTTTACAAGGCCACGACAGGCCCGGCGCTCGGCGTTTATACGAACAAGGCAACGACGTCCACGACGGATTTTTACCGCTTGCTTACTTTTGCGTCCATCTGTCAGGATCCCAATAATCCGAGTAACAAAGCTCCCGCTGATAACGTCTGCGTCTGTCCTCCCGTCGGTAAACCGACATACACGCAGCTGGTCGGTATCCGCGCCAAAGCCGATATTCAGTGGTTTCGCAAAGGCAAACAAAAGAACTTGACCATTTACGGAGATTTTTATGACTGGCGTTGAGAAAAAATCGTATAACGTACAACGTACGGCGTACAACGTGGTACGGAATCGAAATTCGAGATTCGCCAAGGGTTTTACCGTCGTTGAGCTTTTGGTGGTGATGGTTTTGTTTTCAATCTCGATCACGATTCTGACGCAGACCTATATCACTTTTATCCGTCTTTCTCATCGTACGGGCAATGCCGCGACTTTGCAGCAGGACATGCGATTTACGTTCGAATACATGACTCGCAATTTGCGAAATATTCCGATTGATTATCCGGCATTGCCAAAAACTTTGGACAACACCACTTCCACATTGCGCCTAAAAGATCCGAGTCAAACCGATGCGTGGATCCTGACCAAAACTCTCGCGGGTGATGCGCGTTGCGGAGACGCGCCGGACGTTTCCTGTCTTGTCGTTTCAACCGATGGCGGCTTCAACTGGGCGCCGGTGACGTCCAAGCACGTGAACGTCGAAACTTTTAAAGTTTTAATTCGTCCCATGGCAACTCCATTTGCTTTGTCCGGCAATGATTATACGAGCGATCAGCAGCCTTTCGTGACCGTACAGATGAGGTTGAGTTACATAACCAAAGTGGAAAAAGAAAAAGTCAACTTGACCGCTCAAACCACGATATCATCCAGAGTTTATGTCAGATAAAGCAAAAGGAAATATCACTGCGTTTGCTATCGTGCTTGTAGCGATGCTTTTGTTGGTGGGTATGGGCATCGGAACAGTTGTACTGGAAGGTTCGCGCCGTGCAGTCGAGACGAACAATGCTGTCGGTGCGTATTATATGGCAAATTCCGGCATAGAGATGCAGCTGTTTGACGTTAGAAAGAATAACATGGCGCTGGCTAACGTGGCGCTTGCGAGCAGCCTTTATCCCGGCGGATCGGCTTGGCAATCGACGACAGGGTACGAATTAAGTTCCATAAAAAACATTGCGTATCTTGGCGAGGAGGACCTTTCTTTTGTCGACTTGTTTGATCCGGATAAGCTGAATCAACCGGCCGGCGTTAAAGGCATCAAGATAGAATGGGCTACCGGCGGGGTGGCTTGTCAGCCTGATATAGAGATCGGTTACACGGAGTGGAGCGTTGGCGCGACAATCGCGTGGCCAACAAATGCTGCAGATTACACCATTCAAATTGGACCGTATGCGGAACGCGCGGGTTATTTGGTTGGTCCATTGGACACGACCAAAGCTTATCGTTTACGTTTGCGTCCTTTCAAATGCGCGGCGAAGGATATTAAAGTTACATTGTATGATGCGAGTGACAACGAGATCGCTTACCCGGGAGATATCACGCTTGGCTCCGAAGGCACTTACAACAAAACGACGCAGCGCATAAAAGTCACCATGCCGCGTCAGGATATTCTCTCCGGCATATTCAGTTACATCGTCTTTTCGCAAGACGAGCTGTGCAAGCGGGTTGGGGGAGCCGGGGTTTGTCCGTAAACATCGTGATCTTGATGTATTTTTGGGATATCCACATCTTGAATAATCCCTTGATTTGTGCTTATAATTGAATAGGTGCAAAGCAAAGCGAGGCCTCGCTAATTATTCCCGTCCAAAAAGATTTGTGTGACGGGATCCCGCAAAATGCGGTGATAAGTGAGGCTTTTATATTTAGCTTGGTTTGTTAGCCACAGCCCATCCTTGTGGCTTTTAAACCTTTATCGATATAATGCAATAACTATGTCAGACGAGATAATGAAAGTGCTAGATAAGCAAGGTCGTGTTTTGGAAGATATTAGCAAAGTGCTAAAAGAACAGAGTGATACGCTTAAAGAGCATGGTAAAAAGTTTGAAGTTATCAACAAGACTCTTGAGAGGCATGGCGATCAGTTGGATTTTTTGGCTAAGAAATCAATGGAACATGACGATCGCTTTAAGGATCTCGCTACAAAACAAGAATTCAGGACTTTGTATGATCACATGGACAATATCATCGGTATAATGTCCAAAAGGGATCAGGAAGCGACGTTTTTAGAGTCTAGAGTCACAAGATTGGATTCCAGAGTCACGCGCATCGAGAAAAAAATGGATATGGTATGACCCACGCGCAAGCTGCGGAAAGAATCGCCAAATTGAGGCATGAAATTGATAGGTATCGCTATCAATATCATGTCTTGGATAAACTCGAGATTTCCGAGGCGGCTTTGGATGCGTTAAAACATGAGTTGTATAAGTTGGAATCAGAGTTTCCGGATTTGATAACTTCGGATTCGCCGACGCAAAGAGTTGCTGGAGAAGTTGCGAAAGGATTTAAAAAAGTCACTCACGACGTGCGCATGCTTTCGCTGGAAGATGTTTTTTCGTTCGAAGAGGCGGAGGAGTGGCTGGTGCGCATTCAAAAGATCGATGAGCGCTGTGCGGACAAGGGGCTTTATGCAGAAGTTAAGATGGACGGTTTGGCGGTATCTTTGATTTATCAAGATGGACATCTGGTGCAAGGCTCTACCCGCGGCGACGGCAAAGTGGGCGAGGAGGTGACGCATAACGTCAAAACCATCGAATCAATTCCGCTTGTTTTGCGTGTGCCCTCTGAAAAAGAATTGGATGCTTATTGCAAAAAGTTTAAAGGAGAGTTGGATGAAAAAAAGTTAAGGTCGACTGTAACGAAACATACGGGACGTCTTGAATTTCGCGGAGAGATTTACATGCGTCGCAGTCACTTAAAGAAGCTGAACGCGGAGCTTAAGAAAAGCGGTGAGGCGGAATTGGCAAACCCACGCAATGCCGCAGCGGGCGGCATCCGTCAATTGGATTCTAAGATTGCAGCAGAGCGTCATCTTTCTTTCATGGGCTGGCAGGCGGTGGGTGACACGGGGACGAGAACGCACGAACAGGCGCATGAGTTGATGAAGTTGCTCGGTTTTCCGTCGAATGAGTTCAATACGTACTGCGAGAGTATCAAAGACGTGCAAAAGGTGATGGACAAAATCGGCGATGCACGCGATAAACTGGATTATCAACTCGACGGTGTTGTCATCAACATCAACGATGACAGAGCATTTGCGGATCTGGGCATTGTCGGCAAAACACCGCGCGGTGCCGTCGCTTGGAAGTTTGCGGCAGAGCAGGGGACGACTGTTGTGCGCGACATAAAAATTTCCGTTGGGCGCACCGGAGTTTTGACGCCGGTTGCTGTCATGGATCCTGTCCAGCTTGCGGGCACTACTGTCACGCATTCGACTTTGCATAATGAAGATGAAATTAGGCGTCTTGGACTTAAGATCGGCGACACGGTAATCGTCGAAAAGGCTGGCGATGTGATTCCAAAAGTCATTCAAGTTTTACCGAAGTTGCGCACGGGCAAGGAAAAAACTTTTCACATGCCAACGCATTGTCCGATTTGCGGTTCCAAGGTCACGCGCAAAGAAGGCGAAGTGGCGACCATGTGCACCAACTCGCGTTGTTTTGCGCAGGAACTTGCGCGTCTCCGTCATTTCGTCTCGCGCGACGCTTTGGATATCCGCGGGCTTGGCATAAAAATCGTCGAAACGTTTTTGCAGGAAGGCATTGTCAGCGAACCAGCCGACCTGTTTCGTATTCAGCCGGGAGATCTGGGAGGGCTGGAAGGTTTTGGTGAAATACTTTCAAATAAACTCGTCAAAGAGATCCAGGATCATCGCAAAGTCACTTTGCCGCGTTTTATCTACGCCCTCGGCATTCGCCACGTCGGCGCAGAGACGGCGGTTTTGCTGGCTCGTCACTTTCATTCTTTCGATAAATTACATGAAGCGACTTTGGAAGAACTTGATACCATCGAAGGCGTCGGCGAAGTTGTCGCCAAAGCCATCTACGAGTTTTTGCATGACAAAGAAGAGATGAAGCATGTCGACCATATACTCGATTACGTCGACGTACAACGTACCGCGTACAACGTACAACGTGGACCTCTGACCGGGACGTCGTGGGTATTCACTGGGAGTTTAGAGTCGATGGCACGTGAGGACGCCAAAGAAAAAGTGCGCACACTCGGCGCGGATGTTTCAGAGTCTGTTTCAAAAAAGACGACTTATGTTGTCGTCGGTGTCGATCCCGGCTCAAAAGCGGACAAAGCTAAAAAGTTGGGAGTGGAGATCCTGAATGAGAAGGAGTTTTTGAAGAAGGTGGGGTAGATGCGGCTCGATTTTTTTGTTATAATACTTTCAATGCAACAAAAATTAAACGTAACGGGCGTGTTACGAGCTTATTGGCCGTACATTAAAGCCAACAAAGGTTGGATGTTTTTGGGTTACGCAGGAGCGAGCCTTGGCGTGGTGGCCAATATGATTGATCCATGGTTGTATAAATTACTTTTGGATGAGATCACTTCAAATATTCAAAATCCTGCCAAGGCAAATTTGGTTTGGATCATTCTTTTGGTTTTGATCTCTAATTTGATTGGTTGGGCTGCATACAGGGCCGGTGGCTTTGTATCATCTTATGTACAGCCAGTGATCATGTCGGCCATGACCAGGACGAATTTGGAACGTTTGCTCGGTCAATCTTATCAATTTTTTACAAACAACTTTGCGGGGTCTTTGCAAAGAAAGATTCAGCGTTTTTCAGGATCTTTTGAAAACGTCATGGATGTGACGGAATGGGATCTTTTTCCAATGATAATCACGGTCGTTATCGCGATCGGGACTTTGTCTTTTAGGAGTAAGCCATTGGCAATAATAATGTTTGTTTGGGTTGTGACGATCGTAGCGGCGAATTATTTTTTTCATAAATGGAAATTAAAATATGATTTGGAAAAAGCCGAAGAGGACACGGAAACCTCCGGCGCATTGGCCGATGTCGTAAGTAACAGCGTTAATGTCAAATTATTTTCCGGTTATGAATTTGAGAGAAAGAAGTTTTTTGATATTACCGAAAAATTGCGCAAGATTACCACCCGAACATGGACTCTCGCCGAATGGAATTTTGCCTTCCAGTCTTTAATGGGATGCTTTCTTGAATTCGGCATCATGTATTTTGTCGTTAAGCTTTGGCAGCGGGGTGCTATCACGGTTGGTGACGTAATACTGGTACAAGGCTATTTGATTGCTTTGATTGGACGTTTGTGGAATGTGGGTCGCATCATGAGAAAGTTGTACGAATCTTTCGCCGATGCGCAGGAAATGGTTGACGTCTTGAACAGACCGTATGACGTGAAAGATTTGCGAGGCGCAAAAAAGTTGAACATCACACGCGGCAAAATAGAATTCAAAGAAGTGTCTTTCAATTACAGTCAAACTCGCGAGGTTTTGAAGGACATGAATTTGACGGTCAGGGCGGGCGAGAGAGTTGCGCTCGTCGGCCCGTCCGGCGCGGGAAAGTCGACAATCGTGAAATTGATTTTGCGTTTTTATGATTTGGACGGCGGTAAGATTTTGATTGACGGACAAGATATTAAACGCGTTACTCAAAACAGTTTGCGTGAACAAATCGCCATGGTGCCGCAAGATCCGTTTTTGTTTCATAGATCAATCCGCGACAACATTCGCTATGGACGCCGCGATGCGTCTGACGAAGACGTGGAGAAGGCCGCCGCACTCGCGCATTGTGCGGAGTTCATCGAGCGCCTGCCGCAGGGTTACGACACTTTTGTCGGCGAGCGGGGCATTAAACTTTCCGGCGGCGAACGTCAGCGTGTGGCTATTGCACGTGCAATTCTAAGCAAGGCTCCGATACTCGTCCTCGACGAAGCGACTTCCAGTCTTGATTCCGAGTCAGAGGCATTGATTCAGGATGCGCTCAAAACTTTAATGAAAGGCAAGACCGTCATGGTTATTGCGCACAGACTTTCAACGATAATGCAGATGGATAGAATTGTCGTCATTGATGACGGAAAGGTGACTGATCAGGGCACGCACGAAGTCCTTTTGTCCCGCGAGGGGTTGTATCAAAAACTTTGGAATATTCAGGCAGGCGGATTTATCAGCTAAACGGAGCCCTCACCCCAAACCCCTCCCGCCATAAAATGGGGGAGGGGCTTTAGTGTTGGGTTTCCCTTCCCCCATTCGATGGAGGGAAGGGATAAAGGGATGAGGGCCCGTTGGACGACCTCTGTTCATTGCGCTAAACTGCTTAGCGTATGAAATTATCCAAGGAAGAAGTGGCTCATTTAGCTAAACTTTCTAGGCTTGATCTGCCTGAACAAAAGTTGGAGCAAATGACAAAGGATTTTGGCTCAATTTTGGAATACGTCGACAGCATCCAAAAAGTTGACGTCGAGGGCGTGGAGCCGTTTACGATGCCATCAAAAAGTCAGGGTTGGCGCGAAGATGTTGCTTTTGAGGCCGACGAGGCGACGCGCGAATTGATATTAACCAACTTTCCGGAACGCGCCGGTGATTTGCTTGCAGCGCCCGGAGTCTTTGAAGTGCCGAAGAAATAGTTATGAAACCACTCAACGAATTAACAATTGTTGAAGCGCGAGAATTGCTGGACAAAGGCGAAGTTACATCGCGACAACTTACGGAAGCATGTTTGCAACAAATCAAAAGTTTGGACGGAGCATTACATGCGTATCTTGAGGTCTACGAAGAAGATGCGCTTGCGGCAGCAAACAGAGCTGACGATCGCCGAGCGGAGGGAAGTGTCTTGGGTCCGCTTGACGGTATTCCTGTCGCGATAAAAGACAACATGCTTTTGCAGGGGAAATCATCGACTGCCGGTTCAAAAATTTTGCAGGGTTACACGGCAACTTATGATTCGACTGTTGTAAAAAAGTTGGTTGATGCAGGTTCGGTTATTTTGGGACGCGTCAATATGGACGAGTTTGCAATGGGTTCATCGACAGAAAGATCCGCTTACGGTCCGACCAAACATCCTAGAGACCCCGAACGCGTTCCCGGCGGATCCTCCGGCGGCAGTGCGGTGGCTGTAGCGGCAGACATGTGCCTTGGCGCATTGGGTTCTGATACCGGCGGTTCAATCCGCCAGCCCGCGTCACTCTGCGGCATTGTGGGACTTAAGCCGACGTATGGACGCGTATCGCGTTACGGTTTGATTGCTATGGCCTCGTCGCTCGACCAAATCGGGCCGATGACGAAGTGCGTGGAAGATTCGGCGATAATGCTCGAAGCGATTCAAGGGCAAGATAAGAATGATCAAACATCCAGCGACGAAGCTTATTTTAAACCTTTCTGGAAAAAATCTTTGCAAGGCGTAAAGATCGGATTGCCCAAACAGGCATGGACCTCGCAAGGCGTTGAAGATCGAGTGAAGGAAAAAACAGAAGCAGCCGTTGCCGCTTTAAAATCCGCGGGCGCGGATTTGGTAGAAATCGATTTGCCTTATGCGGATGAGGCTTTGGCTGTTTATTATATTTTGATGCCATGCGAAGTGTCGGCCAACTTATCTCGTTTTGACGGTATGCGCTACGGATTGCGCAAGCAAGGCCTTCCGTTATTTGAGACTTACGCTCAATCGCGCGCCGAGGGGTTTGGTGACGAAGTGATGCGACGCGTCTTACTTGGCGCCTTTGCCTTGTCTTCGGGCTACATCGACGCTTATTATGTACGCGCCAAAAAAGTGCAGACCTTGATTCGCCAAGCTTACGAACATGCTTTTCAGAATGTTGATTTGATCGTCACGCCGACTTCGCCAACCACGGCCTTTAAATTCGGCGAAAAGATGAACGATCCGATTGCGATGTATCTGGAAGATGTTTTTACTGTCAGCGTAAACGTCGCAGGCGTTCCGGCAATCTCCATCCCGTGCGAAGACGACGGCGGTATGCCCGTCGGCATCCAACTTATCGGAAAATGGTTTGACGAGGCTACGCTGCTTTCGGCTGCAAGAGTGCTTGAGGCTCAACTGAAAACTGATAACTAACAACTGACAAGAGTTTATTAGTTCAAACTAGATCGCTCTTGTTAGTTGTAAGTCCCATATGTACGAACAAACTGTCTACACAACAGCTCCAACCGTCCCCGTGGGATGGATAATTTTTGGCGTTGCAGCCGCGCTTGCAGTCTTGATTGCGCTCGCTCTTTTTATCCGTTGGATAAAACGCCAGATGTCGCGTCCCGACATGCTGGGCATGGAACGAGAGGAAGTCATCAAGCGCTGGAAAGAAATCAGAGATACGGGCGAGCGCAATGGCGGAATGGGCAGGCAGCTTGCATTGGTGGAAGCTGATAAACTGTTGGACTCCGCATTAAAGTCCATGATGATGCCGGGCTCGACTTTGGGCGAGCGTTTAAAAGTCGCTTGTTACAAATATCCAAATCTCAAAAATGTTTGGTGGGCTCATAAGTTGCGCAACCAACTCGTCCATCAGCATGACTTTCAACTCTCCGAACGCGAAACGCGCCGTGCACTCGATGAGTTCGAGCGCGCGCTGAAGACGTTGAATATACTTTAGTTTTTTGTTATTCCGAGTGACAAAATGAGGATGATGCGGTTCTCTCTCTTGGGTAAGAGAGAGCTAGAGTGAGTTAGGCTAAGCAACTCTGCATAACTCACCCTGCCCTCTCTTACCCAAGAGAGGGTTCTGAAAGAGGGGAGATTGCCGCGTCACTCGTCAGACTCTTTCTTCGCAATGACAATGATATGATCCCATACTTCGAACTGCATACAATCTCACTCGGCCCGATCACTATCCAAGTCTGGGGGACGATGGTGGCGCTTGGTTTTTTGGTGGCGACTTGGGTCGCTGCAAGACGAGCAAAATCGCAGGGAATCGAGTCGAATCATATTTGGAATTTGGCGCCGTGGATTTTATTTTTTGCATTTGTCGGCGCACGCGTTTTTCATGTTTTATTTTATGATCCGTCTTGGTATTTTGTGCATCCATTGGACGCTTTAAATCCCGCTTTGCCCGGATTTTCCATTATAGGAGGAGTTTTGGGAGGCACCGCGGCGGGACTCATTTACGTCAGCCGTCACAAACTTAAGGTCTGGGCAATGTCTGACTTGATTGCGTATGCTTTGCCGTTGGGGACGGGGATTGGGCGCATTGGATGTTTCTTGATTCATGATCATCCGGGAACTTTGACGCATTTTGTCCTTGGCGTGAAATATCCTGACGGTATACGTCATGACCATGGTCTGTATTTGTCTTTGCTCGGCTGGGCGATGTTTATCTTGTTCTATATTCTAGGACGCAAAAAACATCCGCCGGGATATTTTGCCGGCTTGTATCTTGTGATTGACGGTACCGTTAGATTTTTGTTGGACTTCTATCGCATCGGAGACGCCAAATATGCGGGTTTGACGCCGACGCAATGGTTACTCATACTGACAGTAACGGTCGGTATTTGGATTTTAACTACTAAACGTGATACGGTTAATTCGTAATTTGTAATTCGTCATTCGTAATTCTTGTAAGTATGGATCAAGCAGATAAAACACGTCAGATATTTCTTATTGGTACAATTGCGCTGGGGGTTTTGATTGTCGCCGGTTTGATATGGGCGATTGCCATGGGACCTGGCGGAGGAGTTGGTCAAGTCGATTCCAATGTTGTTTTTAACGATGATGGAGATCCTGCGGTCGGTCCGGCTGATGCAAAAGTTACGGTAAGAATTTACAGCGACTTTCAATGTCCGGCTTGTCAGGCTGCGGAGTTGATTCTGAATCAGGTTATGCAGGATTATGCAGGCAGAGTCAGATTTGTTTGGAACGATTTGCCTCTGACTTCTTTGCATGCCAATGCTTTGCCTGCGGCAATTGCAGCGCGTTGTGCTCAGGAGCAGAATAAGTTTTGGGAATACGAGTCTGCTTTGTACCGAAATCAGGCGAGCTGGGACAGTCTGGCCGCACCAAGCGAATATTTCATCACTTTGGCCGATCAACTGAGTTTGCAAAAAGATTCTTTTGCAACGTGTTTAAGCGGGGATACGCCTCGCATGAAAGTCGCGCAGGATGTGCAGGAAGCGAACGCGATGGGCTTGGAAGCGACGCCGACTTTTTTCGTAAATCGTCAAAAATACGAGGGCGTATTCGATGTCCAAAAATGGCATCAAATTATTGATGCGGCAATACAGTAATTTGACTGTTGACATCTGCTTGCGTAACCCCGAAAATGTAGCAGCTTATTTAACTTAATCTGTTGATAACTTTTTAGTCATGTAACGCGTAACACATAGCTTATAACAAGCAGACGATTGTTTGTTATGTGCTCCATGTTGCGTGTTCAATATTTATCGTATGGAATCATCCAAAGAATCTTCGAACTTTTGGCAAACAAATCCCAAGACTATGTTTGCCATGGGTCTGATCTCCGGCGTTGCCGCGATGTCGGTTATTGCGCTGGTCTTCGTTCTTAACTTTTTGTTCTCAGGTAAAACGGCCGGCGCGTTCGGTCTTGTTGCCGGCAACACCCAGCCTGCTCAGCAGGTCGTGCAAGATCCCAACGCGGTTCAGCCGACTGACCCCAATGCTGTTCAGCCCACTCAGCCTACGAACCCTCCAATGGCGGTGGATGCAAAAACGGATCACATCAAGGGCAATGCCAATGCCAAAGTGACTTTGGTTGAGTACTCTGATTTTGAATGTCCTTATTGCTTAAAGCAATTTGATACCATGAAGCAGGTCGAGCAGGCCTATCCAAACGATGTGCGCGTCGTGTATCGCCATTTCCCGCTTTCATTCCACCCGGAGGCGCAAAAGGCCGCAGAGGCATCGGAATGCGCAGCGGCACAAGGCAAGTTTTGGGAGATGTATGACAAGATCTTCGAGGCTAATCGCGCACAAAAGATGGGCGTTGATCAATGGAAACAGGATGCGAAAGATCTTGGATTGGATACAGCTAAATTCAACAAATGTCTCGATAACGGCGAGATGGCATCAGTTGTCGCCGCCGATCAGGCCGACGGTTCCAATGCAGGCGTAGGCGGCACGCCGTCAACCTTTGTCAACGGTAAAATGCTGGAAGGTGCTCTGCCGTTTGATTCCTTTAAGCAGGCAATTGACGCGGCATTGAAGGGATAATCGTGTAACGTGTAACGTCAAACATAAGACAACAAAAGACCGGGAAACCGGTCTTTTGATTGATTAAACAAAAACGCCGCAAGGCGATTTTGTTATGGTGTGTCAGCGGGTTAAGTGCCAAATTGGTATGGTGTGTTGAGAGCTTTTTTGAGAATTTAGAGAAAAGTAATTTTGAGGCAGGTGGGTCGTGGTAGTCAAAGGAGCGTTACGAATTATTAACATTTTTATAGGTTGCGACAAGGGGTCGATTAGATAGCTTGACAACATGATTCTGATGTAATGTCAAAACTGTTATACTTCTATTAATAACATTTAAACTATCACTATTTTATGGGTTTCTTTGAAAAATTTAAGCCCGCTCCGAGTGAGAAGAGAGTAGAGAATATGGAGCCAGAGGATGTTGGAAAGATCACGGATCAGAGTCGCCTTGCGAACATCGCGGAAAATGGTCCGGTCCATCTCTCACATGTTGCCATAGAAAAGCTTGATGCCAAACGAAATCAAGATCTTCTCCTGCGCATCGCTTTTAATAACGGTCGACTAGTTTATGGCGCTCAATCGACAGCGATTAAAAAGCTTCAAGAACTTGACCCAGAAGTATGGCAAGAGGCATATGCTGAATTAGCGCATGACCATGATCTATTTTTGAATGATCGGACGCTGGTTCTTCAGGCGCTTGGTAGAGTTGGACGGGAAAAATATCAAAACGTATTCGCGGATGTCGTCGGTGACGTCGAAGGAGGTCGCTTAACAAGCCGTTCCGTGGCGCTACAGTATTTGGATAAAGAAAAGCCCGCCGCCGTCACAGCGGAGAAGGACCGCACCTGCGTCCCGTCGTAGGCGGCGAGTGCGACCAGCTCGTGCACGCGCAATCCGACCTGGGATAGCAGTGCAAGGACAGCGAGCGCGAAGGATCGTCGAATTGAATCTTGAAATTGCGACGCCACCAGGAACAGTCGCCTCACCTCGAACGCCGTGAGCACCGCCGGATCATGCGGCGGCTCCCGCAGGAACGGAATGCCTTCGGTGGGATTCTCGGTCCACCCCAGTTGCTTGGTCGCGAACTCGCCGAACGCCCGCAGCGCCGCGAGTTCTTGGTTGCGCGTTGCTGGCGCGCGACGCCCGCCCTCTTTCGTCGGCCGAGCAAGGAAAGAATCGACGTCCGAGGTTGTGGGCCGGCCAGTCCGGTACTGCTGGTCAAGGAAGTCGGCGAACGCCGCGAGCGTCGCCGAATACGAAGACGCCGTGCGGGCGGCACGGCGGGCGGAAATGTTCTGGTTGAAGGCGTCGATCTGGTGGCGCATGGGCGAGGAAGGTTGCACGAGACCGGGGTCTGGCGGATGGCCTCGAGTCCGCCACCGCTATCGGGCCGAGCGCCGGCCGCTCGGCTGGCCTCGCGGCGACACCCGGCTGGCGTCCGACGCGGGAGCATGTGGGTTGGTGGTTGGTGCGCGCTCGAGTCGCGTGAAATGAAGGGTGTCCGGCGATCCGTCCCGACGTCAGGACGGATGGTGACTCACACAGCCGTCGAGATCCAAGCCGCTTTCGCCCCGCAGTTCCGACACGTCGTGGGTGCCGCAAACGGACGCTAGCCGATACGGTTCCGTCGCTCCGTCCCGCAGTGAAACGTCCTGAACCAATTCCTTCGGTCCGTGAATGGCTTCAACGGTCTATCACCGTGCCGGTGGCGTCCCACCATAGAGGCGTACTCTGGCTCGGCCTTGTGTAGCGCCGGGCGAACGTCACAAGAAAGAAGAAAAAAAGTGCCACCAACGCAGACGTGTAAGCGGAGGCGTCTACAGCAGCAGCACAAAAAGAAGAGAAGAGGGATAGCACCGAAGCGAGCAGTATCAGAATCACACCTGCTCCGAGTAGCCGTACAGCAAGCACAGGAGTTCGGTGCCGCCCGCTCTCGCCTTGGCCGTGATCAACCAAGTCGGACAACAAGACTAGTGCGCATCCAACGACGTGACTGGACAGGAAGAACGCGTTCAATCTATCCACAGCACCTCCGTTCTAGGGTAGATGTGTTCTACCCCATAACAGAAGTGCCACTCTTTGGCGCGAAACCGAGCGAAATAGCCTTTCCGAGTGCCCTCTTGACTACAAGGTACAGCGCGGGTCCGCGCATGTAAAGTCCCCTTGCAGCATCGCTCGCGAGCAGACAGCGCGCGAACTCGACATGCTCTGGCGCACGCACCGAGGTCAGACAGTTCAGCTCCCCTCGCACGATATCGGAGTCGTAGTCAAGAAGGTCGTCGATAGTTTGCAGCGCACGCCCGAGATGCCATTCGCTCAAGCCCAGCTCGACACAGGTGTCAAAGCCCAAGACCGTGTGCACGAATCGGATCGTGTCAGCACCCCGTTCGAGCCCGTCGCACGTCAGGCTGCAGGCCATTTCTTTGTGATAGAGGTCGGCCGCGATAGATAGGGATTGAGGAGGCAGGAACGGTCCTAGCACGCGGATCATCTGCTCGAGGTTGCGTTCACAGATGCCGCGCCCGTCGGTCAGCAGATCGTAGACAGCGCATGCAACGGCACTGGACGCCACGGGCCAGATGATCGAATTCGCAATGCCGCACAGGGAAAACGCAAGATAACAAAACGCCAGATTGCGGCTCTTGCGTCTGAGGATTGCACCTTCCCGAGGGGTCGCCGCTAGTGCGGGGAGCAAGGACGCAGCTAGTCGTTGGGATGAATCGTAGACTGCAATATGGCGACGCAAGTGATCAGTGGACGTCATCAACACCAGGATACCTCGATGAGTCTTAATAAGGGAGATAAGTGGGCAACAGAATACAAAGGGGAACTGCCACGCACGCAAGACGAGACAAGGCGATCGCGGACTCAACGGACGCGACAGAAGGAACTCGCACTACTCGAATCACCGGCCACACAAAGAGCACAACTGACGCTGCGACCGCCCCGGCGAGCGCCGCGATCGACACCCAAGATACTCGAAGTACCCCCAGACACGCTGCAGCTGAGATCAGCCCTCCGACAGCGACGACGAGTGCGATAGTGGCTGCAACACGATCGCCGAATACTACAGGAATCGTGAACCGACTGCAGACGCAGTCGCCGTGACGATCATTGATGTCGAGGATCACCTCCCTTGCGTACATGTGCAGGACAGCGGTGATGAGCAACAAGCGATGCATCGTCGAGGCCACGGCGACGTGGGCCATCCACCGAGCCTGCGCTCGCGTGGGATTGCGACGTATCGGCTGGCACGTGCTCCGCCACACGTTCGCCTCCAGGCTGGTGAGCGAAGGCGTTCCGCTCAACGAAGTCATGCGCCTCATGGGACATTCGTGCATCACGACTACCATGCGCTACGCGCACTTCGCGCCGAGCAAGTTGCACGAGTCGATTCGCGTGCTGGAAGCGGCCGAGCGCCGAGCACTAGCTGAGAATTTTGGGCAACCCGCGGGCAACGTAGTCTGAAGTGCCCATCGTTGCCCATGCAGGCATGGAATCTCCAGCGCTCAACCAACGCAAAAAACCGCCTTGCGGCGGCCCTGCTATGGCGGAGAGGGAGGGATTCGAACCCTCGATACCTTGCGGTATGCACGCTTTCCAAGCGTGTGCACTAGGCCTCTATGCGACCTCTCCAACGGGCGATATATTAGCCCACATTCTTTATTTGATCAAGTTCGTAATATCAAAACAAATTATATTAAAAAACACACGCGATCAGTCGTCGCGTGCTGGAGGAGGGGTGGACATAGCCGAGGCTGGTTTCATTTCGGCATGGGGCGAGGTTTGCCCAGCGGCTCATGATCCCAGTGAGGGAATGTGCCAGAGGGACACAGACCTTGACGCACGCGCTCTTGCTCTTCTGCGTAGTCTTCGTCCGAGAGGGTTGTCTCGGCGTAGCTGCGATGAGACAAAGGCGGCAGAGCGGTTTGTTCAGGCGGGTCGGGCGGGACAGAACCCCAGTCTCGCAGTTCGCCGGGCTGCACTTCGCCGCGTTCGGCGGCTTGTTGTGCGGCCTCGTAATCCTCGTCGGACATGGTCGTCTGTCCGTAGGTGCGAGGCTTAGGCGGATCTGGGTCGATCCTTGCCGCTGGTGAAGGTGTCCAGTCAATCTTCGGAATGAGCGTCTCGTCTCTGGCCATCGGAAGTCTCCTCGTTGGTGTCGGCTTCTTCCGTCGCTTCGCGGTCTCCGTTGTCTGCTACTGTTTCGCGCTTTTGCGGTTCGGATCTCTCTCTCGCCGTACGCGGAGGCATGCAGTCTGGCCCTGGGAGGTACGCTAGCATAGGTGCCTACCTTTCTTTGGTTGGCTAGTAATGCGATTGTATAGTTGAACGTAATGTTTTTCAAGTCGTTGGATTTGGCGGGTTTTTACTTTATAAATTTGCTTGATTTTAGAATTGTGTTTAATATTCCCCTAGCAAAACAACACAACATCGGGTGTTTGATATAAGTAGAACTATTATGAACAAAAAATGGTTTGAAATATTTAAAAAATATCGAGCGAGGAAATATTTACGGGATTTTAATTTTCAAGAAAATGATTTTGCTAGGAGGGGTTTAGAGTTCTCTAGTGAGCGTACGGATGCGCAAAAAATGTTAAAGGCTGATTATGATGATGAAGTCGCGATGAAGTCTGAGGAGGTTGATCAATTTGAAGAAGGGTACAAAGAAAATAAAAAAGCAGAGCGAAGAGCTTTGTTGATTAATTTTGTTGAAGCTGGGGCTCTTGTAGCTACTTTAATAGTAACGACGTTTTTTAACATGAGGACTATTAACGAGAGTGAGAAAAATTTAACTTTAAATCAACACCAGTATCAAGATTCAGTCAGACCATATTTGACTTTTGTAGAGCCGACAAGCAGCATCCCTGGTATTTTGAGTTGGGTAGGTGATACTACGTCGACTGTTACATGGAGGGTTGAATTGAAAATTGTAAATGTAGGTAGCTTGCCCGCCCGTTTTGTGGTGGTTAGTCAACAGTTTGCACCTTTTGATTTGTCTCAATCTGAAATAAGGAATTTTTATCCTACAAACGGTGTCATTATGCCAAACCAGGAAATGAATCTAGGTTGGTTTATAACAATACCTAATCACGTGATTGGAAATGACAGGACTCCAAATATGAAAATTTTTATTGGCTATAGCAAAATAAATGACAGACAGTATGCTGATTATGAGGAATTCCCGTACGGTACTGTTTTTGAAGGTGAGAGTGTTTATACAGATAAAATAGAGCAAAAGAACGCAAGTTGGATGAGATGGAAAATCAGTAGCGCTAAGTAACGTTGTATCAAGGCGAATTGTACCTTTATTAAAAAATGAGTTAGAATCGAATAAATAATTTTCCGCCATTCTTAAATTCATATTTCTCTATTCTTAATTCCTGAAGTTATGATATGCCAATCATGCGCCATGCCTTTGGTTAATGCCGAAGACTTCGGTACAAACACCAACGGTTCGCAGAACAACACGTACTGTCATTATTGTTTTAAGGACGGTGCTTTTACCTGGCCGCAAGCAACGCTCGAAGAATTTACCGACAAGATGATCGGCATGGCCGACAAGATGGGAATGACCAGCGATGAGGCGAGCAAGATGGCACGTGAGGTGCTGCCGACTCTTAAGCGTTGGCGATAACCAAATAATCCATATTCCAAATTCAAAATTCTCACCGCCCCGGCGGGATCCCGCCACATCACATTCAAAGGAGGCGGGACAAATTCAATTTGATTTGATCGTCATCGGTGGGGGACCGGCCGGATTGATGGCGGCCGGGCGCGCGGCAGAGAGTGGTGCGCGCGTTTTTTTGTTGGAAAAGAATTTTGCCGCCGGACGCAAGTTGCTGATGACCGGCAACGGGCGCTGTAATGTTACGCAGAAGGAGGACAATATCCGCGACCTGGTAAAAAAATATCGCAACGGCGCGTTTTTGTTTTCCGCTTTTCATGCTTTTGGTCCGCGTCAGGTGATTGAATTTTTCGAAGAATGCGGAGTAAGAACAAAAGAGGAAGAGCTGCAGCGCGTTTTTCCTGTTTCTGACAAAGCGGTCGACGTTTTGAATGCGCTTTTGGATTATTTGAAAGCAGGAAAAGTCACAATCAAGTACGATGCGACTGTTAAGCGTATCGAGGCGAAAGACGGCCATATCGACACTGTAGTTTTGTCCGATGGGACAAAACTTGCGGCAAAGAAAATCATCCTAAGCGTTGGCGGACAGTCGTATCCTTCTACCGGATCGACAGGTGACGGATGGAAGTGGTTGCGCGATTTGGGTCACAACGTCATCGACCCCAAACCCGCCTTGGTGCCGTTGAAAGTTAAAGAAGAGTGGGCGAAAGAAATTAAAGGCGTGTCGCTTAAAGACGTTGAAGTCAAAGTCATTCAAAATAAAAAGACCATTGCCAAAACGACCGGAGATTTTATTTTTACGCATTTTGGAGTAAGCGGTCCTGCGATTTTAACCGTTAGCCGCGAGGCAGTCGCTGCGCTTGGAATGACAGAGGGGCATGACAGTAATGGCATGAGCGTCAGGTTGCAAATCGATTTGTTACCGGAGCTGTCTGTCGAAAAAGTAGACGGACATCTATCCGCAGCTTCAAAAGAATCGGCGGCAAAATCAGCCAAACATATTTTGGATGGATTAACATCTGCGCGTTTGGCGGAAATGCTGATTAAACTCGCTAAGATTGATCCGCGTAAACAGTGCGGACAGATTATGAAGGCGGAACGGCAGATGCTCGTCACTTTATTAAAAAGTTTGACGTTGACTGTCACCGGTTCTTTGGGTTTTGAAGTCGCGATGGTCACTTCCGGTGGAGTCGATATCAAAGAAGTTGATCCAAAAACAATGCAGTCAAAATTGATTGATAATTTATTTTTTGCGGGCGAAGTTTTGGATGTCGATGGTCCAACCGGAGGTTACAATTTGCAAATGTGTTGGAGTACCGGTTTTGCCGCCGGTTCATCCGTTTAACTCTCGACAAGCGCATAAACTCGTCCTATACTAACCCATACGGTCGCCGAAGACCGGAATTTTACGTTTAATATGCAAAACAGCATAACAATCCGCGGCGCGCGCGAACACAATCTCAAGAATATCAATCTGGAGATACCGCGCAATAAGATGGTCGTGTTTACCGGCTTGTCAGGTTCCGGCAAATCGTCTTTGGCGTTTGATACGATTTTTGCGGAAGGCCAACGTCGTTACGTCGAATCTCTTTCGGCTTACGCGCGTCAATTTTTGGGGCAGATGAAAAAACCGGATGTCGACGAGATTGAAGGTTTATCGCCGGCAATTTCCATTGATCAAAAAGCCCACAGTTCCAATCCGCGTTCAACCGTTGCGACGATTACGGAGATTTATGATTATTTGCGCGTTTTGTATGCCCGCATCGGCCATCCGTATTGCCCGATAGGCGGTGAAGCTATTCGCAAAATGACCATCGACGAAATCGCAGATGCCATTTTGCAAAATACGATTGACATTCACAGCAAGCCGAATGAAATAAAAAAACGCAAAAAAAATTCCAACGCAGATGAGATCACAGTGCTTTCACCATTGGTGCGCGGCAGAAAAGGGGAGTATATGCAGATGCTGCAGCAAGCGTACGAAGGCGGATTTACGCAAGTGCGCGTTGATGGAAAAAATTATCCGCTGCGCGAGCGCGTGCCTCTTTCGCGCAATGTCCGTCACAATATCGAGTTGGTAGTCGATCGCATTCCGCTTGCCTGGCCGATAGAAAACAACAAACCGCTGCGAACGCGATTGGTCGAAGCGATTGAGATTGCTTTGGATCGCGGCAATGATTCTGTGATCGCTTTACTGGATGACGGAACGGAAAAATTAATGTCGGCGCGATTCGCTTGTCCGGAACATGATTTTTCTTTTCCGGAAATAGAACCGCGTTTATTTTCTTTCAACTCCCCGTATGGTTCGTGTCCGACATGTACCGGACTGGGAACGGCTTTTCTCTTTTCCGAAGAACCTTGCCCGGTTTGTCACGGCGCGCGTTTGAGACCGGAAGCGCTGCATGTCTTAATCAACAAAAAATCAATAGTTGATGTAACGTCGATGACGATTGCTGACGCACAGGAATTTTTCGTCAACCTTAAACTCACTGAAACCGAAATCGCAATTTCCGAAGCGATACTCAAAGAGATTATGGCGCGCATGCAATTCATGCTGGACGTTGGGCTGCATTATTTGACGTTAAATCGAATCGCAGGATCTCTTTCGGGCGGCGAGGCGCAGCGCATCAGACTCGCATCGCAAATCGGTTCCAAACTCGTCGGCGCGTTGTATGTGCTGGATGAACCGACAATCGGTTTGCATCAAAAAGACAATGCGCGTTTGGTCGAAACTTTGGAAAAATTACGCGATGCTGGCAATTCGATCATTGTAGTCGAACATGACGAAGATACGATTTCGGCCGCGGATTATTTGGTTGATTTCGGTCCCGGCGCAGGCAAACATGGCGGGCAAATCGTCGCGCATGGTGCGATGCCGCAAATCTTGAACGATAAAAACAGTTTGACATGCGCTTATTTGCGCGGCGACAAAAAAATCAGCATGCCCGCAAAACGTCGCACAGAGGCGAAACAATGGTTGACGATTAAAAAAGCCAAAGCTAATAATCTAAAAAACGTCACGGTTAAGTTTCCTCTAAAAAGGTTTGTCTGCGTAACCGGAGTTTCCGGTTCCGGTAAGTCGACGTTGGTCATCGATATTTTGTATCGCGCTTTGGCGTCAAAGCTCAACGGATCGATGGCAAAACCTGCGGCGCATGAAAGCGTTCAGGGCATTGATTGGGTTGATAAGATTATTGATGTCGATCAATCGCCGATTGGCAGAACTCCACGTTCCAATCCAGCGACATATACCGGCATTTGGACGCATATTCGCGATTTGTTCACTATGACGCCGGATGCCCGCACGCGCGGTTACAAACCCGGACGTTTTTCGTTTAACGTAGCCGGCGGGCGTTGCGAGCACTGCGAGGGCAACGGACAGATCGCCATCGAGATGCACTTTTTGCCGACTGTTTACGTGCCTTGCGACGTGTGTAAAGGTAAGCGATTTAATCGCGAAACTTTGGAAGTCAAATATCGCAATAAAAATATTTCAGATGTTTTGTCCATGACCGTGGAGGACGCTAACGTCTTTTTTAAAGACATTCCGGCAGTTCGAGATCGTACGAAAGTTTTGTCCGAAGTCGGACTTGGTTACATCGAGCTGGGTCAATCCGCGACAACCTTATCCGGCGGCGAGGCGCAACGCGTCAAACTGTCTGCCGAACTTGCGCGTCGCGATACGGGCCACACTTTCTACATACTCGACGAACCGACAACTGGTTTGCATTTTGACGACGTGCAAAAACTATTGGACGTCTTGCAGCGCCTTGTTGATCGCGGAAATACAGTGTTGATTATTGAACATAATCTCGACGTCATTAAAAATGCGGATTGGATTATTGATCTCGGCCCCGAAGGCGGCGACAAAGGCGGTCAAGTCGTTGCCGAAGGAACGCCCGAAGAAGTCGCACAGATCAAAGGCAGTTATACGGGGGAATATCTGAAGAGAGTTTTGCGAAGATAGGTTCTACCACCTCGGCTCGCTCCGTGCTCGCCACTCCTCCTTCGCAAGGCGGAGAGTAGTTGTTCAGTTTCTGAGTTTCCGACTCGGACTCGGACTCTCCTCCCTCAATTGAGGTGGAGTGCCCGAAGGGCGAGGGGGTTCAGACGGCATCAGATGGTAGAGGGAATAAAAAAATACCCTCGCTCAAGATCGAGGAGGGTTGTGAGGCGGGTGCCTCTGATGGAGCGATAAGGCGAGGATTTCTCCCGCCAGCATGCCGATGAGGTAGCCGCCGAAACCATACTGCCATTCGGACTGACTTGCCCAAATCGCTGACAGAGTTGCGATTGCAGCAAGCGGAAAGAGAATCACGAGTGAGACTCCGATGGATTTGAGCGAGAGACCGATGGCGAGTCGTCGTCTGCCAAGGCCGTACGAAGTGATCAGCCCGTAGAAAAAGAGCGTAACACAGATGGTGGCGAGAGTGGTCATGCAGACCTCCTTTACAGTTTTGGACGCGTGGCTCTGTGCCGCCGCCAGTAGGCTTCGTCTGCAGAAATTTGAACGAGACCCGTTTTGGATTGTGGCGCAGGGCCGATCAGTTTGTGGAATTCCGACGATGTGGGGACGGCTAGGCATCCGATGATGTCCGGCCTCCACCATTCCTTGATCCCGCGCAGTTTTAGCCCTGCAACGCGATCCTTGATCTCGACGATCTGCTCGCGGAAAACGTTCAAATCATCGATGCAAGGCGGAGGGACGTCGTACACGCGCAGATGCAGCGGCAGAGCTCTGTTGCAGCGGACGTCTTCCCACTTGTGCGTCAGGCACTGCGGATACTTGAACGGGTTGCAATTGATGTGCTGCATGAGCACGTGAAAGCGGAATGCCAGGATTTTCGGCGGAAGATTGAATAGACGGCGCAGCTTCTTGCCGCTCGGCTTGGCCGGCGCCAGAACCGTCTTCTTGATTTCCTTGGCCTTAACCGCAATCAGATCCCTGCCAAGCAGAATGCTGGCGAGGAGCAGTCTGTTTGCGAGCTTTTCGACCGACCCGTTGCCTGATGCCGATGCGAGTCGCGCGAGAATTTGCATCGTCTCGGAGTCCGGATCGCGCGTGATGCCGAACCAGCGTTTTGTCTCGAGATACATCTGCCAGCGTTTTTTTGTAAATCGCGGGTCGAATTCCCGAAGGATGTCGTGGATGAGCGCCCATGTATCGACCTTGCCGACAACTCTTGTTGCTTTGAGCGCAGGAGGCGATGGGTCAGGGGGCGGCGGCGGAGGAGGAGTGACGCGCGTAACAATTGCAACTCTCGGACGACGGGGTACGGATTGGACGTCCAGCATGAGATCGGTGAGCAGCGCAAGAGCTTCGTCGTCGTGTTGAACGAACGAAGATGACTCGGGATTCGGCGCTTGGGATTCGACGTGCGGTTCGGGGGGAGGATCCGGCGCGACAATCACAAGCGGTTCAGGCTCCGTGGTCTGTGCGGGTTCCAGCGCGGCAATCGAAACCACGTCTTCCGTCGGCTCGTTGACTGCAGATTGTGGCTCCGCTTCTGCGGGGACGATGACAGGTTCTTGCGTCGGCGAAGGCTGGACGACCGGGCGGCGTTTTTTCCCCAGCCATCGCAGGTAGGACATGGTGTCGTGGCAGCGGTCGAGCTGATCCTTGCGCCAGGCCGCAATCTCTTCGTCTGATACATAGACAATGGCGGCGTACGTTATGACGGCACGCAGCACGTCCGATTTTTCATGCAGGAAAGATTGCATCAGTCGCAGTCTTGCCGGCAACCGTGTTTCGTCACTCAACTCGAGGACGGCTCTTTGCCAGAATATCGCCTTGGTAAAAGCGGCATCGTATCCGGCCTCGAGCAACGCGTCTTGCATCCGAAAAAGCTTGTCCAGATGCTTGACCCAGCGCGGGTTTACGTTGTTCAGTGTGAAGATTTCGTGAACGGTCCATCCTTGAGACTCGAAGATCTTCAGCGTGTCCAGTGCGTTGGCCAAGAATGTTTTTGCGAAGAAACCGGCGACATCGCTGGCCTCAAAGCTCTCCTGTGATGTCGGTTCACCCATTTTTGCCACCAGATGGGCAAAAATTTTACTTGCGATAACGTTAACTTCGGTCATTACTGCACCTCTTTGAGGTTTGGTTATTGTTTCGAAGAACCGTGCTGAATGTCACCACGAAAAGGCCAAAAGGTCAACTCTCGACCGGTGCGAGGATTTGTGGCAGACTACCAACTGATGACCCACAACTTACAACTGACAACTTACAACTGACAAGAGTTGCTTGGTTGCTCTTGTTAGTTGTAAGTTGTCAGTTTCCAGTCATGATTCCCAAACCGGTCAAAATCAAAAACGGGCAGTTGCCCGATAAGCCCGGCGTTTACATCATGAAGGATAAACCGGGAGAGATTTTGTATATCGGAAAAGCAACATCCCTCAAACGTCGAGTCGAATCATATTTTACGAAACCGCGCACGGATTTGATTCAGGAGATGGTCTCCAAAATTGCGTCGATAGATTACTTGGAGCAGCCGACGGCGATTGAAGCTTTGTTTTTGGAAGCGAGTTTAATCAAACTGCATCAGCCTTATTACAACATAATGGAAAAAGACGACAAGAGTTTCAGTTATCTTGTCATCACAAACGAGGATTTTCCGCGCCCATATATTTTAAGAGCAACTGATTTTGACGATTCGTCTGCGGGTTTATACAAAGCGGTTTACGGTCCGTTCAAATCAGCGAGAGCCGTACGTGCGTCGCTCGACATCATCCGCAAGGCCATCCCATGGTCGATTTGTTCGCCTGGCCAGAAGCGTTCTTGTTTTTATTATTCCATCAAGCAATGTCCCGGAGTTTGCATCGGTACGATTTCCAAACGCGAATACGCAAAAGTCATTCGCGACTTAATGGCATTTTTTAACGGCAAACGTACGGATATCGTCCGCCGCTACAAAAAAGAAATGCAAGTCGCGTCCAAAGCGCAAAAGTATGAGCAGGCAAAAGAGTTGAGAGACCGTCTCTATGCTCTGGAACATGTGCATGATATTTCCGTGCTCGCGAAGGATGACGAACCCTCATCCCTAACCCCTTCCCGCCATCAAATGGAGGAAGGGGCTTCAGAAGACACGGGCTTATTCGGCCGCGTCGAAGGTTATGACATCTCGAATATTTCCGGGACTTCGGCAACAGGATCGATGGTCGTCTTCAAACATGGAACTCCGGTTAAAGGTCTATATCGCAAGTTCAAGATCAGGACAGTCATTGGGCCGGATGATTATGCGAGTTTGAGAGAAGTCTTGCGTAGAAGATTTCGCCATCGCGAGAACGGCTGGGAGTGGCCTGATTTGATTTTGATAGACGGGGGAGCCGGGCAAGTCAGCAGTGCAATGGACGTCATTTCCGATTTGGAAATCGCGCGCGTCATTCCGGTCATCGGCATAGCAAAAGGCCCGAATCGCGATCGCGACGAATTGATCGTACCGCCGGCATTTATTGCGTTAAAAGAATCTCTCGAAAAACAAAAAGATATTCTTGTGCATGTCCGTGACGAGTCGCATCGCTTTGCGATTGCGTATCACAGAAAGTTGAGGGGGAAGCTGAAGTAACTTTTGTGCTATAATGCTACCATGAAAAGCAGATCCAGTTCTTTATTTGCGGGTTTTGACACAATGATCGGATGGTTTGGGATGGGGGCGATTTTGCTTGCCTATACGCTGCTGACTTTTGGAGTTTTAAAATCAAACGATTTGACTTACATGATTCTTAATTTGACTGGCAGTATCGGCATCCTAATAATTTCATTTGCAAAAAAAGCATATCAGCCGGCAGTCCTTAATATCATCTGGTCAGTCGTCGCGCTGATTGCTCTCGTGCGTCTGTTTGTCTGACTATGCCCAAGCTCTTTAAAAAGTTTTTCAAAAAACTCGGCCCGGGTTTTATCACCGGTGCATCGGATGACGATCCTTCGGGCATCGCGACTTACACTCAAGTCGGCGCACGTTTTGGTTTTGGACAACTCTGGGTCACGCTTTGGAGCTATCCGCTCATGGCCGGCATTCAAGAGATGGTCGGGCGCATAGGCTTGGTTACCGGCAGGGGATTGACTGCGACGATTCGCAATCATCTGCCGAAATGGGTGTTGTATGTCTTTGTTTCGCTGATCGTCATCGCCAACACGATTAATATCGGCGCGGATTTGGGCGCGATGGCCGATGCTGCAAAATTGCTTCTTCCGAATGTCCCTTTTGCTTTTTATGCTGTCAGTTTTACGATTTTGATATTGGTTTTGGAGATTTTTTTGTCGTACAGATCTTATGCAAAAGTTTTAAAGTGGTTTACGCTGGCGCTTTTCAGTTATCTGATTACGATGATTATCGTTACGTCCGATTGGCAATCTTTGCTTGCGGGCGCGATTATCCCGCACATCCGGCTGGATCGTGATTTCTTTTTGATGCTCACCGCTGTTCTTGGCACGACTATTTCACCATATCTTTTCATCTGGCAATCTAACGAAGAAGTTGAGGAAGAAATCGCTGACGGAAAGACGACGATCGGACAGAGAGTCGGAGCGAGCAAGCGGGAGATAAAAGACATGCGCCAAGACACGTTTATCGGGATGGGTTTTTCGCAGCTCATAATGTTCTGCATTATCGCGACGGCTGCCAATACTTTTTTTAAGCACGGACTTTTGGATATTCAAAGTTCTGCGCAAGCGGCTCAAGCTCTTACGCCTTTGGCCGGAAGATTCGCTTCCCTGATATTTTCCATCGGCATAATAGGCACGGGTTTGCTTGCAGTTCCCGTCCTTTCCGCCTCGGCTTCTTATGCGCTGTCCGAAGCATTCGGCTGGAAAGACGGTTTGTATAAAAAATTCAAGCAAGCCCACGGTTTTTACGGCGTCATCACGATTTCGACGCTCATCGGGCTTTTAATCAACTTTGTCGGCATCAATCCCATCAAGGCCCTGATCTGGGCAGCCGTCTTAAACGGCTTGGTAACTCCGCCGATCGTATTTATAATCATGCGCATCGCCAACGACAAAAAAGTCATGGGCAAGTGGATTAATGGAAAACTTTCAAATACATTGGGCATTATCACGTTGATTGTGACGATCACGAGTGCGGTGTTGTTTTTTGTACTGTAAAAGGGAGTCAGTGGGATTTCTTCATATCCACATTGGAACAAAAAAAGAACAGTATTTCAGCTAATGTTAGCTGTTATTTTGTATTCGGCTGACCATTGACCGAAGTGTCCAAGTGGCATAAAATGGCTACCAGTGGGAAGGAGTGGGGACATAAGGTTGCCGCATCTTGGATGCGGATAGCTGTACCCCGTTATTTTTTTCTATGTTTATCGGAGAGTTTCATTTTACGCTTGATGATAAAGGGAGGCTTTCCGTTCCTATCGGCTATCGCACCGCGCTAAACGACGGAGCTGTGGTTACGCGCGGGCTTGATCATACATTGTTTCTTTATCCAAAGGAGCAGTGGAAGACCTTGGCAGCCAAAATAGCTGCCTTGCCGCTGGGAACAGCGGATACCCGCGCTTTTGCCCGTCTCATGCTCGCAGGAGCAATGGAAGTGGCGATCGATAAATCCGGACGCATTTGCATCCCGGAGTACTTGCGTATTTACGCGGGACTCAAAAAGCAAATCGTCATCTCGGGTTTGTACGATCGCCTCGAAATCTGGAATGAGAGTTCCTGGCAAGAGTATGTTGTCAAAACAGAAGCGGACGGCGATCAAATAGCTGAGCGGCTTGGACCAATCGGTCTATGAACCAAGAGAAACCAACTCAACACCGAGCCGTAATGGTTTCGGAAGTTATAGAGGCGTTAAAACCACGATCCGGCGGTCGCTATTTAGATGCGACCTTGGGCGGTGCGACGCACTCTCAAGAGTTGCTCAAACTTTCGGCTCCGGACGGTCGAGTTCTCTCGTTGGATGTTGATCTGACGGCTCTGGGAAGAGCTCGCGAGATGCAACCTGCCTACGGCGATCGCTGGAAGATCGTTGAGTCCAACTTCAGACATCTGAAGCAAGCGGCACAAGAATCCGGCTGGATGCCATTCGACGGTATCTTGTTCGATCTCGGACTCTCATCCGACGAGCTTGCGGATCCGTCAAAAGGACTTTCGTTTCAAATCGATGGTCCTCTCGACATGAGGCTTGGTCCAAAGGCCAATGATGACGGCCTTACGGCTTACGACATCGTCAATCGATGGACTGAACGTGAGTTGATCGATCTGATTCGCACATACGGCGAAGACAGATTTGCGCCAAAAATTGCGCAGGCCATAGTCATGCGCCGACGCGAAAAGAAATTTGAGACAACGCTTGATTTGGCGGAATGCATCAAAGATGCGGTGCCGCTCAAGCATCTCAAAATCCATCCGGCAACCAAAACTTTTCAAGCTTTGCGCATGGCTGTAAATGACGAACTTGCGACATTGCGACTGGCTTTGGAAACGGCTGACGAGATTCTGGCCGACGGCGGAACAATCGTGGTCATCTCGTTCCATTCGCTCGAAGACAGAATCGTTAAACAGACATTCAAAAAGTTGGTTGGTTATGAAATAACAAAAAAACCCATCTGCCCAACAGAGGCGGAGGTTAAAAATAATTCTCGCGCTCGCAGTGCAAAAATGCGTGCGGCGCGCAAAAACACAACAAAAAATAATTTATGTCACGAACCTACGCCCTTGCTATGACAAGGCCCAGCCAAAAATTCGGTTTCAAGCAACCGATCGCAAGACAGATCCCGCGCGGAGCCATGGGTTGGGGTTTGCTTATTTGCGCTGTCTGGCTTTTTTTGGCCGGTGCTTATGTCGTTCAGATTACGGCAGCGGCGCCTCGCGGAGACAGGCTTCAGAATTTACAAAACAACGTGGATCAGCTGCAAAGAGATGTGATGGCATTGGAAGATACGACAGCCAAAGCATCGTCTTTATATGCTCTCGCTGAACGAGCGCAAGGACTTGGATTAGTTTCGGTGAACAACCCGGAATACGTCAACCCGGCCGCTCATGCTTTCGTTCGGCGCTAATGGCATAGAGCCAAGCCACAAATTCCTCCAGCGCGCGTTTCTGGAGGAATTTTTTTATTGCGAGGGAAGTCGGAGCGACGCGGCAATCCCGTTTTTTTGTCATTCTTGCGAAGGCGGGAATCCAATAAGGTAAAATTATTCCTATTGGATTCCCGGGTCTGCGTCGGACTACGCCCGAGGATGACAAAGAGGGGGGGGATGGTCTATTGGTTGACAATTTTACCAAAACCTGCCACATTCCTCTCATTCTGTCGTGTCAAACGCCCCGTAAAGGACACTTACGTCCCACGGGGCAAAGGAGGATTTCATGAGCAAGGCAGCAACGTCAGATGTTCCTTCGATTTCCAAAACCCGGTTGATCAGGATGCTTCTCGGCGGACCAAAGGGGATCGTCAAGTTCAACGCGCTGCGTGAGCAGTATCCTAAGTGGAGCCCGGATCTACGAGAGGCTGACTTCGTTCAAGCTGATCTCTCAGGAGTTAATCTGTCTAGCGCTGATCTGCAGCGAGCCAATCTCTCGGATGCTAATCTCTCGGATGCTAATCTAGCCGGCGCTGACTTTTCAGACGCTAATCTCTACAAGGCAAAATTATCCGATGCCTGTCTCGCGGGCGCTGTGTTCATCAACGCTGAACTTTCCAGTGCCGAGTTGTCGGGTGCGGACATGTCGGGCGCCAACATGTTCGAAGCTCGTTTCGTTGGAGCTGTCCTCGTCCATGTTAATTTGTCAGGTGCCAACCTCGCTTGGGCGGTATTCGCCAATGCCAATCTCCATTGCGCCAATCTCCAGGGGGCTCAAACTCAAGCCGTTAACTGGTGGTGCGCGGACATTTATGGGGCCAAGGGTCTGCGTCGCACGACCGTGGAGTTGGTATTGGCCACCTTCCGCGATTCGGTGGAGTTTGCGGACTGAACGAGGAACATCGTCCTACGTCGCACGTCCCAAGCGTCCCACGTCGTAAGGCGTCTTGCCGCGTGCTGAACAAGTGCGCGGTATTTTTTTATGCTATAATGCACGCATGCTTCAGAGCACAACTTCGCTTACAAAATTGTTGTTTGTCGATTTGATCGGCAGCGTGGCTTGGTTTCCGATTTGGTGGTACACAAAAGGACTGAAAAAGATGATTCAGTGGTGTATCGAAGGTTTGAATTATCGCGTCAAGCAATACGCTTTTGCGATTTGGTTAAAAAATTTCTTTGTGCCCATGTACGGGCAATATGACTGGCAGGGGAGATTGGTCAGCATTTTCATGCGCGCCGTGGTAATAATCGGGAGAGTGATCGCGCTTGTCGTTGAGGCGATCGTTTACGTTGTGCTTGTTATGCTTTGGGCGTTGGTGCCGCCTTTTGCGTTTATTCTTGCGCTACAAAATATCTTTTTGGGCAGAGTATGATGCAAGCTGTCGTTTGTTCCAAATGTAACGGTGATCCTCGCGGATCGCGTTCTTGCAATCAGTGCAAAGGCGCGGGGATTGGTATACAGAGCGAGGAAGGTTTTTTGGTTTGGGCGACAGAAATCAACGAAGTATCAAGCGCGTTGCGAAAGTTGCGCATCAAAGTCAACGCAATAGTTCATTTGGCGCTGATGACAGTCATTGTACTTTGTTTGATTGCATTTTTTGCAAGCGTGATTCCAAACTACACGATCGAGGACGTTCAAACTTGGTTGTTTTGGACTTCGGGTCATTGGTTTGTGACGGTTTTTTACGTTGCAATCGTTTTGACCGCGTACTTTGTCTTTCGCATGAACGAGTTTACGGCGCAGGCCAAGGATTTGCCGGGGTGGATGGAACATACAACGTACCACGTACAACGTACAACGCCGGATCAAGGCGGCGAACGTGGTACGAAGTACGTGGTACGTGGTACGTCGTTCGAGGTCAGTCCGTTTTTTTCTCCGCAAGCAATCGAAGTCGTCGAAGCTGCATACAAGTTGGCAAAGGATTTGGGCAGAGTGGAAGTTACGCCTGAGATTTTGTTTGCTGCGGTTTTATCTTCGCATGACGGTGCGTTGTTCATGGTGCGCATCGGCGTCTCGTTTGAAAAAATAAAAGAACCTTTGGTCAGATTGATGATGCGCGCATCTGCCGGCGTTCCGCCGATTGCTTTTTCGCGCGAATCAAAACGCGTTTTGGTTGCCGCTTACGCGTTGGCAGACGAAACTCATCGAAAGCACGTGACGCCGATGGAAATATTTTTGCAGGCGTTTCAGGAAAGCGAAAAACTTCAAGAACTTTTGGATGATTTGGGATTTCCTTTTTCTCACGTCTCACATGTGGCGCAGTGGGTTTTGTTGCAGTCGAAACTGCGCGAAGATCAGGAAAGGTTTGTCAGTCTCGCGCGTTTGAAACCAAAGTCGGTGATGAATCGCGCTATGACCGCACGTCAAACTTCGCTTTTGGATCGTTTCAGCGAAGATCTGACTTTGCTTGCGCGTCAGGGTTATCTTGCGCCGATGGTTGGCAATCAAAACGTGATGGAAGAATTGCTGCGCGGTTTGGAAAGCGGTCAGCAAGGAGTCGTGCTTGTCGGCGAGACAGGAACGGGCAAGGCGGCGGTCGTTGAACAACTGGCGCGGCGCATGGTGGAGGAAGATGTGCCGGAAATACTTTTTGACAAACGCTTGGTGTCCGTAAACCTCGCTCAGGTCGTCGCAGCGGGAGAACCCGGGCTTGCAGCTGAGCGACTTTTGTCGATGCTTCACGAAGTTGCAATGTCGGGCAATATCGTTCTTGCGCTTTACGGAGTTGAGGCCCTGGTCGGTTTCGGGTCCGGACCAATGGATCTTGCGGAAACTCTCGCATCAGAAATGGACAAAGGCTATTGTCTTGTGATCGCGACGGCTACTCCGCAGGCGTGGACGCAATACCTGGAACGTAGAAGTCTCGGCAAGAAACTGGTTAAGGTCGTCGTTCCTCCGGCTGATACGGATCAGACGATTAGCGTCTTGATGGTAAAATCCGGCGGCATCGAATATCAAAATAAAGTTTTCTTTTCTTACGCAGCACTGGAAAAAGCCGCATCGCTTGCATCCAGATATCTGCATGATGTTGCCGCGCCGCAAAATGCGTTAAACGTTATTCGTGAGGCAGCCGTCGCGGTGCGCAAAACAAAAGGCGAGCAGGCGTTTGTGTCTGCGGAAGATGTCGCTAAGATCGTGCATGATAAGACGAATATTCCAGTAGAAATGGTCACGCATGAAGAGTCAAAACAACTTATGAATCTGGAGGCGCGCATGCACGGCAGAATCATCGGTCAAGATGAAGCTGTCGTCTCGGTCGCTCGGGCTATCCGTCGTGCCAGAGCTGAATTGCGCGAAGGCAAACGTCCAATCGCAAACTTTTTGTTCTTGGGTCCGACAGGCGTCGGCAAAACCGAATGCGCCAAGACTCTTGCGCAGGAATATTTTGGAGATGAGACGGCAATGGTGCGCTTGGACATGTCTGAATATCAGGATCAGGCATCAATCGCAAAGATGATCGGCGCGGCAGGGGATGAGCGCGGGGGTTTGCTGACGGAGGCGGTGCGCAAAAAACCGTTCACAATCGTCCTGCTGGATGAAATAGAAAAAGCACATTCAGAGATTTTGAATTTGTTTTTGCAAGTCATGGATGACGGTAGATTGACTGACGGTGTGGGACGGACGATTGATTTTACAAATACGATTGTCATCATGACATCCAACGCGGGAACCGCATTCATCCAGTCTGCGATGTCCGAAGGACAATCGATTGAAAGAATAAAAACCGCTTTGCTGGAACGCGAGCTTAAGAGCGTCTTTCGTCCGGAATTTTTGAACCGCTTTGACGGCGTCGTGGTCTTTAAACCTTTGACTCGCGACGAAGTAGTGCAAATTGCTTGGCTGATGTTGAATCAAATCGGCAAACGTCTTGAACTCAAAGGATTTAAATTTAGAGCGGAAGATAAAATCGTGGAGGATTTGGCTGACGCCGGTTTTGATCCGCAATTTGGTGCAAGACCAATGCGCCGCGTAATTCAAGATAGAGTAGAGACGCCTCTTGCTGATCTGTTATTGCAAAATCAAGCATCGCGCCGCGACACAATCGTTCTCGGTGATCACGGAGAGTTGAGGGTCGAGAAGGCGGGGGAGATTTAGGTCGCTCCGATCCAACGCTGCGACCTCACCCCTGCCCCTCTCCCACAAAAGCAGGAGAGGGGTTCTGAACGCGCTTGCTTCTGTGATTCGACTTCTGTCATCCTGAGCGGAACGAAGTCAGTAAAGATTATTTCTTGACGGAGTGGAGTCGAAGGATCTGGTTTGCAATATGATGTATAAATCCTATTTTGTTTACATAATGTCGAGTAAGTCAGCAGTTTTATATATTGGAGTAACAAGTAATTTAGAAATTCGGGTACAGCAGCATAAGTTGAGTTCGATTGATGGTTTTACCAAAAAATATAAATGCGATAGAGCGGTGGGAGAGTACGATCCAGATCCTTCGATTCCGTCGGACTCCACTCAGGATGACAAAGGGGGATGGATTCCCGCCTCAGCTAACCGCGGGAATGACAAAAGCCAATGACAGAGAGGTAGAGCTTCGGTCGAAATGACTCAACCTTTCATTTATGCTAAATTAGCAATCGCATGAGTCAGCAAACGTTGTTGCTTGTAAGTTGTACGATCTTGATCGGCACGGCTTTATTGTCGTTTGTTTTGACTTTTGCCAGCCGTCGATTAGCCATCAAATACAAAGCTTTGGACATCCCCAAGAATCCTCGTAAGATCCATAAATCGCCGATTCCGCTTTGGGGAGGTCTTGGAATTTCTCTGGCTTTGGTTATTGGAGTCTTGGTCATTGGCTATTTCGACGCACATCTTAATTGGCAAATAATCGGATTTTTGATCGGCGTAGTCATCTTATGTGTCGGAGGGATGTTGGATGACGTTTTTGAATTTAAAGCTTGGCAGAGTCTTATTTTTCCGTTGTTGGCGTCCATTGTCGTGATTTTGACGGGTACGACGATTGTCCACGTTACTAATCCAGGGACGTCTTCCGCATTGTTTTTGAACTGGTGGACGTGGCATCCACTTGTGAATTTGACTTTGACTCTGCCCAGCGATTTGCTGACTTTGATTTGGTTGATGGTTGCAATTTATGCGACAAAGATTACGGACGGCTTGGATGGTTTGGTGACCGGCATTACCATCATCGGAGCGACTATGGTTGGTTTGCTTTCGGCGATGCAGACTTATTATCAGCCAATTTCCGTTTTGCTGGCATCCGCGGTCGGAGGATCGTATCTCGGTTTTTTGCCAAAGAATATTCATCCTGCAAAACAGTTTTTGGGAGAGGCAGGGAGTACCATCGCAGGTTTTTGTCTTGGCTTTCTCGCAATCGTCTCCAGCGCAAAGATTGCAATCGCCTTGGCTGTCCTGGCGATTCCCGTCGCCGACGTTGCTTTTGTTGTGTTTCGTCGACTGTTGAGCGGTCACTCGCCATTTTCTGCAGACTCGTCGCATTTGCATTTTAGACTTCTGGCCGCAGGTATTTCGCATCGCAATATCGTCATTTTACTTTGGATAGTTTCTGCGGCGGCCGGAGTCGTCGCTTTGACAATGCAAACGCGCGGCAAGATTTTTTTGGTTGTCACGTTGGCTTTGCTGACAGTGCTCGTATCGTGGCTGGCAGATCGTGAGATTAAGCGTCGTGGCAAACTATGAAATCGATTAAAGCTCTGACACTGACCGGCGCATTGATGATGCTATTCCTTTTGATTTTGATTGTGCCAAGCAAAAGCTCTGCCAGAGTTGACGTCAACGGCCATAACTTTGTCGTGCGCATCGCCTCGACTCAAGCTGCCAGGGAACAGGGTTTGGCGGGTTGGATGAAGTTAGACGATGATCAGGGCATGTTTTTTGTGTTTGATAAACCTGATTATTATGTTTTTTGGATGAAAGGTATGTTGATTCCGATCGACATCATTTTCATTACAGATGGACGTATCGTCGATATGGCGAAGAATATGCAGCCGCCAAAACCAGGGCAAGATCCGGCTATGTATCAGTCCATGCAGCCTGCGGACAGTGTACTCGAAGTCAAAGCAGGAACAGTCGAACGGCTCGGGTGGAAAGAGGGGATGCGAGTCAAGTGATTGGCTGTTATGTTTATACACATGTGGGACGTCAGGGCGGTGTAAGTGTGCTATAATATACATATTAATTTTTTACATCGCGTTTTTGTTATATGAACTTTTTAAAGAATAGAATATCTATCGGCGCCGGGCTTAAGGTGTTGATGGGGTTTTTTGTTGCACTTGCATTTATGTTGTCGCAACAATCGCTGGTCAATGCTGCCGCAACTTGCACATTTGCAAGTGTTGGTGACAGTGATTGGGATACGGTGGGTAACTGGTCCGGTTGTGTCGGTCCACCGACAAACGGAACGGATGTAGTCATTCCCGCAGGAACAACCACCCAGCTTTCGGCAGATGGTGCGGGTTTAAGCATTACTATAGGTGCCGGGTCGACACTTGATTTAAATGGTAAAACACTTGAGGTTAAGGGTAATTGGACAAACAGTGGTGTGTTAACGGGGAACGGCACGACGACATTCACTAATACCGGTGATAGAATAATCAATGCCGAACCGAATTTTTATAATGTCATCATTCAACACAATTCGGGGACGTCTACTTTGGGCGGCAATGTTACAACGACAGGCTTCTTTAAAATTTTTTCTGAAATAGATCAGACATTGGCACTGGCCGGTTTTACTTTGCGTGTAGGTGGGAACTGGCTCGATCAAGGCGGATCCGGCATTTGGCAAAACGACACCGGAACAGTTGAGTTTAATGGAACGGCAGCGCAGTCAATCAGTGCTGAAGAGTTCTTCAATAATTTAAAAATCAATAAAACGGCCGGGACTGCCACATTGACAGGTAATGTGACTTCAACAGGCACATTGACGATACAAGATGGAACTCTTGCCGCAGGCGCTTACACGATTAATGTTGGATCGCATTGGGTGAATTCCGGTGGTACTTTTGAAGGTGGAACAGGTGTTGTTAAGTTTTATAACGGTGCCGGTGATCAAGAAATATCTGCAGAAACCGGTTTTTACGACGTGCACATGACCAAGGCCACTAACAATTTAACTCTGACCGGCAATGTGACCATCGGGCATGATTTGATAACTTATGGTGGGGGCACATTTAATTCCGCAGCCCTAGCTCTCTCCGTTACCGGCGCATCCACCATCGGTTTGGGTACGACGGTCACCTCGACCTCTGGCGTATTGACCTTCACGGGAGCTGTGACCAGCGCGGGTAATATTGGTTCGAGTACTGGCAATAAACTCTTCGGTTCAACTCTGACCAACACCGGCGTCTTGAGCGTTGGCTCTGGTACGGCCACCAGCACGGGAGCTTTGACTGGTGCGGGTACAATCACCAATAACAGCGGTACTTTGGTCGCTTCTTCCACTTTGGCTTTCACAACATACAACGGTAACACGGGTACCTTGAGACTGTGGGGTCTTGGTTCACCCAGCATCACTGGCGCCACTTTCTACAATCTTGACATGAAGAAATCAGCCGGTACTGCCACTATCATCACCAATCCGGCAATCGTGAGCGGTGCTCTAACCACCACGGGCGCAGGCAAACTGGATTTGGTGGCTCAAACCCTGACCGTCACCGGCGCATCCACCATCGGTTCAGGTACAACAGTCACCTCGACTTCCGGTGACCTGACCTTTGCGGGCGTCACCAACGTGGGTAGCTTGGGCACGGTCTCGGGTAACCAGATTATGACTTCCATGACCAACTCCGGTACTTGGGAACTCGGTGCGGAATCAACCTCCACCGGTGTCGTTACCAACACGGGCACGCTTTATCTTCGCAGCAACACTTTGCATGTAGGAGGCAACTGGACAGACTCAAGCGGTACTTTGACTCCCGGCACAGGCACAATCGAAATCAACGGCACGGGCGCACAATCGATCTCTGCCGATGACACCATGTACGATCTGACCATTAACAAAACAGCTGGCACGGCGACACTCACGGGCAACGTCACCACCACGGATAATTTGACCATCACTAACGGTACTTTGGACATAGATAGCTACACCTTTTCAGTTGGTGGTGATTACTCCAATGATGACACATTGGATGGAGGTACTGGTACGGTCAAGTTCAACGGCACGGGTGCACAGTCCATCGGCACGGAAGCTAACTTCTATGCCCTGACCATTTCCAAGACTGCGGGCACGGCTACTATGGTCGGTCACGTCTCAACCACCAACATGACCGTCACCGACGGCACCTTGGCCGTGGCTGACAAAATCCTCTACGTCTCCGGCACATATGACAACGCCGATACGGTCAGTTTGACCACGGGCAAGATCAAGAGCGCAGCTGAACAAATCGCTTTCGTCAATTCCTCCGGCGTGGAACAGACCAGCTATACAACCCCGAGCAACGTCTATCTGCAAATTGAGGACCAGAATCAAAACTTGCTCGCCGGGACTGCCGAAACCATGACCGTCACCTTCTCGGGCAATGCCATTTCGGGCAGCGACTCTGATACCATTACTTTGACAGAGACGGGTATCGCCACCGGCATCTTCCGCTCGGCAGCCATTCCGTTTATCACTTCTCCGGTTATTCATGCCAACAACGACGAATGGGAAGTTTCAAACTCAGGCGTAGGCACAGAGTCCTTCACTGATTCGCAAGACTCATCAGATACGGGTACGGATACTGTGACATTGGTTTACTCTGCGGCCACTGTCGGCGGAACGGGTGGCGGAGGCGGCGGTGGAGGCATCCTGCCCGTGACGACCGAATATCAGTCGTCAATCAGTGATCCAAACCGTTCAGCTAACTTGACCAATCTGTCTGCTATGGGATTGAACACCAACTCCTTGGTCAAGCTCCCGGATGACGGCAACCTTGATACTCAAGAAGACAGTGCGGTTTACTTTATCGGTAAAGACGGCAAGAGACACGCTTTCCCAAATTCAAGAGTATATTCAACCTGGTACAACGATTTTGACGGAGTAATAGTCATCTCCTCCGATAAGCTGGCCAGTGTTCCATTGGGTTCAAACGTCCGCTACAGACCGGGTTCTAAAATGCTTAAGTTCACCACTGATCCCAAAGTCTATGCAGTCGATGCTCATGGCGTGCTTGACTGGGTCAAGACAGAAGATGTGGCCAAGTCTCTCTACGGAGACACTTGGAACACCAAGATTGACGACATGTCAGACGCTTTCTTTGGCAACTACAACTTTGGCACGGAGATTAGCTCCGCATCAGACTTTAGCCCCGCAGCCGTCATGAGCTCCATACTCACGGTGAGCGATGACTACGGGTGGTAAAGATAAATAACGACAAAAAACCCCTGACTTTGGTCGGGGATTTTTGTTTGGGGTTATGCACATGTTTGTTCTGCATCGGCACTGTTCATGCTATAATAGTTCCATAATTCGTTTTTTTCATTATTTTTTTTCTTATGATCTTTTCAGAAAACAAAACGCCTCTCAGTAGCGTATTAAAACTACTGACTGGTCTTTTTGTAATATCAGCTTTCATGCTGATACAACAAAATTCAGCCAGTGCGGCATCAACCTGCAACTGGTTAAGCACGGTCGACAGTGATTGGGAAAATACGGCCAACTGGGATTGTATGGCTGTTCCAACTTCGACCACGATCGTCATAATTCCCGCAACTACCACAACGGTGTTAGGAGCAACGAGCTTGGCGGGTACTCTGACGGTTGGCGCGGGTGCCACAATAACTGCATCCACTTATGCGCTGACGGTAGCCAGTACACTTGCGAATTCAGGCGTAGTTACCTCGACTACCGGCACGTTAACATTTACCGGTGCTGCAACAAATAATGCAGGTGGCATAATTGCGTCGAACACCGGCAACATGATGTTTGGTTCAACCTTGGCAAATGCCGGCACTTTGGATGTTGGTACGGGCGTGGCAACTACAACAGGTAGCTTGACCAACACAGGGACCGTCTACGGAAGAACCGGAAAATTGGCGATGGTCGCCGACTACTCCGGCGCAGGCGCTTTCACCGCGGGTACTGGGACGGTCACTTTTTACGGCGGCGCCAATCAAGCAATCCGCGGCGTGACATTCTATAATTTAGAAACTCGAAAATCAGCAGGCACTGTTACGGTTAATACTGCCAACATGGTCGTCGGCGGCGTGTTTGATACTTATGACGCCGGTACGTTGGATGCTGCTGCGCTTAACTTTTCCGTAACCGGAGCAACTACGATCAGACCGGGTGCAACTGTCACCTCCACTTCCGGTACGTTGACCTTCACCGGAGCGGCTACTAGCACCGGTTCCATCGGTTCCGTGTCCGGCAATATGCTTTTCGGCTCAACGCTTTCAAACAATGGTACGTTAGACGTCGGTTCCGGTACGGCAACCTCAACCGGTACTTTGACGAATGCCGGCACTGTCTATGGTCGCACCGGCAAGCTCGCTTTAGTCGCCAACTATACAGGATCGGGTTTCACCGCAGGTACAGGCACGGTGACTTTATACGGTACGGCAGCCCAGTCCATCCGCGGCGTGACCTTCTACAATCTTGAAGTTAGAAAAGCTTCCAATACCGCCACCATCGCCACAGCCAATGCCGCTGTCGGTGGAACATTGAATACCTATGGCGCAGGCAAACTGGATTTGGTGGCTCAAACCCTGACCGTCACCGGCGCATCCACCATCGGTTCAGGTACAACAGTCACCTCGACTTCCGGTGACCTGACCTTTGCGGGCGTCACCAACGTGGGTAGCTTGGGCACGGTCTCGGGTAACCAGATTATGACTTCCATGACCAACTCCGGTACTTGGGAACTCGGTGCGGAATCAACCTCCACCGGTGTCGTTACCAACACGGGCACGCTTTATCTTCGCAGCAACACTTTGCATGTAGGAGGCAACTGGACAGACTCAAGCGGTACTTTGACTCCCGGCACAGGCACAATCGAAATCAACGGCACGGGCGCACAATCGATCTCTGCCGATGACACCATGTACGATCTGACCATTAACAAAACAGCTGGCACGGCGACACTCACGGGCAACGTCACCACCACGGATAATTTGACCATCACTAACGGTACTTTGGACATAGATAGCTACACCTTTTCAGTTGGTGGTGATTACTCCAATGATGACACATTGGATGGAGGTACTGGTACGGTCAAGTTCAACGGCACGGGTGCACAGTCCATCGGCACGGAAGCTAACTTCTATGCCCTGACCATTTCCAAGACTGCGGGCACGGCTACTATGGTCGGTCACGTCTCAACCACCAACATGACCGTCACCGACGGCACCTTGGCCGTGGCTGACAAAATCCTCTACGTCTCCGGCACATATGACAACGCCGATACGGTCAGTTTGACCACGGGCAAGATCAAGAGCGCAGCTGAACAAATCGCTTTCGTCAATTCCTCCGGCGTGGAACAGACCAGCTATACAACCCCGAGCAACGTCTATCTGCAAATTGAGGACCAGAATCAAAACTTGCTCGCCGGGACTGCCGAAACCATGACCGTCACCTTCTCGGGCAATGCCATTTCGGGCAGCGACTCTGATACCATTACTTTGACAGAGACGGGTATCGCCACCGGCATCTTCCGCTCGGCAGCCATTCCGTTTATCACTTCTCCGGTTATTCATGCCAACAACGACGAATGGGAAGTTTCAAACTCAGGCGTAGGCACAGAGTCCTTCACTGATTCGCAAGACTCATCAGATACGGGTACGGATACTGTGACATTGGTTTACTCTGCGGCCACTGTCGGCGGAACGGGTGGCGGAGGCGGAGGCGGCAGTGTTGCTCCGGTGACTGCCACATATCAATCATCACAGAGCGATCCAAATCGCGCAGCCAACTTGACCAATCTGGCTACAAAGGGTCTGTCCGTCAACTCCTTGGTCAAACTCCCGGATGACGGCAAACTCGACACCCAGGAAGATAGTGCGGTCTATTACATCGGAACGGACGGCAAGAGACATGCCTTCCCCAACTCAAAAGTCTATTTCACCTGGTATGCCAGCTTTGACGGAGTCACAGTGATCTCTGCAGACTCATTGGCCAGCGTCCCGTTGGGCTCCAATGCACGCTACAGGCCGGGTGTCCGCATGATCAAATTCACAACCGATCCCAAAGTCTACGCAGTTGACGCTCATGGAGTGCTCAACTGGGTTAAGACCGAGGAGGTGGCCAACTCTCTTTATGGAGACACCTGGAACACCAAGATTGACGACATGTCCGACGCTTTCTTCGGCAACTACACCTTCGGCACGGAGATTAGCTCATCCGCCAGCTTTAACCCAACTTCGCTCTTGAACACCATCACCAGCGTGAGTACGGATTACGGGTGGTAACAGTTAAGACAGCAAAAATCCCTCGATGCAAGTCGGGGGATTTTGTTATGTTGACATTTTGTTTGCTTTCGTCTAATATATGGCCATTATGATTGCAGTAATAGCGACCGGAGGCAAACAATACCTGGTCAAAGAAGGTGAAAATCTCAAGATCGAAAAGATCAAAGGCGAAAAAGGCGATGCCGTTGTTTTTGATAAAGTGCTCTTGATCGCCGAGGAAGATGGTTCCAAATGCGAAATTGGCGCGCCGCATCTTTCATCGACTGTCACGGCAGAGCTTTTGGAGCAGGGCCGTGCGGATAAGATTTCAGTAGTTAAATACAAGGCAAAGGTGCGCTATAAAAAGCGTGTCGGTCATCGTCAACCTTTCACCAAAGTGAAAATTACAAAAATAGGATAATAAGTATTTTCATCCAGAGCGAAGTCGTGGGATGAAAATTACAAAAATCGGGTAACCCTCGATTTTTTGTTTCTCTCGTCTCTGTAATTGCGAGGAGTCCTCGACGAAGCAATTTGCTCTTTATCTTATTGGATTCCCGCCTTCGCAGGAATGACAGCCGGAGGGGAGATTGCCGCGCTCCGTCCAACTACGCTCGCAATGACAAGAATGTTTTCGTCCTTCGTGCTTAGTCTTTAGTCATTAATCCTTAGTCCTTCGTCTATTCAAATACGCATCCGTAATCGTAGCTTCATCCGCATATTCGATTTGTGCGCCGGTCGGGATGCCGCGAGCTAAACGTGAAATGCTTATTGGTAATCCCGCAAGTTGTCGCATCAAATACATGGATGTTGTATCGCCAGAAACATCGGGATCAAGGGCTAAGACAACTTCGCGAATTTTGCTGTTTGGATCTTTGAGCTTGTTAAGCAGGTTGTTGATTTGTAGCGTGTCCGGCGTTCTGCCTTCGATGGGATCGAGTAATCCTCCGAGAACGTGATATTTGCCTTGGAAAACGCTGGCGTCTTCCAAGACTCTGATATCCTGACTGTTGGCTACGATGCAAAGTTGACCGTCATCGCGGCGCGGGTCTGCGCAGATTGAGCAAGGCGATGTCTCTGTCCACATGCCGCAAACCTGGCAGGCGACTATCTTGGCGGCGAGTTGCGAGAGTTTATCGGCAAACTGTTTAACGGTTGTTTTTGGCTGCGTAGCAAGCCAATAGGCGTACCGCAAAGCTGCCCGAGGGCCGACTCCGGGCAAACGGTCGAACATATCCGCCAGTTCGCGAATCGCCTGTGGAACGCTCATAAAAATCGTACAACGTACAACGTACCGCGTACCACGTTTCTAGTGACGTTGTACGTTGTACGAGATATGCTTTATTGTTGCACCATATCCTGAATGTCTTTTGCAAGGTCCAGGCCGCCGATGTCTTTCATCTTGCTCGACAAAAGTTTTTGCATTTTATCAGCTGCGTCGTTTACCGCTTCTTTGACCAAATCTTGCAATTTAGCCTTATCGCTCATCACGTCATCCGCAAACTCAACGGAGGTGACGCGCTGATTGCCGTTCATCTTGATTTTGACCTTGCCCCAGCCGGAGGAGCCTTCTGCGTTCTCTTTTTCCAATACTGATTGAATTTGCTTGGCGCGGCTGCGTAGATCTTGAAATTGCTTCAACTTGTTGAACATAGGATTGAGTCCGTAAAGTCCTTAAAGTCCATGAAGTCTTTAAAGTCCTTAGTAAGGAATAATTCAATAATATTACAGAGTGGCGGGGCGGACGTCAAAGCCCGGTCGGCTTGCGGAATTGGTTAAAATGGTTTTAGATGTTTGTGGGAGGAAGCCATGCACATTCGTTTTTACACTCAACAGGCCAAGTATGAGGTGGTTGACGGACAATGCAAGGCCGTCACCAATCCTGACGACGGCAGCAGCTCGCCCATGGACGAACGACTTTCCAGGTGTCCTTTGCTCGGAGGAGTGCATCCCGGCATGTTCGATGAACTCATCCCTGCAGATCTGATCGCGGTCGGACACTGTCTCAAATTCGCTAAAGGCGAGGCGTTTTTCTACAGCGACGTAGTGATGTATGTACAAGACGTAGAAAAAGATGATCCGCCGCCGCAAGCTGCTATCGGTGAAGAAGGTGCGAGACAAGCTTTGGCAACCTTGCCTGAGATTGTATTGCCGGAGCCTCCGCCCATAAGCGTCCCTCGGCCATCGAGGGCGCCTCCTCCGCCGCAAAGCGTACCCAGGCCCAGTATGAGGCCTGGACCTGACGACACGAAGAAATGATCGGCTCACTGCGACCGCAAACTCTGCGGCGCTTTTTTTGTTAGTAAGCCTAACTCACCCTGCCCTCTCTTACCCAAGAGAGGGTTCTGAAACTAAAAAACTTAATAACACGAGGATGATGAGGCTCTCTCTCTTGGGTAAGAGAGAGCTAGAGTGAGTTAGGCTTAAAACGGCGCACCTGGCGGTTGTGTATTCGTTATCGGTGCGTTGGGATCAAAATCAACCGGAGGCAGTTGAGCAGGGGACATCTGCGGAGCAAATGTCGGGCGCGGTGCGGAAGATGGGAGAGAGGTGTGTTCCATAGCTGGCTGAAGACCCGAGTTGCCTTGCGGATGTTTTGCTAAGCTGCGGAAACTGGCACGAGAAGCGTCAAAGAATAGCTTGACCATACCCGTCGGACCGTTTCTGTGTTTGGCGATGTGAACTTCTGCTAGGTTCCTTTCCTCTGGAGAAAGATCTTCCGTTCGGTAATTTTTATCCGCAGCTTTGCGATAAATGAAAAGCACGATGTCAGCATCTTGTTCGATTGAGCCTGATTCGCGCAAGTGGGAAAGTTTCGGGATGGCCGGTTTAACGGTCTCGACGGCGCGAGAAAGCTGCGACAGAGCCAGGACAGGTACGCCGAGTTCGCGGGCAATTGATTTTAGACCGCGCGTAATCTCCGCAACTTCTTGCACGCGATTTTCCGTTCCGTGACTGCCGCGCGATTCCATAAGCTGCAAGTAGTCGATAATGATAAATCCAAGTCCGTGTTCCATTTGCAGACGCCGCGCTTTGGTTCTGATCTCGACGATGTTTGCGTTTGCGGAATCATCAATATAAATCGGAGCTTCGGATAAAGTGCCGATGGCGTGGCCGATGCGAGAAAAGTCGTCATTCTCTCCCTGGTCAGACAAACGACCCGAATGCATCTTCCAAAGATCGACGTTTGCTTCTGAGCAGATGAGACGATCGACAACCTGTTCCTTGCTCATTTCGAGCGAAAAGTAACCGACCGGAACTTTGTGCTTTACCGCTGCGCAGCGCATAAAGTCCAATGAAAGCGAGGTTTTTCCGCAAGATGGACGAGCGGCCAAGATAACCAAATCGCTTTTGTGCAAGCCGCCCAAAATTGAATCCAAATCCGGAAAACCGGTCGGCACGCCGCGTAGTTTGCCTTTTTCGCGATGAATTTCGTCAATGCGTTCAAATGCGGAATCCAAAATGTCGTTTATCGGCGTAAACGCAACCTTCATGTACTTTTGCGAAACTCCAAAAAGTTTTTGCTCGGCTTGGTCCAAAACTTTTTCAACGTCTTCCTCTTGTTCAAAACCAAGTGCCGTAATGTCTTGCGCAGCGTGGATGAGACGTCGCAGAGTCGCTTTTTTTTGAACGATGTGCGCGTAATGTTGGACGTGGCTGGAAGTCGGAACTGAGTTTGCAAGCTGAAGCAAATAAGCTCGTCCGCCGATTACCTCGACAAGATTTTTTTCTTGCAAGCGATTCGTGACAGACAGGATATCGATTGGCTCGTGCTTGCGGAACAGATCAGAAATGGCCTCAAAGATCTCTTGGTGTTTATCCGCGTAAAAATCTTCCATCGTCGTGATGTCGCCGATGCGGATGATGGCCTCTTTGTCGATTAACAGCGACCCGAGCAACGACATTTCGGCTTCCAGATTTTGAGGCACTAGCTTTTCGTCTTGCATAGTTTAGATATGTCCTGAGCTTAGTCGAAGGGCATACGATAAAGAACTTACTAGCTCGTAAGGTTGAGCGGAAGAAGATAAACGGGGAGTTGGGTGTGGATAACTTCCCGTTTGTCATCCTCGGGCATACTTCGACCATCTCTCTGTCATCATCGGTCGAGGCCGCCGAGAACCGGGGATCCAATAGAATCAATTTGTTTCAATTGAATTTTACTGGATCCCCGTATACGTGAGGATGACAGAGGGGGATGGATTCCCGCCTCAACTAACCGCGGGAATGACAGAAGGGGAGAGTTAGAGGTTTTTGTGTTATAATGCCCTAAATGAAGCAAAGTTCTAAAGTTATCGATGTATCTTTAAATCTTGTCGGCAGCATCGTAGGAGCGGGGATTTTTGGTTTGCCCGTGGTTATTGCCAAAACCGGTTTTATCGCCGGGTCACTTTTGTTTTTTGGGGTTTTGTTGTTGGCTCTTATTTTGCATCAGCTATTTGTCCAAGTGGTCGTCAACGACAGGGCTAAGCGCAGAATTGCGGGTTATGCAGGGCACTGGGTCGGGCGCTGGGCGTATTGGCTGGCTCTGTTTTCTTTTTTTGCAAAATGCGTCGGCGCTTTGTTGGCATATATTATTTTGGGCGGTGAGTTTTTGTCTGTCCTCGCGCATGGCGTTGGAATTTACGATGGGCTTTGGTTTTGGCAACTGTTGTTTTGGGCGGTCGGCTCGCTTGCTGTCTACTTCGGCCTAAAGACGGTTGCCGGCATCGAAGACGAACTGACTTGGGTTCTTGTCGGTGCCATGATTTTTTCTGCGGTCGTGCTTGTTCCTTTTTTTAATTGGACAGGATTGGGGAGTTGGCATGCCGGTAATTTTTGGGAAGCTTTTGGCGTAATGTTTTTTGCCGTCACTGCAATGTCGGTCGTTCCGGACATGGTTGATCTGACCGGCAAAAAAAACGGTACCGCGCAGGAAGGGGTTTTTCTCGGCACATTGGTCGCGGGTCTTTTGTCTTGGGCTTTTGGTTTGACCATTGCATTGGCTTATCCTGGAATTCAAAATGCAAAAGATATCGCTATGGCTTTTCCGCCGATTTTTTGGTGGCTCATTCCGCTTATTGGAGTTTTGGCCGTCGCAACCTCATATATAACCGTCACGCAGGCGGTCAAGAACCTTTTGATTTTGGATGCCGGACAAAAAGAACGCGTGTCTTGGTTGCTGGCCGTGTTCACTCCGCTTTTGCTTTTCTTCGTTACCTCTAGAAACTTTTTGGCGACAATCGGTTTTGTCGGCGGCGTGATGACTGTAATGATGGGAATTATGGTTTGCTTGTGCGCTTGGCAGGTTATGCGCAAGTATAAGTCGCGCATTAGCTGGCTGTGGCGCTATGCGCCAATTCCAGTCACCTTAATGCTGCTGGTCGTCTTTTTGCGGGAACTGCTCTTGTATGTCAGGATTTAACATACATCGCGTGCAAACGTTTCTTCTGTCATTGCGAGGAATATAGTCACGGCCCGGCAATCTCCCCTCCGGTTGTCATCTCGAGCGAAGTTGGACGGAGTCGAGAGATCCCTTACTAAACTAATTTACAAGTATGAAAAACTATCTAAAATTAATCTACATTCCGTTTGTAAAGTGGTTGGCTAATTTGACAGCTATCATGCTGGTGTTCGGTTATCTTTTCCCGACGCCGACCAACAAGTGGGTGGAGCTGGGCATCGGTTGGACAGTCTCGATGCTGATCGCGATGCTGTTTGCGTATTGGGCTTGCCACAAAGACGTGCCGTACGGCAGAAAATTGGCGATCATGATAGCGCTTTGGGTTGTTATTACGACCATAATGGAAATATTTTTAAGCTACTACACTTTTTGGCAGCCGTTTTTTACGATTTTGCGCTACGAATTTGCCGTGCAAGTCATCTTGGAAGTCATTGGTATATTAATCGTCGTCAAAGTTTTACGCAGGCATCAGGCGTACAATGTTGCGGTGGAGGGGATAAACTTGGAAACTGGAAACTAGAAACTAGAAAGAGTTCCTTTGTCATTCTTGCGCAGGCGAGAATCCATTCCTTTCTGTCATTGCGAGCGAAGTCCGACGTAGCACAGCAATCTCCCCATCCGTGTTGGACTATTTTTCGACTTTTCAGTTATACTAAAATCAAAGAGATTATGACAGATAACAACGGACAAATGCTTACCCCGGAGCAAATTGCTTCGAAAGGTGAGAAGATCTATCAGGAAAAGTTGCGAGCTATTCTTGAACCTAAAGAGAATGGCAGATTTGTGATGATTGAAGTTTTATCAGGAGAGTATTTTTTAGGCGATTCGATTTTAGATGCTCTTAAAAAGGCTCGCGTCAAATATCCGGATTCAATATTTCATACCATTAAAGTGGGTTATGAAGGTGTTTTTAAAATGGGTTACGTAAAAAGTTTCGGTTATGGATGCAGGGCTTGAAGTTTTGGCGTCGCCAAAAATAAGAATTGAGTTGTACGGCATGTTTGGCGAACGCGAGAAGCCACAGTTTTTTGATGCCATAATCGATACTGGTTTTACGGGCGGCATTTCGATGCCAGTTGCGCAAGCACTGCCTCTTGGATTGGTGCTTTTCAGTGTTGCGACTTTTGTTCTTGCGGATGGTTCTAAAGAACAGGCTTTTTTGTGCCTTGGATCAGCGAAAATCGACGGACGCGAAAAATCAATAACCTTTTCACTTTCTCAAGGGGGTGAAATCTTGTTGGGCACGGAGTTTCTTGAAGCCTTTAACTCCAAACTTTGTTTAGATTACAAAACCAAACAATTTACGTTGGAGGCACAGGATGTGTAGTCTTTGAACGAATGATTACATAAATTGTATACAGTGTTGTTGCAAGAAGTCCGTATACCAACGACGTACCTATTACCATCAAAACAAGCTCGACTTTCTCCAATGGGCCACCGTCTTGGGCTAAACCACGGCATATATTCGTAGTGGATAACTCGCAGACCGGCCATAGAATGATTGATGAAAAAAGAAATCCGATTTGGGCGGGCAGACGTATAATTTTTTGAAAATATTCAGGAAAGAATCCGCCTGCCAGTGTAATCGACCAGCCAATTAGACAGCCTAGGGCAAAAGCATAAAAATATCGAAGTTTTGAAGGACTAATAATTATCTTAGAGAATCTATCAACTTATCAAAGTCGGCGGAGGATATGCGCTGCGGATACCCGCCGAAACTGGGATCGTGATAAACGATTCTTGTTGGAAAAGGAGTCGTAAAGAGGTAAACATCTTCTCCCGAGATTACATAGTACAGTTCCTGAACAGAGCCGTAGGTATCTGAACATGTGATGAGGCTTTTTCCTACATTGGCTTGCGCATCCAAACTCTCTACGTGGTCTTGATAACATTCTTCTCGTGTAAGATGATAGTAGCTCAGTCCGTTCTTATTAGTTTTTTGATCTATCGTGCTACTTGTAACGGTTTTGCCGTTGGTGATATTTCCGTTTGGTATGTCTGATTTTATCTTTTTCTCCACAATGAGAGAAAAATCTTTGTTATAAATATATTGAATTGGCAATTTGTAACTCAATCCCGATATTGGTTCTTTTTGCCAAGGCGCAAGATGCCATGAGATGGAAGAAAAGACGTTGCTTAGTAGCAAATAAATGGCGAAGACTACTAGAACGACCATTGAAAAAATTGTTTTTATTAGTGTAAACATATGAACATCAAACGCGTGAACCGATTTGTGATGACGTCAAAATGATGATATCACCCCGCCCCTTCCACCACGTTCTTCATAAGCAGCGCAACTGTCATCGGGCCGACGCCGCCGGGGACAGGGGAATACCAGCCCTCCATCTCAGTACAAGCTTCTGAATCAAAATCACCGCGGACTTTGCCGTCTGCGGTTTTGTTTATGCCAACGTCTATCACGCATGTGCCTGATTTGACGCCGTTTGAAGTTAAAAATTTTTCTTTGCCAACCGCAACGACAATAACGTCGGCTTCGCGCAAGCGCTTGTCGTCCTTCTTGTCAGCGAGCATGACCTCCACCGTTGCTCCGGCGCGTTCGAGTATATATTTGAGAGGGTCTGCAAAAGTGTGAGTGTTGGCCAGGATGATGCAAAGCGAGTGATTGGGTTCTATCGGCGTAGCTGCGATCAAGCGCAAAATGCCCTCGTGCAAAGGCGAGATGATTTTTGCTTCGCCTTTTTCCAGCGCTTCCACATTAACGGGATGAAAGCCGTCCGAATCTTTTTGCGGATCCATGGCATTTACCAGCGCATCCGCATCATGGCCTTCTGGAACGGGCATTTGTATCAAAATACCATGCACGCTTTTATCGGCGTTCCATTCTTTGATGATGTTGATGATTTCAGAATCCGGAGTGTCGGCCGCAAGCTGTCTAAAATCAGTCAGAACGCCGATTTCGTCCGCGGCTTTGCGTTTAAGCGAAACATAGATGGCGGAAGCCGGATCTTCGCCGATAAGCAAAACGCCGAGTTTCGGCTTAAGTTGTTTGGCGCGAATCTGATCTTTAAGTTCGTCCAAAATTTCTTGGGCGATTTGTTTGCCCGGTATGCGTTGCATGGCCAACAGAATATAACTTTTCAAGCAAAATGTCCATTGTTGCGAGCAAGATCCCCCGCCCTCACTTCGCTCGGTCTGCCCCCTTGGCAAGGGGGCGTTAAGAGTCATCTCGTTTGACTTTGAGTCTAATCGCAAAAAACGTCCCCTTGCCAAGGGGACAGCCCAGACGATAGTCGTAGGGCGGGGGATCTTGCTAACTAACTAATCCCAGGTACGGGAAACTTGTTGCACAGCTCTTTTATTTCTGCGCGCAAACCGCCGTACCAAGTATCTGTTTTTAACGATTCTTTGAATTGTTTAATTGTCGCAAGACGACCCTCCTTGTTGTCAGGCAACTGAAAATCTTTTGTATGTTCGATGACCTGCGCAATCCAGTGGGCGATCATCTTCATTTCCGCTTCGCCCATGCCGCGCGTTGTGGCAGCCGGCGAACCAAGACGCAGACCGCTGGGGTAAAAAGCGTTGCTTGGATCATTTGGTATTGTGTTGCGATTGGCACAAAGCCCTATGCGGTCGAGCGCGAGATCTACAAACATGCCGCGTCCCGGCCCTGTCGTCGTCAAATCCATCAAGATCAAGTGATTGTCCGTGCCGCCGGAAACAAGCTTAAGCCCGTGCGTGGTCAATTCTTGCGCAAGAGTTTTTGCATTGGCAACGATCTTTGCGGCGTAATCTTTAAATTCAGGTTTGGCTGCTTCGAGCAACGCCACTCCGATGCCCGCGATTGTATTTAAGTGCGGGCCGCCTTGTAATCCGGGGATAATAGCTTTGTCGATTTTATCCGCCAGTTCCGCGTCTTTATCCAAACCTTTTTGCGTGACCATAATCATGGCGCCTCGCGGACCGCGCAAAGTTTTGTGCGTTGTGGTCATCACGATATGACAATGCGAGACAGGACTTTCGTGTTGGCCGCCGGCAATCAATCCGGCGATATGAGAAATGTCGGCCATCAAATAAGCGCCGACCTCGTCCGCGATTTTTGCAAACTCGGCAAACGGAATGGCGCGCGGAATGGCCGTGCCTCCGCACACAATCACTTTTGGTTTGTTTTCTTGTGCCAAACGCCTCACTTCGTCCAAATCAATTATGCCGTCTGCCGTCATGTGGTACGGAATGCTCTTCCAAAATTTTGATGTCATGGAAAATTTCCAGCCGTGGGTTAAATGCCCTCCGTCCAAAAGGTTTAAACCCATGATAGTTTCGCCGGGTTCGCAAATCGCAGAGTAGATGGCAAGATTTGCCGGACTGCCGGAATACGGCTGAACGTTGGCATGCGGAACTCCAAACAGCGACTTGGCCCGATCGCGTGTCAGTGATTCAACTTTGTCCGCCACTTCGTTGCCCGGGTAATATCGTTTGCCTGGATAACCCTCCGCATATTTGTCGGACAAGACGCTGGAAAGAGCCTCAAGAACAGCGGCGGAAGTGTGATTTTCCGAAGGAATCAGCGTCAGCCCGTCGCGCTGGCGATCTTCTTCCGCTTTAAGCAGATCAAACATCTGCGGGTCATTGTTTTGGATGGTTGTAAACATAGTTCGGTAAATTCACTATATAAGTTCGGTAAACTCACTACTTTAGTATGACAAACAGCTTACTCCGCTTGCTGGCGCGTGTGTAGAGGCTTAGTGATAAATTGACAAGGTTGTCAATGCATCTCAAACAAATCCTTGTAGCTGATTAATTTGATATTATTTCCTTTTAGGAATGGGTTGATTGCTTCGATTTTTTCTACGTCAAGCTCACGCTTCTTATTCAAACTAGATTTGCAGTCCGGGTCATACGAACCGGGGTGAAAAAAGATCTCATAACTTTCACCGTCTTTAAAGTTTTTGGTGGCTCGTTTTAATTCATCAAAATTCATCCCGGTTCCGTTTAGAACTTGGTTATGAGTTTTTATAACACCGTCAAAATCAATGTTATGATTTCGGCAGGCGAGGTTGTTTGCTTTGCAAAATTCCATTATTACAGGGTAGGCCTCGTCTAGGAATGCGAATTTGTGTAAGTCGATATGACTTGGTTTAAATCCAAAAATTGAGATAAATTTTGCATGTTGTATTTTTACCTCGTATCTGAAATTAACATTCGAAAGTTCCAAATGAAGTCCGATGCTTAAGTTGCGTGATTTTGTCAGCGCCAAAATCTCGTCAATTTGATCGGCTTGGCCGCCATCTATTCGGTTTACCATTGCTGTAGTGGAAGTAATAAATCCCTTTTTAATCAATGTTAAAATAGAAGTATTAAATACTTTGCTATATCCAAAGTCGTCTGCATTGATTATCAAGTATTTCATAAGATAGAATTTTTATAAATCACCTAACTTAACTTTTTCCTTTCTTTACGGTTTAGAAAGTTGTTTGGTGAGATTACGGATTTTCCGATTTTTCTTTCTATCTGCTTTCTGGTTGTTCCGGCGATTTGTCCGCCGGCCCTGGCATCGTCCTTGAGCTCCGGCAGACCTTCGCTGTTTTTGGTGCGGTGTATTTCAGTCGTGGTTCTCTCGCCGAGCATGGTCAAGATTAGTTCAAAATCATCCATGTGATCGCGCAGGTTGTGGCGTTTGAGGCCTTTGACTTTTTTATATTCACCGGGTGTTATGCCAAACGTAGCTTTTGATATTTCGGCAGTCAGGATTTGATAATCACGATCTTCGTCTGCGCCGCGTTTTTGCCATTCGTCGGTCAGTTCTTCGCGGATGGCGATTCCGCGCATGCGTTTTTCAATCCAATCATCCGGATAGCCTTTGAGTTTGTAAAGCAGCCTTGTGCGCTTGGTTGCCAGCTCGGGATTCTCAATTTCTTGCATGCGCTCATAGCCGACTTTGGCCAGCCAGCGTTTCAGGGGTTCAGCTTTTGGAGAAGGGATTGATTGAATGATGCGGAACATATCTTCGGTATTGGCGCAGTCTGTTTCTCGCATTTTTCCATCCGGCGCTACTAATTTCAACCTGTGACAAAATGTCACGACTTCACTCCCTTCCTCATTTAAGCGCTGTTTCAACTTTCTCCAATACGCGCCAGGGTCGAGGCTGTCAGTAAGTATTGCGCAAACATCAATAATTGAGAAATACCATTCCTTGTTAAAAATAGTCCGACGGACATTTTTACCTTTGAATAAAGCAATATGGTAATTTTTCTTTTGCGTATCTGACATATGTCATCATCTTACCACTTGCCTGCAAAATGTATAACAAGCTCGCTCATGGCAAAGTCGAAGTGTTGACTGAAACTTAAAAAACACTAAGATGATCACGTTCGTTGACAATTAGTCGCTCTCCTACGCTTTGACGAGCTACGGAGGACCTGCGGGAGGCGGATCATGGGAAAGCCATTAAGGAAGAGTTCGTCGGAACTGGTTTGCCGCATGTTCTCCGCCATTGCTTTGGCCGGAGGCACACATGAACACGCCAAGTGGCTGCGATTGCGCAACGGAAGAAATGCTCGGCTGGTTCAAGCCATCACATTGTCCGACTTTGTCATGCCTGTCGGTCCAAGTAAGCGTCGAGAACTTACGATTGACGACAGGTTCGACAATCTGCCCGGAAAAACACGCCACGCAACGGTCGTCATCCTGTCCGATGCTGGCTACGACGATGAGTTTGCCGAGTTGCTTTGCGAATCAAAAAACGCAGAGCGGTTTGTGGCGGCAATCGATCTCGCCATGACGGATAAAGATCTCTGTGCGAAAATCGGTATGCCCGAACCCGAAGCTGCGCCGCCGTCCAGGAGAGCTGCGTTGACGAAGTCGGCGAGGAAGAAGAAGTTTGTCGCAATTGCAAAAGTGTCGTTCAATCATCTTTCCGAAGATGAGTTACACAGAACGTATCTCGCGATGCAGCGTGCAGGCTTTAACAGACGCCACGTCAACTGGATTTGCAACCGCGGCGAGAGGTTCGTGCGTATTGTCGAATCGCAAATCGACGCGGAAAAAAGAGAATGGATAGATGAAAGCGGTTTTGTCATCGAGTCTGAACTGCGCAAAAAGATGGCGCAGCCCGATCTTGAGTCGATCAATGACATGCCCGGTTTGATCAGGCGCCTCATGAACGAAGTGATTGCAGATGCAGGAGGCACCGGCAAACATTCGTTGTGGATTCAAAGAGCGAATCGCGCGGAGTGTCTTCTGTCCTACATAGAAGCCGCGATGCGTGCGGATATGCGATCTGCGAAAGAGACAACTGCGCACAATAAAGCGTCGCGTATTTCCAACTTTCCACCTGCGAAACGTACAGTCGTTCAGACGCCGCAGTCTCCTGGCACACGAACTTTTACTCAAGTTCTACGCGGGGTAGGCTTGCTTGGTAATAAGAAAACGGCAGAAAAAGCGGTCTCACGAATTTCGGAAATTCCTGCGGCTCAAAACGTTGAGGTTCAAGTGCCGGAAGTCAGAGTCGAAGCTGCAGCCGAAGTTAACTTCGACGAGTGGCGCATCAGGGACGATGAAGCTGCAGGCTATTTTTCGCGCAGTCTTGCCGAGGCAGGGCTTTCGACGGAATCAAGGGCGGAGGCTTTGGCTGATGATGACAAAACGTACGTCGATTTGGATGGGTTGAGCGATGAAGAAAAGCTTGCGTTTCTTCGAAAGTTCAGTCGTCCGGTCGGCGATTGACATCCCGCCAACTCGGCGGTAGTATTTCTGCCTTGTTCTTTCTTACAAACCGGCGGGGGAGAAAACGGAAAATAAATGTTGAATGCTCGCGGTGCAGTCATTAGAACTTGGTCGGACGAGGTGTTTAACTGGAAAGGCGCGGTGGTTTTTGGCCTGCTGGCGTTGTTCGCTTCAGCGATACCTAACGCGTCCCGCGGGACGTTTGGCTTAAGCGGCTTCGAACTGTTTCTTGAGCTTGGAATGGCGGCAACGGTCTTTGTTACATTCGGAATCGCGATCACCGCACTCGGCGCAAGGCTGGCCCGTCTGCTGGGTCTGCGGACGCGCAGAAATTGGCTTCTTGCGGCGATAGCCGTCGCGCCGATAACTTTCTTTCTTGTCGGCGCACACCTTGCGATGAGCCAGGCGCTCGCTCCTCTTAAACGCGAGTTCAGCGTCCGTTCAGCCGTCATCTCAGGAGACGAGACGGATTTTGACGGCAATCTGGATGCTGTTCTCGTACGGCGCGACGCTATGTTGCGCCAATACGGCTACTTGCACTTGGGAAGCTGGCGTGCAGATTCCGGCAAAGCCGACTGCTCGTCAGTTTATCTCTTTATGGGGACGTTCTAGCGTCCTCTTTTCTTTTACGCTAGACTTTAGATACAAATATGTCCTTCTGTATAATCAGGACATAGTGAATTCATAGAACTATGGAATTTAAATTTGAAGAAAATATAAAAGACGGTTCAAATGATTCTGTTCCGGAGTCGGGCAACAAAATCGGTGATTTTATCTATGAGATGAACAGGGATGACGGCATGCTGAAAATTTGGGGCGACGGCCTTGGTGAATATTACGACCAGCTGGCTTTTAATCAAGTCGGCAAAAAATCACGCAAAGAAAAAGAAGCCGATAGCCAGCGTATGGCTGCGCGCGAGGCGACTCCCAAAAAAAGCGTTGAACAGGTATCTGAGAAAATAACGTCATATATTGCAGGTTGGGCGGTTGATAGAAGTATGACTAAGGCAGAATCTTACGCGTATTGGAAAAAACTTCGTGACAATCTCCAGATATATGGTAGGCCGAAACTCATGGAGGCTTTGGATAAAGCGTTGAAAAATTTTTTCGGTGAGTAAAATAAATTATGTTAGACGTTCATAAACTTAAGCGCGTTCATTTGGTCGGCATCGGCGGAATCAGCATGTCTGCCGTTGCTAAGTTATTGTCGCAGTCCGGAGTGACTGTCAGCGGATCTGATTTGGCGGAAACTCCAATTACAAAAGAGCTGCAGGCCAAAGGCGTCAAAGTCATCATCGGTCCGCACGATGAAAGGAACCTTGCGGAGGATTGCCAGGCTGTGATTCATACTTCCGCTTCGCGAGATGATAATCCTGAGCGCATTGCAGCCAAGGGAAGGCACATTTCAGATTTGTCGAATTTTGAATTTTTGGGAGAGTGGTTTAAAGATAAAAAAGTGGTTTTGGTAACGGGCACGCATGGTAAGAGTACGACGACGGCTTTGCTGGGCAATATGTGTATCAAAGGCGGTCTTGATCCTACGGTCATCATTGGCAGCCGCGTGCCTGGCTGGCCGGATGCGAATTTGTGGATTGGCAAGTCAGATTTGGTAATTATTGAAGGAGATGAATATGCGCGGCATTTTTTGGATTTTCATCCGTCGGCTTTGATTATAAATAATATTGAGCTTGATCACACTGATATTTTTAAAGATGTAGACGACATGCGTCATACGTTTGAACGTTTGCTTCGACAGACGAAAAAAGACGCGATTGTCGTCGTTAATGGCGAGTCGGAACAGGCGATGAAAGCCGTAGATACGATCAAGCTGCACGATATGAAAGTTGTAAAATTCGGGCGTAGTTCGACCGTTAAGCTGAAAAGCCAATCGTACGATGCAATGATGGAAAGTTTATATGGAGCAAAGGGAATGGAAGCAAAAATCAATTTTGGCGCCGAGAACTGGAAGTTGGAGTCGTCTTTGATCGGTGATTACAATGCAATGAACGTCGCTGCCGCCGCTGTCATGGCACATGAGCTCGGAGTTGCGTCAGAAGCGATATGGACTGCGGTTAAAGAGTTTGCCGGCATTTGGCGCCGCATGGAGTTTGTTGGCGATCTTAACGGCGCGCAAGTCTATTCTGATTACGGCCATCATCCGACTGCTGTGCGCGAAACCATCGCCGGAGTCAAACAGGCTTTTCCCGACAAGCGAGTTATTCTTTGTTTTCAACCTCATCATAAAAATCGCACAAAGCAATTGTTTGATGATTTTGTAACTTGTTTTGATCAAGCTGACGTTCTCGTTCTTTGCGAGATTTATGACGTTGCCGGTCGTAGCTCTCAAGAAGACGCGGACATGTCGTCGCAAAAGTTGCTTGATGCCGTTAAATCACGCATCTCAAATAAAGATAATCAAACAAAAGAAAGCGATATTCGATTAGATATCGTTGAGTACGCTCCAAATCCCGACTCTGCCGTTAAAAGAACTTTTGAGCTTCTGCAGCCGGGAGATGTCTGCGTCGTGATGGGAGCGGGGAATATTGACGCTTCACTTCGAGAAATAATTCAAAAAGCAAATAGCAAAAAGCAAATCGTCGGTATCCCTTCGGGATATAATTAATTATGCAGCAGGCCTCCAACATCTTGCTTTTTGCTACTTGCTATTTGCTTTAATTTTATGTCTCCTGAAACAATCTCTGCATTCAAAAAACAATTTCCCGACGTTGTGGAAAATGAACCGATGAGCAAGCATACGAATTTGCGCATTGGAGGTCCGGCTCGTTTATTCATAATCGCCAATGAACCGAGCGTTATTTTGGACGCGGCTGCCGTTGCGAGAAAGTTGGACATTCCTTGGATTGTTTTTGGCGGCGGTTCGAACATGCTTGTATCAGATTCCGGCTACGACGGTTTGGCGATTCAAATTGCTTTTCGCGACGTTAAACTCCGCCAGCAGACGGCTACCGTCGAAGCTGGTGCGATAATGTCCGCAGTCGCGCGCCAGACCGCGGAAGCCGGGCTCGGCGGTTTAGAGTGGGCGGTTGGAGTCCCCGGCACGGTCGGCGGTGCGATCTACGGCAATGCGGGATGTTACGGCGGAGAAGTGAAAGATAGTTTGGTTTCTGTTGATTGTTACGATATTAAAACAGGTAAACCCGAAGTTTATCCAAATGCAAAATGTGCATTCGGTTATCGCGACAGCCGTTTTAAGCGCGAACCGCACGTGATATTTCGCGCCACTTTTAAGTTGACTCCGACCGATCCAAAGCCTTTAAAAAAACGTATCGAAGAGATTTTGCAAATGCGCAAAGCAAAGCAACCTTTGGAATTCGGCAGTGCGGGCTGCATGTTTAAAAACTTTGTATTTAAAGATGAGAGCGAACTCGAGCGTCTCAAGCAAGACGTCAAAGAGATACCGGCAGACATGTTGGCAAAAAAAGCAATTTCCGCAGGCTGGCTGATTCAACAAGCGGGAATGTTGGGAGAAAAAATCGGCGGGGCGCAAGTCAGCGAGAAACATGGAAACTTTATAATCAACTTGGGAGACGCAACTGCGCAGGACGTTTTGATGTTGACGAGCAAAGTCAAAATGAAAGTCCGCGACGATTACAATATCATGCTTGAAGACGAAGTTCAGCTGATCGGCTTTTGACGCCGTCTTGCGGACAGCTTACGATATTATTATAGATGTGGATAAAATCGAATAATCCGTAATTCGTAATTTTTAATTCGTAATTGAATCGAAGTATGACAATTAACATTCGTGCGGCCAACATGGAGCTTACGGACGCGATCAAGCAATATGCCGAAGAAAAGCTGACGTCTTTGGAAAAGTTTTACGACAACATTATCCATATCGAAGTTGATCTCGGTCTTGATAATCATCATCACAATAAAGGCGATATCTACATGTGCTCAGCAGCAGTTGATGTTCCTGGGAATATTTTTAAGGTAGAAAAGCAAGAAGAAAATTTATATAAAGCCATAGACAAGGTCCGAGATCACTTGCGCGAAGAGATTACCGCTTGGAAGGAAAAAACCCGCGAAACTTTGCGCGGCACAACTGTCTAAGTGCTGAATTTTTTGATGTTACGTGTTATGTGATACATGTTGCATGGCCTTTTGACTTTTGGCGTTTTTCTGCGTAAGATAGCGATATTATGTCAATAATAAAGAAAATTTTCGGTGATCCAAATGAAAAGGTTTTGCGTAAGATTAGGCCTTTTGTAGAACAGATAAATGCACTGGAACCCAGTATTAAAACGCTGTCGGACGAAGGCTTGAAACAAAAAACTCTGGAATTTAAGGAACGTTTGTCAAAAGGCGCTAATTTAGACGATATTTCGTCCGAGGCTTTTGCGGTTGCCCGCGAGGCATCTTGGCGCAATCTTAAACAGCGTCAATACGACGTTCAGCTTGTTGGCGGATATGTTTTGCAACAAGGCCAGATTGCGGAGATGCGCACCGGTGAAGGCAAAACTTTAACTGCCGTTGCGCCGGTTTATTTGAATGCGCTCGAAGGCAAAGGCGTTCACTTGATTACCGTCAACGATTACTTGGCTCGCCGCGATACCGTTTGGATGGGTCAGGTTTATCATGCGCTTGGTTTGACCATCGGTTGTATTCAGCACGAAAGCGGCTATGTCTACGATCCTGCTTTTAAAGCGGAACCGCAACATGATGAAAACCGCGACGAAACTGGTTCGTTTAAAGTCGACATGGATTATCTGCGTCCGGTTTCGCGTAAAGAGGCTTATGCTGCGGATATCACTTACGGAACAAATAATGAGTTCGGTTTTGATTATCTGCGCGACAATATGGTCGTCTCACTCGATGCAATGGTGCAGCGCGGATTGCATTACGCAATTGTTGACGAAGTCGACTCGATTTTGATCGACGAAGCGCGCACGCCGCTAATCATCAGCGGTCCTGCGGAAGAGTCGAGCGAAATGTATTTGCGTTTTGCGGAACTTGTTCCAAAATTGGAAGTTGACACTGATTATGTGATCGACGAAAAGTTGAGAACCGCATCAATTACCGAAGCCGGCATAACAAAGATGGAACAATGGCTGAATATCGAAAATCTTTATGCGCAGGGCGGAGTCAAACAAGTCCACCATTTGGAAAACGCTTTGCGCGCGCATGCCATGTACAAGCGCGACAAGGATTATGTCGTTAAAGACGGCGAGGTGTTGATTGTCGACGAGTTTACCGGCCGCTTGATGATCGGCCGCCGTTACAGCGAGGGATTGCATCAGGCTATTGAGGCAAAAGAACATGTCGCCATTCAGCGCGAGAGCGTCACTATGGCAACGATTACTTTTCAGAATTACTTTCGCATGTACGACAAACTTGCCGGCATGACAGGCACTGCGCTTACGGAAGCCGAAGAGTTTTATAAAATCTACAAACTAGAAGTTGTGGAAATTCCGACCAACAAAAAAATTCAACGCAAAGATTCTCCTGATCGCGTTTATAAATCGGAGAAGGGAAAGTTTATGGCGGTCGTACGCGAGATTAAACGCTTGCGCGAGTTGGGACAGCCTGTTTTGGTAGGCACCGCGTCAATTGAAAAGAATGAAGTTTTGGGAGAATTACTAAAGATGGAAGGCATTCCGTTTAATCTTTTGAATGCAAAAAACCACGAACGCGAAGGCGAATGGATCGCTCAAGCAGGCCGCAAAGGCGCCGTAACGGTAGCAACTAATATGGCAGGCCGCGGCGTCGACATTATCCTGGGAGGCAATCCGCCGGTTGAGGAAGAGGGAAGCGAAGTAAAATCTCTTGGTGGTTTGCATGTACTTGGTACGGAACGCCACGAAAGCCGCCGCATCGACAATCAGTTGCGCGGCCGCTCCGGGCGTCAGGGCGACCCGGGTTCCACGCAGTTCTATGTTTCGCTCGAAGATGATTTGATGCGCATCTTCGGTTCCGACAGCATGAGAAAGCGCATGGACTTTTTAAAGATTCCCGATGATGAACCGATAGAGAGCAAAATGCTTTCCAAGGCCATCGAAGGCGCGCAGAAAAAAGTCGAAGGCCATAACTTTGACATTCGCAAACACTTGCTTGAATACGATGATGTAATCAACAAGCATCGCACCGCCATTTACAGCCAGCGCCGTCAAATTTTGGAAGATGCCGTTAAAGCCACCGAAGACGGTGAGAGGCCTCTTAAAAAGAAAATATTGGAGGCTGTTGAGAATGAAATAGAGCAAACGGTTTTCTTTCACACCGGTGCGGAGGATCCGTCTCTTTGGGATTTGGAAGAAGTCGCCAAGGCGGTCAATGCGCTGTTGCCTGCGGAATACGATGCGACGTCCGTCATCAAAGCTTTCGAAAGTCCGTCGACAGGTAAACAAGGCATGGCGGAAGTCAGAACAAAAATCATTACGGCTTGCATGGAGCTTGCAAAACAGGCTTATACAAAAATCGAAGAAACAATCGTCGATCAAACTTTTATGGCCGACATTGAAAAAGGCGTCTTGCTGCGCTCGTATGACGATTTGTGGATCGAGCATCTTGATGCCATTGATCATCTGCGCCGCGGCATCGGGCTTACCGGTTATGCGCAACATGATCCGCTCGTCGAATACAAACGCGAGGCTTATCGCATGTTCAACGAGCTTAATGCGTTAATCAACAAACAAGTCGCGCACGCGATTTTCAAAATTCCCGTCGCGCAGCAAGTGGCGATTCGCCAGTTCAGCCAACGTCTTGCAAGCGAAAAACCGCTCATCTTTTCCGGCGCCGCAAAAACTGCGGACGAACTGGGTCAAGGCGAAACGCACAGCGCGCAACGCGAAACGCAAGATCCGAAGTTTAAAGATGTTGGCAGAAATGACCTATGCCCGTGCGGGAGTGGGTTAAAGTTTAAAAAGTGCCACGGCAAATAACCCTCACCCCAACCCCTCCCGCCATCAAATGGGGGAGGGGCTTTAAAAAAATCCTAAAACACATGGCACTCGAAGCAACGCACATGCGGTTTGCGCTTGATCTGAAGGACAAATATCAGGTCAAAGATTTGCATAAATATATTTCCGGTTCGATTTATCCTGATAGTCGTTATTTATCCAAAATTGATCGTGTTCTGACTCATCCAAAAGATCGCATGGAGTGGGATATCGCTAATTTGGATGATTTTAAGAAAGGTTGGCATAGCCATTTGATTTGCGACAGAATTCAATTGCAGCTCATTAAGGAAAGTAAACCGGGGATTTTTGTGGGAGAGATCAGACACGGTGATCAGGCGTGGTTATATTCAACGGCGATAAAAGCATTACAAGAAATAGATATTGTTAAAAGTTTTGATGTCGTGTCTTATCTTCCATGTTTGAACTACATCGAAACTCCGAATGGTGAAGATGCCAATACTTTGAGGGAGTATAACCAGATTTTTATTCGTGAATATGCCGATCCAAAATCATTCGGCACAAAAAATATTGACCGTATCGGCCGGGCTTTTGGCATGAATGATGAGGTTGTTGATCAGATAAGCCGTCATGTTTTATTGAATCAACAAGACCCCGATGTTTTAAGGCTTCTAAAAAACATTTACAATCAAATGTTAAATAGAGCTTTGAGTTTAGATATCTGGCCATAAATATGCAATCTCTCAAATTTGCGCCTCACTTAGTTCCTTTGGTGCTTTCAGGCGAAAAGACTTCGACTTGGCGCTTGTTTGACGATAAGGATTTACAGGTCGATGATGAGTTGGTTTTTGTGAATGCGGTGACCGGCGATGAGTTTGCAAAAGCGCGAATAACGTCGCTTACCGTAAAAACTCTGGGTCAAGTTACACCGGATGATTACGATGGGCATGAAAAATATTCCAGCCCAGAAGAAGCGCTGGAAACTTTTAATAAATTTTACGGAGGTAAAGTTACTTTGGAAACTGAAGTTAAAATTATTAAATTTGAATTGATATGAAATCCGTCGTCATCTGCGGCAGTAGTCGTTTTGCAGCCGAAATGAGGGAGCTTGCAAAGAAGCTGAAAGATTTGGGCGTGGTGGTTTTTGAGCCGCATTTGTATCGTTCGTCCGGCGGAGTTTGGGAGGAGATTAAGGATTTTGATAAAAAATTCGTGGCTTTGGGTTTGACGCATGATCATTTTTACAAAATCCGCATGGCCGACGTCGTCTATGTTTTTAACAAAGACGGCTACGCGGGCAACAGTTTGACCTTGGAAATCGGTTACGCCGTTGCCATGAACAAAGCGATCTACGCTTTCGACGGCAACGACGAAGAAATCTGCCGTAAAGTTCTTTTCAGCGGCATCGTCAAAGAGCCGGAAGAGTTGGTTAAGTTCTTATAATGAGACGTTTATGTTCCCTCATGGCAAATATAAACATTACAGCGGCAAAGAATACGAAATAGTCGGCATTGCCAAACACAGCGAAACGCTGGAGGAGATGGTTGTGTATCGCGCTCTTTACGGCGAACATCAAATCTGGGTAAGGCCGCTGGGCATGTTTTTGGAAGATGTTGAGATCGACGGCAAGTTGGTGCCGAGGTTTGAACGTGTGAGCAATTAATTTTATGCAAGATTTGCAAATCGCTGCAACGCAAGTCAGGGAGGCTTTTGAAACATGGATAGTTTCACTAGATCTGCTTGCCAATTTGTATTCCGGATATAATCCCGACGTTGACGCGCAAAGGTTTGTTGAAGATGCGTTGAAGATCTTTCCTAAATTAAATTGCGGTTTGGCGTCCGTTTATCTTCAGAAAGTTTTGGGAGGAGGGGAGATCGTGCGCGGCGCGTACGGCGTTAATGCGCATACTTTTCTAGTCTTGGATGAAAATGTCGTTGTCGACATAACAGCCGATCAATATGGCGGACCGAAAGTTTACGTTGGAGAACTTAAATTTCCTTGGTCTATCAATTGAAATGTCGTATGCCGGACGCCGCATCTTCCGTCCGACGTTTTGCGATTCACGTTACACGTTTCGCATTTCGCGTTATACTGTCCCTGTATGACAAGTCCCGAAAGATTTCCCAAAGGCCTGGATCCAAAGCCGGAGCGTAAGCGTAAACGAACAAGAGTGCGTCTTGACGGCGATGAGGATATGTCTCAAACAGAACCGGCGCCTCCTCTCCGCGAGAGTTCGTTTATGTTGCCGCCAAAACCCGTTGAGGCTAAGCCGGCAAAAATTGAATCAGGAATCAGATTAAGGCCGATGTTCGACCCTTCCGTCAAACATCGAAACGAAGCGCGTGATGCAATTAAGGCGCTTGAAGACGTCGATTTTGAAGAAGAGGGAATGGATTGGGAAGTGCGTTTGCAGATGACAAAGCTGATTAATTTTATCGCAGAAAGCGAGTTCCCGGAGGATTTGGTAAAACAAATCGCAAGAGCCAATGATCTGATACTTGAATTTTTGCCAAACTCTTATCCGGACGGTTCAAAAGAAATCCCGCCGATTGATCGCGGAAACATAAAAAAAATTATTTGGAAGGCGGAAAGGATAATCAACGACAAAAAATAAATTTTGTCTTCTTTATGGAAACTTCAAACAGCGATACGTACCTGATCAAGGATTCAAAGCGCGGTGTCGACCATATTGGCGTTACTTGCGTATTTTTTTGCCATGATGGTAAAGGCAATATTTTGCTTCATAAACGCAGTGCGGCTTGCCGAGACGAACAGGGGAGATGGGATTGCGGTGCGGGAGCGATGGAGTTTGGCGAGACTTTTGAAGAAGCTGTAACTCGAGAAATTCGTGAAGAATATTGTGTTGAACCACTTGAATTAACTCATGTCACCTCTACGAATGTCCTTAGAGAAAATAACGGAGTAAAAACTCACTGGGTTGCAATTCTGTATGTCGCCAAAGTTGATCCGGTTGGTATACGCATCGGTGAACCGGAAAAGATAGACGAGATCGGTTGGTTTAAGACAAACGAATTGCCCGAGCCTCAGCTTTCGATGTTGTCTAAACATCTTGATTTAGTAAAACGTATTATTCTTAAGTCATAATTGCTAACTACTTTCAAACTCTTGTAAGTTGTCAGTTGTAACCTCATTCTTCTAAACTCTTGTCAGTTAATCATATGTCTTTTTTTGAAAAAATCACGGGCGCGTTTGGAAAATCAAAAAACGAAAGTCCGCGCGAACAACATGCGACGCGTGTGGAAGGGCGAGAAGCGAAAAAACAATTTGAAAACGCGGACACATTGCCTGCAAAAGATTTGGAAGAGGCTTGGAATGCAAAGATGCAATCTCAAGCGGAAGATCGGGCCAGGCTCGATGACGTAAGAAAAAGAATGGCTGATTTAAAAGTTTCGCAAAGCATGTGGCAATCCGCGGGCAGTAAAGAGGCCTACATGAGAGAAGCGGAAAAGTCTGCGGCGGAATGGCGCGAGAGATTGGAAAGAGAAAAAGAAATAGAGAGAACTCAGCTTGAGCAACAAAGAGCCAAGCAAGTGGAGGAGTTGAAGTCTAAGTCGGTGATAACAGGGATTGATTTGGCATTGCAGCAAGAAGAAGAGCGTCAAGCCGAGGAGCGCGCAAAGCGGCAACGATTGGGTTTGAATTGACTATTTGGCAGATATCTTTCGCTTGGTCCGCAATCGCCTTATCTCACCAGGTTGACATCTCTTGTCTAAAAGTCATCGATTGGCTATACTTTGGCCGATTATGTCTAAACCGTCTTCTTCCGCTCATACCGGAGTATCCCGCGTTTCCGTAAAAAGGCGCGTGGCCCTTATCGTTTTATTGACAGCTGTAGCCGGTTCGCTAACTTATCCCGCCCCGGCAAACTGGGTTATTGATCAAACGAACAGCGCTTTGCATACGCATTTCGGCCACATCGAGAAGCCTTTTGTTTTAGGCCTTGATCTGCAAGGTGGCACGCATCTTGAATACGAGGCGGATGTTAGTCATCTCTCAACGGACAAACATGCATCGGCTTTGGACGGCGTGCGTGATGTTATTGAGCGCCGCGTAAATTCCATGGGCGTCTCGGAACCTTTGATACAAACCACTCGTTCCGGTCAGTCGTGGCGCGTGGCGGTTGATCTTGCCGGCGTCAAAGACGTGAACCAGGCTATTAAGATGATTGGAGAAACTCCGATTTTGGAATTTAAGGAACAAGATAACGGTCTGCAAAGAACTTTAACTGCGGATGAACAAAAAGAGATTTCGGATTCTGCAGCTGAAGCAAAAACAAAGTCGGATGCTTTTTTAGCTGAGGCTTTAAAGGATCCCGCGTCTTTCGAGAGCATGGTCCGCGCTTCGACTGATAATTTGGCGGCAAAAGATCAAGGCGGAGATCTGGGTTTTATAAAAGATGTGCCTGAGTATGCGGACATCTACAATGCCGTGCAGGACGCACAAGTCGGATCGGTATTGGATAAAGTCGTCGACATGCCGGCAGGGGATGCGGTTGTTAAAGTTGAAGAAAAGAAAGATACGGGAGAAGAAGTCCAAGCCAGACATCTTTTGATCCAGTGGACGGGTGCTTCGCAAGCTCCGACCTCTACGACCAGAACAAAAGAAGAGGCTTTGGCGAAGATTCAAGAAATTCAAAAAGAGATCAACGCGGGCAATTTTGCTGACTTGGCAAAAAAGTATTCCGAAGAACCGGGTGCTGACACGTCCGGTGGAGATTTGGGTTGGTTCGGTCCGGGCGTGATGGTCAAATCTTTTGAAGATGCTGCATTTGCCATGAAAGATGGCCAAGTCTCCGATCCGATTGAAACTGATTTTGGCTATCACTTGATTTTACGCGAAGCTTCGCGCCGCGTGCAGGATGTGCGAGTTCGCGTCGCCATGTTTCCCAAGATTCAAGAAACTGACATCATCCCGCCGTCAGACGGCTGGAAGACGACGGACCTGACAGGCAAACAGCTGTCGTCCGCTTTTGTTGATTTTGACCAGCGAACAGGCGCAGCGGAAGTCAGCCTTCAATTTAACGACGAAGGGGCAAAACTTTTTGCAGATATTACAAAGCGCAATGTCGGCCAGCCGGTTGCTATCTTTTTGGATGGTGAGCCGATCAGCGTACCGACTGTGCAGACTGAAATTCTTGGAGGCAAGGCTGTTATTACCGGCAACTTTAGCGTGAATGATGCCAAGGTTTTGGCGCAACGTTTGCAAGCCGGCGCACTTCCTGTGCCGATCAAGCTAATAGCACAGCAATCGGTCGGTCCGATGCTTGGTGCAGATTCAGTGCGCGCATCGCTCCTTGCCGGACTTTGGGGACTCTTGCTGGTTTCGCTATTCATGTTGGTTTTGTATCGCTTGCCCGGCCTGATTGCTGTCACAGCTTTGGGAATCTACGCTTTGATTTCACTGGCCATCTTTAAACTCTTGCCGGTAACTCTTTCGCTTGCCGGAATCGCAGGCTTTATCTTGTCTATTGGTATGGCGGTGGATGCAAACGTGTTGATTTTTGAGCGTCTAAAAGAAGAATTAAAAACAGGCAAAGCTTATTCAAATGCCATGGAAGAAGCATTTAAGCGCGCATGGCTGTCCATACGCGACGGTAATGTCACGTCTTTGATTTCAACGGTCGTTTTATACTGGTTTACATCTTCCATAATCCGCGGCTTTGCATTGACTTTAGGCATCGGCGTCATTATATCTATGTTCACCGCCATTACGATCACGCGCAACCTTATGCGTTTGATATTTACGCCCGCAGTTGTGAATAAACTCGGCTGGCTGGTCTTTGCACCGAAAAAGATTGAAGATAAATAAATCCATTAATTTAATTTGGCATTTGTGATTTGGACTTCGGTGAGCTCAGTCGAACCGCATCCGTAATTAAACAAAGTATGAATATTGTAAAATATCGTTGGCTCTGGTACTTGATTTCGTTCGTGTTGGTGGGCTCAAGTATCGCATTCCTTGCTATCTTTGGACTCAAGCAAGGCATTGATTTTGCCGGCGGCTCATTGCTTGTCGTGCGTTTTGCGGGCGAACGTCCGTCTACGGTCGACGCTGGAAAGAGCGTGGCGAGTTTGAATTTGGGAGGCATTGTCATTCAGCCCGTAGGCGATACTGACATGAGTTTTAGACTTAAGGACATGGATGAAGAGATGCACCAGCAGTTTATCCTGCAGATGAAGCAAACTTACGGCGACATAACAGAATTGCGTTTTGATTCCATCGGACCGGTTATCGGACAAGAGCTGAGGTCAAAATCAATCATCGCTTTGATTATTGTTTTTATTGCGATTTTGATTTACATTGCATACGCTTTTCGCAAAGTCTCCGTACCTATCAAATCATGGAAGTACGGCGCCATCACGGCTTTTGCGGCGTTTCATGATGTCATTGTCCCGGTTGGACTTTTTGCTTTGCTTGGCAAGGTCCACGGACTTGAGATCGGGACATCATTTGTCGCTGCTGTTTTAACGGTCATGGGCTTTTCGATTCATGATACGATTGTCGTTTTGGACCGCGTACGCGAAAACCTGCAAAGAACCACCGGAGTTTTTGAGAATATAGTCAACACGTCTTTGCTGCAAACGATCGTCCGCTCACTTAACACCACGATTTCCACTTTGCTGGCATTAGTCGCTGTTTACTTTTTTGGCGGCGATTCCATTAAGGATTTTTCGCTGGCTTTGATTGTCGGCATCGCAACGGGTGCTTACTCTTCGATTTTTATCGCAGCTCCGCTGCTTATCACCTGGCACAAGTTTGATCTCAAGCGCAAAGCTGCGCGAAAGTAGACCCCACGATTTGCCGCGACGCGACAAATGTCCCCCCTTAACAAAGGGGGATTTTGTTTTCGACGTCCCATTTGTAAGGGGACAGCTTGCATGTAAAGCACGTAAGCAGGGGATCTCCGCGTTGCACTGTAAAACCATTTTAGAGTGTGCTAATATATCAACATGGGAGATTTATTAAGTTTTGATTTTAATGTATTTCTTGCCAGCGCCGGAACCAGCCCTTTTTGGGCGATGGTTTATTTATTAGCGCATGGCGGCTGGATATTGTTTGTCATCGCTTTTTTATGGATGTTTGAGCATGGCTGGTTGGAGTGGCGGCAAACTTTGCACATGCGCGCTAAAGAGTGGATTTGCTTGGCGATTGAAATTCCAAAAAATTCAGAAAAAGATCCCGGGCAGGCTTTGCGCGGCATCGAGAATATTTTTGCACATTTGGCCGGCGCTCACTCAAGTCTGTCTTGGACGGAGAAATGGATCAGAGGAACGATACAAGATCAAATTTCTTTAGAGATCGTCAGCACGGAAGGGCATATCCAATTCGTCGTTTTTACAACGCGCAAGTTTAGAGATTTGATCGAGGCCTCCATCTACGCGCAATATCCCGAAGCGCAAATTGCGGAAATAGAGGATTACGCAAAAAGAATTCCCTCACATTATCCGGATCGCGAGTGGGATCTTTGGGGCACGGAAATGATACCTACGACATCTGATTTGTACCCTATCAAAACTTACCCGCTTTTTGAACATCAGATGAGCGGAGAGTTGAAAGATCCGCTTTCTGCGCTGCTCGAGGGCATGGCGTTGCTTGGCCCCGGGGAACATGCTTGGTTTCAGTTGATATTGATTCCGATTGAACAAAAAGCTTATCGTACAAAGGGTGAGGCTTTGGTTAAAAAATTAAAAGGCGAAAAAGAAGTCGCAAAAGTCACGTTGGCGGAAAAGATTTTGTTTGCGCCTTTTAACTTGTTTATTGCGCTCGCGAACGGCTTGATTGGAACGGCGCCCGGTCCTGCCAAAAAAGATGAAAACATGTTTGCGGCAAGAATTTTTAATTTGACTCCAGGCGAACGCAAAGTTTTGGAAGGAGTTGAAAATAAAATTTCCAAAATCGCATATTTGTGCAAAATCAGATATATTTACGCGGGTAAGAAGGCTGTCTTCAAAAAACCTCGAGCTGTCAACTCTTTTATCGGCTTCATGAAGCAGATGAACACCAATGACATGCTGTCGCTAAAACCGGAACTTAAAAAGATTGCGCCAAGCGGGGCGTTTTGGTTTTTCAAAGAACAGCGCAATAATCTTCATAAAAACAGGTTGATAAAACACTTTCGAGAGCGTGCTCCTTGGGATGGCATGCCTCCTTACTATCTGAACACGGAAGAGCTGGCAACTTATTGGCATTTCCCGCATACTTTCCAGGTAAGAACTCCGCAGCTGAAAAAACGTGAGTCCAAAACAGTTGAGCCTCCTTATAACCTGCCAACGATATAACCAACCAATAACAATGCCATTTGCCATCTCGAGCATAGTCCGACGGAGCCGAGAGATCTCAATACTAAAACAACAAAGCAACTGTGTTGATTAGCGATGAGATTTCTCCACTTCGCTTTAAAGCTCCGGTCGAAATGACAAACGAAGATTGAGTTTAGCTGTTGTTATGCCCGTCGAGTATAATCACGATCATGAAAACGAAATAACGTTGTTCGCTGAGACCAATTTTAGGAATCAGCGAAGGCGTTTTGGTATTAAAACGGATGACAGGCGCAAGCACGTTTACATCATCGGAAAGACCGGCATGGGAAAAACGGTTTTGCAGGAAAACATGATCATGTCGGATATCATGGCCGGCCACGGAGTCTGCTACATCGATCCGCACGGTGATACCGCTGAAAAACTTTTGGAGTATATTCCATCAAATCGCATAAACGATGTCGTCTACTTCAATCCGGCGGACATGGATTTTCCTGTTGGATTTAATATCTTGGAAACGGTCGGCGACAATCAAAAGCATTTGGTAGCCAGCGGTTTAATGGGAGTCTTTAAAAAAATCTGGCCGGACGTTTGGAGTCCGCGCATGGAATATATTTTGCTAAACTGCGTCTTAGCGCTGTTAGACTATCCGGGCGCGACATTGCTAGGCATTAATCGTCTTTTGGTTGACGCTGATTATCGAACGCGAGTTACAGCTAAAATCAGAGATCCAATCGTAAAAACTTTTTGGGTTGCAGAGTTTGCGTCATGGAGTGAAAAGTACGCAACGGAAGCTATCGCGCCAATTCAAAACAAAGTAGGTCAATTTTTGTCCGCTTCAATCATTCGAAACATTGTGTCGCAGGTAAAATCGACGATTGACATTCGCGACGTGATGGATAACGGAAAGATACTGATTGTCAACCTTTCGAAAGGCAGAATCGGCGAGGAGAACATGCGGCTTTTGGGAGGCATGATGATTTCGCGCATTCAAATGGCGGCCATGGAGCGCGTTGATTTGCCCGAGGATGATAGGCGCGATTTTTATCTTTTTGTCGACGAGTTTCAAAACTTTGCAAACGAATCTTTTGCTTCAATTCTTTCCGAAGCTCGAAAGTATCGTCTTGCTTTGACAGTCGCACATCAATACATCGAACAATTAACGGAAGAGGTCCGGGCGGCTGTCATCGGCAACGCCGGAACCATTTTAGCTTTCCGTATTGGCGGTACGGATGCGTCTTTTCTTGAGCAGGAATTTTCGCCGACTTTTACGCCCGAAGATCTGGTCAATCTGCCAAAGTTTACAATCTATCTTAAATTGATGGTTGATGGTGTCGCGACAACGCCTTTTTCTGCAACAACATTACCGCCGATGGCGATTTTCACGGGTAATGCGCAAAAAGTCATCTCTGTCTCGCGCGAAAGGTATGCTGTGCCTCGGTCAACGATTGAAGAAAAAGTTTTGCGTTGGAGCGGTATGGAGGCGGCGTCGTCAATTCGCGTCACTCCGGAAGAAATTGCGGAGGCCAAGGCGAAACTCGGCGGTACGCCAGCGTCGATGATTGAAAATCAGACGACAGACGACAGACGACAGACAACAGACGATGATGAATTTGTCGAAGATGGACGCGTGCATAAAGCTCCTTTGCTGCAAAACATGTCGCAAGAAGATCTGGATGGACGTGAAGAGCAGGGGAATACGGTTGAATATTTAAAGATTTCGCCTGAAAGATTAAAATCCATCGTAAAACCGCCGAGCGGCGGTCAGGGTAAAAAAGATAAACCCAAATTCACTCATACTTGCGACCGCTGCGGAAAAGTTTGGGATATGCCCATTCAACTCGATACCAGTCGTCCGATTTACTGCGCGGAATGCATGCCGATTGTGCGCGAGGAAAGGAAGGCTAAAGGCAAAGTCGTCAAACTTGCTCCGGAACCCGAGGCGGTCGAACGCCAAAAACAGTCCGAAAAACCGCAGGATAGGTCCGCCAAACCTAAAGAGCAACCGAACAGACCGAGGATTGTCGGAGATTTTAATTTATCGGATGGAAAGGCTTCAAAGGACAACGGACAGCAGGTAGCAGGCGGCAGGAGCTTGGGACGCAACAGGACGTTCCAGGACGCTAAGGACGTTCCAGGACGTTCTGACGGTCTCATGGCCCAGCTGCAAAAAATAAAAGGCAAAGCGCTCGAAACCAGTAAGTCCAAGATAGAAAAGATGGCTGACGGTGATTTGCATAAGCAAGAAATTCGCAATTCAGAACCCACCCACAATCTTCAACCCGAACCCCCCGACGAGGACGCTCCGAGGACGCATCAGGACGTTGAAGCACGCGTTGAGGACGCTCCACGTACGCTCACGGTCTTCAAGTCAGCTCCAAGTTCTCGCGCTTCCACCGAGTATCCCGCTGCGCCGATGGATAAAGGAATGTTTAATCCGTTGGACAAGCGCTTGGCAAAAGATGGCAGAACCGACGCAGCCGGCCAACATCCGTCGCAACAGCCGTCTTCCGGAACATTAAGACCGGGGCAACGAGTAACGTTCTGACTTCTCCGTCATCGCGAGCGTAGTCCGACGGAGCGCGGACGTAAAGTCCCCGTGGGGACCACGTCCCCTCTACGGGGCAATCTCCCCTCTGTCATTTCGACCGGAGCGTAAAAGCGAAGTGGAGAAATCTCATCGCTCATCAACACAATCACTTTGCAATTTAGTATTGAGATCTCTCGACTCGTCGAACTCGCTCGAGATGACAGAAGATGGGGTGGTTGCGCTCGGAACGACAGAAAAATTGTTAATTGTACATTGTTAATTGTTAATTGAACCCGTATGTCCGATCGCGTAACTTTCAAAGCCTTCGACGGCGTCACAATCGTCGGAGAATGGTATCCCGTGCCCACAACCGTCGGCGTGGCTATCTTGCTGCACATGATGCCCATGGACAGGCGCTCTTGGGCGCCGTTTCAGCAAGTGCTTGCCAAGTACAGTATTGCATCTTTAGCCATCGATATGCGCGGTCACGGCGAGAGCGTTACGACCGAAGGAAATGAGAAACTTGATTACAAAAAATTTGATGATATTCAACATCAGCAATGCGTTAACGATGCTCAAGCCGCGGTGGATTGGCTTACCCGCAAAAAATATGACATCGACCGCATAATGCTTGTCGGCGCTTCAATCGGCGCAAATATCGCTCTGCGGGAGGTTCAGCAAGAACCTCGCCTCGGCGGAGTCGTTCTATTATCTCCCGGCAACAACCGCGGCATGAATGCCGCAGAAGACGCGCTGTACGTCAAAGCTCACATGGCCTTATGGGCCGCCGGTTCCGACGGTGACGATCCGGAGGCTTACGAAGCGGCACATCGCGTAGTGGAAGTCGCGGCAGCCTCGCGCAAAATGTTCGTCCCATACAAAAACGCCGGCCACGGTATCCATCTGTTCACGTCTGATCCCAAACTCATGGACAGCCTGGCCCAGTGGATGCAGGAATCGTTTCAGGTGCCGATGTAGTTGACAAGTGATATAATTGAGCTATACCTTTTTTCGTATAAGTGGCAAGATGTGGATGACTATGCGAAGTGTTTTCGCATAGAAACGAGTTGTGCGACATATTTTTCAATATTTTTTCTCTAATAAGGAATTTTGTTGAAGAATTTAAAAAAGGAATGGAATTTTTATTTTTTATTTTAATGAGGGGGATATAAGGTATTTTTTGCTTCGTTCCTCCGCAAAAAATGATATTTGATTTAAAAATAAACATGGAAATACTTAAGCATTTTGAAATTAATAAAGAAAATGATTTTATTATTTTCTCTCTAAAAGATGAGGAGTGGGAGACTTTTATTAATATACTTCCAAGCGAATATAAAGACTGTTTTATTTCTAAAACTGACCTTGAAAGTCGTATAAAAACCCTTAGTTCAACAAAAGAAAAAGAATTATCTGAAATACTACCAACAGAAGGAAATATAAAATCAGGAGATTTCGGAGAAATATTGACCTTTTTTCTTTTTAAAGAGATTTATAAAAAACAACAAATTGATGGGCCTAAAAAGTGGAGATGGAAACAAGACCAGAATATGCCTGCTCCCTACTCAGATGTAATTTTATTTTCAATCAAAAATAATGATAAATACTCAAAGGATGACTTGATTATATCAGCTGAAAGTAAAATGAAAGCTACTAAAGACAAAAGACGTCATCCAATCCAACTTTCAATTGACGGAGCAATAAGAGATCATACTTCTAGAATCGCAAAATCGCTAAGCTGGTTAAGAAAAAAATACAAAGATGAAATCGTGAATGAAAATTCAGAAAAAGATAAACTTGTTCAATTAGTCAAAAATATTAATCGTTTTATTGAATCTGAAAAACCTGAACATGGAGAATATGTAAAAAAAGTAAAGGCAATTGCCTTTGTTGAAAAAGATTTTTTGGCAGATGAAAAAGTAAAAACAATAAATGTTCCAGATGAAGCTGGTCTGGATTTAGAAATATATATCGTCTCAATAAAAGATTTACAAAAAATGTACGAAACTGTTTTTTCTGAAATCCCTAAAATATGATAAGTGATAAATTAAAGCTTTGGATAGCCCAGTCTGAATCTTGGCAAACTTATATTGATTTTAAATTACCCGAAGATTCAATTGCGGCATATGATTTTTTAAAAAGACCGGAGGATTTTTATATTTCACTTTTTGGAAGTTTGTATGAAGTTCTTGAGAATCCTGAGATAGAAGAAGAGAAAATACTATCGGTAGCAAAAGGGATGGAAATCTATTCTTTAAAAAATAAAAGAGATAGTTTTAGTGGAGTAAGTCAATCAAATAATATTTTATTTTCAGCCGGACTGTATTATTTAGCAAATTATTCATCATCAGCTTCTCTTTTGGCTAATATTTTTACTTTTGAAGATTACCAAGAAGATATTGAAAAATTCTTATTGTCTTTCCTAAATAGGAAAAGTCTGGATCAAAATTTATATAGAGATTTATTGAATAAATTTCTAAAAACAGGTAATCAAATTTACTTTATCGAATTACTTAATAAAATTACAGCACAAAAAGATAAATATTTTATAAATGATCCACATTTGTTTTCTCTTTATTATCTTACAGAGAGAATTCTTTTAAAATTTAAAAAGAGTAATATTTGGACTGATTTATTGGAACAAAATATTGATGTATCTTTTTGGAGAGGATATATTGAAAAATCTATTTCTAAAAAGTTTCCAGTTTGGGATTTTTTTCCATCTCAAAAAATAGCATTAGAACAAGGGCTTTTAAAGGAATTTAAATCAATTGCTTTACAAACTCCAACTAGTTCAGGGAAAACAGCTATTTCTGAACTATTAATTTACAATGAATGGAAAAAAAATCCTCAATGTAGAATTTTATATTTAGCTCCTTTTAGGGCATTAGCATCAGAATTAAAACAAACTTTTGGAAAAAATTTAGCGGATCTTACAATTTTTTCAAAAACTATTTATGGGGGTGATATTCCCACCTTAGATGAAAAAAAAGCTATTCAAAATGTAAATCTTCTTATTTCTACTCCAGAAAAGTTTATAGCAATTAAAAACATAGACCCTGATTTTTCAAGAAATTTTTCAATGATTATTTGTGATGAAGGACACTTGTTAGGAGAACAAGGAAACAGAGGGCTTAACTATGAACTTTTATTATCACAGTTCAAAAAAGAAAATAACAAAAAATTTGTTTTTCTTTCTGCTATTGTTCCAAATATTGTAGATATTAATAACTGGTTAGGGGGAAATGAAGAGACTGTAATAAGATCTGATTATAGAGCAACTGAAATTGAATGTGCTTTTTTAAAGGAATCCCCGTACTCTACAGAAAAATCCCCAAGATTTGATTTAGAAATAAATCCATTGAGTGAAATTCCAAAGAAATATATTCTTTATAAATTTTTGACAGAAGATGACTTATCTTACAAAAAAATATCCCCAAAGAAAAAAAAGGAATCAGTAGCAATAGATAATGATTTGAAGTCAAAATCTGCAATTATTGCACTAAAATCTTTAAATTCTGGTAGTGTGGCATTGTTCGCACCAACAAAAGGTCCACTTGGAATAAGTGGACTAGTAGATGAATTAATTTCTCAAATTGATAAAAAACCAGATTTATTTAAACATTTAAATCTTAAAGAAAGATCGGATGATAAAAGTGATTTGAAAGAGTACTTCAAGGTAATATTTGGAGAAGATTATTTATTAACAAAAATTACTGATTATAGTATTTTGTTTCATCATGGAGACTTGCCTCAATGTGTAAGAGATGTAATCGAGGACTATGTTAGAGAGGAGAAAATTAAATTAGTGATTTGCACAAACACTTTAGCGGAAGGCATAAATTTACCTATTAGAACAATAGTTATTCATACAACAAGAAGAGATAATAGAGATGATATTTCAAAAATAAATTTGAGAGATTTGAAAAATCTTTTTGGAAGAGTTGGTAGGGCCGGTAAAGAAACAAAGGGGCTGGTTATTATTCCAAATCCAAAGGATTTCTCCATCGTAGAAAAAGTAATAAAAGATCAGGAATTACAAAAAGTGGAAGGATATTTATATGAAATTCTTAAAATCATTCATAAAAACATACAAGCCAAAAAAATTACTCTAACTAATGAAATTTTAGAAGTTCAACCAGAAGAATTTAAAGAGAGGGTTGATGTTATTGATAAAGCTATTATTGATCTTCTGGAAGAAAATATCAGCGTTGAAAGTATAGAAGAAAAAATTGAGAACTTGATAAAAGAAACTTTTGCTTATTATCAAGCGAATGAAGAAGAAAAGAAAACTTTAAATACAGTAATTCAGCTTAGAGGAAAGAAAATAAAACAATATATTGAAAATACTAACTATCAATATATTAAAAAAAGTGGCTCAAATTTAAGACTCTATGAAGAATTAGAAGAAAAATTAGATCTTGAAAATGATATTTGGACAAATCTTGAAAATGCAAGCAATGATGAATGGTTAGATTTTATTTTGGAAATTGTTTTTAGTTTATCGTCAATAAAATACCAGCTTCAAAAATTTAATGAGAAAAATTTTAATTGCATGATTGATAGAAAAAAAATTTTTCCAAAATATAATGAATATAAAAATATATTAAAAAATATATTTGAAGATACAGAATCGAAAAAATTAGTATTTAAAAATCAAATCGTAGAGGCAGACCCAACTGACAACTTTCTCAATTTTCCTGAAAATTTAGAAAGAATTTTAAATAGAGCTTTAGAAAAAAGAAAGAAATATATTACACCCATAGATATAAAAAAAACTATAAAATTATGGATGAATGGAAAATGGTTCGAAGAAATTTCAAAAGAAGTATGTTCGGATAATATTAATGCCTCTTTGAGACTAATTAATCAATTTATGGGATATAATTTACAAAGTGCCATTACTTCGATAATTCATATTACTGAATTAAAACTAAAAGAAGATAAAAAAGTGATATCTGGTACAATATTAGACTTTCCGCAGTATCTACAATATGGATTAAAAAATAAAATTGTGTTATATTTAATGGAACTTGGATTTACAGACCGCATTGGTATAATTGCATTATCAAAAGAATTAAGTGGCCTCGAATTTTCTGAACCACAAGAATTAAGAAATTATCTTAATCTTAATAATCAACAAGTGCTCAATTCTATTAAAGATAAGTTGCCAAGGATTGTTTATGATGGAATCGAAAAATCACTTAATTTTTTGGAATATGATTTTATTAAATAAAAAGATAGGGTGTTTTTCTTTTTCCAATTCACCCCTAACCCCTCTTGGAAAAAGAAAAACGAAAAATAAAAATTCCAAATTATGAAAAAATTCTTCAACAAAATAATAAGGAATGAAAAAATATTGAAAAATACGCTTCGGGGTCGTTACACTTTCGCTCCACTCCGTTACGCTCACCCTCGCACAACACAGTATATCTGGCTCGCTCGTGCCCTCGCTCGACCCATATTTGCCTCCGCTATCGCTACGGCAAACATCAGATATACTGAAACGTTGTACGCCATACTGCCCATTTTTCTGATACAATGCGAAAGGAACTTTTAGAACATTTTTAACATTTTTTTATCTGCACCCACTAATGAGCTAAATAGATAGCGCCTACTTAAAACATTCAACTTTCAATATAATATTTTATGGCAAGAGATATTACACTCTATCCAAGGAAAGCCTCACAGAGAGAACTTAGCGACTATTTGAAAAGTCTAGGCTTTGAAAGATGTGACCATTTTTGGGATTGGCCAAAGGGAACGCTCAATTATTTTTGGTTTGAACATAAAGACTTTAAATCCATTGATGGTGTGTCGGCAGATATATTCCCAGTTTCAGATGAAGATTTAAAAATAACAGAAAATAAATGGGCTTTACATGTGCGGAACATATACTCTGCCAGCTGGCATGATGTTAAAATGCTTAATCATGTCCTAAGATATGCTCGAAAGAAATTTGGGGGGACAATTAAGGGTGATTATGGAATCAATAGATATGCACCCTTATGGAAAGACGAAAGTACGCCTATAAGTAGGGGTTTGTCTGCCATTTATCAAAAAGTTGAACAACAGATAAGTGCAGTTAAATATTCACTTCCGGAACCGTCTATTGAACTCAAACCTTCAAATGTCAAAATAGATAAATTCATTGAATTTGCTAACGGGCTTGACCCAGCCCGGGTAATCTACAACGGATTAGTTCCCTTTGCTGTATCTATGTTTGAATTTTTCTTTTCTCAATCATTTCAGGTTCTCATTAAGTATGATCCTTTTGCGCTTAAAAAAAGAAACAGTCATAAACAAAATATTGATTTCTCAACTGTACTTGAATTACAAAACGAACAGAGGACATTTGAAAGTATAATAGCAGAGGCCTTTACCTTTCAAAATCTAAACCAACTGAATAAAGCCTATAAGGAATGGTTGAATATTGACGTTAGAGAAATACTATTTAAGAAGAAAAAAATAGGAGCCTCTATCAGGTATTTAGAAAATAGGATCGCTGAAATAATTCAGTTTAGACATGGGATTATTCATCACTTCGCCATAGACTCAAAATTAACAAAAGCTGACTATATACACATTCTGCAAGCTATTGAGTTGGCAATTGCTGAGTTCATTCATTTCATAGAAAAGAGGTACAACATAAAAGTTGAAGTAGCTTAAAATTGATAAAAATGTTCTAAAAGACTCTATTTAAGACGAAAAATGGGTAGTACAACGTACAACACGCACTAGGCGGTTCCGTTCGATGACTCACTCCACCCAAATTTTGCACTGGTTATGATATTATACCAGCACAAAACTTCGCCCAGTGCGAAACGTTATACGAAATATTTATTACCCCTTTTATTTATGACTGAAAAATATGACTTCTACTGTGAAGAGGCTTTATCTGACAAAACAGACATTGATAAAATTTTCGAGTCCGATAATGTTCTAGCTTTTCACCATACGAGGCCGTCATATCCGACTCATATTGTAATAATATCTAAGAAGCATATTCTAGACCTACCCTCTTTGCTAGATGAAGATTTAATAATACTAAATGAAATTCTGAAGGTTGCTCGTGATATTTCCAGGACATTGGATAAAGACCAGGGGTTGAAGTTGATTAATAATATTGGCAAATTTCAAGATACGCCTCATATTCATTTTCATTTAGTTGGTGGTGAAAAGCTAGAACGCTAATATTGAATGGGTAATAAATACATCGTAGAACATTTCATATCTGGTTCCGCTAACGCTTCACGCAAATTGCTTGGCAACTGCAGATATAAAAATGACGTTCTGCGAAATTCAATAACCCAAAATACTATGAAAAAAATAATAGCTACAACCAAGGCGCCAGCAGCAACACCTCTTTTCTCACAAGCGATTCTTGAATCTTCAAAATATCGCTTGGAAATATCTGGACAGATCGGCCTTGACGGCAATGGCAAATTGGTAGATGGAGGCATTGAGGCTCAAACCAAGCAAACTCTTCAAAATGTCGAAGGCATAGTGAGCGAACTTGGCTGGACGCTTGAAAATTTAACAAAGGTCAGGATATATTTGGTTGATATGGCAGACTACACAAAGGTTAATGAGGTTTATGCCACCAAGTTCACGAAAAATCCTCCCGCAAGAATTGCCATTGCCGTCAAAGCCTTACCACTGGGAGCGCTCATAGAAATTGAATGTGTTGCTGCTGGCGATGAAATATCGAAAGTTATTTAATAGCAGTGGGTTTTGGGTTATTGAACATCGCAGAACACGCGATATCCGCAAGGGCTAAAGCCACATTTCAATTCGCTTCGCTTCTTGAAACGTCGGATATCGCGATACGTTATGAGACATTACGCTAATTTTCACATAAACTAAATTTACATTTAACCAATACTTTTATGTCTCAAGCGTTAAAAATGATCTTTGTTGCAGTCGTCGCCGCACTTATCGGAGGTAGCGGCACATATTTGTATCAAGCAAATCAATCTCCAATTTCGCCACTCGCTAATACACAAGAACGAAAAATAAACGAACCGGAAGTTACAACAGCAATTGGTTCTGCAAATAAATTTACAGGGGTGGCAAAGTATAACTGTGAGAAAAGTGGCGGTTCGTTTACCAATAATAGTTGCGTATGTCCTATTGAAGCAGAATTAGGCCAGACTCAAGAGATGATGTATGACAAAAATACCGGCTATTGCCAAACAACAGCCGGCGGTCCGGGTGGTGATGCTTTTGCTACTTCAATTGGATTACCATATGGAGATTATGGATTCTTTATGGGTATCATCGTAAATAGTTGTGAAAAATCGGGTGGCGAAATGTCTGGCGCGGCTTGTATTTGTTCAAAGAACACGACTTACGATAAGTCGACAGGATATTGTAAATAAAATTAGCGCGACATCACTTAACAGCGCATGTCTGGTTCGGCTGCGGCCTCACCCATATTTGCCAGCGGTCGCCCTTCGGGCATATTGTACCGCTGGCAAACATCAGATATGCGCAAACGTTAAGTTAAATATGAAAAAGAAAAGCCCCGCACGGTGAAACCGCATGGGGGAATGATGGAGAGGAGCTGCTTATCAGAATTAATCCGGCGGAAGGAAGAGGCTGTCGGGCGCTTCGGTAATAGTGCATTTTGCGCCACCTCTGCCGGTTGCCGGACTGGAATATTCTCCGACCCACAGGTCACCTACGCGCCTGAACTTGTAGCGAATGATGTCGTTGCGGTTGTCGTATTTCTTTGCGAACTCTGCATCTTCCTGGGTGATCTTCACATCGAACAACTCCGACTCGCCGAAATGGTCAAACATCTCACCGATCAGCTCTTGCTCGCTGTGAGGATTGGGGTAGATCACCCCAGAGTACATATATCTGCAAAGTCCTTCATGAATTACAACGCCAACGCCGCCCTCAACTTCTGACCGATGAGCGACGCTTAACCACTCACGGTTTTGAAAAAAGAACCCATGAATCAAACGTGCCATTCTGCACCTCCCAGTTGAACAGCTTGATGGGTGTGTTTTGTTGAGATATTACGTGATTACACCCTAAAAATCAAGGGTGAGCAAAAAAATCAAAGGGGTATTTTAAATCTATACATTTGTTCGCTCTGGTGGCAATATGCAAATAGCTGGATGATATATGAAGACATGGTTAAAACGTTCACTTATCGCCCTCGGCATTCTGGTGGTTTTTGGAGTAAGTTTGATTTTTGGCGTCAATCTGTACGTGGAGCGAACAAGCTCTCGTTATATTTTAAGTCCCACGGAAGCTCCCAAGGCGGATGCGGTTTTAGTGCTTGGCGCGCACGTATTTTCCGATGGAAAGGTTTCGGACATGTTGAACGATCGTTTAATCGAGGCGCAAGAGCTGTACAAACTTGGCAAAGCCGACAAGATATTGGTTAGCGGCGACCATGGTCAAAAAGATTATGATGAAGTGAATGCAATGAAGGATTTTTTGGTTGAGAGGGGTGTCCCGACACAAGATATTTTTATGGATCACGCCGGCTTTAGTACATACGAGAGCATGTACAGGGCAAGAGATGTTTTTGAAATAAAAAAGGTTATTATCGTTACGCAAGGATACCACTTGATGAGGGCTGTATTTGACGCAAGGGAGCTTGGTCTTGAGGCTTATGGCGTTGCCTCTGACCTGCGCAATTACGGTCCGGTGATGAACTCGTACCGATTAAGGGAAATCGCAGCCAGGGACAAGGATTTCTTTTTTGCAAAGCTCTTCAAGCCCTTGCCGACTTTTCTTGGTAAAACAATTCCAATTACGGGAGATGGCAGAGCGACGGATGATAAATGATGCTCACGCTATTATGAAACCAAACGAAAAGCAAAATATATTTACTGATGATGTGGATTATGCGAGTACTCCCGATGATTCTGTCTGGGGTGCAGAGGATAAAGCTACGAATGATTTATTGCAGAGCGCTAATATTACAGGGAAATGGCTTAACTTATGCGCCGGCGACGGAAGATTTAACAATCGGTTGCTGATCAGGGCTGATCAGGTTATCGCTGCCGATATTGACGAAAGCGCTCTAAGAAAATTAATTCGTATTACGCCTAAAAAACTAAAGAACAAGCTTGTCACGAAAGAAATGAATGTTGCCAAACGATTTACATTTGAGGACGGCGCGTTTGATGGCGTGTTTTGTGTCGGTACCTTGCATCTTTTTCCGAAACAGATTTTTAAAAATATATTCGGTGAAATAGAAAGGGTCTTAAAGCATGACGGACAAATAATCATGGATTTTGCCACAGATATTAAAAGAACTTACCCCGATGGCAGTTTATGGATTGTTGAGAATGAACCGAATTATACTTTAAACGAAGCGCTTTCATTTTTGAAAGTCATATTCAAAAATTATAAGTTCAATATCGTTACGAATAAAGTTGAGCCCGAAAAGGTGAAGTTAAATAACAGGGAATATGTTTTTACTTCTAATTATATTCTGATTAATACATTTACTGATTGATATCTTGCTGCAGTGTATACAGGTATCGTTTCAGATGCCGGGTTAGTCGAGCTTTACGGTTTTTCGCTTAAGTGGCAGGATATGGATGGTTATACGAAGTGATTTCGTATAGAAGCGAGTTCTGCGAAATGCCAATAAATTCTTTTATTTATAATTTGGGGAAGTTTTATTCTTGCGTCAAAATATATGTCAAAATCACTTAATATAAAATTTGAAAAAGCCGTCCGAATTCTGTCGGAATATATGCCACCGTCAGATGAAAATAGCAGAAAGCCTGTGATGTTTCACGATATACGCGTTGGCGTGTATTTATATGAAAATGGTTATTCAGAAGATGTTGTTTTGGCTGGCGTTTTGCACGATGCGATTGAGTGGTCTGGTGCTGACGAACAATTGTTGAGAGATGAGTTTGGAGATAATGTTGTTCGCTTGATTTTTGCGAGCACTAAAGATGATACGATCGTGGACAAAGAGGAAAAAACCAACGAGCTGATTCAAAGATGTGTGCAAAACGGGCAAGATGCGCTTATTGTTAAGACTGCCGATATTATTGATAGCTTCAAGTGGTATGCCAGCCAAAACAACGAGGACGAATTAAAAAATCATTGTGTTAAGAACGCCAACGCTATTTTCAAATTTAAACCGGAAGATTTTGACGATAAAATATTTAAAGAGTTGAAAAGTTGGCAAGAAAGATTTGCAAGATAAACCGAATAAAACTTCCCCAAATACAATAAGGAAGTAAGAATTTATTGGCACATCGCAGAACACGGCATATCCGGTTCAGGAATTTTTCACATTTATAATTCAAGGTAAGAAAAATTCCTTCTCCCAAATTTTTGTTCCGCTATCGCTGCACAAAAACTTCGGATGATGCCGAAACGTTATATGCCAGCGGGCGAGAAACACTCTAATTCACAAATACTATGACACACGAATTCAAAGGAACTATTGTTGAGGAAAGTTTACAAGATAATCGAATACTCAACGATTTACATATTATTGGTGTAGAGATTTCTCAAGACGAAAATCCAGCTAACCGATGGCATATGTATTCAGTGTTAGTGACTCGGGAAGACATTGAACGTCTTTCAGTCACCATCAAGCCGAAGTGGTATATGCACTTTTGGAAGGACAGGGATATTGTTGCGATTTTTCAGGGAAAACAGTTTGAGTTTAATTACGATGATAAATCGACATGGGCACAGGCAGTTGAATATGGTTTATCCCAGGGAATTCCCAAAGAACAGCTGGATTTTCTCATTGATTAACGTGTCCTCGCCCGCCAGCACATAACAGCGTATATCTGCCATGCGCTACGCGACACAGCGGATGATACGCGAACGTTAGGCGAAATAAATCCCCACTCATGAAAAGTAATAAAGCAATCCTAATCGCAGTCATTCTTTCGATAATATTTTCTGGCATTTACATTTTTACTAATCGGATGCCCGAAGCATTTAAGTTTGGTAGCGAAATAATGGATTTCTTCTACGGAATTGCACTTGGGACTATAGCAGCTGGTATTTTTTACCTCTTTCAAGTTTTTATTCCCGAAAAAAGAAGGCAAAAAATTGTGAGGGAAAATTTCAAATTGAACTACACCCTCTTTAAAAAAGATTCTATAGCTATTTTTCTTTCTGCCTTAGGTTCAAGCTACGACTCAGAATTGCCTAAAATGCTTTCCGATCTGGAGGAGTTCAAAAAATATTTCAAGGCAGATTTCAAAGAGGGCCAAGACAGGTGGCATGGCGTTGTAAATGGATTGAATAAAAATTTGCTTCAAGATTTACTTGTTCAATTTGAAATTTTATCGCAAGAAATAGATTTTTTTCTAAACAATGTTGTACTTCACGACGAGGAAGTTTTTGCCTTCTTAAAAAGGTTAAAAATTACAATAAACGGGTTAAAAAATACCAGCCTAGACTATGATGAGATGAAAACGCTTTCGCACTTTCTTTGGGAGCTTTTCGCGGGATGGAGCTACGTTACAGGATATCGAAAGAGCGACATCTTTGAGGAAATGTTTAGCAAAGTTTGATCGTGGGGATTTACATCACTTAACACGGTATAGCCGGTTCGCTCGCTAAAAATTATTCTTTAATCGAAGATATGAAAAAAATACTCGTATCAACATTAGTAATATTGGTTTTGATAATTATCTATCAAGCCATACAGATTATTCGTTTAGAACGATACCACTATGCATCTCAACTTGGTTACTGTCAGGAAATAGAGGAGCTTGTTGAGAGGGGAAGGTGTCTCAACGAGACCGAGACAAGAACAAGTCCGATTTATCATTTGCTTTACGGACTGGAACTAATTTAAAAGAATAATTTTTGACGTTCGCTCACCCAAATTTGGCTGTGGTGAGCACTGCGTGCGAATTGTACCACTGCCAAACTACGGCTATTGCGGAACGTTAGACGAAATAGCAAAAAGCCAAATCTATTTATTTTTGCCTCCTTCTCACTTTTAGTCTAAAATATTCAGTGATGTTTAAAAAGTTCTTTTTGATTTTTGCGGTGCTGATTACAGCCGGTTTTTTTGGAATTATCCACAGGGCAGATGCAGCATTAAGCGTCGTGCCGGTTAGGAATCCAAAGGTTGCGGATTATGCGCGTCCGGCGGCGGATTCTTTTGTGTCGGCGCTTGTTATCGATCTAAGTTCAAATAAGGTTTTGTATGAGTACGACGCGGACAGGATTTGGGTGCCGGCGAGTTTGACCAAGCTGATGACCTCGCAGGTTTTTGCGCCGCTGCAAACATCTTGGACAAAAATCGTGAGCCTTAAAGCGGAGGACGAAGTCGGCGGGGGCAGGTTGCGAGTGGATACCGGGGCGCAATTGAGCGTGATGGATGTCATGTTCTCGACTATCACGGCAAGCGCCAACAATACGGCGACAGCCATGCAGCGGTTGACGAGTTTAACCAAGGATCAGTTTTTGGCGCGCATGAACAGCCGCGCCAAGGATTTGGGCTGCAAGGTGGCGGAGTTTCATGATTCTTCGGGCATGAACCCGGAAAACAAAATTACGGCGCGCGACATTTCTTTGATTGCCAAAGCGGCTTGGAAGATTCCGGAGATCAGGCGCGCGGCGGATACTGCTTCGTATTCTTTTACGATTCGCAACACCGGCGAAAAAAAGACCATCAAAAACACCAACGAACTGCTGATAGATCCAAATAACGACTTGTACGTCACTGCCGGAAAGACGGGATACTTGGAAGAGTCGCTCAATAATCTCGTCTATACAGTCAGACCGTCCCAGGCTGCAGTCAAACAAGAGCTGATGGTTGTGGTGCTGGGCGCGCCGACAAAGGCCAAGATGTTTGATGTGGCGGAAGATCTTACCAAGTGGGCATGGAAAGCTTATGACTGGAGCGGCAAAATTGTCGAGGTCGCAAAAGATGATTTTCAGGACGGATCTTTAATTAAACTCGCAAGCGCTCCAGAGGTCTGGTATGTATGGAAAGATAAAAAATACCATCTGCCGGACGAAGTATTTTTGAATCTTTATTTTAAGGGCAAAAACATTTCGATAGTTGATAAAACCTCTGCGGACGGATTGGGGGACGGGGGAGATTATAAGTTTGACGATGGAGCGTTGGTAAAAACCGGCGTAGATAGTTCGGTTTATTTGGTACAAGGAGGGGATTTGCGTCCAATAGCCAGCGGCGAGGCATTTGAATCCATGGGTTACAAATGGGATCAGATAGTGACAGTTCCTGCACGTGTGCTAGAATCCTATCCCAAGGCCGAAATAATCACTTTGGCCGTCAAATAACTATACTCTGTAGTGAGTAACATCGAACTATGGAAGCAGGAAAGCTGGCGAAAAGGCTCAAAGAGCTGAATTTGCCCATATTTAGAGTAAAACAAGCGGTAAGAGGGTACTATGCGGAGCTTCTGGCTGATTGGAGCGAGCTTAAGGTTTGGCCAAAAGACTTAAGAGATCAATTCGATATTTTAGATTGGTCTCCTTTGCGTCTGATCGATGTGCTTGAGGCTGATGAGAAAGACAGCGCAAAATTGCTTTTTGAAACGTCGGACGGTTTGAAGATCGAATCCGTACTCATGCGTCATAAAGACGGTCGAAACACAGTCTGTATTTCATCTCAGGCCGGCTGCGCCATGGGCTGCGCTTTTTGCGCCACGGGAAAGATGGGCTTTTCGCGCAACCTGACTGCCGAGGAAATCGTCGATCAAGTCGTCCAGTCCGCACGTTTCTTAAAATCTCCGAATATCGATTCGGAAAACCGAAATTCGACATTCAGCGTAGCGGATATTCAGCGAAGCGGACATTCTGGTGATCGAGTCACAAACATCGTCTTCATGGGCATGGGTGAACCATTCAATAATTCGGACGAAGTTTTTGAGTCTTTGCGTCGCTTGATGGATCCGGAGGGTTTTGGACTCGGTGCCCGCCACATCAGCATATCAACTTGCGGAATTGTCCCCGGCATTCAACGTCTTGCCAAGGAGGCTCCTCAAGTCAATCTTGCAATTTCTTTGCATGCGCCCACGCAGGAACTGCGCGCTAAAATAATGCCGGTCGCAAAAGCGTATGATTTGGATAGATTGATGAATGCGATAAAGGACTATCTTAGCCGCACCAATCGCAAAGTCATGTTCGAATACGTGATGCTGAAAGGCGTAAACGACTCGCCGGAGCAGGCCGAAAAACTTGCTGATCTTTTGGTTGATTTCCCGCATCTGGCGCACGTGAATCTGATTAAGTTGCACCGGGTGACTGATATCGGTAATCGAAGATCGGTTGTTGAATCCGGCAAACCGAAATTCGATAACCGAAACCCGAACCCCGAACCCCGAATCCAGACTTTAGAGCCATCATCCCAAGAAACGCGAAGGAGTTTTGCAAACCACCTGAAGCGCCGAGGTATAGCGGTGACCGAGCGCGTGTCTTTCGGGGAAGAGATTCAAGCCGCTTGCGGGCAATTGGCGACGGAGAAGCGTAACGTGTAACGCTAAACGCGAAACGGCGAACCGGGGAAAACATGAAAAAAAAGCTATTAAAAAAAATCAAAGTCCTTGTAGCCATGAGCGGCGGAGTGGATTCGTCTCTTGTTGCGGCTTTGCTTGTAAAGCAGGGCTATGACGTCACAGGTGCATTTATCAAGAATTGGTCTGATACAAAAGATCTGCAAACGGGCGAGTGCGAGTGGCGCCAGGAAAGGCGAGACGCGATTAGAGTCGCCGCAAGTCTTGGCATTCCATTTTTAACTTTTGATTTTGAAAAACAGTATCGTAAATTGGTTGTCGACGAGCTTTTTAGAGGCTACAAAGCCGGCGTAACTCCAAACCCTGACGTTTTATGCAACGAATACATCAAGTTTGGACTTTTCTGGAGTAAAGCGAAACAATTGGGTTTTGACTTGATGGCAACCGGGCACTACGCTGTGAATGATCGTACAACGTACAACGTACAACGTACCGCGTCGCTTGCCCCTTCTGTCATTGCGAGGAATGTAGTCATAAAGCGGCAATCTTCGTCCGTGTCGTCATCTCGTGCGCATTTGTTTCGCGGAGTGGACAAGGATAAAGATCAATCGTATTTTTTGTATCGAATAAATCAAGAAGTTTTGGCACATACGCTTTTTCCTTTGGGTAACTACACAAAATCGCAGGTTCGAGCTTTGGCCAAAAAAATGAGTTTGCCTGTTGCGGAAAAGCCGGATAGTCAAGGGATCTGTTTTATAGGCAAGGTTGATTTTGGAAAGTTTTTGGCAAAAAAGATTAAATCCAAACCCGGCGACATTGTTACTCCGGAAGGGAAGGTCATCGGACAGCATCAAGGTTTGCATAATTACACGATCGGACAAAGGCATAAAATAAAAGTTGCGGACAAGCACGCTTGGTTTGTTGCGGAAAAAGATGTTTCTGCAAACAAGTTGGTGGTCGTTCCTTCTGATGACCATCCTTTATTAAAAACCAAGCGCCTTATTCTGACCGACTTGCATTGGATCGCGGGAGCGGCTCCAAAAATTCCTCTTGATATTCTTGTTCAAGCGCGATACCGTCAAAGCCCGGAAGCAGGGTGCGTAAAATCGATTAAAAGCGGAAAACTGGAAATAGTCTTAAAAAAGCCAATAAAATCAGTAGCTCCGGGCCAGTCGGCCGTTCTTTACAAAGGTAAAGAATGTGTCGGCGGCGGAATAATCTCAAATTCAACGACTTTAAGGACTTTATAGACTTTATGGACTCTCATTCTATGTCTGATGAAAGATCAAAAAAATTTCAATGGATTTCACTCGCATATCTCGTACTGTTTATGCTGGCGGTTTTTTCGCCGTCTCTTGTCAGGGGGGATGTATTAGGACTGAACGAGGCTCACGTCGAGGAATTATTGATATTCGTTTTTGGACTTTCCGGTATAGCTATCTTTATGTTTTACGAAAGATTGATGGAAAAGAAAGAAAAAGAAAACAAAGAGATTTCCGATGCTTGCGAAAATGCAAAAAGGGAACTCGTTTCGTCATATCAATATATCGGTTCGGTAAATCGTCAGCTGGAGGTTTTGAAAAAGTTGGTTAATGACACAAGCGTTTCCATTTATGACCAGCAAAAATTGAGCAAAGATCTTTTACATTCGCTGATTTCTTCCGCATCCGTAAGTTACGGAGGCGGCCCTGCATTACTAAGATTCGTGAATATAGAAAAGCTTAGGACTGAACGAGAGTTTGCACACCCAAATCACGGATCAAAATTACCGTTTCACGTTTCCAACAGGGATTTGCGTGCAGCTCACGATCAGGGTACTTTTCTTAAGGTAACGGCGGATGGCGTGCCGTTGATTCTTGTCCCATCCGATCAGCGCAATGGAACAATTAAAGCTTTTTTGGTGGTACGCGACGCCCGCAATCCGGAATCGTCTTTTGATCCTTCGGTGTTAAAAGTCTTCGTCAACCAGGCGGAACTGGTTTATCGCGCGCTTCAACGCGATGCGGAGTTTATGGCCGAAAAAGCACCCATGGAGCACATCGAAGCTGTTACGCAAGGCGTGCGGGGAAGCATTGAATAGAATTTTGAATTTTGAATTAAGAATTATGAATAGATTGTCAACCGATCAAGTCAGAGAAATATTTTTGGAATTTTTTAAAGAAAAAGGCCACTCAGTCATTTCCTCGGCGTCGTTGATTCCGGAGAATGATCCGACGGTGCTTTTTACAACGGCAGGCATGCATCCGCTTGTTCCGTATTTGCTGGGAGAGCCTCATCCCATGGGCAAAAGATTGGCTGACGTTCAAAAGTGCGTGCGTACCGGTGATATAGATGAAGTCGGCGATAACCGCCACGCGACTTTTTTTGAAATGCTCGGCAACTGGTCTTTGGGAGATTATTTTAAGGAAGAAGCCATTCAATGGTCGTACGAGCTGCTGACCGATCGCTTTGGCATAGATCCGGAACGTCTTTTCGTCACCGTTTTTAAAGGAGACGAAGATGCGTCTCGCGACGATGAGTCAATAAATATCTGGCAGGCGCAGTTCGGTGTCCACGGCATCGGAGCGGAAGTGGGCGAGGCGGGCAAGGATGAACCGACGGACAAAGCCATGGGACCGCGCATTTATACTTATCCTAAAGAAAATAACTGGTGGGGTCCGGCGGGAGTCACAGGCCCTTGCGGTCCTGATACTGAAATTTATTTTGATACGCGCAAACAGCATGATTTTAAGTTTGGTCCGATGTGCCATCCGGCATGTGACTGCGGACGGTTCGTGGAGATTTGGAACAATGTGTTTATGCAGTTCAACAAGCGCGATGACGGAAAGTTTGAACCGCTTGCGCAACGCAACGTCGATACCGGCATGGGTTTGGAGCGTATGGCCGCGATGCTGCAGGGAGTGAACACGATCTTTGATACGGATTTGCTGCAAAAGTTAATCAAAACTTTGGAAAACGTCTTCGGCGTCGCTTACGGCAAAGATTCTGATCATGACAAGTCTGTTCGAATTATAGTCGATCACATTCGAGCGGCGACATTTTTGATTGGCGACGAGCGAGGCGTCGTGCCGTCCAACGTCGGGCAGGGTTATATTGTCAGACGTCTGATACGCCGCGCTGTGCGTGAAGCCCGCCGTATGGGAATTACGACTTTAATGTCGCCGACGCTCGCAGAAGCTGTCATCGAAGAATACGGAAAGACATATCCGGAATTGACAGCGCATTCGCAAAAAGTGATGAGCGAATTGAAAAAAGAGGAAGAAAAGTTTGGATTGACATTGGAGCATGGCTTAAAAGAATTTAAAAAGACTTACGACAAAGATGGGCTCATTAGCGGCGAAAAAGCTTTTATTTTGTATTCGACCTACGGTTTTCCGATGGAGCTGACAGAAGAGTTGGTGCGTGAACAGGGTGGGGAAGTCGACATGGCTTCGTTTGCCACAGAGTTCGCCAAGCATCAAGAGCTTTCGCGCGCTTCGTCAGCCGGGACATTTAAAGGCGGTTTGGCGGATCATTCGGAAGAGACGACGGGTTTGCATACGGCAACGCATCTTTTGCATCAGGCTTTGAGGAATGTTCTTGGAGATCGTGTTGCGCAAAAGGGGAGCAATATAACAACGGAACGTTTGCGCTTTGATTTTGTCCATCCGGAAAAGATGACGCCCGAACAGATCCAAAAAGTCGAATCAATCGTCAACGAAGTTATTCGTCGTGATTTGCTCGTAGATTATAAAGAGATGACTGTCAGCGAGGCCAAAGCAGAGGGTGCGATCGGCCTTTTTGAAGATAAGTACGGCTCTAAGGTTAAGGTCTACACTGTGCACGACGAAGCTGATCCTAGGGGCTTTTTCTCCAAAGAAATATGCGGCGGGCCTCACGTAACCCGTACCGGAGAACTGGGCGGTTTTAAGATTATTAAAGAGGAAGCGGTTAGCGCCGGAGTCAGGAGGATCAAGGCGACTTTACATAACTGATGTTTGCACGTATAATTAGCCCATATTTATGTGGATAAATTCCCAAAAAGATGCCTATGTCAAATAAGAACCAGTCTGCGAACAAGGATTTTTTGGTCGTAAAGGGCGTGGTTGAGGAAAATTTGCCAAGTGCATCCTTTAAAGTCAGGCTGGAAAACGGGCATACGATTTTGTGTCATTTATCCGGAAAATTGCGCATGCATCGCATCAGATTGACTCCTGGTGACGAGGTTCAGGTTGAAATTACGCCCTACGATTTGACAAAGGGCAGAATAACCTTTAGATTATAGCCCACTTACGCGGTTCGAGGCCTGACTGGCGGGGCTCGTTCCGGGAGGTTAAAAAGCAAGTTTAATCAGTTAATAAAGCCGCTAAGTAAGGCTCAACGAGACATGAAAGTAAGAGCATCAGTAAAAGCCATCTGTCGCGATTGCAAGTTGATACGCCGCAAGGGACGTGTTGTTGTTATTTGCAAAAAGAGCCCCAAGCATAAACAGAGGCAAGGCTAACGAATTATTATATGGCACGTATCGCAGGTGTAGTTCTCCCTCCAAATAAGCGTCTCGTCATCGCCCTGACTTACATTTACGGCGTTGGCCAGACCACGGCGGAAAAAATTATAAAAGAAACTTCTTTGAGCCCGGATGTTAAAGTGAAAGATTTAACAGAAGATCAAGAAAAGATTTTGCGCGACGGCGTAGAAAAGAAGTATCGCGTAGAAGGTGAAATGAGACGCGAACGTCTTGCCAACATCAAGCGCCTAAAAGAAATCGGATGTTATCGCGGTACCAGGCACATTAAGGGTTTGCCGGCACGCGGACAGCGCACAAAGTCCAACAGCCGCACGGTAAGAGGCAATGTGCGTAAGACGACCGGTTCAGGCAAGCGTAAGCTCGAAAAGACGTAATCTTGTATCCCGAACAAATATCTATGAGTGACGAAATGAAGACGGAGCAGGTTGCGGAAGCCGCAGCTACAACCGAGACAAAAAAGAAGATTACCGCCAAGCCCCGCAAAAAGGGCGCTAAGGTTTCCAAACAGGTGCCTCATGCATATGTTTACATTCAAGCGACATATAACAATACCATTGTTTCGATCGCTGATTTAAACGGCAACGTGGTCGCTTGGTCGACTGCCGGACATTGCGGTTTTAAGGGTCCGAAAAAGGCAACTCCTTACGCAGCTTCGGTTGTTGTTAAAAATGCTTTGGAAAAGGTGAATGATTTTGGCCTCAAAGATGTCAGTTTGTTTGTAACGGGAGTAGGCCAGGGACGCGAAGGCGCAATCAGGGCTTTTAATATCAATAATTTGAACGTGGTATCAATCAAAGACGTAACACCGATGCCGCATAACGGTTGCCGCAGACCGCGCGCCCGCAGATTGTAAACGAAAATATTTAGCTTATGGCACGAACCACTACATCAGTTTGCAAGCTATGTCGCCGCGAGGGGACAAAGCTTTTCCTAAAAGGAGCACGCTGCGCAACATCCAAGTGCGCAGTTTCGAAGCGTCCTTTTGCACCGGGCGTTCATGGTCCAACCAGCAGGGCTAGAATTACCGATTACGGAAAACAATTGCGCGAGAAGCAAAAGGCAAAGCGCTTATACGGAGTTTCAGAAACGCAGTTTGCAAATTATTTTGATGCTTCAGTCAAAATGAAAGGCGATTCAGGCGTTAATCTCGTCAAGCTTTTGGAATCGCGTTTGGATAATGCGCTTTATCGTGCAGGCTTTGCCAAAAGCCGTGCTGCAGCGCGTCAAATCGCTTCGCATTCACAGATTTCAATCAACGGACACAAAGTGAATATCCCTTCCTATCGCGTTAAGTCCGGTGACATTATTGCCGTTCAAGACAGAAAGACCGCCAAACAACCTTGGAAGAGTATTTCTGAAGATCTCAAAAAATACGTTGCCCCATCTTGGCTGAATGTCGATGCAGACAAATTGTCCGTTAAAGTTACCGGTGAGCCGACAGGAGAAGAGCTAAAACAAATTTTTGAACCAAAACTCATCATTGAATATTATTCGCGCTAACGCGATTGAACCTTATGGAATCTCTCCTCCTCCCATCTAAAATTCAGTTCACAAAGGGTGAACGCCCCAATGAGGGTATTCTAACCGTGGAGCCTTGCACTCCTGGTTACGGAACGACTCTTGGAAACGCATTGCGCCGCGTTTTGCTTTCGTCTTTACCGGGTGCGGCAGTTACTTCGGTCAAGATCAGGGGAGTCGACCACGAGTTTTCTACCATTCCGCATGTTAAAGAGGATGTGCTGGAAATCATAATGAACCTTAAAGCTTTGCGGTTAAAACTTTTTGCGGAAGAGCCGGTCAAACTAAGTTTGACGGTAAAAGGAGATAAACAGGTTACAGCGGGTGACTTTGAAAAGAATTCAGATGTCGAGATAGTTAATCCGGAATTGGTCATCGCCACATTGACGGACAAGTCCGCATCAATGGAGATGGAGATCACTGTCGGCCCAGGCCGCGGTTATCGCTCAACAGAAGATCGTCAAAAGGAAAAACTTGATTTGGGAGTTATCGGTATCGATGCATTGTACAGCCCGGTGCTGAACGTATCTTACCTGGTAGAAGCGACTCGTGTGGGAGAAAAAACGGATTATGACAAGTTGGTTTTGCACGTTGATACTGACGGCGCACTGGATCCGCTCGACGCGTGCAACCATGCAGTTAACTTTTTACTGGATCACTTAAATCTGTTAAAAGACCTCAAGTACGAATAAAATAATTTTCGTACATAGCGTTCATAACGTTAAGCACGCTATGTACGTTAAGCACGCAGTTATATGAGACATCGACGCAAAGGAAAAACACTAGATCGAAAGAACGGACCGCGCAAAGCATTGCTGCGTAATTTGGCGACCTCGGTAATTTTGTACGAGCACATCAATACAACGCTTGCCAAGGCCAAGGCAGTCAAACCGATAGTGGAAAAGCTAGTCACCACCGGCAAGCAAAAGACTTTGGTTTCGCGTCGCAAGTTAGCCTCGTATCTGACGATTGAGTCAGCAGTCAACAAAGTTTTGGAAGAAACGGGCCCGCGCTATGCAACTCGCAACGGCGGTTACATGCGCATAATTAAATTGGGCGTTCGCCAAGGCGATGGCGCAGAAATGGCGCAGCTTCAATTTGTAAACGACTAAAATTTATGCCATGGAAAAAAAGACCGGGAATGAAACCGGTGACACGCAAAACGGTTGAGTTGGACGCCGCAAGCATGCCTGTCGGCAGGTTGGCTTCGCGCATTGCCATGATTTTGATGGGCAAACACAAGGCTGATTATGAACCGAACAAAGATACCGGCGATCGCGTTTTGGTAAAGAATTTGAAGAATCTTATTTTTACAGGCAAAAAGTGGGATCAGAAAAAATATTTTAGAACCTCAAATCGTCCGGGCGGTCTTAAGGAAACGCAGGTTAAAGATTTGCGCGAGGAAAAACCGGAACTGATTATCAAGCACGCTGTTCAATACATGCTTCCCAAGAACAAGACTCAAGCCTTGCGCATGAAGCGTATAACTTTCGAGAAATAACCTATGCCAGAAACCAAGAAGAAAACGGTTGCCGATGAGGAACCGAAAGAAAAAGCTCCTGCCAAGGAAAAGGCTGTAAAAACCGCAAAAAAGACAACGACCAAGGTTGCCAAAGAGACATCGGCTGAGATGACTCCGACTGTGGCTATGGAGCAAGGCCAAGAGATTGCGGCAAAGAACGCCAAAGGCGGATCTTTTATTCCGGCAATCGGACGCCGCAAGACTTCTGTAGCACGCGTAAGATTGATTAAGAACGGCAAAGGCACTGTCGTTGTTAACGATATGGCATTTGACAAGTATTTCACAACTTTCGATCTGCGTACTCAAGTTATCGCTCCGCTTAAAGCAGTTGGGCAAGATACGGCGGTGGACGTAAGCGCTCATGTTAACGGCGGCGGCATCCGCGGGCAGTCAGAGGCGATTCGCCATGGTATTGCACGCGCCTTGATCATCTTGAATCCGACATTCCGCAAAACATTAAAAAAATTAGGCTACCTTTCACGCGACCCGCGAGAAAGAGAGCGCAAGAAGTTTGGAAAGAAGAGCGCTCGCAGATCGCCACAGTGGTCAAAGCGTTAATCAAAAAATAAGAAGAGATCCGCAAGGGTCTCTTTTTGTTTGTCTGGTTTTAGTATTGGCAAGGTTTAACAAAAAGTGTAAAATCCCCGCATCGTCTTCACAGGAGGTGACTAGATGAGCGCCAAGATCGACTCCGTTGACGTTGCCAAGTCTAACGAAATCGTGGTTCCACCCAATCTCGAACTGACAAATGCGGAGAAACTGGACGGATGGGAGATCGCGTTCAGGGACGGTCATGCATACAAGTTCCTGCCTGACTACTACAGGCGGGCTAGGCTCGTCGCGGTCGTTTGATGACAATGGCCCGGGCCCCCTCTTCTTCTCTCGCATCCCCCGATGCTCCGCGCTGCCGAAACCTCTCGGTGGCTTTTTTTATCGTCGCACACTCGACTTTTTAGTCCTAAAATAGTAATCTATTTGCATGTCTTTGGGCTCATCTGTCGCAAAAAATACGGTTTGGCTAATGGCGGCAACGGCCGGACAAAAGGTTGTTGCCTTTTTGGCTTTTTACGTCATAGCGAGGCTGACTGGGCCACATATTACCGGGGTATATTTCTACGGAGTTTCAGTCACTTCCGTCTTTGTTATAATATCCGACCTTGGGATGACGCCGGTTGTGATTCGGTCCATTGCAGGGGGCAAGGAAGACGGTGAGAGATTGTTTTCTACTGTTATCAGGGCAAAGATGTTTTTGGTGCCGATTGCCGTGCTGGCATCTATTGGATATGGAACACTGATGCACCAGACACCGGAGATTATGGGCACGATCGCGTTGGCCTGTATCGCCATGTCGGCGGACGCTTTTCATCTTGTGCTGTACGGGACTCTGCGCGGTAAACAGAATCTTAAACCGGAAGCTTTAGGGATGCTGATCGGACAAATTTTAAGCGGTATCGGCGGAGTGACTGCCGCTTTGTTGCATTTGGGTCCGATGGGTTTGGCAGGCGCTTTGGGGCTTGGAAGTATCTGGAATGTGATTTGGGCCAGCAGATCTGCAGTAAAACACGGCATGAGGTGGGTAAGCGTCAGTCTGTCTGATTTGCGTAATCTGGCTTTGGAAGCTTGGCCGTTTGCGGTTGCAGGCATGGCAGTCAAAGTTTATTCATATATCGACAGCTTGATGATTCAAGCTTACAACGGCACGGTTGCGGTCGGCTACTACGCGGTTGCATACAAGATGACTTACGCAATGCAATTTTTGCCTCTCACTTTTACCGCGGCTTTGTATCCCGCATTGAGTCACGCATACGCCAACAAAGAGCACGATGAGGTCAGAAAAACTTTCTTGGGATCTTTGAGGTTTATGGCCGCGATCAGTTTTCCGATTTCCGCCGGGCTGTCTGCACTTGCGCCTAGATTAATGCTTGCTCTGTATGGTCAAGCATTCAGCGGCGCGATACCTGCAATGGCGGTTCTGCCTTGGGTTTTGATTCCCATCTTTTTGGATTTTCCTGTCGGCGCCTTGTTAAATGGTTCGCATCGCGCGCATTTAAAGACGATCGCCATGCTCGGAACGATGGTTGCGAACGCAATTTTAAACTTGATACTCGTTCCGCTTTACGGACCGTTGGGCGCGGCATGGGCCGGAGTTTTTAGTTTTAGTTTTTTGTATGCGATCGGAATCGGTTTTACATATCGCGATGCAGGCGGATTATGGAACATTCTTTTGCCTCTGCTCAAATCTTTGCCTGTTGCGGCATTGTCTTGGTTTATTTGGAGATATGTCGGCGGTTATATGCCGTTGCCGATGGCATTTTTGTTTGGCGCTGCAATTTCCATCATCTTGATGTTTGCAGTCAGGCTTATGAATTTGCAAGAAGTGATGTTTTTCTGGAAGCAATTGAGCAATCGATTTTTTAAGCAAGAAAATATACATGCAGACGAGTGATCAATTAAACAACGTTCAGCATGCAACATTCAATGGCGGAAAGCGATTGTATTGTTTGACGTTTGATTATCCGCCGATGCACGGAGGAGTTGCGCGATATCTGTCCAGCCTTGGCAAGGCTTCAAACGGACAGGTGAAAGTGCTTGTTCCATTGGAGCATCCTTTGGTTCCACCCGATACCAGCTACCAGTTACTAGTTACCAAGTTCTGGTGGTCTGGTTGGCCAAAGTGGTTGCCTCTGGTTAAAAGATGTCTTGAACTCAAAGAGGGAATCATTTTTGTCTCGCACGTTGTGCCGATCGGAACAGCCGCATGGATCTCAAGACTGTTTGGCGGGCCGGACTATGTTGTTTTGTTTCATGGAACCGATTTACAGCGGTTAAAGTCAAAATGGAAAAGATGGTTGCTGCGAAGAATTTGTTCGCAGGCTCGGCTACTTGTGACAAATAGCGAAGCGACGAAGACTGCGCTCCAACGTCTTATGCCTCAAGCTGACGCATTGGTAATGACGCCGGGAGTGGAAAGCGTTGATCGAATGTCGAAATTGGAAGCTCGGAAAGGACTTGGAGTTGATGAAAATGCGAAAGTTATTTTGGCGGTTTGTCGACTTGTTGAACGAAAGGGCGTCGACACTTTATTGCAGGCTTTATCTTTATTCGACATTCAGCGAAGCGGAAATTCGACATTCAGCGAAGCGGAAATTCGAGATTCGATAGAGTTGGTGGTCATTGGCAGCGGACCGTATGCTCCGCAATTGCATCAACTGGCTGACTTGTTGAAGATAAAAGTCCGTTGGGTAGAAAATGCGAGCGACGAAGAAGTTGCACGATGGTATGACGGTGCAGATGTATTTTGTTTGCCGTCGCGCGAAGCGGCTGATGATGTTGAGGGTTTTGGGATTGTATTTCTTGAGGCTGCCGCGCATGGCCTGCCTGTCATTGCAGGTCGAGGTTGGGGGACGGAAGAAGCGGTTGTTGACGGCATCACCGGTTTGCTCGTCAAGCCGGATGCTGAATCTGTCGCAAAGGCGCTGGAAGTGATGTTGAGTGATGAAGATTTGCGTCAAAGACTTGGCGAGGCCGGGAGAAAAAGAGTTGAGAAAGATTTTAAGTGGGAAGACAGGTGGAAGATATTGAAGTCGAATATCGAATATCGAATATCGAATGTCGCTTCGGACCAAAAGTCCGTAAATTCGACATTCAGCGAAGCGGAAATTCAGCGAAGCGGACATTCGATATTCGAGGACATCGCAGTCATTATTCCGTGTTACAACCATGCTAACGAATTGGAAGCTGCATTGGAGTCGATCTCGAAACAGATTTTGATGCCGAGTGAAATAATCGTCGTCGACAATAATTCGGACGATGCTCCAAAGTTAGTCGTGGAAAAGTATGCGAATAGATTGCCGGTTAAGTATTTTCGTTACGAAGAAAAACAAGGCGCGCCGGCCGCGCGAAACAAGGGAGCGAGTTTGACGTCCGCGCCATTGCTGCTTTTCATGGACGCTGATGTCCAGTTGAGATCGGATGCTTTACAGTTGATGGCAGAAGCGTTGAGAATACATCCTGACACTGCTTTTGCATATTCGGACTTTTATTGGGGTCGTAAATTGTTTAAAGGACGCGAGTGGGATGCGGAGGCGCTAAAGAAAATGAATTGGATAAATACGACGTCACTCATTAGGCGAACTTCGCTGGTGCCGTTTGATGAAGATTTAAAAAAATTTCAAGATTGGGATTTATGGTTGGCCATGTCAGAACGCGGAGAAAAGGGTGTTTGGATTCCCGAAACGCTTTTGACTGTCACAGAGGTCAAAACGCGCAAAACCAATATCAGCCATTGGTTGCCCACTTTTGCACATCGTTTGCCATGGCCGATTTTCGGTTGGACGCCAAATGAGATTATACGTTATCGCGCGGCGGAAGCTGTGATTAGAAGAAAACACCACCTTGATTTTATTGGATCCCCGGGTCTACGTCTGACTTCGCCCGAGGATGACAAAAATATATGAAAGATTTGCGGATTGTGATTGTAAGCTGGAACGCGCAGGATTATATTGCGCGTTGTTTGGAGTCTTTGCCGGCTGCATGCGAGGGATTGTCTTGGGATTGTATCGTTGTAGACAATAACTCCGGCGACAGAACAGTACAGGTTGTGACGGAGGTGTCTAAAAAAATTGCAAAGATAGATGTGATCGTCAATAAAACGAACTTTGGTTTTGCGTATGCTTGTAATCAAGGCGCGGCTCATCACAGTGCAAAATATGTCTTGCTGCTGAATGCGGATACGGTTTGTCCGGCAGGAACTTTGGCGCAGCTTGTTGCCGCCGCAAACCGCAATCCGGAAGCCGGAATCATCGGACCCAAGCTTGTTGATCCGGACGGCTCTTATCAACCCAGTGTGCATCGTTTTCCGGCACTTAGAGATCAAAGTTTGATTTTGTTGAAACTGCATCATGTTTTTAAACGCGCGCCGAGTCTGCAAAAGTATTTCGCGCTGGATTTGGATGTCAAACTCCCTCAATCCGTTGATCAGGTTATGGGAGCATGTTTTTTGGTTCGCGCGGCTTGTTGGGAACAACTGAAAGGTTTGGACACTTTGTATTTTATTTGGTTTGAGGAGGTTGACGCTTGCAAACGGGCGATTCAAAAAGGCTGGAAGGTTTGGTATGAGCCGACGGTCGCGGTCGTCCATCATGGTGGGTTGGCATTTGCAAAAGTTTTTTCATTTCGCAGACAGCAGTATTTTAACAACAGCCTGCGAAAGTACATGAAACGATGGCACGGATTTAGGGCTTGGATGACTGTAACTGCTTTGTCGCCTGTATCTTTGGCGATGTCTGCGGTGCTGACTGTTTTTAAGGTTGCGCCGTCTACGAAAAAACTTTTGCGCGAAAACTCTCAAAATTCTGAATCCCACATTCTCACCGCCCTGGCGGGATCCCGCCGCATTAAATTTTATGGAGGCGGGACAAATACTCTGTCAAGATGGTTTGTTTTTATCGTTGCGCTTGAATTGGTATCAGCTGTCGCGCAAGGACATCTGATTTTAAATGGAATAATTGCGGTCATCGCCGGTCTAACCGTTGCATGGCTGTCATACAAGAGACCGGCAGTCGGATTGGCAATTGTTTTAACGGAGTTGATGATAGGCGGCTTCGGTTATTTGTTAAATTTACAATTAAACATTTTCGTGCGCGGTATATCTTTGCGTATGATCTTGATGGCAGGATTTTTTGGTGGTTGGGGATTGAATGCTATGACTGCGAAAATTTGGAAGTATTGGAAAACTAAAGAGCTTTTTATTTTGCAAGTTTGGTTTTTTGTAGGCGGTATGGTTTTGGGAGGACTCATCCGCGGTTTGCAAACAGGTCAGCATTTTATTTTTCAAGACCTCAATGCTTGGTTATTCTTACCGTATTTTATTCCGGTTTTAGATGTTGCGCATCGGTTTGCGGATGACTTAAAAAAACAAGTTGCAAATTCGGCTGTTGCTGCCTTGCTTTGGCTGCCAATAAAAGCATTGTTGACCCTTTACGTTTTTACGCATTCGTTACCGATTGCAGACTGGTTCTATGCTTGGGTGCGCGATACAAGAGTCGGCGAAATAACGCCGATTGGTGATTTTGCGTATCGAATATTTTTTCAATCAATGGTTTACGGCGGATTGGCCATGGGTTTTATATTTGCTTGGTGGATTGAAAAAGGAGCATGGCGCAATAAAATTGAGCGGAAACAAAATAATCCTACCGAGGTCAACGCTCGCATCTTGACTTTAGTTATAGTGACGTTATCTGGCACGTCGGTCTTTTTAAGCTTGTCGCGCAGTTTTTGGCTGGGTTTGAGCGTAGGAATATTTTCGGTTGCGATATTGGGTTTGAAGTCTATCAAAAATTCGAACTTGAAAACAAATTTGTTCAAAATTTTAAAAGCGGTCACGGTCGGGCTGGCAACCTGTGTCTGCGCGCTTGGTTTAATATTTTTTGTTTGGCGCTTACCCATTCCGGATGTGCCAAACGGATCAATTTGGGATTTATTCACCGGGCGCGCTTCGACTAACGATCCGGCAACGGCGAGCAGGTGGAATCTTTGGCCTGCAATGTGGCAAAAAATCGCATCAGAACCTATTTTAGGACATGGTTTGGGATCGACGGTCACGTACCGCAGCCAGGATCCGCGCGTTCTGCAAACAAATCCCGATGGCATGTATACGACAAACGCTTTTGAATGGGGCTGGTTGAGTTTTTGGATTAAGTTTGGAATTTTTGGAATTTTAATTATGGGGTGGCTGATGGTTTCTATTGCGTGGCGCGTTTGGAAATCTGACTATGATTGGTGGATTCGGGTTGGGGTTGTCGGTGGGACGGTTGCAATCAGCGTCATTCATTTTTGGACGCCTTATTTGGATCATCCTTTGGGTTTGGCTTGGATAATTGGGATTGAAGGTTTGTTGGCGGTAAAAAGAGAAGAAGAAACGCCTCATGTTGTTTTGTTATAATTCTCCCCTTGGTTTAATGAAAGGGGAACGTGATGAAGACTATTTAATAGGCTTACGTTTTGCGACGCAAGAGTTATCGACTTCTTCTTTACTGCAAAACTGCTTTGACGATGAAGAAGAATTCGAAGAAGTCATCACAGAACAGCTTAACTTATACTTTTTAGGAAAATTAAAATCTTTTTCACTTAAATTTAAACTTAATGGCACTGAATTTCAGAAAGATGTCTGGGCTGCGGTTTCTTCCATCCCTTATGGTGAGACGAGAAGCTACTCTGAGATTGCAAATATGATAAAAAAGCCGCTTGCTGTTCGCGCGGTAGCATCTGCGATCGCGCAAAATAAGATAGCGATCGTCATACCGTGTCACCGTGTCATACGGTCAGACGGTGAGATTGGGGAGTATGCTTGGGGAAGTGAAATAAAAAAAGGACTTTTAGTGATGGAAAGAAGTAACAAGTGACAAATAGCAAATGACAAGAGTTGGGGAATTAACTAATCAACTTATGTCCCGCAATATATTCCTGCGACGTCATGACTCTTTTGCCTTCCGGTTGCAATTCCAAAATTTCAACAGCATGACCGTCGCCGCACACGACAAGAAGCCTGTCGTCTTGCATAACTAAAATCCCGATTTCACCTATCAACTCTTTATATTTACCATTTGCTATTTTTATTATCTTAACTCTCTTCCCGTCCCACTCCGTCCAAGTCCCGGGCCAGGGGTGGTAAGCTCGGACGAGACGTTCTATTTCTTCTGCGGACTTTGTCCAATCAATCTTACCGTCATCGCGCGATAAAAGTTTGCAATAAGTCGCTTGTTCGTGATTTTGAGGTTGACCTTTGAGTTTGCCGGCAAGATAGTCCGAGAGGACATCCGGTAGCGTCTGCGCTCCGAGTTCCGCAAGACGGTCGTGTAGTTCACCTCCGGTTTCTGTCTGGCTGATTAAGACTTCTTTTTGCGTCAAAATATTTCCATGATCCATCTCCGCATCCATTTGCATGATCGTAACGCCGGTCTTCTTGTCTCCTGCGGCGATTGCGGCTTGGACGCAAGATGCGCCTCGCCAGAGCGGAAGCAGGGAACCGTGGACGTTGATTACTCCGTGTTTCGGCAAATCCAAAATACGTTGAGGAATTATTTTGCCGTAAGAAACGACGACAAAGGCGTCGACCCGGTTGTCACTGGCTGAGAGTTTTTCAAAAGTTTCGTCTGTCTTTATTTTATCGAATTGCAAAACAGGAACTTGATGTTCTTGTGCAAGGACTTTGACCGGCGGCGGAGTTACGACTTGATGGCGTCCGATCGGAGCGTCGGGTTTTGTAATAACGGCTACAACTTCAAAACGGTCATCGTCTAGCAATGCTTTCAACGACGGAACGGAAAATTCTGAAGTGCCGAAGAAGATGATTTTGTAGCTCATAAACCATTGGAGTCTAACGTTTTTTTGCTTAAAATGCAAATTAATTACCAGCCTTAGGCTGGTAATGGCTACTTTGATTTATAAGCTTGTTTAAGGCCGGCGATTTCGATCTTTTTCATTTGCAGCATCGCTTTGGTTACACGTTCGACTTTTTCCGGATCAGGATCCGTCATGTACTTGCCGAGTATCGTAGGGATGATTTGCCACGGCATTCCGTATTTATCCGTCAACCAGCCGCACTGCATTTCTTTGCCGCCGTCCGCCAGTTTGCTCCAGAGCTTATCGACTTCCGATTGAGTCTCGCAGTTGACCATGAATGACACGGCTTGTGTAAAGTTAAACATCGGACCGCCGTTTAACGCCATAAATTCCTGATCGCCAAGTTTAAAATCCATTGTCATCACAGATCCCTCCGGCCTGCCTGCGGCTTTGCCTCCAGCCTCATCAAAGCGTGTAGTTATGATGATCTTTGAACCTTTGAACAAAGATACATAAAACTTAACCGCTTCTTCGGCTTTATCTTCGAACCACAAACAAGGAGTGATTTTTTGCATATATTTCACCTCCCATCAGACCTTTTATTTAGACCGGAACGTCGCTGTTATTTAAACTTTTTCATGCGGATTTGCAATTGGCAAGCATTATTTTGTGTATATCTTGACCTTTAGTGTCCCCACAACTAAGCCGTGTAAAATGGGTTATTTGTTCTTTACGAGGATTGACAGTCGGGGCGGTTTCGTATGTAATGATGTTAAGCCACAAAGGAGGAGGGAAGATGGTTAAGACGATCCATGTGCATCGGTGCAAGTGCGGGCGGAATGCGATTAGCGACGAGTTAAAGGATGGTTATCCTGCACTTCGCTGCAGCCATTGCGGAGCCAGGTGGTGGCACACTACCTGCTTCAAAAATCACAATCACGTGATTGACGGACGTTTTGCCAAGCGCTGCAGCGTTTGCGGGTGGTATCATTGTCCGATCTGCGGAGCTTGTCGACCTTTCACTCAGCCTGACGGCGAATGCAATTGCCAGGGCGACTGCCCGGTTGCATCCGAATTGACTCTCGAAGACGAGCAAGCGTCCAGCGCAGACGACTGACTACCCTGCAATCTCGCAGGACTTTTTTTATTTAATCTCCTGAACCCTCCCAACTTGCCCGTCCGTTAGCCTGACTTTTATGCCGCGGTGGTGGTTGGCTGAACTTGTCAAAATATCTTTAACAACACCTTCCGTAAGTTTGCCTGACGGCTGATCTTTTTTAAGAACTATTGCGACTTTAATGCCGGGTTTTATGTCGCTGCGTTTTGTTCCGTTTAGAACCCGCTCTTTTTCTAAAGAGAGGGCAGGGCGTAAAGCCCCGTGGGGTCCATGCTCCTCTACGGGGTGAGTTAGGCTTTTCTCACTTAAAATCTTTTTTGCCTCTTTCAAGAATATCAAATCTCTTTTTTTTATAAAGATGCCTTCGTAAGATGCGGGTTTGTCATGAGCTAGTTTGTCTATCGCCTCGTCGAGTGACAGCCAGATGAGCTTAAAGCCGTCGTTAATTTCATCTTGTGTGAATTTGGGATTATTTTTGGCAACGACTTTGCCATAAGAGCAATATGACATCTGCTGAAGGTTCCACTCGTATCTAAATTCTTCAATCTTTCCGACTTCACCGATTATTTCCATTTCGCAACCGGCTTCTTCCATTATTTCCCGTCTAAGCGCCGATATTTCATCCTCTCCATCCTCCAAACCGCCGCCGGGGAGTTTATGATAATCATTTTTTGAAACAAACAAAATCGGCACTAAACCGTCTTCGTCAAAAAGTACCGCACGTGAAGCTCTGCGTTCTTTAAGTTTGACTCCTTCGACGGGGTCTGCATCTTTGATGGTCGTTAAGAGTTTCATGGTTCAAGATTATCTGTTTTGTTGAGAGAGCGCAAATAAAAAAGATCCCACGTCGCGGAGCGCGAAATGGGCAAGCAAAACGTAGGACGATTGGAATGTGCGACGTTAGGTGACGGTTATCACGGCGTGCAAACGATGTTCCAAAAGTTTTGCGGTTCGTAGTTGGTCACGGGCGCGCCGTCGGCATAGGGGATTGCAGTTTGGATGGCAAACGAGGCTTGCCAGCGGTTCACGTCATATGCCGCTTGGCTTGCGATCTTGCGCTTGGCACCATTCATGACGACGTAGCGATTTGCATCGCCGGCATACGTGATGAGTTGGCCGTCGGGATGAACGGGGACGGTGATTGGGGCGGAGAGGGCGTATTGACCCCAGTTGCTTTGCGGTACGTCGCGGACGCGTTGTGCCCAGTTGGTGCCGTAAAGCGCGATTGCGATTGTCTCGGAACCGATCTCGTGGATGTGCCCGCAATCCGTGATTGCGTAAGTTTTTGGGTCTGTTTGAATTTTGACCAAATACGTACCGGGACGGATTGTTATATCTCTACCGGTAGGCAGTGCGGCGAGTTGCTCGTCAGGGATTGTCTTGACGAGGTTAAAGTCGTCAGTTGTGAGCCAGCTGTAGAACGTGTCTTCGTTCGGAAAAAGATGGCGTTTGGAGTCTTCTCCGTAGTAATACACGCCGGATGTTGCACCTTTAATCAAGTCGCCCGGCACCAGCTTGACTGCGCCGTCGATGGCCGCGTCATGGTCCGCATCGATGCCGGTTTCCGGCATTGCATCTTCTGCGGCGTCTGTTTGGACGTCGCTAGTTGTGTCGGTGACGACGTCTGGTTGCTGTTGAGCGTCTGGCTTGGCGTCTGCGGAAGCGTCATTTCCCGCATCAGTTGTCGCTCCGGTAAATTCATCGTTGCCGCAACCTGCGACGAAAAGAGAAAGGATGAAGAAAAGGACAAAAAGAGCGTTAAATTGGCTTAAATGCCGTTTGGTTTTGATTTTTACAACCTCCGTTGGGTTTCTGTTTCTACCTGTACAACCATTACCCTCAGATATGCATGACAGCGCAATGGCGATCGCCGATAAAAAAATAAGCTTAATTAAGCTTATTTTTAGCACACATTGATATACTGAAATTTTTTACTGTTGCAAATATTCCAAACACTTTTGCTTGTCGTCGAGTTCTAAAAGTAATTTTTCACAAAATTCTTTGACGCTGTTTGGTGATGGAAAATCTAGCCAAGGCGCATAATCGCTATCAACAGTGCTGTAAATTAATCTGTGCCAAGCGACATAGCTTCTTGGGTTTAAAACTTGATGATGTAGTTGATTGCTGAATTCGGTAATTTTTTTTCTCAGCCAGTCATCTCCATCATCTTCGCCTAAGACATCCAGCACTTTTTGATCGATTTTAGACTTCAATTTTTCAATTTTATTTTTATAAGCCTCCCATTCTTCTTGGGTAGGTTTTTCTTGCGTAGGAGCTGTTGGTTCTTGTTTAAAAAATTTTGAATCGTTTAACATAATGTGTTTAATTGCAAATTGCAAGTAACAAATGTCAAGAGCAATTTGGTTTTATATATTCAGACCAACCAACTCTTGTTAGTTGTTAGTTTATTTAGGCCATTTGCCTTGAGTGATTTTTGTTACTTTTTCCACAAATAAAATTCCATCAAGATGATCAACTTCGTGCTGTACCAGATCGGCATAAAAGTTTTTCAAGTCGATTTCGTTGCGGCGGCCGTGTCTGTCTGTGAATTTGACGGTGATGCGTTTTGCGCGAGTCACCATCCCATAAACTCCGGGGACGCTAAAGCAGCCTTCTTCTGTTTCCTGCATTGAATCGGAAACTTTTGTGATTTCCGGATTTATCATGAACAGGCGATCTTTTGAAAGTTGGACGAGGATGACGCGCTTGTTTATTCCGCATTGCGGAGAGGCGAGGCCGGCGGCTGTGCCCGCGAGCGACTCAAAAGTTTTGTTGATTTTGTCCAAGTAATTCTGAAATTTTGGAGTTGTTACTTCTTTTTCATCAACCTCAACGGACCGTTCATGTATGGACGGTTGTTCGTAAGTCACGATGGGGAAGATGGAAGACATAGGCTTCGAATATCGAATATCCGCTTCGCTGAATGTCCGCTACGCTGAATATCGAGAAAGCCGCGGAAGACGGTTTGAAAGCGATATTCGATATTCAGTGAACGAGTGTGAACGGATATTCAATGAACGAAAGTGAATGGAAATTCGATTTGTTAGTTTAGCTGAAAAAGGCGATTGGGTCAAGATCTAGGATACCCAAACGGGAGAACGGAGTCAAAACTTCGACGGATTGGACGCGTGTCATGTCCGGCGGTGGTAACAGGTGATAAATAACCCTTTGTTGACGGCTATTTGGCCTATTTTCGACTTTATACGGGCCTTTGATCTCCCAGCCCTGTATGACGAGGTTTTGCTGCAAATCGACTGTTACAGGGTCGGTTTTGTCCAAATCCAGGCTGACGATTAATTTGGCTAGAATACGGGTTGGAGGATAGTCAAAAGCCTGACGGTCCTTAAGCTCATTTTCCCAGGTTCGTTGCAAGCCCTCGTCTGACAGCCAGGTTCGGCATTCGTTGACCAAGCCCTCGGGACCTTGGACCAAAAGGTCTGATTGGGACAACGAGGCTTGGGATGCCAATCGCCGGAAGGATATGACAAGCCTTTCTTTTCGCCGAATATCCTCCGTGTAACCGCCGATAAAATTCAAATTGGTAACAATTATCAGGCTCTTTGGTGTAATTGACTGCGACTGCCAAGCATTAAGATCGAGGACTTTAATGTTCGATGACGAAAATTGTCTCTCGAGTTGCTTCTGCAAAAGCTCTGCGCCGATGATCGATTTTGCCAGATCCGCGCCGCCGCAGGTCGGGCATGTTTGCGGCAAAGGTTCTTTGTGATTGCATCGACGGCATAATGCTCGGTCTGAAAGATTACTCATGCCGTAACCGCAAGCCGGACAATTCATGGACCAGCCGCAATCCGCGCAGCGAACTCTGCCGCGAGTGCCAACAACCGCATGTAAAATACGAACCGGACGTTTATCGTCGGCTGCTTTGCTCAATGCATTAAACGTCTGCGCGGTTAGCGTCTCAATGCTGGAACGCGAACCGGGGGAGAGAGTTTCTGTTTGAAGATGAGCGTCGATGTCCGTTTTTGTTTTTTTGTCATCCTCGGGCGCAGTCCGACGTAGACCCGGGGATCCAGTAGAATCAATATGTTCAGATTTATCATATTGGATCCCCGCATTCGCGAGGAAGACAGAAGAGGGAATGAATCCTCGCCTACGCAAGGATGACAAAGAAGGCGTCGTGCCGATATTGATTGTCCTAAGCGAGGGATTGTAAGTCTGCGCCAGCTCAACGAGTCGACGAGCGTCATACCGCGGTGTGAGCTCATCTTGTTTGTAGTCGTCGTTTTCAGGTTCATCGATAATCACGACGTCAACGCAAGCAGCCAGCCATGCGCCAAGACGAGTCGTCACAAGAATCGAATGGGGGTTGTTCAAAAAACTTGTCCAAATTTTCCAAGCTTTTCCGTCCGCCGTCTGCGCGTCAAAACCTTGGCAGCCGAGTTTATTTTGCAAATAAGCGACGCGCGACTGCCACGGAGTCAAAATTAAAACTCTTCCGTTGGCTTGTTCATCCTGCGCTGCACCGATGATTCCGTCAGGTGGAGAGTAACGATTGACCAAATATCTGTCTTCGCGCGTTTTTGCATTCGAAGGACGTCGAGTTTGCCGCGCGATTATGTGGACGTCTGCGTTGTCGGCCAGACGCTTGGGAACGTTTCGTAACCAGGCATTCAACATCGTCGCCGGCGAAACAAATGTCTCTCTGCCGCAAGCAATGCAATAATCCGCCAGAGCTTCCGGAAGTTTGAGAATCTTGCGCGGGTTGGTCAGTGTGATGGCTTTATCGGCGAATTGGCTGCGCGGCGAAATCTTTGCGACGAGAGCGGGTATTAGTTTGTTGCGAAAGGGGACAAGAATTAAATCTCCAACATGAGCCGTGCCCTCATCCAGTTTATAATCAAAAAAATCATGCCCGATAGGCATCTTTATGGAGGGGATGACGGAGATGAACATAAGACTAACAACTGACAACTTACAAGAGCAACTAAGCAACTCTTGTTAGTTGTCAGTTTATAGTTGTCAGCCATTCTACGCAATCTCGTACTTCGCGGTCAAATACCCAACCCCAAACGGAGCTTCGTAGGAGAGGACGTGCGGAGTGACGTTCATGTTTTCGAGCGTGCCGAGAAATGTCGTAATGGGACGATAACCGCATTGTCCGGCGTTTTCCATCATGTCTTGAGGGAGAGATAGGAGCGCATCCGGATTATTGGAGCTTATGGCTTGTTGTACGGCTTCGTCAAATTTGGGACCTTCTGTAGATGCGCCGCCCGGCGATTCGGAAGTTAATTTGTGCGAAAGGTCTGCGCTTGCGATGATGGCAACTCTGCGCGTTTCGGAATGCAGAACGCGTTTGAGCTGTCGTCCGAATTCAAAATGGGCTTTGCCGTCCATCATCGAAGGCGAGATTGGGAAGAGTTTCCAATTTTGCAAGTGCGACGTCAACAAAATGATTGGAATCGCGTATCCGTAATCCAGCTCTTCGCTTGATGTCAAAGTAAACGGAATATTTTCTTCGCGCATCTTGCGATGCGTTCTGTCAATCAGCATGAAATCGCTTTTTGCCGTCACAGTCGTCGAAAAATCGCCGAATGACTTTAATGTGCCGGTATAAGACCCTGCCATGTTGGCGGAAAATGAATCCGGATAACGCGGTCCGTGCGGCGCGATGATGACGAGCGTTTCCGGCTTTGCGATGTAAAGCGCTTCTTCAATCTCTTTAATTGACGCCAATGTTTTGGCAAGCTGCGCCGTATGTTCTTTGCCGATAGAAGACAAGAGCAGAGGAGAATGAGGCGTTATGGCTGCGAAGACTATCATAGGGTTAGTTTTGTCATTGCGAGCGTAGTCCGACGGAGCGCGGCAATCTCTCGTTCGATATACTCAAGTTCGTGAGCAAAGTCGAGCCACGGAGATTGCTTCGTCATGACTACATTCCTCGCAATGACAAATGGTTTAAGGTTGATTTACAGTTAGTTGAGTCGCATCAGCGGCGATCGGAGATTCCGGAGTTAATGCCAATCCGACGGAATATGGCGTCAAGACGTGGTCCGGTACTACGACGACGTTCTTCCACTGATAATTCATCGTTTCAAAAATGTCTGCCGATGGTATGGCGCGCAGAGTCCCTTGCTCTATGACATAAACGGCGGGTGAAGTTTTACTGCGCACCAACTCGCCATTCTGCAAAGCGTAATCGTCGCCTTTGGCAAAAGCATCTAAAGTTGCAATGGCTACTGTTTTTATCGGGCGGCTTGGGAAATATAATTTTAAAAACACCTCGTCGTTCAAAGCGTGTTTGATGCTGTTTTCGACATACCAAACAGTTGAAGATTTTGATGATTTAAGCAAAGCGCCTTGCGGGAAAGAGGTTTTGGCGGTTATCGGTTCGAGTATGGCCAGATCGGTAAGTTGAGCTTCGGTTCCGTCAATCACATCATCCGTCATGAAACCGAATTTCTTAAATACAGCTTGCCCGTCGATCAAGCGTCTGCCGCTTGAAACTATCAAATACATTTCATCTTTTTCCGTTTTAACGATGGAAAACTTAGGAAATCGCATTTTATCTCCTTCAGGATACGCAGATACATCCGTATCAGAGATCTCCAAAACTTTGTCCGGATCAACCATGGAAAGCAAGACGTCATCCGACGCAAAAAGGCGTTTTTGTCCGTTTTGTATTAAATAAGTTTTTCCGCTCGGCGTGCCGCGGACGATTGTACCGGTTGGATAAACCAATGAAAACCATCTTTGCCAGATTTTCCAAAGATTGTAATTGCCGTGCAGATGCGGGGTGTATGTGTAAAGCATTGCCGTGGCGTTGTTTGCCGGCGTGACGGTTTGACCGTCAATGTTCATGCTTTTACCGACCGCTTTACCGGAGATTGTTGAACCGAAAGACAATAGTTGCAAAAGATATTTTTCGCGATGTTGTTTGGCGGCCCATTCGACTTGGTTTGCAAAGCCCTTGAATTGTTGAATATCCGGATCGTCCTTGCTACAGCTGTCACAGACGGCGTATCCCGCAGCCCAGTCCAACTGTCTTTGACTGGGACTTGAATCTTCCACAAGTGACTGTTCTTTTTGCAAGAGTGCAATCAAATATTTTGGATTCAATTTATACGAGTTTGCCACGCGCCAGATGACGTCAACCGCGGGTTTATCGACTCCGTCGATGTCAGTAACTTGTGTGTCGGCTAAAGCACCTTTGCTGCGCAGGAAATTTTTAAGATAATCGTAATTCATGCCGTAAACATCAAAAACGTCATCGTCGGTCAATATTATATTCGGGTCAAAACCCGCGTAAGTGTCCGTTGCCGCAACTTGCGCTTTGGCTGCAAACGGCGGGACTGCCAAACAAGCTGCCGCTAAAATAACAATGATCGCCTTTAAGTTTTTTGAAGTCATAATTTTATACATTTCAGAACGTTAAACACGCGATGTACGCCATGTACGTTATGCACGTTAGACTAGCACATCCGCATCGAAACATGTAGGATTGTAGTGAACGAAGCTGAACTATGAGGAAATTTTTGGTAATTGCGTCTTGTTTGCTGACTTTGGCTTTAGTCAGCCAATGGATTAGACTTCCGCTTGTCCACCAGGGAATTTGGATGAGTCCGGATGAGACTGCTAATGCGTTGATGGCGGTCTATTTTGCAGGGCATGGAAGTTTTGCGATTGATAATTCTTTGGCAGCCTCATTCAACTGGGCTGTCCCAAGGAGTTTTGCTGTCTTGCCCGGCCAGATAGCTCCAATCGGATTTTTGGGCATGCCTTTGGTTTTAGCATTTGCATTTAAGCTGTTTGGAATTTTCGGCCTTTTATTTTTGACGCCCTTGGCCGGGCTCGCGACTCTTTGGCCGCTATGGAAGTCGCTTCCGGAAAAGTGGAGTGAAGGAACCAAGTGGTCTGTCTTACTTATTTGGATTAGTTTCCCGACAGTCATTATTTACGCCAATCGCGGCGCGTTTGGGAATCTGTTCTTAGTCTGTCTCGCGATTTGGATTTGGTGGATGCTTACAAAAGTCAAAACGATTTGGCGATATCCCGTCACCGGATTTCTGCTCGGACTCGCATTGATGATCCGTCCGCCGGAAGCTATTTGGCTTCTGCCGGTTGCACTGTTCGCCTTTTTGTCATCCTCGGGCAAGTCCGACGCGACCCGGGGATCCAGTAAAATAAATCAAAACAAATTGATCTCTGGATTTTTATTCGTCATCCCTCTTATCATCACTCTCCTCATTGGCGCCGGGCTCGGTTTTCAAACTTACAATAAATTATTTGTCAGCGGATACCAAATCAGATCGGATTTCGAATCTAGAGTCTCGATACCCGATTCGGGAAGTTCGACATTCAGCGAAGAGGATATTCAGCGTAGCGGACATTCAGCGCAGCGGACATTCGACGTCAAGTCAGTTTCCATCTTCAATACTTTTCCGATTGGAGTCCATCCGCGCAATTTGGCGTGGAATGTTTGGCAGTACGTCATAAAACTGTTTTGGCCATGGACTGTCATTTGTCTCTTTGCGGCGATAATCGCGGTGCGCGAAAAGATTTGGAAAAAGCCGGAAAAGTGGGTTGCTGCCGCATTCGCGTGGACGACAATTTGGTTGATTGTTTTTTATGGCAACGGAGTTTATCAAGATCATGTCGGCGTAAACGTCGCCAGCATGGGAAATTCTTTTTTGAGATATTTGTTACCCCTCTCAGTAATCGCGGCAGTCAGCGTCGCATATGTGTTTGAAAGACTTTGGAAAATTTGGAGTTTAAAAATTATCGTCGTTTGCGCTGTTGTCGTTCTTGTCGGCATGGGACAGTGGTATGCAATATATAAAGACGATGAGGGAATGGCTGCGAATGCAAAAGAGATGGGCCGCTATGCGCAAATAAGAGATGACGCGAGATCTTGGCTTGATCCTGCGACGATTGTCGTCTCCGACAGAAATGACAAAGTGTTCTTCCCGATTTTCCAATCAGTCTCGCCGATTCCGGACGATGCGCGTCTAAAGTCGCTTTTAGACAATGGCTATTCCGTCGCACTGTTTTTAACAACACAGGACGAAAAAGGATTGGTAGATTGGTCTGAAAGAGGATTTGACTTGAAAGAATCATTTTCCAACGGCAATCAGACAATGTATGATCTCAAAAATATCAAATAACCAGACTCCAAGTTACCAAACGTTTGTATCTTGGTGCTTGGTTATTTGAATTTAATAGGTTGTGGATAGCGCTTGTGCTATAATCTAATCCCGTATGAAGCAAATACGGAAAAAAGCCAAAAGTCGCCGCAGGACGACTATTTTTATTACCGGCGGCGTGATGAGCGGCGTTGGAAAAGGCGTGACAACAGCGTCTATCGGTGCGCTACTAAAAGCGCGAGGATTAAAAGTTACTGCCGTAAAAATTGATCCATATTTAAATGTCGATCCGGGGACGATGAATCCGATTGAACATGGCGAAGTTTTTGTCACGAAGGACGGTTTGGAGACGGATCAGGATCTTGGAAACTATGAAAGATTTTTGGATGAGGATTTGGGGCGTATCAACTACATGACTTCGGGCAGTATTTTTCAGACCATCATCAACCGTGAGCGCGCAATGGGTTATCACGGTAAAACGGTGGAATGGGTGCCGGATGTGCCGAATGAAATCATCGGACGAATAAAAGCCGCCGCAGAAATTGCAGACGCGGACGTTACGATCGTAGAGATAGGCGGAACGGTCGGCGAATATCAAAATCTTTTGTATTTGGAAGCATGCCGTATGATGCGTTTGGAAAATCCGGGCAGTGTCTTAATCGGTTTGGTTAGCTATTTGCCGGTGCCCGGTAATTTGGGCGAAATGAAAACAAAGCCGACGCAGTATGCGGCCAGAAGTCTTAACGCTGCAGGACTTCAACCGGATTTGATTATTTGCCGCTCGGCACAGCCGATCGACGAGCCTCGCAAGAGAAAGCTTAGCGTCAGTTGCAATGTTGCTTCGGAAGACGTGATTGCCGCGCCGGATGTTGCGAGCATTTATGATGTCCCGTTAAAATTGGAAGTGCAGAACGTCGCCGAAAGAATTATCGCCAAATTGAAATTGAAGAAAAATAAAGTCGACGGCAAAAAATGGCGCGAGCTTTCTGCGCGCATCAAACGTTCCGTTAAGCCGGTCAAAATCGGCGTCGTGGGCAAATATTTTTCCACCGGCGATTTTACTTTGAGCGATGCCTATCTTTCTGTTTTGGAAAGCATAAAACATGCCGCTTGGCACGTTGGACGAAAACCGGAAATCGTCTGGTTGAACAGCGAGGGATTCGAAAAAGATCATGCTGATTTTAATAAACAAATGAAACAGCTGGACGGAATCCTTATTCCCGGCGGTTTCGGTTCGCGCGGCATTGAGGGCAAAATGATGGCGATTAAATATGCGCGTGAACACAAGCTGCCTTATCTCGGGCTTTGCTACGGCATGCAGTTGGCGTTGGTCGAAATTGCCCGAAACGAGCTTAACTGGAAGGATGCAAACACGACGGAAATCAATCCAGAGACGGCTCATCCCGTAATTCATCTTATGGATGAGCAGGAAAAGAAGATGGAAGACAAAAACTACGGCGGATCAATGAGATTGGGGGATTATCCTTGCGTACTTAAAAAAGGTACAAAGACACGCCAGCTTTATCGCGAGGAAATCGTCCGCGAGCGGCATCGTCATCGTTACGAAGCGAATCCAATGTATCGCGAAGATTTTGAAAGTAAAGGCGTGGTTTTTTCCGGTTTGTCTCCAGACAATAAACTGGCGGAGATCATCGAACTTAAAAACCATCCATTCTTTATCGCTTCGCAGTTTCATCCCGAATTTACTTCCAGACCTTTCAGACCGAATCCGCTATTCCTCGGCTTTGTAAAAGCCGCGGCGCAAAATAAAAAACGTTAATCGGTTGTAAAAATAGAGACGCCCTCGGAGGGCGTCTCTATTGAATAACCGATTTGCTTTATGCCTTCGGCGTCACGTTGGCGAAAGTTACCAACATGGGTTTGCCATGAAAATTTTTGAGTTTGCGGCGTGAAAAAGAAACAATGCCGTTCGCAACAGAGTAAAGCGTATCATCTTTGCCCATGCGCACGTTCAATCCTGCACGGATTTTGGAACCGCGCTGACGAACTATAATGCATCCGTTTTTGGCGTATTCGCCGCCATATAGTTTTGTGCCCAAGCGCTGGCCTTGGGAATCGCGGCCCAATCTGGTAGAACCGCCTGCTTTTGTATGTGCCATATTTAGAGTCTAAAAGTCCTTAAAGTCTGTAAAGTCCTTAAAGTCGTTGATAATGAATATGCACAGAATTATGCCTTGTTGCGCATGTCTTGTCAAGTGTTTGGACGCAAGTTAAGATAGGTGTATATGAGTAAAAATGATGCTAAGTTGCGCGAAGAATTGGAAGCGGCCATAGAAGAGCTGCGAGGAGGCTTAAAATCTCACGGAGGAAATGTTGAGCTTGTTGATGTAAATGGCGAGACGGGATTGGTCAAAATCAGGATGCAGGGCGCCTGCGTTGGATGTCCGATGTCAGAGATGACGGTCAAATATGGTATTGAGTCTGAGTTGATGGAAAAGTTTGATTGGATCATGGAGGTGCGGCAGGTAAAATAATGGGATTATGACTTTGGAGGAACTAAGATTTAACACTAGATTTGCTTGGGAAAATGCGTTTGTTAAATGGGTGAGCTTCGTGCTCGCCGTTGTTCTGGTGACAGCCTCTTGTTTTGCCGCGGTCAGGTTGACTCAACTTGGCTTGTCATCCGGTTATGTCGTTACGCATTACACTGTGTATCTTGGTATTGACCAAATAATGCCGTTACCTTGGCTGATAGCTTTGATAGGCGTGCCAATCCTGCTCATTTTTGCTACAATAGTTTGCGGTTTCTTATTTTTCAGGCAGGACGGTTTAGCAGGTTACGCATTGGTAGCCTTGGCGGCATTTTCTACCGTGATTTGGATTTTACAACTTTATCATTTAATAAAAATAAACAGTTAAATCAATACCGGATCCTCGCTTGCGCAAGGATGACAAATTAATTATGAGCCTTACTTGGGAGATAGTACGCATCATCGCTTTCGCATTTGTTTGTTTTTTGGTCGCCGTTATAAGCACCCCTTATGTTGTCAGATGGCTTAAAAAACATAAGATGGGAAAAACAATACGCGATTCAAGCGCGGCTCCCATAATGAATCAGCTGCATGCGGCAAAGGCTGGCACTCCGACAATGGGTGGAGTTGTAATTTGGGGTTCAGTGGCGCTCGTTGTCGGTGCGGTTTGGATGCTGTCAATGATAGTCGGGCAAAACTGGCTGGATTGGAATATTGTTTCACGCACGCAGACCTATGTTCCATTCGGTGCAATGATAGCCGCAGCGCTCGTCGGTTTGCTTGATGACTACCTAAACGTCAAAAAAATCGGACCCAAAGGCGGAGGTTTGCGCGTTCGCCATCGTTTGATTGCTTATACTTCGATCGCTTTGATTTGCGCGTTGTGGTTTTATGCAAAACTTGATTGGAGCATTGTGCATGTTCCTTTTGTTGGGAATTATGATTTGGGATGGATGTATATCCCGTTTTTTATTTTTATAATTGTCGCCTCTCAGCATTCGGTAAATCTCACAGATGGTTTAGATGGTTTGGTTGGAGGGACGTTGATGGCCGCTTTCGGCGCATTTGCCGCGATAGCTTTCAGTCAGGGCCGCATGGACTTGGCAGCTTTTTGTGCTGCGATAATCGGTGCTTTGCTCGCTTTTCTTTGGCATAACATCACGCCGGCGGCGTTTTTTATGGGTGATACCGGAGCGATGTCGCTTGGCACCGTCTTAGGTATTGTCGCAATGCTGACTAATCAGCCGCTTTTATTGCCTATTATCGGACTTCCGTTTGTCATCGAATCGATGTCCGTCATTATTCAAGTTATTTCCAAAAAATTACGCAACGGCAAAAAGATATTTAAGAGTTCTCCTTTTCATCATCATCTTGAGGCAATCGGTTGGGGAGAGCCTAAAATCGTTATGCGATTTTGGGTAGTCTCATTTATTTTTGCGATAATCGGCGTGATGATTAATATAATAGACAAATAACATGGAACATGGAACACATAACATAGAGCATCGGCGATTGCGTGTTCCATGTTATGTGTTCCATGTTATGTGACGTATGCGTTCCGAAGGAGGTAAAATAGACAAAAAGTTTTTAGGACTCTTGATCGCCATTTTGGCCTTTGGACTTTTAATGTTGCTTTCCGCCAGCGGTCCATTGGGCTATCAGCAGTTTCATGATTCGAGTTATTTTTTTAAGCATCAACTACTGAACGGGGTTTTGCCGGGTGTCATTTTGTTTGCCTTTTTTGCCTGGTTTGATTATAAAAAACTGGAAAAATTCGCACCAACTGCCTTGATCGGTTCTATCGTTTTGCTGTTGCTGGTTTATATGCCGGGAATCGGACAACACTTTGGCGGGTCGGGACGTTGGATTAGTTTGGGTTTTGTAACATTTCAACCTTCAGAATTCGTTAAAGTGGGTTTTTTAATTTATGTCGCAGCATGGCTGGCGAAGCGGTATGAGTATGAAGCAAAAACGTTAGAAGGAGGACTTTTTCCATTTTTGCTTTCGCTTTCAATTATCATTCTCCTGTTGGTAATGCAGCCGAATACGGGCTCGATGGCGGTTATAGTCGGAGCATCACTCGCTACATATTTTATTGCAGGTGCGCCTTTAACGTGGTTTGCGGCCATAGGCGCATCAGCCGTAGGGTTTGTGGCATTGCTGGTAAAATTGACGCCTTATCGTACGCAGCGTTTTATGACGTTTTTGCATCCGGAGCTTGATCCGCAGGGAGTTGGCTATCACATCAACCAAGCTTATCTCGCCATCGGATCGGGAGGATTGTTTGGACTCGGCTACGGCCACTCGCGTCAAAAATATCTTTATCTGCCGGAAGTTGCCGGAGATTCCATATTTGCGGTCATTGCAGAAGAGATGGGAATGTTTGTTGCGGTTCTGTTTTTAATCGCCATGGGCGTTTTTGTGCACAGAATTTTTGTCATCGCAAAGCGTTGCACCGATCCGTTCGGCAGATTTTTGGCGGTTGGCATAGGCGCTTGGATTGGAATTCAAACTTTTTTCAATGTTGCATCCATGATCGGCTTGATGCCCATCACCGGCGTAACTTTGCCGTTCGTGAGTTATGGCAGCTCGGCTTTTGTTGCCTTAAGCATCGCTTGTGGTATAGTGGCCTCAATCAGCAAAGGAAATAACTTATGGCGCGCGTCATCGCATTGGTAGGCGGGGGAACAATGGGGCCGGTAGTCCCGTTGTTGGCGTTGTACAAAAAACTGGCCGAGCGCCATCCGGCAGATAGCTTTGTTTGGGTCGGCACGCCGGACGGCCCGGAGCGCAAAGCAATCGAAGAGCTGAACATTCCTTTTGTGCCAATAACAGTCGCCAAAATGCCCAGGTATCTTTCTGTTAAGATGCTTACCTGGCCGTTTGATTATTTGGATGCAGCTAAAGATGCAAAAGAGTTTTTAGATAAATGGAAACCCGACGTCGTTATCGGCGCCGGTGGTTTTTCGCAAGTCCCGGTAATCAGAGCGGCCGCCAAGCGCGGCATAGTCTGTGCCGTGCATCAGCTTGACTTTGAGCCTTTGCTTTCCAACCGACTTGTTGCCAGATTCTGCAAATTGGTCACGACTTCATTCGTCTATCACAGAAAACATTTGCTCGTTCCGATTTTCAGATATTCATTGCAAAATCGGTTGACGGAAGAGGTTGCGATCGCAACGCCGAATCGTTTTGTCGGTGCGATTGTTCCGGAAAAATCAAAGGCGGCTCAATCTTTTGGTTTGGACGGTTCGCTTCCGACAGTCCTGTTTGTCGGCGGCGGAACCGGGTCGAGGCTTTTAAACGAAGTCGTGGAAAAGAATTTGGATAAATGGCTCGCAAAAGTGCAGATCCTGCAACTAACGGGCAAGGGCAGGGGATTTGATGCAGAAGAACGGCCCGGCTACGCGAAACGCGAGTTTATAAAGCAAGACGAAATGCTGCGGGCTTATGCCGCAGCGGACATAGTCGTCTCTCGCGGCGGCATGGGTGCGATTGCTGATTTTGCAACACTTTCTAAACCTTCGATCATTGTGCCAATAAAAAATTCAGCTCAAGAAAAAAATGTCAGGCACATGGAGTTGTCGGTAGTCGGAGTAGAAGAATCAGCCAACTTGTTCGAAGATCTCTATCATCAAATTTTCCATTTATTCGCGCATCCGGACGAGCGTCTGCGTTTAGCCGAAGAAATCCATCGCGCCCTGCGCACCGACGATGGAACTGAATGGGCAGATCATATCGAAAAACTGCTGCCGGAAAATAATAATGGATAAAAAAGCCGCGCAAGTTAGTCCTTGGGCGGTTTTGAAGATTCCTCTTTTACTGGACGAATAGGGGTATAGAATTCAAGGTTCGTGATGGTAAGATAAATTGCTGCAAGCATAAGACCGAGCCCATTGCCGAACCATCGCAACTCGGTCATGGGTGTGTTGTTGTACAAGTCGCGGAAGATCGTAACTAGTATGACAAACCCACAAAGAGCCATGAAAGCAGAAAAGAGACTGAGGATAGTGCGTAGCGGTTTCATTTGCATCTCCTTGTGTTACTCAACACATTCGACGTCTTCTGGGTCGCAGAGCTCGAGATTGCAGCCGAACTTGGGACCGTTCAGCATCTCGCACACTGGCGATGGGAAGTTGTATGGACCGGTAGTTGTCATACCGATTGAGGTTTTGCCCATGTCTACGAGAGGATGTTCGGCGCGCAGCAGTCTGCCCATATCCCCTAGGTTGCTTTTCCGCGTCTGTGGTTCGTTGTAGAAATCCACCGCAAACTCGGCGAGCATCTGGAAGAAGAAACCGTACTCAAGCTCGGACAACTCGAGCGTCGCGCCGTCTTTCGTGACGGTAATCTGGAATACTCGACGTATCTCTTCAATGCCTTCAAGCGGCGGCGCATCATCGAGTTTGCCGATGGGGATCGCGAATTTCAGTTCATACTTGAACGTCTTTTCCGCGATCTTGATACTGCCCTTGTAGTAGTCGCCGTCGCGAACTTGCTCTACGCTGCGTACAACCAAAACTTGCGTATCCATGGTTTTCCTCCTTTATAGAGGGTTACTCAACCATCTCAACATCTTCGGGATCGCAGAGCTCGACCTTGACCTCAACCCTGGCCTTGTCTGTGCCGCGCAGTTTCTTTAGGAAATCGCTGCAAGCTTTTCCGAGAGCGTTACGATATTCCAGAATCAGCTCCGGCGTGCGCTCCGGCTTGCGGTACAACAGCTCGACCTTGAGAAATGCAGTCGGCGATGGGTATATCGGAACGGAAGGATCGTGCGGGAAAAAGCAGGAGACGTCATCCGGCGTCAGATTGAAGTGCCGGCACGTGACCTCGACGAGAATGTTTTTGAGTGAATCGCGCCAGCCAAACGGCGCCGGTACGACAGGGCCTTCGCGCTGCATGCGCTTGGCGTAGACGACATCTTCGTCTGTTGGCTTGTCGGTACGCACATAGCGCAGGTCAATGGGAATGAGCGGAGAGACGTTTACGACTGTAATGAGCGGCATGATGACCTCCCAGGGGTTGGATGCTTGATGCAGATATTAGAGCTATTTTGAGAAAAAAGTCAAGAATAAAAGAGCCGCTCATGTTATGGCGGCCAGGAGAGGTTGATATTGCCGCTTTGGTCGCGGCGAGAAGGATCGAGGATGAATGCAAAGAACAAAGTTGCGACAAGCGCAAAGAGCATCACGAGCTCGACGGCAACGAGGGTCCAATCTAGGAAAACGGAACGAATAGTATCGATGTATGCGATCCAGGGGATTGCAAAAAAACCCGCAAAAAGAAAAAGAGCCAGACAGACAAAAAGTTTTCCGACCTTATTTTTGTTCATTTGTTTGCCTCCGGTTGTATAAAAAGAAAACGATGTTATGTAGACTTGATGACAAAAAATAAGTATAAAAATAAAAAACCGCCATACAGTTAGCGGTTTTTTACGTGGTGCGCTCGGTGGGGATCGGACCCACGACCATTGGCTTAAAAGGCCACTGCTCTACCACTGAGCTACGAGCGCAAAATCTTCAACTTCCTGCTTTCCCCAATTTGCGCTAAAATGATAACTGATTTTAAAAGATAAATCAAGAGATGAGGATTGCCATGATCGGAGCCAAGGGACTCCCAAGTTTACAGCCCGTCGGAGGCGGCGTGGAAACGCATGTGGAGGAGCTGGCGCTTCATCTTGTTAAGCTTGGCCACAAAGTGACTGTTTACGTGCGTGCTTATGCAAATCCGGAGCGAAAAAAGGAGTGGAAAGGCATAAAATTGGTGACCTTGCCATCTTGGCATCGCAAGCATTTTGACGCCATAACGCATGTCTTTTTTTCAACTCTGCATTCTTTACCGGAGCGTTACGATATTGTTCACTATCATGGTATAGGCCCTTCGACGCTGTCTTGGATACCCCGCGTGTTTAAAAGATCCGCCAGAGTAATCGTAACTTTCCACAGCAGAGACCAGTATCATGAGAAATGGGGTTTGCTGGCGCGGATGTATCTCGCCTTTGGCGAATGGACGGCTGTTCATTTCCCACATGCTACGATCGCGGTTTCGCATAACATAAAATTGCTTTGCTCGATGATGTATCGCAGCAAAACTACTTTTTATATTCCAAACGGAGTTGACGTCGCTCCAAAAAAAATAGGAGTCGACGAGCTTAAACGGTTTGATATAAAACCGGGACATTATTTTTTGCATCTTGCCAGGCTTGTGCCGCATAAAGCGCAAGATGATACTATCCGCGCATTTCGATTGCTTAAGACGGATGACAAGTTGGTCATAGCGGGCGGAGCATCTTTTGATGATGCGGATTATTTGGAGTTTTTAAAGAGATTGTCAGCCGATGACCCGCGTATCGTTTTTACAGGGCACCAGGGCGGAGCAACGCTTAAACAGCTTATAGCTCATTGCAGGGCGATCGTGCATCCGTCCCGCAGCGAAGGTTTGTCCGTTGCGATATTGGAGGCGATGGCCAGCGGCAGGCTGGTGATAATGAGCGACATTCCGGAAAATCTTGAGTTGATTGACCATTCCGGCATAGCCGTGCCGGTCGGCGACATTCAGGCGATTGCCAATGCGATGCAATGGACGATCGAAAATGATTTGCTGGCAGAAGAAAGAGGCGAGCGGGCAAGATCGGTCATTGCTAAACTTCATTCGTGGGAATCAATTGCCAAAAAGACCGAAAAAGTTTATAAGAATCAAATGCCAACAGAAAATTATGAAAAATTTTAACTTTCAGGCAATACGCAAAAGCAAGTTGTCTTTGGAAAAAGAAAGACGCGAATTGGACGCTAAATCGGACGAAGCGCGCAGGCAGTCTAAGCTTGCAATATTTGCGTTGCAGCGCGGAGAGCAGAAGAGGGGCGATCAATATCTTGCCGAAGCAAGGAAGCTGATAAAAGCTTGCCAGATGATGATTAGAAAGCGCCCGTCGCTTTCGGGTGATTCGGGTTACAAATCCGCGCTCGAGGAATTTGTGGAAGCAGCTTTGTTCGACGCATATCTTAAAGATGATTTGAGGTTGCCGGCAGAGGCGGAAAGCAGTCCCGATGCTGCGCTGGGAGGATTGGCTGATTTGGCGGGAGAGATTGCGCGCCATTCTGTTTTGATGGCAACTGTGAAAAATAAAAAAGCGATCGAGCATGCCCATGCCACCGTCGTCAAAATTGTCGATGTTTTGGCGGCTTTGGATTTGACCGGTTCGCTGCGCTCTAAATTCGACCAAACTAAACAGCATCTTAGGAAGATCGAGGATTTGAGGTATGACCTCTCAAGATAAATTAAGAATTAAGAATTATGAATTAAGAATTAAGGAATCGCCGAGGGCGAAAGTATTTAGATATTTGGATTACAAATTAGACGAAGCGAAGCTAAAGATCGCTTTTAACTATCGAATTGAGTTCGCGAATAGACCGGCGATGGATTTTACGGATGAGATTGTTTTGCCAAAAAAGACGAAAGAACTGTCCGCAGCTGACTTGGCGGGATTTTTGGAGCCTTTGCATTTGATGATGGGAATCAGTTATTACAAGCTCTATTGCCCGCCGAAGATCGAACATGGGTATCAATTAAAAAAAGAACAGGCTGAATTTTGGAATGTTGTTTACAGAAAAGGCTTGGGTGAATTTTTTTATCGCAACAAACTCGATCCGAATAAGGTTGCGAAGTTCCCCTTTTGTCATCCCGACCGTAACGAAGTGGAGTGGAGGGATCCCTTACAAAACTTTAGAACTGTTAGACAAGGGATTCCTCGACTTCGTGCCTTTAGTTTGGGCACTTCGCTCGGAATGACAGAAGATGGTCACGAGCCGCACATTCTCATAGGTATCGGCGGAGGCAAAGACTCCATCGTCGCCGCGGAATTAATGAAAGGCTTTGACGTCACGTCTTTTTTGGTGGAAACGCAGCGCGAAGATGAGATTACGCGCAATGTCATCAGCGAGCTGGGACGTCCAAGCTTGATTATTAAGCGCAATCTTGATCCCAAGATCTTTGAGCATCACGAAGGTTCTTACAACGGTCACATACCGATTTCCGCTGTTTTTGCATTTACAGGACTTTTAACAGCAAGACTTTACGGTTTTGATTATGTCGCCGTCGGCAACGAACAGAGTAGCAACTTTGGCAACATTGTTTATCGCGGAGAGACGATCAATCATCAATGGAGCAAATCCGCGGAGTTCGAGTCCATGTTGCAAGAGTATACCCGCAGATTCATTACGACTGACATCAAATATTTTTCAGCTCTCCGTCAATTTTACGAAATCAGAGTTGCTAAGATGTTTGCGGAGCACGAAAAGTATTTTTCGACTTTTACAAGCTGTAACAGAAACTTTAAAGTCCATAAAGAACGGCCGGGTACCTTGTGGTGCGGCGAATGTCCAAAATGTGCATTTGTTTTTTTGTTGCTATCAGCGTTCGTGCCCAAGACGGAACTGATTTTCATCTTTAAGAAGAATTTACTATCTGACGAAAGTTTAACGCCGCTTTATCGAGATTTGCTGGGATTCGGATCACTGAAACCTTTCGATTGCGTGGGAACGTTCGAGGAATCGAGAGCTGCGCTGTATTTGGCATCAAAAAAGTTTAAGAACGACATTAACGTCAAAACATTTTTATCGAAGATAAAAAATCCGCGATCAATCGTCAAAAAAGTCATGAGCTCCGTGCAGGCGCCGACTTTGCCGACGCCGTTTAGGTTTTTGGGCGTTGAGAGCGTCTGTATACTCGGTTACGGCAATGAAGGCAAGGTTAATGAGAGATTCGTGAAAAAGTTTTACCCGCATTTAAAAGTCAGCATCTTGGACCAATCTCGCGATAAAAATTATCTTGCGAAACAAACGGACTTTGACTTGGCGATTAAGACGCCCGGAATATCAAGGACAAAAGTTACGATTCCTTACACGACAGCAACAAATCTTTTTTTCTCGAGAAACAAGAATTTTACGATCGGCGTTACGGGAAGTAAGGGCAAGAGTACGACCGTGAGCTTGATTTATGAAATGTTAAAAGCGGGCGGCAAAAAAGTCCGTTTGCTGGGCAATATCGGCAATCCGATGTTAGAGACTGTTTTTGAAAAAGTTAATCCAAAAGAGATTTTCGTCATCGAACTTTCCAGCTACATGCTGGACGATATTGAATATTCTCCAAATATCGCAGTCTTGCTGAATTTGTTTCCGGAACACATGACATACCACGGCGGAGTCGAGAATTATTATGCAGCAAAGAAAAACATTTTTAGATTTCAAAAACCCGGAGATATTGCAGTCACAAGATATGCCGACGTTAAATTGCCGGCCACAAAATTTGATATTCCGCTCATAGGTCCGCATAATCTGCAAAATTTAAAAGCTGCGGTTAAAGTAGCGAGGATGATGAAAGTCAGCGACGAGAACATCGCTCGCGCCATAAAAAACTTTAAACCGTTGCCGCATCGTTTGGAGTTTGTCGGCCGATATGACGGAATGGATTTTTATGACGATGCGATCTCGACAACTCCGGAATCGACCATCGAGGCAATAAAATCTTTAAAAAAAGTCGATACCATCTTTTTGGGCGGTGAAGACAGGGGATACGATTTTGTGGAACTGGAAAAAGTTTTAAGAAAAAGCGGGATCAGGAACATTGTTTTATTTCCTGACACGGGTAAGCGTATCCTAAAGTCGAAAAAGGGATTTAACATCTTGTCGACAACAAGTATGGAAAAAGCGGTAGAATTTGCATTTAAGCAAACTTCCAAGGGTCGAATCTGCTTGCTTTCTACGGCGTCGCCGAGTTATTCGCTCTGGAAGAATTTTGAGTATAAAGGTGACGAGTTCCAAAAATACGTCAGGTTGGGCAAAAAACAATCATAAGTTGACTTTTATAGCCTTTAGTCATACTATTCTGATTATTCATACTTATGACAAAAGAGTCAGAAGCAAAAAAAGCTGATGAGAAAGAACCGCATATAATGGGCACGGCTGTTTTGGGAGAGCGCGGACAGCTTGTGGTGCCCAAAGAAGTCAGGGATTGTTATAATCTCAAAACAGGTGATAAGTTTATGGTGATGGGGCACGGACATGGGCCTATAATTTTTATTCCCGTAAACCAAATGAGATCATTCATAAAACGAATTAATCAGCAGATCGAATCTGCAATGGAGGAAACAAAATAATATGGCATGGAAATCAATCTTTAAGCGCAAGAGCTTATATATCATCCTGGCAATAGTTTTGCTGGGCGGTTTGTATATTTGGAATCGCCAGCAGTCTGCATCAGCGATCACTTATGAGACGGCTGATGTCGTGCAAGGTAATCTGTTGCAGACGGTAGAGGTTACCGGAGATATAAAACCCGCTGCACGCATAGATCTTTCGTTTAAAAGCAGCGGTACTCTAAGCAGGGTGAACGTCAAAATCGGCGATCAAGTAAAGCAGGGAGATATTTTGGCGGAACTGGAAATACAGGATTTGGATTTTGCATATAAAAGAGCGAGTGCCGCTGTGTCTATAGCCCAGGCTAATTTGAATGCAAGGCTTGCCGGCGAATCCGCGGAATCTATACGCGTCGCTCAAGCCGGCTTGGACCAGGCTAAGGCTGCATACGACAAAGCGGTCAGCGATTTGGATAACACAAAAATTCAAGTCCAAAACGATTTAGACAGCGCATCGGTCTCTTTGGTTACCGCGCAGAACAATCTAGCAAATACAGGGCCTGTTTCCGATCAGACCCTTTCAAACGCGATCGAATCCGCTCGTTCATCATTAAGATCGACTCTTGGACCGATGACGACAGCTTTGACTGACGGAGATGCGATTACGGGAGTAGACGATACTGCATCCAACCAAATGTATAAACAGAATTTGGGAGCGTATTCCGCAGGAGCGCTGGATACGGCAAGAGCGAGCTACATGCGTGCGAAAACCGCTAAACTCGCTGCGCAAACGATGGTGGAGGCTCTTACTTCCAATTCGAGCCGCCAGGATGTTTTGGATACGGCGTTAAAAGTGCAAGATGCAATAGAGGGCGTTCAGAGTTATCTGCTTGATGTTAAAAAAGTTTTAAGCAATTCATCAATCTCAACTTATTTGACTTCAACTGATTTATCGACCAAAAAGGCGACAATAGATGCCGACTACACAAGCGTTTCCACTCAAAAATCGACAGTTGTCAGCGTCGGCCAATCCTTGGACTTGGCGATATTGAACAATGTAAGCGACAGATCCAAATTGGAAGATGCGCTTAAAGCCGCACGAGTATCTTACGATATTGCACAGACGAGCGTTAAGATGAAGATCTCCGCCGCAGAATCGGCAGTAGCAATTCAAAAAGCCGCTATGGATGCATCTCAAGCTTCGCTTGATTTAAAGAAGGCATCGCCTCGTGCGGTTGATGTTGCAGCTTTGCGCGCTCAATTGCAGGATGCGCAAGTTTCTTTGGCGCAGGCCGAAAGTAATTTGAACAATGCTCGTATTTTTGCACCGGTTGAAGGCACGATTACAGATGTTATTTCTGACATTGGCGAACAAGTTGTCGCTAACGCGGCTCAATTGCGCATGATCGGAACTTCTCAATACGACATCGAAGCGCAGGTTCCGGAAACCGACATCTCTAAAGTTGTAATCGGACAAAAGGCGGAAATCACACTTGACGCATACGGTGACGACGTTAAATTTGAGGGTGTTGTAACTGCCGAAAATCCTGATCAAACAAAAATCCAAGATGCCATCTATTACAATATCCGCGTTACGATTGATCAGAACGGTAAAGATATCAAGCCAGGAATGACTGCGAACGTTACGGTTACGACGGGTGAAGCTGACAATGCTTTGATTATTCCTTTGCGTTCAATCAAGACGGAAGATGACGGAACAAAAACGGTCAGAACGTTGGTCGATAATCAGCCGCAGACGATTAAAGTCGAACTTGGCCTAAAAGGCGATGAGGGCAAGATTCAAGTAACGGGCGGAGTAAAACAGGGCGATAAAGTTATTCTGAGCGAAAAGACAGGAAACTAAACAAGCGAATCGCGAAACGTGAAACATCAAATTTAGACGTTTCGCGTTACACTAAAATATGAACAAAGCCGACGAGCAGGAGTGCAAACTGGATGCAATCATTAAAATCAGCCAGCTGAAAAAACAATACGAAAACGACGGAGTCGTTACGCCTGTATTGCATGGTTTGGATTTTGAGGTGCCTAAAGGACAGTTTATGGCGATCATGGGTCCCTCCGGTTCGGGCAAGTCTACGTTGATGCATATTCTTGGATTTTTGGATTCGCTCACAACCGGCAAATATTTTTTCGAAGATCGCGACGTCAGCGGTTTAAGCGACGATGAATTAGCAGCTTTGCGCGGAGAAAAAGTCGGATTTATATTTCAGGCTTTTAACCTGCTGCCAAAAGCGTCAGTGCTTGAAAACGTAAAACTGCCGCTGCTTTATTCCAATGTTCCGCCTAAAGATTGGGATAAGATGGCGCTCGAAGCCATTGATTCAGTAGGTTTGACGCACCGTAAAGACAATTTATCAAACCAACTCTCGGGAGGCGAAAAACAGCGTGTGGCAATTGCCAGATCACTGATTCGCAAACCCTCAATTATATTTGCGGATGAACCGACGGGAAACTTGGATTCAAAGTCAGGTACTCAAGTCATGGAAATACTTCAAAAATTAAATTTGGAACAATGCGTGACGATCATTCTTGTGACTCACGAGACTTACACTGCGGAACATGCGGAAAGAGTCTTGCGCGTACTGGACGGTAAAATCTTAAGAGACGAAAAAGTTAAGAATCGCAGAATCGCAAGCGACGGAGAGTTGCTTAAATAATATGCGCTTTTCAGAACTCTCATTGAGCGCCTACCAAAGTCTGTTAAGGACCAAGGGGCGTTCGATCATGACGATGTTCGGCATTGTGATCGGTATAGCTGCCGTTATTTTGGCGTTGTCGATTGGAGAATCCGCAAAAGCTTTCATTCTCTCGCAAATATCTTCTTTCGGTTCTGATCAGCTCGTCATTACAAACGGACCGCGCGAAGACACCTCCGGCGGGCCGTCGTTTTTTGTTCAGGAAACGCTTACGATGAAAGATTATAAACGCCTCGACAAAGAAACTTGGATAAAGGCGGTTTCCGGCGAAATCTTTCAGACGGATTTGATTCAAGCAAACGGACAAAACATGAACGGTTCGGTTATCGGCACGCTGCCCGATGAAATTGCAATAGGCGGGTATGAAACTAAAGACGGTTTTTTTATTTCCAGCGACCAAGTCGACAGCCATGCGCGCGTCGCCGTGATCGGCTACGGTATTGCGGACAACTTTTTCGGCCAGGAAAACCCGATCGGAAAATCGATCAAGCTCGGCAATAACGGGTTTCGCGTAATAGGAGTAATGGAAAAATTGGGAACGCAATTTTTTCAAAATCTTGATCAGATGGTTTATATTCCGGCTACTACGATGATGGATGTTTACGGTAAGGACCATTTTACAGACATGCTAATTCAGGTCACGATAGATTTGGGTGATGCACAAGCCCGTACCGAAGATATTTTGCGCGACATGCACAATATCGACAATCCGACGCGCGATTATTCAAAGGATGATTTTCACGTTGTCAGTCAGGAGGAGGCTATTAAAGTTGTTTCGCAAATTACCGACGTATTGGAAATATTGCTCGCAGCGATCGCCGCAATTTCGCTTTTGGTCGGAGGCATAGGCATCATGAACATCATGTTCGTTTCCGTCACAGAACGCATCAAAGAGATCGGTTTGCGCAAAGCCATCGGTGCCAGGCGTAACGACGTCCTTAATCAATTTTTGGCAGAAGCGGTAATTCTGACAGTACTTGGTGGGGTGGCGGGAATAATCCTTGGCAGCTCGGTTGCTTGGTTAGCGATTCAAATCATCTCGTATTATCAAACCGGTTGGACATTTACGGTTTCTTTAACCGGCGTAATCGTCGGCGTTGTCGTGTCGACTTTGATCGGTTTGATATTCGGTTACGTTCCGGCGCGCCGTGCGGCAAAGCTGCATCCGATTGATGCGCTTAGAGCTAATGACTAACCCCCTCTTTGTCATCCTCGCGGATGCGGGGATCCAATATAATAAATTTGTTTCATTTTTATCTTACTGGATCCTCGGGACTCGTCGGACTCGCCCGAGGATGACAAAAAGGATGGATGAACTTCGATTAAGGATCAAGAATAGATTCAAAGACTACTATGAGAATCTCCGATACATTTACCATGTCACTGAAAAGTCTGACGCGCAACAAAAGCCGCGCGCTTTTGACGATGTTCGGAATCGTGATCGGCGTTGCGGCAGTCATCTTGATGATGAGCGTCGGCCAAGCTGCTGAAAGATACATCCTCTCGCAAGTCGCATCATTCGGATCTGACATGATTTTTATGCGCAACGGCCCCGGTGACGGTTCGCAGGGCGCGGGACCGCCTACATCCGCCGTGAAACAGACTTTGACGCTTAAAGACTATAAAAAACTCAAACAGCAGAGCTGGATAACCGCTGTCGATGCGGATTATATGAGCGATTTGCTTTTGGAATACGGCGGTTTGAGCAAGCGCCACAGCGTTTCGGGAACAATGGAATCAGGTCCCGCGATTTACGACAGCGAAGTTGCGGCAGGAAACTATTTTAGTGTGGAAGACGTTGATTCTAAAACCCACGTTGTTGTCTTGGGCGCAGATATTGCAACGGAATTTTTTGGGCAAGAAGATCCGATGGGCAAGCAATTAAAAGTCAACAAAAAGCCTTATCGTGTGGTTGGTGTCATGAAGCCTGCTGGCACGAGATTTTTCACAAATCTAGACAAACAGGTTTATGTTCCAGCGACGACTCTGATGCAGGATTTTAATGTCGATTACTTTCAATTTATTGCTGTACGCATCGGCACGACTCCGCCGGAAGAAGCAAAGGAAAAGTTGAGACTCATTCTGCGCGACAACCACAACCTGGACAATCCGACCGGTGATTTGTCCAAAGACGACTTTTTTATCGCCAGCCAGGAAGATGCACAGGAAAACGCCGGCGTCATCGGAAACATTTTGCAGATTTTGCTTGTGTCAATCGCCGGCATCTCGTTGATTGTCGGAGGAGTGGGGATTATGAACATCATGTTTGTCAGCGTTACGGAAAGAACGCGCGAGATTGGTTTGCGCAAAGCCATCGGTGCAAAACGTTTTGACATCTTGGGACAATTTTTAACAGAGGCGATAATGCTCTGTCTGATAGGCGGACTCGTAGGAGTCGCGATCGGCGTTGGGGCTTCTTGGTTTGGCATCAAAGTTTTGCAGGCCGTTCAATCTCCAAGCTGGACTTATGCCGTGCCTTACATGGGAATATTCTTGGGCTTGGGCGTTTCCACGGCAATCGGCGTCATCTTTGGCTATTATCCCGCCAAACGCGCTGCGGAGTTAAATCCTATACAGGCGCTGCAGTACGAGTAGCTATTTTAGCCCTTTTTCAGCCCTTGACTCACATCAAAACTCTAGGTATCCTGTTAGCACTCAACGCACGAGAGTGCTAACTTGGTATGATAGAAGAACGCTTGGGTCATATATTGCAATTAGTCATTGAAAAAGCCGTCGAAACCGGCGAGCCTGTCGGTTCGCAGTTTCTTGTTGACGAATGCGGCTTGGATGTGAGCCCTGCGACTGTGCGGAATTATTTTGCTGCGCTGGAAGAAGGTGGATACATCATGCATCCTCATACATCGTCCGGCAGATTGCCGACCGAAAAAGGTTATCGCGAGTACGTGACTAATCTGATGAGATCAAAAAATTTAAATAAAAAAGAAGCGGGTCTACTTTCGGAAGCGTCAAAAGCGACAAAAGAAGACAACTTAAGGTTAAAGTCGATGGCAAAAATGGCGGCGGAGCTTTCTGAAAATGCAGTGATTTTAGGTTTGGGAAGCTCGGACAGTTATTACACCGGATTGACCAATTTGTTTTCGCAATCCGAGTTCAAAGATTGGAACCGAATAGTTTCCATGAGCGACGTTTTGGATAGATTGGATGATGTTCTTACAAAATTGCGCCATGTCCGTTTTGAAGATCCGACGACCTTGATCGGTGAAGAGTGCCCGTTCGGTTCCATGTGCGGTTCCGTCGTCGTCACGACCCAGCAAGGCTGTCTTATAGGAATACTCGGTCCCATGCGCATGGATTATGCGCAAGCAATCTCGCTTATGAAAAAAATGCAAGAACTTTTAACGATATAAATATGCAAGACGATGAGAAAAATAAAAAATGTCATTCCTGCGAAGGCGGGAATCCAGAATCGGATGGATCCTCGGGTCTCCGTCAGACTTCGCCCAAGGATGAAACAGAGGGGGGAGATTGCCGAGCTCCGTCGGACTCCGCTCCCTTCGAGGGCCTGAGGCCCCTCAGGGCCGAACGGCAAGATGGCAATGGGGTCGTGGGACGTGCGACGGGCGACGAGTGTCAAAATTGCGGCGAGTATTTGGCGGGATGGAAGCGGGCGCAGGCGGATTATGCGAATTTGAAAAGAGAATTCGAGCAAACAAAAAAAGATATCGCATCCTACGCCAACGAAAATTTGCTTTACGAATTATTGCCCGCCGTCGATCAATTCGAGATTGCATTGCAACACTTACCGAATGTAGATGGTTTACCGAGCGATCAAAAAAAGCAAATGCAAAATTGGTTGACTGGAATCGTGGCCGTAAAACAAATGTGGGTACAGACATTCAAGTTAATAGGTCTGGAGAATGTAAACACTGACGGCGAGTTTGACCCTTCAAAACACGAAGCGGTCAGCAACGAAGAGGATGACGAAAAGCCGCCAAACACAATCTTAAAAGTCATTCAGCAAGGTTGGATGTTAAACGGCAAAGTACTTCGTCCCGCAAAAGTAGTAGTTAACTCAATAAATAATTAACCGTAATTGCTTATTGTCATTCCGAGCGTAATGCCCAAACTAAAGGCATGAAGTCGAGGAATCCCTGTTGTAACAGTATAAAAGGTTTAGTAAGGGATTTCTCCACTTCACTACGTTGCGGTCGAAATGACAGAATATCATATGTCAAACTTAATGAAATGGTCGCCATTCTTTGACCCGTTCGATAAGATGGATGAGTTTTTTAAAAACTCACCCGCGATATCAATGTCCAAGCAGGGCTTGATCCCGCCGGTGGACATGTACGAAACAAAAGACGCCGTCGTCGTCGAGACGACTTTGCCGGGCGCGGACCCCAAGAACGTCAGTGTAGAAATTGAAAACGGCGTGTTGACTATCAAGGGTTCGAGTGAACGAAAGACGGAAGTCGACGAAAAAGATTATTACCGTAAAGAAATCCGTGCAGGCCAGGTGTTTCGCCAAATCGCCTTGCCCGCCAGGATCGAGGAGGATCAAGCACAGGCGTCATTTGAAAATGGAATTTTAAAAGTTCACATTCCAAAATCGCCGGAAGCCAAATCTAAATCAATTAAGATCGACGTTAAGAAAGATAACTAACTCCAACTGTCATTCCGAGCGTAGTGCCCAAACTAAAGGCATGAAGTCGAGGAATCTCTTGTTTAACAGTTTGATTGTTATGAAAGGGATCTCTCCACTTCGCTCCGCTACGGTCGAGATGACAAATGCAAAATTATGTCCAAAATACTCGGTATAGACCTTGGTACAACCAATTCGTGCATGGCCGTCATAGAAGGCGGCCAGCCTAAGATTCTTGAAAACGCGGAGGGTGCGCGAACCACTCCTTCTGTTGTTGCAATTTCGAAATCAGGCGAACGTTTGATCGGACAATTGGCAAAACGCCAAGCCGCCATCAATCCGCAAAACACTTTGTTTTCGGTCAAGCGCTTGATTGGTCGCCGCTGGGACGATGCGGAAGTGCAGCGCGATAAAACTCTTTTGCCTTATAAGATTGTCCAAAAAGGCGACGGCGTCAGAGTCTTGATGAGTGACAAAGAATATTCGCCGGAAGAAATTTCCGCCATGGTTTTGCAAAAACTCAAAGCTGATGCGGAAGCTCGTTTGGGCGAAAAGATTACGGAAGCGGTCATCACAGTTCCTGCGTATTTCGACGATTCGCAAAGACAAGCGACAAAGGTCGCGGGTGAAATCGCGGGCTTAAACGTGCGCCGCATTATCAACGAACCGACTGCGGCGGCTTTGGCGTATGGTTTTGACCGCAAAAAGGATGAAAAGATTGTTGTGTACGATTTGGGCGGCGGCACATTTGACGTTTCCGTTCTCGAAGTCGCTTATGATGCAACGACATCGCAAAACACAGTCGAGGTCAAAGCAACAAACGGCGACACTCATTTGGGCGGCGATGATTTTGATCAGGTGATAATCAAATGGGCTTTAGACGAATTCCGTAAGCAGGAAGGTTTGGATTTATCAAAAGATCCTATCGCTTTACAGCGCATAAAAGACGCGGCGGAAAAAGCCAAGATCGAACTTTCGACCGCCATGGAAACGGAATTGAATCAGCCGTTTATTGCAAGCGACTCATCTGGCGCAAAGCACTTGATGATTAAATTGACTCGCGCCAAGTTGGAAGAGCTGGTCAAGGATTTGGTCGATAAGACATTGGAACCGTGCCGCAAAGCGCTTTCTGACGCAAAGTTGTCGACATCAGATATCAATGAAGTTATTTTGGTCGGCGGAATGACGCGCATGCCGATGGTTGTTCAGACCGTAGAAAAGTTTTTCGGCAAAAAACCAAACATCAGTGTCAATCCGGACGAAGTGGTTGCAGTCGGTGCTGCTGTTCAAGCCGGTAATCTTCAGGGCGACATCAAAGGTGAGTTGTTGCTTTTGGATGTCACTCCGCTTTCACTCGGCATCGAAACAATGGGGGCAGTCATGACAAAGTTGATCGAGCGCAACACGACCGTCCCAACTTCCAAGTCACAGATATTTTCAACGGCAGCCGACGGTCAAACTTCTGTCGAAATAGTCGTACTGCAAGGCGAGCGCGATATGTCCGCGGACAATCGCCAGCTTGGCCGCTTCTCACTTTCCGGCATTCCTCCGGCACCGCGCGGCGTTCCGCAAATAGAAGTCTCGTTTGACATTGATGCTAACGGCATTTTGAACGTAAAAGCAGTCGACAAGGCGACCAGCAAAGCCGCAAACATCACAATCACTGCGTCCACCAATCTTTCCAAAGATGAAGTTGAGCGCATGAAGAAAGATGCGGAGACTCATGCTGCGGAAGATAAAAAACGCAAAGAAGCCGTCGAAACTCGCAATACCGCGGAGACCATGATCTACACAACGGAAAAGATGCTCAAGGAAGCCGGCGATAAAGTCAACGCCGAAGATAAAAAAGCGACGGAAGAAAAATTGGAAGCTTTGAAAAAACTTAAAGACAGCGAAGACGTCGAGGCTATCAAAAAAGCTGCCGACGAACTCGCGACAGTCGCGCAAAAAGTCGGTGCGGCGATGTATCAACAAACACAAGGACAAACGACTAAAGACGATGGACAAAAGACTGAGTCGACCGGAAGCGAGGGTGAAAAGAAAGAAGAACCGAAAGAAGGGGAGTTTGAAGAGAAGAATAACTAACAACTATAAACTAACAACTTACACGATTTGCTTAGTTGCTCTTGTAAGTTGTCAGTTGTAAGTCTTATGCCCGATCTTAACATCAAAGCGCCCGACGAGATGCTCCAAGGGCGTTACACGAACATGATGCAGGTTAGTCACGCAAAAGAAGAATTTGTGCTAGACTTTATGTTCGCTCATCCTCCAATGGGCGAACTGGTCTCGCGGCTTATCGTAAGTCCTGCTCACATGAAACGCATCGTTAACGCATTAAAAGATAACATCGGCAAATACGAAAGTCAGTTCGGTCCGATTCAAGAAGCGGGGGAACCTAAGTTGATCGGAACTGAAAGATAAAGCAAATAGCAAGTAGCAAAAAGCAAAATGAATGTGGCCTACGGCAATGATTGTAATATCGCGGAGCGATTCCTGCATTCGTAATTAGTAATTCGTAATTTGTAATTGGAGTGAAATGCCCAAAGACTACTACAAAATTCTCGGCGTGGAAAAAGGCGCCAGCGAAGATGAGATAAAGAAAGCGTTCAGACGTTTGGCGCACGAGCATCATCCGGATAAGAACGGTGGAAATGAACAAAAGTTCAAAGACATCAACGAGGCTTATCAGGTGCTTGGCGACAAACAAAAACGCACGACCTACGACCAATTCGGATCGGCGGCTTTTGAAAATGGCGGAATGGGCGGACAAGGAGGGTTTGGCGGATTCAACGGTGCGCAGGGTTTTGGAGGTTTTGGCGGACAGGGATTTAACATTAATGTCGATGACCTGGGTGATTTGGGTGACATGCTCGGTGGCATGTTTGGTTTTGGCGGAGGAGGCAGAGGCGGAAGTCGAAAAAAACAGGGGAATGACATTGAGACGGAGATTAAGCTTTCGTTTATCGAATCTGTATTCGGCGCGCAGAAAGAAATCAAACTTTATAAAAATTCACCTTGCGGAATTTGCAAAGGATCAGGGTCCGATCCGTCCGGAAATATCTCTGAATGCAAAACTTGCGGAGGCAGAGGTCGCGTGCAGCAAGCCCAAAGAACTATTTTTGGAGTGATGAACACTGCCGTCACGTGTCCGGATTGTAAAGGAACCGGCAAACGCATCGAAAAGCCGTGCAAAGATTGCAGCGGTACCGGAGTTGAAAAGAGGGAAAGGGTTTTGACTGTAAAAATTCCTCCGGGCATGAACGACGGCGAGGCTTTGCGCGTCAGCAACGAAGGCGAGTACCCTGGACAGGGCGGAATTTCCGGTGATTTGTATATTCGCGTAAGAGTTGCCGCGCATTCTGCGTTTAGACGCCAAGACAATGATATCTTATCGACTGTTCATGTTCCGTTTTCGATTATGACGCTTGGCGGCAACATTGACGTAGAAACAGTTGACGGTTCTGTCTCACTAAAAATTCCAACAGCGACAATGGCCGGAACCGTTTTTAAGTTAAAAGACAAAGGTGTGCCTTATACCAACGGACGCAGCCGCGGCGACCATTTAGTGACGGTTATGCCGGAGGTGCCGACAAGGCTTTCAAGAGAACAAAAGAAGAAGTTGGAGGAGTTGGGTGAGTTGGGGCTATAAAAGCCAACTGGAAACTAAAAACTGGAAAGAGCAACTCAGTTTGCTGTTAAACTCTTTCCAGTTTTTAGTTTCCAGTTTTTGGTGTTATAATACCCCCGTATGGACTCAATCTTATTGTTCCTTGCCGGTCTAAACTGGTCATCGCCAAGTTGGGATCTGTTTATTGCACTTTTCTTTATAGTTGGATCACTTCTTTACGGCTTTTCACTTGGCCGCGATCGCATAATCGTGATTCTGGTCTCTGTTTACATGGCTTTGGCGGTCGTCGGCAATGCGCCAATTTTGAATCAGTTCAACTTAGCCTTTAATGTAAATGATAATTTTGTGCTTCGCATATCTTTTTTTCTTGGGATATTCGTCGCGCTGTTTTTCTTTATGGCGCGCAGCGCTCTGCTGCGTACGCTCGGCGAAAACTCATCGGGCGGCGCATGGTGGCAGGTGATTTTGTTTAGCTTTTTACAAGTCGGACTGCTCATCAGTATCACTCTGTCTTTCCTGCCCATTGAAGTGCAATCGACTTTTAGCCAATACACGCGTGACTTTTTCTTAAGCGATTACGGAAAATCAGCCTGGCTAATCTTGCCGATCGTGGTGATGGCGATAGGGCCGAAGGCAAAGAAATCTGAGATCTGATCCCCTGATTTGATGCGCAGCATCGAATCCGTACTCTTAACAATGGGACGCGGAGATTCCTCTGCTTTGATGTTGCGCATCAAAGCTGTCTCCTCTGAGAAAGGGGAAGTTGATACTAAAATCCCCCTTCTGCAAGGGGGACATTTATCGCGATGCGGCAAATGAGGGGATCGACTATTCAGCTATTTTACCAACACAACCTCACTCGCTACAAAAGAATTTTGCAATCTAATATCATCGTTTGCAGTAACCATTACCGTTTGACCGTTCTGCAAATCGGAAAGTATAATCTCTGTTTCTTTGTATGCTTTTGGCGGAGGGTTGCCTTGCGCGGCGCCTGACTTTTGCCAAGCGGCATATAAGCGATCTTGTTCGTCTTGAGGTAAAAGAGTGCGTGAAAATATTTTTGTATTTTCATCAATCATTACATTGCGAACATCCGATACGCCGTCAACTATTTCGTTTGTGTCCAAGTTTGTTGCTCGGACATTTATCGACGAATCGCTTAAACTTTCGATATTACCCGAAAAAGATGCAACGGACGCTCCTTCCGGCAACGGTTGTATAGTTTGGTATTTTTCGCGTGCAGCCAAGTATCCCTCTTTAAAACCGTTTTCGTAAGTCTGTCCTGTAAGCATCCCGCCAACGCCGGATAAACCCGCGAGCTGTTTGTTTTGCATCCATGAGTTGAGGATGATCAAAACAAGCGCCGTAAACACGATCGAGACGCAGAGAATAACCAAAATATATCGGCTTAAAGATGCGTGATTGTTCATATTTTGCTTGTCATCCTCGCGCATGCGGGGATCCAATATAATAATATCTGCATTATAGCAAAAATCAGCGAAAATTATTAGTTGGGAGGTGTTGATAAATATAAGATTGGGGATATGCCTTCTTGCCTTGACATAGCGCGTAATTTATGCTATGTTCAGGCATTGTCCGCATTTTTTGCGTACAGTGTGGACTTCGACAATTCGTGAAAATTCTTGGCTTTGTTGCCAAGAGAAAGGCGTTCATCATGAACCGCAACTCGTATAGGCTGTTCGTTTTCGTGCTGTTCGTCGCGGCAGCCCTTGTGGGTTGCGGCGGCGGGAGCGATTCACCCCAACCCGGCAATGATGCAGACACGTCCGACGTGATCGGGCAGGATCAGGATTTGCCTGATGCTGCTGACGAGACGGATACGAACGTCGATCCGCCCGATGCGGATGCGAGCACGGACTCTGACGCAGATGTCGGCCAAGATGCCGATGCCGCGGATGCTTCTGATGAAGCAGACGTGCAACCTGACGTTGACTCTGGCGACGAGCCTGATGTTGATGTCGACGCGGACGCGGGCGATGAGCCCGAAGTCGGCAACGACGCTGATGCGTCGGATTCGTCCGATGCGGCCGACACTGCCGATGCAGAAACGGGGACTGATGCCGCCGACGCTCAAAGCGAGCCGGAGCCTCCGCCGCCTGAGGCCTGCAACAACAACATCGACGACGACTTCGATGGCTTCAAGGACTGCTTTGACCCGGACTGCGCGTCCGCGGCCAACTGCCAGCCCCCGGCATGTGACGGAGTCAACGACATCGCCGAGGGTTTCAGCTGCTCCCTCGGGGCGATCAGAAACTGTTCGACCAACCAAAAGTTGGGACAGCAGACTTGCGAAGGCCCGGACTGCACGTACAACACGTGCACTGTCTTGAACCCCGAAGTCTGCAACGACGGTTTCGACAACGACCTTGATGGCAAGGTCGACTGCGTTGATCCGCTGTGCGTGAGTGCGGCGAACTGCCAGTGCATTAGCGGCGTATACATGGGTGACCCTTGCACCGGCGTGCCTATTGGCACGTTGGACTGTAGCAAGACGCGGGGATGCAATTGCTGGGGCTTCTGGGACGATGCCAGTGACCCTAGCAGATTCAACTGCCCATATCCCGAGGGTAACCATTGCAATGACGGCGTCGACAACGATCAGAATGGGAAGATTGACTGTCACGATGCCGACTGTCATGACACACCTCCCTGCAAGGAGGTGTGCAACGACACCGTCGACAACGACCTGGATAATCTAACCGACTGTTTCGATCCGGACTGCAACACTTCGCCTTACTGCATCCCCGATCCCTGTGACGGTCTCGACAATAACGGGATCAATGGTGCGGACGAAGGCTTTGAGTGCACCGGCACGCCGAACAACGTCCAACTGTGCGACTTCGTGTGCAACGGCGTAACCATCGCCGCAACGCACCAGTGCGATACGGGAACGTGCACTTGGGGGACTTGCGATAAGCCGTCCACCGAGACCAGTTGCACCGACGGAAAGGATAACGACTGCGACGGTTGGATCGACTGCCGCGACCAGGACTGCTGGGACACGACGGCGTGCCAACACAATTGGGGCCCGGTGTGCAGTCCGATTCCGAACGGTACGGCGTACTCGTGCGGATCGCCGGTGCAGACGATTGCTCCCACGAGTGACTCCGATGAGTTCGGCGGATGTGCACTTGGTCAAGACAACCAGTTCACATTCATCGGCCACGCTGCTTCGAAGATCTCGTTGTTCCACTACACAGCGGGATCGTGGTCTAATGTGGCTCTTTCTCCGGCAGGAGGACGTGCCGAAATCAACCCGTTCACAGCTTGCCTTCAAGTCGACCAGTCCGTTTTTGTGGTCTACAAAGGCATCGATCAGGAAGGCGTGTTCGCGCGCTGGAACGGTACGACCTTTGAAAGGCTCGCATCTCAAGAGACGGGAACGCTGAATCTCGGTCCGCTCTGTGGCGTTGACATGAACCACGTGTACTTTGTGGGGCGCACAAACAACTCCGATGCCCAATTGTATTTGTGGAACGGATCATCGCTAACTTCATACGCAATGCCGTATTTTGGAACGTCGGTTCTCGGTCTAGCCGCGATGTACTGTGCGAGTCCGACCAGTGTATATGCCATCGGGGCGATTCATGAGATCGGTTCGGATCACGCCGCTTTGTTGCATTGGGACGGAACTTCGTGGGCAGTTGTACAGACGCCGGCTGGGTCATACGGCTTCTCTGACATCTCTGGCACTTCTGACTGCGACATTATGGCAGTTGGAGACAGCTTGAGTGGTCAAAGTCACATCGGCCTCACGTTCCAGAAGAATGGGACTGTGTGGCAAGCGCGGTACTACCCCGAGCTAGAGTGGGTCAGAAGCGTGGCGAAGATCGCTCCACACAAGTACATCCTCGGCGGACTGCAGCAATACGGCGAGTGGCTGCCGGCCAGGATCGGAACGGACAACGGTGATTTCAGCATCTCGTGGTACGAACCTGGTCCAGGCTTCTTTGATCCCAAGAAGAGTTGGAGTGTTCCCAACTCAACAAAGATGACTACGGCCGGGGACGGTTTCAGCACTCAGGGTCCTGCAATCGTCGAGTTGGACTGTCAATAAACCAAGACGCATGCTAGACGCGTCGCTCTGCAAAGCTCTTCTCACTCCGCTCCTGCGGAACCTCGAGAAGAGTTTTTTTCTTTTTCTTGTGGATAAAAAACGAAGAAATTTTGTAAATGTGTTATACTGTTCTTAACTTTTATGAATAAGAAATATTTCTACGGTTCATTGATTTTAATAATCGGAATCGTTTTTGTTTGGCAACTCGCAGCTAATGCGCAAACCTGGAATGGTCCGGCAGCAAATTGTTATGATCCTAGCCAATCGGGATGTAATGTCGATGGCGTGATATGGAGTAGGTCTGCTGCAAATATTGACACTGCACCTGTACAGATGGGTGGCTACAAAATTAATGGTCGAGCTGAAATTGGAGATGATTTAAAAATTGCAAATAACTTTTACGTAACAACAGACGGTAAAGCCATAAGAATAGACAGAGCGGGTTCGTCCAGTTTTAATATCGGCAATTGGGGAAATGGGGTTGGATCTGAGCAACCTGTTAATTTAAATGTATGGGGCAACTTAATTACAAAAGGTAATGGAACTGGATTTACAGATCCAAAAGTGATTTCACCTAAATATTGTTTTGCCGATGCATCCAGTAATCCAATTAATTGCATTCAGGCGTGGCCCGCTGCAAGCGGCGCAGGTGATGTTACAGATGTTTTGTTTACCGCTCCAATTACTGTCACAACTCCCGGCGGACCGCAACCTAGAGTCGCCCTCACGACTTGTGCGGCAAATCAAATATATAAAATGTCCGGGGGTGTTTGGACGTGTTCGGCTGATGCAGATACGAATAGTGGGGGAACCATATCAAACCTGAGTTCTTCCAATAATTCCATTTCTATTACTAATGCTGCAGGACCAAATACCGTACTGACTGCGAATAACGTTTATTTTGATGATCGTTACGTCAACGTTTCCGGCGACACGATGGCTGGTAATTTTTCAAGTCCGTTTGGTAACACATTTGGTTTAAGTGCAGGTAACTGGTTATTAAGTGTTCAACCAGCGGCAAATACAATTTATACAATCGGTACTTTGTCGCATACCGGCGCCATAAATTCATCCGGCAATATAACTGTAACCGGTGCAGGGCAGGTTAAAGCTTCGACACTTTGTATTGGTAACGATTGTCGCGCCGCTTGGCCGAACGCGGGGACGGGGGATGTGACTGATGTTTTGAGTGGAACGGGAATTACAGTTACAAATTCCGGCGGACCGCAGCCGAGTGTGAAAATTAGTTCTTGCGTCAGCAATGGGCAAGTTATGCAATGGGATCAAGTAAATAGTGCTTGGGCTTGCGTTACTCCCATAACAAACGTACAAGCAGGAAATGGATTGACGGGAGGCGGCACGAGCGGCGTTTTAACGGTGAACGTCGGGGGAGGTACGGGTATCTCTGTAGCAGCCGATGGCGTGAATCTTGATACTGCGTATACTGACAATAGATATGTAAACAACAACACGGGATTGTGTACGACTGTTGCTCTAGCTTGGCCAAATAGGACAATTTCTTGTCCCTCAGGGAGATATGTGGCAGGAGTTGTGACGGGGTTAGCCTCACCGGCCATCACATCGGTAACCTGTTGTCCGTTGCATGACTAAATAAGATCTAACTAAAATCAGCCCGCAGGGGGCTGATTTAAGTTAGATTTTGACGGATTGCATTATTCGCCTCCGATTGACAAAATCACCAAAACTTGGTTTGATTGCGCTGGTTGTTTGACACAACTATCGAACCATCGAAGAGAGGAACTGTCCCATGAGTACCATTAAGCCTTCTTTGCCCGCGGGTGTACGTGACTATTTGCCACCCGAAATGCTTTTCAGAGCGTCTGTTCTACGACGAATCACGCAAGTGTACGAACAGTTTGGCTTCTCGCCGATCGAGACGCCGGCAATTGAGCGTGAAGAGGTTTTGACGGGCGGAAAACCGCCGGACATGATCATCTGGCGCGCTAGGACAAGCGGTGCAAATAAAGACGACGAGTCTCTTGCATTGCATTACGACTTGACTGTTCCGCTTTCACGCGTCGTCGCCGCTTACCCGGATTTGCCAAGGCCGTTTCGACGTTACCAGTGCCAGAAAGTCTGGCGTGGTGAGAAGCCTCAGGCAGGGCGATACCGAGAGTTCATGCAGTTCGACGCTGACATTGTCGGTTCTGCAAGTCTGCTCGCTGACACGGAGATTGTTTGGTTGATGGTGTCGGCCATGCGCGCCGTTGGGTTTGAGCGCTTCAAGGTGCGTTTCTCTACTCGTAAGGTTCTAAATGCGTTGGCAGGCCTTATCGGGATTGAATCCGGCAGCCCGCGCGCGAGGGATCTTTTCAGGATCTTGGACAAGCAGGACAAGATCGGACGTGAGGGAGTCGCTGCTCTTTTGGCAAAAAAATTCGTCGCCGACGAAGAACGTGATGCCAATGATCCCGACGCTACTGAGAGCGGCCTGGGTCTCACAGATGAACAAGTGCGCGTTGTTAAGACATTCATGGAGATCGACGGCGACGCCCGCAGTGTCATCAGCAAGCTCTCCGAGCTGTTCATCGAGAGATCGGCGTTGGGGGAAAATGCCGTAAACGACTTGCGCACTATTTGTGACGGTCTGGACAATCTAGGCGTCTCACAGGACTACTGGACGGTGGACGTCTCCGTGGCACGAGGTCTGGCTTATTATACCGGCCCAGTCTTTGAGACAACACTGACCGATTGCCCGGAGTTCGGGTCAGTTATGAGCGGAGGTCGGTACGACGATCTTGTGGCTCGATTTACCGGCGACTCAATGCCGGCAGTCGGTGCTTCGATCGGAGTAGATCGTTTGTTTGCCGCCATGGAAAAACTCGGTATGGTTAAGGGGCCAAAAACGGCAACGCAAGTGCTTGTTACGGTCATGGACCAACAGCTCATCAGTCAATGTCTGGAGACTCTGCAGATGTTGCGTTCTGCGGGCATACCGTCGGAAATCTACATGGGCTCCAATACGGCGCTCAAGGCACAGATGGCCTATGCCCTGAACCAGGGCATCCCGTTCTTGATTTTCATCGGAGTTGAAGAGTCTCAGAACGGGATAGTCACGCTCAAGGACACCAAGAACAGGGAACAGTTCCCCGTGCCTCTGGAGGGCTTGGTTGAGATGATCCAGATAAAACAGAGGCTGCACCTGTTGCAAGAACGCTATCCGGCTAAGGGTAAGTAAGTCTCTTGACAGGTCGGCTCACTTAGGCTTAAGTGGTTCATGTCAGTGGGTACGTGGCGCAGCGGTTAGCGCATCGGATTGTGGATCCGGCTGTCACGGGTTCGAATCCCGTCGTACCCACCACACTTCTAAAGGTTGTTTTATTAAGGTAAAACAGCCTTATTTTTTTAATTAGAATTTTCAGTTGACAAAAAAATAGATGTGTCATAAACTATTTTCGAATTATGAGAAAGGCTAAGTGTCTGTATTTTAACCATCATGTCCTTAATAGGTTAAGGAAGTGAGTTTGCGTTATCAAATAGAATCGCAAATACCCTTCTTTAACCAGAAGGGTATTATTTATTAAAAAATTTTATGAAAAATATATTATTTATCGGGGCAACACACGGAGACGAGCCGATAGGAGTCAAAGTGCTTAAGATGCTAGAAAACAAAGATTACAAATTTGATTGGATAATTGGCAACGTTCCTGCTTATTCCGCAAATTCTCGCAATTTTGAAGGTGACCTCAATAGGAGTGCGCCGGGCGATATCAAGTCAAATGAGTATGCTGCAAAAAGAGCAGCTGAAATAATCGCGTTATCTGAATCATACGATCATTGTATAGATATACATGGCACACATGCCAATACGGGTATATTCATCATCATCACAAAGCCCACTTTAAAAAACTTGGAACTCGCGATGCGTTTAGACATTGAAAAAATTGTACTTTGGCCCAGCTTCTCCAAAGAGCTAAATGGACCCCTGAGTGAATATATGCCGTGTGGCATAGAAATTGAATGCGGTCCAAAAGATGATCATAAAACGCAAGATGAACTTTTTTGGATACTTGAATCATTTTTAAAGAAAGATATAAATGACGATTATGGCGATAAAAATGAAAAATTAAAAGACAAAAAATTCTTTCAAGTCTACGATTCACAGAAAATCCCAAGTGATATAAGTGATCTTGAAGAATTTACTTTATCACGTAGAAGTGATGAGGAATTCTATCCGTTGTTAATTGGACGCTATCAAAACAGAAATAGTATAGCCTACTATAAAATGCGCGAAATAAAAGAGCCGTTAAAAATATTTATTGGCTAATCGCTTGAAACTCTCTACTGCGAATAAATTTTGTTCGCAGTAACGGGGTCTCAAACATACCCGCAGGAGGATCTGATGCTAATTCGTAACTGCACCGTAAAAGACATCGGTAATCTCGTTTCCTTGTACCAGGCGTGCTTCGCGGAGCCTCCTTGGTGCGAAGTTTTCGATCGCATTGAACTCACGACTCAGTTTGAAGAGTTCATCTCTTGGCAGGATGCTGTCTTCTTGGTGGCCGACGACGGCGACGGCGCGATAGTTGGTGGCACACTCGGTTACCATCAAGAACGAAAGAAGGATGTCGGCAGTGTGATCTCGCATGATTGGCGAAACTCCTTCTACCTAGCTGAACTCTTCGTCTCAAAACAACGCAGACTTCAGGGAGTCGCTAAACACTTGATCGCCGCCCGCTTCGATGCGGCAAGAAAGAAGGGCTTTACCAGTGCCGTAGTGCGCACCTCGACCGACCAGCCCATCATTCGCCGCCTTTATGAAAACATTGGATATTCGGTAATCGCCTCCCAAGAGGTGCTGTCATCCAAGTCTGTCGATGGATTTCAGTCGCTTCAGAAGGACAGCCGAGTCATTCTGGGTGGAATCATTCCCTGACACCGCTCCTAAGCTCACCCTACTTTAAGGACTTACAAATTTCCTCTAAAGTAGGGCTTTTTTTAATTAGTATTTTTCTAACTTGCTAATTTTTCAAAAAGTTGTATCTTATTGTCAACCTGTATCAAATCCAGGATTTGATCCTTACATCTTAAACTTAGATACGCTGCGGTTTGACAGAAGAAAGAGGTTTGGCATGAAGAATATCGTAAGACTGGAGATTGACGGCCACAGTCTGACCATCGAGCAGGTGGTCAGCGTGGCCAGGCATCATACCAGGGTGGAGGCTAATGCCTCCGCACTGGAATCACTCAAGGAGATGCGAGCCGGACTTCAGGTCTGCATCGACCGTGGTGACGTCATCTACGGCGTCAACACGGGGTGCGGATCACGCAAGACCACGGTTCTCAAGCCGGAAGAGCTCTCCGCTTATCAGATGGCGTACATACCGGCGCACTGTTGCGGAGATGGCGATCTGCTTGACGAGGAAGTTGTGCGAGCTGCCATGCTCATCCGTTTGAACTCGTTCTTGGGCAATCATTCCGGCCTCCGTCCGCTGATCAGCGAGCGCTTGCGCGATTTCTTGAATCTGGACATCACTCCGTGCATTCCCAGGCTCGGTTCCGTGGGCGCTTCGGGCGATCTCGTGCCTCTGGCGCACATGTCCGCGGCTTTGATCGGCATGGAATTCGCCGAGGTCTTCGTCCGCGGAGAGGATGGAACGCGCACGCGTATTCCTGCGCGAGAAGCGTTGAAGCGTCACGATCTTGAGACGATCACGCTGCAAGCCAAGGAGGCGATGGGCCTCACGAACGGCGCCAACTTTATCGCAGGAATTGGCTGCTTGGCGGTAAGCGATGGCTGGGCGCTTTTCAGCGAATCCTGTCTGTCGCTCGGCCTGTCTCTCGAAGCCATTCGCGGTGAGAAGAACGCCTTCGATGAACGCATTCACAAGATGCGGCCGCTTCCTGGCCAGCTTCGCGTTGCGGAGATGATGCGTCGCCTCATCGGCGATTCGAAGCGGATGACAGAGGAATCGCGCGGGGTCAGCCTGAGGAACGAGAAGCCTACATTGGATGAGAAGGGTAAAAAGGTACCGCGCGTCCAGGACGCGTACTCATTCCGTTGCGCTCCGCAAATCTTCGCTAGCGCCTTTCATGCGCTCGCACATGCCGCCGAGATTCTCCAGGTGGAGATCAACTCGTCGACCGATAATCCTCTCATCTTTAGGGAGGGCGACGGTTTCAAGACCATCTCCGGAGGCAACTTCCACGGCCAGCCTTTGGCGTCGATCCTGGAGTACGTCGGCATCGGTCTGGCGCCTTTGGCAGGCTCGAGCGATCGTCGCCTCTTTGCTCTTCTTTCCTCCGGTACCAGTTTTGGTCTGCCGGACGACCTTGCCGGACCGTCGCATGGGAACACGGGTCTGATGATCCAGCAATACGCCGGTGCGGCGCTGGTCAACAAGATTGGGCATCTGTCCGCACCGTCCTCCGTGCACAGCGTGCCCACCTCCGCCAACCAAGAAGATTGGGTCAGTATGGGCATGAACTCGGCGCTTAACCTGCGCGAGATGTTGCCACTGATCCGCAAGGTTATAGCAACTGAGATGCTGGCGGCATGTCAGGGCATCAAGTTGACCGAAGATGAGCTGCCGTTGAGTCAGTTTCCACTCGGCTCAGGCACTTATCCGGCCTACCGGCGCATCTGTAAAGCATTCTTCGATGGTTTTGATTCGATCAAGCCCGAGGAGTGGTTCCCGGATCGCAACACCGCACTCGAGGTCGACTCGATTGTCGCAATGCTCGTCAGTGGTGAATTCGGTACCACCGCCTGACCGCAACTAGCCTGGGCGAGAGCTCAGTCACTGCCGTGAAGCAACTACTTCACGGTTTTTTTTGCCTTTTCACTGCGCTTAATGTAGCCTTTGTGTAAAATCCCAATAACCAAAAAACAATAACCAATCAGCGGACATCGTGTCGTGCCGATTATTGGATTCTTGGTCAATTGTATTATTAATTGGTTATTGAAATCTTGGTTATTGTTTATTTAAGTCTTTATGCTCAAACTTTGGAACTCTCTTACACGCACACGCGAAGCTTTTGGGCCGATAAACCCGGGCGAGGTGCGCATGTACTCTTGCGGGCCGACGGTTTATTCCATGCCGCACATAGGCAACTTTCGATCTTACGTGACTTGGGATATTTTGAGACGCGTGCTCGTCGCCAACGGTTTTAAAGTCGTGCACTGCATGAATATTACGGACGTTGGTCACCTTGTTGGAGACGGTGATGAAGGTCAGGACAAGTTACAGATGTCCGCGGACAAAGAGGGGATTAGCGCGTGGGATATCGCCAAAAGGTATGAAAAGATTTTTGTTGATTACGCGGAAGTTTTAAATATCAAGTTGCCTGACTCGCCTCTGCTTTGCCGCGCGACGGATCACATAGAAGAACAGATTAAACTCATCCAACTTTTGGAAGAAAAAGGATTTACTTATAAGACGTCTGACGGAATTTATTTTGATACCGCAAAGTTTCCTGACTACGGTAAACTTTCCGGCCAGCCGTTGGACGAAAAGCTTGAGGGCGCAAGAGTCGATGTCAATAAAGAAAAACGCCAGGCGACTGATTTTGCATTATGGAAGTTTAGTTATCCGAACGGCAGGTCCTTCGATTCCGCTCATGACGATGCAATGCATCGAAGACACATGGAATGGGAAAGTCCGTGGGGGATTGGATTTCCGGGCTGGCACGTGGAGTGTTCAGCGATGAGTCACAAATATCTTGGACAACCTTTTGATATTCACACGGGCGGTGTGGATCACATCCCCGTTCATCACGAAAATGAAATCGCACAAAGCGTCGCGGCATACAATGTTCCGCTGGCAAATTTTTGGGTTCATAACGACTTCATGACCGTCGAGGGTCAAAAAATGAGCAAATCAGTGGGCAATGTTTATACTTTGGATGACTGCAAGGCAAAAGGCATCGAACCTTTGGCTATTCGTTATTTCTTTTTAGGTGCGCATTACCGTTCCAAGCTCAACTTTACTTGGGAGGCTGCACAGGCCGCGCAAAACGCGTTAAATAATCTGCGTGAGTTTTCGCGCGAGCTTGCTATTCCCACTGATCAAAATCCGCACGAAAGTTTTAATGATGAGTTCATGTCGGAATTGAATGACGACCTTAACACGCCTGCCGCGTTGGCCGTTGTTTGGAATTTGGTTAAATCAGACGTCGAGAGTTCGGTTAAAGCCTCGACGCTGCTTGCGTGGGACAAAATTCTAGGACTTGATTTGGATAAATACATTGCAAAACCCGTAGAAATACCTGAACATGTAAAACAAATCGCCCAAAGACGATGGGAAGCGCGATCACGCCAGGATTGGCCGGCTGCAGATCAACTGCGCAACGAACTGGACAGTCTGGGATGGAATATGGAGGATGGAGCTGCTGAATTTAAGTTAAAACCGAAGGTTTAAGCAAAATAGCCTAACTCACCCCGTAAAGGGGCGTTGCCCCACGGGGCTTTACGCCCTGCCCTCTCTTACCCAAGAGAGGGTTCTGTCATACCGAAACTCAATACACGAGGATGATGCGGTACTCTCTCTTGGGTAAGAGAGAGTTAGAGTGAGTTAGGCTGTACTAGACCTACAACCACCTTTTACGTTTAAAGAAAACTATCATCAGCGCGGCGATGGCGATAATTATTCCTGATAAAATCCAAAAACCGTAAGGATTATCGACAATCGGCATGCCTGCGGCGCGCGTGGCGAACAAAGTCGCGAACAGAGTCAAAGGAAAAGTAGTGACCGAAATGATGGTCAGTGTTTTCATGATGTCGTTGGTTTGATAATCCAAAAGCGAGACATTTGTTTCGTGCAATGCGTCGATTGTATTTTTTTGCAGATCAAGACGATCCCAAATGTCTTTTGTCTCTTCGACTAACTTGTCAAAGTATTCTTGCAATTTATCCACGCTGACAAACCTTCCGCGCGAGGCGGCTACCAATTTGCGGATAACAGCTTTGTGTCCCTGGATTGCTTTGCGGACACTGACGATGTTCGTTTTGACGCGAAGAAGTTCCTTTATCAAACTGCGTTCAAAATTTTTGAACAATTTGCTTTCTATGTCCTCCACATCAACTGTCATGTGCCTGATCATCGGATATATTGCTTCGATCAAAGTCTCCAAAATTACGAATAGCAGTTGCGGGACATCATGCGCATGCTGGAGTTCGCCGCCTTCAAATTTGTTGTACAAATCTTGCAACTGCGGCAGACCAAAAGGATCCACAACAACAAGACGGTTTGGTTCGATGAAAAAATCGATTTCTGCCGTAGAGATGATACGGGTCTTTCTATCAAAAACGGGGTAAAGCAAGATCATGAACAAATAATCCTCGCGTACGGCTAGTTTTGTGGATTGCAGCGGAGGGGCAGTATCCGCCAAATCCATTTCATGATATTTAAAATCCCGCTTTAAAGCGGCCAAGGTTTTTTTGTCGTTATTATTAACCATCACCCATTCTACAAAATGGCGTCTGGTTTTTGGCAGCCTTAATGTCTTTGGCGGCATGTCGACATTATACTACACCCGGACTTCTTGTGCTATAATCTAGTAAGTGACAATAATCAAAGCACAATCTCCAAACTTCCAGAACGTTAATTGATTATTGGTACTTGGTTATTGGTTATTCAACCTTTAGTATGGACGTTAACGACAAGCTGCAAGAAAAACATATTTCACAAAACGCAGAGAATGCGCAGAAATTGGAATTGACCAATGTGGAAGCGGATGAGCGAGCATTGGAAAATGTCGTGGAAAGCGAAGCTGCGATTTTGGAAACGGAATCAGAGGGCGAAATTAAAATCTCTCCGATAGCTTCCGCCGCAGTACCGACGCAGGCCCAGGTGCAGGCGCTGGAGAAAGATCCGGTCACAATCGAAGTCGAAGGCATCTTGGAAAAGGACATGAAAGATATTTTCATGAACCTGCCGGAGGATCTTAAACCGGTTTTTAAGAGTAAAGGAGAAGAGACGTCGCTTGCAATCTCCGAGATGGTAAAAAACGCTGCAGTTAAGGCAGGGGAAGTAATGAAACTGATTTTTGCCTGGCTAAAAATCATTCCGGGAGTCAACAAGTACTTTTTGGAACAGGAAGCAAAGATCAAAACCGATCAGATAATGGAACTCGTTGAACAGATAAAACTTGAAAACGACAAATAACTCATGTTCCCAGTACTAACAGCAGCGCTGCAAATCGACATCACAAGCCCACAGACAGCGGGTGCGGGTTTGATGAATTTTGCGGCGGCTCAGCTTTGGCTGCAGGAGTTGCTTTTTGGATTGCTGGGACTTTTGATTATCATTATCGTCATTGCGCTTATCAGACGGCGCTTGCATTTGAGCGTAGCAATCCGCAATGATGCAAGAAATGTAGTTTTGCGCATCAAAGTACCGAAAGAAGTTAAGCAGGAAGATGTAGAACACGCCAAAAGCTTGGAGCAAACGCAGGAGTTGATTGGTTTTACCGAGACGATTTTTCAAACCGTCGGCGGATTAAAACCGCACAAAGGTTTTTTTGCCTGGCTTGCAGGACGCAACGACAAAATCAGTTTTGAGATGGTTGCTCATAAAGGCCTAATCTCGTTCTACGTCGGATGCCCGCGCAAACAACGCGATTTTATCGAGGCGCAAATTCACGCTCAATATCCGCACGCGGAAATTTCGGAAGATGACGATTATAATTTGTTTGCACCAAACAGCGTAATTTTGGCGTCATATCTGACTTTCAAGCGGCCAAGCTATTTTCCGATTAAGACTTACAAAAAGATGGAAAGCGATCCGCTTAATACCATCACGAATTCTCTGTCTAAAATCGGGGAAAAAGACGGCGCTGCAATTCAATTCATCATCAGGCCGGGCGACAATAAGTGGCGCCGCGAAAGTTTGAGAATCGCCAGAGAGATGCAGCAAGGCAAAAAATATACGCAAGTCAACAAAGGTTTTGCATCACAATTGGGCAAAGAGACGATGGATGTTTTGCGCGGGCCGAAAGACAAAGATAAGGATACGATAAAAGAATACAAACTTTCTCCGCTCGAAGAAGAAATGGTGAAAGGTTTGGAGGAGAAGGCTTCCAAAGCGGGACTCGAGGTCAACATCCGCGTAGTTACATCCTCTGATTCGCTCGAAGTCTCCAAAGGATACTTGGACGATTTGCTCAATGCATTTGGCCAGTATAGTATTTTTGAATACGGCAATTCTTTTAGCGTAAAATCGCCTCGCAGCCAGGGCCAGGCCATATCTTTTTTTATCCATCGCCACTTTGACCGCAGATTTAAATTGATTTTAAACAGCGAGGAACTGGCGTCTCTTTATCATTATCCGCTATCTTCGACAGAAACTCCAAAGATAGACTGGCTGCTGGCGCGCAAAACCGTTCCGCCCTCTAATTTGCCGAATCAAGGAATTTTACTCGGCGTTTCCGAGTACAGAAATCACATTTACGAAATTCGCATGAAGGATTCGGATCGGCGCAGACATTCGTACATCATCGGTAAATCAGGCGGCGGTAAATCCGTTTTGCAAAAGTCGCTGATTAAACAAGACATAGAAAACGGCAAAGGCGTTTGCGTTATAGATCCGCATGGAGATTTGGCTGAAGAATGTTTGGAGTTTGTGCCAAAAGAACGCGCCGAGGATGTCATCTTTTTTAATCCAGCTGATTTTGAACGCCCGATCGGTTTGAACATGCTGGACTTTGATCCGTCCCAGCCGTATCAAAAAACGTTTGCGGTCGAAGAGATGTTAAAGATCTTTGATCAACTCTATGATTTAAAATCAACCGGCGGTCCGATGTTTGAGCAGTACATGCGCAATGCATTGATGCTGATTATGGACGATCCGGAATCCGGCAGCACGCTGCTAGATGTTCCTAAGGTTTTGGCAGACGAGGATTATCGCAAATTTAAAATCAGCAAATGCAAAACTCCGACAGTACGCGATTTTTGGACCAAAGAAGCGCAGAAAGCCGGCGGCGAAGCGTCTTTGCAAAACATGGTGCCGTATATCACATCCAAATTGACGCCGTTTGTTGCCAATGATTTTATCCGCCCGGTCATCTCGCAGCAAAAGAGCGCGTTTAATTTTAGGCAGGTGATGGACGAAGGAAAATTGCTTTTTTGCTCTCTCAACAAAGGTAAACTTGGCGATATCAGCGCATATCTGATCGGCATGATCGTGGTCGGCAAGCTCTTGATGGCCGCTTTGTCGCGAACGGATATGGACCCATCCAAACGCAAAGATTTTTATCTTTACATTGATGAGTTTCAAAACTTTTTAACTGATTCCATCACTGCGATTTTATCCGAAGCGCGCAAATACGGTCTTAACCTTGTCATTGCTCATCAATTTATAGGACAGTTGACGCGCAAAGGCGGCGATACGCAAATCCGCGATGCAATATTCGGCAACGTCGGCACAATGATGGCATTCAGAGTCGGCCCTGATGATGCGGAGTTTTTGGAAAAAGAATTTTCGCCAGTGCTTTCCAAATTTGATTTGATGAATACGGAAGCTTACACGGTCAGCATCAAGATGCTTATCGACAACACCGCAACAAAAGCGTTTAACATGAAAACCATACAACCGAGCGACGGAAATAAAGAACTTGCCAACATGATAAAAGAACTTTCGCGCTACAAATACGGTCGCAAACGCGAGATTGTAGAGATGGAAATGATGGAAAGATACGCGACTTTGGAAAGAACGATGCGCGACAAGGAAGGTTCCTTGTAAAGGAATATATTTGACTTTTTTGAGTCATGACGTAAACTATATTTGTCAAATATAAGTTGTGGATAAGCGTAAATAAACGAATTATCCGCTAACCATCACTCTTTCGCGCAAAGCGATTGGGGATAAAAACAAAAATATGTCAATTTTACATAGGGACGACGAAGTACAAAACGAGGAAATTACAGAGGAGACGGAGTTGCAGCAGCCCAGCGGATTTGATGACGCAGACGGCAAGGTGGTTTTGAATTCAACGGAAGCGAAATTGGCTTTGGCAAGTAAATTGATAATCAATTTAAAAAACGATTTAAGTAATTTGGAGCGCCTGCTTGCGAGCGAGGCGGAACCGGCTGATTTGGAACAGTTCATCCGCAGAGAGACGACGGAAGACGGCGATGTGATGCATCCGATTAACGAAGGCAAAATCGTCGAAGGAGTTTTTGACGGACAAAATATGATCGGCTCTGACGGCAAGCTTTATATGGTGCCGCCGAATTATGCGTCCAAATCCAAACTAGTGGAAGGCGATATCATGAAATTAACTATCCAGCCCAACGGAAGTTTCTTGTACAAGCAAATCGGTCCGATCGAACGTCAGCGCGTCATGGGCGTACTCACTCGCGACGAAGTCACCGGTGACTGGAAGGTAATAGCCGACGGACACAAATACGGAATTTTAACCGCCTCCGTGACCTACTTTAAAGGCCAGGCAGGCGACGACATCGTTATCTTGATACCAAAAAATGCGCCCTCCAAATGGGCTGCAGTGGAGAATATAATTAAGAGAGACTAGGGTCTCTCTTTTGTTTCATAATTCCGTCATTTCGACCGAAGCGTAAAAGCGAAGTGGAGAAATCCCTTAAACCACGAACTGTTAAACAAGGGATTCCTCGACTTCATGCCTTTAGTTTGGGCATTACGCTCGGAATGACAGCGGTTGATTTGTAATTCATTCTTCAGCGCGCTATCCTAGTCCGGTATGCCAAATCTCAGCCGTACTTACAGACCCTCAAAGTTCTCGGAAATTTGCGGGCAGACCGGAGTGACTGAGATATTGCGCAAAGAGGTTGAGCAACAAAAACTGGGTCATGCTTATCTTTTTTCTGGTCCGCGAGGCGTGGGAAAGACAACTGCAGCGCGCATTTTTGCAAAAGCGGTCAACTGCACGGAGCAAAAGGACGGGGAGCCGTGCCAAAAATGCAAATCTTGCGAGAACGTAACAAAGGGCAGCATTGACGTGATAGAAATGGACGCCGCTTCCAACACCGGCGTGGATAATGTGCGTGAGGCGATCGTTGAACATGTCAGATTTGTGCCTTCAGAACTTAAATACAAAGTTTACATCATTGACGAAGCGCACATGCTTTCGACCTCGGCATGGAACGCTTTACTCAAAACAATCGAAGAACCGCCGGAACATGCGATGTTCATCTTTGCCACGACAGAGAAGCACAAAGTCCCGGCAACCATTGTCTCGCGCTGCCAGCGTTTTGATTTTAGGCGCATTTCTTCCGACGACATCGTCACAAGGCTAAAAGAACTGACGGAAAAGGAAGGCTATAAAGTCGAGCATGAAATTTACGCATCGATTGCCACGAAATCAGAAGGTTGTTTACGCGATGCGGAAAATTTGCTCGGCCAGCTTTTTAGTTTAGGCGAGAAACACATCACAAAGGACATCGCATCACTGGTCATCCCGCAATCGCAGTTGCCTATGGCCGTTGATTTGCTAACGCTTGCCGCAAAAAGAGACAGCTCGTCTGCATTACAAAAAATTCAAGATCTGGAACAAGAAGGCGCAGCATTCCTGCCGCTCTTCGACGACCTGATTGCCGCTGTCCGGTCTCTCATGCTCGCAACGTCAGTCGCGAGAGAGGCGGAGGCTCTTAAATCCGGCGAGGAAAGTTCCAAAGCTCTCGCGACGCTGATCGGTAAGTTTGAGGAAGGTGAGCTATTAAACATCTCTCTCACCCTCATGGAACGCCGCAAAGAGGCAAAACAAGGACTGGATCCCAGATTTGCACTGGAGATGGCGATGGTGGCGATAACGGTTGGGGCTACAAGAACGGACCACGCGGATAAGGGCGGACCAAGCGGACAGAACGGAACGGGTGGACAGAATAACAATAACCAAGCACCAATAACCAAAGAAACATCAATAACCAATAAACCAATAACCAAACAAGAACAAACCAACGAAGGTTCCTCCGCCTCGCCGCGCCCGCCTGCATACGAAGTTGGCGGCGGGTCTGCCGTCTCTAGTCTGTCGTCTTTTAGCATCAACGATGTCTACCTCTGGTGGCCAAAATTGCTGGCTGCGCTAGAGAACAACAAATCCCTACTTTTTATTCTCAAACTTTGCAAGCCGTGCGAAATTAAAGAATCTACGATCATTCTAAATTTTCAGTATCCTTATCATCAGCAAACGATTTTGAAGAATCAGAAAAATAAACTTTTGGTGGAAAATACGCTACGCGAAGTCTCTGGCCACAATGATTTGATGATCGACGGCCGCGTTGGAAGCGCCCAGGACGGTAGCTCACCTGCTCAGCCAATCCAAAACAAAGACACCGTCACCCGCCTGTTGGACGCCTTTGGCGGGCAGGTGATTGCTTGACTTTCGGTCATTTTGGATATAATATCGTTTCGCATTTATTGTCATCCTCGGGCGGAGTTATACGGAGACCCGGGGATCCAATAAGATAAATCAACGACCATTATTATTCCGGGATCGTCTAATGGTAGGACAACAGACTCTGAATCTGTTTATCGGGGTTCGAATCCCTGTCCCGGAACCACGTAAAAGCCGTCATAAAAGCACGGCTTTTATTTTACGGCTCACCGCGTATAGCGCCGTGTGACGCCACGCGGCTTTTACGACGTGGCACCGCCAACTAAGGGCAGGGATTCGAACTTCCCACCCACGCCTCATTATCTCCCGCGGGGCTGCGTTTTATATAAGTGGCTTGACATTTCGCGTTGATTTTTGGCTAAAAAAGGATATACTTACAAAGTTGCACTGGGCTAGAAGAAGCTTATGGTGGATTTACTTACCAATTTATCAAAACTAGCTGTGGCGGTCCTGGCGTTTTTTGGATTTAAAGATATAGCGAGTAAAATTTATATAAATTTTTTGAACAAAAAACAAAACTTGCAAATTTCAGGTTCAAGGAATAAGGCTATCAGTGGGAACACTGTAACGATTAACAACTTTTACCGACCTTATATAAAAAAGCCTGAAGATGTATTTAGTAGCTCCACGGTTCAGGATGATAGGCCCATAATAAGGGACTACATTAAGGAGGCACTGACTCTACTCAGCGATGTCAAACCAAGTTTTTCAGTGACAACGCCTCAAGTAATGTCTATTGTAAATTTTTTTCAGAGTGTTTTCGATGCTGATAAAAATAACGGAAGAAATAGTAGCACATTGGTGAAAGGCGCTTGCTATGCTTTATTATCAGAGGGGGATAATCCTGAATGGATAGAGCACTGTTCCGGTTCATTGAGAGAGCTATTTCATGCTTGGGGTGCATCCAGTGGGATGATAAGTAGTGCTTTTAATAAGGTAAAAAAATCAACTAGTGCTTCCTTCCCTACCATGACTTCAAACAGAGATGAGTATATAAAAATGGAAAATTACTATCGCTACTTCTCTAGCAAGTGTCACCACGATCAAGTTGGTACACTTAAAGCCTTAAGAACACTACATGGCAATGAGGGCTTAAAAAATGGATCACCTGAACTTTTTAAACAAACTGTAGCCATGTTTTTTGACGACATGAGCAATTTTGTGAGACTGACATAGGTAGACGCTTTATGACACAATTTGAATTGCATAAAAAGATCGAATTATTTATTAAAGCTGGTATCAATTCGGCTCAAGTTAATGGTGCACGCGCATTATTATTAAATGATGACGCGAAAAGATTTTTTTTCTCATCAGCCGACAAGGAATGGGTTGGTTGGCTTTGGCAGAACAATTTTTTAGATGAGATCAAGAAACCATCAATAGAAAACAAAAAAATATTTTATCGCTTACCAGAGCTGGATTATTTGACCCGTATGGCAACAGAAGCCCCGAGTGTAGTGACACAAATTTTACTTGATCCAGATACGGCGACGACGAAAGACCGTTTTAATCCAGAAGTAATAGATAGATTTCTTTGGATAGCTACCACGTTGCCCGCAGAAAATATTAAACAAATAACAACAAAAATACGCGATGAAAAGTGGCTTTATACGATGAGATCCTTTGAAAAGAATGGCTATGAATTCAAAAAAATTGTAGACAAGTTGGTAGAGGCGAATGCAAATGATGCGATTTTAGAATTAGCTCAATCTCTTTTACTGGTGAAGGATGCTAAAGGATCACCGGAACAAATATTAATTGATAAGCCCTTCTATCTAGAAAGCATAACCGCATCCGGTATTTTTACTGCTTTAGCAAATATTGATGTCAAATATCAAGAAAGGGCGCTTAAAATAACAACCGAGACATTAAGTGCAATTGTAAAACTTACAGAACGCGACAGATCCGGAGTTTTTGAATATTCAGATATGTTCGCATTGTTTGACGTTGATTTATTTACTCTTGAAATAGAGGAAAATCCAACGCATGCCTATAAAGAGGACGTGCGAAATCTCGTTGCAGTTATTAAAGTCTTAGTTGAAAAGACTATAGCCAAAGCTTGTGATCAACCTGAACGTGAAGAAGCGAGGCAATTTTTTACATATATTAATGCCATCCCACTGTGCAGATCGACCTGGAGGCTTAAATTATTCGCAATGTCGCAATGCCCTGATGAATTCATATCAGAACTAAGATCGGCGTTTTTTAAGCTTTTTTCAGTTGAAAACTACTTTGAAATAGAGGGTGGTACAGAGTATAAAAAAACGCTTACTATAGCCTTTCCTTATCTGCCTGAATCAGATAAGCGTTTATTTGTAAAACAATGCACTGATTTGTTTTCAAAAAAAATTAAATACAATCCTGACAAACCTTGGTTCAAGCGAGTGGGTTGGGAAATTCTGTCGTCAATTTGCAATGATTTGACCCAATCAGAAAAGAAAGCGTGTGAAAAAGTCTTTGGCTCAAAATGCGACGCGACTTACGTACCAGAGCCGGATGTAAAAAAGAGTAGATCTGGATTTGTGCAGCACAGGTCGCCAGCTGATCTTGGTGATTTTACGGTTAGCGAAATTATACAAAAACTACAAAATGAGTGGTCCGCTGAAAAAATAGAAGAACAATACAAAGACGATGACTTCTTGAATCCAAGAGGAGTGGAAGGTCTTGGAGACGCTTTAAAAGTCGATGTTAAAAAAAGGACTGAGGAGTATTTGAGTAATATTAATCATCTTATCGATGCAAAGAAAATAAATTTGCACTATTCGTACTCGATTCTGCGTGGAATTGAGGAGGTGTTAAGAGAAGAACGGATTCTTGGTGCGGAGCAATTGGACAATCTTATCATTGGTTTAAGAGCCATCACTAATACCGATAAGACTGAAGTGAAAAACCCAAAAAATACCTGGTTAGCTGATTGGATTTGGGTTTACAACGCCATGGGAGATATATTGATGGATTTATTACGAAATCGAAATAGTCGTTTAGAAATCCAATCAAAATATAGGACAGATGTTAAGAATTTGATATCTTTTCTTTTTAAAGCCAAAGAAAGCCATGCTGAACAAAAGGAAAGTCTCGATGCTTCAGACTTACATACAGCGGCAATCAATTCCGTCCGTGGGCGCGCTTTTGAGGCGTTGGTCTTATTAGTAGAGAGCGATGGCAGGTTATTAGCTGATGATGTAAAGGAAATTTATTTAAGTTTTCTTTCTGATAATTCTTTAGCAATGCGATTTATCATTGGCAGATATTTGGCCTCTTTTTATTTTAGAGACAAGGAATTTATCACGAGTCAACTACAAAATATTTTCCCAAAAAACATTCCTGATAAAGAGCGCCTTTTTGTAGCTTCTTGGGAAGGTTATTTATCAAATGTATTGTACGATGAGTTATTTACGGCACTATACGAATATTACAGTTATGCTATCACTATTAACACGGAAGATTACTCTCAGACTAAATCTACACAAAGTTATGATGAAGCATTAGCAGTTCATCTAGCGTTGGCGTTCATTTATCTAAAACTTGATATCGATGATCCGTTATTCATTAAATTTTGGTCGACAAAGAATGTCGAAAGGCACAGCGAGTTTATATCGTTTATTGGACGAGAATGCTTGACACGTGATGTTGTGAATGACGAGTGGCTAGAGAAGAATAAAATAAATAAGGAAAAACTTATTCTTTTTTGGGATTGGGCACTAGATAATGATGTTGAACAAGAAGCCCTGGCAGGATTTGGATTCTGGATCAATCCTAACAAAGAAGTACTAAATGAATTAAAAGTCATACAAAATTTAGTAAAGACACTCCAAAAATCTAATGGTAACCTCGATTGGAATTACGGTTTACTAAAAAGACTACCAACATACTCTGAGGTTGATCCAGAAGGTGCATTTGAAATTATCCATTACTACTTACTAGATTCAGAAAACAACCTTACAACGAATGGTCGTATGTCTATTACAGAAGACCATGAAATTAAAGTAGCTTTATCAAAAATTTATAAAGCAGGAGATGAAATTTTAAAGCAAAATATTTCAGGTATGATTGATATACTTATTTTGAAAGGAAGTAGTAAATTTTGGTATTTAAAAGGCATCCTTAATTAACAAGACTATGCCATCAAACAAAAATCTCGGTGATCAAGGCGAAAACGAAGTTATCGCTTTGGTTCCGTGTCCAAACTGTAAGAAAAAATTAATGGTTTTACCACCCAACTATCCCTTGTACGACGTTCAGTGCACAGGCTGTTCTTTTAGAGCCCAAATAAAAACGAATCAATGTAAACCAAAAGCCGTAATATTTGGTGCTGGATGGGAGATTATGGATAAAGTGTTAAAAAGCGGCTTCATGATCCCGCATTTAATAGCAAACTTCAGGTGGATGGAGAAAGGGAAGATGAAGCAAGAAATATTATTTTATCCTTTTATACCAAAAGAAAATCTGCAAAAAAGGCAGCTCTCTGAAAAAGCAAGACGAGCGAATTATTGGATGTTTAATTATACCGGTTTAGATAAACTTCCACATTTCGTTCTCTATAAAAAATAGTTATGCACCCCATCCTCACCCTCGTAGGCCCCTCCGGCTCGGGCAAGTCGACCTTGATTAAAGCGTTGATTGCCAAATATCCTGATCGCGTGGAAATCACGCGGTCGTTGACGACTCGGCCGAAAAGAAACGAGGAGGACGATTTGTTTTACACTTTCACGACGCCGGAAGACATTAAGCGGCGGCAAGCGGAGGGCAAGCTGACGCATTATGCGGAATATGCGGGGAATTTGTATGCCACGGACAGGGAAGAGCTGACAAAAATCTTGAATCACAAAATTGCCATCGCCGCGCTGGTGGAAGACGGCGTGCGATCTTTGCGCAAAGCGGGATTTGAGGTGGTGGTGATCAAAATTAGACCACAGACAACAGACAACAGACGACAGGAGTTGGAAGTTAGAGGTGATGAGGAGAGGCGACGAAAGGCGGACCGAGAACGCGCGCAGACAGATCTTGAGGCGGATTATGAAATTGTGAATTCGTTTGAAACGGGAGGACTTGAAAGAGCAATCGGTGAATTGGAAGAAATAATTGAAGAACTGACGAATTAATTCAAAATTCAAAAAGCAAAATTCAAAATGGCGGTGAGAATTTTGAATTTTGAATTATAAAAAAATACAGCCTAGAAGTTTTCCAGACTGCTGAGATCAGAGAGGGACGCCAATCAAGAAGCCGGTGCGCGCTCTCCACTGGTCCATCTGCCGCGAGTCAGCAAAGCCGACGCCGACAAACGGGATGACGGAGACCTTGCCCTTGCCTGGGATCAGGAATGACGGGCCAAACCTGATGTCTGCGTCGTACTGACCCGCGTTGGCATCGCTGCCGCTAAAGTTCCAGCTCGCTGGGTAGTAGTCGTGAGCTCCGAAGACTGTGATACCAACGGGATCGGGCACAGTACCGACAAGCCAGCGCATGCGGACTGAAGCTGATTTGGTTTCTGCGTTGGCTCCTGCGCCGCCGTTAAGCCTGAACCCCAGTGGGCCGGCTGTCCAGCGGAGCATAAGGTAGCCGTCGCCGTCCAAGCCGAACTTCTGCACCGGCGGCAGGGGATGGTACACGCCTCCGAATGCGCCTATACCGAATCCATCAGTGCCGCGCGAGCAGCCGACGAACGGACCGGAGACGGAGTAGAACATGCCGACCACCGAGCATCCCGTTGTCACCAACGGTGCCTCTTTGGGCTCATTTGGAGGCTCGTCCGCGCGGACGGCCGAGGCGGCAAGGACCAGAAACGACAAAACGATGAGTGTGAAAATGCTCTTGAACTTCATGGCCAGGTCTCCTTCCGGGCGTTGATTGCCAAGTTGCGCAAAACCTTAGCCGAAAAAGCTGAAAATGTCAATTATGCTATAATGTCTTTATGCATTTAACCTATTTAGACGCCAACATGCGCGCAGACCTTTCTGCGACTGAAAAAATCAGCCCGCAAGTTTTGCGCGAGGCGCACGAGGCCGTGGTGCAGCTGCATGAGGAAAAGGAGCAGGGTTGGCTGGATGTTTTGGATGATGCGGAGTATTTGCAATCAATAAACTCTGCGGTCAAACAATTTTCAAAATACAAAAATTGCCTGGTCATCGGCATCGGCGGCTCCGACCTCGGCACCCGCGCCTTGCTCGAGGCATTGCAACGTGCGACGTGCGACGTGCGACGTGCGACGACTCTTTGGTTCTCCGGCGACACAACCGACCCCGAGGCAATCGCGGCGGTTTTAGACGAGATACCGTGGAAGCAGACGTGCATTAACATCATCAGCAAATCAGGCGGAACGCTGGAGACGATGTCCGTATTTTTTGAAGCAAAACGCAGGCTCGAGAAGGCTGTTGGCGCAAAGCAAGCAGCAGCCAGGATCATCTGCACGACAGATTCGGAAAAGGGGACGCTTAGGGAAATGGCGCAGGGCAAGGGGTATGCAACGCTGACCGTGCCGGAAAATATTGGCGGCAGATTTTCTGTTTTAACGGCTGTCGGACTTTTTCCGCTGGCGCTGGCGGGAGTCAACACCAAAGATTTGCTGAAAGGCGCGATAGAGATGCGCGATGATTGGCTTGAGGCGCCCGGAGCATCGCATCCGGCGGACAGATTTGCGGCATGGCAGGCTGCGCACGAAATGCGCAAGCACAGAAACATTCACGTGCTGTTTACGTACGCATCTTATTTGCGCGGAATATCAAACTGGTGGAGACAGCTTTGGGCGGAATCTTTGGGCAAAGCGCAGCTTTTAAACGGCAGGCCGAACGTTTACGGCCCAACTCCAGTCGCATCCATCGGCCCCACGGATCAACACTCGCAGATGCAGCTTTATCACGAAGGTCCTGACAATAAAATCTTTACTTTCATCACCGTAGATAATTTGCGCGCAAAACTTAAAGTGCCGACAAGCGCAAAAAATTATGAATTAACAGCTTACATGTCCGGTCTGTCTTTTGCGGAGCTGCTAAATGCCGAAGCGACCGGTTCCATACAAGCGCTGGCAGAGGCGGATCGCCCTGTCGGTCAAATCAAGCTAAACAAGATAGATGCGCAAGCGCTCGGATCGCTGATTTGTTTTTTTGAGATAGCAACCGCAGTGGCCGGGCAACTGTACGGCATCAACGCGTTTGACCAGCCCGGCGTGGAAGCATCCAAGAAAAAGACCAAGGAGATCTTGGCAAAAATCTAAGACTTACAACCGATGCAATTTGTGATATACTTCATTTTGTCATCTCGACCGTAGCTTGCGTAGTGGAGAGATCGCCTATGCCAAATTACAAAGTTGCTTTGTTGGTTTGCATCAACGATTTCTCGACTCCGTAAACTACGCTCGAAATGACAGAGGGAGGGAATGGTTGAAATGACAGAAAAAATTCATAATTCTTAATTCATAATTCTTAATTGAAAACATATGCCATCAAAAAAGACTACAGGCGGTTTAGCCGCCGCAGGATTGATAGCCGGCGCCGCCATGGGCGTTATTACGGCTTATTATTTAAACACGCCGAAAGGCAAAAAGATGCTGCACCAGGCCGAAAAGAAAGCCATGGAGCTGCAAAAGAAGCTCATGAAAGAGCTTAACAGCACCAAGAACCTCACCAAAGAACGCTACGAAGAGGTCGTAGAGAATTTGATGAAGTACTACACCAAGACAAAGGATATCAAGGCCAAGGAAGTGCCTGAGATCAAGGATTTCTTGATGAGCAAGTGGAAGGAAATCGAAAAAGAATACAAATCAAGCAAATAATTGTTACATGCTAAAAGTAGAGACGTTGCATGCAACGTCTCTACTTTTTTATTGCATGTATTTTACTCAACAACGACCTTCTCCAATTTTTTGTAAACTATCTTGCCGGCTTTAACGCCTACTTCCACCGTATCATTTTCTTTTACCTCGCTTTCGATGATCTTTAACGACAAGTCATCGAGCACAAGATCTTGAATGGCGCGTTTCAGCGGTCTGGCGCCGTAAGCCGGGTCGTAGCCTTTTTCTGCAAGCAGGGTTTTGGCCTCGTCGCTAAAATTGACGTTGATTTTTTTATCTTCCAAACGCTTGACGACGTCTTTGAGTTGCAAGTCGACGATCTCGCGCAGATCTTCTTTCGACAAAGCGTGGAAGACGATCGTTTCGTCTATTCTGTTCAAGAACTCGGGACGGAAAGCATCGCGCAAAAGTTCCATAATCTTATCCTTTATGCCGGTTTCGTCTTTTTCTTTGCTGCGCGACTTTGAGCCTTCGGTAAAACCGATGACATTGGATTTTGTGCCGTAATCCAAAATCATATCGGATCCGATGTTGGAAGTCATGATGATAACGGCATTCTTAAAACTGACCGTACGTCCTTTGCCATCCGTCATGCGGCCGTCGTCCAAAACCTGCAAAAGAGTATTGAAGACTTCGGGATGCGCTTTTTCCACTTCGTCGAGCAAGACAACGGAGTAGGGTTGACGACGAATCTTATCGGTAAGCTGTCCGCCTTCTTCGTAGCCGACATAGCCCGGCGGAGAACCGATCATACGCGAAACTGCGTGGCGCTCGCCGTATTCACTCATGTCAAGACGGATGATGGCATTTTCATCGTCAAACATTGATTCTGCCAAAGCTTTGGCCAACTCTGTTTTGCCGACTCCGGTTGGCCCGAGGAACAAGAAAGATCCGATTGGGCGCTTGGGTTCGGAAAGACCGGCCCTGGAACGTCTTATGGCGTTCGCCACGGCGTGGACCGCTTCTTTTTGACCGACTACGCGCTTGGCAAGTTCCGCCTCCAAATTGGCCAGTTTTTTGGCTTCGCTCTCCAACATGCGGGAGACCGGGATATGCGTCCAACGGCTGACAACGCCGGCGACATCCTCTTCCGTAACGGCGTCGCGCAACAGACCGCGCTTGCCTTGCAACTGTTTGAGCTTGTGTTCCAAACGCTTAAGCTCTTTTTCTTTTTCCGGCAATTGACCGTATCTTATTTCCGAAACCTGTTCCAAATCTCCTCGGCGTTCCGCGATTTCAGCCTGACTCTTAAGCTTCTCGACCTCTTGTTTGGCAACTCGACTGGCAGTCAAAACTTCTTTCTCGGCTTTCCATGCCAACTCCAATTCGTCAGACTTTTCGCGGATTTCAGAAAGATGCTTGTCCAAAACCTTAAGACGATCTTTGGAATCTTTATCTTCCTCTTTAACCAAAGTGCGCTTTTCGATCTCAAGTTTAATCATCTCGCGCTTTAATTTATCCAACTCTTCGGGCATCGATCCTATTTGCATACAAAGACCAGAAGCGGCCTCGTCGATAAGATCGACGGCTTTGTCAGGCAAAAATCTGTCTGTGATGTAACGCACCGAAAGTTTGACGGACGAAATCAAAGCCGCGTCCGTGATGCGTACGCCGTGATGCAGCTCGTACTTGTCTTTTATGCCGCGTAAAATCGCGATTGCATCTTCCTCGTTTGGTTCTTCAACCATGATCGGCTGGAAGCGACGTTCGAGAGCAGCATCTTTTTCGATATAACGTCTGTACTCTTTGACTGTCGTTGCGCCGACAGCTCTTAGTTCGCCACGCGCCAAGGTCGGTTTGAGCAGATTCGACGCATCCATTGAACCGCCTTCTCCCGTTGCGCCTGCGCCGACCAAAGTATGGAGTTCGTCGATAAACAAGATGACTTTTCCATGACTGTCTTGAACTTCTTTGAGCAAAGCTTTCAATCTTTCTTCAAATTCACCGCGAAACTTTGTGCCCGCAACCAAGGCGCCGAGATCAAGAGAGACCACATCTTTGTCGCGTAGCGTATCAGGTACGTCGCCCGCAACGATGCGTTGAGCCAAACCTTCCACAATGGCAGTCTTTCCAACGCCCGCTTCGCCGATAAGCACGGGATTGTTTTTCGTCCTGCGTGTTAAGACTTGCATGACGCGGCGGATCTCTTCATCGCGGCCGATAACAGGATCCAATTTTTCCTGCCTGGCAAGCTCAGTTAGATTGCGCGAATACTTTGCCAAAGCTTGGTACTTTGATTCGGGTTCCGGAGAATCAACCGTCACGTTGCCGCGAAGATCTTTAAGCGCGGCCAGCACGGCGTCAACAACAACGCCTTGTTTGTTTAAAATCGCACCGACTTCGGTTGGCGAATCCGCAAGAGCCATAAACAAATGCTCGGTTGAAATATATTCATCTTTAAAGAATTGCGCGGCCTTTTCGGACTGCACGATAACTTTTGCCAGTTCTTGGCTAAAATAGATTTGCCCGACGTTACCGATGGACGAAGACACCTTTGGAATATGCTGCAATAAAAATTCCAAATCGGCATGCAACCGCGACGCATCAACCTGCAGTTTTTTGAGTAAAGAGGGGACGACGCTGCCTTCCTGCGCAAGCAAAGCCAACGCCAAATGCACAGGCTCCAGCGCCTGCTGTCCGTTTTCTTGAGCTATCTGATGAGCCAGCTGAAGGGCTTCTTGGCTCTTTGTGGTAAAATTTTGTGGCATCATACTTGGTTAGCACTCTAAGCATGAGAGTGCTAAATATTTATATCATGAGATTATCGTTTTGGCAACTGCTTGACGGCTGCCTGTGGATTGCTTTCGCGGTGCTTTTTGGCTATTATTGACACAAAATATGGACTACCTAAAAACAAATAGATTAGCCAAAATTTCGTTCATTTTACTTGTTTTATTGATCTGCTGGGGCTTTGTCGGGTCCTTTGTGGCGCCAATTGGCCTCACATCCTTTTGGGGAATTGGCCTGGGCACGATTTTGGCCGTTTTTTACATTTCCAGCCTGTACATCAAAGAGTTTGGGATTCTAAAATCAGCCATCTGTCTTGCAACTTTGCTTATTATCGTATTTGGCGCACATGTTTTGAATCAATTCAGAGGATGGCCGTTCGGATTCGTAACTTATAACGATATTTTGGGCTGGAGACTTCCTTTAAACATAGCTTGGCCCATTCCTGTTTTTTGGACAACGATCGTTGCTTCGGGTTTGCTGTTAATGCGGCCGAAAACAAATATGCATGATCCGAAAACCATTTTTGCCTGGGCGTTTGATAACGGATTGTTCGTTTTGCTGAGTGCGATTATCATCGAGCCTATCTTGAATATCACAACTTCTCAAACATGGTCTTTTATCGGTGGATTTTACGGCGTGCCTTTAACGGGAGTACTGGGTTGGTTTTTAACCGCGTTCGTTGCTTCTTATGCAACAATTTACACTGCCAAACTTATGGACTTTGAAACCGCCGGCAAGCACGTATCGCTATCAATCGCATTGCTCGCACTAAGTGCGCTGGCTTGTTTAACGGCCTACAAACTCTCGATGATTTTTATTATCGTACCGTGCGTAATCGCTATTTTATATTTTACTTTCTCGCTCTTACCGGCTAAATCGCAACGCACCGGAGGGGATGGATTCTCGCCTACGCAAGAATGACAAGATGACAGACGGAGGGAGATTGCCGCGCTACGTCGGACTGCGCTCGCAATGACAGAAGAGAAGTTATTGAGCTGTACTTGTTGCTGCGCCCGGTTTGTCGGGAGTGAGCAATGGCATCATCGGCCTCTCGATGGAGAACAAATCGTTGTAATCAGTATAACTGGAATCTATCTCTCCGTCCTTAACCTTCGTCGTCATGCCGGCGATTGAACCGGTGCTGTCGATACAAAAGCTCATATCCAGCATCTTGTCGTCTTGTTTGTATTGAGTTTTAAAAGCAGTACATCTTTTTTGAGTGTTTGCCTGCAAAGTTATCGGCGCGTCATCAGCAATTCCAAATGAAGAGATCGAGTCGTCCGTAATCAGCATGGAAGCAAAAAAACTGCGCCCGAAGTCTTTTGCAAAAGCATCGTTAGACATTTCCCAGGAGTTTGTCGAAGTTCTGACGTAGACCGTTTCGCCCACGATTATTAACTCAAGAGTTTTTTTATCATCGGTTTTTAATACTGCATGCAGTCTTAAAGGTTTGATATACTCGATAACCCCGGTGATTGTCCCGTTAGCGGAAGTCTGAGTTATCGAAGTGCGAAAACTTTTTGCGGCTCTGAATTTTTTGATTGCATTGGCAAGCACTTGGCGGTTTTGCATGTCTTTATCAACTTCCGCAACAGCGTCAGAAGGCAAAAAGGGCATGTCTTTGAGTTCGGCGGCTTGCGCGTCCGCCAAAGCTTTTTGCGCCAAAGCTTGTTTATGCATGTAGTTCCAGCCAAGCAAGGCTCCAAGAACTATTACCGGCCCTGCAACGAGCCATATTAAGTATTTACGCATCATATGGATTATTGTTTCGTAATGTAAGCGACGTTGCCGCAAGTTACGGATTGATCTGGCTTTATCTTGCAAACACGATAATACGTTTTGCCGGATTTAAGATCTTTGTCCGTCCAAGAACGCGTATCTAAGCTGGTGATCGCTTTAAACCAAAACACTTTAGGAAAGTAAAGCGATGGATCGGTTTCTGACTTTACCAAGACGTAAGATTGAAAAGGCTCTACTGCTTTTCCCCAGCTCAATTCTGCGCCGTACTGAGATTGGGAAATCGTTAAATGCATTTCGGTGTCCGAAAAACTCACCGGTACGGAGCTGTCTGCCGCTTTTGGCGTCACTGCTAAATCGGTCGTGCCGGGTAATCGCTTGTCCGAATTGATTTTGTTGTTCGTCTTTGATTTTTCGTCATCAGTCTTTAATCCTTGGTCTTTTGTCGTGACCTGTTCTGCGACCTTATCGACAACAATCGTCATCGTCGAAGTCACGATGCCGTTGCCGACGGAGAGAGGAAATTCGTTTTTACCTTCTTTAATGTCGAGTTCAATGTCGAACTTTCCATCTTTGACCTCGTTCTGCGTTTCGCCGAGATATACAACATTCGCATCTGTTTCGCCGATGGCATTAAGCTTTGAAGCAGTTGTCGTGGAATACAAACCCGGCGACAACAGATTTAAAGTCGGAGTTTTTGGAGTCAATCTTGTTTGCGGCGTTTGCGACGCACACCCGGCGCCCAAAAGCGCCATCAAACTCAAAGCCAAAATAAACGGTTTTTGCATGAGGTTATTATAGCATAAGAGTTGATAAGCATAACTCACCCTGCCCTCTCTTACCCAAGAGAGGGTTCTGCCGGATACTGAATCGCTCAACAACACGAGGATGATGAGGTTCTCTCCCTTGGGTAAGGGAGAGCTAGAGTGAGTTAGGCTAAAATACCAACAGTGGCGAACATAACGAATCAGTGATAAAGTCACGTCATTATGCAAGGCAGTTTATATATTGTTGCGACGCCGATCGGCAATCTTAAGGACCTGACGATTCGCGCCAAAGAAACGCTCGAGTCGGTAGACGTTGTGGTCTGCGAAGATACTCGCGTCACCTCCAAGTTAATGGCGTCAATTGGCGCCAAGAAGACACTGCTTGCCATCAACCAACATGCTGACGATAAACGTCTGTCGTCTGTCGTCTCTCGTCTTTTAAAGGGCGAAAATATCGCCTATGTTTCGGACGCGGGAACTCCGGGTGTTAACGATCCGGGCGGCAAACTCGTAGAAGAAGCTCTAAAAGAGGGGATAACGGTCGTCCCGGTCCCTGGCGCTTCGGCTTTAACCGCCGCGATTTCGGTCTGCGCTTTTCCGATGGAACGCTTTACTTATTTGGGTTTTGCTCCTCACAAAAAAGGACGCCAAACTTTTTTTAAAGAAATTGCCGAGCGCGAAGATGCATCTATCTTTTTTGAATCAACGCATCGCTTGCTCAAAGCTCTTGAGTCGCTGACAGAGGTCTTGGGCGAAAAACGTCTCGTTTTTGTCGGACGCGAACTGACGAAGCTGCATGAAACTCTTTACCGCGGTACAGCCTCGGAAGTTTTAGACGCAATCAAGGCGACAAGCGACAAAGGAGAAGCGGTGATCGTCATCGCGCCGAAGAAATATTATGAATAATTCATCATCTTATGAGAACAGTCGCCATCTGCAGCTCTAAAAAATACAAAGATCAATTGCATCAATTTGCTCTTGAGTTGGAAAAACTTGGAGCGGTTGTGTTTGAGCCGAATTTTAAAGAGCCGCTGCCAGAATACTACAAGGCCGAATCAGACCACATAACAAAAGTTATTTTTAAAGGTTTAACGCTGGAACACTTTGATTGGATAAGAAAAGCGGACGTGTGTTTTATTTTTAATCAAGATGACTACGTCGGCACCAGCGTCACAATGGAGATGGCCTATGCCAGCGCGCTTTCCAAGGCAATTTACGCTTTAAGCGAAAAGACCGGCGAACCTTGCCGCGATTCGTTGATTGACAAAGTTGCAACTACGCCCGAAGAGCTGATCAAGTTGCTCTGATTTTATGAAAGAATCCGTCACATTCAGCGAGTTTAAAGAAAAATTGCCCGTAAAATACGACGCACCTTCTTGGTCTGCGAAACATTTTCAAGACGAAGCAACGGAAAAAGCAATCTCAATCACCCCTGCGGAGCAGCTTAGATACGAGCAGAACTCCAATTTGGCGGAAATAGTTGCCAAGGAACTTGATTGGCTGATAGACGTTAAAGATATAGACCAAGCAGCGTTGGAAAAAAAGCTGAAAAGTTTTAAAGACGAACTCTCTCCGGTCCAATTTGCATTGATGGCAAAAATCAAGAACAGACTCGTGCTTGCGATCAGTGAAGCAAAAAAAATCGACCAAACGACTGCCGAACAAATGTACAAAAAATTGGTCGACGATTCACATTATCCTCCGGCCGATTCAATTCAAATCAATCCATTCGGCATGATCATGGTCAAATCTTCCAAGTGGAATTTGATGCATCTTGATTCGCCCGGTTTTACTTACGAACCGACGGAGGCGGACAGGCAAAAATTTGATCCAAAAACTTTTGCTTTTTTGCAAAGACTGGTCGTTATAAGAGATACCCCGGAGGAAGCCGCCAAGCGTTCCCCGGAAGAAATAAAGCGCCACGAAACTTTTCATTTTCTTTATAATATTGCGATTCGCCCCGAAAGCAGTGCCAACTATAAATTCGAGCTGGAAAAGAGATATTTTCTGCAAGCTAAAAACGAGATGATTGCTTATCTTTTGATCAATCAGTGGCCATGGGACGCAAAAGCTTTGCTCGCCGAATTAAAACCCAAACAAAAACGCATAACTGATTTTGACGACAGAACAAATGACGATGTTTTTTTGCATGTCTATCAAAAAATCTGCAGGGACATAGGGAACAGCTTGCCCGAAAAGGAATATAAAAAAGAAACAGAGGATTATCCGGATCAAATGTATTTGTGTTTAAGAGAAATGGCGCGGCTTGACTGCATCGGCAGCCAGGACTTTGAAAGCGCGATTAAGGCAGTTTTGACGGCGCAGGATTTTAAGGAGATGACTGAAAAACTTAAAAAGATTGGCGGTGAGACAAAATTATCTTGGAAAGAAAGTTTGCCGGATATCTTAAAACTTCCGCCGCAAGAATGCGTGCACCGCCTAAAAAACCTTGCAACTTTGCAACGCGATTACAGGCTTAGATTCAGCACTCACGCTCAAGATGAAAATCGTGCGGATTGGGATTATTTTTATGATCAAGTTAAGGAATATATACACGGGTTAAAGAATGATACGGAAGATAAAGATAGAGACATCGCCGCCAATGAGTTGATTGATCTGCTCAAATCTTTTGGCGTTGAAGTCGAAGACTGATATGCTCATCAGCGACCGACTTTACGGAAGTTTTAACATCGACGAGCCGGTGTTGGTCGAACTTATAAACTCGCGGGCAGTTCAGCGTTTAAAAGGCATCGCGCAACTTGGAATCCCGGACGAGTTTTACAGCGTCAAAAGTTTTTCACGTTACGAACATTCAGTCGGCGTCATGCTGCTGTTGCGACGCTTGGGTGCAAACGAGGAAGAACAAATCGCCGGATTGCTGCACGATGCGTCTCACACAGCCTTTTCGCATGTGATTGATTGGGTGGTCAAAGAAAACGGAAGCGAGGATAATTATCAAGACAATCATCATCTCGAATATCTGCTAAAAACAGAACTGCCATCCATTTTGGAGCGTTACGGATATGACATAAACAATATCGCAGATTATGATCGTTTCGGTTTGCTTGAAAGGGACATGCCGGATCTATGTGCAGATAGAGTGGATTATGGTTTGCGCGAGTTTGACGAGACAAGCGCAGCGATTTGTTTAAAAAGCCTGAAGACTCAAAAACGCCGCATTGTCTTCAGTGACATCAAGGCCGCAAAATTGTTTGCTGTAAATTTCTTGGATCGTACGGAAAATAATTGGGCGAGCATGGAAGCCGTAAATCGCTACCGCTACTTTAGCGAAGCTTTGCGCATAGCGGTCAAACTCGATCAAATAAGCATGGAAGATTTTTGGCAAGATGATACTTTTGTTTTTGAAAAATTAAAAAGATGCAATGACGCGAGAATTGTCAAAATTTTAAACCAATTGCAAATTCTTTCTTGGGATAATCTACCAAAAGACGGTTTGATCCATGTCCTCAAGTTCCGTCACGTAGATCCGCTCATCATAATTGAAGGCGATTTGCATCGTTTAAGTGAAGTTGATATTGAATTTAAACGGGATTTGGAAGAGGCACGTGTAAGATGTTCGTCCGGTGTACCGAAAATAACGATTTAACATATGAAAATCACTATTTGCGGCAGCATTGCATTTTTTGATGAAATGCAAAATATTCAAAAAGAACTCGAAGAACTCGGCCATGAAGTCAAGTTGCCGCCTTCTACAATAATCGACGACAACGGAATAGCCATCCCGGTCAAAAAATACTACGCAATGCGCAAAACTGCAGAGTCCGACAGCGGCTGGATTTGGGACAGAAAAGAAGAGGCGATGAGAAATCATTTCGACAAAGTTGAGTGGAGTGATGCTATTTTGGTGTTGAATCACGCTAAAAACGGAATCGAGGGCTACATCGGAGCCAATACATTATTGGAGATGGGCTTGGCTCTTCATTTGAAAAAGAAAATATTTTTAATCAATCCGATTCCGGAAATTGCATACAAAGAAGAGATTTTGGGAATGAAGCCGGAAGTTGTTGAGATTGTAAGCAAGATCCCCCGCTCGCTTTAGGCGAGCTACCCCTTTTTAAGGGGACAGGCCGAGCCTAGCGAGGACAGGGGATCTGTTTATGGACAAAACGACTATTTTGACTTATTCTTTGACCATGAAAAACAAATTTTACGTAACAACTCCAATCTATTACGTCAACGACAAACCGCATATCGGTTCGACTTATACGACCGTTGTGGCGGATGCTTTGGCGCGAGCGCATCGCTTACGCGGAGTACCGACGATGTTTTTGACGGGCACGGATGAGAACAGCCAAAAAAACGTCGAGGCCGCGGAAAAAGCGGGGGAGAAAGATTTGCAAAAATATTTGGACAGCATGGCGCAAATCTGGTCGCAAACATGGAAGGAGCTTGGAATCAGCTTCGATGATTTTATACGCACGACAGAGGAGCGCCATCACAAAGCGGTTGAAAGATTTTGGAAGGCAGTAGAAAAATCCGGCGATATTTATAAAAAAGAATACGAACGTTCTTACTGCGTCGGTTGTGAAGAGTTTAAAACTCCATTCGAGGTCAAGGACGGCCGCTGTCCGTTGCATCCAAACAAAGAATTGCAAATCGTGCAGGAAGAAAATTATTTTTTTCGCGCATCGGCTTACAAAGACGAACTGCTTAAACTCTATCATGAACATCCGGAATTCATTCAGCCTGTCAGCAGGCTGAATGAAACGCGCAATTACGTTAAAGACGCATTTGAAGATTTTTCCATTTCGCGCGAAGCCAAAAAACTTTCGTGCGGCATTCCGGTGCCCGGTGATGATTCGCAGCGCATTTATGTTTGGTTTGACGCGCTTATCAACTACATGTCCGCGGTCGGTTACGGCACGGACGACAAAATGTTTGCCAAGTGGTGGCCCGCGACTTTACATCTTGTGGGAAAAGACATCATCAAGTTTCACTGCGCCCTTTGGCCTGCGATGATAATGAGCGCCGCCAAGTCTGACGAGCTACTTCGCAATGAAGATGAAAGTCCAAAACTTCCGGAACATGTTTTCGCGCATGGCTTTTTCACCATCAACGGACAAAAAATCAGCAAATCGCTGGGCAATGCCATTGATCCGCTGGATTTGGTCAAAGAATATCCAATAGACGCAATTCGTTACTTTTTGTTGCGCGAAATTACTTTTGGCGAAGACGGAGACTTCTCGCTTGCTCGTCTAGCCGAACGCTATAACGCCGATCTAGGCAACACCTTCGGTAACCTCGTCAACCGCGCCATCTCGATGAGCAGAAAATACTTCGACAATAAAGTGCCATCTCTTGCTTCCGGCATTGAATCGACATTCGATATTCAGCGTAGCGGACATTCAGCGCAGCAGACATTTGATGGTCCTATTTCCTGGGGCGGCAAAGATGCAGTCGACACGCTCTGGCAATCAGTTGACCAGTACATCGAGTCAAACAGACTCGATCTTGCACTTGAGACAATCTGGGGAGGGGAAGGTTGCTCGCTCATCGTCGCCAACAGACTCGTCGAAGAGACTAAGCCATTCAAACTCATCAAAGAAAACCCCGAACAAGCCGCCATTGTCTTATACACGTTGCTGGAAGCTTGTCGTCATTTTGCATGGATGATCGAGCCTATAATGCCAAACATCGCAGAAGAAATCATACGACAGCTTGGCCAAGACCCAATTGCCGAACGCAAACAGGGGATTAAATACCTCCAATCCTGGGGCGGCCTCAAACCCGGTTCTGAACTGCCTGAACCTAAGATTTTGTTTCCGAGGAATGCATAATGTGCTAAATTGTTAATTGTTCATTGTTAATGTTAATTGTTATGCTCCTCTTTAACATCATTTTAATACTTGCCCTGCTGGGTTTTATCGGGTCCGGACTTAAGGATGGTTTTATTTACGCACTTGGACGCATCGTGGGAGCGGTTGTTGGATTTTTGATAGCAAAAACTTTTTATATCGAAGCGTCGGTCATCCTCTCTCCGTTTTTGCCGAGCAACTGGGCGCGAATTTTCGCGTTTTTGATCATCTTCATACTGGCCACTCGCGTGATGGGTTGGATTTTTAAGGCTTTGGACAAAACATTTAACTTTATCGCCGTCATTCCTTTTCTCAAATCAATCAACCACATACTCGGAGGATTTTTGGGATTTTTGGAAGGCATGATTGTCATCGGCGGCTTGATTTGGTTCTTCAAAACTTTTAACATCATCCCGTCAGCAATGACGTATATCAACGGTTCGTTCGTGGCCGGATGGATTTACGGAGCGTTTACGAAGGTGCTGGGGCTGCTACTTTAACTGACAACTTACAACTGACAACTTACAAGAGCAACTAAGTGACTCTTGTAAGTTGTAAGTTGTCAGTTTCCCGTATTATGTTAATCGACACCCACTCCCATCTCCATTTCCGCAAATACGACGAAGACAGAAACGAGGTTCATGCGCGCATGGCCGAGTTTGGCGTTAAGACGATCACCATCGGAACTGCGATGAATACAAGCCGCGGCGCTGTTGAATACGCCGATAGTCATGCGGATACTTGGGCGTCTGTCGGTTATCATCCGGAGCATGTGACGAGCGATTTTGAAGACGATGATGAAATTGGCGTGCTGGACGAACAATTTGATGCGGAAAAACTTGAACGAATCGCGGCTTCGTCGCCGCGCGTAATTGCGATCGGCGAAGTCGGGCTCGACTATCATTATTTTAATGAATCGGGAAAGATGAAGTCCGGACTAACAATCGAGGGCGCAAAACTGAATCAAAAAAACATTTTTCTTCAACAAGTCTCCTTGGCGCGAAAACTCAACAAGACACTAATCGTCCACGTCCGCGACGCCGCCGCCGACATGCTTAGCATCCTCACCGATCACCGAAATTCGAATCCCGAAACCCGAATCGTCATCCACGGGTTTTCTGAAAAATGGGAAACAGCGCAAAAGTATTTGGATCTTGGGTGTTACATCGGCATCGGCGGGATTGTGACGTTTAAACCGCGCAAAGAGACCTTGCCCGAGGACACGTTGACGTCTATCGCGCAAAAAATGCCGCTCGATCGTCTTTTGCTTGAAACAGATGCGCCGTGGCTTGCGCCTGTTCCAGTCCGCGGAACGAGAAACGAACCGACATACGTTCGCCATGTTGCGGAATTTGTCGCGCGGGCAAGGGGAATATCGCTTCAAGAGATTTCCGATGTGACGACGAAAAATGCGCAAAAATGTTTTAACTGCGATTTTGGTTTTTGACGCGCCGGCGGTTTTGTTGTAAATAAAATCTAAGGAAACGGAGGTCTTGATGAATCCGACATACATGTTTGCGGCACTGTATTTTATACTGAAGGGAGGACGTGATGAGTCGTATTTGGCAGTTTCTATCTGTGCTCTTTCTGCTCGTCGGTTGTACCGGCGAAAGACCGCCGCCGCAAACAGCATCATGCCCTTTGCGGCCTACAACAGAAGCGAAATCGTACGAGCTTATCGGAGAAAGCTGGACCGTTATCTCCGTAATCTATCCGTTGGACGCACGCATTGAGTGCGTCGGCGACAACGGCGAAGATTTTAGGCGCGTTGTTTCGAAGATGACGCAGATTCTCAAGAATCGCGAACTGGAGCCGGATGAGTTTTACGGCGTCGGACCGCGGGATTGCGTATGCGAAGGCAAACACGGCTACTCTGCCGTAATGATGCGCAACATCGCAGTGGTCACCTGCCTCACTCCCGAAGAAGCGCTAGCCGTCAAAGAACGGCACGTCTTGCTTACAAACCGCTGAAACCTTCAGTGGTCTTTTCTTAAAAATTTTGCACCATTGACTTATATAAATATCATGCCTATAATCTTGGCGTCTTTAAAAACATGCAAATCGAGACAAACCAGCCAAAAAAAGACACACCAAAGGCTGTGGATAAAAACAGCATGTCTTTAGGACAAGCATTTAGTCTAGCTTGGGAATTGGGCTATCTTATGGCAATTCCGCTGATCCTTTTTGCACTTGGCGGCCGTCTGCTCGATAAATATCTGAATACTTCACCGGCTTTCCTGATGCTCGGCATAGTCAGCTCCATCATCGTGTCATCGATCTTGGTCGCCCTAAAAGCAACAAAGATCATCAGCGGCATTACAAAAGGGGTGGATAATCGCGTAAGCAAGGATAACAAAACGGATCATGAAAACGACATCAAATAATTTGGCATTTGAGATTTGGGATTTGTAATTAATAAAACTATGTTGGAAATTTCGATTGCACCAGAAGTTGTAACAACCATTGCGGGTTTTCCGGTTACAAATACCATACTCGTAATGGGAGTTATTTTTTTGATCACAATCGTAATTGCGATTATCGTAAAACGCAGAATTTCTGTACACAAACCAGCGACGGGCGTTGCGGGGATAATGGAATTTTTCGTTGAAGTATTTTTGGATTTTATCGATTCGATAACAAGCGATCATCGCAAATCAATCCGTATTTTTCCAATTGTTGCAACAATCTTTTTAATAGTGTTGCTTTCGAACTTAGTTGAGCTCGTTCCCGGCTTAGGCTCTATCGGCATCTGGGAGTTTCATGGCGGAGAGACAATCCTGGTGCCTTTCATAAGGTCAATGTCTGCAGACCTGAATTTTACTTTGGTTGTTGCCGTTTTTGCCATGGCATCCGTTCAAGTGATGGGAATGAGGTTCTTAAAAGTTGGACCCTACCTTGGCAAATTTTTTGTGGCGCCTTGGAAAAAACCGTTTTTAATCGGTACGTTCGTCGGTTTGCTGGAGTTCATGTCTGAATTTTCAAAAATACTTTCATTTACTTTTCGTTTGTTCGGCAACATTTTTGCGGGCGAAGTCTTACTGGCAGTTATGGGCTTTCTATCTCCGTTCCTCGCGCCTTTGCCGTTTTTATTTTTGGAACTTTTCGTCGGCTTTGTGCAAGCACTGGTCTTTGCAACTTTAACCATCGTATTTTTAAGCATGGCCACAACAGCGCATGATCACGAAGAGGAACATGCGCCGCGAGCGGACTACTCGCATGCTACTTTCGGAGGCAAACCGGGAGGAGTAGCTGCAATGAACGGACAAGCGCCGCAATCGTAGGGGACGCCGACCGTCGCATGAATTTATCGTGCGACGATTTACTCTCTTACGCCATACAGCGACTTTAAACAAATAAAGCGATTTGCGAATCGCAATAACAGTCGACTGGAAAGCGTTAATTCATTCATTGTTATGGAAAACGAAGCAGCCAATCTGGTGGCCTCCAATCTGGATTCCATCAAACTCATCGCCATGGCAGCCACAATCGCCATCGGCGGCATGTTGCCGGCATTCAGCATCGGCAAAGTCGGTGCAAAAGCCATGGAATCAATCGGGCGCAATCCCGAAGCGGCCTCCAAGGTTATGACCGCAATGCTTATCGCAGCGGCCTTTATCGAAGCCATCGCCATTTACGCGCTGGTTGTCGCACTCATCATCAAATTCGTCTAATCGTTTCGACGTCAGTCACCGGTCGTCATCGAAAGATACGATCGGACTCGGGTGCCGAACCCTTTGTTACATGTTATATGTTATGTGTTACGTGAAATTATATGTCTGAAATGCTCACAAAATTGGGAATCGATTGGAGACTGTTTATCGCACAGCTCGTCAATTTTTTGATTCTCTTTGGAATATTACGCGCCTTTGCCTGGAAGCCGATAATAATGGCGCTGGAGGATAGACGCGCGAAAATCAAAAAGGGATTGCATGACGCGGAAAAAGCTAAACAGCAGGTCAAGGATCTTGAAAAAGAACGCGAGGCTGTTTTGTCAGAGGCGCGCGCTGAAGCGATGGCGATTATTGAAAAAGCCGATCAAAAAGCGTCCGCTTTAAGCCAGGAAAAAATTCAAACAACGCAAAACGAAATAGAAAAACGAATGGAAGAAGCGAAAGAACAAATTAAAGGCGAACGTACGGCATCTTATAATGCACTAAAACAAGATTTGGCAAAACTTATCTCTTCCGCCACCGGCAAGATTGTTGAAAGCATGGACAGTAAATCTCACGATGCCTTGATCGAGTCGGCCATCAAGGATTTAAGCGCCGAGTAAACTATGTCCAAACAACAAAATCAATTTTTAGACGATTTGGCCAAAGGCGCGATAATGGCCGCAAAAAAAGAAAACTGCGTTTCTGCCTTGATGAACGATCTGGTTTTGATTGCAAAAATATTTGAGGAAAGTTCCGAAGTGAAACAATCGTTGCAAAATGCGTCAGTTTCTTTGGAACACAGGATTGATTCTCTCAAAAAAGTTTTGGAAGGAAAAATGGAACCGCTTGCCATTAACGTGATGATCGTGCTGATGGAAAAAGATGCTTTAAACAGATTGGAAAACTTTTTGCAAAGCGTGGAAAAACAAGCACAGGAGTTGGCTGACTATCATGCATGCAAAGTAGCAACCGCGGTAGAGATTCCGGAAAAATCCAAACAACATTTGGTAAAGGCTCTGGAAAAAAGACTTGGCGGGGAAGTAAGCGTGACTTACGAGATCAACCCGGCGGTCATCGGCGGCCTTTCGGTAACTTGCGGAGACTGGCGTTATCTGGGAACAGTGCAGAATAAACTTCAACAATTATCACGTCACTTAGCAAACTGAAAATGAAATATATGGCAAACACCACAAATGCAACCGCAGCGGCAAAGATCGCCGAACAATTGACGGCCAAAATACAATCCTTCAAACCGGAGAACTCTACGGAAGAAATCGGTTTGGTGCGCGAGGTAGGCGATGGCATCGCATCCATCACGGGCTTGAAACACGCCAAGTCGATGGAAATGTTGACTTTTGAGGACGGCTCAATGGGAGTCGCTCTTAACTTGGAAGCTGATCGCGTCGGCGCAATGGTGCTGGGCGACGTTACAGGTATCAAAACAGGACAGACCGTACACGGCACCGGAAAAGTTTTGTCTTTGCCGGTTGGAGACGGAGTTTTGGGTCGCGTGCTCGATCCGCTCGGCAAACCGCTCGACGGAAAAGAAAAATACGCAGCCAAAAAAGAATACCCGATAGAAAAAATCGCGCCCGGCGTTATGACCAGACACGCAGTTGACACTCCGCTCATGACCGGCATCAAAGCCATCGACGCCCTGATCCCGATTGGACGCGGACAACGCGAGCTCATCATCGGCGATCGTCAGGTTGGTAAAACGGCAATTGCGGTCGACACGATTATCAATCAAAAAGGCAAGGGCGTTATCTGCATCTATGTTGCCATCGGGCAGAAAGAATCTAAAGTTGCAAAAATCGTTGCCAAACTAAAAGAAGCGGGAGCAATGGAATACACCGTCGTAGTTTCCGCCGGTGCGTCCAAACCCGCAGCTTTGCAATATATTGCGCCTTACGCAGGATGTTCCATCGGCGAGTATTTTATGGATCAAGGCAAAGACGCTTTGGTTGTTTATGACGATCTATCCAAACACGCTTGGGCTTATCGTGAAGTTTCTTTGCTCTTGCGCCGCCCGCCGGGACGCGAGGCTTATCCCGGCGATGTGTTTTATCTCCACTCCCGTTTGCTCGAACGAGCCGTGCGTCTTTCTGATGAAAACGGCGGCGGTTCTTTAACGGCCTTGCCCATCATCGAGACACAAGCAGGCGACGTGTCCGCTTACATTCCAACCAACGTCATCTCGATTACCGACGGTCAAATTTTTTTGGAAGGCGATTTGTTTTATCGCGGCGTTCGCCCGGCTTTAAACGCAGGACTTTCCGTGTCTCGCGTCGGCGGCGATGCACAGTTCAAAATCATGAAAAAAATTGCCGGTCCGGTGCGCTTGGATTTGGCGCAATTCCGCGAACTCGAAGCTTTTTCGCAATTCGCAACTGATTTGGATGAAGCCACTCGCAAGCAAATTGAACGCGGACGCAGAACCGTCGAAGTCTTAAAACAAGGACAATACCAGCCGATGTCGCTTGGTCATCAAATAGTCGTCTTGTTTGCAGTCACAAAAGGCTTGTGCGACGAGGTGCCCGTAGACAAAGTGACTGATTGGGAATCCGGTCTGCACGAGTATTTGAATTCAGAGGCGGAAGACGTCGTCGCTGCGATCGAAGATCAAAAAGCAATGTCTCCCGAACTGGAAAAACTCATCACCAAAACAGTCGAGGACTGGAATAAAACATTTTTAACCGCAAAATAATTGTTAATTGTGCATTGTTAATTGTTAATTATTCGTTATGGCCGTATCAACCCGCCTCATCAAAGCGCGCATAAAATCGATAGGCAACACGCGCAAAATCACCAAAGCCATGGAACTCGTGGCTGGCGCCAAGATGCGTAAAGCCGTGCAAATGACGGTTGACAGCAGGCATTACAGCAATAACGTCAAACAAATCGTGGACGAAATCAGACAGGTCATCGATCAGCAATCTCATCCGCTTTTGTTTGGACGTAAAGTATCTGCAAAAACCGTTTTGATCATCGGCGCTTCGGACAGGGGCATGTGCGGAGGATTTAATTCGCAGCTTGTCAGAAAAAGCGTTGAGTTTATCAAAAGCAGAACGGAACCGGTTCAAGTGATAATCGTGGGTAAAAAAATTGAAAGCTCGATGCGCAGGGCGAGCGCGGAAATAATGGCGTCATTTCCATCCATTTCAAACTCTCCATCTTTTGAACGCAGTAAGAGCATCGGCCAATTGGCTTATGACGAATTTTTGCATCACCGCGCGGATCGCGTTTTTGTCTGCTACTCGGATTTTAAAAGTGCAATTTCTCAAGTACCGACAGTCGTCCAACTGCTGCCCATTGTTCCCGAAGAAGAATTGATGGCAGCATCCGAAGAAAATTTTCAAACTGACGAAGAGGATACTAAGCCGCCTATAAACGAATACAAGCGCTTAGCCCAAGACAGAACACTGATCGCAAAAAACCCGCCCGATTACAACATCAAATTTGAACCGACGCCGCGCTATGTACTGGATCACTTGCTTCCGCGACTGATAGACACGCGGCTTTACCAGGCGATGCTCGAATCAACGGCATCCGAACAATCCGCACGAATGATGGCCATGAGAAGCGCTACGGATTCTGCAACGGAAATGCTCGATAACCTCACCTTTACCTTTAACCAAGCAAGACAAGCCAGCATCACACGAGAGATTTCGGAAATCTCCGCCGGCAAAGCAGCACTTGAGAATTAACAATTAACAAATTACAATTAACAATTTCGATATTCGATATTCAGCGTAGCGGACATTCAGCAAAGCGGATATTCGATCTCAATAAATATGAAAGGAATAATCACACAAATCATCGGACCGGTGGTGGACGTCTCGTTTGCGGGAGAGCCTCCGGCCATCTACAACGCGCTTACCATAGAGCGCAAGGAAGGCGTTTTAACTTTGGAAGTTGAACAGCATCTTGGCGAAGGGCGCGTTAGGGCAATCGCCATGTCGAGTACTGACGGTTTGGAACGCGGCTTGGAAGTGGAGGACACAGGCGCTCCAATTTCCGTTCCCGTCGGCAACGAAACCCTCGGACGCATGTTTAATGTTACTGGCAACGCCATAGACGGCGGCAAAGATCCGGTCAAAGTCACAAAACTTCCAATCCACCGCCAAGCTCCTGCTTTTGATGAACAGTCGACCAAAACGGATATTTTGGAAACGGGCATCAAAGTCATCGACTTGATTTGTCCGTTTTTGAAAGGCGGCAAAATCGGTCTGTTCGGCGGCGCGGGCGTCGGCAAAACGGTTATCGTCATGGAGCTTATCCGCAACATCGCAACAGAACACGGCGGCTATTCAGTGTTTGCCGGCGTCGGCGAACGTACTCGCGAGGGAAATGCTTTGTGGCAAGAAATGAAAGGCTCCGGAGTTATCGATAAAACAGCTTTGGTTTTTGGCCAGATGAACGAACCGCCCGGAGCCCGCGCTCGCGTGGCTTTGACGGCACTGACCATGGCAGAACATTTTCGTGATGCGCAGAATCAGGACGTTTTGCTTTTCGTTGATAACATCTTCCGCTTTACTCAAGCAGGTTCAGAAGTTTCCGCTCTGCTCGGACGCATCCCTTCAGCCGTGGGTTACCAACCGACTTTAGCTACGGAAATGGGCAACTTACAAGAACGCATTACGTCAACGACAAAAGGCTCCATCACATCCGTTCAAGCTGTTTACGTTCCGGCTGACGACTTGACCGACCCGGCTCCTGCAACAACGTTTGGACATCTGGACTCGACCGTCGTCTTGACTCGTGCGCTTACAGAACTCGGTATTTATCCGGCAGTTGATCCGCTTGATTCATCTTCAACAATTCTTGATCCCAAAATCGTGGGTGATAGACACTACAAAGTTGCACGCGGAGTACAAAAAGTTTTGCAGCGTTATAAGGACTTGCAAGACATTATTGCAATTCTCGGCATGGACGAGCTTTCTGACGAAGACAGAATGACTGTTGCACGCGCGCGCAAAATCCAAAAATTCCTTTCTCAACCTTTCTTCGTCGCCGAAGTCTTTACTCAACATCCAGGCAAATACGTTACGCTTGAGCAAACAATTTCCGGTTTTGAGGAAATCTTGGAAGGTAAACACGATGATAAACCGGAACAGGCGTTTTATATGAAGGGGGATATTTCGGAAGTTAGTAAATAATTCAAAAAGAAAAAAATGGGAATCGGTGCTCGGAACTCGGTGATCGGTATTCGGCTGCCGAACCCCGAAAACCGATCACCGAAAACCGAAACACGTAATCATTTTGAATTATCGTTATGAGCAAACTCATGTTCGAACTTACAACTCCGGAAAAAGTGGTCTTTAGCCAAGCTGTAGACCAGGTAACTTTGCCAACCATGGATGGCGAAATTACGATTTTGCCAAGCCACATTCCGCTTGTGGCGCAATTGGTCCCGGGCGTAGCCATCTTAAAGTTGGATGGGGCAAGCGAGGATGTGGCTGTTTCCGGAGGTTTTATCCAAGTGGATGGCAGAGGCAAAATAACGGTCTTGGCTGACACGGCGGAACGCGGCATGAATCTGAATTTAGAAGATATTGAAAAGGCGAAACAGCGCGCCGAAGAGGTTATGCATAGTACCGTCAGGGGAGACGACGAAACATTTGCACGCGCCGCCGCAGAACTTGAAAGGGAGCTGGCACGCTACAAAGTTGCCTTAAAATACAAGAAGGACGGCTCTGCAATCAAGCCTCCTTTACAAAACGCTGAATTGACGGACGATAGCGGACCTGTCTAAATATCTTCATGGGCCGAAAAAACGAATTCAAATTTAATTCGTTAAAAACCGGCTCGTGTTGGATATGCGCTGTTTTTTGGGCATTCAATTGCCAGCAGATTGTAGGAATGCGATCAGAAACAGTTGGGCGATTTCTGATTTGGAACGCCCGAGTTTAAAATTATCCGATCCGGGCCAATGGCACATGACATTGGCTTTTTTTGGAGAAGTCGCTTACGACCAATTGCTGCGCTTGGTGCAATTAAGCGGTCAAGCTTTGGAGACCCCGCCCCAAGGCGCGATACACATTCCTTCGATTCAAACTTTTCCTCCTAAAAAACCAACCATGTATGCAGCGATGTGCATGCCTGAACAAGAGGCGATGTGGCGGCAATGCATTACAAATTTGGTAGACATGGCATCAATTTGCGCGCCGCAAATAGATCGCAAGCCTTGGATCCCTCACATCACGCTTGCAAGAACCCGTGGATCACGTATTTTGGACCCGCTCGAAATTCCGCTCGATAACATCGGCTGGGTGCCGGAATTCGCGACGCTGTATCGCAGCGAACCAACCGCCACCGGACATAAATTCATACCTTTGCATGAATACCGCCTCAACTTTTAGATAATGCCAAATGACGAATGCCAAATGCCAAATCAAGAACTTGAAAATAAAACTTTCAACTGTTTTGGGTTGGTCATACATGGATATGACCTTAATTATATTTTGACTGAAATCGCGACGCGAAGTTCGCAAGGCCTTTCCACTTGGATTGTAACCGCTAACCCGGAAATACTTTTAAAAGCAAAAAAAGATCCGGCTTATTGGGAGGTTTTGCGTCAAGCCGACTTGAGAATTGTCGACGGCCAAGGCCTGCAATTTGTAGGTATGTACAAAGGCGCGAAGCCAAAAAGAGTCGCCGGAGTCGATCTCGCAGAGGCTTTAGCAAAACTAAGCCTTGAAAAACATTGGACAGTAGCTTTACTTGGAGGTTTGAGCAACGAATCAACCGACAAAGCCGCTTGGTATTTGCGGCGCAAATATTCTAACTTAAGCGTCTTTGCAGAAAATGGCGGCAGAGTCAGCGATGATGGCACGTTGGACGAAAAAGCCGAAGCGTCGCTCACACATCTGGTAGAGATAGAACCGGACGTCCTGCTGGTTTCTTTGGGATTCCCGAAGCAAGATCATTGGATTACACGATGCAGAAATAGACTTCCAAAAACAAAAGTATTTATCGGCGTTGGCGGAACAGTCGACTTTTGGGCGGGAGATGCCAAACGCGCGCCAAAATGGATTCAATCAATCGGTTTTGAATGGTTTTGGCGCCTTTTGACGCAACCTTGGAGATGGAAGAGAATTTGGAATGCGTTAGTAATGTTTCCATGGCAAGTCTTGCTCGACCGAGGCTAGAAACTTTTCTGTCATCTTGAGCGGAGTCCTACGAAGTCGAAAGATCCGGTTCGTGCCTTCAATAAAAAAACCGCCTTCGAAAGCTTCGATGACGGCGAGAGGTCAACGTCTACAGAGAGATCGACGGCGCATACCAGTTACTAGAACGCTGAGGTATAAGTATTTATCACTTTCCGGGTCATACGTCGCCAACAACCTAAGAGCCCTGTAGTAGCTCTTGTCTGCCGCGAATATTTCACGTAGCTCTTCCACGATTTTGTCAACACGAGGCTTGGCATAGAACTGCGTGAACAGAAGGAACGCCGCTGCAATAGCGCACGGTGTGCCGATGAGGCAGAAAAACCAAGCCGAGTTGACTCCGAGTAGGCCCGCATGAGCCATTACCCATATCACCAGGGCAAAGATCCCGGCAAACGTGATTGAGCAAATGAACGTACGAGATTCCAAGTCATCTATCATACTCGCCGAGGAGTAAAGCCGTCGTATCCGCTGTCGCATCTCCGGATCTGCGGCCAAGGCTGGGGTATTCAAGAGCCGACTGACCATATAATCTGACAAGCTGCGCGTCATGAGAGACCTCCTTGTAACGAATTGGCGTAATATGGAATTCTGCCTGTTCAAAAGTCTCACTCCGAACTCATGTACAAAAGAATCCCATATCCAGCTCCATCACACCAGGACGGAGTATCACGGCCCTCGTAGCTTGCAAGAAATGAGCGAACAGTTTGAGTCATACGAAGCCCTGCCGCTCTTTCCAACTTCTCCTCCTCGATCAAATGAAAAATGCCTTCGCCGACATTCCCCGTTTCCTTCGTTCCACGAGCATTTCGACTTTCCATCGTCATATCTCCTTCAGTCCACTTGAACTCGCCGACAGTATTTCACCGAAATGCTGTTTTGTAAATAGATAGATTTGCTATACTAAGCCAAATAGCGTAACATATTCATTATTATGGCTCAAAAACGCATTCGATTACGCGCCGCACCAAGCCCGACGGGCTACATGCATATCGGCAATTTAAGGACGTATATTTACGATTTATTGCTCGCGAAACAAACCGGCGGGGATTTTATACTGCGTATTGAAGACACTGACCAGTCGCGCTTTGTGGAAGGTGCGACAGTCAATTTGTGCAAAACACTTAAACGGCTTGGGATTGTTCCAAACGAAGGCGTTTGGTTGGCAGAGGACGGCGAGACGCTGATGCAACGAGGCGAGTTCGGTCCGTATATTCAATCCGAACGAAAAGCCAAGCATCAAAAATACGCACAAAAGCTTTTGGACATGGACAAAGCTTATTATTGTTTTTGCACGGAAGACAGATTGGCCGAAATGCGCAAACTCCAGGAGGCGACGCATCAGCCGACGGGTTATGACGGGCATTGCCGCAAGTTAGATATCGGTGAAGCAAAGAAGAGAGTCGAAGCCGGCGAATCTCATGTGGTCCGACTTAAGTTGCCAAAAGAGGGGAGCGTTGTTATTGATGACGCCATACGCGGAAAAGTAAATTTTGATTGGAAGTTGATTGACGATCAAGTCATCGTTAAACAAGACGGGATGGCTACTTACCATCTTGCCTCGATGGTCGACGATCATGACATGGAAATAACTCACGTGCTGCGAGGCGAGGAGTGGCTTTCGTCGGCACCAAAGCACATCTTTATTTACCAAGCCTTTGGCTGGGAGGTCCCGATTTTTGCGCACTTGCCTCTTTTGTTGAATCCCGATAGAACGAAATTATCCAAACGACAAGGCGATGTTTCAGTTGAGTCTTACCTCGATAAAGGTTACTTGCCGCAAACATTGATCAACTTTTTGGCTCTTTGCGGTTGGAACCCTTCTGACAAACAGGAGATCTATTCCATCGAAGAACTGACCCGGCTGTTCAATCTTTCAAAGGTTAACAAAAGCGGCGCGATATTTAATTTGGAAAAATTAAACTGGCTCAATAATCATTATTTACGCGAAATGGACGTCAACGACTACTTAAAACTTGTTGACATGCACTTGCCGCGAGACGAGAAAGACGTTGATTTTAAAGGACGAATCGCACTCATGTTCAGAGATAGATTAAATGTGCCTTCGGATATCACGGAACTTTCATCATTTATGTTCAAATCGACGTTAGATTACGCGGCAACTACACTCACTTGGAAAGATCACTCCGTAGAAGAAGCTGTCGAGAGAATGGAAACCGTTCGACAGTGGATTGAACAAATTGATGATTCAAAGCTCAAAGAAGTCAAATCTGTAGAAGAAGATATAAAGTCTAAGATTGTAGACAAAGGATGGGGAAACGGCGATACACTTTGGCCGCTAAGAGTAGCGCTCTCCGGCCAGGACAAATCTCCCAGCCCATTCGAGCTGATTGTTGCTTATGGCAAAGAAAGGACTTTGGCCAGAATCGACGAAGCGGTTGCATATCTGCTAAAATAAAAGAATGCACAGGAGGAACAAAATAATGACGGTATTTGCCTGCATTGGACTGATTGCCGGTCAATTTTATTATGCGCCTAAAGCCAAAGCGGCAAGCGAAGCAAAAAATTTAGCCGACCAAACACAAGAGCTCAATCAAGATCTGAGCAACAAACGTTCGAGAGTCCAGGAGCTGGAAGGTCTGATCAATTCTTACAAAGACAAAATAAAAGCCCAGGCGTCACAGGAGGTTACGCTTAGCAATCAAATTCTATTATTGGATAATCAAGTACGCGAGAAAGAACTTACCCTTGAGTCAACCAAAGCTCAGATCGATGTTCTGGATGCAGAGATAGATCTTTTGGACACTAACATCAAAGGGCGCGAAACAAAGATCGATCTGCAAAAGAGCATGATAGCGGACTTGGTTAATAAAATAAGGCAGGCCGATGATATTGATACGTTGCAAGTTTTTTTAAGCAAACCTTCGCTTTCTTCGTATTTTGATAGAATTGAAGAGCTGAAAAGCCTGCAAGGCGATTTGGGTCAAACATTGGAAGGAGTAAAAAACGATAAAGTCGTATTGGAAGCAGATAAAACAAGCCGTCAAGACAAACTGGAGCAATTGGAAGAACGTAAAAATCGAATTAAAGAAGAAGCTCTGCGAGTAGAGATGGAAAAAAATTCTAAAATCTCGCTGCTCGCGGAAACGCAGAACAAGCAGGCGGAGTTTGATCGCGTTGTCAACGAATTGCGCCAGCAAAACGAGGCCACGACTGATGAAATCGCAGACATTGAAAAATCCTTAAAAGATAAGCTGGATGCAATAGACAGAGCCCTGGCCAGCGGACAAACGCTTTTGCTTTGGCCGGTGCCGGTACGCAAAATAACCGTTTATTTTCACGACCCGACATATCCTTTCAAATACCTATTTCAGCATCCGGGCATAGATTTGAGGGCGGACGTGGGCACTCCGATCAAAGCGGCCGCCGGAGGATACGTAGCCTGGACAAAAACCGGTCAATCATACGGTAACTACATCATGATCGTGCATCCGGGTAACCTGGCTACGGTTTATGCGCATCTCACAAGATTTAAAGTTAAAGCCGGCACCTATGTCGAAAGAGGGGACGTGATAGGATTTACGGGCGGAATGCCCGGTATGCAGGGAGCCGGTCTTTCTACCGGTCCGCATCTTCACTTTGAAGTTCGCCAAGACGGCATACCGGTAGACCCGATGGGATTTTTGCCAGAGGCGATACAAACAGATAATTTGAAGTAGCTTTCGTCTTGATTTCACCGCCCGAGGATGACGAAAATAAGCGCATCCAGCTCTTTCAGTGTAGAAACTCTAACCGCTTGAGCGCGGTATTTGCGAAAATTTGGAATATTTTTAAAATACCAAGGAAAATGTTTTCTGAGTTTTATCAATCCATTTTCACCGTAATGTTCAATCTGCAGTTCCGCGTGCATCCTCAATCCGGACATGCGATCTTCTAAACTCGGCTCTCCGGGATCCTTCTCGCCGCGCAACACGGTTTGCACGCGTTTAAATATCCAAGGATTGCCCAAAGCGCCACGTCCTATCAATAAACCCTGGGCACCGGATGCACTCAAAGCCGTCTTAGCTGTCTCCGGGTCGATTATGTCGCCATTGACCAAGACCGGAATTTTTATCGCATCAACAACCATGGCGACAGCTTCCCAATCTGCCCTGCCCGAATATCCTTGCTCTTTTGTTCTGGCATGTATTTCGATCGCGTCCGCACCGGCAGCTTCCAGCACTTTAGAGAATTCAACAACCTCCTGCGGACTACTCCAGCCTAGACGCGTTTTAACGCTAAGTGGTATTCTAATAGCACCTTTTACCGCACGGACAATCTCCGCAGCTTTATCAGGTTCGCGCATCAGCGAAGCTCCATTAAAATTGGAAACTGCTTTGTATACCGGACAGCCCATATTGACGTCTATACCGTCCGGCTTGACGGTTTCTTCCACAAGGCCGGCTGCGCGCGCCATGGATCCGGGGTCCGAACCGAAAAGTTGCTGCACCAAAGGGCGTTCAATTTGCTCAAAATCCAAGGCTTTAAGAGTCTTCTTATTACCTCTGACCAACGCTTCTGCGGCGAGCATTTCACGAAAAATAACCGCATCTCCGCCGCATTCGCGCACCAAACGACAAAAAGGCGAATCAATAAAATCCGCCATGGGAGAAAGGCCAATCAATGGCCGGTCGGCATCAATCCAGCTCACAAGAACCGAGTCTAACAAAAAATACAAAAATAGTCGATATATATGCCCCTTTCCAAACAACCCACAACTCCAGCGCCTAAGTCGAGACGTACGGCGCCGGACGGACGTTTAATCGCACTTCTTAAAATAATTCGTTGGCAAGGTACGGCCATAGTACTGCTTTTTGTTGCAGTTGTACTGGTGATTGTGGTAAAAAAAACGGACATTAAACTACCTTCTCAAGAACCGCTGCAAACACCGCCGCCGTTAACGGAAAAGGGGATGCAATACAATGTCTTTGCATATCATGGCACGCAACTGATTAAACATGGCGGCACGGTTACAAGCACTGATTTGACGTTGATGGGACAAGTCTACGATTATAAAGAAGCAATAAAAAAATGGCCCGAGCTTTCTTTCAAGCTAAACGGCGCTGCAATGCAGTTGTCCGAATCCGGAAACTATTTGATACAGTTAACGCTTAAACCTGGACCGAATATTATAGAAACCGAAGTTGTCGTAAACGGACAGGAGTATTCAAGGCGGCAGATGGTCGTAACTTACGAACCGAAGAGTCCTTAAAGTCCTAATAATGAGTGAATTCGAATTAAAACAGCCATATAGACCGGCTGGAGATCAGCCGGAGGCGATAAAGCAACTTACCGAACACCTTGCAAAAGGCGATAAGTTTTTGACTTTGCTCGGGGCGACCGGAACCGGCAAAACCTACACAATGGCGCATGTCATTCAAAATGTTAAGAAACCGACTCTGGTCATTGCGCATAACAAAACTCTGGCTGCGCAGCTTTGCAATGAATTTCGAGAATTTTTTCCAGATAACGCCGTAGAATATTTTGTTTCTTATTACGATTATTATCAGCCGGAAGCTTACATCGCAAAAAGTGACACCTACATCGAAAAAGAGGCTCAAATAAATGAAGAGATAGACCGTTTGCGCCACAGCGCTACGCAAGCTCTGCTGACCAGAAAAGACGTAATCATTTGCGCATCCGTTTCGTGTATTTACGGTTTGGGCGCGCCCGAGGCTTACGCACTGACGACACTGCACATCGAGACGGGGAACGACATTAAACGCGAAGAGATCGTGTCGCGCTTGGTCGATATGCAATTTACCCGCACCAACGCGGATTTGGAACGCGGATCTTTTAGACTCACGGGCCAAGTTTTGGAAATCATGCCGGCTAATGAGGAAAAAATATTTCGCATTGAAACTGCCGGCGGGCACGTCGAAAGAATTTTACGGATCGATCCGGTTACTCGAAAAACTCTTTCGGAACCGCAAGAATTGTGGGTTTTTCCGGCCAAACATTTTATTACGCCAGGCCCGGAACGCGAAAAAGCAATTAAGACGATTCGCACGGAACTAAAAGAAAGACTTGAACTATTTGAAAAGAACGGAAAGTTGTTGGAGGCCGAACGTTTGGAGAGACGAACTAATTTTGATTTGGAGATGATCGAAAACTTGGGTTATTGCAATGGAATAGAAAATTACTCTCGCCATTTGTCAGGCCGCGCGCCGGGCGATCCGCCGGACACTCTATTTTCTTATTTTCCAAAAGACTTTTTGCTGATGATCGATGAATCGCATGTCACAATCCCGCAAATAGGCGGTATGTATGAAGGCGACAAATCTCGCAAAGACACTTTGGTTGAACATGGATTTAGACTTCCTTCCGCCAAAGATAATCGACCTCTGACTTTCAAAGAATTTGAAGATAAAGTCAAACAAGCGGTTTTTGTTTCCGCAACGCCCGGTCCTTTTGAGTTTAAGCACTCGGCAAGCGTCGTTGAGCAGATAATCCGTCCCACTGGCTTGATAGACCCTGAAGTTATTATTCGACCCATAACGCAATCCAAACAAGAAAGTTCTAAGCACGAGCCAGATCTCTCGACTCCGTCAAACTTCGCTCGAGATGACGGAGGGGGGATGAATCAAATCGATGACTGTATTGCAAGTATCATCAAGGCAACGGCGGACGGTAATCGAACTCTTGTCACAACGCTGACAAAAAAAATGGCGGAAGATCTTACGGAGTACTTGAAAGAAAAGAAAATCAAAGCCTGCTACTTGCATTCAGATATAAAAACAGTCGAAAGACTCGAAATTCTGTCAGACTTTAGACGCGGCAAATATGACGCGTTGGTTGGCGTCAACTTATTGCGCGAGGGACTTGATCTTCCGGAAGTCTCACTTGTCTGTATTTTAGACGCCGACAAAGAAGGGTTTTTGCGCTCCGACACTTCGCTCATACAAACAATCGGACGTGCCGCTCGCAACGTTCAAGGTCAAGTCATTCTTTACGCCGACCATGTTACAGGCAGCATGAAGCGCGCTATCGCAGAAACCGACAGGCGTCGTAAAAAACAAGTCGCTTATAACCAAGAACATGGCATCACTCCCAAAACAATTCGTAAAGCAATCGTAGATTTACGCGGATCGCTGGGTTTTGCTCAGGATAAAGATATTAAAGAAATTTTAAAGCTCGAACTTTCCGCCGAAACTCGTAAGCTGGAAGAAGTAATAAAGCAAAAAGAAGCGGAAATGAAGTCTGCGGCATTGGAGTTGGATTTTGAACTTGCTACAATTCTTCGCGATGAGATTGTTGTCATTAAACAAGAACTCGGAAAAAGGCAAAAGAAATCACCGTTAAAAACCATGGACGACGGGGGTAAGGCTAGCCCAAGTATCAAACGTCCGCCAAGACATGGAAGGACTCGGAACTGACAACTTACAACTTACAAGAGTTGCTTAGTTTCTTAGTTGCTCTTGTTAGTTGTTAGTTGTCAGTTGCAAGTTATAAGTTGTAAGTTGTCAGCTACCGCTGTAACGTAGTGAGCGAAGTCGAACTATGGAAGCTGCCGATGAGATAAAATCGCGCCTGGACATAGCAGATGTTGTAGGCGAATACTTGCAGCTCAAGCCCGCGGGCAGCGGCAGTTTTAAGGCTAACTGCCCGTTTCACCAGGAAAAAACTCCAAGTTTTTACGTTAACCGACCACGGCAATCCTGGCATTGTTTTGGCTGCAACATTGGAGGTGACATGATTTCTTTCGTTCAACAGATAGAAGGCATGGAGTTTATGGAAGCGCTGGAGCACTTGGCGCAAAAAGCCGGCGTACAACTGCCGAGCTACAATCCGGAAACGCAGGGACTGAAAAAATGCCTGCAAGAAGTGAATGACGTTGTCGCGAAACTTATGCAACAGTACTTGATTAACGATCCGGAGGCTGCATCGGCGCGCGAATATGTTAAAAAACGCGGCATAGACGATTTAACGGCAGACCTTTGGAGGTTGGGATATGCACCGAAAGACTGGTCAAAATTTGAAAAAAAACTTTACGAAAAAGGTTTCACCGCGCAGGAACTGATACAGGCCGGGGTTGCATCTCCAAGCGAAAGAGGTCAAGGAATTTATTTTCGTTTTCGCGAGAGGCTGATGTTCCCGATCTGCGAAGCAATGGGACATATAGTCGGTTTTACAGGACGAATTTTATCGGCGGAAAAAGTAGCCAAATACGTAAACACGCCGGAAACAACACTGTATAAAAAAAGCGCCGTGCTTTACGGACTCGACAAAGCAAAAGGGGACATTAAACGCGATGATCTCGCAATCATAGTTGAAGGCAACATGGACGCGCTTACATCGCATCAATTCGGCGTCACCAACGTCGTCGCTTCTTCCGGCACCGCATTGACTCAAGAGCAACTGACGTTGATTAAACGATATTCCAACAACATCGCAATCGCTTTTGACATGGATCCTGCGGGATTAAACGCAACTTTGCGCGGTTTGGATCTTGCAAGACAAATGGATTTTTCCATTCACGTCATCCGTTTCGACCAAAGCCTTGCCAAAGATCCGGATGAATTGATCAGAAAAGACGTCCAACTTTGGAAGGAAGCTGTGCGCACCGCCAAACCGATCATGGATTGGGTCTATCAGCAGGCTTTTATGCAATTTCCATCGTCTACTCCGGAAGGAAAAAAACAAATCGCACAATTCGTATTAAATGAATGTAAGCACATTTCCCATCCTGTAGAACGCGATGCGTGGGTTTCCAAACTGGCAAAAGATCTGGACGTCTCTCCGGAAGCGTTGCGGCAGACACTTTCTCAAAACGCGCAACGCGAAACCCGAAACGCAAATTTCGAAACCAAGTTCAACATTCAGCGAAGCGGACAAACAGCGAAGCGGACAAACAGCGAAGCGGACATTCGAGATTCGCGCCCCAGCACAGTAAACGAGCTAGAGGCCCGATGGCTGTCCATCGTCTTGAAAGATCCAAGCCTGTTTCATGAGATTGACATTGACTGGTCGCAAACCCCGCATGCGGAACTTTACAAATCTTTGGTTCAAAGCTATAATTCGCGCCATCAAAACCAAACGGCGGAAGAAAATAATCCGCCCGATTTCAAAGCTCTATATTCCTTAGATAACGAGGAAACTAAACGATTGGTGGATTATTTGGTCATCTTTGCCGATCGTGAATTTACAGACCAAACAGCTGATGCCTTAAAAAGTGAGCTGACGGCCACGGAGATTCGCCTCCACGAGCTATCGCTTAACGGACGAAGACAGCAGTTGGAACAAGAGATGCGTACAGCGGAGCGGCTCGGCGACACCGAGCGAATCAACGCCCTGCTCGAGCAATTCAAGCAACTTAAATAAAAATCCTCATCCATATATAAGACTTTAAGGACTTTATGGACTTGAGGTAAGCCTCCGTTTCCGTTGGTCGAAAGACTCACGATCCCGGAGTCGCCATAAGTTTTTATGCCACATACATCTCGCAAAAAAAGATCTTCCAACACGGCGTACCATAAAACTCACGCAAAGCCGGTTTCCAAGGCAAAGAAAGTTGCGCCTAAAAAGCATGCTGTTGCAAAAAAAGCCAAGCCCGTCTCTTCTCATAAACCGACAAAGACAACAAAGTCTGCAAAGCCGGTAATAAAAGCTCAGGCGCAGCCAAAAGTACCTTACATAAAAGTCCAGCCGCCTTCTACGGAGGATTTGGATAAATTGTTTGATAAAGCCCGCACCAGAAGTTTTATGACCGAGACGGAAATTCTTTATGCTTTTCCGGATATCGAAGATTATATTCCAACATACGAGGCCTTCATCGACAGGCTTGATGCAGCCGGAATATCCGTCGTGGAAATGAAAGAGGGGATTTTGGGACGCAAATCAGAACGTCAAACGATTATGACGTCGATGAACAGCGCCATACCCGAGCTCGGCGTTAAAGTCGACCCGTTTGATTTGACTGCAGATCACATCCAAATCTACTTGCGTGAAATCGGCAAAATCCCGCTGCTTAAAGCTGAAGAAGAAATTTCGCTCGCCAAGCGCAAAGAAAAAGGAGATAAAGAAGCCGAGAAAAAATTAATCGAGGCGAACCTGCGCCTTGTTGTTTCAATTGCCAAAAAATTCATGGGCAAGTCTTTAGCGTTGCTGGATTTAATTCAGGAAGGCAACATCGGTTTGTTTCGCGCGGTTAAAAAGTTTGAATATCGCAAAGGTTATAAATTTTCGACTTATGCAACATGGTGGATCAGACAAGCCATCACTCGCGCCTTGGCCGACCAAAGCAGAACCATTCGTATTCCGGTTCACATGGTCGAGACGATCAACAAATTCCAGCAGATCGAACGCCAATTGATTCAAGATCTTGGACGCGAACCGCTGCCGGAAGAAATTGCCGCAGAAATGGGCGAGGAAGTCGACAAAGTCCGCCACATCATCAAGATTTCTCAAGACACTGTTTCGCTCGAAACATCTGTCGGCGAAGATGATGAAGATTCGACGCTCGAAGATTTTATCGAAGACATCAAAAACGTCACACCCGACAGAGCTGCCGGACTTCAGTTGCTTAAAGATTACGTCAAAGAAATCATCAAAGATCTTTCACCGCGCGAACAAAAAATTCTCGAAATGCGTTTTGGCCTCGTAGACGGCGTAAGCCACACGCTCGAAGAAGTCGGCAAAGAATTTGACGTCACGCGCGAGCGCATCCGCCAGATTGAATCAAAAGCGCTCGAAAAGATACAGCAGCACCCGCTGATAAAGAGGTTGGCGGATTACTAAGAAAACGGCGTCCTCAGAGCGTCCTTGGAACTTCCTGCAAGCGTCCTTAAACGTCTAGAGCAACTGCGCTTCGGGACGCATTAGGATGTTTCAGTACGCTCTGAGGACGCTAAAATCCGGCTTGACCGGGTTTTTTGGTGTGCTATCATATATCGGCACCTTGTAAAAGTCCGGCGTCAGCAAAAGGGCTAAGCGCGCCAAGAGTCCCAACAGACGGAGTGCGCGCCGAATCACCTGATGCGTATGGAGCAAAAACTCTATGCCGAGACTAAGACGCTTTGATGCGCTGCTACGGCAGAAATCCACCACCACATACGGAGTTCGTAAATAAGGTACCCTTGCGGGAAACCAAAAAAAGCGAGCTCATGCAAAAGGAAGGACGCGCGTCCAACAGGTGGTTTGCATCAACGGTACGGTAAGAACCGAATGGTCTGGGGAGCGTGGTAGTGGCTATCGGCATAGCGTCCTAGCTGCAAGCGAAACATTTCGCGTCGCGTATCCTGATGGGTAGGTGTTATCCGTGGAACGTAGCGGATAATGTAAAAAGCCGGCAGGGAACTTTCCTCTGCGAGCCGAGTAACTGGAATCATCCATCCCACCCAATACCATGTCTGCAAGGTGCACTACTCCGCGACGTTACTCAAACGTCGCTTTTTCTTTTGTAATCTTGACAGGCAATTTAAGAGTGCTATCATATAGGCGCACCTTTAAGCAACGTCGATCGAACTACCTCGGACGGGTGAGCGTCTTGCACAACCTTAACACGGTAACCTGACGCAATTAGCTCATCCCAGACAGTGGGCTCTTGCCCCAGATCGATTACGCGATGTACCATCATCGCAAGGACAGTGGCGGCTATCGTCGTTCATGCAGCCTGCATCTCGATGCCCCTCCAAACGCTCGAAAGAGCAAACCTGCCACATCCGTCCATTCCTGCTTACTGGTGCCAATCTGCTGCGACGTAACTAAAACGTCGCTTTTTCTTTTGTAAAAACAGCTACTTGCGGCCTCTTGCCAAACAAACGAATTTTGGTTATATTATCCACGCTCTGACGATCGGTATTCGATATCCAGCGTAGCGGATATTCGACATTCGATATTCGTTTCATAGTATTCCGGGGTAGCTCAGCGGTAGAGCAGTTGACTGTTAATCAATTGGTCGTGGGTTCGAACCCCACCCCCGGAGCCAGACAAAAAGATCACCATAAACATGGTGGTTTTTTGATGCTATAATACATGCATGAAGTTCTCTAATCTCGCCAAGCTGATTTCCACGATTCTTATCTGCGAACTAGCAGGTGTGATTGGAGCAGTATTTACAACGTCATCCATAGGTGGTTGGTATTCCGGTCTAATCAAGCCTGACTTTTCTCCACCAAACTGGATATTCGGTCCAGTCTGGACAACATTGTACTTCCTCATGGGCGTTGCTGCGTACCTAATCTGGAACAAGGGCTTGAATCGCAAGAGCGTAAAAATCGCACTCAGCTTCTTCATCGCCCAACTTATTTTGAATATTTTTTGGTCAATCATATTCTTTGGCCTGCATTCACCTGGCGGAGCCATGATTGAAATCGTCTTTCTTTGGCTAACCATTCTCGCCACGATCATTACCTTTTATAAAATCTTTCGTCCGGCCGCCTGGCTCTTGGTGCCATATATTCTTTGGGTAAGCTTTGCCGGGTACCTTAATTATTCAATTTGGATTTTGAATTAAATCTTATAGATCATAACTTCAAAAACTAAATTACAAAATAAATTTGGCATGACAGCGCTACGGATTGATTCAATCGGACTGCTCCTCTTGGTCGTGTATCCTGTAAGCCGATAACAAATATTTATGAGAAAAAAGACGGTCAAAGTTAATGATAAATTCCAAAAAGGTTACAAATACCAACTTACCGAACCGGTGGGACGGAATTTTCATCCTGACTTTAAGCCGGAGCTTACACCAAAGCAAATGCTCGCGCTCGGTGTTTTTGGCGGCAAGTACATGACCGACTGCAAAAAGGAATTTCCAAAAGATTGGTTTACGCGTGCCAAGCTTGCGCCCGAACATCACGACGACACGCTCAATTTTTTCCATAAGCATGCCAGCCAGCCGCTCAAAGTTTGGCTGGAAAAAGGCTGGATCAACGAAGAGCACGATCCGCGCGGCTGGTTCCAGTGGTATTGCCGCTACTACATGGGCAGGCGGCTTCAAGGCGAAGACGAGAGGCAGATCAAACGCTGGAAAGCCATTCGTCGGCACATATCGCAAATCAAAAAGAATTGCCGGCCGAAAGATTTAACCTGCCGGCCGACGCAAAGGCAAGCCGTACTACACTGGGCATACGACAGCCGGAAGATATAATGAGCTCGCTTAACATTTGCTTAACTTTTCAAAAATTAAGCAAATCGTCCCAAGCTCTTAAAATTTTGCATTACGGCTCGGCCGATTTGCAATCAGTGTCCAAAAAATCACGTCACCATTTGGTGACGTGATTTTTTTGTCATCAAAATAAAAAGACTCTGGGGTTATTGACGCGACCGTCAAATCATGATTAATATAACGCACTCTTTCCCCGGAGGGATCCAATGTCAGGACAACCGAAATTCACCATCAAAGTACGCGGCGATTCTGAGATCATCGAGCTCGTGCTCAAGGACCAACATGGTGTGCGCGCATGCAGGCAATGCAGTGATTCAGAAAAGTTGATCCAGCTCTTGTGGGGATGGGAATGTCACTACGGGTGCCTTACCATTCGTCTCTTCGCCTTTGGACTGTTGAATGCTCCGCCGCAGCTCTCGCGGACGTTTGAGCAGATCACGGCGGGCTGCCCGCATACGCGCGGCATCAAGATCTTGACGGACGAACTTGTCGAGCGGGCCTGCCGGCTTGCAGCCGGTCAGCATCGTCCACATGAGATACGCGGCATCACACGTCGCATAAATTCCGAAATCCGCGATGCCGGACACGCGGCGTCCGGGTCGGGGTATTTCAACCCCGAACAGGTCAGTTACATCGTAGGATTGATGTTTGAGCGCGATAGGCTCTACGCGGACTGGCTGGATGGTCGAATCTCCTGAAGGCTCCTGACACGCCGAAAAAAACAGCCGCTCTTGGCCTCGCATTGATTGCTCGCGAGGTTTTTTTATTTTTACTTTTCAGATGGTTGATTTTTATTTATCATCCTACTTTCGAAAGGTCTTGGTTTTTAACCGCTAAGATGTTATAAGTAAAACATAATTGGAATCATCTCTTTGCTCTGCCCTTGGGATGCATCATAAAGAGTCCGATTTCTTAAAAAATCAAGGGCCCCAGTCATCCAAAACATAAAGGTCGAATGGATGGCATAATTCAATATTTAAATTCTACTCGTATGGATCAAAAAGAAGATCGCGACAAGCTTTCTCTTACTGCGGATGAGAGATATTGGCTGGAGCGAAAATATCCAAGACGGAAATGGGATGAGTGGGGCTCTCCTGTCGGATTAAGCCTTGGCTGGGCAATATTTATTGTCTCAACCGGTTTCTTCCTGTATCTCTTGCACATGACAGGACTACTGCAATAACCCAGTCCGGGTTAAAAACAGCCCCTCTATTTCGGGGGACTGTTTTTTTTATTTTGATCGGCAACATCTCAACCCCTTGCTTTATTTCGTAAAACAGGCTATGATTCGTCAACTCTAAAGAGCTTTAACCTTTAACTTGAGTTCTTACTAATAACGAGTCAACACAGCGAAATATGTTCAATTCTAATCGTGGGGGAGGTTTTGGCGGCAGACAAGGCGGCGGTGGAGGCAGCAGAGGTCCTTGGGACCGCGGCTCAGGCGGCCGAGACGGTGGCAGACCTGCAATGTTCCGTGCAACATGCAGCGAATGCGGTAATTCGTGCGAAGTGCCTTTCAAACCGAACGGCAGCAAACCGGTTTTTTGTAACGACTGTTTCCGCAGGGATGAGAATCCTAGCCCGCGTCGTTTTGAAGGAGCCGGCGAACGCAGACCGTCATTTAACAGCGACGCTCCGAAACAATCTTACGGCGGAGGCAGCAACTCTCAAGACAGCAAGGAAATCCTGTATCTCAAAGAGCAGATCAAAGTTGCAAACACAAAGCTCGACAATATCTTAAAAGCCCTCTCAGCCGTCCTTCCGACAGACGTCTCCAAAGACGAAAAGGAAATAGATGGCATGGAAATCATTGAGGAAATCGTCGAAAAGAAATCGATTGACAAAAAGAAGAAAGCCGCTAAAAAAGTTAAGGCAGCCAAAGCCTAATTTGGCTCCCTATTGGCATATTTCCGGATACAGTGTAACCTATTGAAAGCAAAAAGAGCCTTGGCGTAAGAAGTAGTCGAATTTACGCAAATAGCCGTTATTTGCCGTTAATTCATCATAAGCACAAAATTATGCAGGGAACAATCAAAACCTTGACTGACAAGAACTTCGGTTTCATTTCCGAGGAAGGTCAAGACAAAGACTTGTTTTTCCACAGCACATCGCTCGTCGGAGTTAGCTTCCAAGAACTCCAACCCGGAGATGCCGTGACCTTTGAGAAGGAGCAATCCGACAAAGGTCCTCGCGCCATCAACGTACAGCGCGCCTAAGTGAAAACAATCGACAAGTCCTCGTCGCAAGACGGGGATTTTGTTTTTTCTTTATTCCAATTTTCATGGTAACCTGCAAGTATGTCCGACAAGCTTACTGCAAACAAAAAAGACTCCGGCAAGCATTATTTTGATCGCCCATTGGGTTTGGTTTTGATCGTCTTCTATAAAGCCATCTGGGGATTTTTGGAAACACTTTTAGGTATTTTTATTTTTTATTCCTACAGATTGGTTACCAATGAGTTGATGGAAGATCCGCAAGATCTATTGGCGAATTGGATAATCTCGCATTTTCATGTAACACAATCAACCGCAGCGGCAGGGTCAATTGTATTCGCGCTGGGACTGGTTAAAATGATTTTGGCTGCAGCAATCTGGCTGCGATATAAGTTCGTCAGAGAGCTGGGAATCATCTTTTTTTCATTAATCGCGCTGTACGGCGCGTACCACAGCATGCTGAGTTTTTCGTGGTTTACTTACTTCGCCCTGGTCATCGACCTTGTTGCGCTGGCCTATTTTATCTTTGAGCTCCCAAAGCATCTCAAGAAGAGCGGGATATTTGAATAATTTTTGACCCTTGACAACCGTGTTAGAAATAGTTAACATAGGAATATAGTTAATTATTTCTAACTTTTTGAAATATGCTGTTAAAACAATTCCAAATCTTTAAAAGCGTAAGCGTTTTTGTACTCGCAATGATTGTCGGCGCATCCATCACGCTTGATAACTATCTGGTTCCGATTATTGCAGTTGCTCTAGATGCGCTTTTGATCCTTTATATGCGCGGGAAAGTCAAAGAAATAATTGCTGACGAGCGCGACTACGCAATCGGCGGCAAGGCTGCCAGATGGACCATGTACATCTATTGTTGGGCCGCGCTCGTGGTAATATTTACGCTTTACGCCATAAAACAGTACAACCCGGCCTACATCATCATTGCAAACGTATTGGCCTATTCCGCCTGCACTGTTTTGATCATCTATGCCGTGACGTTCAAATATATTGAACGCAAGCAGGATGCTGTTTGATATGAAAAATAAGATTAAAGCACAGCGGCTTAAACTCGGCATCACGCAGGACGAATTGGCACAAAAAGCCGGCGTGCGCCGCGAAACAATCGTCTTTTTGGAACAGGGAAAATATAATCCTTCTCTGGTTTTGGCGCACAGCGTCGCAAGAGCGCTTAAAACCGAAATCAAAGATTTGTTTGATTTGAAGTAACCATTAAAGTTTGACTTTTACTGTTTAAAAACATACTCTTTTGCCGTGATGCGGCTATTTTTAGACGTGTCGACACTTTGACATTTTGAGACACTGCGCGGTAACAGCCGCGTAATCAGGGAGGTTTGTCATGAAAGACAACGTGCTGTACCGCCTGTATCGGAAGACGAGTGAGACGACCGAAACCTGTTTCTACGTTGAATGCAACAAGCCAATGAGCGACGCGGAGTATGCAACTCTGCGTTGGCTACTAGCCGAGACGTACGAGCAGGACAGACTGCGGGCTGACAGCTGGCTCGCGAACAAGGGAAGAGTACGCGAAGTCGGCCCCAGGCTGAACTTCGCCACGCCCTTCTCGACCAACGCCACCTCCATCTGCCACGCAATCGGTCTGCATTCCGTGACTCGTCTTGAGCGATCGCGGGTAATGGTCAGCAACGACGTTCCGGCTCACGACCGCATGACAGAGATGGTCTATCCGGTTACTCTCAAGAGTTTTGACGAGGACAAGGAACCGGCCAAGGTCTTCACAATCCCATTGCTCGAAAGGGGACCGGACGCGCTGCGCGAGTTCAACCGCGAGATGGGTCTGGCCATGGACGCGACTGACATCGACTACTGCTACAACCTGTTCGTAAACGGCATGGGCAGAAACCCGACCAACGTCGAGGTGATGCAGGCTGGAGTTGCAAACTCCGAGCACTGCAGACACTGGGTCTTTAACGCCAAAATCAGGAATCGATGGCGAAGAGATGCCGCACACTCTGTTCCAGTTGGTCAAGGCTCCACTCAAGGAGCATTCCGACGGATCCATGATTGCCTTCTCCGACAACTCCAGTGCCATCGAAGGCTGGGAGCAGACGGTTCTGATACCGAGCAAGCCGGGCACGATGTGCGCATTCACTGCGTACGAGGGGAATTACTGCATCCTATTCACTGCGGAGACACACAACTTCCCAACCGGCATTGCACCCTTCCCGGGTGCAGAGACAGGAACAGGAGGCCGCATTCGCGACGTACAAGCAACAGGCCGCGGAGGGCTGGTTGTTGCCGCGACGACAGGGTATTGCGTGGCAGGCCTGAACTTCGGCGACTACACAATCCCGGGCACCGACGACTCGTTCGTCTATCCCGTGACACTGGCCTCACCGCTCGACATTCTGATCCAGGGTAGCAACGGCGCCTCGGACTATGGTAACAAATTCGGCGAACCTGTGATCACGGGCTTTTGCCGTAACTTTGACCTTCGCGTTTATGACAGAAAGGAACGACGCGCCTGGCTTAAGCCCATCCTCTTTACCGGAGGCATCGGCTTGATCCTGCAGATGCATTGCTCCAAACACGGAGCGGACGTAGGCATGCTGATCGTTCAGATCGGCGGGCCGGCCTACAGAATCGGCATGGGCGGAGGTTCTGCCTCGTCCATGATTCAGGGTGCGAACAATGTCGAATTAGACTTTAACGCGGTGCAACGCGGTGATGCCGAGATGGGACGAAAAGGAGATCGCGTCATTCGCGCTTGCATCGAGATGGGAGTAAGCAATCCCATCGAGAGCATCCACGATCAAGGCGCTGGCGGGCCGTGCAACGTGTTGACCGAGTTGGTCAATCCTGCAGGCGGAAGAATCGAGATCCGCAACATCGTCAGCGGAGACAAAACACTTTCCGTGGCAGAACTTTGGCTGGCCGAGTACCAGGAACGCAACGGTCTGCTCATCCGCCCGGAGAATCTTGAGCTGTTCCAGGCGATCTGCCGCAGAGAGCGAGTCAACTGCGAAGTGCTGGGCACGATCACCGATGACGGCAAAATCGTTCTTCATGACGCTCAGGATGACAGCGATCCGGTCAATCTGGAGCTGGCCAAGATCCTGGGCAGGCTTCCGCAGAAGACGTTTGAGTCAGCGCGGTTTGACTACAAACTCGAACCGTTGCGCATTCCAGAAATGACCCTGCTGGAGCTTACGGAGCTGACTTTCAGTCAACTATCCGTCGGTTCCAAAGGCTTCTTGGTCCACAAGGTCGACAGAAGTGTGACAGGACTGGTGGCACAACAGCAATGTTGCGGACCGTTCCAGTTGCCGGTTTGCGACGTGGCGGTCATTGCAGGCAACACGCTTTCTCCCAGGCCACCCGGCGCGGCGACTGCGATTGGCGAGCAACCAATCAAGATGCTAATCAACAGAGCGGCCGGCGCACGTATGGCTGTCGCCGAAGCCGTCACCAACATCGCTGCGGCATACATTGACGGGGGACTTTGGAAGATTAAGTGCTCGGCCAACGAGATGTGGGCGGCCAAGCAGCCCTGCGAGTTCGCTGGTTTGTACGACGCGGTCAAGACAATGTCTGACTTCATGTGCGAGATTGGAATCGCTATCGACGGCGGCAAAGACAGCCTTTCCATGGCTGCCAAAGTCGACGACGAGACGGTTAAGGCACCCGGGCAAATCGTCGTCTCGCTTTACGCAACGATGACGGATGCGACACTCGTTGCAACTCCGGATATCAAGTACCCGGGGAACAGTGCACTGGTACTCATCCAGCTGAATGAGAAGATGCGCCTCGGCGGATCAGCTCTGGCACAGGCTCTTGGACAGCTTGGCGATGAATCACCTGACGTGGAAAGTTCCAGGCTATTGATCAGAGCCTTCCAAAGCGTACAGACGCTCATCAAAAACGGCGTGGTCAAGGCCTGCCACGACCGCAGCGACGGAGGGTTGGTGGCAACAGTCGCCGAGATGATCATGTCCGCCGGATGTGGGTGCGAACTCAGGGCTTGGGCCAACGGCAACGACCCGGTAGCCTGGCTCTTCAACGAAGAAATCGGAATCGTAATTGAGTGCTTTGAGCGAGATTTGGAGAGCAAGAACTTTTTGTCCACCATCACAAGTTATGGTTTGCATTGCACTGTCATCGGCAGAACGACGTACGAGCGCAAAATGGTCGTCAAGGACGCTTCCGGTGAGGTACTGCTCGACATTCCCACTTCGCGACTGCGTGACATGTGGGAAAGGACGAGCGACGAGATCGAGAAGCGGCAGATGAACCCCGAATGTGCCCAGGCACAGATCGAAACGCGCCGAACACACCTGCAGGTTCCGGCGTATCGCCTGACTTACAATCCGATTCAGTCGCTGCCGTATGAGTACTTGGACTACCATCCGAAAGTCGCGATTGTTCGCGAGGAGGGGAGCAACGGCGATCGCGAGATGGCCGCGGCTTTCCATCTTGCGGGATTCGAAGTCTGGGACATGACGATGACCGATTTACTTGAAGGCGACCCGGACATGCTCGACGATTTCCGCGGCATCGCCTTTGTCGGCGGATTCTCGTACGCCGATGCACTCGACAGCGCCAAAGGTTGGGCCAGCGTCATCCGTTTCAATCCCAAACTGCGCGACATGTTCGCTCGATTCTTTGCCCGCGAAGACACCTTCTCGCTCGGCGTGTGCAACGGTTGTCAGCTAATGACGCTTCTCGGCATCGTGCCTTGGCGTGATATCGGCGACAGACTGCAGCCGCGTTTCGTGCACAACGCCTCCGGCCGATTCGAGTCGCGCTGGGTGATGGTGCGCATCGTAAACAGTCGGGCGATGATGCTTAAAGGCATGGAGGGTTCCATCCTTGGCATTCCCGTCGCACACGGCGAAGGCAGACTCTTTTGCCCGGACCCGCAGATTCTGAAAGAAGCTCGCAAGCAATCGCTTACGCCGATCGTCTACGTCGACGATATCGGCGATTCGACCGAGCTCTATCCGTTCAACCCGAACGGCTCACCGGGCGGAATCACTGCCCTATGCGACCCGTCGGGCAGGCACCTCGCCATGATGCCTCACCCAGAACGCGCTTTCTGGATGTGGCAATGGCACTACGTGCCGGAGTTCATGAAGGTGCTGCAAGCATCTCCATGGATGCGCATGTTCCAGAACGCGTACGAGTGGTGCAGGACAACCAGACAACTCGTTGAAGTCGTAGCCGACGACAACTACGATGACATCGACTAACACTGGACAGGCTCACTGTCCACCCCGCGGCACTCACTCGAGTGCCGCTTTTTTGTTACCTCCCCCGAGGGAGAGACGAGGAGAGGGGAGTTGACCAATCAAGTGCGGTATGCAAAAATTTTTCCGACACTCAACCACGGAGGATCACATGAGCCACCCGCACCTTAGCAAAGAACTCAATCAGCTCATTGAGTACTCGATGAAATACGACGACATGCAGCTCGGCGAGATTCTAGAAATTACTGCCACCGATGTCGTGTGGGGCGAACCCAAGACGCTTCGCGTGCAGATCGTCGGATTTCAGAAACTGAAGGAAAAACATACTCCTGTCTTCCGTTTCCTGAACTGCGACGTCAACTTGGCCGGCAACGACAAAAGTACGCCTGTGCGTCCGCAGAAAGGAACTCTCGCGGGAGCCGGCGTTGCCTGCACGCACCTGCCGCAAATGGTCTGGAATATGGTGGGACTCGGAGGTATCGACATAGGACGAGATTACTCCTTCGAGTATCTCGACGGAAGAGAAGAGTTTGTTTACGTCCACCATATCATTCGCGTCGAACGCCTGCCGCGGCCCGAGAAATGGCGAGAGGCAAAGACCGTGGCGCAGAGGTATATACGGAAGGTAGCTCATATACGAGCTACCCTTGAGAAGAAACGCAAGGCTTTCGACAAGAGGCTTCTGCAAGCGGTTGAAATCAAGACCGCAAATTCCATCTACCGATTCGAATCTGCGGGTCAGGATGGGTTGCGCAAGATGGCCAAGGTTGGTACTGGCGTGCTGTACACGGATGTTCGCATCATCTCAGCCCACGTAGGCGGGTCGTTGGTAGCCGATGTACAGATTAACGGCAGACGACAGACGATGGAGTCCAGTAAAATCGTCGCCATTGAATTCGCTTCCTAGTCGGCACCCACTCAAGTGCCGCTTTTTTATTGGCAAAATTTCATCAATCAAGTAAAATATATTTATGCAAAAACAATTTTCAAAAACTTTGATGCTCATGCTTATCCTGGCATCTTTGGGCGCAGGATGCAGTAGCCAAAATATTTCAAAAAATTCTTCCGTAGACGTATCAAGATCCGGAAAGTCTTACGATCCTTGCGAATTGATTACTTTGGCTGACTTTTCTGCGGATTTTCCAAATCAGACTTTGACTCAAGACAAACATGATACGACTGCAAATGCAGTTGGGCAGAAAATCTGTTTTTACGGTTCAAAAGACGACATGTATTTTGTTCAGCTTTCGATCATCAGCAACGACGATATACCCGCATCAAAACAAGCGAATGGTTTAACGGCACAAAGCCAATATGAACAAATCCTGTCCATGATCGCCGGGGCGAATTCTGTCGATGGGATAGGGGATGGCGCATATTACGCCGGCAGCGGCTTGCGGATAGGACGCGGTTTAAGCGTTTTGGACAACGCTCACGGAGTCTACTTTACAATCGACATCGGACTTGGAGTCGGTAATGACGATCAGGCCAAACATTTGACCATGGAAAAAAATCTGGCGCAGAAAGTACTTGAGCGGCTGTAAATTATGGACATCGCTGAATCTCTCAATAAATTCATAGCCTGGACTAAAATAAAAATCCGTTTACACATAAAAGAACCTCCAACAAAACTCTACTTCTACGAGAGAGAAATATGGTGGGCCAGTCTTGGCGCAAACATCGGATACGAACAAGATGGTAAAAATGAAGTATTTGAACGCCCTGTTTTGGTCATAAAAAAATTCAATAAGGATCTTTTTTGGATGGTTCCGCTTACAAGACAGGGCAAGGAAAACAGATACTATTTTAAGTTGCGACAAGATAATGAAAATTCTTTCATAATTTTGTCGCAGATAAGGACGATCAGTTCCAAAAGATTAATACGTAAGATCAGAATGGTTGATGAAAAAGAATATCTCGATATCAAAAAAAGAATTGCTGAGTTTCTCATATAAAAATCGACCTCCAACTTTCGTCGGAGGTCTCGGAGGCCTAAGCCCATTTGTAAATAAAATATAGCAGTATTGAACAGTCACGTCAACAAGTAGGAGAATAGTTTGTCAAGTAGAAATAGCTATTCTAATCTTTGATATAAAACGCCTCCGTCTACTTAGCAGACGGAGGCAAAGCGAGATAGGCATGGAAGACGCTGAGCGGTTTGAATTCAACGACATCCGCCAAAATTACGCGCGACATGGCCTGGCGCCAAAGTTCGCCGGCGACGTAGTCCGCATCTTTAAAGCTGCTAAAGACGCGCAGTCCGTTATCCAAAACATAAGCCGCAGGTATTGGCAGAGCCTTGGAACGTCCGTCTACAATCGGTCCGTAAAACTCGTGGGACCGTTCATCGATCCACCTGCTTTCGCTAATGACGATCAGCGAACCGGAGTTCTGCAGAGTTTTGACGTCTCCCATGTTTTCTGACAGCTGCATAGAGAGACGGCAAACCGTGATTCTCTTGAAACGATCATAACTCAGCATGTAACGCGCGCCTTGTTCAGCATCCCTTTTTTCCTGCCACAGGAGCAGGCCGTTACTGCGCAGATTCGCGCATGTGTGCGGTACAGCACCGGGACCGAACGCAACAAGCGCTCCATCATGCGAAGTCCTGCACAAACATAGGTAGCCTTGCCGATTCAACATCTTGCACCTCTAACGCAGACTATGTCCGTTGCAGCACTTCCAGACAGTGCCGTTTCGATTTTCGTACTTCCGCATCCGTTCTCCGCAACTGATGCAAAAGCGAGTGGCTTTCGAGTCGAACGGCTTGGGCGATTCCATCGTACCGCGCTCCGCGACCAGGCGAGCATGTTCCTCATTGGAAATCACCTCGCTCACGCCGCCGGAAAGCTCTTCTTTGCCGCCTACCCAGTATTTGTAGACGTAGTTTCCGCGAAACGCCTTGCCATTCTCACCCAATGCGGCAATCTTAAAGAAGACAGTATCGTGAGAGTGCGACTGGCCGCGACTGCGAAGCGCGCTCTGTTGAATAAGCACCACGATCTGCGTGATGCCGTTGCTGTGGAATAGATCGACCTGCGACATTTGACACCTCTTGGCTTGAGTGGAAGCTGTGAACCGTCCTGATAGTAAGTCGTATTTTCCGTTAAATGTCAAGATTGACGAGCTGTAGGCTGATTTAAAAAATCATACAGAAAAATACGCGCAACACAGCAGTTATTGGGATGAGGTGATTGAGGAAGTGAAATTGAAGTTTAAAGAAGGAGATGGATCCTCGCATGCCCCTCGGCCATGAGCTCGGGGCCGGATGGCGCAAGGATGACAAAAGAGGACTAGATTGACGATCAACTCGCCTCCGCGGTCTTCATCTCTTTCTTGAGAGTTTCCAAACTTTCTTGAGATTTTATCCAATCCGATTCGCGAGCGAGAATTTGTTCGTCCAGTTCTTTAAGACGCTTGGCTTTTTGGACATTGGGCGGAGTCGGATGTTCAACAAAATATTGAAGGATGGAATTTTTTTCTTTGGTCAACGCCTCCATGTCATGCTCAAGACGTTTTAGACCGTTTTTCGTTTGTTGAATGTCGCCAAAAATATCGACTTTGGTTCGCATGTAGGGGATCGTGCCTTCCACGATTGGTTTTTCATCTTCCTCCAAAGTAAACTTTTCGTGCGTTTTTAATTCGTAAACGTAAATCTCGTACGGATAAGGATAGCGTTTTGCGCGTCCGTCTTTGATTTCCAAAATGGAAGTTGCAATCTGCGAAACAAAAGTTCGGCTGTGGCTGACAAAAATAATCGTACCTTCGAATTCTGACAGAGCTTCTCCCAACGCTTCCACCGTATCAAAATCAAGATGATTGGTCGGTTCGTCAAAAACTAAAACGTCGTATCTGCCGAGACAGATGCCGGCAAGACAAAGACGCGCTCGCTCGCCGCCCGAAAGAACGGAGATTGGTTTTTCCAAATCATTTTTGGTGAACAAAAAATTACTCGCCATGCGCAAAAGGTCTTCCGGCAAAGCGCGTCCAGATGCGGAAACCAAGTAATCGCCGGCAGATCCGATGGTCGGCAGCATCAGCGGAACATGCTGAGCATAATAAGCCACGCGAAGGTTGTAGCCCCACTTGAAAGAACCGGAGAGCAGTGGCAATTGCTCGGCGATGGTTTTTAAGAAAGTTGACTTGCCTTGTCCGTTTTCACCCAACACCGCCAAATGCTCGCCGCGATTTATCTCAAAATCTATGTGCTCCAACACAGGTTTGTCCGCTGAATATCCGACAGACAAATCCTTGCACTCAAGCGCCACAGCTTTTTTCTGCGGCGGCGCGGTTATCTTTATGCGCACGGTACGCATCGAATGCGCAATCTCAATCGTCTGCAATTTATCGATTTGCTTCATCTTGGATTGCGCCTGCGTTGCCTTGGAGGCTTTTGCACGAAACTTGTCAACGAACCCCTGCAAATGACGACGCTGCGCCTCTATCTTTTTATTGTAACGCCTGGCTTCTTCCAAGCGTCCTTCTTTAAACTCAAGATAAGCCTCTACATTGCCGGGAAATAGAGTGAGTTTTTGGTTGTCCAACTCCAAAGTATGTGTGCAAACATTTTTTAAAAATTCACGGTCATGCGAAATGAGCAGCAGAGCACCGCGATAAGTACGGAGAACTTCTTCCAGCAAAAGCACGGTCTGCAAATCAAGATAGTTTGTCGGTTCATCGAGCAGCAACAGATTGGGTTGACGGACGAGTATGCCGGCCAAGCGGACGCGCATCTGGTAACCGCCGGAAAGACTCAAAAACTTTGCTTCCAACTTTTCTTTTTTAATCTCAAACGCTCCCGCCATCTTGGCGCACTCCCAAGGTTCGCGATCCGAAACTCTTACGAGATAGTCAGTGACCGTTTCGTCCGGCGGAAAAACTTCGTTTTGCTCAAGATAACCGAGGCGCGTGTTTGGATGAAGATTGACTGAACCTCCGTCAAGAGTTTCTTGCCCCAAAATCATGCGCATCAACGTTGTTTTACCCGAACCGTTTGCACCGATCAACCCGATCTTTTGTCCTTCCGCGATGGAAACGGTAGCATCATCAAAAAGCCTTCGATTGCCGAAAGATTTGGATATATCCTGAAATTGCAAGACTATAGACATGGGCGCCAGTATGACAGAAAACCGCAAGATTGTCATTAACTAATACTCAAAAGAGGCTAAACAGCCTCTTTATCCGCCTGCATCATGCCAAAGATGTTGCCTTCGGTGTCTATACCGTAAGCCACCCAACCCATGCCCTTGACCGCCATTTTATCAAGCGCAATCTTTCCGCCATTTAAGGCAACCGCAGCCATGGACTCGTCCAGAGAGGGGACCATCGAGGTGCAGACGAAAGCATTTGGCGTCGAGCCTTCTTTTGGCGGTGCGCCGCTCCGCAACATCATGCCGCCGTTGATGCCGTCTTCTGTTTTCTCACCGGTTGAAACCATCCAATAATCTCCTTCGCTCCACTTTTCTATCTTCCATCCGAAAAGAGCTTTGTAAAACTTGGCTGCACGATCAATGTCAGTGCAATGAATTTCAAAGTGTACGGGGCGAAACATAGTCTTTGGAATTAAGAATTTTTACCTTAGTCAGTTTATAGTCGCATTGTAGTCTTGCGAGACGATTGCAATTGGACCGTTCAAATCATAATTTCCGGCACCTGCAATTGATTGCAAAACATCGACGCGTCCGGCTGATGTTGCCCAGACATCTTTTGTGGAGGAATCGCTGGGGTTGATCAAATCTTCTCGTCTTGTCGCCAAAAAGTTATTCAGCCAACTTTTTTCATCGATTCCTGATTTTGGATTCCCGCCGGCGGCTTGATTTGTGCGAACGACAATTGCAGACAAACTGTCCGGACCGTCGCCGCCGCCGTGTTGGATTATCGTGTCGTAAATTACTGCGCGGCTCAACGCGTACTGTAAACCTAGATCATCGGATGTTTGCATTGCAGGAACGTAATACAGCTCATCGGTTATCGCGTCCTGAACCGCTCTTAAAATCGGATCTTCAGCAGCAGCGAGCCAAGCTTGCGGAAAGCCGGACAGACCGTCAACCGACGAATCTTCGTTGTCAGCCAATTCTTTAAGTCGCGGAAGATAGGAAGTTAAAGGACTATGGGGCGCGAGTTCGGCGTACCGCTCCACAACAAGATAGGCATCGCTCGTGGCTGTAGTAAAACCTACGCGCCCCACAGTGTAACCGCGCCCGTCATCCAGATTCTCAACGTATCCGTAGTCAAACTCGGGCGCGCCGTTTTCGAAGACGGTTGTAAGCTGTTCTGCCCTACGTTTTTGGTTGGGCATCAGCCATCCGTCCGTCGCGGATGAGTTTGACTGCACATTATCTTGCGGCGTGCGTGCCGCCGCGAGTTCTTTTTGCATATCGTAATCCGCAACCTTGGTGATTGGAGCGCCAACAGTGTAATCGTTAAAAAACACGTCCGGCACATCAACGATTCTCTTATTCCAGCTTTGACCGTACAAAGCTGCAGCTAAACCTTCGGTTATCACCCAATGCAAGACGCTATAACGTGAAACTGCATAAACTTTTGGATCTGTCGCGACCTTAACTAATGTCGACCCGGGACGAAAAGTCACATTTTCTCCCAAAGCCAGTTCGGCCAGCGGGTTATCATCCAATGTGATAATTGATTGCGAACTTGTCTGATACCAACTTGAATATACGCTTTGATTTGGAAATGCGTGCCGTTCGTCATCGTCCGCGACATAGTAAACTGCCGAGCCGCTACCCTTAACCAAGCTGCCTGGCCCGATCGCCACGCTGCCGACCGGAGCAATTATCATCACCGCAGCAAGCACAGTGGATTGCAGCATGGCAAGCTTTAACATAACAATATTAAGGACTTTATGGACTTGATGGACTCTAAGGAGCGTTAAGTATATTCAGCCCCTGTTCAACCGTGACATGCTTTATGCCCGTCTGATTGATGTAGTCGACAACGCCCTGTAATGTCTGCGGAGTATTGCTATACAACTCCCCGCTGTTATCCTGTTGATGCATCTCAAGTATTAACCACTTTTTTTGTGCTTTGGCATGATCTATCCAAGCTTTTACCTGATTGACGGTTACATCGGAAGTCACATGCTGATCCATAAGCAGAAACTTGTCGGACGCTTTGTCGTTATAACCGGACTCAACACTTCGTGCGCCAAGATAACCGGCGTCTTTTACAGCCTGCACAACGGCTTGTGTGTAATCGCCGTACGGATAGGCAAAAGTAGTAACAGGAGTTGCGCCCATTGCCAGCAATTCAGTCCTGGAATCTGCGACTTCGCGTTGAAGTCTGGCCGCGGAAACCTGACTTAAGAACGGATGCGTTCTTGTATGCGAACCGATTTCGTTACCATCGGCATTCAGCTCCAGCATTTGTGCGGCAGTCATATAGAATGAATCCGAGCCGTCAAGATATGTACTGACAATGTACAGCGTGACATCTATTCCGGCCGCATTCAAAATCGGCCTTGCATTGTCATAAACGCTTTTGTAGCCATCGTCAAAACTTAGCGTGACCATACCCTCGTTCAACTCCGCACCGGCGATATGCTGTAGCGAAAAAGCGCTGGCGGTCAAAGTTCCGACTTTATTGATCAAGTGGAAGACAGTCATCTTTTGCGCACCGATTGGCGCGTTTATCGTCACGCTGACAGGACTCCAATCCGCGGCGGCCGCGGGAGTTGCAACATCTTCGTAGCTCAACGATCCGTCGGCCATCTGAAACTCAGCTGTCACAAAAGATGAAACATTGGATTTGTAGTAATCACTGTATTTGTAGTTCTCGCCCGGCGTGACATCCACCGAATCAAATACCCACTTGGCATCGCCGGTTGAATATTGAGTAATCTTTGTCTCCAAACCGATTCCTCCGTTGTAGCCTGCAACGGGATAAGTATATAACGAGGTGTTATTGCCCCATCCGTCTTTTGACCAATACCACGGCAGAGACGGATTGGATGGATCTTGCGCAGCCAAATCCGCATTCATGATCATGTTATTCGGATCAATCGGCGGGGGAGGCGGGGGGATTGATGGTTGAAGCTTAAAGTTGTCAACCGTAAGCGTACCGGCTTGATTGATGAGATGAAAGACTGTTAATTTTGTCGCATTTGCCGGCACAGTCAAACTAGCCGTCGTAGTCGTCCAATTAACTGAAGCGGCCGGATTTGCGATGTCTTCATAAGTGAATGATCCGTCACTCATTTGATATTCAGCCGTAAGGTAAGTTGGCACGTTAGACATGAACGAATCAGAGAATGTAAACACATCCCCGGGCGTGACATTGATCGAATCAAAAACCCATTTCGCATCTCCGCTCGAATAACTTGTCATATCTATCTTTGCCGCATTTACTCCATCAATGCCCGCGACAGGATAGGTGAATGTCGCTTGATTGCTTCCCCAAGCGGATTTTGTCCAATTCTCGGGCAAGCTTGAATCGACTATCGATGGATTTTCCAAAGACGAATTCAAAATCGGATTATTAGGATCAGGCGGCGGGGGAGGCGTGATTGTAACCTGCTTCAAGATATAATCATCGACCGTCAAACTGCCGACTTGATTGATCAGATGATAGACGGTGAGGGCTGTTGCGTTTGCGGGGACAGTAAAAGTTGATTGCGATGTCGACCAACTCGGCGAGGCTGCAGGGTTCGCGACATCAATATACTGATGTCCGCCGCCGCTCATCGTGTAATCAAGCGTCACAAAAGTCGGCACGTCTGACATGTAGGAATCTGAGAATGTATAGGTATCACCAGGAGTGACGGGGATCGGCGCAAAAACCCACTTGGCATCGCCGTCCGTATGCGCACTCAAGTCAATCTTTGCAGCATAAATTCCATCAGTCCCTGCAACCGGATAAACAAACGACGCCGTATTGCTTCCCCAAGACGAATCGACCCAGCCATCCGGCAAAAGCGGATTGATCAACGAGGGAGATTCAAACGAGGCGTTTGGAATCAAATTATCCGGATCCGAAGGAGGTGGGGGAGGCGCTATCGTATTTTGCGTCAACGAAAAATTATCAACCGTCAAATAACCGACTTGGTTGATCAGATGCATGACAGTGACAGACGCCACGTTGGTTGGAATCTGCACAATGGCCTGCGCCTGCGACCACGTCGGATCAGGAGATGCTGCCGGAGTTGCGATATCGACGTATTGATGAGAATTGTCATTCATCGTGTAATCCAGCGTGACATAAGTCGGCACATCTGACATGTACCAGTCACTGAAAGTATATACGTCTCCTGGAGTGACGTTCACCGAATCAAAATACCATTTAGCATCGCCGTTCGTGTAACTTGTCAACTCGACTTTCGCCGCACTTGCGCCGTCGATTCCTGCGACAGGATAAGCAAAGATCGGAGTATTCGTACCCCAGCTCGAAGCATGCCAAAACGTTGGCACATCCGGCGTGCTGCTGGCGAAAATTTCCAAAGATGGATTTGGAATGATATTCGGGCCGGCCGCAGAAACAGAAATTGGCACGCCTTCAAACAATGATGCGGTGATCGCAATGAAGCTAAAAATTGCTCCACGCCAACCGTGTCGAGTCGATTTCATATATTTGTGTACTTAAAATAATAAAACGGTACACCAACAAATTTTATTTAGTTGTTCGAACGGCTCTCTTCACCCCCTCTGTCATCTTAAGCGGAATCGAGTTCGTTTCGCTCAATATGACAGGGGGCTGCTTATTGAGCTTAATTTTTTAATGGCATGATGTCAATACAAAAAACGCATACTTAAAAAAACCAGTGTTTAACAAGGTTTTTCACTTTACTTGAGTAAATTGTCCACAGCGCGAAAATCGGCTTTTTTCATGCTTCTCGAATTTACTCGCTCGGTATAAAGATCTAATAAGAACAACATCTTAATAAACCTCTATCTTGATGTACTTAATACCGAATCTGACAGCTTGAGGTCTTGTCGGCATCCAAAGGTCTATTCGATTTGTAAAACGATCGTTCATGCGGTCGCGCACGACAAAAGTTTTATCGCCGTAAAGATCCGGAATTTTAACGACCGTGTGAACAGGCAAAAAATTTGCAGCTATCGTATTTGTCGCACCGTACAAAGCGTAATTCTCGCAAACGTCAAAACCGGTTGACGTTACGCACGGCGTGTCGTCAGTTTGTTCTGGCGCGCTTGAATATGCAGTCGCCGCAACCATGACGACCCTGGTTGGTTTTTTTGCAATATGCGAATCGTCGCCCGGCCACACAAACCTAACGCCGGGAAGCATCGGAATGATTATAAGTGTAATATAAACCGCCAAAAGCAACACAACAAAACCAGAAAGATAAATCCAGGCCCTGACCTCCCAAGGCATGTCTTTGGCGTCAAACTCAAAAACGAACTTTTTATCCATTGAGAATAGTATAGCACAATCTGCACTTGAGTTGATTCCCCCAATTCAACGCTGTGCGTCCCATTTTTAAGGGGACAGCTTTGACGTGTAACGGAAGCAGGGGATCAACTTGCAAACTAATGACCTTAGTGTCTAAAATGACCGCAATTATGTCATATGCACTTATTACCGGCGCCTCATCCGGCATCGGAGAGGCCTTTGCCCGCAACTTCGCAGCAAAAAAGAAACCTTTGCTGCTCATCGGCCGCAATGAGGGAAAATTAAGATCTTTGGCCGAAGAGCTGCATAACAAAGAGGGGATTGACGTGCGCATTTTGGCGATAGACTTGGCAAGATCAAAAGAACTTCCTTTTTTGCCAAGCAAACTCCAACAGATGGGAATCACGGTCGACGTACTGATAAACAACGCGGGATTCGGCAAATACGGCAAAGACATGGATATTAGTTACGAAGATGACCTCAACATGGTCAACTTAAACTGCCGTGCACTGCTTGCTCTCACGAAACTTTTTTTACCTGATATGCTGCGCGCTAAAAAAGGTGCAATCATAAATATTGCATCGATACTTGGATTTTTTCCTTTGCCGAAAATGGCAACTTATTCAGCCACCAAATCTTTCGTTGTCAGTTACACCGAGGCTCTGGCCAAAGAGTACAAAGACTCTGGTGTTAAATTTCTTTGTTCATGTCCGGGATTTGTTGATACGCCGTTTCATGAACGCGCAGGATCAAAAAGATTTGATTCTATAAATTACGAAACAACCGAGCGAATCGTGGAAGAAACTTTAGCCGCCCTCAAATCAAATAAAACCATGGCCATTGTCGGCAAGCAAAAATTTTGGGACAAGATCGCGCTTTCTATTTTGCCGCGTTGGTTGTTTATAGAGTTGATGAGTTAATCGTCCGCACTGAAGTTCATACCTTTTTTGCAAAGGGGGATATTCGACGCGCAGCGTTGAATTGGGGGAATCAACTTATAACGAATAAACTTTTATGCTATACTCTTTTCCAGTATGGCCAAACAATCGCCCCTTAAGAGAAAGACTGTAAATGTGCCGCAAAAAAATCATTCCCTCGCGGTCTGGGCAGTCGTGAGCATCGCAAGTTTTCCAACCGTAGCGTTTTCACTGGTTGCAATCGGCTGGAGTTACTTTCTGGCTTTTCTTTTAGCTTGCGTCACAATGCTCGTCATTCTTTTCATAGAAGGAGTTGTTACGGGCAAAATCTGGATTTTTCACGAGGATTATCGTCATATTTTTGATCATCAAGATACGCCGTTCCGCATTCTGGTCGTCACCGGAGGAGTTTTATTGGTTCTGGAAACATTGTTGCTCATCCAGTTTTTTCACAATCCTGCCATGGACGGTTTTGTTCTCAACATCGTCGCGCGCAAACAATGCGGAATCAGGAATAACGCGCTGACTCAAGCTGTTTGCCCGCTATTTTCAAATGAAACAATAAATCCCAAAGAGAGGGCCGTCGTCCTGTCCATGGAGGAAGCCGCCCTTAGACATCTGATGCCTGGCTACACTGCAGGAGCTTGCAGCGTAGAGCCATTGAGCGACATCCATGCCGATCAGACCAAAGTCAACATGAAATTTTTTGCTTACTGCCAAAGCTGGATGTCTCAAGGTTGCAATGTGGCAAATCAAACAATGGCGATAGTAAATTCTCAAATGATAGAAAGCACCAGCGGCTTTTACGCACCACTTACTTGGCAAGAGGACAGAGAAAGCGATTTGTACGGTTCGACGGTTGCCGATGGACGATTAATGCAACAGCTTAAATATAAGTTAGCCGATAAATGTTTCGCCATGTTCAACAGATAGTAACGGCGTGCTAGAATCTTGCTATGCACGTTAAACTTTTTGGTGCTGCCAGAGAAGTAACCGGCTCTTGTTATTTAGTGGAATCCTCAAAGGCCAAGATCCTCATTGATTGCGGTCTTTTTCAAGGCACAACGTTGGCGCACTCAAAAAACTTTAAGCCGTTCGGATTTGCATCCAAGAGCTTGGATGCGGTCTTTGTTACACATGCTCACCTGGACCACACCGGTCGCTTACCGATCTTGATCAAGAACGGTTACAAAGGCCCGATTTACACGACTCCGCCGACCGCAAAGTTAACACAGCTTGTTTTGGAGGATGCGGCGGAAATAATGCATGAGGAGTTTGAACGTTCATATACTCCCAAACTTTACGAGATCTCTGACGTCGCAGGAGTCGTCATTCAAACAAAAGTTTTGGACGAACATAAATCCATCGAAGTCAAAGATCTTAAAGTTGAATTTTTTAACGCCGGCCATATTTTTGGCAGCGTTTTTGTAAAAGTGACTTCGGATGACGGCGAATGCGTCGTTTTCTCAGGTGACCTAGGCAATACTTCAACTCCTCTTTTGAAACAAAAAGACTTTTTGGCGGATACCGACGTGCTGTTTATCGAATCAACTTACGGCAACCGCATTCACGAGGATGAATCGACTCGCGACAAACTCTTGAAAAAAACCGTCGTCGATACCATAAAAAACAAAGGCGTTTTGATGATTCCGGCTTTTGCCATAGAACGTACGCAGGAGATTCTTTTTGAACTCAATAACTTTGTCGAAAATAAACTCATTCCTCCGGTCGATGTTTATCTGGACAGTCCAATGGCCATTAAAGCCTCAAAAATCTTTGACGCTTTCCCAAAGTATTACAGCCGCGAGGCATTGAGATTGATCGCTGTTGGCGACAAACTTTTTGACTTTCCTGGGATGAGAATGACGTTGACGCGAGACGAATCCAAAATCATCAACGAATCGCCGCGGCCAAAAGTCATCATCGCCGGTTCCGGCATGATGAACGGCGGACGTATTTTGCACCATCTGGTAAGATATTTGGGTGACAAAAATTCCACCCTGCTCATAATCGGTTACCAAGCTCACGGCACATTGGGCAACCATCTTTACCAAGGCGAAAGACAAGTAAATGTCTTGAACGAAAGAATTGACGTCAAAGCCAAGATTGTAAGCATAGGCGCATACAGCGCTCACGCGGACCAACGCATGCTGCTGGATTGGATAAAATCGTCACCAAAACCTCCAAAAAGAGTATACTGTACACATGGCGAAGAAGCCGCCTCGGCGGCGCTTGCGACATGCATTGAAGAAGAACTGAAAATCACAGCAGATGTACCGAGAATGGGGGAAATGATCGAAATTTGATTTCATTAATTGTTAATCGTGCATTGTTAATTGATCGTATGCCCTGGATCCTTATCGCCATCTTTGGACACTCCGCTAACGGTTTTGCTTTTGTCATCGATAAAATCCTGCTTAAAAATGCTTTTAAGCGCAGCGCAACTTACGCCGGGCTGGTTGGACTTTTGTCGGGGTTGGCAATCATTTTGATTCCTTGGATCAAGGAATGGCCGGTTGGAGGAGACTTGTTGTTGGCCATCTTATGCGGCATGACATTTATGGCGGCTTTATGGTCTTTTTTTGCGGCTTTGTCGCGCGGTGAGGCGAGTCGCGTCGTTCCCATAATCAGCGCACTGATTCCCGTTATGACGCTGGTCGGGACAACGACCTTGTTGCACGAAAGACTTTCAACTTATCAGCTCGCAGGATTCGCACTGTTGATCGTTGCGACAGTCATGCTCGCAAGCGGCAAAGCACAGTCAAGATTGACGACCGCGACCATCCTATTGAGCGTCCTGTCCGCATTGCTTTTTGCGGTCAGCGCAGTCAGTGCTAAAGCGATTTACGACAGCGTAGGGTTTTTGGGAGGTTTCGTCACAACAAGAATCGTAGCGGCGCTGACAGCTCTTATGCTCGCACTCTTGATCGACCCGATGTCCGGCGCGGAAATGTTGTCTATCATTAGAGTGAAGAAAGGCAAAAAGAAAAAAGAAGAAGCCATCTCCGGAGCCTCGGCCGCAAAACTAGCGATTCTCGGACAAGTGTTGGGCGGCATCGGATTCATCTCACTTCAATATGCAACCGCACTCGGCAGCGCATCCATCGTCAACGCCTTGCAGGTGATGCAATTCGCACTTTTGGTAATCATCGCATTCTTCCTCAAATCCAAAGCGCAGACCCTACTCGGCGAAAGCCTGAACAAGTCAGTCATCTTCTTGAAAATAATCGCGCTTGTTGTGATGGCGGCTGGATTGGGATTGATTGTTTAACGGACGGAAAACCTCTGGTTCGTCGGACTCACCATCTCCTTTATCAAGGAGAAGTTACTCAGCAATTAAGCAACTGAGTGACTCTACCCCTTGATAAAGGGGCGAGGGTTTTCCGGAAATCAACTCTAATACCATGAAACCCAAACTTACAAAACTCAAAAAAAACCTACTGATCGCCGGTCTCGCGTTTGCGATTTTCGTTGTGCTTGCGGCAGGCAGTTTTTCCGCACTGAATTTGACATTCAATTCACAGCAGACATTTGGAGTGACTTTCAGCAAACCGTACGCAGAAGAATTTAAGCTGGAGCCAAACGAAGTCTTGACCGCGACTTTGGACGATTTAGGGGTTCGGCGTTTTCGCATTCCCGCGTATTGGAGCTTGATCGAAACAAAGCAGGGGATTCTAGACTGGTCATGGCTGGACAGCGAGCTGGACATTATCGCCAAACGTGACGGCAAAGTCGTCCTTGCAATCGGACAAAAACTTCCCCGGTGGCCGGAATGTTGGATTCCGGATTGGGCGATAAAGACGTCCGAGGCTGACCGCGAAAAAGCCGCGTCAGCCTATCTGGAACAGACGATTAATCGTTATAAAAACAATTCAACGATAATCAGCTGGCAGATAGAGAACGAGCCCGGCTTCACCTTCGGAGTTTGTCCGCAAATGCGCAAAGGATTTTTTGATGACGAAGTAAAACTGGTTCGCAGCTTGGATGATCGTCCGATTGCAACAACAGATTCCGGAGAACTTGCATTCTGGTCCATCGGCAACAAAGTCGACCAACTGGGAGTCAGCGTCTATCGCGTTGTCATCGGCCCGCTTGGGACTCTGAGATATTGGTTTGTGCCGCCGCAATTTTATCTGCGCAAAGGCCAGGCGATGAGCGCGCTTTGGGGTTTTAAAAAAATTTACATCAGCGAGCTGCAAATGGAACCCTGGACAAAACGCTCGACCCTGCTCGAGACTCCGCTCGATGAACAGATGCAGACTTTTGACTTAAAGCAAATGAACGACAATATCGACTTCGCAAAAAATTCCGGTATTTCGACAATCGATTTATGGGGTGTAGAATGGTGGTATTGGATGAAGACTGTGAATAACCGCCCCGAGTTCTGGGATGCGACTAAGACGCTGTTCTGACTTCCCTCTGTCATTGCGAGCGAAGTCCGACGTAGCGCGGTAATCTCCTCTGTCCGACTAACACATCCTCCTCATGTCATTTCGACTGAAGCGTAGCGAAATAGAGAAATCCCTTAACTAATAACGAAAGCAACTCTTGTTTAAAGCACGATCCAGATCTCTCGACTCCGTCCAACTTCGCTCGAGATGACAGAATAAACGATATGCCCACCAAATTCCCACGCAAAAAAACAGCACCCAAGCCCGAGCTTGGCATGATTTTGGAGCTGGGCAAAACTATCAAACTTACTTTAAACGCTGAACGTAGTACGTCGTACGTGGTATGTGGTGCGATTTCGTTAGATGGTTTTGTCGCAAACTTTCAAGAAGCGCTGGACGTCCCGCATGAAAGTTATTTGCTCAAAGACTTTTGTGCTGAAGACTTTTTTAAACGCAAAACCGGCCTAAGCTCTGATCAAGCCTACAAAAAGATGCAAGAAGGCCATGCGGAAATCAACGAGCTTTTTGTAGAATACGGTCAACATATCGGCGCATTAATAGCCAACTTGGAATTATTGTTTAAACCAACATCAATCGCTATCAAAGGCGCCATGACCAAAAGTTACGACGCCTGGTCTCACGCCATGGGCAAAGCCCGCAACCAGCACCTTGGCAAGAAGCCCACAGTCAAGATAGCTATCAGCTCCAGCCGTAGTACGAGTTAAGTACGCTTTTAGCACGTTTTTAGTACGCGTTGAATACGTCGTCCCAACGTTTGACTTTTTTTGCGTTTTACATTATACTTCGCACCTATGGAATTGCGTAATATAGCCATTATTGCCCACGTTGACCACGGTAAAACGACTTTGGTTGATTCGTTATTGAAACAATCCGACACGTTGAGCATGCAAAAGCTGACCGGTGATACCATCATGGACAGCAACGATATCGAGCGGGAACGCGGCATTACCATCTTTTCGAAGAATGCAGCCGTTGTTTATCAGGGTATCAAGATCAACATCGTTGACACTCCGGGACATGCTGATTTTGGCGGCGAGGTTGAGCGTATCATGAATTTGGTGGACGGCGCTTTGTTGCTTGTCGACGCCAAAGAGGGTCCGATGCCTCAAACGCGTTTTGTTCTGAAAAAGGCCATCGAGGCAGGACACCGCATAATCGTCGTTATCAATAAAATCGACAAGCCCGATGCCAGACCGGATTGGGTTTTGGATAAAACTTTTGATTTGTTTTTTGAACTCGGCGCATCGAGCGCGCAGGCTGACTTTCCGGTTATCTACGCATCGGCCAAACAGGGCAAGGCTGGCGTTGAGGCGGATCTTTCTACCATGAACGGCGTTACGCCATTGTTTGATTCGATCATAAAAAACATTCCGGCGCCAAAATCAGATGTGGAAGGCCCGCTGCAAGTTTCGGTCGTCAACGTCTCGCACGACAACTATAAAGGACGCATCGCAATCGGACGCGTCATACGCGGAGTTTTTCGCCCGGGCAACGTTGTCTGGATTAACCGCGACGGCAAATCGGCAAACGCCAAAATTACAAATATATCGATATTCGACGGTTTGGAACGCAAAGAGGTTGACGAAGCTCCGGCCGGAGAAATTGTAGCTTTTGCAGGCGTTGAAAACATCAACATCGGTGAAACAATCGCAGATCCTGCCAATCCCGAGGCTTTACCGGTTATGGCTATCGAGGAACCGACCGTTAAAATGACTTTCGGAGTTAACACCTCGCCAATGTCCGGCAAAGAGGGCCAGTACACCACTTCGCGCAACATCAAAGAGAGGCTGGAACGCGAGCTGCAAAACGACGTTGCTTTGCGCGTTGACCTAAAGAACGCCGGCGAGTCATTTATCGTCGAGGGCAGGGGAGAGTTGCACTTGGCAATTTTGATAGAAAAAATGCGCCGCGACGGATTCGAACTGCAAGTCTCGCGCCCGCAAGTTATTTTTAAAGAAGTTGACGGCAAAAAACAAGAACCGTTTGAGCAGGTAGAGATAGAGGTACCGGAAAATTTAAGCGGCGTGGTCATAGAGAAACTCGGCAAACGACGCGGCGAGCTTAAAGACATGAAGAACGAAAATGGCGTTGCCTTTTTGACCTTCGAAATTCCTACTCGCGGCCTGATCGGTTACCGCAACGAGTTTACCGTCGACACGCGCGGCCAAGGCATCCTAAACACTCTTTTGCTTGGTTACAGGGCCTATGCGGGCGATTTGGGAGGCCAAGAGCATGGTTCGCTTATTGCCCACGAGTCCGGATTGGCCGTTACTTACGGCATGTTAACAGCTCAAGAAAGAGGTACGCTTTTTATCCCGGCAAATACAGATGTTTACGAAGGTCAGATAGTCGGCCAAAACGCAAAGCCCGAGGATTTGACGGTTAATGTCTGCAAAGAAAAAAGGCTTTCCAACATGCGCTCCAAAGGCGACGGAGTTGCCGAGTCTTTAACCCCGCACCGCATCATGTCGCTGGAGCTGGCGCTCGAATACATCGGCGATGACGAGCTGGTAGAAGTCACTCCCAAAAACATCCGCCTGCGCAAAATGTTTCTTAAAGAATACGAAAGACGCCGTGCCGGACAACTGTAAAATCAAAAACCGCCTTGTGCGGTTTTTTTGTTCGTTTTGTCATTTCGACCGGAGCGTTAAAGCGCTGGAGAAATCCCCGTGCTCAAAACACCATGGGCAGGTCTTTTTGGCGTTACATATTGACAATTTAGCCAAAATCTGCAAGGATTTGGCTACAACGACACCTCGACAATCCGGTCAACCAGGAGGACGAGCCATGGAAGCGACACTCAAGTCTTTCATCCAAGGCATGCAGGCAGTACTCCCCAAGCTTCTGCTGATGAGCAATACTCTGGAGGCCAACGGACTCGTTTGCAATGCGCAAAACAGGCGCAGAGCGCCTGACAACAACGCCTTGCATCGCTACTACGTATGGGATCAAGGCAAAATGAGACTGTATATCATGTGCAAATACGACGACAGCTGCTCAAGCGTCGAGATCGGCATCTCGAACAACGAGGGCGATGCAGTCGCTCTTACAGCGATCAGCGCAGTAGGAGAGAGTGCTCATTGGCATGTACATCTATCATCTCCTAACATCGGCCAATCCTTGAACGCTCTCAAAGACGACATCAAAAAACTCCTCCCAGACACACCGTCAGCATGTGTTGCTGCGGATACGCATGATGACGTCGTAGCCGCAGAAATCGTCAAACTGATGGCCGAGGCGTTCAAGAGGGCGTAGCCACGCCACTCCAACCGCCGGCAAGTCTACAGGCTCCCGTGACAACACTTGTTGCGAGGAGTTTTTTTGTTTTTTTGGGGTTTTTCTTACCATACAAATCCTCATCATCTATGCAAGTCACAGCATACTTATCCACAGTCCAAAACTTGTGTCATTCGTGATAGATTACGGGCGCAACTATGAGCAACCGAACTGAAATCGTCCTCGATATCGAAACGCAAAATACTTTTCAAGATGTTGGCGCATACAAGGCCTCTTTGCTAAAAATCTCGCTGGTGGGCGTTTATTTTTATGAGACTGACACTTGGGAGGCTTTCTTGGAGCCGGACTTGCCCAAGCTTTGGCCGCGACTCGAACGATCGTCGCGCATTATCGGATACAACCTTTTTGGTTTTGATTATCCTTGCATGCAAACTTATTACACGGGCAATATCATGAGCCTGCCTACGATCGACATCATGCTCGAGATAGAAAAGCGCATCGGCTTTAGGGTAAAACTCGACGACGTGGCGCATGCGACGCTCGGAGTGGGGAAGAGCGGGCACGGTTTGCAGGCCGTTGAGTTTTGGAAGAACGGCGAGATAGAAAAGTTAAAAGATTATTGCCTGCAAGATGTTCGCGTTACGCGCGATGTTTATGAAAAGGCTTTAACGGAAAAGACTGTTTACTATTTTGATCGGATGGGCCAAAAGCAGCACGTGTCGCTGCCCATCGCCCCGGCGGACACGGAAGAAGCGCCAAAGATCAACCTATCTTTAGGACTTTAAGGACTTTACAGACTTTATGGACTCTTAATTTTATCCCCAGTCCTCCTCAACATCTTGTGGTATAATCTCGTTTAGACCACAAGATGTTGTGGTCTGCCGACAAACCACAGCCGATCAAAGCTTTAAAAACAAGCTTGATCGCAAATCTGCGATAAACGCGCTTTTCCCAAGGAAACACATAGCACATAACATGGAGCACACAACCCACGTTTGTTCCATGCTCCATGTTATGTGAATCCACTGGGAGAATTTCGCAGCGTCGGCGATAACAAAATTTACCCACCTTTCTATGAGCCCACAGGCTAATTCTTCGGTTAGCAAAAATGCGACAAAGCAAACCGACGCCAACGTCAATACAGAGGCAATAATGACCTACCTCAAAACTCTAAAATCGATTCGCCGCAGAGACGGGCACATAGATCGATTCCAACCGGATAAAATCCGCTCAAGCGTCAGAGAAGCTTTTAGAACAGCCGGCTTTCAAGTCGACAAAGAAGTCAAAACAATAGAAAGGATCGTGGAATACGTTACGCACAAACTAACGGTGCGTTTTGACGGCCACAGCGTTCCGTCTTCCGAGCATGTTCGAGAAACTGTCGGCGCTGCGCTGATCGATCTTAACTTTCCGCAAGTTGCCAGAACTTATTTGCTTTACAGATTGCAGGAAGTACAAAACAGCCAAGAACCGCAATATGGCAACGGCATAAAATTTCATCGCTATTTGACCACGGAAGGCGTTCATCCTTACGACGAGCTGGATTGGGATGCGCGAGACGCCGTAATCAGCAACGAAAAAGGTAAAGTTGTTTTTGAGCAAAAAGGAGTTGAAGTGCCAAAGTTTTATAGCCAGACAGCCACAAACATCATTGTCTCCAAATATTTTCGCGGCAGATTGAATACTCCGGAACGAGAGACCTCGATGCGCCAGCTTGTTGACCGCGTAGCCAAGACGATCACCGGCTGGGGCCGTGTCGGCGGTTATTTTCAAACTACGCAAGACGCTGATGTTTATGAAGCTGAATTGACGTCAATTCTCGTAAATCAACGCGCTGCTTTTAACTCCCCGGTCTGGTTTAACGTTGGCGTTAATCCGCATCCGCAATGCTCGGCTTGCTTCATCAACTCCGTGCAAGATGACATGCGCTCGATTTTGCAACTCGCCGTGACCGAGGGCATGCTTTTTAAGTATGGCTCTGGTGCGGGTTCAAATCTTTCGACTCTAAGGTCATCAAGAGAAAATTTAGCGGCATCATCCGGCAAATCATCCGGACCTGTTTCGTTTATGCGCGGCTATGACGCCTTTGCGGGAGTGATTAAGAGCGGAGGAAAGACGAGACGCGCGGCTAAAATGGTCATCTTGAACATCGACCATCCGGACATCAAAGAATTTGTTTGGTGCAAAGCCAAAGAAGAAAAGAAAGCTCACACGCTGATTGACGCCGGCTACGATGGTTCGTTAAACGGCGAGGCGTACGAGTCGATCTTCTTTCAAAACGCAAACAACAGCGTGCGTGTTAACGACGCTTTTATGCAGGCGGTGGAGAATGACGGCGATTTTTGGACAAAATTCGTAACCAGCGGCGAACCGGCGGAAAAATACAAAGCCAAAGATTTGCTGCGCCAAATCAGCGAAGCAGCCTGGCAGTGTGGAGATCCGGGCATGCAATATGATACGACGGTAAACGATTGGCATACTTGCTCAAACACCGACAGAATCCACGCATCCAATCCGTGTTCCGAATACATGTTTTTGAATGACACTGCCTGCAATTTGGCTTCGATCAATTTGATGCGCTGCAGGACAGCCGACGGTCAGTTTGATGTTGCGACTTATGAGCACATCTGTCGCGTAATCATAACAGCGCAGGAAATCGTCGTCGGTGCCTCGTCTTATCCTACGCCGGCAATTGAGCACAACTCTCACGTCTTCAGATCTTTGGGTATTGGATACGCCAATTTGGGAGCGTTGCTTATGAGCATGGGTTTGCCTTACGACTCGGACGAAGGCCGCAACATGGCAGGCGCTTTAACTTCCATCATGACGGGCATTGGTTATGAACAATCCGCGCTGATAGCTGAGAAACTCGGCACTTTCGACGGCTACACAGCCAACCGCGAACCGATGATGGCGGTTATGCAAAAACACCGCGAGGCGGCTTACAAAATCCCTTCCAACGGCGTGCAGCATCATGTTTTGGAAAGAGCACATACCGCCTGGGATGACGCTATCGAACAAGGCGAAAAGCACGGTTATCGCAATGCGCAAATTTCTGTGCTTGCGCCGACAGGCACAATTGCGTTCTTGATGGATTGCGACACAACCGGAGTCGAACCGGACATCGCTCTCGTCAAATACAAATGGCTGGTTGGCGGCGGAATGATTAAAATCGTAAACAACACCGTGCCGGAAGCTTTGAAAAAGTTGAACTATACCGAACAGCAAGTCCGTGACATAATCGATTGGATAGACAAACACGACACGATAGAAGGCGCGCCGCATTTGCACGAGGAGCATTTGCCGGTTTTTGACTGCGCTTTTAAAGCGGCCAACGGTACGCGCTCGATCAACTATCTCGGACATTTAAGGATGATGGGAGCCGTGCAGCCTTTCCTTTCCGGCGCAATCTCCAAAACGGTCAACATGCCAACGGATAGCACAGTCGAAGACGTTATGACGGTTTATATGGAGGGCTGGAAACTTGGTTTGAAAGCAGTCGCCATATATCGTGACGGTTGCAAGCGCGCACAGCCTCTTACCACAAGCAACACGGAAGGCGCCAAAAAAGATACTGATGCTGTCTTATCAAAAGCAAAAGATGCTATATCGCAAGCATTCAGCGTGCCCACGTCTAAGGTCGAGTCGGCTCCGATCGTCAGCATCTCGCAACCGTACGCACCGCGCAGACGCCGTTTACCGGACGAAAGACGCGCTATCACGCATAAATTCCAAATCGGCCCGCACAAAGGATTTATAACCGTCGGACTTTACGATGATGGAACGCCGGGAGAATTGTTTATCACGATGTCCAAAGAAGGCAGCGTGCTATCCGGACTTTTGGACGTCTTTAGCACATCAGTCTCAATCGGTTTGCAATATGGAGTGCCGCTCAAAATCCTAGTCAACAAATTTGCGCACGTTCGCTTTGAACCGTCAGGATTTACCGCCAACCCAAACATTCGCGTCGCCAAGTCAATTATTGACTACATCTTCCGCTGGCTGGGACTTAAATTCCTCTCACCGGAAGAAAGACGGGCAATCGGCATTAACGTCGACACTTCTGCGACTGCGGAATTGCACATCGAAGAAGTTGCAAAAGACCAATCTTTGACATCAGCAACAGAATCGCAGCAGTCCAGCTTGCTGGACTTTAGCCAAAGCAAAGCCGCAGGACTAACTTCAACATTCGACAACCAATCCGACGCGCCCGCCTGCGACACCTGCGGTTCCATCATGGTCAGAAATGGCGCCTGCTACAAATGCCTGAACTGCGGAGCGACAAGCGGATGCTCGTAATACCCTTTGTCATCCTCGGGCGAAGTCAGACGTAGACCCGGGGATCCAATATTATTAATCGGTTTTTATTTTATCTTATTGGATCCCCGCATACGCGAGGATGACAGAAGGGGTTGGATTCCCGCCTCAACTAACCGCGGGAATGACAGAAAAGAACGTATGGACGTTAATCACGGACAAATACACTGTTACACGGGCGACGGTAAGGGCAAAACCACCGCCGCCCTTGGACTTATCGTAAGAGCAATCGGTGCTGGTCTTAAAGTCGCATGGGTTGCTTTCGACAAAGGAGGGGATGACCACTATTCAGAAAGAAAAATCTTGCGCGAACGTTTTCCGGAAGTCGATCTTTTTATCACCGGACTAGACAGAATAGATCAAGCCACAGGAAAATTCAGATTTGGAGTTACTGATGAAGATAGACTAGAAGGCAAGAGAGGATTGGAAATAGTACAAAAATTGTTCAATGATAAAACTCACGACCTGATAGTGCTCGACGAAATCAATTCTTCCGCAAAGCTGAGAATCATCAATGAAAATGAGGTTTTGGATTTGCTGCGACAAAGACCGGAAAACATAGAACTTGTTTTGACCGGTCGAGACGCGCCGGAGTCGTTTGTCGAACAGGCTGATCTTGTCTCAAAGATCACAATGGTGAAACATTACTTTTATAGCGGAATAAAAGCCAGACGCGGACTGGATTATTGAATTGTGCTATAATATCGCCATTCATGTTTCGCCTACCTAGCCTCATTTTGCCGCAAGCTCCGCTAAACGCTTGGTATTTAACGGCATACATAATATTTTCAATCTCCTTGATAGCCCTGGCTTTTTTTTGGATTTGGGCTTTAATCCACGCCACCAGAACGCCAAGAGCGTCGTGGAGCCAAAGACTCGTCTGGGGATTGTGTTTGCTAATCAACCCGACTGCGACCATTTGGTATTGGTGCATTTGGAAAAGATGGGCGTTCTGGTCCCTCTTTACTCCATTGCTCGGAACTTTTGTAGCCCTGCCTTTCGTCATACGTTCCATGATGACGAAAGCCGATGCAACAGCGCTTACCAATACGCTTTTCGCCATCGGCAGTAACAGCCTCGTCATCTTGGTTGCGGTGCTCTTGATTTATCCGATAGTCTTGCGATTGATGGTCGTTCTACATCTTTCCAAAAATACTGCACTGACCGCAATGGAGCGCAATGATTGGGTTTTGACTTTAGCTTTTCCGCTCATCGGTTTTGGGTCAGCATTGACCTACGCTGCGAAAAATCTAAAACCCTGGGCCCTCGGAAGCCTTGCGTGGCTGGTTGTCTTGGCGGCAACAGGCAAGATAATGATCACAAACATAACACCCGCGTTAATACCCGCGGGTGATGAAAAGCGTGAGGAGTTTAAGACTATTCGTCAAAATCTCCCTTAAAACGCAGCGTTTCGCGCTCTGTACGATTGACCTGGTCAGCCAAGTCATCTAATGCGGCGAGAGGGTCTGTGATAACTTCTTCGAATTCTTCTGCGTCTTCTTCGTCGTCTGCAACTGCATTGACTTCGTCATCAACAGCTTCCTCAACAGGTTTAACATCGTCTTCATCCTCATCGTCAGTTTTTACGCTCATGCCTGCGGTGATTAGCTCGTCTTCGAGTTCTTCTTCCTCGCTGCCGTTGGTGTAGCCCTGCGGATCCCAATCGTCCGAAGGACCAAATGTAAATGGAAAGGGTGACATATGATTGACCGTTAAGAACAATTTAATTTTTGTTGCGGGTCGATAGAAAGGGAGAATAATTAACCGACAAAACCTTGTCAAGTCCATGTAAAAACATGTATGCTATGCCAACTATGGGAACATTAGAAATCGTCATATTTATCGGCTTGATAGCACTTTTAGGGCTTGTCGCCGTTATTTTGTTAAAACTGGCCGGACTCGAAAGATCTGCCGCTCTACCGGCAGATACGCAAGGCCTTACTTTGATACAACAACAGATGGCTCATTTGCAGCAAGACTTGAGCGGACGTATGAACGAGACGAATCAGGCTTTTCAAGAACAGCATCGGTCAGTTTCCGGCATTGTCAGAGATATCACCGGCCACATGTCTAAAGTGGAAGAGATATCACGCCAAGTTTTGGCAGAAACGACAGAACTCCAAAAACTGCAGCAGATATTAAAAAATCCCAAACAACGCGGAGTTTTGGGCGAATATTTTTTGGAAAACTTGCTTAAAAACGTGCTCCCTCCTGATAATTTTCAAATGCAATATCGTTTTAGCGATGGAGAAATTGTTGACGCCGCAGTCTTCGTTAAGGACAAAATAGTCCCGATTGACTCAAAATTCAGTTTGGAGAATTACAACCGCATGGCGGCAGAGGAAAATCCGGCGGAACGCGAAAAATTCGAAAAAGAATTCGTTAGCGATTTAAAAAAACGCGTCGTAGAAACCTCAAAATACATTCGACCGAACGAGAACACAATGGATTTCGCGTTCATGTTTATTCCGCACGAGGCGATCTATTACGATTTGTTGATAAACAGAATCGGATTGGCCGGCGAAGAAACGGAGAACATTATTCAACGCGCGGCTTCCAAATATCACGTACTTGTCGTGTCGCCGACTTCGTTCTTGGCATACCTACAAACCGTTTTACAAGGCCTTAGAGCGCTTAAAATAGAAGAAGAGGCACGAGAGATACAAAAACGCGTCGATGAGCTTAAAAAACATTTGGGAGCTTACGAGAAGTACCACACAAGTCTAGGAAGCCACCTCCAAACCGCAGTCAATCAGTACAACTTAAGCTCGAAAGAATACATGAAAATCGATAAAGACGTTTATCGCGTCACCGGATCCTCGAACAATCCACAAGTACCATTTATAGAGAACGGCGCGGAAGAACTTGCCAACGAATTAAAATGAAACTCACGATCGATAAAAAAGCCGCGCGTTACGCAGTCTCGACGTTAATCGCCGGGACGCTTTTTATTGCCGTCATCATAGTCAATGTCCGCTACAGTTATCGCAATTTGATCTACTCGCAATCTGCCGTCCCGCAAAAACCGACGATTATCGTGCTCGGCGCAGCGCTTAAACCAAACGGCCAGCCTTCGGACGCGCTCTTGGACCGCCTTCAAGTCGGACTCGACCTTTATCTCGAGCAGAAAGGCGATCGCATCCTCGTCACAGGAGACAACGGTGCATTCCACACCAACGAAGTCGCGGCCATGAAAGATTTTCTGATTGACAACGGCGTTAGAGACATCGATGTTTTGACGGACGGCCGAGGCTATCGTACGCACGAAAGCTGCAAGCGCGCAAAAGAGGAATTCAATATCACACAGGCAATCATCGTAACGCAAAACTTTCACCTGCCGCGCGCTTTGTATCTTTGCAATAAAATGGGAGTCAACTCCGTCGGCGTAAGCGCGGATTTGCACACATATCGCGACATAATACGGAACGTCGCACGCGACTGGCTGGCCAGCTTTAAAGCATGGATAGATATTGATATTTGGACGCCGCGGCCGCCGGTATAATTTAATCAGACACATGGGACAAACTCTCTACATTTTTATAGATGAATCCGGAAACTTTGATTTTAGTCCAAGAGGTACGAAATATTTTGTTCTTACATCAGTAGCTACAATCGAACCGGCCAAGGGAAGAGAGGCCTTCATAAAATTAAAATACAATCTGCTGACAGAAAGAAAGCAATGTGCAGGATTTTTTCCACGCCACGGAGGATGCACAGGCCATTCGGGATCGTGTGTTTGACATGATAGAAAAAACTGACGGTTTTGTCGTCGACTCAATTGTAGTACAAAAAAATAAAACAAATCCCAGTCTCATTGAGACTTTTGATTTAAATCCAGACAAAAACGGCAATGTAAACTTCCGATCCATAAAAACCGTCAAAACCGAAGAAGAATTCTACAGAATGGTTTCCAATACTCTATTAAAATACACATTCAGACATTATGGAAATCACACGCAGATTGAACAAGTTGTGGTCGTGCTAGGCGCACTTTTTACAAAAAACAAGCAAGAGTATATTCTAAAAAATTTGAAAAAATATTTGAAAGAGAATTTTGGTAAACCCTTCTTTATTTATTTCCACCGCGTGCAATGCGACATTAATTGTCAGATTGCAGATTATTGCGGATGGGCGATATATGTAAATTGGGAGAGAGATGAAACTCGTCCGCTTGAAACAATCAAAGGAAAAGTCAAAAGCATGTTCGATATTTTTAAAACCGGAAAGACAGAATACTACTAAAAACAAATGACCACCCTGCCTATTCCTTTCGGAAAGAGCCCGAGGGCTCTTATTGGCAAGGTGGAACCTTTGATTGAAGTATAAACCAGTTGACGGTACTAAGCAAACTCAAATGATGCGCACAAAAAAACAGGGCCTAGCCGGCTCCTGCTACGAAAGAGGGATGATCTGGTCGATATGAATATCAACGACATTCTCGTACTCATGTCTTGTTCCGCCCGGTTCCTGGTAAAAAGGCCGAGGCAGAGTGCCTTCGTGATCGCGAAGGCCGAGTTTGTTATTCAGGTCATTGCCCGTGATGGATTCCAAGCTGGCAATTTCCTTTATCACCAACGACTGCCTTGAACATTTTAAATCACTCCATTTAAATGTTAACGTCCAATGCGCTGTATACAGAACAGCAATCCTCAAACTGGGCGGTTTGCGGTATTCGTCGGACATGACAACCTCCTTTTGGGCCGTGAGAGTCTATCCCAATGTACTGCCCGGATGTTATCATTAATCCATGAAATCTGTCACCAGCAAGCTCAAAAGCATCAAAGCCGAGCTGCGCAAACACGCGGACAAGGTGCGTGCGGAGCATTCGAAAAGTTTCTTTAAGACCAAAAGAGGGGAGTATGGGTATGGCGACGTTTTCTTGGGTTTGACCGTCCCCTTGCAGCGCGAAATTGCAAAAAAGTATTACGATTTGCCGCTATCAGACGTCTTCAATTTACTTAAAAGCAAAATCCACGAAGAGAGATTGACGGCGCTGATAATTTTGGTCCACGCTTACCAAAAAGGGGATAGCAAAGCTAAGTCTAAAATTTTTACTCAATACTTAAAGCACGCAAAATGGATAAATAATTGGGATTTGGTGGATACTTCGGCGCCCCAAATAATTGGCGACTTTTGTTGGCGCAATCAAGACAGGGCGACCTCAACGCGACTCATAAAGTCCTCCGACCTGTGGGAGCGACGCATCGGCGTTCTTGCCTCGTTTATGTTTATCAAACACGGAGACGTTGAACTGTCACTCAATCTGGCGTCAAAATTACTTCAAGACAAACACGATTTGATGCATAAGGCCGTCGGTTGGATGTTAAGAGAGGCGGAAAAGCGCAAACCGGACGAGGTTAGACATTTCCTGGAACTTCATGCGACATCAATGCCGCGCACCATGCTTCGTTATGCGATCGAAAGATTTCCGGAGCGCGAAAGAAAAAAATTTTTGTTAAAAAAGAAGGACCTTAGAGTCAGGTCCCCGCGTCGTCTGTCGACGAAGAAGTAGGTTCTTTTGCGCTCTTGGCTTTATATTTACGCTTGAGCTGCTTGCGCGCTTGAACGCGTTTCGCCTTTTTAGGCGCTTTCGACGGATTGGCCAACGCCTCTATCTTGGCATGTACTGCTAGCATGCGGCTGGAAAGAGGCTCTACCATATTAGCGAAATCTTCCATTTCGGCTTCGTTGCGCACCTTCAAACGCCAGCGATACCAGTTCTGCGCCGCCAGCAAGAAGTTGCCGCCCTTCGTCAACAATTCTGACAGTTCTTCCAGGGATTTTCTATCCTCTTCATCCAACGCCGGCTTTTCAGGACAAAGCTCCGGGAAGACGAAGCTCTCAAATTCTTGTGCCAGCATGGAGACCATGAATCTAACATGCCCCTTGCTGGACTTAACAGCCCAGTCGTAGATCTGCCTTGGGAACTCATCGTCCTCATTGGCATCGCGGATGATTGCACCAAGCAGGACGAAACCAGCCAAAAGATGCTCCGGCTTATGTGCAGCATTGTCAGAAGAATCAAATTCCAACCACCTTTTCGACATCGCAATTAACCTCCGCGCTAAAAGAACGGGTTGAGGCTATTTCTTATCACGCGGTATTTGATTACGCAAAAGAGCGAGATGATCTCTCCCTGCCCTCCCTTGCCGAAGGGAGGGTTCTAAATCAGACGTGCCACATGCCACGTATCACTTTTCTTTCGTTTTCGGTTCAAACGGACAGAATTTTGCCAGCGGACACATCCAGCACTTTGGTTTATTTCCTCCAACGCAAATCTCACGTCCAAAACGAACCATCGTTCGATTGACGTCGCTCCAAAGTTTTTCGGGCAATAGCTCTTTGATGTCGAATTCTACTTTTTCAGGAGTCTTGCCTTTGGACCAACCCAAACGTCTCGCAATGCGAAAGACGTGCGTATCAACGGCAATTGATGGCACGCCAAATGAATACGAGAGCACGCAGCTGGCCGTTTTGCGCCCAACGCCGGGCAAAGCGATCATTTGGTCCATGGTCGACGGCACGCTGCCGTTAAAGTCGTTTAAAAGCTTTTGAGCCAAAGCTTTGAGCGATTTTGCCTTGTTGCGATAAAGACCGATCGAGGAAATGCTTGCAGCAATACCTTTGACGTCTGCCGCGGCGAGTTTTTTCCAATTCGGATATTTTTTTCTAAAAGAAGGAAAGATTTTGAGCACCTGAATGTCTGTCGTCCTCGCGGACAGAATCGTCGCGATCAAAGAATCCTCCGGATTACCCAAATCCATATCAGCTTTTTGCGGATAGCGTTTTTTTAAAGCTTGGACGATTTTTACCGCATTCAGGTCACTTTTCATATACAAACACTATACCAGAGTTCAAAAAAAAGACCGACTCGAGAGTTTGAGTCGGCTGCGAGACGGGAGTCGCCCGTCCGTTGAGTCTACGACGCTATTTCCGTCGTTCGTTTGCGCCACTTGTTACGCGGGCACAGGTTCGGAGTCCGGAGCGCGACGCAACCACGGCGTTCGTTCGGGCAGCGTAGGAACGGCAGACAGCGCATGATGTGCAACTTCTATCATCACCAGCAACAGCTGCTGGAGATATACATCGCCACCCAGGTGGAATGCGATATCCTCGATAAAGCCCACCTGCGCATGCCGTACTTCAGGCCGCCTGTCCTGCTTCATCTTCGCTCGAATGTATGTGCAATGGCACTCCAAAGGCTCCATCTCTTCGAACCGCCTCAGAGCCCGTTTCTTGACCGTCGGCTCTACAGCGAGCAATAACTTCAAGAGTTTCTTAACATCGCCCGAGTAGACGATGTAGGCCCTTTCATTAAGCATCTTGCGTACGAATTCCTCGAAACTCGCACGCGCAACAGTGGCTACTGACATGCAAAAACCCCTTTTAGATTCCATCGCAACATGCGTATGGAAGTACTAAAATACACGATTTTATAAATCGTGTCAAACCCTATAATACTGCTATTTTAAGGCTTTTTGGCAATGTCGCTCTTTTTAGCCTCGTATTCCTCTTTGCCTATCTCGCCCTTGGCATAGCGCTCATCCAAGATGTCCAAAGCCTTCGAGCTCGAACCGTCTCCATCCTGCATGCGGTGCCAATAGTCAAAACGATGGGCCCGGCTGCTGCGAACGATGGCAATAATGGCAACAACGATCAAAATCCAAAAGAAAGCCATTAATAGGCCTCCCAGCCAATTAAACCCGCCAAAAAGGGGATTGTAACCGTAATACATCATATGAATATATTGAATGACTAATGCAGGGGAGTGTCAAGAAAAAAATTTACAATTAACAATGTAGAATTAACAATTTAAGAAAAATATTTTGTATAAAAAATATAATAGCATCACGAAATGAAATGAATCCTTCATTGTTATTTGTTAATTGTAAATTGTTAATTGCCAAAGGGGAGTGATGTGGAAAAGGTAGTGAAAATGGGCTTTTTTGACAATAATTAGCGTCGCACAATATATGTTATACGGCGCATAGTGGGTTTTCTTAACCATCAAACCCATAAGCAATGCTACCTAACTAAACCATTTAAACTCACCAACTCTTGTTATTTGTTATTTGAAATATATCCTTCCAGGTACCCTGACATCTATATATTCGTTTATTTGATCCATCTTTGGTTTAGTCGCTAAAAACTGCCGTAACGTCTCTATTTGGGCATCCAACAGGTCATCTGTATCAACTAAGACGTACTTATTCTCCTTTATAAGGACCTGTAACAAGCTTTGAGGCTCTAAGCCTATGTCGAGGGCTTTAAACCAGACTCCAGCCTCTCTAAGCCTATTGGCGATATCCAACCAACCTCTTACGCGATTTAAATCGACGTATTCGTCGCCTTTGCTATAAGTACTTGTCGTTGAACTGATTACGTAAACTTCTTTAGGCGAATCAACCGGCGAGGGATTAATAAGAAAACGACGCGTAGTAGATACCGTTGCATCATCGGCGACGTCGGAGATGACGCCGTAGTCGTCAACTACATACATGTTGTTTTTAGTGACCAACACCACACTCCTCTGACGTTCACTAATCTTGAGTCGTAAAATATTAGGATAAGACTTATCCACAGTGATGCTGCTAATGAAAAACTTTGTATCTAAGTAACTTTTTAAATCTTCCGAGTTTAAAAAGAAAATATTATTATTACCCCACGGCCATTGTTTTGGTCTATTAAAATAAGCATCCATCTCCCCTCTCACCGCTCCCTCGCTCAAAACCTGAAGCGGCGCTATCTCGATTTTTCGAGCATCAAAAAAACCTGAATACAAAAAAAACCAAACAATCCCGCAAATAACGAAACCGATAGCCAAACCATAAACAGCGCCTTTGGTTTTTTTTAAGCGCCCTTCTCTTTCTTCGCGATACATGCCCTCATTTATTTTTTTTGCGGGCCACTTCATAATAGTTTAATCAACCACGATGCGCGGTAAAAGCGGATTGATGCGCGTTACAGCCTCGTAGTTGATGGTGTTGATCTTACCGGCAAATTCCTCTGCACTGATGTTTTCATTCTTTTGTCTGCCCAATAAAACAACTTGATCTTCGACTCTCGCGTTGCCGACATCGGTCACATCAACCATCATCATGTTCATGCAAATTCTACCTATAACCTTGCAACGTTTGCCGCGTATTAAAACATGGCCGATGCTTGCCATTTTTCGATCGTATCCGTCCCAATAACCCACGGGGATTACAGCCAAGCTGGAAGCTCGCGTTAAACGCTCCGAAAGACCGTATCCAATGAATTTTCCTTTTGGATATTTTTTGATCTGCGCGATAATCGTCTTCCAAGCCATTGCAGGACGTAGTTTTATCTCTTTATGCATTTTTTGCGCCACAGCGCGCGTTTCTTTAGATGACCACAGACCATATAAAGAAATACCCATTCTAATCATATTAAAATGCGTTTGAGCAAACAAAACAGCTGCCGCGGAACAGGCAGTGTGGCAAAATTTTGGCTCAATGCCGGCTTTGGCAAGCGTTGATTTTTCTTGATTGAAATTTTCCAACTGAGACATGGCAAAAGCCGGGTCCGTGGTATCTTCTATGTTTGCGTAATGCGTATACAAACCTTCGATCTCAACTCCGTTTATCTTTTTTAATTTTAGAGCGTATCGCAAAAGATCTTTACCCGCCAAACCCTGCCTGCCTGTCCCGGTTTCAACTTTTAAATGAATTTTCGCCGGATGCTTTTTTAGCACTCCCCTTTTTGACAGCAAAATAAGTTTTGAAATTATTTTCGGTTCGTATGCAACAAAAGATAATTTATTCTTTATGGCGATTTCCAAATTTTCAGGCCTTATAAAACCCAAAACTAAAATCGATCCCTTTATACCATCTTCTCTTAGCCCCATCCCCTCTTCCAATGAATCCACACCAAACCATTTAACACCTTGATTTTGGGCGATTTTTGCCACTTCAACCAAACCGTGACCATAAGCGTTTGACTTTACCACTGCCATCAAAGCAGTCTCTTTGTTCGTCAAACTCGCAAAAACCTTGATGTTTGACGTGATCGCGGAAGTTGACACTTCCACCCAAGTTTTGGGAGAAATTGCTGATTTTTTATTTATTTTCATAATGAACAAACAAATTGGACATTATTTTTTATCCAATCAGATCAAATCCGCAGTATGGAATCAAAGCTTTGGGAATTTTTATCGTCCCGTCTTCTTGCTGATGGTTTTCCATCAATGCAATCGGCGTTCTGGAAAGCGCGGAACCCGTGCCGTTTAGCGTATGGACATGCTGCAGCGATCCGTCTTCATCGCGAGTTTTTATGTTTAATCTTCTGGCCTGAAAATCCGTGCAGTTGCTTGCGGACGTCACTTCTCCCCAATCGCCCTTGCCATCGTTGCGGCCCCACATCCAAGCCTCCAAATCGTATTTGCGATAAGCGGGGCCTCCCAAATCGCCGCTGCATATATCTACTACGCGATACGGAATTTCCAAGGCTTGAAAAATATTTTCTTCATGTTTCAAAAGTTCCAAATGCATCGCCTCTGACTGCTCCGGCGTGCAAAAAACAAACATCTCGACTTTAGCGAATTGATGCACTCGATAAAGGCCGTATGATTCTCGTCCGTAAGCGCCGGCCTCCGTACGAAAACAATGCGATAAACCGACGTACTTTAACGGAAGTTGAGTTTTATCCAAAACCTCATCCTTATGATAGCCGCCAATGGGAATTTCTGCCGTGCCGACCAGCGATAAATCAGTATTTTCAATGGAATAAATTTGCGTTTCAGAACCGCGCGGCTGATAGCCCGTTCCCAACAAAATCTCGTCCTTAGCCAAATCTGGAGTTATGAGCGGAGTAAAACCATTCTTAACCAAATAATCCAGTACAAAACGCGTTATAGCCTGTTCCAAAAGAGCTCCTTTACCCTTCCAAAAATAAAATTTAGCGCCGGCAACTTTGGCGCCTCTTTCAAAATCCAAAATGTCTAATTTTTCTCCCAATTCTACATGATTCAGCGGCTTGCTAAGCTTGGCGACCTCGCCCCATTTTTTAATCTCCTTATTCTGCGAATCGTCTAAGCCCTCCGGCGCATCAGGATGCGTCATGTTCGGCAATCTCATCATAAGCCCCCGGCGTTCCAGTTCTACAGTCTCAAGTGCCTTTTCTTTTTCTGACAGAGTAATTTTTATAGCCTTACCTTTCTCAACCATCACAGCGCGATCTTCCGCACCTTGAGTCGAAGCGGCCACTTTATTCCTTCCCTCTCTTAACATCTCAATCTCGCGCAGCAAGGCAAGATATTCTTGGTCGACCTTAATCAACTCTGCGACGCTTGCTTTGACATTGCGCACATCGCAGTTTTTTTGAACCAAGTCCGGATTTTCGCGGACGAATTTTATGTCGAGCATAATTATGAGATGTCCAAAATGGAATAGCCCACGACTCCGCCTGGAGTTTCTACATCCACCTGATCGCCTTTTGCGTGATTAAGAAAAGCGCGTCCCATAGGAGACTCGTTGGAGATCATGCCGTTGACAGGGTCAGCTTCTTCCGAACCTACTATTTTGTATTGACGCTTAATACCGCGCGACTCCACCTCTACGGTTGAACCGATGCGCACAGTCGTACTGCCGCCGACATCTTCAATGACAGAAACGTTTTTAAGCAATTCTTCTATCTCGCGCATTCTGCCCTGGACAAAACCCATTTCATCTTTTGCACTGTGATATTCCGCGTTTTCTTTGAGATCTCCCAAAGCTTTTGCAGATTCAATGCGGGCTGCCGTTTCGCGCACGCGGACGGTTTTGAGTTCTTGTAACTCGGCTTTGAGCTTTTCCAGTCCTTCCGGGCTTAGATATGTTTTTCCGTTCATATAATAAACAAATATTTGTCCACCATATAAGGTGGATGTAATTTAAGTATAGAAAGAGGTTTAACTGGCGTCAAGTCAATCGATTTAATCAATGACGGATGAGAGACTATCTGTTAAAGATCTTATTCCACTCGATCAAAATGTTGCGTGCAACCGGGACTGCGCTGCTGGAACCCTCGACGCCTTCTTCCAGAAGAACGGTAACGACGACTTTTGGATTTTCGTATGGAGCATAGACCGTAAACCAAGCATGGTTAGGTTTGTCATTGCGCCACTGCGCTGTGCCTGTTTTCCCGGCTGACGTGAAAGGGAGCGACGACAAGCCTCGACCTGAACCGAGTGTTACGGTTTCCCGCATACCGGCTTGAACTGTTTTAATGGCACTTACGGGCGCCAACGTCTCGCTACCGCCTGCGACAAACGAATTTTCCGTGAGACCCGTCTTGGCAACATGCGGGATCAACTCTTTACCGCCATTGGCGATCTCCCCAGTCGCGACAGCTATCTGCAATGGCGTTACCAAAAAATCACCTTGACCTATGGCAAAATTGTAAGTATCTCCAGTGTACCACTGCTCTTTTTTCTTCTCGAGCTTCCATTCCGGTGATGGAACGAGTCCGGCTGCTTCGCCGGGTATATCCAACCCCATACGCGAACCAAAACCGAATTTTTGCAGCCATTCCCCCATCTTTTGCGGACCCAAACCGGTTATGCCGTTCCCGCCGCCGCAAGTCAGATAAAAAAACGTATTGACCGACATTGCGATGGCCTTGCGGACATTCGTGACTCCATGTCCGCCCGCCTGCCAGTCCGGAAAAAACCTGGTACCCAGCCAAACGCCTCCCGTCGAAAGCACGGTTGTGTTGGGAGTGACGACACCCTCCGCAAGCAGCGCAACGGCATACACCGGTTTAATGGAAGAGCCAGAAGGGAATAATCCTGCCCAGGCACGCGCCAAAAGCGGATTGTTTTCGTCGTTTAAATACGCCGCATACGCCGTACTGGAAACCCGGCCGGAAAAAATATTGTCGTCATAAGCAGGCAAAGATGCGATTGCCAGAATTGAACCATCACGCGGATCCATGACTATTGCCGAACCGCGCTTTACATGGGCTGTTTCCATGCCCTGTGCCAAAAATGTCTGCACTTTTTCTTGCAGGTCCGCATCTATCGTCAAAATCAAATCTTGTCCCGCATTCGGCTTCTGTTCGTGAACGACACGCTGTTCGCGGCCAAAAGAATCAACTTCCGTCATCTTTTGTCCGGCTTTTCCTTTTAAAAAGTTTTCGTAATAAGACTCCACCCCTGTTTTGCCGATTACATCGGTTCGCCTATAATCCGACATGGCCGGATCTTCCAAATCTTGCGGGGACACTTTTCCAACATAACCCAATATATGAGAAAACGTCGGATACTGCGTTGAGAGCGGATACCGTCTTTTAAAACCGGAGTCGATCGAAACGCCGGGAGCATCCGTCAACTCTATCTTTAGGCTTACTGCGCGGTCATACGAAACATCGCGGGCGACAACGATCTTTTGATCCAACGAACGCGCATCCGCAACATCTTGTTCCAGATCAGACAAAGCAATGCCGGTTATTCTGGAAATCCTTCCGAATATATCTTTGCGCTCCGTAATTTCGGCGGGCAGATCCATTGGAGTGATGGCCACGTCAAAATCCGGAACATTGTCCGCCAAAACTTTTCCGTTCCTGTCCCTGATAATTCCGCGTACCGCCTGGACCGTTTCCTTACGCAATCTATTGTTTTCGGCCATTGCAACAAATTTTGCGTGATTTTGTATCTGTATCCAAAATGCCCTTCCGATCAATGACGTTAAAATAATCAGAACGAGCGCCACGGCCAAATCAAATCTAAACCTCGACAAAGGCAAGCCGACAAACATCGGGCGTTCTTTTATTTTTAAAATCTCCTCCTCATACATCACCTCAGGATCAACATTCCTCTCATTGGTCAAGTTAACGCCCAAGCCAAAATCACCATCTTCGCCCCACGCAAAAACGCCGCGTTTTTTACTCATATCTCTCCCTTCTCGCTTCTACGGCGATGACAAACCGTTTGGTAAATATTGTGACGCTGACAAAGATCAACGCGACGATTAGCGCATCCGCGATCAAAACACCCGGCAAACGGGCCCAGGGCTCAAAAGCAAGAGGTTGCCCTGATAAAATCGGATATATCCATGACATGAGCTGACTGATGACGCGATCCAAAATGCGAGCTGATACAGCCAAAGCAACAGCTGAATAAAGCGACCTGTTGGTTGTTATTTTTTCTGACAATAAATCCACAAAAAGCAAGACAACCAGCCAGCGCATCATCGTCCAACCGCCGGGCAAAGGCGACAGCATATCGATAACGACGCCGGATAAAACAGCAACGATGTACGCTCCCGATTTTCTATTTAACATAAAAAGCATCACGCAAACCGGTAAAATCGGTTTTATGTAATCCAGCATATCCGGCGCCGAACCTAAGAACGACGACTCATAAAGACCGCCGATGACTGCGGCAACGCATAGCAACGCCCAAGATGATTTGCGCATATTATTCGCCCGGTCTTAAAGCCTGCGGACGCAAGACTGTCACGACTTCCAGATATTCGAGCGGCGCCATCGGTTCGATAGATGCGTGCTTAAACGGATCCGTAGGCAAACCCTCCACTTTGTTGATCAACCCGACTATCAAATTGGCCGGAATTTTTCCCTCCGTACCCGATGTCACCAAAATCTCGTTTTCATTTAAAGATTCTTGTTGCGGAATCAGCGTCGCCTCCGCCGTCCAATTACCCTGGCCTTCCACCAAACCCATTAGTTTGCCCTCACCGGCTTTGGCAACCGCCACTCTGCTTTGCGCGTCAGAGATAAGAGTAACCGTGGCTGTTCTTTCTTGAATCATCGACACTTTACCTACAAAAATTCCATCTCCATAAATAACCGCCATACCTATTTCCAAACCGTCTTTAGCGCCCTTGTCTATCATCACGATAGATCTCTCAGGGATTGCCGAACGACTGATGATGCGTGCCATCACAGCGTCGTATCCCTCTTTTTGCAAATAACCCAAGGTTTTGCGCAAAACCTCGTTCTCGTCTTCCAGTGCTTTAAGCCTGACGTAGTCCACGCTTACTCCGGCTAAACTCTTTTCCAAATCAACATTTTTCTCCAAGCACTGTTCCGCCGTCATATTACCCGAAAAAGTTCGCGAAAGGCGCGTGCCGACGGATGTTGCCGCCAAACCGAGCGGAGACAAGGCGCTTTTTAGCAGATTCTCAAATGGCGTGATGACGCCGGTAAAATGCAAAACAGACAATGCAAGCAATGCACCGAATATGATAAAAGCTGTTTTACTGCGGCGATTCATGCAATTTAAAGCAAAATTCAAAAAGCAAAATTCAAAATGTCGGTACCCCTACGGGATTCTATTTTTATTCTTAATTTAATGCCGAAGGCCTCATTCATTTTGCTTCTTGCTTTTTGAATTAGAATATTCTATCCGTCTTTGGCAGGGCGATGTCTTTAAGCAGGATCGGCGACTCCAATAGCGCTCCGGCGCCGCGGGCGACTGCCGCAACGGGATCTTCTGCGATGCGGACAGGCAAGCCGGTTCCCGTGCCGATTGATTCGTCCATGCCGCGCAAAAGAGCGCCTCCACCGGTTAAAATCAATCCGCGGCGATAGATATCCGCCACCAACTCCGGCGGCGTGACTTCGAGGATTGATTTGATGTGCTCGACAATACTTCTTACCGACCTTCCTATTGCTTCTCTGATTTGGCTGTCGGTCACCATAATCTCGCGCGGCAAACCCGAGAGCAGATCTCTGCCACGCATGGAAACTTCCAATCTGTCCTTAAGCGGAATGGCGGAACCGACTGCGATTTTTACTTCCTCGGCAACGCGTTCGCCCAACAACAAATTAAAGACATCTCTCGCATATTGAATAATATTGCGGTTCATCTCGTCGCCCGCGATTGGAATGGACTTTGCTGTGACGATGCCGTTTAACGAAAGGACCGCGATCTCCGTGTTTCCGCTGCCGATATCAACAATCATGTTGCCAACCGGTTCTGAAATCGGAAGCCCATTGCCAATGGCAGATGCCAATGGATTTTCTATCAAAAAGAAATCCCTTGCTCCTGCGGCGAGCACGACATCTCCGACGGCCTTGCGCTCAACTTCAGTCATGTCGAGCGGCACGCCGACGACTACTCGCGGACGAGGGACGAAGAGAGAATGTTCCCTGGTGATTTTATTAAAAAAATAACGCAGCATCTTTTCCGCGACTTCAAAGTCGGAAATAATACCGCGCTGAATGGGTTTTGACATCTGAACGTGTGCCGGAGTTTTGCCGAGCATCATTTTTGCCTCATGGCCGATAGATAGGACTTGGCCGTTGCGCAGGTTGACCGCAACGACAGACGGTTCATTAACCACCAATCCCCTGTCTTTGGCGTATATCAAAGTCGTGGAAGTTCCCAAGTCTATGCCCAGATCGGTCGAGAACCGTCCCATGAATTTTTGAAACATAATCACGAGCATCTTACTCGTAACGACGCGCTTCAATCAAGTGTGGATAACAATGCTTTATGTACACCAAAGTGCTTCATTGACGTCTTGATGTTTGGACCGCCAAAAACAGATATTCGACGACCGACATGCAAATAATCAACAGTAAAATCCAATACCACGAAAGTGCACGATTAGACGAAAGCCAAAGAGCCGTTGAGCCTCCCAAAGCCAATAGCATGGCGTGGCGGACAGAGACTCTTACTTCGCGTGTTATCATCGCATCGCGTCTGATGCCGACTCTGAATATTAGCTCGAGCATGGAGAGCGTGCCGACCAAACTCAAAAACAAAGTAAAGTAAAAAAATATAAAAGCCGTCAGCCCGGCCTCAACCGGATTCATTGTTTGTATCACAAACAACCAAGCAATCCATGCCAGCGCCGTGCCTATTCCCATTAAAATTACAAACCAACGAAAAGTCATAATATCTTTCTGTTATTCCGATCCGCTTTGCTACAGTCGAAATGACAGACTGTGTTGATGATTATACCTCGTTTTGAGTTGCATTAAAACCCTTGGCTGCGGATATCGAGTTTTAAGACAGCTTTTTCTCCAAGCAGACGGTTGAGATCGTTGATAAAAGCAACCTGTTCCACGCGCAGCATCTGCATTGCCGCAGGCGAAGTTGTGGCGATCTTAAGCGTTCCCTGATTAAAAGACGTAAACTCAACCATCGCAGATTTTTTTTCTCCCCAACGCGCCTTTAAAATCCTTGCAGACGAGTCCAAGACTTTGACCGAAGTCATTTTTTCTTGAATGCCCGCAGACCTGACGGCCTTTGGCATTATGGATTTTAGGGATTCCCAGGGCATGCGGACTTAATTAACAATTAACAAATTACAATTTTATCCTTTTGTCATTTCGACCGGAGCGTTAAAGCGAAGTGGAGAAATCTCATCGCCTCTAACTCGGTTGCTTTGTTCTAAGCACGTACCAGATCTTTCGACTCCGTCGGACTCCGCTCAAGATGACAAAAAGAAAAGCGGTTGCGGTCGAGATGACGGGAAGATTGCCGCGTCGTGACTGCACTTCTCGCAATGACAGAGAGTTATTTCCTGAATTCGCATATATTCTTGAAATCGCAGTACTGGCACAAAAAGGACGACGGGGTGGCGGGAAAGTCGGAGATGAGGATTTCGTCCATGCGGCGTTTTAGGTCCTCTTCAAAGTCTAACTTGTCCTCGTCTTTAAGCAAAGGGACTTGCAGTTCCGCACAGCCCTGACCGGAGGACTCGGCGCTTGGGGCGCGGACAAACAGGTATGCGAGCTTGGTGACTTTTTGGCCTTTTGCCTCGGTGGCCATCTGATACAGCCAAAGCTGTTCGCGATCCAAAGCATCTGCCTTGTCTCCCTCTTTGTGTTCGCTAGTCTTGTAATCATAAATTGCTACTCCGCCATCTTCCTCGTCCATGCGGTCAATCTTGCCCTTTATGCTATGTTCACCCAAACGCCAGTCAAAATCTCCTTCCAGCGCTTTGACCTTTGGAAGTTTGACTGACCAAGCGTGCCAAAGACGTAACACGGCCTCGCGGCCTTCGGCAAAATATTTGTCATGGTCCTGACGGTTTTTGTACCACTCGTCTATCCAACACTCTTTGTAAATATCCAAAGCCTCGTCCTCGGTGACAAGCAATCCGCCTGACGTTGCTTGAAACTGAGCCGCGGGAGCAAAAAGACTACCCTGCTGCGCACCGGCGCGTTCAAGATGGCGTTTGAAAATCTGTTGTAAAGTTAAGTGGACGGATTGACCGAAACTTTTTTGATGGCTGCCCAATACGGGGATGCGATAGATGTGCGCAAACTTGTATTGCATCGGGCACTTTTTGTACGCCACCAGCTGGGTAAATGAAAAACGACGTTTGAGCGCAAACACTTCGCGCAGCGCCATCCTCTCCTCTTCCTGCTTGGATGTGGGCTGCAATAAAGCAGTATCAGACACTTCAATTTCGGGCGCCTGCGGAATATCAATTCCCGACTCTGTCAAAAACAGTGAGGGCTTCTTTTTGCGCGCACCTCCGTAATCGCTGGCGCCGGTCATTATCAAATTGCGCTTGGCACGAGTCATGGCCACGTAACACAAACGACGTTCTTCCTCGATATGCAAATCGCCCTCTTGGATTCTTTCTTGCACCAAACCGTCCGGCAGCGGAATCGCGTCCGTTCTGGCGCGCGTGGGGAATTTTTGATCAACCATCGAAACAAGATAAACCGTTTCAAATTCAAGACCCTTGGAGGCATGAATTGTCATTATGCGGACGACATCCGGTCCGGTTTCTGCGTCAGACTTTAAGGCTCCCTCTTCCCCGCTCTGGATTTCCATTTCCAACTCTTCGATAAAATCTTTTAGATGCGGCGCGTGAGTATTCGCCTCAAAGCGCCTGATGCGATTTACAAACTCGTTTAACAATCCGATCGCCTCAACCCGATCGCGCTCGGGCAAAGACATGATGTGGTTCAAGTAGCCGGATTCATTGATGGCTTTGTGCAAAACAGCCAAAGGCGTTTCGCGGCTGGCAGACTCCGCAAGTTTGTCTATCAAGCTCTGCGCGTTTTGAACCGATCTAATCGCATCCGGCGAGTCTTTGATATACAGCGAGACCTGACGCAAAGCTTCCCACAATGTGATGCCTTTGCGCGCCGTGTAGCCGACTGCTTCATGAAGAGCCTTCATAGGAACTCCAATGCAAGGCAAAGTTAAAACGCGCCAAACAGTCGTCGAGTCGTGCGGATGAACGGCGAGCTTTAGCAAGGCCATTACGTCGACAATGGCCGGCTTTGAATACAAACCGCGCAAAGCAAAAAATCTAAAAGGCACGTTGCGATTGGCAAGCGCATCAACAAACGGCAAAGCTGCGTCGTTTGAGCGCACAAGGATGGCAAACTTGCTCCAACCCATGTCTTTAGCCTGTCCCGCATGGCGCTCCACAATATCCTCGGCCACCCAAGCCGCCTCGCGCAAAAGGGTTGGAAACCATTCGACTCGCACGTCGCACGCCGCGCGTTCCTGGTCCTTGGTCAGAGGTCCTGGGTCCTGGCTTTGAGTTGGTGACGTAGGACTCGGCACGCTTGGTACGTGGGACGTCAATTTCTTAGATAATCCCTGATCTGCCAGCGAAACTTCCAAGCGATGCGGGTTGTTATTGCCAATGACTTTATAGGCTGTGTCGAGAATGTTTTGATGCGAGCGATAGTTGTCGGTCAGTGCGACGGTAACAGCTTCTGGATAGTCATCTTTGAATTGCAAAATATTTGCCAGCGACGCGCCGCGGAATTTATAAATTGCCTGATCATCGTCCCCCACCACGCTGATGTTGCGTCGCGGTTCACCCAATAATTTAATCAGCTCATACTGCGCCCAGTTGGTATCCTGAAACTCATCAATGAGCAAATGTTTGAATTGTTCACGATATTTGTTCAACAAAGCCGGACGCTCTTTAAAAAGCCTTAACGTTTCCATGATAACGTCGCCAAAGTCCAAAGCGCCTTCGTCACGTAGTATTTTTTGATAAGCCGCATAAATATCCGCCAACTCTTTAAGACGTTTGCGCTCACTGCCGAGTATTTCTACGCTATCCCCGTCCAGCGCAACATTCTCCGCAAATTCGACATATTTGTCCGGCGTAATCCCCTCGTCTTTTGCGCGGCTGATGTGACGGATAAGCGCGTGAAGAAATTTAACCGGATTGCCGAGAGGACGATAATGATCCAGCGGCAACTCTTCCAAACGCCGTTTGAGCAAAATCCACGCATCAGTCTCGGACAAGATGCGGAAAGTATTAGGCACGCCGATCTCCAGCCCGTGACGTTCCAAAATGCGCTGGCAAAACCCATGGAACGTATGAATCCAAAACTCATACGCCCCGTTTGGCAATTGCTCCAACACTCGATCCTCCATTTCTTGCGCCGCTTTTTCCGTAAACGTCAACGCCACAATTTCGTCCGCCGTCAACTTTTTTTCATTCAAAAGCCACAAATATCTGCTCGTCAACACAGTCGTCTTCCCGGTCCCTGCCCCGGCCACAATCAAAAGCGGCCCCGACTCGTGAGTCACGGCGCGTGTTTGAGGGGAGTTGAGTTTTTCCAAAAGGTCGCTCATGGCAAATATCCTAGACTAAAGACTTGCGACTGACAACTGTAACTTAATACTAAATAGAGTTCGTGATCAGATATAAAAAAATAGCTCGCATTAACGAGCCACAAAGCAAGAAACCATCCTGTCGCGAGTCATCACCGATCAGCGTTGCGCTCGGTCACCTCTCGCTCCTCCAGTTCCAACTGCGCAAGTCGCGCCATCAGTTCTTGAGTTGTATAGACGGTTTTGAGTGGAAAGAGCTTTTTGGGTTGCACCAATGTTACGAGTTCAGAGAAACGGAATCGACCCGTCGGGTAGACGGTCATCACCGGCATGGACTCACAGTGATGATTGCCTGACACGCCCTGCGTAACCCAAATGCTTCGACCCGCAATACGGGCAACCTTTGCCCATATGTCATAGTCGCATTGACTAAAGTACCGTATCCCCAACACCTTATCGAGTCGCATGCCTTCTGAATAGTCTGCGATCGATCTGCCCCGCCCTTTATCTGAATATTCTCGACAAAAGATTGAAAGGATCTCCCTGATAGGGAAACCGCAACGCTGCAGTACCTCTACAGCGCCCTGACGAACGGGTCGCACCGTATCAATCCCACAGATGTAATCCTTAGGGCTCATGTAGCCACATGATGAGACTCCCCACCACCACCAGTGTGGAGCGTCAAGAATCATCTCAAATTCCTCTTCCTGAGCATTCAGTTTTGTATTCACCTTACACCTCCTCTGTGTTGCACTATATAACATGGTACAAACCGACCGTCAATCGGATCATCCTCGATCAATTATATCTTCCCCTCTTCAATCCCCTTCCCAATCCTCTCCATAAGCTCTAAATAAAACTTGATGTTTATCATTGTCGCCAGACGCTGGCCGAGGACTTCTTGGACGTCAAAGAGGTGGTGGAGGTAGCCGAGGGTGTAGCGGGACAACTCAATCGAATGTCCGCTGCGCTGAATGTCCGCTGCGCTGAATGTCCGTTCGTTGCCACTCACTGAATATCCGCTTTGCTGAAAATCCAAAGTCGTCAAATCGCCGGCAAACTTCGCGTTGGTGATGTGAAGGGTTTCGTAGAAATCGGGACGAGAGAGATCGTCGTGGACAAAACGGTAGAGCAGGCCGTGGCGGGCGTTGCGGCTGGGGAGGACGCAATCCATCATATCCACTCCCCTTTTGACGTAAGCGACGATTTCGTGCGGCTTTGCACCGCCCATAAAATACCGCGGTTTGTCGGCAGGCAAAACGGATTGCAAGGCGTCCAAAACCTTGCACGATTCCTCGAACGGTTCGCCGACCGAAAGACCGCCGATGGCATAACCGTCGAAACCGATTTGCTTGAGGTCGTTGGCATGTTTGACGCGAAGGTCGACATTGATGCCGCCTTGGTTGATGCCAAACAACATCGCACCAGGATTATTTGATGTATCACGATTTTGCTCAAAGTAATCTTTTGACCTTTGTGCCCAACGAACAGTTCGATCAACAGAATTGTTCAATGTCTCTTGGTCGTATTCCGGCGGAGTGCACTCATCCAAAACCATGACAATATCACTCCCCAAAGTCTGTTGAATTTCTATGGACTTTTCCGGCGTCAGCATATGCTTGGAGCCGTCGATATGCGAGGCGAATTCCGCTCCCTCTTCCGTAATCTTGCGACGCGCAGCAAGAGAAAAGACCTGATAGCCTCCGGAGTCTGTCAAAATCGGACCGTGCCAATCCATAAACTTATGCAAACCTCCGAATGCGCGCATCACATCCATGCCGGGTCGCAGGTAAAGATGATAAGTATTTGAAAGTAGAATCTCTGCGCCCAGCTTTTCCATGTCAGCCGAAGAAAGAGTCTTGACCGCACCTTTGGTGGCAATCGGCATAAAAAACGGCGTCTGGATCTCTCCATGCGCCGTTTTTAACACCCCGCGTCGCGCCGCGGAGATTGTTGATGTTTTAAGAATTTGCAAACCGTTGGACATAAGTCTTACGGCTGCAGCTCGTCCTTCTTTTCTTTGGCAAAAGCAAACCATTCCTCAAGCAGTGACAAGAAGAATTTATACGGGGCTTCGAAGATAAAGTCAAAGAAGAAAAGGAAGATGTTAATGCGGCTGATGCCTTGGGAAAGCCAGCGGCCGGCGCGCAAAATCGGGATCGAGAAAAAGTCGACCAGTGAATTCCACAGAGTAACCCTGCTGTCTACAACGACGACCTCGCGGGCGCCTAAACGCAGGCGGTACGCGAAAAAGCTGACCAAGCAAAGGAAGAAAATAAAAATCAAAGTGGAAATCCAAGTGAATGAAAGATAGCCGAGTATCAGATAAATGGCACCGAAAGTAATCACGAAAGTCAGCAAGTACGTCAAAGTGAGCATGCTGGTGGCAAAAGCCGTACGCTGCTTGGGAAAGTTAATTGTTTTTAATGTCGGTTCTTGATCGCTTACCAATTCGTCTGCGGATGACAAAATACGCTCCGTGTTGTCAAAGCCCGGTAAACGGATGAACAAACCGACCATAAACATGATAAACGGAGGGAACAACAAGTTAACAATCAAGGCGCCAAGATGCACGATCCCGTAGGCATACCACTCCACAGGCACCTCAACCAGCAAAGCGATGATCATCTTGGTCAAAAGCAAATACAACATGGCGCGCACGGTTCCGCGGCGCAATCTGGCTTTGACTGTCGCATATTTGCCCTCAATGTGACCGGTCATTTCACCTTTTAAGATTTCCATCTTTTCCATCATTGCCGGCACTTCTGAAGCCGGTTTTCTGTCCGTTGTTTCCACCAGCATGTTTAAAGCCACGGCCCACGGCTTAACGGCTTTTTGAAATCTTTGCGAAAGCACATAACTTAATTGACGGCTAATGCGATGCTGCACAGCCACGAGGCGCTCGGCAATCGGGCGCGGGTTTCCCATCCATTGTTGCGGTTCCAGCCATTCCGGCAAATAAGCGCGCAAAAGTTTATAACCAATAATCTCGTCATCAGCCTTCATGAGCGTGCGGTAGCATGCGACGTAAATCTGCAAGCGCAGTTCGTAATCATCCAAACCGTTTCCGCGCATCTTTACCGAGTGGCGAATGCGTTCAAACAAAAACGACACCAATGCCTTTTCGCGAGAAGCATCAACCAGAACATCTTCCAACTCAACGGCAATCATTGCCTTTAACCATTCCTGATGGCTTTCGGGGCCGGCGTTGACTTTAGAGACAAGTTGAAGTTTGTAGATGATCCATGACACCCGATCGATCATACTGACCGGTAAAACGCCGTTTTGCAGGTAACGGGCAGCAATCAACTCGCGAATCAGGTGCTCTGCGATCACCTTGGGATCCTGCTCCAGCAATAATTGACGTCTTAATATGCGCAAAATGGCAGCTTTTCTGATCAAATGCTCATCTTTATAATCAACCAAATTACGGACTTTTTCATATAAAAAAGCAAAACGGCTGACTGCCGCATGCACGGTAATCCTGTCCTCATCTTCCTTAATAATTGGCTTATTTAAGCCAAAAATCTCAATCAGTTGTCTACCGTTTTTAGTTAAGGGCATATGCATTAAGACAATGGCCGTAGCATAGCATGTTTTCGTGATTTTGTCCACCCCCCGAACCCGTCCAAAACTACCATCAAAGGCTTGTCAATTTGCTCAAAAAGTGGTAAAAATTTGGTATATACCGGCTATGATTTGGGCATTATCAGTTTCCCTGGCCGTCCTTGGATTGGCCTACTTGATCCGTAGCATGCATACGGCTTTTGAAGTTAGAAATACTTTTTTTCTCATTATCGGCGCATTCCTGATACTCTATATTGGTGCTGTGATATTTGTAACTTACAACATCAAGGCCTGGGGAGCAGAAAAACTCATCAACCCTGCAAATTCTACGGGCGATTCCTCTTACACATACGACGAACCCCTCCAGCCGGTCGACATGACCACGTATCCATAAGGGAAATTAAGAATTAAGAATGAAGGATTTTGACATCAGAATCAGATATACGTTCATCATGCTCTTGACTGTTGTCGGATGTTTTTTGACGTCCGGCGCTCATGCTGCTGACATCGGACAGTTCGTGTCAGTGTCCGGGACGCGGCTTACGCTTAACAATCAGACCTGGATGCCTGTCGGGATGAATTTGATGGATCACGAGACGATTTGGGATACAAACAAAACCGAACCGACTTTGACTTGGCTGCGCGATAAAGATTTTGCGGATTTGGAAAAATCAGGTTTTAATTCCGTGCGTCTAGTCGTTAAATCCGATTATTTCCAAGACGTTGATCCGCCGCATAAATTTTCTGAAGCCGGTTTTAAATGGCTCGATGCTGTGATTGCGCTCGCAAAAAAACACAACATCAAATTGATTCTCGATATGCACATGCCAACCGGAGGCGTGCAGCAGGATTATCAAATCAATGACGACAATCAAGCTTTTTGGAATGACGACTGGGCAAAAGGACGTTTTGTAGACGTCTGGCGTGAGATAGCACGTCGTTATGCAAAAGACCCGACAGTCTGGGCTTATGACACAATGAACGAGCCGGCGACGACTGATTTTAAGGCGTATCAAAATTTGATGCGCAGTGCCATCAACTCGATCAGGCTTTACGACGACAGCCACGTTATCATGCTGCAAAAAGGCATGAAGATTAATAACGACGGCAGCTGGTCGGTGGAATACCCGCAAACCGACGACGCGAATATCGTCCGCTCAATCCACTTTTATCAGCCGACCGATTTTACTTTGCAAGGTGCGGCTTGGTTAAACTCCCCCACCTCGTCATCGCGAGAAGGGAATCCGACGATGGACGCGGCAATCTCCTATAACCACTCGTCGACCACTGAACTGAACTTATTGACGCAGGACTTGCAGACAATCGTCGACAAAGCGCAAAGCTCCACGCATGCCGTCGTACTTACGGAGTTTGGACTCCTGTGGCCCAAGAAACTGACCGGCCAGCCGGATTGGATTGTCGACGTTGCAAAACTGGCTTCAAATTTTGGAATAGGCTGGCATTATTGGCATTATACCGGCACGACCTGTTCGCAGTCATTCAACTTAAAGACCCTTTACGGCACTTGCCATCCTTTGACTTTCGGGATGTTGTCGGGGGCTGCAAAGTAGATCCCCCTTCTCTGTCATCGCGAGCGTAGTCCGACCCGCCAACATCTGCGAAGTTGTGGCGGGCGGCAATCTCCTGTCCGACTAACGCTCCTCTGTCATTCCCGCGGTTAGTTGAGGCGGGAATCCAATAAGATTAAATTGAAACACATTAATTCCATTGGATCCCCGGGTCTCCGTCGGACTTCGCCTAGGATGACAGAAGGGATGACAGATTACGCTCGCAATGACAAAAAAATATGAAACCCAGTCTCCTACTCCACGCCTGCTGCGGCGTATGCAGCGCTTATGTGCCGGAAAAATTGATACCGGATTTTGACGTGACGGTGTATTACGAAAATTCGAACATCTTTCCGGAGGAAGAATTTTACAAAAGACAAGAAGCCGCAAAAACAATGGCAAACAAATTCGGCTTGCCTTTTGTGGAACCGACATACTCCCCGACCGGCTGGTTTAAATCCATCGCGGGTTTCGAGCAAGAACGCGAAGGCGGTCCGCGCTGCGAGCACTGCATCAACTTTAGATTGAGCGAGACAGTCAAGTTTGCAAAACAAAACAATTTTGAATGGGTAGCAACCACGTTAAGCGTCAGCCGGACAAAAAACGTTGATCAGATAAACCGTATCGGCCATGCGCTGGCAGAAATGCATGGACTGAAATTTTTAGGCGAGGATTGGAAAAAAGGCAACGGCGAAGTCATCTCGCAGCGACGCGCCAAAGAAACGGGCATCTACAGACAAAACTATTGTGGATGCGTCTATTCACTGAATGACAAAGTAAAGCAAAATTCAAAAAGCAAAATTCAAAATGGTTGAGTCCCTTCGGGAATTTGGAATTAATAAAAATAATACCGCAGGCCTCATCCATTTTGCTCTTTGAATTTTGCTTTTTGAATTAAATTATGGTCACCGGTATTCCCTTATCGGCCCAGCGGTAAATCCATTTGATGTTTGCGAGATTAACGTTGACGCAACCGTGGCTCATAACATGACCAAAATTATTGTGCCAGTAAGCATAATGGATATATTTGTGTGGCATAATGCGAAGATTGTATGGCACGTTACCCAAATCATAATTATTCGGATTGCCGACGCCGTACGACCAAACATAATCCACAACCGGCACTTTTTCCATAACGCTAAACTCCCCGATCGGAGTCGAAAAAGCCCTGACTCCGCTTGAAATCAAGAAAGTATTTATCAGTTTGCCATTCTCAAAAGCATAAAGTCTTTGCTCTTTGAGAGATATTTTTATTGATTTGCCGCTTTGCGTGGAAGTGGCATTTGTCGCACTGGCAATTTTTAGCGGCCCGGACATGGCATAATCAAAGTCAGCGTAAGCAATCGGATATTCTTTCAACGCGGCATCATCGACTATCATCGCTTTTGCTGCGTATTGCAAAATGTCTTGATTAGACCGCAGAGCCTGACGCCTGTATGCGCGGCGTTGGATATGCCACAACAAATTCGGCGCATTCTCGTCATAAACCAAACCGCGCAGCGGACCTTTGGCAATTCTTTTTGACGGATCAGCCACATCGATTACGGATTTGATTGCAGGCCAAGTTTGGACTTTTGCAGCAGACTTTAAACGTTCAAACAGATCCTGATCGTTTTCCGTTATTTGATATCTTCGTGAATTATTGACGTCTATGTACCATGTTCGACCGCTAACCTTCTCTTTTACAAAATCGCCAGCCAAATCGCCTATCGAAAATCCAACCGGCGAATGCGGAGCGGCCAAGGCAGGCAATGCGAAGCAGCCTACGGCAAACGCGATGCCCAGACTCCAAAATGCTTTATGGAGAGTCATATAATTATATCTTATCCCAAACGTTTAGATTTTGTCATGCTGACATCTTTGGCAAGCAAAAAACCGTCTTGTTTGATATTTGGAAAATTGACTATCACTTTGCGGTAACCGGACTTTTCGATTAACAGCCTATACGTGCCGCGATTGACCATAAAAGCGTATCTGCCTTTGGGTGAGGTCGTTTGCGTTTCTATAAGTTTGTTAAAACGCTGATCAAACAATCTGACAATTGTCCGGTCCAAAGGTTGTCGCGAACCTGCATCGATGATCGTGCCGAACGGCGGCTGCGAAGGTTTGAATGTGGCGAGCCTAACCAGCATGATAATCAAATAGACGGTAAATATCGCCCAAAACAAGTATGTATTTTGCAAAATCGCATAATAAAAAGCCGCACCAGTACCCATAACAACAATCAAATGCTGCGTCGTTTTGCTTAAACCGTATCTGCGTTTCCAAAAAGAAGCTTTTCCGATTTTTAATTTTGGAACCAGCGGAATATTTTTTGTAACAGCGCCGTAATCCTGCGTCAAAACGTGCTGCGAATTTAAAACATCATCAAAAAATCTTTCTGCAGATTTTTTATTTTGCTTGCTGAATGTAAAAACAAAACCCGGCTTTGTAACCTCCACAAAGTACTCTCCTTTCGGCGCAACGAGTCTGTATCTCCCGCGCTTATCTGACACTACGGTTGCAGTGACAAATCCTTGAGGATTCTTAAAACGTATAACTGCACCCGCTATCAATTCCCCCGTCTCGCAGTTAAACACGACTCCGTATCCACTTTTGCGTCGGCGAAAATCCGCGTAAACAGGTCTTGTCAAAACCCAAATTAAAAACAAAAACAAACCGTACAAAACAACAGCATAATTCGTCAGTATCGCATTCAACATTGCGTCCATTACTGACATTATAACATAATTGAGACGTACTTCGCGTACAAGACACGGCAAATCCCTCTAAATCTCCCTTTGACGAGGGAGACTTCGAAACAGCTCTGTCATTGCGCCGTTAGACGGGAGCCGCGACAATCTCCTCTCTCTTTGTCATCCTCGGGCGGAGTTGGACGGAGTCGAGAGATCTGGTTTGTGCTAACAACTGAAGCAACTATGTTAGAAGCGATAGGATTTCTCCACTTCGCTTTTACGCTCCGGTCGAAATGACAGAAAGAGAAATGACGTTGGCTAGTAACGCCTGCGTCTTGGCGGGTAGCCGGAGGGGCGTCTTTGCGGGCGATAGTCATCCGAACGAGTTGCCAATGTTTGTGATTTTGAGGCAGGCCGAGCGACGGGTAACACCGGATTTTTAGTTATCGGTAGATAGGAGCGAGTCAAACGCTCTATGTCATTTACTTCTTTGCGCTGATCAGGAGTTGCTATCGAAATCGCGTGGCCGGATTCGCCTGCGCGCCCTGTTCTTCCGATGCGATGCACGTAATCCTCCGCTTGATCAGGCAAATCGTAGTTGATGACCAACTCGATGCCTTTTACATCAATGCCTCTGGCAGCAATATCGGTCGCGACCAAAATACGAAAACGCCCGCTCTTAAAACCATCAAGAGCCGTACGGCGCTGTGCAAGTGAACGATTGGAATGGATTTCATCAGCTGACAATCCCATGCCGCGAACGGCCCGTGCAACTTTTTTGGCGCCGTGCTTGGTGCGCGTAAAAACAAGAACCGAGCCTCGATGCTCTGCCAAAATTTTGTCCAACAGCCGAAGTTTGTCATCCTTGTGCACCACAAAAAGTTCTTGTGTAACTTTTTCCGCCATTGTTCCGGGACGCGCGATCTCCACCTGCACAGGCAACTTCATGTAAGTGCTTGCGATTCTAACAATCTCGGCCGGCATTGTTGCAGAAAACAACATTGTTTGACGATCTTTTGGCAATGCCTGCAATATCTTTTTGATTTGAGGCGCAAAACCCATGTCCAACATGCGATCAGCTTCGTCCAAAACAAGAACATGCACATCTCGCAGATCAACAGTCTTTTGTTCAAGATGATCTATCAGACGCCCAGGCGTGACAACTAAAACGTGCGGCTTCTTTCTTAAAGCCGCAATCTGCATATTCATCGACGCGCCTCCGATCAAAACCGCCGTCCTTAATCCGACGGGTCGTCCAATTTGCTGCAAAACTTCTTCGGCTTGTATGGCCAGTTCGCGCGTAGGCAAAATGATCAATCCCCTGCCTTTTACGATGGCCAAGCGCTGAATCAGCGGAATTCCAAAAGCCAATGTCTTGCCGGTACCGGTTTGCGCCACGCCGATGATATCTTTGCCCTCAATTGCGATGGGAATCGACTTTTGTTGTATGGGAGTTGGCGTTTTAAACTTGTTCTTCCAAAGGACTTCCAAGAGTTTTGGCGCGATGCCCAAACCATAGAATCCAGGCTCCAATTGCGTTGTCATTGTCATATTCCGACAGTGTACTCGCAAAAGGCAAAAACGTCACGTTTCAGACAAACCAAAAGAGCCGGCTAGTTGCATAGCCTAACTCACTCTAACTGTCCGTTCGTCTGCTGCGGAGGCATGTCCGGACGAACCTGGACGCTTTGCGCGGTTATGCTTCCGTCTGAATTGGCAGAGCCAATGACTGTCACCTGTTCGCCGACGTTCAAGCCGGAGAGATCGGTCGTCGAAGTTTTAAGCGCTTGAGTGGACGAAGTGACCAAAACAAGTTTTGAACTTCCATCCTGCATTTTGATGCTCATGCTGGTGTCATCTTTTTTCAATATCTCACCTGATACAAAACCGCCGCCAGCGCCTGCTCTTGCTCCGCCTGCTCCGGAACCGGTTCGAATCGCAAACTGTCCTACAGCAGCGCCGCCTGCGCCTCCGGAACCGCCTGCGAAACGCGCGAATTCACCTTGAACATTGGCCGACGGCTTAACAGGCAAAACGTATCTGGAAACCGCAAAACCTCCGCCGAACGAAATTATCGCAGCGACGATGATCGCAACAATCATCGAACTTTGTTTGACTGTAGAACTTGGCATAGTGACAAATTAACAATTAATAATTAACAAATTACAATTATCATTCGAACCTTAAGGCGACGATTGGATTCATCTTGGATGCGCGTCTGGCGGGATAATAGCCGAATACGATGCCGATCGCGGCGGAGACGCCAAAAGCTAACAGTACAGTCTCGAGAGTCACCTTAGTGCTCGCGAAACCAAAATGCTGCACGCCCCAGGCAAGTATCCAGCCCAAGATGATGCCGAACGCGCCGCCGAAGAATGTAAGCATTACGGACTCTAGCAAAAACTGCATGCTGATGTCACTCTCCTCTGCGCCGATAGCTTTGCGCAAACCAATCTCACGAGTTCTTTCCGTGACATTTGTAAGCATCATGTTCATGATGCCGACGCCGCCGACCAAAAGCGAAATGCCGGCGATTGAAGCGAGAAGGATTGTGAACGTGCCGGTAACGCTTGATGCAGTCGCTACAATATCCGCTTGGTTGATCACGCTAAAGTCAGCCAGTGTCGGATCGCTTATATTATGGCGTTGCAATAATAAATCCGTTATCTGTTGCTGCACGGTTGTCATGGATTCGGAATCGACCGCCTCTACCGCAATGGACGAAACATACTTGTCCCCCGAAAGATAGCGCTGCGCTGTTGTCAGCGGCACATAAACCGCATCGTCTGGATTCTGAAAACCGCTGCCGCCTTTTGCAGCCGTAACGCCGACAACGGTAAACTCCATATTGTTGATGCGTATTTTTTGTCCCAAAGGGTCGGATCCTTCGCCGAATAAATCCGTGACGGTAGTCGGTCCGAGAACGGCGACTCTGTTATAATTTTGCAAATCAGCGCTGCTGATAAATACGCCTTCCGCAACCTGAGTATTGCGCACGTCAGGATAGGCGTCGGTCGTGCCGATGACATTCGTGTTGGTGTTGCCGCCTTTAACGGTGATTTGATATCTGCGAGAAACCTCCGGCTCAACAGCTTTTACCAAACTGATCGACGATTGAATTGCAGTCGCGTCATCCTGCGTCAAAGTCTGCGCAGAACCTCGCCCGGCGCTGACCGACACTCCCACGCCGCGCTGTTGGCCGGGACTGACATACAACAAATTAGCACCCGCGGATGTGATGCTGGATTCGATGCTTGCTTGCGCGCCCTGCCCGATTGCGGTCATGGCAATAACGGAAGCAATACCGATTACTATACCCAAAATCGTCAAAGCCGATCTGGCTTTATTTGTAGACAATGCAGTATAAGTTTCTTCCAATAAATCGGCTATGCGCATAACATCCAATTATGAATTAAGAATTTAGGGTTATAAGATTCTATATTATGCAATAACCGCAATTCATAATTCTTAATTCTTAATTTTCAATTCTTACTGACTTCTTCCTTGACGACCAGGCCGTCGCGAATGTGAATTATTCTTTGTGCATGTTCGGCCACATCTCTCTCGTGCGTGATCAAAATAATAGTATGGCCTTTTGCATTCAGCTTTTTGAAAGTCTCTAAAACCAATTCACCGGTTTGCGTATCCAAGTTACCCGTTGGTTCGTCGGCGAGAATAAGCGACGGATTTGTGACAAGCGCACGAGCAATCGCCACGCGCTGCATCTGTCCGCCGGAAAGCTGATTGGAAAGATGCTCGAATCTGTCTTCGGATAAACCCGTGGAAAGCAATGCCTCTCTGGCACGCTTGTCACGTTCTTCTTTTGGGACGCGCGCGTAAATTAAAGGTAGCGCCACATTGCGCAAAACAGTTGCACGCGGCAAAAGATTGAACGCCTGAAAAACAAATCCGATTTTATCTTTTCGTATGTGCGCCAAATCTTTTTGCGAGTAAGACGAAACATCGTGTTCATCCAAAAAATATCTCCCCCCCGTCGGCGTGTCCAATGCTCCCAAAACATGCATCAAAGTGGATTTACCTGAACCCGAAGGACCCATGATAGCCACAAACTCGCCGTCTTTAATCGTAAAAGTTATACCTTTTAATACTTTTACAGTCTCACCTGCATTGGAATAATCTTTGGTTATATTCTCAAGCTTGATCATAAGTTATTATTACCCGCCCGGCCCGCTTCCGCTTATAAATCTTACATTGCCCCCGCCCGTTGCGCCGCCAGTCATCGTGCTGCCCGCACGCAGCAACGAGTTGGCGCCTGTTGCGCCGGTCGCGCTCGTCTGTCCGGTCGTTGTCTTTATTGTTTGAGAAATAACTCGATCGCCTTCTTTAAGACCGGCCGTGATTTCCGTCAAAGCATCATTTGATGCTCCGACTTCCACAATAACGCGCCCGGGAGTTTGACTCGTTTCGATCAAACCGTCGGCGCCCGCAGGCGTGGAAGTATCCAATGTCTGAACATAATGCTGCGTCCCCTGAACTTTCACCGCGGCATTGGGCACGGTCAAAACGTCCGCGTGAACTTCCGTAATTATGGAAACAGATGCGCTCATACCTGATTTAACGCGATCGTCTTGACTGTCAAAAGCGACTTTTATTCCATAAGTAACAACGCCTTGCGAGACGCTGCCAATCGGGCTTACCTCCGCAACTTCACCCGTAACAGACAGGCTGTCTATGGCATCAAATGTAATGGTCGCTTTTTGCCCGACAGCAACGGTTGAAGAATCGACTTCATTTAATGATATTGATACGATCTTTTTATCTGTCACCAAGGTCAACAATGACGAACCACTGGAGGCTTCGTTGTTCTTTTGAGCCGTGACTGCACCAACAACTCCGTCAAACGGCGCAACAACCGTATAATCCTGCAAGGCCCTGTTTGCATCGGCGAGTTTGTTTTGAGCATTGGAAAGCGCCGTAACTTTTTGATCAACCGAAATTTGTTCCATTCTCAAATCCAAAGGATCGGTTCCCGCCTTTACCTTATCCAACTGCGCCTGTGCTTCTTGAACTTTTTCATCGGCCGTAGCCAAATCGGTTGCCGACGCGCCGGCTTTAAGTTCATCGAGCGAGTTAACGGCTTTTTGATAATTTATCTGCGCATTTTTATACGAGCTGTAAGCGTCTTCTATGGATTGATTCTCTGCGGCGATGGAACTTATTTTTAAGTTGACGCTGCTTTTATCCGAATTGATAGTTGATTTTAAAGAATTCAAATCGCTCTGCGTAAAATTGGTATTCGCAATGCTGGCCTGCAGACCGTCCGAAACGTCACTAAGCAAATCGGACGTGTCGCTTAAAGCCGTTGCAACCAAATCCGCGGCCTCCTTGATCTTATCCGGGTCTTCGTTCTTTAATGCCAAAACATCGACTGCGGTTTTCGCTGCTGCACTTGACTGCTTGACAACATCGTAACTGTGCAACGAATTGAATTTGTAAGCGTCATTCAAAACGGAGAAAGCCTGCGAGAGACCGTTTTTGATTATCGGCGAATCTACTCCAAGTATGCCGTCAGCGTCGGTGCGCGAAGTTTCAAGCGTTTGAACGCTTGACTGCAAATCAATAACATACTGATCATATTCGTCGCGTACGGTTTGCGGCATTGTTCCATCCGAGGTCATCTTGATATTGTTGGCGGCGGAATCCACATCGGCCTGCGCTTGTTGCAATTCAAAATCCGTCGGACCGGCCTGCAGCGTTTCCAAATCGCGCTTGGCTTTTGCCAAACTGTTCTCGGCTTGAAGTACGGTAATCGCATCAGCCGGCTGCTGGGCTTTTTGCAAATTCAATTTTGCGGTCGTTAACGCAACTTGCGCGTCCTTAACGTCCTGCGACGCATCGCGGATTACCTGCAGCGCATCCGTCCTGTCCAGTGTAACCAAAACCTTGCCGGTTGTAATTTTATCTCCGACTTTTACCGCAACGCTTGTTATTGTTCCGTTTGCTTTTGGCTTTACATCCAACTGCTGATCTCCGCTCACCTGGCCCGTTCCGTTAATCATCGTAACAATCGTGTCTTTGGAGGCTGCCGCCAATCCATACTTTGTTGCGGCCTGGCTTGTTCTTGCAGACGAATACCAAGCAACCGATGCAATAACAACAACTGCAACGCCACCCCAATAAAGAGCTTTGCGGCTTTTGAGAAATTTGAAATTCATATATTGATTTGCAGTGAAATTATGCCTAATTTTACGCATTATTAAGCCGAAGCCTGTTCGGATGATAATATACGTTAAACAGCGTTTCTTTATTTCACCTGACTGAAGCGTAACCGTTTTTCAATCCATCTTTAGAGTATACGATCTGCCACAGCTGATTCTGCCGCGCGCGAAAAGTTCCGGCGCAGGCAAGCAGATAAAATTCCCACATGCGATGAAAGTGTTCGTCGTATTTTATTTTCAGCTCATCCCAGTGTGACTCGAAGTTGTTAAACCAAGACAGCAACGTCTTGTCATAATCAGTCGAAAAATTATGCCAGTCTTCCATGACAAACAAACCCTCGGACGCTTTGGCGATCTGCTGCGCAGAGGGAAGCATCGAGTTTGGAAAAATATATTTACCGATCCAAGGATCCGTCGTATTTCCGGAACGATTGCCGCCGATCGTGTGCAGCAAAAAAAGTCCGTCGTCTTTTAAACAGCGCTGAACGACTTCAAAATAAGTTCGATAATTTTTAACGCCCACATGTTCAAACATGCCGAGCGAAACAATATGATCGAATTTTTCATTGACATCATGATAATCCTGCAAACGAATCTCTATCGGCAAGCCTGCGCAAAGTTCTTGCGCCAACTTCACTTGTTCTTTGGAGACGGTAATGCCGACAACTTCCGCGCCATATTTTTCTGCCGCGAATTTTGCAAAGCTCCCCCATCCGCAACCGATATCCAAAACTTTTTGTCCCGGCTTGAGTCCAATCTTGCGGCAAACGAGATCCAGCTTTGCTTCTTGAGCTTGATTGAGGTCTGATGAGTTTATCCAGTAACCGCAAGTATAGACCATGCGGCGATCCAGCATCGCGCGATACAAATCGTTTCCAATGTCATAATGCGCCTCGCCGATTTTGAAAGCGCGGCGTCCGGACTGCAGGTTCAAAGCGCGTGCCAAGATGGCGTTCTTTACCAAAGTTAAGTTAGGTTTGAGTTTTGATCTGACATCGCTCCTCAAAAGCCTAGAAACCAACTCGTCTATCCGATCGCACTCCCACCAGCCGTCCATGTAAGACTCGCCAAAACCAAGCGTGCCATGCGCAAGAACGCGCGCATAAAATCGGTCGTCTTTAACCTTAATATCCCACGGTCGCGAACCGTGGATTTGAACGTCCGTGTCCTGCAGTATGGACTCGACGCTTTGGCGTAAATTATTGCTCATAAAAATCTGTAATAAGCATAACAAAAATGGACAAAAAGTCCACCTCGAAACGGAGATCAAATCTCGAAGCAAGAATCTAAATCTTCAATACTATCGCTGGACAAACAAGGCTAAAAGGAATAGTTTATGGCCGTCGCCAAACGCATAGAGCGTTGGATGGCATCGACCTTTTCAGGAGAAGATTCGATGAGAAAGCCCACTGCTCTGATTTCCGTATTCGACAAGACAGGCATCGTGGAATTCGCGCGCGATCTCGTTGACCTGGGATGGGATATCATCTCGTCCGGAGGCACGGCCAAGGCGCTGCGCGCAGCGGGTCTCGAAGTTCGCGACGTCGCTGAACTCTCCGGCCTCGCCGCCATTCTCGACCACCGCGTGGTCACGCTTGTTCCGCAGGTGCACGCCGGTCTGCTCGCACTCGACAAGCCGGAACACGACGCGGATCGCGCCAAGATCAACGCACCGTGGATCGACATGGTCTGCGTCAACCTCTATCCGCTTGAAGCCGCCATCGCCAAACCTGACGCGACGACCGCGAGTGTGATCGAGAGCACTGACATCGGCGGTCCGACCATGCTTTCTTCTGCGGCCAAGGGAAGGCGTGTCGTGATCTGCGACCCCGCGGACTACGGGCGCGTCCTCGCCTGGCTCAAAGAGGACCGGCCGAACACAGAAGCCTTCGTCACGGAGTTGTGCGCCAAGGCTGACGGCATGGTCGCCGGTTACCGCCTTGCATCCGCGCGTTTCCACAGCGACGGAGCAATCGAGGGCATGATTGGGACCAAGGCAATGGACTGCAAATACGGCGAAGCGCCCTACATGACCGCCGCCTTGTTCAGGACTAATGACAATCCGCTGGCCGTACACTCAATGACCAGCATCACCGGAACCGCACCCAGCTATATCAACCTCACGGACCTGGACCGACTGCGCGTCACAGTCAACAAGATCGCTGCCACGCTTGCCATAAACGGCTTCCCCGAGAGGTTTATCGCCTCTGTAGTGAAACACGGCAACGTCTGCGGAGTCGGCATCGCGACGACACCCGGAGAGGCGATCACCAAGATGATCGACAGCGATATTCAGTCTGTACATGGCGGAGTGGCCATGTGCAACTTCCTGGTCGGCGAGTCGGAAGCGGAGTTCATCCGTAACTACAAGACCTCGTCGGATAACAAGCGTATGCTTGACGGCCTGGCGGCACCCGGTGTCACGGAAGCGGCTGGGCAGGTCATGGAACGCAAGCGTGGCAAGTGCCGTGTCTTTGAGAATCCAGCCCTGGCACGTATGGGATTCGAGAGCCTAGATCGTGTCTCCTACCGCGCTTTAAGCAAAGGCAACTTCCTTCGTCAGGAAGGCGAGCCTTTCGTCCTTGAGGTGAATGACCCGCGTATCAACCGGCTGCTCGGCGACCTGGACCTGCAACAAAAGGTGGATATCGCACTGGCCTTCGCCATCGGCTCAACAGCTGATAGCAACACCATCACGCTTGTGCGTGATGGTATGCTGCTCGGTCAAGGCGTTCGTCAGACCTCGCGCGTCAGGGCGGCAATGGTGGCCGTCATGAACGCGCAATTGTCAGGCCACAACACGCATGGCGCCCTTGCCTACAGCGACAGCTTCTTCCCCTTCCAGGACGGTCCGGAAGTCCTGGCTCGGGCCGGCGTCAAAGTCATCTTTGCCTCGAGTGGCAGTATCAACGACGAGAGTGTCCGCGACTTCTGCCGGTCGAACGGCGTGAACCTTTGGACATTACCGGACAAAGTCTGCCGCGGCTTCTTCGGCCACTGACACCTCGCCACCCCCAGCTTCAGCGAAGGGTGGCTTTTTTGTTTGAAATTATTTCCTAATTTCCACTCTGGTGAGCAACGCCTCGATTTTATCCAAATCAAACTGCGAATAGTTGTTGCCGGACAAATCCAGAAGCTGAAGACGGTTAAGGTTTCCGAGTTCGAGCGGGAGACCTGTCAGTTTGTTATTCGCAGCGTTCAAAACCTCCAAATTCTTAAGCTGACCAAGCTCTGCCGGCAGCGCGGTCATTTGATTGTTGCTTATGTCCAAAAACTTGAGTTTTTGCATCCTGTTCATTTCCGAGGGCAACGAACCGGTTAACTGATTGTTGGAAAGATCAAGTCTTTCAATGTCTGTCCGGTCAAACAGCTCTGACGGAAGCGAAGTCAATCCGCGATCGCTCATATCAACAACAGGTCCGGACGGGACGGTCATATCGATGAGAGGCCGTTCCACTTTGCCGGCATCGGTTGAAGTCGGCACAAGCGCAGTCGGTTCGGTTGAAGTGGGAGATGTCGACGCCGGTACGTTTGAAGTTGGAACGGTTGACCAAAAACTGTTGTCGCAACCTGCGCCGAATGCAACAACGAGCGATACTATAATTAAATATTTGTACATAACGGTTGAAAATTAGGAGTTATTTTTAATGGATTCTCGCCTGCGCAAGAATGACAATGCGGTTAATTATTGTTTTAGAGATCTGACTGCGATGCGGTTCATGACGATGAAGAGTATCGCCGATATTGACAGCATGACCGCAAATGAGAGCAGCGGCGAAGCGTCAGCATAACCAATCATACCATAACGGATCAGATTTATGTTGTGATGTAAAGGGTTGAAAAGACTCAGATAATCCCAAGGCGCAGGCAGGCTGCTCAACGGGTAAAAGATGCCCGCCAAAAAAATCATGGGCTGCATAATAAAAGTCATGACCAAAGTAAAAGACTCGAAGTTTTTTATCAAAAGACCGATAATGACGCCGAGCATGCCAAATTCTAAACCTGTGATAAACATAGCCGCGACAAAGACCAGGACGTGCATCAGCGCGATTCCCGGGATGAACCAAATTGTAATCAAGGCGGCGATTACGACTGTGAAGAGTCCGCGCGTAAACGCGGCCATGGCATAGGCTATGCCGACTTTCCAAGGCGCAATCGGCGCGAGTTGAATATCGACTATCGTACCGACATTCTTGCTCAGTATAAGCGCAAACGCCGGATTAGAGAAACTCGAGTTAACCATCATCATGCCCAAAAGACCGGTGTAAACAAAAGCCGTGTAATCCGCGCCGGCGACAGTTCTGCCAGCCGCAACAACGCTGAAAATCGCCAAATACAAAACCGTCGATACGATGGGAGTCGCGACTGTATCAAACCAAATTTTTTGGAACCTCTTGACCTCGCGGGCAAACAACGCCCACATATAAGTAGTCATATCATTGAGAGGTTAGCTTAAGAAAAATTTGCTCCAATGAAGCAGCTTCGTTTTTGATACTCTTGAGATTGCTGCCGTAATGCCTGATTACAGAAGACATGTCTTTATCCAATTCAGTGATAGGCAGATGAAATTCCTTTCCGTCCGCGGCAACTCCCGCAAGGTGCGCGACGTTTAAGTCGAAAAGCTCAAAAGCAACGACGTTTTCCGAAAACTCGCGCTGAATATCGCTGACCCTACCCTCTTTGATCACACGGCCGTGGTTAATCAACGAAATCTCTTCGCATAATCTTTCCGCTTCTTCGATGTAATGCGTCGTAAACAGAATCGTCATCCCCTCTTTGTTCATGCGGCGCACCAGCTCCCAAGTTTTTTGACGCAAAGCAACGTCAACGCCGGAAGTCGGCTCGTCGAGAATCAAAAACCGAGGACGTCGGACAATGGCCTTGGCGATCATAAGCCTGCGTTTCATGCCGCCCGAAAGATTGCGCGCTCGTTCATTACGCTTGTCTTCCAGCTCTAGATCGGACAGGACTTGCGTAATCAATTTAGCCCGCTCGCCGAACGGCACGCCGTACATGCCTGCGTTATAATGCAAAATTTCCTGCACCGTAAACGCCAGCTCGGTGACGATTTCTTGCGGCACAACGCCCATCATCTTTTTTGCCTCAACCGTCTGCGTTACGATGTTTTTGCCAAAAACCGTCAAAGTCCCATGATCGGGTAACATAATCCCGCTGATTATATTAATCAGCGTGCTTTTACCTGCGCCGTTTGGGCCAAGCAGACCGTAGATTTTACCCTCATCGATTTTTAGCGAAATTTTGTCGTTCGCAATTATTCGACTCCCCTGCTTGACCTTAAACGTTTTGGTAACATCAGAGACATCAAGGGCTTTCATTTATCAATCCTACCAGACGCGTAAAAGTATGCAAGCGCAAAAAAAATCGTCCCGGTAGGAGTCGGGACGATTTTATTCAACCGAATTCAGTTACTTGGCGGCGCGCTGGAACGTTCCATGCATGTTGCGCATTCCGGCTTTCATCGTGCCCATGCCCATCATCTCGCCGCGGCCAAGGCCGAAAGCGAAATATTGTTGAGGGATATCATTGTCAGTCGCCCATTGCTTTAAAGCATCTGTCTCCGTTTTTATGGCAGCTTGACGCTCATCGGGCGTATTATCTTTTAATGACGCCATAAAATCCTGAACTGCCTTATGCTTGGCAATAATCAGATCCTCTTGAGCTTGAGTCAGTTGGCCGTTTGTGACGGCTTGGTCAAGTCGAGTCTTCATCTGATCTTGGCGCTGCGCTTGCATCTGCTGTTGATTCAACGCATGCTGATCGTCAAAAACTTGCTGGACCTCTGTTGGATTAAGATTAAACTTTGTGGCAATGGCACTCACCAAGCCGCTCATGCGATTTTGGATGTCGATTGGCGTTTGCGCGGCATAAACACCGGCCCCCAGGCTGATTGTCCCCGCAAGTGCCACAGCCCCGATGGCCAATTTATGCACTGTTTTCATAAATAAGATGTAGTTAAGAATAATCTTTTTTACGTCCGCCCCGATCGAAAGGCGCACAACCCGCGAGGGTATTAAAGCATACGCAACAGCTAAAATAATTATTTCACTACGAAAAGCTTGACGAATCTGATGAGCTGAAATATGATTGATATTAGTTATGCAAAAACGCAACTTAATGAATTTAAACTGGTGGCTCTTCGCTTTGTAGGCGGAGTCGTTGTTGCATTTCACTGAAAACGCAAAAAGACCGAATCCGCCCAGCAGGCGGTTTTTTTATTTTTGCTCGCACTTTAACAACTAAACGGAGACAGGATGATGAACTCACAAACTGACGTCATCGATTGGAAAAGAATTGAAAAAGCACTTCGTCAAATGTTGCGCAATGTAAATTCGCAACGCTCTGAAAAAGATGCACTCGCGAACCTGCAGCGCCTGCTCGAATTTTGCGGTCCAGGTTCGCTCAATCGACCGATGATCGTAAAAATCGCCAAAGCAGCGCTGGTCGAGCAATCAATTGTTTACGCTCCTTGTTGTCCTGATTATAGCCACCTGGACGGAAGGTATACTTTTCGCGGATTAGATGGCGGCATTTCGCTTTTAGCTGAACTGCACATCGCTTTTCTCGAACGTCTCGCGCCGATTCTACCCAATGCGCAAATTACTTTATTGCTCGCCAATCAAGAAGCGGAGGACGCGGCGATCATCCGCGCCGTGGGAACAACCCGGGAAGAATTTCAAGACAAACTGTACATGTCGCTAACAGCAATACGTACTAGAATCGGCCGATTGGGCTGGGAAGCGAAATTCATGACTGACGTCATTCCGGATCTTGTCACAAAAGAAAAATCTTTCGCGCAAGAAATCTCAAACGACAATTCCAAGCGCGTAAGATTGCAGACTGAGCTGGGTTCCCGGATGGACATGTATCGGCGCATAGATAACCATATGTTATACGAAGAAATGATGCGGCGTACAGTTCGTACCGCGGCACAATATCTTACCTTGGGCGAATTCGCCTTTCGCGAAAACGCCCTTGTATGCAACCATACCACCACAAACCTTTCGTGGTATGGAGAAACGAACGCGGCCATTTTGCACAACCCCGTCTCCGTATACTGATCCTTGTCCGGAAACACGACTCGTTTCCGGATAAACTCGGTATGATTAAATTCATTAAAACATTAGCCTATCCTTTAACTCCGCCGTCCGGGGAAATATTTAGCTACCTTTGCAAACTCACGTCTCAGCGTATGGATCCGCCAAGTTTATACCCAAACACGCTTGAAACAGACAGTCTCACCATATTCCATTCTCCGCTTCAGCGCGTAGTCTCATCGCTTAATAAACGCGAGGGACAAAGATTTGTCGTTCGGAATGAATTGCGCGAAATACCTTTTAAGCTTGACGATTTGTGTTCACGAGAGGAATGGATGCTTTACCGCAGCGCTATTGTTAGACGACGATTTGTCCAATTTTTTGTTGAGGACAGGCTTACACTCCGTCGCGATATGATTGAAAATGAAATTCAAAATCTTTTAACGCAAATAACATCAGTCAATAACGAGGTGACTGTTGTATCGCACTCTTTCAGACTAAAAATAATCGAGGCATACATTAAAACTTCCGGCGGAATCTTTCTACGTCCTCAAACCCTCGCTGATTGGATTATGCCCGGTCAAAAAACCTATGGGTGGGGCGAGGGTTTTGAGATTAATCGAGATGACATTATTTCCATTCCAAAATCTTCCCCGCTTTGATTTCCATCGGATGCGCTTTGCGGAGCGTCGCGATCTGGGAACGCGTGAGCAGCTGAATGTGACTGACATCGGCCAGATATTCAGCAACAAACCAGTTATCATCCTCATTCGTCATCCAGCCGAGCTTGTCGAAACGCGAAAGATCGACGGGACGTGAATAGCTGCGCAAAGTTTTATTGCCATCGTCGTTAAAGTATTCGTGAAAATAAGAAAGCACTAACTCGCGAAGAGTTTGGTAAACAGGCTCGCGATAACGCAACACTGAATGATTTGTTTTGGAGACGGCGCCCCAACAATCGTGACGCTTGTACAGTGCGACGACATGATCAAAATCGTGCGAGTTGCTCGTCAAATCCAACACAATCGGCTGTTGGCCGTGGAGACGAAAAGCAAGCGCCGCCAGCATCGCGCCTTCGATGCAATGAGCCCGCTTCTCTCGAATCACGCGGCGCGGTGAAATACATGTATCGCCCTCAGGTTCGTTATTAATGGGAATCGAATCCAAATAGTCCTGAACCTTACTGGGCGAGTTCAATCGGCGGAGAAGATGCAATTCGGATTTTGTGAGGTCGAACATGGCGATACTTAAAACTATTGAATATTCTCAAAATGCATAGTATCATAACAACGAATATTCTAATAATTTAAGCAAAAAAATTTATGGGCAAAATGTGTTCTACCAAAACGCCATGCGGCGGCGCGGGTTACTTTATAGGTTTTATCGGCGCAGCGGTTTATTACTTAGGCAGCGCCACAAACTTTTGGGTCGGCGTCCTCGGCTTCCTCAAAGCCCTCGTCTGGCCGGCGTTTATGGTTTATGGAGTTTTGAAGTATTTGGGACAGTAAACTATCTATCTAATCGCTTTTTATCTTGCGGTTTCTTCAAATAATTTATTTTGGATACCACGGACCTCCCGATTTGTTTTTCCAGTTCCTTTCTTGCAACAGCCGCCACATTGCCGCCCGTTCTAGCATCGTCGGCAAGTTCGGATAAACCCTTTGAATTCTTGGTCGTATGCAGCTCGGTCGTGGAACGTTCCCCGAGCATTGTGAAGATCAGCTCAAAATCATCCATGTGATCGCGGAGATTCTGACGTTTGAGTCCTTTAAGCTTCTTGTGTTCGCTTGGAGTGACGCCGAAAGTTGCTTTGGAGATTTCAGCTGTGAGGATTTCGTAATCTCTGTCTTGCTGGGCTCCTCGTTTCTGCCATTCGTCCGTCAGCTCCTCACGAATCGCAATGCCACGCACGCGCTTCTCGATCCAATCTTCGCTATAACCCTTCAGCTTATAGAGCATTCGCGTCCGCTTAGTCGCCAATTCCGGATTCTCAATCTCTTGGACGCGCTCATAACCTACCTTAGCAAGCCAGCGTTTGAACGGCTCGGCTTTTGGCGATGGGATGGATTGGATGATGCGGAAAATACCCTCGGTATCGGCGCAGTCTGTTTCGTATTTTTTGCCGTCAGACGACTCCAATTTCAGTTGCCGACAAATTGTCGACAACTCAATGCCATCCTCGTTTTTTACGCGCACTTTCATCACATACCAATAATCACGCGGTTTAGTGCTATCCGTAAGCGCTTCAATTACATCCACAACCGAAAACCACCATTCATTGTTATGAAGCGTCTTCCTTATTTGTTTGCCCTTGAACAAGGCGATTTGGCTAGTCTCCATAATGTTTATTCAATATTATACACAGCGTATATTTATAGCCTAGCACATGTTCTAGTTTTGTTCTAGTCGGTTTTGTGAACAAAACCATCCCCTCGTCCCAATACTGCATTGGATGCGATTAAGACCCAAAAAGATAATCCGCCGCCTGTCTTAATTTACTTTCAAATTTTTCATCCATAGCAAAAACTTTATACCCAAACTTATTTGCCTCTTTTTCGAGCAACTGACTATACAGCGCCACCATCTCGCCGATTTTTAAAAAAGTACCTTGCTTTTTAGTGCCCAAAAGCATCCAGTCGTTTGGAGTGGTGCTTTTATTCACGTCCTCTGCAAACTTATACTTATCATGTTTGACCAAGAAAATCGCTTTAAAATATTCACGACCATACTTTTTTGCCAGTTTTTGTATTAGACTGGGCACGATATGATAACCCTCGATAATATAATCATTACCGTCTTTTATTTCACAAATCGACATCATATCAATAGCCGTTGCAGTAGGTCTTGCTTGCTTGTATAAAACATCCACAATTGTTTTTGGGGAATAAGCCTCGTAAAAAGCATCATTGCCCCGATGCTTTCTTCGTAACTTTGAATACGGATGCGTTTTATCCCATTTTTGCTTGCCCATGTACGCTCCTGCGATCACTTCTAACGTGTCGCACGAAATCCATGGAATGCCTAATTTCTTCGAAGCAAATTTTGCTAATGTAGTTTTACCGCTGCGTGGCGGACCGCCTATCAGATAAATCATAAATATAGTATAGCTTAAAGAATCGATCGACGCACATCATCCCAACACCGCGTTAAACAGATAACCTGTAAAGATAATCCCCGCACCGACGACGGAGGCGAAAATTAAAATCAATTTTGGTTTCATGACTTTTTTAAGGATCATGAATTCCGGCAACGATAAGCCGGTGACCGCCATCATAAAAGCAAGCGTCGTGCCGATGGCAACGCCTTTTTCGGTCAGGACTTTGACGAGCGGAATGACGCCGGCCGCATTGGAGTATAAAGGGATGCCAAGCAGGGTCGCAAATGGCACGGCATACCATCTGTCCGCGCCCGCATAAGACGCTAAAAAGTCTGTGGGGACATAGCCGTGGATCCAAGCACCGACGCCTACGCCGACAACAATGTAAGGCCAGACTTTTTTTAATATATCCAATGTGTACTCAATAGCCCTCTCGTATCTAGCCCTCATCGTCATCTTTTGTATAACGATATTATTCTTTGTTCTATTCTTCAAAACAAAATCTTCGAGCAGATGTTCGATATTCATCTTGCCGATTGCGATGCCGGCAAGCGTAGCAATCACGATCCCGCTGAATGCATACAAAAGCGCGATCTTCCAGCCGAACAATCCAAATAGCAAAACGAGCGCCACTTCGTTTACCATTGGCGACGAAACCAAAAACGAAAATGTCGCTCCAAGCGGAACGCCTGCTTCTACAAAACCCAAAAACAAAGGGATGGCGCTGCAAGTGCAAAAAGGAGTCGCAATGCCAAAGATCGCGGCAAGCAAACTTGCCAGATAAGAATTTTTGCCCGCAAGAAAAAGCCTGACTTTCTCCGGCGGCAGATAAGTCCGCAAATACGAAACAATAAAGATTATGACAGACAAAAGTAGGAATATCTTTATAGTGTCAAATATAAAAAAATCCACCGCATCGGCCAGCAATGTTTTTTCGGTGATATGGAATACGCCGTAAGTTAGCCAGTCCGCAAACCACTGAATAGGGGCAAATAGCGACATAACTAAGTGCCTATCGTCTCTTTGATAACTTTAACGATCTCCTCCTCGTTCGGGACATAACCGACAATCGCAGGTTCATCGTTTATTGTCATAACCGGGCTTTGCATCACTCCCAAGTCTATAAGACGCTGAATGTCCGTGACATATTCGACTTCCCCTTCGATGCCAAGCGTTTTTGCCGCCAAAACCGCACGTTCATGCAAGCGTTTGCAGGAGGCGCATCCGGAACCGTAGACTTTGATGTTGGTCATAAATATATATGCAAGATGATAACCGAAAAACAAGCTTATGAACACTTTCGACGACTCTTGTCTAGCAGGGCATTGTGGCGTTCCAAGTTTAAATATTAACGGAAATTTTTTCCAGGTATTCTAGCTCTATTATTCCCTTGCAATTTTTGTTATTACTCTTGCGCGTATTTTTTACTTTGCATTTCATCGGTGGCAGAAGAATTTCGCAGTCTTCATTTCGGACGAAGTTATCAAATTGGTCAAGCTCTAAAACAAATCCGTTTTTTGGAACAGTAATTTCATATCTATAAAAGTTATAATTTGGGTCGGACGGAACGGCAGATGTTGATGAAATGATTTTAAACTCTACTGTGTCATTAAGATTGCAATTGGGCAGGACATCATCAACTCTTACATTTCTGTAGAGAACCATTTTATTATTTGTTAGCTTCATCGCGCTAAGAATATTTGAAACATCATTCCTGGCGATTTTAAGAATTTTCTTTTTTGCTTCATCGTTCAATTTTTGATATATCCGGTTTTGAAATCTCTCAATACTTTTCGTATCAAGCACTCGCTCGCCAGCTTCATACTCTTTAAGAACGCCCTTTGAATCATTATTCACAATTTCGGCAACTCGCCAAAGACGATCCATATTGCCGCAAAGTAAATTATTGACTATTAAATAATCGTTTCTTGTATAGAAAAAAATTGTTTCTTCAAGATCCACATTCTTCACAGATCGTCCAATGACTTCGTAATGTCCATTTTGTAGCGCCTGCCTCTGTGAGGTTTTTCGATGAATGATATGCAGGTCCATCGGAGAAGCGATGCGTCGGAACCCCACGACCTGTTCATGTAAGGGTTTTTCGTAATGAATCTTTTTGTCCCGCTTGAAAAATCTCGTCTGGCGATCCGGGTAGGCCGAGGTTTGTTTGCCATCAATGTAGTTCTTTCTTGGGAACGCGAAAGCATCTATCCCGATATTATTCTCTGCCAGCGGCTGAAGCTCTTCCAATAATTTTTTTTCGTACACTTCGTCGGCATCAATTACCAAAATCCAATTCATTTTCGCCTGTCTCAAGCCGATATTCCTCTGTGCGGCAAAATCATCTTTCCAAGGGGCTTGAATTATACGAGCCTTAAAACGCTCCGCTATCTTCAGCGTCTTATCCGTTGAACCTCCATCGACAATGATAATTTCGTCGACATAAGGGGCGACATTGGCCAGTGAACGTTTCAAAAACTTTTCTTCGTTCAAGACGATCATGCACAAGGATATAGATACGCGCTTTTTCATCATAATTAGTATAACAAACCCTCAACTTTAGACCAAGAGTTCTACTTCTCTTGCGCCTAAAAGAAAAAGCCTCGACTCATGCCGAAGCTTTTTCAATGGCAGGGGCGGCAGGAATCGAACCCGCGCTAGAGGTTTTGGAGACCCCCGTACTACCATTATACGACGCCCCTAAATATTGAATGTTCGTAATCCACCGAAGCTTTAGCGTAGGCGGATACGACGCCCCTAAATGGCGCGAATACAATAACAAAATAATACAAGCGAGGCAAGTCTAGGCGTGCAGCTCAAATTATTGGAAAAATGAACGATCTGTTCTATAATGCAAACATGAGCAAAACTAAACTCTTCCTTAACACCATTTTTTGGGGATTCGTGCTTTGGCTTTTCGGTTACATTCTGGGAATAGTCTTTTTTGCTTTCGTACCTAAAGAGGTTATCGGCTGGTACATCATGCCGTTGGCGATCATTTTTACGTTGTGGGTTTTATTCAAAAAGATAAAAAGAGAATCCTTTAAGTGTTATGTCGGCCTTGGCGTTATATGGACGATTATGGCCGTGGTTTTGGACTACATTTTTCTGGTCAAACTTTTACAAGCAACCGACTATTACAAGCCGGATATTTATTTGTATTATATTTTAACTTTCTCGCTTCCCATAGCCGTCGGCTGGTACAAAAAGAGTTTTCATCGCTGATTTGACTTTTACTTCCGACGGTCGCATCATCATCCTGTCGATCGAGGGGAGGTAAAGGATGAGAGTACTGCATCGCATCGCCGTTCTTTGCAAACTTCGCTACGTGCTCGTCTGCATCAAACTGCGTCACTTGCATGTTTGGCACTCCTGGAGCGGTTGGGGCGTAACCACTAACTGGCCCAAGGAAAGCTATGTGAACGAAGTTCTGTGGCTGACCTCGCTCATCGATATCCATCTGGGCGGAGACTACGTCATACACGGACCGACGACTTCTGCCGGCGGAAAGACCATTGTCTACTTCTGGCCGAATAACGATCCGCAAGCCATTAAGCACATGCTCGAAAACGGCCCTGACAAGGCACCTGCAAACGACACCCAGGCCAACGCGGCCTGATTCTCACCGACAACTCTGTCGGATTTTTTATTGTTTCTTTAAAACCCTATCAATCGCCTCCAAAATCTCTCCCCTGCCTTTGCCCGTAATGCTTGAGTGAGCGATTATCGTCGCAAACGGATATGCGGACTTGAGATCGCGTACAATTTCGACTGCCTTTGAATTTGAGAGTTTGTCGATTTTATTGACTATCATGGCAGCGGGAACATGTAGCTCTTCCAAAAATCCCAGCATCTCGCGATCCAAATCCGTCGGACCGATGCGCGAGTCAATAATGATGAATACCAGTTTTAGACTTTTGTTGTCTTCCAAATACCCGCCTATCATGTCAGACATCACATCCTGCTTTTCTTTTGAACTTTTGGCAAAACCATAACCCGGCAAGTCAACCAAAATGAACCTTCCGTCCACGTCGAACAGATTTATCAGCTGAGTCCTGCCGGGCGTTGCGCTGACTCTGGCGAGATTTTTTTGATTGGACAAATGGTTAATTAAAGTGGACTTGCCAACATTCGACCTGCCAACCATCGCAATCTGCGGTTTGTCTCCAATCGGCAATTCCTCTTGATTTGTCGCGCTTTTGATAAATGTGACTTTCATCGGGCAAATATAACATCTACCGCGTTATTAAACAACAAGGTATGATGTTTTTAGATATGCGTACTAAATTATTTTTGATTTTTGTATTTGTCTTAACAAGCATCATGCTTTCGACAAATGTAGTATCTGCAGAGACCGCGAGTCCCGTTGTTTTGCCGTTGCCTAATTACGCGAATGACAGATTCTATTTAACTTACGGACAGTACGTGAAAGACAGATTTATCGGCTATCACCTTGGCGATGATATCGAGGCGCGTGACGCAACTGCAACGGTCCCGGTCGTATCCATCGCTGACGGGACAGTACGGCACAAAGCTTGGCACAACGGTTACGGCGGTCTGATTATTATTCAACATTATATCGACGGACGACCATATCAATCTCTCTATGGCCACGTCAGTCTTGCATCATCCCCTCTTAAAGTCGGCAGCAAAGTCAGCAAGGGACAATTAATTGCAAATCTTGGCGCGGATAAATCGCAAGAAACGGACGGTGAACACAAACATTTGCACTTTGAAGTTTATCCCGGCACATCAATCCGCATCCAAGGTTACACGCAGGCGGCTTCGCTAATAAAAAACTGGACAAATCCGCAGGATTTTTTCTCTACCTTCGGATTAAACGTCCGCATGCGCGAAAGGCAATACACCCCAAACATGGATAGAGAACGCGACCGATTCGGTTTAAACTTTTGGATCCCCGGCAACATGGGGATTGAGTATATTCCGCAGATTGATGCACTAAATATTTTTGATCTTTCCGGCCAAGGACCGGCGCGTGAAAGAGCACAATTTTTGATCTTTAATTTACAGCAGGCAGATCCAACGAAAGTCGCGGGCTATAACGTCGAAACTTTTGCGACCTCGACCCTTGAAAGCGGCGCACAAACGACTGCTACGCGCCTGACGAAAACCCCCGTTGCGCCCATCGCAAACCAACCGACCTGGCGCGCCGCGACGACTTGGGCGCTTGCAGTAACAAGTCCCGATGGAAGTCGACATTACCTTGTCATTGCGAATCCAAAACAATCTCTGGGAGAGCTTGAGAATCTGGTTGCAAGCTTTAAGTTCAAATAACGCTATTTGTCATTATCGACTTTTCTGTCATTGCGAGCGAAGTCCGACGGAGCGCGGCAATCTACCCCTCCTCTGTCATCTCGAGCGAAGTCCGACGGAGTCGAGAGACCTAGTTCGTGCCAATAACTGAAGCAACTATGTTAGAAGCGGTAGGATTTCTCCACTTCGCTTTTACGCTACGGTCGAAATGACAGAGGCTGTTTGGTTATTGTTTTTTGGTTATTGGTTATTGACTTGAGATGTGGTAAAATACCTCTCGTATGGAGGGAAAAAAATCAAACGGCGTTTCAAAATGCGCCTATGTAGTTTCGGTTAACATGGGATACGGCCATGAACGTGCTGCGTACGGTCTAAAAGAGCTGGCCCACGGCGGCATAATAACCGCCAACAACTATCCGGGCATTCCGGAAAAGGACAAAATGCTTTGGGTGGAGAGCCGCAAAGGTTACGAAGCCATTTCACGGTTAAAACCTATTCCGGTTTTAGGCGATGTGGCTTTTGCGATAATGGATAAGATACAAGAAATTCCTTCTTTTTATCCTCGCAGAGATCTTTCGGAAGCGACCTATCAGGTCAAACAAACTTATTACATGATCGAGCACTTGGATTTGTGCAAACATTTGATTGAAAAACTTTCCAAAAAACCATTGCCGCTCATCTGCACTTTCTTTATCCCCGCTTTTGCAGCGGAAGTCTACGATTATCCGGGAGACATTTACCTCGTCATTTGCGATGCCGATATTTCCCGCGCCTGGGTTGCGAAAGACCCTAAAAAGAGCCGCATCAAGTATTTTGCACCCAACGGCAGAGTCGTCGAAAGACTTAAACTCTACGGAGTTCCCGAAGAAAATATTTATTTGACCGGCTTCCCACTTCCTAAGGAAGCTATCGGCGATTTAGCCGGCAACATCACGCGTCAGGATCTTATGGCTCGCGTTTGCAATCTGGACCCGAACGGCGTCTTTCTTAAGAAATACGCACGCGTCATCGAAAGCGAACTGGGTAGCAACACTTGTGTCATAAAAAAGAATCATGACTTAACCGTCATGTTTACAGTCGGCGGTGCAGGCGCACAAAAGCAGCTGGGCATTGATATATTAACAAGCTTGAAACGCATACTCGTCCGCGACGGATTAAAACTACACCTTGTGGCTGGAACAAAGAAAGAAATAGCGGACGATTTTCATGCGGCCGTAAAAAAACTTAATTTAAAAAATTTATTGGGCAAAAAAATCTTCATTGATTATCACGAGGACCGGCCGACATATTTTAGAGAATTCACCAAACTGCTTCGCAAAACCGATATTCTTTGGACAAAGCCCAGTGAAATGTCTTTTTACTGCGGCATGGGTTTGCCGATTTTAATGGCGCCGCCCATCGGCTCGCAAGAAGACTTTAATCGAACCTGGCTAATGTATATCGGCGCAGGTATCGATCAGGGCGATCCGGAATCAACCAGCGAGTGGCTTTTTGACTGGATTAACAGCGGAGGCATAGCCCGCGCCGCCTGGAACGGCTACATGGAAGCCCCGCAGCACGGTGCTTATCGCATCGAAGGAATCATCACCGGAAAACGAATGGATGTTGAGAATTTGCCAATGATCGTATAAATTCAATCATCAAAGCAAAAAAAGATGCCCAATTGGGCATCTTTTTTATCGTAGTGCTCGTCACATCCCGGAACTTACTCGCGCAAAGAAGATAAAACCAAACAAGAACACTGCAGTCATAACTATCGGGGCAATATCAGAGAGCCAATTGCGTTTGTCGGGATGAAAACCTTTTAGCAGCAACGAGTTCATCACAACTGATACGGATGACATTGCCATGGCAAGACCGGCAAGTTCCGGACGCAAAATGAGTCCGACGCCTGCAAAAACGCGCGCAGCGATCGGTATGCCGACGGCGTTGTAAAACAAAGCAAAAAACATGTTCTGTTTTATCTTGCCCATTGTTGAACGAGAAAGTTTAATTGCAGTCGCAACATCGCGCAAGTCATTTTTCATAATAACGATTCCTCCGGCTTCCATAGTGACATCAGTCCCCGACCCCATCGCGATTCCAAGATCAGCTTGCGCCAATGCCGGCGCGTCGTTGATGCCGTCGCCGACCATGGCAACTATTTTGCCTTGCGACTGGAGTTTTTTGACTTCCGCGGCTTTTCCCTCAGGCAAAACATCTGACAATATTTTCCGTATGCCGACTTGAGTTGCAATTGCCAACGCGGTATTTTTATTGTCGCCGGTTATCATGTAGACTTCGATTCCCATATCTTTGAGGCGCTTGATGGCTTCTTGCGAAGAAGCTTTGACCGTGTCAGCGACGGCTATCGCACCCAAAACCTCATCCCCGGCTCCAAGCAGCATTACGGTCTTGCCTTGATACTCCAAGCTTTGCACCGTTTTGCCAATTTCATCGGTCAACTGCGCGGATCCGTTCAAAAGTTTACGATTTCCGATAAAATATTCCCGCCCATTAATTTGACCATGAACGCCTTTTCCGGCTACGGCGCTAAAACCGCTGACATCTGAAAGCTCCAATTTTTCCGCAAGCGCATGTTTATATATTGCTTCTGCCAGCGGATGCTCCGACTGCCTTTCCAAACTCGCAGCCAATGCTAAGATTTCTTTTTGACTTTTCTTGCCGAAAGACAAAACATCCGTCACATCCGGTTTGCCCTGCGTGATTGTCCCCGTCTTGTCAAAAACAATGACGTTAATTGATCTCGCAATTTCCAAAGGTTCTCCGCCTTTGATCAAGATGCCGTTTTCCGCGCCTTTACCGGTACCGACCATCAGCGCAGTTGGCGTCGCGAGTCCAAGCGCGCAAGGACAAGCTATGACTATAACCGCAGTAAAAGCCATCAATGCGAAAGTCAAAGTTGAACCCAAAAAGAAAAACCAAACAGCAAATGTCAGCACGGCGATTACAATCACTGTCGGCACAAATCGCGCCGAAATTTTATCTGCAAAGTTTTGAATCGGCGCCTTGGAACCTTGCGCGTCTTCAATAAGACGGACAATCTGCGACAAGGTCGTCTCTGCACCGATACGCGTCGCCTTGAACTCGAAACTGCCGGATTTATTGATCGTCCCACCCGTAACACCATCTCCGACTTTTTTATCAACCGGCAGACTCTCTCCAGTTACCATAGACTCGTCAATCGCTGATGCACCGCTGACGATTACGCCGTCTACAGGAATTTTCTCCCCCGGTCTGACAACGACGATGTCAGCATGCACAACTTCATCAATCGGAATGTCCAACGTTTTTCCATCGCGGACAACGCGCGCCACCTTGGCTTGCATGCCCATCAATTTACGAATCGCATCAGACGTTTTGCCCTTGGTCTCTGCCTCCAGCCATTTACCGAGCAGCACAAAGGTAATCAGAAAAGCTGCGGTTTCAAAGTACAAATCCGGGATCATGCCATTTTGTCCGATCAGACTAAGATGTGTCGCTGCGTAGTAAATGTAATTAACAAGACTGTAAACATAGGCAGTCGTCGTTCCGATGGCAATCAAACTGTCCATGCTAAACGTCATCATGCGCGAAGACGAGTACAAGCCTTTGTAGAATCCAGCGCCTAAAATAAATTGCACAGGAGTGACCAGAATGAGCGAAAGCAAACCAACCCAAGGTAAAAGGACATTTGAGCCGGGCAGCCAAGGCAAAAAACCCATCAGCATAAAGTAAGCCAAAGGGATGCTCAATATAATCGCCCGAATAAATTCTTTCTTTGATCTTTTAATCTCATCGTCTCTTTTTTTGATTTCGGCCTGGGAATCTTTGGCATTGACGAGCACCGCCTTGTAACCTGCGTTGCCGACAGCTTTAATGAGAGTTTGCGGCGAAACCTTGCCGTCAACGAGCACCGAAGCTTTTTCTGCAGCAAAGTTAACATTCGCCTGCACAACGCCGGGCGTTTTTTTAAGAGCTTTTTCGATCAGCATCGCGCAAGACGCGCAATGCATGCCATAAAGCGAGAGATTTACTCTCTCTTGAGAATTTTGTGCCATAATTTTTAAGCGATTTTATAATCCGTGCCCTCGAGCGACTTCGTCACTTCGTCGGCGCTGATTTGATGATCAGCGGCGATCTTGACCATGCCGTCCATGCCGCTGATTTGCACATCCGTGACTCCGTTTATTTCGCCGAGCAGCATCGGCACGAGTTTAAGGCAGGAATCGCAGTGTAAACCGCTGATTGTAAATTCTGAAGTTGTCATATGATTTTAATTAAGGGCTATTAATCGCTGACCGTAAACTGTCCGGTATACATCCCCATCGAACAAGAGAATCTTATTATGCCCGTTTGTTTTGGAACAAAATTAAATTCATTCACGCCGGGTTTTAATACTGCATTAATCCCAACGGATGAAGCTACAAGAGTACCCGCACAGCCGCGGGCTTGATTATCAACTTCCCATCTGACTGGAATGCCTACTTTGATTGATATTTTGCTCGGCTTGTATCCCGCATCAGTCGCTACCATTTTTACGATTTGTTGTTTGCTCATCTGGCCGACATTGGATTTGACGGACGGAACACCGCTATTCGAACCCGATGACGGAAGAGAGATGCCTGCAAGCGCAACTCCATTACGCAAGTTCAGCAATCCCAAGACTACCACTAAAGCTCCCGCAACTTTAAGAGCAAATCGTCCGCCTTTTCCCTTAAAAGCGGTTGTCGCCAACCCGAACAGCATAAGACCCGGGATCGTTCCAACGGCGAATGCGCCGAGAATTGCCGCGCTCGTTGCAAAACTCCCGGTTGTTAAAGCATACGCCTGGAGGGCTTGAGTAAAACCGCAAGGCAGAAAAAATGTTGCCGCTCCCATGACGACCGGAAGCCAAATGCCTGATCTCTGTGCCTTGTTCAAAATCCCATGAGACAAAGCTTTTGGCGTACCCGGCAAATATTTACGCACAGATACAGGCAACAGATGAAGCATGTCGAGGCCAATCAAAATCATGTATAAAGCCGCGACAGCGAGGATCAAAGCTGTTGTCGTTGGTGAAAAAGCAAACTTCGCACCAATCCATCCCAATATTCCGCCAAGCACTGAATAGCTTGCGACTCTTCCGGCCAAGAACATTACAACCGGCATCACGCGGACAGATATTTTATTGGAGCCTGCAGCAGCGTGCGCCGTACTCGATATAAGCAATCCGCTGACAACAGCAACGCACGATGACAGAGAAGCCAGAAGTCCCAAAACAATCGCCGCTCCTGGACTTATATTTTGATTAATCTGTCCGCTCGAAACAAGTCCGCTTAGATGAGTAATCACCCAGGCCAAACCGATTGCCAGCGCAAACAAACCGATCAGTTCCGACCAACTCGGTTTTTTTCGATATGTCTCGTACGCAACTTCTCCGTCGTGAATTTTATATTTTTGGTCCAAGAGAGACTTTTGCAATTCCGCTTTGTCCAACTCGCGGTCGCTGATAATCTTAACCGTACCGTGATGCGAATCGGCTTTTACCTCTTTTACTCCCGGCAAATTCCTCCAAGATCTTTCAACCATCATCTCGCAGCTGTGGCAGGTCATGCCTTCGACTGCAAACTTACATTCAACATTCTTTTTTAAATCATCTTTATTGTCCATAAATCCTAACGATAATTATTAAGACCGCCTGAATCTTAACCATACGGATAGTCTATCCGTCGACGTTAGGCTGACAAAGGTTTTTTTGGATTTAAAATGCCTTTGCTGTAAGCCTCTTTTAAAGGCGGAGATGTTATGGAAACGGACAGGCTAGGCGCACTTCTCCCCTGTTCGGATGGAGTTTGCCGTGTCATCTCTTCCGAACCAGAAAAATTCGTGAACCTTATCACGGCCAAATGCTGCTCAGCCGAAGGCGTGATACTGCGCCAGAAGACAGTCGGGTCAACCGAGGAATATTTATTCAAAGTTTTATAGTCAAATATATCTGCCAAAGGACATTGTCCGTTGCTAAATGAATAATCCGACATTAAATCGCCACTCATCCCATCAAGATGCATTGGCGTATGTTGAATTGCACAAATACCAAAAAATCCGGTTCCAATAACCGCCGCGAGTGCCAGTATAGCGAAAATTCTTTTTATATTCATGCTGGAATAATAGGATATATCACGGTCTTTTCGCTGTCCAACCGTTAAACACACTCTCATAAGTGTTCCAGCCACTTGATGAGTGTAAGTTAGCCAAAAAATACAAAAAACCTCTCATTGGAGGTTTTTTGGTTTGGTAGCGCGTACGGGAATCGAACCCGTATTACCAGGATGAGAACCTGACGTCCTAACCATTAGACGAACGCGCCATGTATTCAATTACAAATGCCAAATTACGAATTACGAATTAAGGATTATTATTTTCGCAACCATTCCGGAGATTGTCTGACGAGAAGTTGCGGAGCGAGAAGAGGGTCTGACATGAGTTCTTTTGTGATTTTTTCCATGCGCGATCCTTGCGAGCCCTTGATCAGAACGACGTCGTTCTCTTGTAAGATGTTCTGTTGAATATGCAATCCAGCTTCCGGACTTTTATCAAAATACACAATCCTGTCTTGAGGCATGCCGGCTTTGGCGGCCGACTGTCCTATGACGGCGCCCAGTTTACCACAGCAAACCAAAAAGTCAATGTTTGACTGAGCAACCAAGTTGCCGATCTTTTCATGTTCGGACTGGCTTAAAGCACCGAGCTCCAACATATCTCCCAAGGCAGCAATGCGGCGTCCGCCTGACGGCAACGGAAAGTTTGCAAGTTCATGGATAGCCATCTCCATGGCTTGAGGCTGAGCGTTGTAACTGTCATCCAAGAGCATCGTCTGTTTTATGCCCGGGATTAGCCTGGTGCGTCCGGCCATTCCGGAATAATGATCTTTTATGTATTCAATTGCAGGCGATGACATGTGATCCATCGAAATGCAAAAAGCGACAGCGGCGGCAATGGCATAAGCGTGAGCTTCCCCGAACACGCCTTTCAATTTGAAATAATAAGATCTGTTTTTAAGTATTCGCAACTCCATCTCAAGTCCGGCCTCTTCCGGATAAAGCGGATCGTAAACAAGCCGGGTATTTTGTATATTGACGACGCTGGATGGATTTTTGCCATAACTGACTTTTTCCGCTTTAACAAGATCGCGCGACTCCCAAACCAAAGAGTCGTCAGCATTCAAAATCGCTTCTCCGTCGGGCGGAATCGCTTTTAACATCTTGCGTTCTTCTTCGACAGCTGACTCGACTGAACCGAAAAACTCCGTATGTTCCGCTCCCATGGCGGTCATGATAACGACTTGAGGCGGAGCGACGGAAAGCAAGTAGTCCAAATCTCCGGGATGGTCCGCAGCCATTTCCAAAATCAAATAACGGGCTTTTAATTTATAGACGCCCATCGAATACAGATAACCTTTGGCGAGCAATAAAACCCACTTAAACAGACTTTTACCGGGCGCATCGCTTGCAAATACGGAAAGGGGTATGCCGAGTTCATTATTAAAATTCTTTTTTGAAGCACGCACCTCGTCTGCAGAGAGCCACCCGCTTAAGGCCAGCGACAGAGCGTTGCGGGCGGAAGTTTTGCCCACAGAGCCGGCAATAGCTACAACCGTCGGCTTATCTCGCAGGATGGTTTTTCTGACGCATCCGCCCAAAAATTTTTCAAATGCCTTTTTCATACGAGATTCAAATTATCGCGCAATATAAATTTTGTCGAGGGTTGTCAAGACTCCGACTAACGGACCGGTTTGATTTCGTAATAATGCAGCATAAACGAGGCCATTTCACCGAATACCGGCGCGGCGCACGTTTCGGCCCAATCGGATTTACGCGGATTGTCGAATTTGACCAACATGACGAACCTTGGATCGTCTGCCGGAGCAAAACCCGCCATCGTGGCTTTTATCTCCGTCGCCTCATAACCGCCTCCTCCTTTTTTTGCCACTTGCGCCGTGCCCGTTTTGGCGGCAACCCAGTACCCGGGAACAGCCGCCTGCTTGCCATGTCCGTTTTCAATCGTACTCACCAGCATCCCGGACATCAATCGCGCCGTTCTAGAACTGACAGGCTGACCCGCGACTTCAGGTTTAATAACTTCGTGGTGGCCGTCGGGATAGATAATTTCAGAAACAATATACGGCTTCATCATTTTGCCTTGATTGGCGAGTGCCGCGTAAGCGTTCAACATTTGAATTGGAGTGACGGTTATACCTTGTCCAAAAGATGCGGTGGCCGCAAAAATGTCGCCTTTTTTATCCAGTGAACTTATATCACCTGCCGCTTCTGGCTTTAGACCGAGATTTGTTTTCTGCCCGAAACCAAATTTTTTAACATAATCAAGAAAAGCGGTTCTACCCAATTGACGTTCGACAAAAATAGTTCCTGTATTCAATGATTTTTCCATCACTTGCTGCATTGTCTGTACGCCGTTTGCCTTACCGTCAGAATTTTTTATCTTAAAATCATCAATCTCTTCTACGCCGTTATCCGTGTATGTAGTATTCGGTGAAATTTTACCCGCTTCGATACCGCTCGCCATTGTAACGGCTTTAAAAACAGAGCCCGGTTCGTAGGCCTCAAAAACCAAGGAATTATTAAACACAGAAACATCTGTCACATTCTTAAAGTCTCCGGGATCAAAATCCGGATAAGAGCACATGGCAATAATCGCGCCAGTCTGCGGATCCATGATCAGGATGCTCCCATTATCGGCCTCATAATCCAAAACTCCCCGTCTAACCAACTCACATGCCTTGTACTGCACCGAACGATCAAGCGTTAGCACGACATCCGCTCCATCCACCGCATCGTGAAAAGTTTGATCTGCAAATGTAAGCCGACGTCCGGTCGCGTCTTTTTCCGACACCAGCGCACCCGGTTTACCGGCTAAAACATCCTGAAAGCTGGATTCTATTCCATAACGGCCGATGAGATTGCCCTGATCATCCGGCGTAACCAAACCAATCACCTGGCCTCCCATATTTTTTTCGGGATACATCCGCGCGTCCTGCGTTGAATAACCCAAGCCATCCAAATCCAAATCCTTAATCGCCTTAATATTTTCATAAGGTACATCCTTGGCAAGGCCCTCGTATGGATCATCCGGTTTGTTGAGCTTCGCGATAAGGTCGACATCCGGAATGCCCAAAATCGGAGAAAGCAGTTGTGCATTTTTTATCGGGTCCTTCATGTTTTTAGGCACGGCGTACAATGTCCAGGCTTCGCGATTGGCAGCCAACGGATAAAGCTGACTTTCGTTGCTTTCTTTAATAAAAATCCGCCCGCGATTGGGCAGCAATTTTGTTTCCAAGTCATGTTGGTCCGAGGCGAGCACTCCGTAGATCTTATGATCAACAACCTGTAATTTACCCAAACGCAAAATGCAAATTGCGCCGGCCAAAATCAAACCTACACTAAAAACCGCAAATCGAATATCGGTTTTGCCGCCTGATACCCGCATGGACTTAGCAAAAGTTTGGCTCACAATAGAGAAGTATACATCGTACTACGTACCACGTACAACGTCCTACAGGTATTTTCTGTCTTTGAGTTCCAGTGGTAAATAGTCCTGTTCGACCGGTCCTTTGAAGTTAGGGTTATATTTGTAGTCCTTACCATACCCCAGCTCTTTCATGAGCTTGGTCGGCGCGTTGCGCAGATGGATGGGAACCGGCTGATCGGACGTTTCGCGCGCGTCTTGAGCAGCCTGCCCGTAAGCGACGTAAAGCGCGTTGGATTTTGGAGCTCTGGCCATGTATACGACAGCTTGAGCCAGATGTACGGTGCATTCCGGCATGCCGATAAGATGAACGGCTTGCATGGCCGTCACAGCTTGAACCATGGCCTGCGGATCTGCGATGCCTATGTCCTCCGATGCGAATCTGACCAAGCGGCGCGCAACATACATCGGATCTTCACCGGACTCTAACATGCGCGCCAGCCAATACAGCGCCGCATCAGCGTCCGACCCGCGCAAAGACTTGTGAAGCGCGCTGATAACATTATAGTGTTCCTCGCCTTTTTTATCGTATTTGAGGTAAGTACGTTGCAAAACAGCTTTAACCGTTGTGGGTTCGACGAATTTAGCACCCGTCTTATCAGCTCCAACTGCCTGGACACTCATCTCCAGCAAGTTTAATCCCGCTCTTGCGTCACCGTTTGCAATCTGTGACATAAGACTCAAAGCCTCGCCGCTAACTTTGATATCTTCTTTACCCAAACCCCGTTCCTTGTCCTCGATGGCTCTCGTTAGAATCAGTTTGACATCGCTCTCGTTCAAACTCGATAAAACGAAAACTTTTGCCCTTGAGAGCAAAGCCTGATTAACCTCGAAGCTCGGGTTTTCAGTCGTCGCGCCGATGAACACCAACGTGCCTCGTTCAACATGTGGCAATAGCGCATCTTGTTGTCCTTTGTTAAATCGATGTATTTCATCAATGAACAAAAGCGTGCGTCTTCCATTTGCAGACATTTGTTCCTTGGCCGTTTGCACAATTTTGCGAATGTCAGCAACTCCAGCCATCACTGCAGAGAGCCTGACAAACGTCGACTGGCTGACGTTGGCAATAACTTCCGCCAAAGTTGTCTTGCCCGTACCGGGCGGTCCCCAAAAAATACAACTTGGAATTTTATCCTGCTCAATCAAATGTCTAAACGCAGAATCTTTACCGGTCAATTCATCTTGACCGACTATTTCATCAAAAGTCTGCGGACGCATTCTATCCGCCAAAGGCGCAAAACCGCCACTCGCTTTCGCAGGCTCGCCAAACAATTGATTCTGTGGCATATAGAACAAATGTAGAACACCAACGTTCGAACGTCAACAACTTCCCGTCATCCCTGGTGAAAATAGGCGTTTTATAATAAACTTTGAACGATTATGAGTATTTTTCGCCGTATCACTTCGACTATCCTTGGCACGACGTGCTTGTCAGCAATCGGACTTTTGTCACTGACAATCCTAGTTGGATGTGGTAAGTACTACAACCCAGCTTCAGTTAATCATTCGAACTCTACTAATTGCGACAAACTCAAAGGTTACTACTATGATCCGAAAATTGCATCGTGTGTCCAACCGACCAGTGATCATCAGGCACTCGTTCTTAACGCGTATCGAAGAGTGCAAACACTAGCTGACACGACGTCGACCGAACTGGAGTATGCCATCTATCCAACAGACTACCTCACAGCAGCGGATGCTGAATCGCTGTGGACCTATCTTCGAGAGCATGGGGCCAAGGCGAACCTCGTAGCTGCAGTACTTCCCGATGATACCATCTATGATCCCCTGCCGGCACCAGACGGGACAATGCCACATCAGGGAGCGCCGACCACCAAGTCGTGGAGCGGAGGTGTGAACTTCTCGACTAACCTTCTATGGCATAGCTGGAACGACACGCCATCGTCGACTGTGGTCGGTATGATGCTCAGCGTTCTGGCCAGAGAGGAGGTTTCGCGATCACGTCCTCAACTTCGTGCAGCCGTTGCGGACAATTTCGATTTCCGTATTAGTCAGATCGGAGTCAGTGCACCACCGCGGCTTATGTTGGAGTTCTGGAATCGTCATTTAGACAAAGTCGAGGCGGTTCAACCGATGGTGGACGCGATTGACAAACTCACTCCGCGACTGGGGCCAGTGCGGTCGTTGTCGGAAGGACGGTGACACCTTGAAAGCGAAGTTAATCGTGCATTTCGTAAAGCCGCTTCGTCCATTCTAATACTAACTTTTTCTGCGGCTTGTGATTCTTATCATCAAACCTCCCCTTCAATTGTTCGTCAAAAGCTTTTTGCAATAATTCCCCCATCTTTTTGCCCGGCTGGACTCCCAAACACAGCAAATCTTTTCCCGTAAGCAGGTTAACCGGCGGCGTATCGAGAACGTGTAGTTTTTTGGCGATGGACGTCACTTTCTGCGTTCTAGCACGACCGACAATTTGTTCAACAAGCGACGCAATATCTTTTAATGTCAAAGCTTCATCAACCTGCGCAATTTGAAACGCAAGACGCCTTACAAATTCATCTGACAGTTTCTTAGACTTCATATCAACCATGACTTTCAGCATAGCCACGACTTGATTCGTCACCTTGTTTGAACAGTTTATTTGCCGCAAAAAAGCAGTTACGTCTGTTTTTCGCATGCGATGACATAATGCGACGAGCAAAAATACTTTTATTGGATCCCCGGGTCTCGTCGAACTCGCCCCCTTCGATAAACTCAGGGCATGAGCTTGTCGAATGCGAGGATAACAAAGGACGGCAACGTGGTCGACAACGATCTTCGTCACCTTCCAATCAGACTGACTCATTTTGGCGAGTGAAGGGTGAAGTCGTGCAAAAATTCCAAGTTGACGGCCGGCCTCCAAACCCACGCTCGGCTTTGGTGCTTTGAGCAACAATTTTGTCCATTCCTCCCCCACTCTCTCTTTGGCCAAATGTTTGAGACTGATTTTGCGACAAAGCTCGATCGTTTTCGGGTCAACTTTAAACCCAAAACGACCCGCGAATTGCATAACGCGCAAGACCCGAAGCGGATCGTCGCCAAAGCTCTTTTCGTCAACCGCACGCAATAAACCGGACTTCAAGTCTTTTTGACCGCCGTGGGCGTCCATCAGTTCTCCCGTTAAAGGATCGTAACCCATCGCGTTAATCGTCAAATCTCGGCGCTTGGATGCCTGTTCAAACGTCAAATCAGGCTGACTTATAACTTTCGGCTTTCTTCCCATTCCGGGCCGCGTTCTCGAGTCTGTGCGCGGAATCGCTATCTCAACTCCGCCAAGGTTAAATACGCCGAATTGTTGGCCGACTTCTTTCAGAAATATCCCGTCCTTAAAACGTACAGAGGCGTCCTTCGAACGTCCTGAAACGTCCTGAAACGTCCTGAAACGCGATAAATCAAGTAGAATGCGTTTGAGAACAGACTTATTCAAGCCAAAAACTTCCATGTCAAAATCTTTCACATCTGACTCCTTAAGGACGTTCGAAGGACACTTTGAGGACACTTTGAGGACACTCGCCATCAACGAATCCCTCACCGCTCCGCCGACGATCAAGGCTCGACCTTCGAATGTTTTGACGCGGCGTGCAATCTCAATAACCAAAGGCCACTGCGGGTTTTTGCTTAAAATGACTTTGATTGCTTTAGAATTCATAGATAAAAAGTTTTTGTCCTAAAAGTTTCGGATCTCGTTTAAGGCCAATGACCTCTTTCGGTTCTTTCTTGGTGAAAGTGAAATCGCAAGAAACGACTTTTGCGCCGGGCTTGAGTTCTTTTTGCAACTTTGGCAACAAGTCATTCATCAGCGCAGGAAAAAGGTAGACAAAAATTTTATCCGCCTTCGACAAATCTACTTTAAAAAAACTTTTTCGAATCAACTCGATATTACTCGCTGACTTTCGCGACTTGTACTTGGCAATAAAATACGGCAGCCATGAACGTTCGACGCCGATAAACTTTGCATTTGACGCTTGCACCTGACATGCGAGCAATACCTTACCATCGCCGCAGCCTAGGTCGTAAACCATTTCACCGGATTGGACGTCCATCGCTTTGACGATGTTTGGCAACACGTCCGTCGGCATTGGGATGAATGGCGCGCGCGTCAAAATCAAACTCGACTCCCAAAAAAAGACAACAACTACGACAGCCATCAAAAAAGCAAAAAGCAGGAAATATGGAATGAGGATTAACCAGGGCATGCCCAGTATGATATTGCATTCAGAGGTTATTGGCAAAACAAAGAGCGCACCCGACGGCGTGGAGCAAGATGTGCTCTTTGCCGCGCGGATGCGCGAGTAGATCAGCCTGGCGACTTCGGGAATACGACGTTCGCTAGCTTGACTCGCAAGCTATCGTACTGCACATCTTCTCCCTCGAAGTTCGGCATATGCCTGTTCGTGCCTCCCTCGACCTCCGCGACTGTTTCCGGGCCGAATTCCGCAAGAACCTTCGCGGAAAATTTCGTGGGCTCACGCGTGCCGCGCTTTGGCTCTTTGGAGATGAGGACGATCGTCCCCTCCTCCCAATCCTCTTCCAACACCCGAAGGGTTGGAAGGACTCGAGTCACCAAATTCTCCCAGTAAAACTTCATGGCCATCTCCTTATAAAGACACGGCTCGCCTAGCCGCAAGGTGGATCTGTTTGATCCGATCGGAAAGCATGAGGCTCATGTAACATACATGCTCCTGTTCTCTGATCGGATGCCGGAGCGTGTGACGCGTCACGGCAAGCGAGGTTGAGGTGGAAGGAACGGCCGCGCGGGGATGAGCGTCGAATAGGAGAACCTAGGTCAACCTATCTTAATGTCGCCGGAGCCCAAACATTGCTTGATGACCTTGGCCTTGACTCTGAAGACGTTGATGTCGCCCGAGCCCAGCACGGACAACATTGCAGTGTCAGCCACGCCGCCAAAACGGAAGTCGCCCGTGCCCATGACCTGCACATTGAGTGTAGTCACTGTGCCGGACATCACCCTGATGTCACCAGAGCCCATGATCTGCGCCTTTAGCGGGCCGTTGATCTCGGAGATGTGCACGTCGGTGTCGCCGAAAATCTCGATCGTCGCTCCTCGCATGCGCCCGCAGTTGATCTTACCGCCGCACTTGGTGCTCACGTTGAGACTTCCGTCCACGTCCCCGATCGTCGCGCTGCCGTACGTGTCATCAAGGGTGAGCCCGGTACCACGTGGCACCTTCACCATGATGGTGGCGAGGTTATCGGCCGAGACGCTCCCGCTGACCACGGTTACGTTGCCGCTTGCGATAGTCAAACTGCCGACGACACTACCGCTCACGGACACACTAGAACTACCGCGGCTGCCACGGATGCTGACGCTCGAGACACTTGCACTACCTCCCTCGATGAAGAGCGTGGAGCCGTCGGCCTTGGCAATAATGGCCTCGAGTGCGCCCTTCGGGCCGGACATGGTGACATCCATACCGGACTGACAGACCTCGACAACGATGTTGGCGGCGAGATTCGAGAACCGGAGGTCGGTGGTCGAGAACCGCATCGGCCCCTTCGTCACCCTCTCCTCCCCGGCCTCGCTACCGTCGCCCTCACCGACCCGGATGCTGCCACGGCCTCGGTTGTCGACTGCCTTGGTGCGCACATCGCACGAGCTGCCATCGGCGAAGGTGATGCGGGAACCGTTGATACTGATCGATCCAGGCTTGTCGGAGTAGACGTTGGTGCCGTTGACGTTTGCAACCTTCTTCATGTTTTTGCCCTTTCATCCGAAATAGCGCGATTCCGCGTGCTCATCAATGACAGCGTCGAGCTCCTCGTTGCCGACCCGACAACCAAAAACGAAGGCTGGCGTGTAAAAACGATACTGCCACGTTTGGATGCGGTTGTCATCGAGGCCGTAGTCACGCCCCCGCTTCCACTCAGCCATCGCTGCCTCGTCGATCACCGGGCAGCCTTCGTTGTGCAGCCCTTTATGACCTTCGACGTGCCGCGGCGGGTGCCAGCAATACTCGCACCGTTTTTCTTGATCAGACATCGCGTCCTCCTCAAAAGAACCAACGGCACTCCCTGCCGCAAGGTGGATCTGTTTGATCCGACCTGAAAACACAAACTGCTTTATGATTTCAGGTCGGTGCCGGAGCGTAGTCGCTCACGGCGAATGAGGTTGAAAGGGACGATTAAGCTAAAGAAGATTCGCATCGCGGAATGCGGGTGTCGCGTCACGACGCATCACGCCAGTGACAAGCTCCGAAAATTCCTTGATGGTCAGCGGCGCACCCTTGATCTTCACATTTTCATCGGTATTCCTCAAAATCTCACGGACATTGTCAGGAGTGAGACCGAGCGAGCACAGGCCCTGGACGAGCTTGGTAGATTCGCTCTCGGAGTGAATGCACGGACTGGTATCGATATCGTGTCCTTGGCTATTGATGAACTCCAGGATCTTCGTGACATCGACACTGACAAACTTGCAGAACCCTTCCTCGAGGTTGTAGTTAAACTCGACCCTGCCTTTGAACCACTCGTGTAAACCCTCGTGCACCATCATGACTTGCGAGGGCAACTCTGTTACCGGCGCGCAATCGGAGCAGGGCAATGCATGCTTCTCATAGCTGTACAGGCAGATATAGCCGTAGTCCGCGTAAGGAGATGCTCCACTAGAACAAGCGCCATCTTGTGAGACATGAATTGTGACCGGTGAATAGTCAGGCATCAGGTCTGAACCAGTATAGTCAACGAGTGCCCTTGCGGCCTTTCGGATGCCCTCCGATTCTTCCGTGAGCTGATCCGGGGTGCATTTCTCACAGACTATGTCGCTATCAGCCAGGCCTTTGTACTGGCCATACGCCTGACTACCGCACCCTAGCAAAACGAACATCAGAACCAAAAATAGATTCTTCATGATCTTCTCCTTGAAATGAACCAACGGCTCACCCAGCCGCAAGGTGGATCTGTTTGATCCGATCGGAAAGCACGAGGGGGATGAATCATGGAACATAGAACATGAAGCACATAACATCCGACAGCTCGATGTTATGTGTTATGTGTTATGTGTTACATGCCCTTTGTCTCCCGCTCTCTGATCGGATGCCGGAGCGTGTGACGCGTCACGGCAAGCGAGGTTAGGGTGGAAGGAGCGGTCTCACCGACAACGGCTATCGAGCTCGGCGATGAGCACGTAACCGCCAACGATGACGATGTGCGCGGCGAGACTCGCGAGGACGCACATGCCGTACGTCGCGCTGCCGCCGACGGCGTTGATAACGAGCATGCCGATCAAGCTCGTCACGGAGACGCTTATTGCCGCGATCAGGATGACCATAAGCACCGTCGTTACGACAAATGCTATGGCAAAGGCTCTCACTAAACCTTCCAACATTATATGCCTCCTCCAAATACAGTTATTGCACCGATTTCACTCAGCGCAGTCATTGCCTGATACAGCCTTTTGACGTGTCAATATAGCATAAAAATGTGGTTTTGTCAATCCCTTGACCTTAAGAAATAGCTTATTTAAGCCGATTTTGTGTTTAATATTCAAACAAAAAAGACCGGTTAGAGTCTTTCTTATGGTCGGGCTAGTGGGACTTGAACCCACGGCCTCTTCGTCCCGAACGAAGCGCGCTACCAACTGCGCTATAGCCCGTCGTACCAGACCAATGACTAAAGACTGATGATCAATGATCGCAATACCATCCCCCAGTCCTTAGTCCTTAGTCTTTTGTCCTTAGTCTTTTGTCTTCCCAATGCGGTGAGATATTACCAGACCTCCTGTCCTCTGGCAAGATTTGCGACCAACGTATAGCATTATGTCATGCAACGAGACGCTTTGAAAAAACTGCATTCAACGGCCCGCATCTTAGCCGTCTTTGCCATCATCACCCTCTTTCCGACAAACGTATCTTTTGCACAAGAAGCGACTGACACGGTTGATTACAATATACCCGGTATAACAGTCGACTCGGGCACAGCGAGTTCATTGCAAGGCTTAATCACTCAAGACGCACAACGCTCGCAGTACGGAACTTATGAACATGCCATTGTAAAACAAGCCATCGAACAGACAGTGCAAACCGACAAAGGAGCATCTTATCGGTTCGCGTATGCGCTGGAAATCACTTCAGGCAAAATGTCCGGACAGATTCACAGGATAGCAGTCGATCCCAAAGATATGCCTGCGGGTTTTAAACCCAAAACCGGCGACGCAGTGATTATTTATGTGCAAATAACCTCGGACACTGCGGGACCGACAATATTTTTTGAAAGTTTTGACAGACAAAATATTTTTATTTGGGTTGTCATTTTGCTGATAGTCGGGTCTATTTTGCTTGCCGGGTGGAGAGGGCTGAAACTTGTTTTCATTTCCGTCATTTCTCTGCTGATTTATAAAATGATCGCCCTGCCGATGTTTGTCCATAGCGCAAACAGTTTATTGACCGTTCTGCTCTCAATCGCTATTTTGACTTTTTTTGTCGCCTGGCTGACAGTCGGCTGGAATAGACGTCTGTCGGTTGTTATCGCGGGCACGCTTTTGGGCAGTTTATGCTCTTACACAGTACTGGACATATTCGCCTCATGGGCGCATTTCGGCAGTCTGTTCGGGCAAACAGAGCTGTTTCGCGAAGCTCCACTATTAGATCCTAAAAGCCTGTTACTAATTGGCACCATGTTGATTCTAGGCAGCGCAATTACCAATTTGGCAATTGCAATCGCAAACGGTGTAAGTGAAATGCACGAACTTTCAAGCGCCATGAATTTTAAAGATCTGTTCAGTTCCGGGATGATAATCGGGCGCGAAAAATTATATTCGCTTGCTCCGATAATCATTTTTGCTTTTTTGGCTGCCGCCATGCTTTATTTGGCAGACGGCACTTGGGCAAACTTGCCATTGATAAAAACCGCCAATAACGACGCCATTGCACAAGCGGTTATATTGCCGCTTGTCGGATTGTTGAGTTTGGTTATTTCTATCCCGGTTATTTCTTTTTCCGCATCCCTTGCTTGGACGCGGCTATTTAACAAATCAGATCCAATGCGCAGAGCCGTCAGTTGGAGACAGGAGAAGATTACGATCGAGATGGATTCTCGCCTACGCAAGAATGACATGATAGGCGAGGATGACAAAGGTTACGAGAATTACGAATCTGGTCAGTTGTAACGATGTTTAAATCCGCATGACCAAGGATAAGGCTCATCGTAAGAGGTAAGCTCTTTTGCGTATTCACGACACCAATCAAGGACGTACGCCGTCGCACGTACGTCGTCCTCGTTGTACAAGATAATGTCGTCCAACAATTTTTGTTTACCCGTTGATAAATACTCTTCAAAAACATCCACGGACTGTCCGCCGCCGGTCACTTCGCCGCGCCACTTGTGGCCTAAAAACTTCGCAACGTATTTAAGACCGTAAAAATACCGCGGAATAACAAGCGACGAAGTTACAATTGTTTTTAAATCAATCATGCGTTCGCGGAATAAATCCAGTGCTGGACTTCCGCCATATCGATTTTCCAAAACAGCCAGCCTGATTTTTTCGTAAGGCGCATAATGGACTACCGTATACTCCAAAGGCAAAGTCCCAATCCAATCCAAAAATTGTCGCCACATCATTCCCTCGTCCTCCAAACGCTTGGCGACAAAAGGCTTGTAGTATTCTTTATCCTTATCGCGGACCAAAAACCCATATAAATAGTCCACGTCGTTTGGCGGATCGCTTTCGATGTCAAAATGAATCTCCAAATCAGACAGCGGAGTATTTACGGCGTTACGTATGATTACCCGTTTATTCTTTAAAGACTGCGCCTGAAGTTTTGCGACTTCCAAGCCATGCAGCCTTAGACCGGGCGCCTTTCCATCCAGATCAACGATGTCCATCTCCGCAGCATCATCAACAGTGCGTATTCCTAGATCACGCAAAGCGTTGAGTTTTTTTACGTCAACGTTAAAAAGCTGCGCAATGTCGTCGGTGGATTTTGCCAACCGCTCGCACGCGGCGCCCCACGGGCTTGTATCAAAACAGTTTTTGCGCAAAACTGGATCGGGACGCTCACCTGCCCTGATTTTATCGAGTTCCTGCGTAATTTCTTCGAACTCGCTGATATGATCGCCAAGCTCAACGGCAAACTCTGTTCTGTCTTTTGCAAGAATGTAACCGTGCGCCGGAAAGCGGCCTTGCAATCTTTCGAGTAAGATCGCATAAAACATCAACTGCAGACGATGATATTTTTCCAAATTATGCGAGCTCTTAACATCAACCGGTTCGTAATACCAATCCCCCAATTCGCTCTCGCCCTCCACACGGCGCAAAAGATCCGGCCTGCCCGTCCAATCTTTGTCGGTCAAAGTTCCTTGGTAGATCAAAGGCGCTCCCTGACGCATCAACTGCAATGTTGACGCGCAATCCGCTTCCGCATCTTTTGTGGTTGCAACTTCGACGACTTTTTTACCGGCGAAAAGTTCTTCCACGACTTGTTTTTCATGGTCCAACCCATCTTCCAAGCGGTTTATCTCGCTTTGCGTCAATTCGCGCTTCAACCCCTTCTCTTCCTCGGTTGCATGACGATTGTAATAAGGCCAATGCGGGCATTGGAGAAAGCGATAGTAATCTGAAGCCGTTAAATAGTCTTTGTATTCTGACATATTATTTGCCGGCCAGCAGTTTTGCAGTCTTTTTTAATGTGATGCTGAACTCCTTGCAAAGCGGACTCTTGAGGCGTTTGACGAATATTTTTTCGCAAGCCTTTTCGTGTTCTATGCGCAAATCCATACCCGACTTAAACATCTTTAAAACAGAATGGTTGTCGTTATATGCGACTATCAAACTCTCCAAGTTATGGATGTGATCTGCCGCTGCAATCGCCAAAGCCTCCACAGGTGCAGACTTTAATTTGTCACGATATGCGCGTTTGCGTTCTTCCCAAGGAATATCTTTGCGCATTTCGCTGACCCAACCAACCAAACGCGCCACGCGCGGCGTAAACATTTTTGCGAGCTCTTCAACCGTAACGCCGCAATCTTCCACTACGTCGTGCAATATCCCTGCAGCGATTATTTCGTCGCGATAACCGGCTCGTGCCAGAGCGACTCCAACGCAAGCGGGGTGTACGATAAAAGGAATTTTCTTATTGGCATGTTTGCGCTTTTGCCCGTTATGCTTAATGGCGGCAAACTGCATAGCTTGCTGTACTAACGGCGACAAAAGCTCTTGTGACATATCAACCGTCATTATGCGACATTGTGCGACGATTGACAAATAAGTGGCAGATAGCAGATAACAAATAGCATGAGTGCTCTTGTTATTTGTTATCTGCTATCTGCCATTGTTATCGCAACGCGAGGATGTAAACAAAAAACGCCGCGAGGACGTCTTTGCAACAAAATAGACGACGGGTCTATTTTGTCTCTTTATGCATTTGATGCGATTTGCATTTGTTGCAAAATTTTTTCAACTCAAGACGTTGTTTAATCGTCTTTTTGTTTTTTTGCGAATGATGCGTAATTGTTTTGCAATTAGTACATTCAAACTTGCAGATATTATCTTGAGACATAACTATTGAATTATGAATTTTGAATTAAAAATTATGAATTTCGGATGCAATTCGAACATTTCATTCTTAATTCTTAATTCTTAATTTTTAATTGTTATAGTGGAGCCCACGGTCGGGCTTGAACCGACGACCTACGGTTTACAAAACCGTTGCTCTACCGCTGAGCTACGTGGGCGTTGTACCTAGTCACCCAACGGCACCTCCATTTGCGGGGCTTAGTATAGCCAAAGCCGGCAATTTAGTCAAATCCACAACCCATTCCACTCTCTAGCTCCTATTCTCATCCTCCACCATCAGCCTCAAGGCCTTGGCGACGATACGATCCATGTTGCGATAGCTTAAAGTTGCAAATGCTCGATACGCCCTTACCCAGGCGTAATCGACTATTCCTTCGGTGCCGGGAAGTTTGACCAACGCATCTTTGGGAGCTTCGAAAAGAAAAAAATGGACTGTTTTGGCGACCGGTTTTGCCGGACCCTGATATCTTTCCATGTAGCGAAAATCAGTGGAGCCGAGCGGTCCGACATAGCGAAGACCCTTGATTCCCGTTTCTTCGCCGATTTCACGGATTGCGGCAACGACAAAAGACTCGCCCAAATGCTGTTTGCCCTTGGGAAACGTCCATCGCCCGTCTTCTCGTTTTAAAAACAAAATTTCTTTCACATCTCCTTTTTGGCGAAAAATGATTCCGCCTGCAGAAACTTGCCGCGTCGGCCTGGTCTTAAAAGCTCGATGTTGGAAAGAGTTATTTTGTTGTGGATTTGTCGAACCATTCGAGCGCCTTGTCGAGCTGGGGATCTCTATTTTGGTCATAATCGTCTGCAGTCCTATCTACTTCGATATCCGGCTGGATGCCGATTTTATTAATTGATCGTCCTTTTGGAGTCAACCATTCTGCAATGGTGATTTTAATTGCGCTGCCGTCGGAGAAATCTGAATAATCCTGTACAGAGCCTTTACCGAAAGTCTTCATGCCAATCAGCTCGCCCAAACCATAATCCTGCAATGCGCCGGCTACTATTTCAGCTGCCGATGCCGTACCTTGGTTGACCAAAACGACGGTTGGTATGTCCTTAAATACAGGGTCTCCCGATCCTTGATAAGCATCCACGATTTTGCCCTTGCGTCTTTCGCTTACGACCGTCTGATCTCCAACCCATGCGCCGGCAACGACCGTTGATCTGTCCAGATAACCGCCGGGATCATTGCGCAAATCCAAAATAATGCCTTTTGGATTTTTCGCAAGCGCTTCTGCGACTACAGACTTAAACGTCGTATCGGTGTCTTCATTAAAATTTGTGACTTCGATCATCGCGATATTGTCTTTGGGCCAGGTTAAATTTACGCTTTTGACGATTATCGTGTCGCGAGTAATTTTATAGTCTTTAACATTAGGTTCCGCCGCAGCCGCCGTTGTGGTTGATTTTTTAGTCGTCGAACTTTTAACTGCTACTGGCAATCTGCCGATTTTTAAAGTCACATCGGTTCCTTTTGGACCGCGAATAAGAGAAACCGCTTCGTCCGTTGACATTCCCTCCGTACTCGTTCCATTTATGTCCAAAATATAATCCCCCGCCATCAACCCCGCTTTTTCCGCAGGCGTATCCGGAAGCGGCGCTATGATTTGCAGTTGACTGTTATGAACGCCGATCTCAGCGCCAATGCCCTCAAACTCACCCTTAAGAGAATCGCTGAATTCTTTTGCGATGACAGGTTCAAAAAACGTTGTATATGGATCTCCCAACGAATCCGCCATTCCCTGCATTGCGCCGTAGAACATTTTTTCTTCGGACGCGTCTTGATAATACTTTAATTTCAATAATTTCCACAATTCCCAAAACTGGCTAAATTGCAAGCTCGTATCGCTCAACGTGCCACCCAGCGGTTTTGACCCTACGCCCGCAAGGGACTTTTGGACTTCCGTTCCGGTTAATGCACCAGTTGCGCCGGCACGCGCAAAATAACCGCCAAGCAAAAAACTGCCGATAGCCACAGCAAGTATCGCGCTTATCAATTGCAAGGTGCGAAACCTTGGGTTCTGTCGATTTAACATAATTCGACTTCGCTCTCCATAATGGAGAGAGTTTACCGAATGCTCAAACTATTGTAAATTGTCAATAACCTTTATATGGTCAAAACCCCATTTCATCGTAAAATTCTGCCCTGGATGTTCATAATCATCTTTTTGATGATGGCACCAGCCGTTATTTTTTATACGTCCGGTTATCGCTGGAATGCCAAAAAACATGCCATAGAACGCAACGGAACCCTTATTATCGACACTTTTCCACAGGGTGCCTCCATAAAATTAAACGGACAGCAGATGCCCGAAACGACCTCAGTTACTTTGCAGAACATGTCTCCGGGCAGTTACGATATAAAGCTGGATTTACAAGATTATCATCCTTGGTCAAAAACCTTATGGATAGATCCCGAACGCGTAACTTTTGCTTCCGGAATCGTCCTTTGGCCGCAGTTGGAGCCTGAGTATGTCGGCGAGTCATCTCTTTCGACGGTTTGGAGCGACGCGGATTCGGGCGGTGCCATAGTCACCGGACACGATACGGCGTCAACGACTTTTTTTGGTATTATTAACCCAAAAAATTTGCAAATCGAAAAACGCATACAAACAAATACATTTATCAATGTTAACCGGATCGATTGGAATCCGCGCAACGAATCAGAAGTTTTAGTTTACGATAACTCGCAACCCAATATCTCGCCGTGGCTTTTGCAATTCAACTCAGGCACAATAATCGAGCTGCCTGCAGGCACTTATCATTGGCAGCAAGACGGTCTAATTGGTCAAAATACGAACACGCAAATAACAGTCAGTTCCGATCAAACCGTAAGCAAAGAAACAAAAGCACCTTCGTTAATCGACAGTTTGGACAACTGGCGCTTAAGTCTATTGAACCAAAACCAAGGCGAGATATTATCTGACGGCGACGATGCAAAAGAAGGTTACATTTTGCCGCAAGGACAGTGGCAATTTTGGTATGGCAAAAACAATATTTTGATTTTGCAATCCGCAAATCATTGGCTGTGGATTGACACAAACAAAAATCCGTCGGTAAATACGCAGGCTACCGGAGATTTACCGCTGCCCATCACAATCAAACGGCTTGTTCAGTTGGCATATAAAAATAACAACGAGGCTTGGGTTTGGCTGCAGGGGCAAGAACCGGAATTGATTTACAGACAAAGCGATCCGTTGGTAAGCATTTCTTGGCATGCACAAGGCAGGGATTTGATGGTCGCGACAAAAAACGAAATTTTAATTTTCAGTTTGGATGACAGAAACGGCCGCAACAAAACATCTCTCGCAACTTTTGACGATATCAAGTCAGCAGCAATAGATGGCGACAATGTTTTCATAGTCGGCACAAAAAACGGTCAAACGGGACTTTGGAAGCTGCCCTTGGCAATAAAATCCAACAGCTTGCTGCAGCTGGGAATAAACTTGTAAAACAAAAAAAATCAGACCTTCGCTGGCGATTTCGGATCTGGGCCGTATTGATTCTCACCTTTAGTTCCTCCCGTTAAAGTCAAAACAAGGCTATAGATAGGTATTATAAGAAACCAACCGCTTTTGTTTACGTCGTGCATCCTGCGTATGCCAAGCGCAATACTCGGGATAAGAACAGCTAGTTGATAAATCGAGCTCAAGATTCCTCTTCCGTCTTGCGTTGTTAGTCCAGTCATTATGTCAATAACTATGAGAATAATTAGGGCTATCAGATTAAATAAAAAAAACATCCAATATTCTTTCCTGCTCGAGCGGCCTTTAAATTCTGCGTACTTTTTTAACGCTGAAATATAATCGTTCATATTTTGATTATTGTCCGCATTAGTTTAAGCGGACTTGATTAATATTCTAACATCAACTTCGTAAAGCTACCAATCTTTTAAACTCGCAATTGAACTCTATAACAGCCGCCTCGATATCAGGATGAAAATGACTCTTAAAGTCATTTTGTTTTACGTAATTCGAAGCTTCAAGCAAAGCATCCGGCGTGCCTGCATCGAAATAACCGCCTTTGATAACGCGCACATCAAGCTCGCCTTTTTCCAAATATGCACGATGCATATCTACTATTTCGATCTCTCCACGACTTGAAGGCTTGAGATTTTTGGCTATCTCTGCAGCCTTTCCGTCGTAGATATAGATTCCGGGAATAGCGAAATTGCTTTTTGGTTTGATTGGTTTTTCTTCGATGGATATGACCTTGCCGTTCGATGCGTCAAACTCGACTACGCCATAACGCTCCGGATCTGGCACTTCGCGCGCAAAAACTCTGCCGCCGTTTTTGAAACTGTTTATAGCATCGCTAAAATCATCTTCAAAAATATTGTCACCCAAAATCATAACACCCGGTTCGCCTGCCAAAAAATCTTCTCCGAGTATAAATGCATCGGGCAATCCGCGCGGTTCTTTTTGAACCATAAAAGTAAGATTGACGCCGAAACCGCGCAACATCGAACCCAGTAAATTCAAATAACTTCCGGAATATTGCGGCGCAACGATTATCAAAATATCCTTAATCCCAGCTTTGACCAAAGTATTAAGCGGATAAAAAACCATCGGCCTGTCATAGACAGGCAACAACTGTTTTGTCAGCACCGCAGTCAACGGCAGCAGACGCGTTCCGGTACCGCCGGCGAGGATTATTCCTTTCATACTCTTAAAGCTTTCTCATCCCACTCTTGTTTGCGGCGCCAAAGACTCTCAACCCAATCTTTATTTGCCAGATACCACTTAATAGTTTCTTTCATGGCATCTTCAAACTTTTCGTGCGGATAGAACGGTTTCCAGCCCAGGGACTCGATCTTGGACGCATCGATCGCATAACGTCGGTCATGACCTTTTCTGTCTTCCACATACTCGATCATTTCATCGCCTTTACCGAAGTAAGACAAAATCATCCGCGTGACTTCCAAATTGTTTCTCTCGTTGTCAGAACCAATGTTGTAGACTTCGCCGACTTCGCCTTTTTGCAGTAATAAATCCAAAGCCCGCGCATGGTCGATTGTGTGAATCCAATCGCGAACGTTCAAGCCGTCGCCGTAGACAGGGAGTTTTTCGCCTTTCGACGCACGAAAAATAAATGACGGAATAAGCTTTTCCGGAAATTGAAAAGGGCCGTAATTATTGGAGCAATGCGTGACTATGACCGGAGTTTTATGCGTAACCCAATATGCATGACACATCAAATCCCCGCCCGCTTTTGCTGCGGCATAAGGCATGTTTGGTTTTATCGGAGTCGACTCGGTAAACTTCTGAGGATCATCAAGGCTTAATGCGCCGTAAACTTCGTCTGTCGAAACTTGCACGAATTTTTCGATGTTATTTGCGCGGACAGCATCCAAAATCATCTGCACGCCGAGACTGTTAGTCAAAACAAAATCCTTGCAGCCTCCGTGAATCGAACGGTCAACATGAGTCTCTGCCGCAAAATTGATGACATGCGTGATTTGATGTTCTTGAATCACCTTATTCAATGCATTAAGATCCGTGATGTCGCCCTGTACAAAAACATAACGCGAATCATTTTCAACTTCTTTTAAATTCCCAAGATTGCCGGCATAAGTCAGCTTATCGAAATTTACGATTTTCACCTCCGGATCGGATTGAAGTTTATATCTTACAAAGTTAGAGCCGATAAATCCGGCTCCGCCGCAAACGAGTAGTTTCATATTGCTGACTGGAAACTGACAACTGGAAACTGGAAAGAGTGCTTCAGTCAACTTGCAACTCTTTCTAGTTTCTAGTTTCTAGTTGTTAGTATTTATTCCCGCCCTTATCTTACCCGCAATTTCCGCGATTTGTCCATCTTCATAATCCTTGCCGTGCCATTGCTCATAACCGTCGCCTGCTTTGCGCGGGATGACATGAAAATGCGCATGAGGAATAACCTGACCCGCGGCAGCACCGTTATTAAGTATTAAATTTGTCGCTTCATAGCCCAAATCGCGTTTGATAATCAACGTCATCTTCTTGATCGCGGACATTAATTTAACGTCGAACCCATCGGGCAAATCCTCAAGATTTTCGCAGTGAGTTTTTGGCACCACCAGCACATGGCCAGGATTCACAGGATGAATATCCAAAAAGCAAAAAACTAAGTCGTCTTCGTAGACGATTTCTGAAGGAATTTCTTTGGCGATAATTTTGCAGAAAAGGCATTCTTGCATAATTGCATTTAAGTTAAACAGCTGATCCCCTGCTTCCACACTTCGCATGGACAAAGTCACTAGTCATCATTCGTCGTCATCGTCCAAACCGACGCGATGGCAATAAGTGCAATGATTGGAATGACTGTTCTTAACGTAATAACGTTTAATCTTGCTGCCAATATGCCAACTAAAACCACAGCCGTCAATACGACGGACAGCGTTTGCATCCATTGAAAAAATCCATTTTTGGATTTTCCGAAAGACGCGACGATCAAAAGCACGACTGAAACCGGCGCCAAAAAATCCACCACATCAACAAAAGGCAGGACGGATCCCGGCATCAACCATTCCAGCGCCATCAACAAAACCAAAGTCGCGCCTGCCGCAAGTACGATGTTTGTAACAATCATCCAAGATGTTTCTTTTAGAGACAAATTCATATTCAACGACTTTAAGGACTCTAGAGCCTGTGCCAAGCGCGTCTCGCCTCTGCAAGCAAAGTTGTCCACCAGGTTTGAAAAGTTACCGGCGGACGATGAAACGTGACTGCGACGCGGCGGACGTCGACTGCGCCCGCGCGGGATGCGATTCCCGGCGCTGAAACGACAAACCTTAAAGTATCCGCATCGTACGAAATCGGAAAAGATAAATGCGCGTGTTTCCATCCGTCGCCCAAATCATCGACTCGCACGTATGGAGTCAGAACAGCCTTAATCCCCTCTTTGATCGCTTCCGTCTCCGGAGTCAGCCTGCGCGGTTGAGGTTCGAAGAACGCCTCAGGAATAAAAGCGAAATAGCCATCCGCCACCAAACGCACGTCGCCGAGCGGTGCGCTGACAGCTATTGGCGCGGCGACGGAATCCGTCCTGTCGATTCTTACCGGAGTATGAGTTCTTTCAAGATTTCCAAAAGTACTGCCAAGAGAAACTTTTTGCAATCCCTCTTTATGAAACGTATCGGCGACGATATGACGCGCCGTCGTCCAAGCAGTCAACGCGTTGGTTGAAGTCGTTGCAAAACCTACAATATCGCCGACAACCAAACGAGGCCCTACAACCCAGCGCGGATTCGTTGTGCTGATTTTTCGAATAAAAATATCATCGTCCGCAATAATTTTGATTCGATAAACTCCAGGATTTAAATCTTTCAGTTTGACGTTGACCGGAATAATCGCGCCATAACCGGAGTCGCGACTCCCGCCTGTACCGACAGTATCCTGCCAAACCAACTGACCGTCGCGCAAAACCTGCAAAGCCAGCAACCCGCCGCTGCGATTGCGATTCACATCCTGCACTTGCATCTGAAAGTTGATTTGACCGTCAGCTGGAACAACCCAAAAATCATGTGCGCCGCGCAAAGAAAGCAAAATCGTTTTCGGTTCGTGCGACGCGGCATCTGCCATTATCGGACTCGTGGTAGTCGCATCCCAAACCGCCAAACCGCGCGTATCGCCGTCATCAAGTCGTGCAGACGTAACTCCCGCCAAAACGTAACCTCGAGTCCCTTTTTTTGTAGTGACTTTATTCCAAGCCGGATCTTCCAAAACTTCGGAATACCACGGATAAAGATCCAACTGTTTGCCTTCCGCATCCAAGACCATCCCAAACTCAACCAGCGGCTGGTGGATTGGCCTAAAATCCATTTCAACGTCAACGCTTTGATATGGCCCAGGCGTTCTGACGTTCATGTAAACCGGATCGTCAGTAATCCTCTGTCCGCTCCATCCATCCGCCTGCTTACCGGGCGAAGTAGTTCTCTCGCCGGGCAAAAAAGGGAAAATAAATGCGCTCTGTCCGGTCATGCCGCTCTCAACGTGAAAGACGCCGGAAAACGGAAAACGCAGCATCAAAATCCAAAATAAGACAAAAACCCCCAGAATCCATGGGATTGTACAAAGGATGATTACTAACGGCTTGGGAATTCTTATTTCTGACATAACTTTAAAGCAGCTTCACTGACGCCAAAAAGTGCGGTTATTATAGCATAACCGCACTTAAAACGGGCAACTTCAATTAAAGATTTCCCCTGACTTTTTCGGCATCCAAGATGCGCCTAATGGCCAACAAATAGGCGCAAGTACGTAAATCCAATTTCTTGTCATACTCCTCAAAGACCGCAAACATGCGCTTCCATGTATCGTCCATCATGATTTTGAGTTTTTTCTCAAGATAATCCTCGTCCAAAATATTGCCCGTGCGATTTTGTGCCCACTCAAAATAACTGACGGTTACGCCGCCGGAGTTTGCCGCCACATCCGGCACAACCATAATGTTTCTCGCGAATAGACTTTTATCGGCATCTGCGGAAATCGGTCCGTTTGCAAGCTCGACGATAACCTTGGCTTTTACATCGTTGACGTTTGACGAGTTGATCTGATCTTCGAGCGCAGCTAAAATTAAGATATCAACGTCTAACGTCAAAATCGTTTTGTTATCGATGACTTTACCCATGCCGACATCCACAAGGGGCGTTCCCCCGTTCTTTTTTAAGATTAACGTCGGTACGTCCAAACCGTTTTCATCCAACACTCCGCCTTTGGAGTCAGCGGCTGCAATGACCTTATGGCCTGCTTCATGCAGCATTTTCGCAACAAAAGAACCCGCGTTACCAAAACCTTGAACAGCAATCTTCAAACCGGTTGGCTGCAAGCCAAACTGTTGAATCATATACAAACCGCCCTTTGCCGTTGCGTCGGTTCTTTGAGCAATGCCGCCGAGAGCTGTCGGTTTGCCGGTTATCATGCCGGGTTCGTGATGGCCGACGACTTTTTCATATTCATCCAGCATCCAACCCATAATCTGCGGATTCGTGTAGACATCCGGGGCCGGTATGTCCTTATCCTGGCCGATGACATTCGCAAAAGCCGACGCATACGCGCGGCTAACTTTTTCCAAATGCTTGACATCCATTCCTTTTGAATCAATGACTACGCCGCCTTTGCCGCCGCCGTAAGGCAAACCCGCCAATGAGTTTTTTAACTCATGACAAGTGCCAGCGACTTTACCTCGTCGATGTTGACATCCGGATGGAACCTGATACCGCCCTTGCCGGGACCAAGCGCCTCGCTATGCAAGACGCGGTAGGATTGATATTTTTGACCATCAACATCCAACTCCGCTTGACTGATGCGCTTAAAATTAAGAAGAACTTCCATTTCTTTATCAGAAAAACCGGCCACAGTCTTAATCGCTTCAAGACGCTGCATTAAAGAATCGTAAAAAGCATTCATATAAAGTGTGCTTTAAATTTTATATAAGAGATTCAAGTTCGCCCTGCAACATTTCTTTGGAACGAAAACCGATAAACTCACGTGCAACGTTTCCGCCTTTAAAAAGCTTCATGTTAGGGATGCTCTGGATATTGTATTGCATTGCCAAGCCCTGGTTATCCGTCTCTTCGACATTCACTTTCATGATCTTGAGTTTATCGGACAAGCTGACGGAAAGTTCGTCGAGTACCGGGGCCATCATGCGGCAAGGACCGCACCAAGGCGCCCAAAAATCCACCAGAACCGGCAGATCTGATTTAAGCACGCTGGACTCAAACTCCGGCGCGTTGATTTCTTTTACATTAGACATATTTTTATATCAATTATGAATTAAGAATTTTGGATGATTTCATTAAAGAACTTTTTGCAAACATCCTCTTGTTCACCTTTGCGCTTACACGACAATAAACAGGATTCGAAATTTTCCTGCATATATCGATTCATCAACGTGTTCATTGCGGACCTTGCGGCTTTCATCTGCGTCAAAGTCTGAAAGCAATCTTTTTGATCGTTAATCATGCGGTCAATTCCATTTAATTGACCGATCACGTTATTGATTAGCTGCGAGTAAGATTTGGTTGGCATAAGTTTTATACATAATACAATACACCCCCAGGGGGTGTCAAGTGCGGTTTCACTGAGAACAAAAAAGCCTCAACAAATGTTGAGGCTTTTTATGGTGGGCAGGCAAGGATTCGAACCTTGGAAGGCGATAGCCAGCAGATTTACAGTCTGCCCCGTTTGACCGCTTCGGTACCTGCCCGCGACAGTCGAAAGTCCTCAAAGTCTATCAAGTCTATAAAGTCATCATGATTTTGGACTTTAAGGACTTTACGGACTTTAGAGACTTTCGACTCATTCGATGGAGCCGTTGACCGGGATTGAACCGGTGACCTTCTCCTTACCATGGAGATGCTCTACCAGCTGAGCTACAACGGCATGAATTTACAAATGACGCACCAAAGTGCCAATAGATTACACTAAAACTTTAATCTTATCAATACGTTCACGAAACTGTTGCAACTTTTGATAATCATCCGACAAAAGCCGTAATTTATCATAACGGCGCTTAGCCTCTTGCCGGTCGCCTAAAACAATTGCGCACTCCATGGCCAGCTCGCTGTATTTAGCCGATTTGGGCTCCAAATCACTGGCTCTTTTGGCAGATGGCCATGCTTTGGCGTAATCACACAAATCAACATAATACCTGGCCAGTTCTGCGTGACGGCAAGCCAAACGCGGTCTCATCTCGACCGCCTTGACGCGCATCTCCTCGGCCTTGCCAACCTCGCCTTCCGCGGAGGCGATTTCCGCCAAGGCTGCAAACGAAGCATCGTCAGCCTCTTTTGTTTTGACCAAGTACTCAAAAGTTTCTTTTGCCTGTGGATACATTTTTTGCTTTAGATACAAAGCGCCTATCCCCTTGTACGCATCCGCATTACGGTTGTTTAACAACAAAACTTCCAAGTACCGCTTTTCCGCGTCCGCCCACTTTAAATCCCGCGCCATGCTGCGCGCCTCATCCAACAACACCTTGATTCTCTCTTGCTCGCTGGGCGCGACTTTTGCAAACGGGCGCTTTGCCTGTTGATATACGCGATCCAATCTTATCAATCTCAAATAAGCTTCGTGAAAAGATTTTTTTGTCTGAAAAATTCCTTTTTTATAAAGATATTTGAAAGGCGCGATCTTGTCTGTTTGCAGGCGGCTGAATCTTTGTGCGACTATCGCTTCGCGTTTTATTCTTTCGTTTTCTTCTTTAATGGAAAGCGGGTTAAGCATTCTTATCTCTGACCAGTGCTGAAATACAATAAGCCCCGCGGCTGCGGCGCTTAATATTGCCAGTATAAATAGTATCCAAATTAACATCTTCTTATCGTTACTCCGGCATGCGCAACGTTATGCCGGATTTGCGGTGCGGCACAACAAGCCAAACACGCGAGGATCGAGTGACGCCCCTCCAACCAATGCGCCATTTACTCCGGTAGTGGAAACATATTCCGCGATGTTATTGGCATCAACCGAGCCTCCGTAAATGATTCTCGCATTTTCTGCTACGCCGGAATTGAATTTCTTTTGAATTGCAGTGCGAATTATCTCGTGCGCCTCTTTGGCTTTTTGCGGCGGGCAAGGCTTGCCGCTGCCTATTGACCAAACCGGTTCGTAAGCAAACACAAATGGAGTTTTGCCGTCTTTAAGACTTGCCAACGCGGCGGACACTTGCGCGCGCAAAACTTTTGCCACTTCGCCTTTTTTTACATTCGCTTCCGTTTCGCCGACGCAAATGACAGGGATGATGCCGGCAACCTGCAGCGCAGCCGCTTTTCTTGCAACCATCTCATCCGTTTCTCCGAGTAACAGGCGACGTTCGCTGTGTCCGACAAGGCAATACTGAACACCAAACTCCAAAAGCATCGAAGGCGATATCTCACCCGTAAAAGCGCCCTCCGAAGACCAGAATGCGTCTTGCGCGGCCAAGGCAGGTATCGAAGCGCGGCCAAGAGACGCGCGTGCAGCAGCCAAAGAAACGTGCGGAACGGCTACGGCGATATCCAAATCCTTAGGCAGCCTTTCGCGGCGAAACGCCCTAACCCAACCCCCGGCTTTCATGGGGCCGTAATGCATCTTCCAGTTTGCAATGAGTAGTGTACGCATAACTTATTTCCAAACTATTGATTGACTGAAATTCTTGGGGATTGCATCCGGGCCGATAGCCGCCAAAATCATCTTGCGCGGCGTTAGCAGCAATCCCGCCACCCTTCTTATATCCCCAACCGTGATTTTTTGCAACTGCGCAATGCGTTTTTCGGGCGTTTCGAGCTTGCGTTCATACAGCCACTGGCGGCCAAACCACTCCGCTCTAACAGCAGAATCCTCAAAGGCCAGCGCCAAACGGCCACGCGAGTTGTCTTTGGCGCGGCTAAGCTCGTCGTGGCTTACGGGCTCTTGGATTATCTTGTTAAGTTGGCCGTAAATCGCCTTTAACGCCTCCTTAACCCTGCCATGATCAAGCCCTGCGGCGACAGTGAACGCGCCTGTATCTTCGAGCGATTCGTGCATGGCGCCTATCGAATAGCACAAGCCAAGCTTTTCTCTTATCTCGACGAATAACCGCGACGACATGCCGCCGCCCAAAATCTTTGCAAGCATGCCTGCAATGTGTTTGTCGTGGTGTCCGTAAGGCAAACCGTAAAAACTTAAAGCCAGCTGCGTTTGTTCCGTAGCTTTTTTTTGCAAAGCAAACGGTTTTTTAGCCTTCATTGGTTCGTCGAAACACGCAAACGGCAAATCCTTATCGGATTTGACGCGCGGGAGTTTGCCAAAAGTATTTTTAATCAAACCGATCGCACCCGGAGTGATTTTACCCGCGATGATGACAGTCATGCGCGACGGAATATAATACGCGTCTTTATATGCGACTAATTCACGCCTGGTGATTTTAGCGACGCTCTGGCGCGTACCTGCGATGTTTCTGCCTAACGGCGAACCGTAAAACATGTGCGACTCCAACAAATCCGAGAGATGTTCACGCGGATTATCCTCGTACATTTTTATTTCTTCGATAATCACCGTTCGCTCGCGATTCATTTCTGCCGGATCAAACTTGGAATTCTTGAGCATGTCGTGCAAAAGATCAACCGCTTCGTCAGTATGCGACGCATCCATTTTGATATAATAGCCGGTCAAATCTTTGCCCGTGTACGCGTTAAACTCCGCTCCGTACCTGTCCAGCTCTTTAGAAATGTCGAGCGACGTAGGACGTTTATCTGTGCCTTTAAACATCAAGTGCTCGATAAAATGCGAGGCGCCTGTCAGCTTAACGGGTTCATAACGCGATCCGACTTTTACCAAAATCAAAAGTGTCATTGATTGCGCTTTTTGCGGCGCCTCGATCAACGTCAAACCGTTGGGTAATGTAATGCGTTTTACTTGTTCCATAGTTAATCGAGATGACTGACAAACCAGTTTGCGAGCTCTGCTACCTTGATGCGCTCCTGCTTCATACTGTCGCGATCGCGAATCGTGACCGTGTCGGTTAGTGCCGCGTCTTCTCCCATGCCGACGGTGTCAAAATCGATTGTGACGCAGTACGGCGTTCCTATTTCGTCTTGACGGCGATAACGCTTGCCCACGTTGCCGTTATCATCAAATTCGCAGGCAAATTGTTTTCTAAGTTCGTCGTAGATGCCCCGAGCCTTTTCGACAAGTTGAGGTTTGTTTTTTAAAAGAGGAAAGACCGCAACTTTGACCGGAGCGAGTTTTTTGGGAAACTTCATTACGATTCGAGTATCACCTTCTATATCCTCTTCGGTATAAGCCGCCAGCAGGGAGACAAGCATACTGCGATCCAACCCGAATGTCGGTTCTATAACGTGCGGCACATAGACTTCTCCGCTTTCAGTATCGCGGTACTCAAGTTTTTGTCCGGAATGTTTTGTATGATTAGAAAGATCGTAATCAGTGCGGTTGGCAAGTCCAAAAAGCTCTTTAAAGCCGCCGAACGGAAATTCATATTCGATGTCTACGGTTTTTTTGGAGTAAAAAGACAATTTTTCTTTCGGATGCTCATAGCGGCGCAATTTGCTTTTTTGCGCGCCGAGCTCCAACGCAAATTCTTCTTGCGCCTGCAGCCATGTTTCGAACACGCTTTCCCAATCAACTCCGGGACTGATGAAATACTCTATTTCCATCTGCTCAAACTCGCGCAAACGAAAAATAAAATTACCCGCCACAATTTCGTTTCTGAAAGCCTTGCCGATTTGCGCAATGCCGAACGGAACTTTGACGCGCATCGAGTCTACGATGTTCTTAAACTCGATAAAAATGGCACCCGCCGTCTCCGGACGAAGATACGCGACTTCTTCCGTAACGCCGTCCGTGGAGTTCAATTTTGTCTTGAACATCATGTTAAAATTGCGCACATCGGTCCAATCTCTTTTGCCGCAAGCCGGACATTTTACTTTTTCATCCAAAATCTTTTTCATCTCATCCAGATTGCCCTCCAAATCAACGCCGGCGACATCTTCCACAAGATGATCCGCGCGAAAACGTTTTTTGCAATTTTTACAGTCCACCAAAGCGTCGTTAAAATTAGTCGCATGGCCCGAAGCCTCCCAAACTTTCGGATGCAAAATGATCGGGCCGTCCATGCCTACGACATTCTCCCTGTCTTGGACAAACTTTTTCCACCAAAGACTTTTAATGTTATTCTTGAGCCCGACTCCGTACGGGCCGTAAGTGTAAGAATTTGCAAAACCTCCGTAAATTTCGCTGCCCGGAAAAATAAATCCGCGGCGTTTGCAAAGCGAAACAATTTTTTCCATCAGATCGTTTTCATTGGACATAAAATTTAGTACTTGGTCCGAGGTACATGGTCCTGGTTATTAAGTACCTAGGACCTTTTTGTACCTAGGACATTATATTGTTGTGACTTCCTTTTCCTTCTCATCCGCTTCGGATTGAATTTTTTCGTTGGCTTTTGCCACGGACTTATCGAGTTGTTCGAGCAGCGAAAAGCGCTCATCTTCCGTAATCACTTTAGCTTTTTCGTCTTGCATTATTTTGCCGCGGGTTTCTTCCCTGATATTGCGCACCGCGATGCGCGCCAACTCTGATTTTTGGTTGATGACTTTTACCAGCTCTTTGCGGTTTTCTTCCGTCATCGGCGGAAGATTGAGATGAATGACCGTGCCCGCTATTTTGGGGTTGATGCCCAAGCCCGATGCGGTAATCGCTTTTTCGATTTCTTTAACCAAATTTTTATCCCACGGCTCTATTTGGATCGTTCGCGCATCCGGCGTTGTGATTGATGCGACGCTTTTTAGATCCATATTTGAATCGTAAGCTTGAACGCGCAGATCTTCCACCAAACCGGCACTGGCGCGGTTCGTTCTAAGGTTCTTCAAATCTTTGACAAAATGTTCCAGAGCTTGTTCAAAATCCTGCTCCGCGGATTGTATGTGTTGAGACATAAATATATGCTTAGTATGCAATAAATCAGCGATAAAGTCAATTACAAAAAATCCGCACCTTGTCGCAGTCCCTCCTGTCATCTCGAGCGGAGTTGGACGAAGTCGAGAGATCTGGCTCGCGCCTCAAACAATAGCAACTTTCATTATTAGCTAAGGGATTTCTCCACTCCACTCCGTTGCGGTCGAAATGACAGAAGAGAAACGTTCGCAATGAACATACAAGACAAATGTTGTGATGCTATTTTTTCTTCACCGGCGTGGTTCCGAGGTAGATCACGTTACCATCTTTCGAATCAACGTTGACGGCTGTCCCGGCGCCGGTGCTCGGCAAACGCTTAGTCTCCCAGCTTTGTCCGCCGTCTACGCTAAACACGACTGCGGTCGGGCCCGTGTAAACTATATTTTTGCCGTTATTCGGATCAACGGACATTCGAGTAATCTTACCTTCGCCAACATCCGTCAAAAGCGTCATAGCTGTCCAAGTCGAACCTTGATCGTCGCTCTTCGCAATACCTGATTTATGAACGACATAAATGCGATTGTTGTTTGTCGGATCGATTACAACTTGAATGGTGCGTCTTGCCTCTGCGATATCTCCGAATTCTTTTTTGACCTGCAGCCAGGTGATTCCGCCATCCAACGTCTTCCATAACCCGTCTCCGTCCGTACCGGCGATAACCATACGCGAATCAACGGTGCTTACAACAAGTGAATTGATCGGCGCATTAGCTCGTTTAACGACTTGCCATTTAACACCCGCATCCGTTGACTTGAATATATCGCCGTCACTCGTACCGGAATAAAGCACCGTAGGATTAAACCAATCGATGGCAATCTGCGTAAAAAATTTATCTGTGCGCGGATCGAAAAACACAACCTGCCAATCGCGTCCGCAAGTTGTCGTTTTATAAATCTTGTTTTGACTGGTTGCGTAAACAGTACATTTATTTTTATTGTCGACCGCAACGGTTTTTATATTCGTCGCATCTAGCGACTTAAATCTCTGCCAAGAGTCTCCCCCGTCTAGCGAATAAACCAAGCCGTAATTGCTCGTGCCCATGTAAACCGCCATGCGATCTTGAGGATCAATCGCCATGCTTTGCACCGCAAACTCCGCAGCCGCCGCTGTTAAACGCGGACCGTCGACGTAAGCTTTTTTATTCACCCACGTTTGCCCGTGATCGGAAGATTTCCACAGCCCGGTGTCAGGACCTGTCGGTCCGGTGGCCGCAGGAGCTCCGAACAAACATCCGGCGCCGAAAAGTGAAAGCCCCAATGTAACGGCTGAAAGACGCAATATTGATTTGAAGTGCATATTTTTAAGTTAGACTCAAAGGAAAATATTTTGGATAAAGATTTGGCATCGGTAAATAATTACGAGACGCTTGAATCGCCGAGGCATCCAACATCAAACGCGGCGAAAGCGGGCCGCCGATGGCAGACTGCGCATCTGCGACGCCTTGCGCCAAAATCAAAGCCTGTTTGGCATCGCGATTAAAATCAGATCTGATGGCCAACATGCAAGATTCCATTGCCGAGCTCCATGCCGCTGCAACGTCTTCAGTCGACTCGCACTGTTTTTTCATTTCTTCAACCGCAGACATGCGATGGCCGATTGTCGGACCTGTAACAAAACGCTCGGCAACATCAAAAAAAGTCCCGCCCTCGTCTTCGTCTTGCAATGCGATGCCGGGCCGACCGCGGCAAATAGAAGATTTTTGCTGCGCATTTTGTTTGGAGAATCCTCGATCTTCGAGCGCTTGACGAATCGTTTCTTTCGGCACGAGTCCAAAGGGCACGCTCACTGTTCTGCTCAAGATCGTTGACGGAATGCGCGAAATATTTTCAGCCACTGCGACAAAAACCGCACCTGCAGGCGGCTCTTCCATTACTTTGAGAAGAGCATTGAATCCAGTTTCATTCAGACGATCCAGCTTGGGCAAAAATGCCACAACTCGTTTTGAAATTTGCGGACGCTGATAAAGCCGCATCCGGTTATCTCTTACTGATTCGACTGAAACGTCCTTTTTCCCCTCTTCCGGCAAAAACATCACAACGTCCGGATGCAGATTCAAATCTTGATGCGCGTCAACGCCAACCAACGCTCTGACAAACTTATCGGCGACAAAAGTTTTACCAAGATGCGACGGTCCGTAAAACAAATACGAAAAAGCCGGGCACTCCACCCAAAGATCCAAAAGTTTAATTATTTGTTGATGACCGATGACTTCATCCCAACGATTTTGGGGCATGGGGGCATTATAGCATGATTTATTTGTCATTCCGAGCGAAGTGCCCAAACTAATGGCACGGAGTCGAGGAATCCCTTGTCTAACAGTACTAAAAGGGATTTCTCCACTGCGTTCACATCCGTTCACTCCGGTCGAAATGACAATAAAAAAAGCGGCTCACAGATTCGTGAAGCCGCCGTGTGACGAGAGGAGGAGGAAGGAACGCGACGAGCTGCTACGGACTAGTGACCGTGACCGTAGCGTTGTCGTCGACCTCGTTCTTAACCTCAGGGTTGCCGTAGACCGGCAGCGCGACAGTGTTCTGCCGCGGCTTTGCAGGCTCGCGACCAAACTCGTAGCCGAGCAGCAGCCACGCATTCTCGTCGAAATGCGCAGCGCGCTGATTGCCCATCTCCTCCGGGCGGGGAGGCGCGGCGTTAGTCACGCCGAGCCCGAGCCTGGCGCCGATGAACCACGGGTTGGCCGGGTTGAAGGTGTATCGGATCTCGGGAAGCAGTCCGTACCAGTTGGACGTTCCGTTCTCGAACGTCGTGGTGCGGAACGACTTGCCCGCTGCCATGAGCAGCAAATCAGTCTGCGGGCCAAGCGCGGCGTTCAAGCCGAACGCCGTGTGAACCTCGACCATGTGATGGTCGTAGAACCGGTTGGCGTAGCCGCCGCCGACACCGGCGACAAAGCCGAGATCGCGCGAGCCGAACAGTCTGCAACCGAGTTCAAGTCCCTCCGACCCCTGAAAGTAGTCGAAGTTCTTGTTCAAGTGCAGCTCGCCGTAACCCGCGAGCCAGCAAGGCAGACCCCGGCCGCGTACCTCGTACTCTCCGGGCAGAGCCTCTGGGCGGAGCCCCGTACCACGTACATCGTTCTGACTGCCGGACGGGATCTGAGCGAGGCGACCTTTGATGCCGGCGATGTCGCGCGTGTTGGTCTGCTGACCTCGCTCGAGGTCGTTGACGCGCTCGACCAGGGCGTTGTACTGCGAGATGATCTTGTCCGCACGAGTGCGGACCTCATCCATCTTGCCGTTCGCCGTGTTGACGCCGTCGCGAATCTGCGTGAGTTGTTTGATCAACTCCGTCAGATCGACATTGGTCGTCGGTGACTTGCCTTGCTCGAGCGCCGTGACTCGCCTCTCGAGATCCTCGATGCGCTTAAGCGCATCGCGGTACATCAAGCACTCCTCGATAGTGGTTCGTGCTCCGTGAGCGTCGACCGTTACCGTCTTGGAGTACAAGCCGCCTTTCAGCTCGCAGCGACGCTTGTAGCTCATCGCGGGCGGCTGGTTGTGCCGCACTTGCGGCGGAGTCGTTGTCGGCGTCGTGCCGGTCGGCGGAGACGGCGGCGTGACCTGCGTGGGAACGCAGGACTGCGGACACTGCAATGACGGGTTGTCGATGCAGGCCGAGAACCACGCCTGGTACTCGTCGAACTGTCCGTCTGTGACGCCCTGACATTCAGGCAATGCGCTACATTTGCCCTTGAAGTCGGGCTCGCGGCTGAGGCACATGTTGTACTGTGCCCCACACGCTCTCGCGCATGCCGCCGGGTTGGCGACGACAGGTTGTGGTGTGGACGCCGTGGGCTGTGCGTTGGCTGACCCTGCGAAAAGCAGGGCCAAGCCCATGATGATGGTGAAAAGTGCTCGTTTCATCCCATTCCTCCTCGTAGTGGAGCTTTAAGCTCCGTTTTTCCGATGGGTATGACTTGTATTTACGCAAAATTAAGCGAATTTGTCAAGACCCCCTCATCCCAAACCGGAGCCCTCTATCCCCCATCCCCTTTCTCCCACAGATGCAGGAGAAAGGGGCGAAATTAAGAACCCCTCTCCTGCAAGCGTGGGAGAGGGGCAGGGCGTAAAGCCCCGTGGGGGCCACGCCCCTCTACGGGGGTGAGGGCGTAGCGGTGGTTGGGACAAATTTAAAAGCACCAGCAGATTGAGCGTCCTGTCTGGTGCTTTTCGGTTGGGTGTAGCCCTTCCGATAGTTGAGAGTTTTTTCGTCAGTCTCTGCTCACGTGTGTGAGACTGACGGGTGAAAAGAGCGAGGGATTCGAATCAGAGCGAGCCGACCACCTGCCCGTTCTTGTACGGGTACAGGCACTGCCCGACGCAGTTGGGGTCCGGGTTGCACCCCGAGCAGTTCAGATCCGGCGCGCCGTTCGAGATGAGCACATACTGCTGCTCGTTCGACGCATTCTCCGAACCCTCGTAGATGTACATCGTTCCCAGCGTGTGCCCGCATCCGCTTCCGGTGGCACAACTCGTGTCGCCCCAGTACTTCCCGTTCGGGAGAGCATTCTGGAACTCGAAGAGCGTGCTGCCGTGGCGGACCTGGAACGTGCACGAATACTTGCCGGACGCGACCTGGGTCATGTCGCAAATCTTTGCCCAGCTGCGCGGAGGCTCACACGGAGGCTGCCACCAGCCGTCGAGCCGGTGGTTGCCCGTCGCCGGTGAATTCACGATAACCGCGACGATGGTGTCGTACTCGGTGGGGCCGTTGCATTCGCTTCCACCCGAGCCACCCGTTCCACCGCTGCCACCCGCGCCGCACGTGTTCCAGACCGCGCCGTTGTTGTCGTCGCAGTCGTCGTTGCTTGCGACGTAACCCGCGGGGGGCGTGGTCGACGTGGACTGGAGCGGCTGGCTCGCATTGCCGTGTCCGTCCCCGTCCGCATCGCGGTAGTAGGTGTAGGTCACCGTGCCGCAACCCTGATCGATCTGCCCATCGCAGTCGTCATCGATGCCGTTGCCGCAGGTCTCGGACTTTCCGGGGTTGATGTTCGGGTTACTGTCGTTGCAGTCGCCCGAGTTGTTGACGTAACCCGCGGGAGGCGAGGGGTACTGCGCGCACTGCGCGGGATCACCATACGTGTCACCGTCCGCATCGCGACAGTACGTGCCAGACACGGTCTTGCACTGGCACTCACCGAAGCCGGCGCCAGTATCCCAGCACCACTTGGTGCCGTCGTGGCTCGGACACTCCTCGTTGCACGAGTATGACTGGAGCGGCGTGCACACCTGGCCGCTTCCGCCCGTGCCGCCGGTTCCGCAGCCCTCGTCGATCTGCCCGTTGCAGTTGTCGTCGAGGCCGTTGCTGCAGATCTCGGTCATGCCCGGGTTCACGTCGTGGCGGTTGTCGTCACAGTCGTTACCATTACCGACGAACCCGGACGGCTGCGTTGTCTGGTTGTACAGGCAATCCGCAGCGTTGCCGTAGCCGTCGGCGTCGGCGTCTCGACAGAAGGTGCCGGTCGGAAGCGGGCACTGGCACGTGCCATACCCACTGCCGTCCTCGTAGCACCACTGCGAACCAGTGAGGCCGCCCGGACAAGCACAGTCGTGAACCGCATGCGGCTCACAGGCCGTTCCGCCCGTCCCGCCGCTGCCGCCTTCGCCTGCCGTGCCGCCAGTGCCCTCGGGATTCCACCTTGCGGTGTCCATCGAGCATCCGCCGACCACTGCCGCGAGAATCGAAACCAACCAAACGAGCTTCTTCATGATCGTCCTCCGAAGTCTTCGCGGCGCTGTGAGCGACCGCGGTTCATTGCGAGCGTTTGACTCAACGACAACATGTCGTTTTGTCTTCCCCTCCTTGTCCAAGATGCCGTGAACTCTAAAGGTCCGGATCTCAAACAATAATAGTAGTGCATCCTCTTTATCCATCACTGCATCCAAGATAAGGAGGGGAAATTTTTTATTGCAAATTGTCAATCAACATCTGCACAAACTAGTTATGCAGCGACATGAATCATCAAGTTATCAATGACTCGTGTCGGGAGAGGCAGAAAAGGAGTGGTTACCTTTTGCTGCCTCAAGCCGAGGGAGACTGGTTCAGAGAATGTCTGCCGCCCAGTCGATGGTGATGCCGCCTCCGAAGAGTGCGGACTGTTGGTTGGTGTGCGCAAGGCCGTCATCGCTAAAGTAGATGACCTTGTGGGTTCCGGTGACCATGCCCTTCACACCGATGCCCAGGTACGTCCCCGGGATCGAGTAGTGTAGGCCGAGCGTTCCACCGAACATGGTCCCCAAGAAATTGGGGTCGCTCGCGCGGAACACCTGGTCGATCTTGAACCCCAAGGCTCCGGTCAGCGCCTTGTCGTCGCTGAGAGCAAGCATGAAGCCGCCCTCTGCGCCGCCGTGGTACGCCGATCCCTGCCCGCCGGTCGACGGATCAATTCCGTCGCGGTACATCAGACCAACGAAGCCTTCGGCGTAGTACCCAGCCTTGGACGCCGGGAAGAACGAGTGGAAACCGACCTTGAGGCCGGGAGCCACCGCGACTCCCGCGTCGCCCATGCCGAGCACCCACAGCTCCGCGCCCAGAACGAACTGAGGCTTGCTGTCGCGCAGGTCGGCGACGTCCTGCCTGAGATCGCTGTAGAGCTTGTCGAGTGAACGGATGATCACTGTTACGTTCTCGAGCTTGGCGTCAGCATTCGCCGCCATCTGCTTAGCCTTGTTAAGCTCGCTCCAGATGATCGCAATCTGCCCGGTCTGCCAAGCGTCCAGGTTGCTCTGTTGCTCGAGATACGCCCTGAACTCCAACTCGAACTCGTCGAGCCGAGTATGCGCCTTCTCAAGACTATCGAGCGTCACCTCGACGAAGTGCTCGTTTGCTGAGCACTCGGACACCACGATCTGATGCATGATGCCTCTGACGGTGACGTACTTCGGTTGCCGCTTGAGCACAGGCGTAGTGTTGACCTTGTCATGACAACAATCCTGCGGATCGTCGACGTCGCGGCCATCCACACACTGATATTGCGGCGGGCTCCATTCGGGTTTCTTGGCCGGCGGAGGTGCGACGGTCGGCTGAGCGAGAGCGCAAGGCGCTCCGCCGCAGTTGACCGTCACGTTCACGTTGCAAGCAGCGCGACACGCAAGCGGGACATCCCCGACTCTGCATGCCTCCTGCGTCGCAGCCGACGCGCCGTAGAACACGGCGCACTGTCCCGAAGCTGCCGGCGGCGGGTTTTGAGCCCACGCCGGGTTGAGGTTGATGACCAAAGCGCACGCAAACGCGAGCGCTGCCCACAAGACGACACTCATCTTCTTCATCTCGAGCTCCTCCCTGCCCTCGCGGGGCAGACTGTTGATCTGCCCGCTCCTGACAAGAGCAGGTTTTTTCCCTCGGTAAATAGTCAAAGTACTGGACATGCACCATGCACGCCGTACGAATTGCATGTAACGAGTAACGTGTAACGACAGACCGTCCGGCGTTTCGCGATTCGAATTTCGCAATTGTGATACGGGGCACGATGCGGCCCTAGAGTCGTCCTGCACTGCATGAGAAGAGGAGGAATACTTCCCAAACAAGTACAGAACGACTTCAGAGTCGCACCTTCTGCCATTTAAAGGACATGTGAATATAGCACAAAACAGCTTATTTGTCAAGAGCTGCATAGTCCTTAAAGTCCATGACAATGTATCTAATCTAGGACTTTATAGACTTTACGGACTCGCGGGTTCTTGTCTGGAAGTACCTTAACAAAGCGGTGAAAATAGTAAATAAGAAATCCCCCAATTCGACGCTGCGCGTCGAATACCCCCCTTTGACAAGGGGGTCGCCAAAATAAAAAAAGGCTCTGTTGAGCCTAGCCTCACCCTTCGCGCGCTCCTCCAACCGAAGCCCTCTATCCGTTCCTCATGCCGAAAGAGTTTATCTTATCTCCTTCATTTTAGCCAAAACCCACAAAGAACCGATTAAAAATCCAAAGACCGCTCCCAAAGCGCCATTTTGGACAAAGTCAGGTTGAGCGAAAAAGCGGGACGGTAAAGGATCGTCGATTATTTGCAGACGGACAGAATAGCCGAAATAGTTTGGAGCTTGGGTGGCAAGTTCTTTTGCTACGGCGACTGCGAGCAAAGTCGCTTGATTGCGATCTTTGTGGTAGACGACAACATCCATTACGCCGGTGCCGGGCACAACGTTTATCGCTACGGTCTCTTGCCATTCTTTACGCTTATCGATCTCATCTGTTGAAAAATAAGAAATGTCTATCCCCTCTTGTTTTGTGACTGCGTTAAAGAAACTGCTGGTGTAAGTAATCTCTGAAAGATTTTGTCCGATGCGTTCCGTGGATTTGATGGCCGTGTAAGGATCCACGCCGGTTGCATTTGTTTGCGTTATCAACAACCTTACAGTGGATGAAAATTTGAGCGGCTGCAAAACTGAAACCAAAACAGCAATCACCAATCCGCCAAGCGTAACTAAAAGCAGCAAGCGCCAAGCTCGAACGTAAAGGTGCAAAATATTTATTGAAGGCATGTCGGAGATCCCCCCTTAATCCCCCTTGGTAAGGGGAGTTAAAAAGTTTAAAGAATTACTTCGCTTGTTACTTGAGTGCCGAGCTTGAGCGGGACATCTATTTCTTTATCAACTCGCCACACGCGCAATGTCACATCAGAACCAGGACGATATTGCAGAATGATGTCGCTCAAATCAGAGCTCCCGTCCATTATATCACGATCCACTCGAAGAATCACATCGCCGCTTTTAAGACCGGCTTTTTCTGCAGCGCTGTCTTTTACAATTGCACGCCCGGTGCGTTTATCTTCTTTAATCCAAGCGCCGCGGCTTGGCGTTGTATCGTCCGCAGCCGTTGACCTGATTAACATGCGATCCAAAGCAAACACGCCAAGCGATGCGTGATCGATTTCAGTGCCGGAAATCAAGCTTTGCAATGATGCGGCAAGATTACTGGCCGGCGTTAAAAATAAACGTCCGTCGGCAAAAGTATCAACAATGCCGATCAACGATCCTTTGGAATCCCAAACCGGAGAACCAATATCGCTTTCATCAACAGATCCCAACGCAACCAAACGGCGCACGGCTTTGTCGCTGCTTGCCGGATCGACAGGAGTCGAAGCTCGCAAGGCGACAATGGCGGAAGGCGCATATTCATTCGGAGATGATTCGAGCCAAGCGGCAAGTCCTGTTTTGGCAGCATAAACATCCGCAAAAGGCGTGGAAGGTAAATTTTTGGCTGAAGTTTTTATAAATACCAATTGCGTTGCGCGATCAAGCAAAGCTTTTTCTGCGCGATAGGCGTGTCCGTTTTGCCAAAGTAATAAATCCGCCGTCTTCCATCCCTCCACGACGCTTGGCGCGGTTACAAACCAACCATCAGACGTAACGGCAACGGCTTTGCCGATTTGATCGCCATCCCCAAGTAAAACATCCGCGCCGGATTTTTTATGTCCGTAAATTACAGCCACCGGACTCTGCCTTTGAAAAATCGGCTCCGGCACCACTCGCGTAGCTGCCGTATCCACTTCTATCGGCACAAGCCTAATGGCAGTACTCGTCGCTTGAGGCGTACCAGATTGAACGACGCTTGTAGTTGTAGAATCCGTGGGAATATAAAAACCCTGCTGAGTGAAAGAATCAGGCGTTATGCGCATTGCCACGATCCCACCGGTAACTCCGCCGGCGATCGAACTTAAAACAACCACGCCGGCAATTACGAGGATCGTCAACGTCGTTGGATGCTTGATTATGTGCTTGAGATTCATAGTTTGATTATATCCATTTTGCGGTTGATATGGCCACAATTATAATCGCCATAGCTATTGCGCCTTCAAACCAAGCCTGTTTACGCACCGGCATGGGGTGATACATGTAACGCCGCAGCCGTAAGATAGCACAAAAGACAATCATACCAAGCGTAGCTTGCGCCGACATCGAAAGCGGCAGCATGATACCCAGCAAGCCAATGTGCAAACCGGCCAATCCGCCGACGAACATCCATAGCCTGTTTTGTTCGCGCGTTGCGCTTGGGTGCCCGGTGGTTCTGAATAAGATAACCGACAATACCGTTAAAATGAGAACGTGTATCCAAACCGGGCTATGCAAAAAAGCCATCAATCCTACGGAATTGGCAATCACATACCAAACGATAAACGGCACATATGCGATATTTACATGCGAAAGTCCGTTAACCGGATAACGCGAAGGCATGAAAGAAAGTAAAAACAGCAGCTCCAGAGATAAAAAAGTTACAACCGCACCAAAAAAAATTATCGCCCAAACCGCAATCTGCCCTTCCGCCAACAGCATGCCGAATACAAGTGCCAGCAAAAACAAAGCGGTCGGCAGCATCTTTTCGATTAAATCTAAAATCCTCACTCTTTTGCGTGACATTATGAAAGCCGCAATGACAGTCAATAAAACCCCGAACAAACCGACCCACGGATATGCAGCCGGCTCTTTTATTTGCCAATAAAAACTTACCCCGACTGTAAAAGCCAGCAATGCAGGGAATAAGCGATAAAAGAAAATCATTGTTTGTTTATTATGATGTTCAAACCGCGATCTAACAAGGATACGGATTTGATAGCATTGGCTCCGCCGATTTTTAATTGCCATTCTCCCAAATCTCTTCCGAATACATTACCGACAAGCGGATAAATTAAAGACGTCGGCATGGCAAAATCTCCAAGACGCGCCTCCAAGACATCAAAGCCGATTGCGCCGTTCTCATCAACTTTTGGTTTAAGCTTGAAGAGCAAATCAAAATTTAAGATATTTTGCCATTTTAATTTTAAAAAAACTTCCAAATAATCCGGCGTAACTGCAATTTGATCCAAATTAACCTCCCAGGAAGGATCACGCAAAGCTTCAGCCGTCACGCCTCGTAATAAACCCGTCAGTTCCTGCTCCGTGACATGTATCGTGTAAAAGCCTCCTGCAACGGAACGCTGTGCATATATGCGTCTGGCCAAAAGAACCTGAAAATCATCCCAAGTAACAGGCTTTGCCTGCAAAAGTCGAACCGGCTCGGGCGCAACATAATAAGAAGAAAAAATCGGCACATGCAGCAAACCTGATTTGGCAACAACAAAAGCCGCCAAAAGAGCCGCTGCAAGCAAACCCAGCATGATCAAAAAAAGACAACTCAAAACATTTAAACCAATCTTAGGTTTTACCGGTTTTGGAGGCGCGGTAGTATCCATCAATCAATTTTGTTAGGCCAGTAATTTCTGACCTCTTTTATTATTACGGACAAAGCAGTTGCAACAGGAATTGCCAGAAGCGCACCCATAATCCCAAAAAGTTTTGCGCCTACCAACATGGAAATAATGCTGACAAGAGGATTCAGTCCCACCGCTTTTTGCATTACCTTGGGAACAATAAGATGGTTTTCGGCCTGTTGAATTATCACGAGAAGGATCAAAGCAAACACTCCCGTAGTCGGGGATTGGACAAAAGCAACGAACACAATCGGCACGCCTCCCAAAATCGGACCGAGATACGGAACAAACTCCGTCAACCCGCCAAAAATTGCCAGAACCAACGGGCTGTCAACTCCGATTATCAACAGACCGATATAATAAAGTATGCCAATTATTAAACTCAGCAACAGTTGACCGCGCAACCATTGTCCGATTTTCTCTTGCACGTCGTTTATCAAGTTCATGGCAAACTTCTGATGCTTTAACGGAACAAAATCCCGTACCACGGTCAAAGCCTTACGCTCCTGTGCAACCAGATAAAAAGACATGACGAGTACAATTATAAAGGCCGCTATGCCTCCAAAGACAGAGGCTAAGACACCGAATAGTCCGTTAAACGCGCCGCCAAGCTGATTTTGCACCGTAGAAAAATCGGGCGCGATCGTTGATGACAATGAATACGTTTTCGCAAACTCACTGATGGAAGTTATCACATTCTGCAAAGCTCCCCATTTAAGACCCAAGATATTTACCAACCTGGTCATCTGATCAACCAGCGTCGGGACCATCAATGCTATGACAAGAGCCGTCAATCCGAACAAAACGAAATAAACAACCAGCACCATAACCCCTCTGGGTATTTTGTATTTGACTCCCCAATCCGCCGCCGGCTGAATCAAAGCCGCCAAAAAAAGCGCAACAAAAATCATCGCCAAAATGTCGCTCACCAGCCACAACAAAACGAGGCCGAGCGCGATCAAAATCACTTTTATGATGGTCGATGTCGAAATGCTGATCATTCTTTCATTCATACAGTAAGAAGTATACCACACAAAAGGACCAAACGGACCACGCGGACAAGGCGGAAAAAAATTATTACGCTTGGTCCGCCTAGTCCACATGGTCCGCTTGGTCCGCCTAGTCCGCCTAGTCCACATGGTCCGCTTGGTATAAGATATTCCGCATGCCTACGCTGGCTACCAACCGTAAAGCCGGATTTGATTACGAACGCCTGGAAGAATTCGAGGCCGGTTTGGTGTTGACCGGGCAAGAGGTTAAGTCCATCCGAGACGGCGGAGCAAAGATAGGAGCCGCCCACATCGTGCTACAGGGAGGCAGATTAAGGCTCATTGGAGCGATAATATCCAGGTACAAAAAAGCCTCGGCGCAATCCCCTCACGACTCAGAGAGGACCCGCGACCTGTTAATGAACGCAAAAGAAATACAATATTTAGCTGGTAAATTAGGGCAAAAAGGCTTGACACTCATACCCATTTCACTATATACTCGTGGCCAACGGATCAAGGTTGGCTTTTGGCTTGCCAGAGGCAAAAAAACGTTTGAGAAGCGCCAAAAAATCAAAAGTCGCGATCTCGATCGCGAAATAAGTCGTTTTCAAAAAGATGACCTTTGAGCCGTGTGACGCGCATCGTGTAACGCGAAACGCCGGATTTCCGACGTTACAAGTTACGCGTTTCGCGATTCGAAATCCAGGGGATGCCGAGCTTCGACGGCACGCTTCCTCATGTTCTGCAGGTCGAGCCGACGCGACTCGTTAAACCGCATCACAAAGACAACTGCCAACGTCTTATCAAAAGCCAAGGCTGCTATCGCTAACGCGTTCAGCATGCCCTCGCTTTCACCGGTTCTCGCCTAAGGGCGACTAACCGCGATCACCCTTGCAGCGGCCCGACCGCTTGGACTGATCGACATATCTCGGGCTTGGAATTGATTGTGGCATAACAATCAAGACGACAAGGCATATGCCGCTCGGAATCGCTTCTTGCTTGCTCTCATCGATTCCCCGTAAACGAGTAAGCCAAACCTGTGAAAGAAGGATCTGGGGCACGTTGTCGGACGGGGGTGCAACTCCCCCCATCTCCACCAGCACTAAATTACGTACAACGTACATAGTACAACGTACATCGTTTAAAACGCGGTACGAGGCACATGGTACGAGGTACGATTCACAATGAGAATTCATTACCGCCGAAAGCGCTTTGTACCTCGAGACGAGGGCATGCTCTACAGGCACAATCTACAAATAAGAGTTCCCGAAGTTCGAGTAATCGACGAGGAAGGAACGTTTCTGGGAGTGATGCCCACAGCTAAAGCCGTTGCAATAGCAACAGAACGCGGCTTTGATCTGGTGGAAGTCTCTCCTAAGGAACAACCTCCCGTTTGCAAGCTATTGGACTTTGGAGCATTTAAGTACCAAAAGGACAAAGAATTTAAACAACAAAAAGCTCATGCTAAAAAAGTGGAAGTAAAAGGCATCCGGCTCTCGGTAAAAATCGGACAGCATGATTTGGACAATCGATTAAACCAGGCCATCAAATTTTTGGAAGATGGACAGAAAGTAAAAATTGAAATCATGTTGCGCGGAAGAGAAAAAGCCCACGCCAACATCGCACTCGGAAAAATATACGATTTCATAAAACTGATCGGAGCGACCTACGAACTTTACACCGAGCAGCCGCCAAAGCATCAAGGCAATAATGTCTCGGCCATAGTCGGAAGAAAATCTTAAAAAATTAATCGAATATCGAATATCCGCTACGCTGAATATCGAATATCGAATGAACTCACTCTAAACTCTAATTATGAAGACCCACAAAGCAGTTGCCAAACGAGTACGCGTGACCAAGACGGGAAAAGTCATGAAACGCCACGGCGGACAAGATCACTTTAACGCCCGCGACTCCGGCAACGCTACCCGCAAAAAGCGCCGCGACCAAACCGTTGCCAAACAGTACGAAAGAAACATTAAAAACCTGTTACCGTTCGCCTAATTAAAAAATTAAGAATTATGAATTTCGGTAATTATTAATTCATAATTCAAAATTCATAATTGATCAGCTATGCCTAGAGTAAAACGTGGAGTACACCACATCAAGCGCCGAAAGAACATCCTGGCCAGGACAAAAGGCATGATGTGGGGACGCAAAAAGAATCTTCGTGTCGCCAAAGTCGCCGCCACCAAAGCCGGCGTACAGGCTTATGTCAGCCGCAAATTAAAAAAACGCGTTAACCGCGGTTTGATGCAAGTGCGCATCAACGCCTCGGCTCACGAACTTGGAACTTCATTCAGCAAGTTGATGGGCGACCTCAAAAAACGCAAGATCTTGCTCGACAAAAAAGTTTTGTCGCAAATCGCAGCCAAGCATCCGGAAATTTTCAAACAACTAGTTAAAGCGTAACCCTCACCTAGCCTCTCCCTTCAAAAGGGCGAGGAAACAATCCACAGGCAGAGAAACGTCCGGCATTACGTCCGGGCGTTTTTTGTTGTATAATTAAGCCAACTTTTTTATATGCCTGAAATGACTCCTCTTTCAACATCGGTTGAACGCACGCCTTCAAAACGAAGACCGAAAAATCCAACGGCCGAAGCCCAGCAAATAAAGTCTTTTGGCATGTTGGAGGCCAAACCAAAACCTCGCGAAGTCTTGGAGTCGACTCCGGAAGAATCACCGGCCGCAAACGAAGCGGAAAAAACAGTCGAGTCGATTCGTGCAAAACTGAAAGGCAAAGAGACAATCCTCCAACATCCAGAAGCTTTAGGAGATGCCCAAACGGCTTTGCGGGAATTTTTCGACACGCGCAATCGTCCGACGGAAGAACTTTTGAAGAACACGATTCAATCTCTGCAAAAAGCCCTATACGAATATCAGGCACGTTTGGAAAAGGTGCCTTCTTTGCGCGTCGGACAAGAACTAAAAGAAGCAAGATCGCGGGAATTCGAGAGTCAGCGCGAACAGTTGGAATCCATCCTCGGTATAATGATGCGCACCAACAATGCGCCGCAAGCACGCAAAGACGCAAAAGAGGCTTACGGCAAATACGGCGAATGGCGCAACGCGGAACAAACGGAAAGCCTACGCAAACGTCTGAAAAAATTGGAAGACGAAAGCGAAAAGTTGCTTGAAAAAGAATATTCATTGCAATCAGAGATCGGCCACGTATCCGGCAAAGCACATCTTGGCAACAGCGCCGAAGAAATCCGCTCAAACCTTAAGTTGGGTTTTTGGCAAAAAACCAAACAATATTTCGGTTCCATGGTTGGCGGCACAAATGTCGACGATCTGATTACTGCATTGGATCAAGTGCAAAAAGAACGTTTGGCATTGCAAGTGCAAATCGACCAAACTGAACACCAAATCAGTTCAACCGGGGAAACAAGCCGCAGCGCAAATGCAAAGCGAGCCCGCGCCGAGCAAAGTCCGGTTACAAAAACCGTCGGTACGGAAGAAGAAAACAAAGTCCGGGGAGGGATGAAAGAGGAAGAAACCGTCAAACCGGCAGACGTGACTGTTGCCAAACCCGCAAAGACTCCTGAAACCGAAACTCTCAAGTCACCAGAGGCCATTACAAAACCGCACGTTCCTCTTGCAATGGATTTTAGCGATTTGGAGAAACCTGCAGAATACGTCAAACCGGAAAGAAGAAAGAAATTGGAAATCAACAAGCTCAACGCGCAGCTCAAACTCCTCCGCCAGTCGCGCCAGGAAATGATGAGCGAAGTTGGCGCGGGTGCAGAAGCAAGACAAGACACAGAGGCCGACAACAGGACATTGAAAGCAATCCAAGGATACGATGAAGAAATCAGAAAGTTGAAGTCCACTTTGGAACAACTGACCGGCAAACCGGTCGCAGAACAAGAACCGCAGGCCGCAATATTATCCGGAATGACAGGCGAGGAACTTGAAGGATTCGAAGACCTGACAAAATCAACGGAAGAGATGGCCTCACGCAAACCAAAAGTCATTGAGACAAAACCTGCAAAAACACGACGCGAGCTTACCGCAAAACAGCGTGAAGTTATTTTTGGAGTCGATGACGCAGGAGAGGAGACGCTGAAAGTCTTAACCAAGAATCTAAACTTGAACAAGTACCCGCAAATTTACCAACATCGTAACGACGCGGATATTTTGAAGCAACTGACGGAAATTGCGGAAGACGATAAAAAGCAGAAAGGATATATTTCAGAGTTGAAAGCCGAGTTGGATCAGCTTGAAAAGTCAGAATCCAAATCATCAAACGAAGCGCGCATAAAAGAAATCAAGAACGATCTCATCGATAGAGCTTGGGCGTGGGAAGAAGAGCTGAAAGATAGACTGACAGAGCTGGAAAAATCCATGTCGCCTCAAGCGGAAACAGCTAACAAGAAAAAGCCCCGAAAAGCTCTTACAGCCAAACAACGCGAGGCGATCTTTGGAGCCCCGAAAGAAATAGAGACGCAACCGGCGGAAGCGGTGGCGATGCCGAGAAAATCAGAATATGTGCCAAACGAGGACAGCACCCCGCACAGAAAACCCGCACCGCAGAATCCTTCCGAGCTTGCACAAAGCGGAGTTTATGACTTACCAAAACTCAAGCGGGGCAAAGTAGACATGGGACCGTCAGTTATAATAGAATCGGAACCTTTGAGCGTGGAATGGGCAAATAAAAGCCTCGGTAAAAATTCTGATGGTGAAATTTTAGCCGCAAAAGAATGGGACCGAATCGTGCCGCTAATTGCGGAAGGTAGATTGAGAAGAAAGATTTTTGTAGCTGTCGAAAAATTCTTAAAAGAATTAAATGAAATTAAAGGATTATCGGAGGAATACGCATCGCTTACACAACTGATAACCAAAGTTCGAGAGGACGACAAATTCAACGACTCACCCGAGGCGGCAATGTACATCTTCTTGAAAGCACTCAAGCCAAAAAACAAAGCTGACGAGGAAGCTCAAAAAATCGTTTACAAAACAATTTGGGAAATAGACAACATACTGGAACCCGCTCCTGCGGTTGAATCGAAGCCCAAAAAAGCCGGCAAGAAAGTCGAGATGGAACCAAACTATGAGGCTTTGCGCCATGAGGTCTTAGAGCTTGTTCCTGATGGCAAAAAAGCTCCGCACATCAACAAACGCCAAAACTATTCCAGAGTTCTCGAGGTCTATCTTGAAGCAATAAAAGAGGGGAAAGAAGAGCTAGCCAAAACCATGGCGGAAGAATTAGATGAACTAAACAAGGAGCTTTTCATCGAAGACGAAGACGCCATCAAAAAATTGATGGCGCTATCGGGAAATGAAGAAATTGAAGCTGAGGAAGAAAGAATGGCCGGATAGTTAGGATCTCTCGCTGATTAACTTAAGAACTTTTTCCACAAACTCTGCTTTTGGCAGGGTTTCTTGGTTATCCACACCCCTCCATCTGACGGTCAATTCGCCGTCCATTTCTTTATCTCCATACACAATCATGCACGGCATCTTCTTTTTTTCCGCATTGCGAATCTTTTTGCCGACAGATTCGGTCGAATCGTCAACTTCCACCCTCATCCCCTGCTCTTTCAACTCGTTTGCAAACTTTATTGCCGCATCGACGTGCCTGTCTGCAACCGGAAGCACAGAGACCTGAACCGGCGCAAGCCAAAGCGGGAAAGCGCCGGCGTAATGTTCGATCAGGACTGACAGAAAGCGCTCAATCGAACCCATAATGGCGCAGTGGATCATAACAATCCCCTCTTTTTCACCTTTTTCGTTGACGCAATTCAAATCAAAATTAACCGGCATGTTAAAGTCCAACTGAATTGTCGCAACTTGATGCAAGCGGCCCAAGGCGTCTTTGCCCATAAAATCGAGTTTCGGGCCGTACATCGCTGCTTCACCCTTACCCTCCACGAAAGAGACTCCCCGCTTCTCGATCAAACTCTTAAGCTGACTTTCCGCTTCTTGCCAGACTTCCGGTGTTCCCAAATACTTATCAAAGTTATCCGGGTCATGCGTGGAAAGTCTTAAGTTAAGCTCAAAGCCAAAAGTTTTGTAAAAAACGTCGATGATATCCCAGATGGCAAAACATTCCTGTTCAATCTGATTTTTGCGGCAAAACACATGCGCATCATCCTGCGTGATGCAACGCACGCGCGAAAGGCCAGAAAGCTCGCCCGTCTGTTCATCGCGATACACCATGGTCGTCTCGGCATAACGTTGCGGCATATCGCGATAGCTGCGCATCTCGGAGTCGAAAATCTGCGTGTGATGCGGACAATTCATGGGCTTTAACGCAAACTCGTGATTTTCGCGTGTGACAATCTTGAACAGCTCGTCTTTGAATTTTGCCCAGTGCCCGCTTTTAACGTAAAGATCTTTTTTGGTGATGTGCGGAATCGCGACTTTGGTAAAACCCTTGGCTTTGCGCAACTCCCAAACATATTCATCCAAAACAGTACGCAAGATAGTCCCCTTTGGCGACCAAAGAGGCAAACCGCTGCCAACAAGATCGGAAAAAGAAAACAAACCAAGCTCTTTGCCTAATTTTTTATGGTCGCGCTTTTCCGCTTCTGCCATCATGGCCTCATACGCATCCAATTCCTCTTGCGTCGCAAAACATAATCCGTAAATGCGTTGCAACTGCGGATTTGTTTCTTTGCCGCGCCAAAATGCGCCGGCCATCTTCCAAACTTTAAAAGCTCCGATCTGGCTTGAATCCTCCACATGAGGACCGCGACAAAGATCTGTAAAATCCCCCGTCGTATATACGCTGACTTTGCCTTGCATGGCCGGATCAACGTCTGCCGCTTCTTCCGCCGAAAGTTTTGTCGTACCTTTTGTCTTAATATCGTTCAACAGTTCGACCTTAAACGGCTGATTCAATTTTTCAAACAAAACGATAGCCTCATCGGCGCTCATCTCCTGACGCTCGAACGCGAGTTTCTTGTTTGCCAGCTTTTGCATCTCTTTTTGAATTTCTCTGAGATCCTCGGGCGTAACCGTGCGGCCGATGTCTATGTCATAATAAAAACCATTGTCCACGGCCGGACCAACGCCGAATTTGGCATTCGGGAAAAGTTTTTGAATCGCGGCAGCCATAACATGTGCCGCACTGTGACGAATTTGTTCGATGGAATAGCTCATATTTTATTCAATTACTAATTACTAATTACTAATTACGAATTCAGGATTCGTAATTTCGTAGACCTTATCTAATTAAAAAACCGACCAACCCAATTAAGGACTCGTCGGGACCCTTCTTCGCTAAAGCTACGAAGGGCGGTTCCACCCGTATTCCCCCGATGAACATCGGGGACACTTTTATCTTTAATTTTCTTGCGATATCCGGTTGGTAGCCGGAACGATTAATAGAATAGGACGGATGTTGGTGGGAGTCAAGCGATTCACCAGCCGGACTTCCTTTTGAGGAGCTTGCATTTTTTTATTTTTGAGAGAAGGGTGGAGGGGGCTAAGGTGTGAGTGTCGGCTCTGAGTTGATTAGGTTAGTAGTGTCAATTTGTGAATTATTAAACATAAAATTAAATTATTATTTCATATAACGTTAGGGATATGAGAAGTTGCGACCAACGGGAGCAATTTGGGTGGAGAAGTCTGCAAGACTTCGTAACCTCATATCCCTTGTTAAATGAGTGCGATAGCACCGAGCCAGAGTGTAACGTCCCGAAGGGCTGGCGAGAGTAAATATTAGTGGCCATTACTTCGACAGAGTACATAAATAAGCAATATTGACTTTTGTTATGTCATCTATCTGTAAATTTGCCCGAGAAAAAATATCTTCCAATTGCTCTTTAGAAAATTGTTCGGAAATGTTGTCCCCCACACTTTCATCAAAGACAACTTTTCCATTTTCTACACTTTTAATTGTAATTCCTGATGCCTTATAGACTTTCATTCTTTCTTCTAAAGCATCTTCGGAAAATACGCTGATGATAATTTTTCCAGAGTTTTGTAAAACTCTTTTCATTTCATCAAGAATAATAAATCTCTTATCTGCAAAATTCGCAAAGGTTGTCATACAAACAACAAAATCAAATTCCCCGTTTTCAAAAGGTAATTTTGTTGCATCAGCTTTGAGAATTTTGATTGAAGGGTAACTGGAAAAATTATTTTTTGCATCAGCAATGGCCTTATCATCGTGGTCAATTCCGGTAACGTTTTTGGTTACTGGAAAAATGTCGAAGATGCTTCTTCCATCTCCACAGCCGACTTCAAGAACTTTGGCATCAGGAGTTATTGTTTTTTGAAGATATTTTTTCTCTTCTTCAAACCATTTGTGATAAGAATCGGGCAAATTTTTTAAAACAAATTCCCAATAATCCATATTTGTTTTCATAGACATAACAAAAGTTTAAGTAAATATAAAGATTGCGATGATGAGGCCACTAATATTTATTTCACTTAACGTTCCGCAGTATGCGATGTTTGGCAGTGGTAAAATTTGCGACGAAGGAGCTTACCACTGCCAAATATGGACGGAGTTTTGCGTAGTGCAACGGAGCAAAACGTAGTCGCATACTGCGTGTTAGCTGATGTATTGCGAAGGCCAGCCCGGCCTTATTTTCTGACCCTAACAATCTCTCCATGATTTTTTTGCTGTAATTCTTTTGCCGATATTTTTACGAGTGAATTTTCGGAGCCGCCACCAGTGTAAACTATGTCCATTTCCATGACTCTTGGATCAATGAGAAACTTTGCTTGATAGCCAAATGAAGGAGTTCCTCCACATGGATAACCTGTTTTTTCTAGGATTTCTTCTGGCGTTGCTGTTCTTGGACGTTCAATATTCAAGGCCTTTTCCACACGAGAAGTGCTAGCCCGATCTTCGCCTTTAACGATTGCCACGATTAAATTGCCATCGCTATCAATCATGCAAATATTTTTTACAAATTCTTGAGGGCTAGCATTTGCAGCCTGTGCAGCTTCCTCTACAGAATGGCACGACTGATTGAAACTCAAATGCTGGCCTTGAATATTGTTGGTTTGGAGGAACTCCTTCATTTTTTCTTCGTAAGTGTCCATAAGAGGCAAAGGAATTACAGCCTTTATTAAATCATAAACGTTAGGGCTGGGCGAGTAATATTTCAGCTAACGTTTGCGTGTATGAGAAGTTGCGAAGCAATTTGGGCGGAAGCTTTTGTAAAAAGCCGTAGCCTCATACACGCTGTTGTACGATGTAATGAAAAATTCTTATTTCGCCGAAAGGCGAAATTTAATCAGGGCAAATTTTAATTTTATTTTTCCTTTTTTAATTTGAATTTTGTATAGGTATTTTTGTACTCCAAATTCTCAATCTCTATATCTGCTGATGGATTTAGCACACCTGTACAATTTGGTCCATCACACCTAACAACAGGAATGCCTTTTTCTTGTAGCGCTTCTTCTATCTTCTCTACGTAGATTGATGCTTTTGGGTCGGACGCTTTTTGTAAAGCTCGCTCGACAGCCTCATTGAATTGCTGTTCACGCGCTTCTCGTGAATCTAACTCTGGAACGTATTCTGGATCGTTTGGGTCATATTGTGAATCATCGAGCATGGCTCTGTAATACGCTTTTTCTAACAATAGTTGAGCTACGATTTCCTTGGTGAGGGTATGGTTGCCGTATTTTTGTAACATTCTAAATTTCAAAAAACCATCATCGGCCTCTTGAGAAGGATTGTACAAAACATTGATACCCTCTAAATCTTTTGGTTGAATTGTCCCGATCTCTCCGCAAATTGTCACGCCAATATGAGTACCAGGAATTTTATGTACAGGATTTCTTTGCCATGATTTTGGAAAGGCAAAGGTTAATCCGTTTCTACCAACAAAAATTCCGATTGAATCTCTACTATCAACGCCTTCTTCTTCAACGGATCGACCTTCATCTTGGAATAGTTTTTGAAATTTTTCCCAGCTCATGTCGTGTGAGTCGGGGGCGAGTATAATGTCTACTTTTTTGTCTTTTGCCAAAGCTTCAATTTTTTTAAGATTCGCCAACACTTCATCAACTTTAAAGTTATACTCACCCAGTATAACTGTATCTACACGTCCTTCACGAGAAGCATCTTCGATAATCCCGATCATCTCGTCGATCGTCTTGCAATAGTTTAAGGAGATGATGTTGAGATCCAAAACTTTTTCCTTCTCAACTTTAGATTCGTAATTTTTTGGTCTTTCAATCGACATAAATAAAATTAAATTTTGCCCTGATTAATTTGCCCAATAGGGCAAAAAGAATTTTTCATTATTTCGTATAACTCGTTTCTATACGAAAACACTTCGTATAATACTCCACATTCTGCCACTTATACGCTCAAATGTACAGAAAAAGGCGGGGAGGTTGCCGCGCTCCGTCGGACTGCACTCGCAATGACAAAAGGAAGGGTTAGTTGACCTCCACCGTTATCTTATCCTTCATACTCGGCAAACGATGCACCCAGCTTGGATGGAGTTCGACATCGACTTGCTCGACGCCGTCCAAGGCGGACCATTTGCGGATAACTTCGTCGGATTGCAGGCCGACGATCAGATCTTTTTTCAATACCGTGCTCGAATTCGTGAGCCGGCTCTCGGCCTCTGCGCTTACCGCCAAACGAGCGGCGCCTTTGGCCGGATCCGCGCTCTCAAGCCGATAAGAGGCTTGCGTCAAATCAACATCTCCCAAAGTATAGCCCTCTGGAATTTTTTCGCTTAAGCGGGATCTGAGAAAAGCCAAAACATCCTCCTTGGGGAAAAAGACGGCCGTGACCGTAACTTTTGCCTGCGCCAAAAAACTGTCCGCCTCCTGCCCGACAGCGGCGTTGCTTTGCTTTTGAGTTGCGCCCACCAAATAAATCGCCTCCCAATCCTGATCCGCACCCGCCTCAACGGTAAGCGTATCCTTGGCCCGCGCCAAAGCGGTATTTTGTAATTCTTCTTGCGCCCTGGCCAACGCATCGGCTGTAACCATCTTTCTGGTTCCATCGCCGACAGCGGAAGACTCACCCTTAAAAGATGTTACGGCATCTGCAAAAATCAGCGGTTGAATATCTTTCCAAAGACCCGGGATTGAAAAATGCGTACCGATCGGCAATTCGTACTTATCCCCCACCTCATCCGACGTTGCCTCCACCTCCACCGAACCGCCGGAAGGAACGTTGACGGTTTTTGTTATGCGATAAAGACGCCCGTCGTCTGTGAGCAGTCTGGTTTTGACGACCAATGGCTGATCTTTGGAATAATTATTGGTAATTTTGACTCTACCTGTGCTTTTTGTCGGGACGGAAACGGACGTGACTGTGGAACTGACCGCCTGCACCGTAAACTCTCTGGATTCTGTGAACGTACCATCAACGACTCTGCCTTTGATTTGGCCGGAAGTCGGATTTGCGGCGATATCCAGAACCGTGTCGACGGATACCGGTTCGTGTTTGGCAGTGACTATGATCTTAGCTTTGACCGAAGACGTCCATAACGCGACTGCAATGACGGCCACCGTGACCAAAACAAACGTTACAGCGATGTTACGAAAGAGCTTTGGCGTTGGCGGCTGTGGAAAATTACCAGCTTGCGCTCCGCGTGTGATTTTTATTCCCATACTTGGGGATATTATAGCACATCGGAAAACCTCAGTCTCGCGGACTCGACAGCTCCTTTGCCAAGGAGCAGTTTTAAGCAACTCAGTAACTTTGTAACTACCCCCTAGGCTAAAGGGGGCAGGGGGTTTTCGTAACCTAAAAAGTGACCGTCCTCGGACCGAGGAAAGACTCGACTTGGGAGATGACATCCGGAGTCAGATGGATGCGCGCCGAGGCTTTTACGCGGCGCTTGCCGCCAACGTCATCGACCATAAATTCTACCGGCTGAACGCCGGGATTTGCGTCAAAAATGTCGCGAAGTTTGCGGACTGTTGACTCGGGCAAAGTTGCGCTGACGTAGATGGTGACGGGTTTTTCTAGAGCGTCCTCGGCGCGTCCTGGAACGTCTTGTTGCGTCCTCGGCGCGTCATCCGGCTGGTCCGCTTGATTCGTTTGGTCCGTGGTCCTAGGTACATCGTCCTGGTTAATGGATTCTTGGGTATCCGCTGTCCATTGCCCGCCTTTGCCCGCGAGTGCAATGTCGTCGATGTTCTCGTTTGTGACTTCGTAGGCGGCTTCGGCCAGCAGTTTCCATTTTCCGCCGTCTTCGGCAGGACGTCCGCTGGCAATAACAGTCTTGTCCTCCACCCAGCAGTCGACAGTGTCTTGATAAACCCGCGGAAAGACGACAACTTCGCAATCCGTAATGCCGTCTTCGAGTTTGCAAAACAACATCGGTTCGTTCTTTTTGGTGTAAATCTTTTTGACCGCGGTGACCACGCCGCCGATTCTGGCTTTCTTTTCTTGCTTAAGTTTGGGCAAATCCGCGATCGGCGAAATTACCGAGCTTAACTTTCCGGCCATATATTTAAAAGGATGTTCGGAAACGTACAGACCTAAAAGCTCTTTTTCCCATTTGAGTTTTTCCTGAGGTGTAACCGGCGGCGCGGGTTTTAAATTCAAACCGATCGCCTGACTTTGCGGTTCCGTGGCAAAAAGATTGACTTGACCCGAATTGGCCTCGCGTTCCATTTGCCGGTGATAATCCAACATGTTTTCTACATTGTAGTAGAGTTGACCGCGGTCGCCATAACAATCCGTCGCGCCGGATCTGATTAAAGATTCCAATGATTTTTTATTGATATATTTGCCCTTGATGCGGGAAATGAAATCCGCCAGATCTTTAAACTGACTATTGTCCTTGCGATCTTTAATAATGTATTCAACGACATCGTTGCCAAGCCCCTTGATGGCAAGTAGACCGAATCTGATCGTCCCGCGAGTTTCTTCGCGGTTGCCGTCCGGTTTGTAAGTAATACTGCTTTTAATGACGGAAAAACCGGCAAAAGATTCGTTGACGTCCGGGGGCAAAACATTGATGCCCATGCGTCGGCATTCTTCGACCTCGATCGTTATGCGATCAAGATTCATGCAGTCCGAGTTTAGCAGCGCAGCCATAAAACACTCAGGATAATGCGCTTTGAGATAAGCTGTTTGGTAAGCAATCATGGCATAACAAGCCGCGTGTGACTTGTTAAAACCGTATGCCGCAAACTCTTCGAACTGCGTAAAAACAGCTTCCGCGACGGATTGCTCAACGCCGTTTTTGATTGAACCGGAAATAAATTTTTCGCGCATTTCGGCCATCAACTTGGCGATCTTTTTGCCCATGGCTTTGCGCAAAGTATCAGCCTGGCCGCCCGTAAAGCCGGCCATGTCTTTGGAGACTTGCATGACTTGTTCCTGGTAAACGGGAATGCCGTAGGTGCTTTTAAGTGCGTTTTCAGTCAAAGGGTGTGCATAAACTATCTTTTCCTTGCCATGTTTGCGGTTGATGAAAGATTCGATAAATTGCATCGGGCCCGGGCGATAAAGAGCAACCATGGCGATAATGTCATCGATCGAGGATGGTTTAAGATCGCGGATGTACCGCTTCATGCCGTCCGACTCAAGCTGAAAGACTCCGGTTGTTTCCGCTCTGCCCAATAGTTCAAAAGTTTGTTCATTGTCTAACGGAATATTATCCAGATCGACCTTGTCGCCATGCACAGCTTCTATGATTTCCAAACATTCGCGGATAATGGTTAAGTTGGACAAACCCAAAAAGTCCATCTTTAAAAGTCCGACTGCTTCGCACGGATGAAGTGAATATTGGATAACTTGATCAACATCGCCGCCTTGCGCTTTTTGCAAAGGCGCATAGCCGACAAGAGATGCCGGCGCGATAACAATTCCGCACGCGTGCTGACTTGCATGACGTGCAGTTCCTTCGAGCCTTGATGCCAAATCCAGCAGCTGCGTGACTTTTGGATCGTTTTCATCCAGCGCTTTTAATTCCGGATTTTCTTTGCGCGAGATGTGAATCGGAATATTTTTGCCTTGCACGGGAGGTGGAATGACCTTGGCGACGCGATCGACTTCTTGAAACGTCCAACCGAGCACGCGGCCGACATCGCGGACCGCGGCACGCGCGGCCATCGTTCCAAAAGTTATAATGCCGGCCACGCGATCCGCGCCGTATTTTTTTGTGACGTACTCGATGACGTCTTTACGTTTGACATCGTCAAAATCCATATCAACATCAGGCATGCTGATGCGGTCAGGATTGAGAAAACGCTCAAAAAGCAAACCGTATTTGAGCGGATCAAGGTTTGTGATTTTAAGCGCGTAAGCCACGATCGAGCCGGCAGCAGAACCGCGCCCTGGGCCGACGATAACATCGTTGTTTTTTGCCCAATTGACGTAGTCGTGAACAATCAAAAAGTAACCCGGAAACCCCATGCGTTCAATTACCGACAATTCAAACTCAAGACGCTCTTTAGCTTCGGCCGAAGGCTCGGCGCCATAGCGTTCCAACATTCCGGTGTCTGTAATTTTACGCAGGTACGTCATCTCCGTTTCGCCTTCTGGAACTTCGAATTTAGGAAGGAGATTTTTACCGAGTTCGATCGTCACGTTACATCTATCAGCAATTTTGCGCGTGTTCTCAATCGCTTCCGGCACTTCTTTAAATGCGTTGATCATCACTTCCGGTTTTACAAGCGAGTGATCGGTTGTGCGGATGGTAAAACGATTATTGTCAGACAAAAGTTTTCCGGCATGAATACACTGCAAAGCATCTTGAGCCTCAACGTCATCTTCATCAAAATAATGAACATCTTTTGTACCCACTAGCGGTGCACCGGTTTTTTTTGCGAGTTCAATAATGTTCCGGTTAATCTCTATTTGAGTCGGAGACTCAGGGTGATGGACCAACTCAAGAAAAAAGTTATCCACACCAAAAATATCCTGATATTCTTTCAAGATCGCTTCGGCTTTACTCAAATCATGTTCCTGACACGCTTTTGGAATCTGGCCTTTGGCGCAGCCCGATAGAGCTATCAAACCTTTGTGATACTGGCGCAATATATTCTTATCCATGCGCGCCTTGTAATAAAAACCTTCCAAATAAGAGATGGACACCAGTTTTAACAAATTTTGATAACCCTCGTCTGTTTCAGCAAGGATAGTCAAATGATAAGTCCAATCATCAATGCGCGGACGTTTGTCAGTCAAAAGGTTAGGCGCAATATTGGCCTCGACGCCGATTATGGGTTTTATACCTGCTTTTTGCGCGGCTTCGTAAAATTCAATAACGCCATACAAAGCACTGTGGTCGGTTAAAGCAATTGCATCATAACCTTTATCTTTTGCATTTTTTACCAAATCCCCCGCATCGCCCATGGCATCCGAAAGCGAATACATGGAGTGGACGTGAAGATGGACGAAGGGAGATCGTCCCACGTCGCTCGTCCCACGTCCTGCGTCGTTGATTGGCTCAGACATATTGTTTCGTTCCTGCTGACGGCACAAGGCCTGCAGGTAAATAAAATCACCCGTATCTTAACGGGTGAGCAACAAACTGCCAAGACGGCGTTTTCTATTCTTCCTCTTCCTCATTCAACAACTTATTAAAACGCTTTTTTGACTTTTTGGACTTTTTTTCCGCTCTTGCGGCCGTGTGTTTTGCGGCAAAACCCGCGACAGAGCTGACGCCCTTGGCAAGACCAACCATTGTGCCGAATGTCTGCCCGAACTTTTCTTTGGCGTTGACTATTCCCTCTTCGACTTCACTCGCAATCTCTCGAGTGTGTTCGACGATTTCGTTGCTCTGCCTCAACAATTTCGCAACTTCAAACAGCGTCCAGCAAATGAATGCCGCAACTCCAAAAATAGAAACGCCGAATGCGAGCCAAAAAAATGCTTGTGATGAGGAGAGGTCCATATAAATACAGTATACACATAAAACTGGAAACTAGAAACTGGAAAGAGTGAAGAAGTCATCTTGACTCAAAAGTTGTTGACTATCGTTCTACATGTTAAGTTATTGTCAGTAATTATTAATTGTTAATTCTTAATTGTTAATTGTTTATGATGTCTTCCCTCCCCATCGACCTCTCCAAGGTCCCTGCAAAAAATATTGACCGCGAGATTTTACGCGCAGCTTTAATCGCAGAGCTTGATGCCGTAAATCTTTACGACCAGTTTGCATCAATGGCTAAGTCAGACCGAATTAAAGCGACCCTGGCAGACATTGCCAAAGAAGAAAAAACTCATATTGGCGAGTTTCAGGCGCTTCTCCTCGAACTTGATAAAGAGCAGGTTGAAGAGCTTGCGCATGGCAAAAAAGAGGTTAGCGAGCTCTAACCTCTAACTGTTGCTCCAAACTTTTCTTTACAAGCTAATAACGCATTCTCAAGCACGCCGTCAACCTCTGCACTTTCGAGGGTTTTTTCGCGTGAACCGATGGTCAGGTGCATGGCCACTGATTTTTTATTGTCGGCTATGCCCATGCCCGCATAAGTATCGAACCATTCGACTTTGATAATGCGTTCATCAGCGCGCGTGATGGCAAGTTCCAAATCTCTATAATCAACATTGCGATCAACAACCAAAGCCAAATCGCGTTTTGCCTCCGGAAAAGGGAGGGACGGCGTGTAAGTTTTGGAAGTTTTTGCAAATTCGACGAATTCGCGAAGATTGATCAGCGCTGCGCCGACCTTGCCTTTTATCTTAAACTTCTCGGTAAGTTGAGGCGCGATCTCGCCGATGATCGCCAATGGCTTATCATTTTTAAAAGCTTGAGCCGAGCGGCCGGGGTGCCACGACGGATCTTGAGATACGCGCTTCCAATGGACGTCCGTGATGCCGTAGGTATCGAGCAAGTACTCGACAAAACCTTTCGCCTTGCGCCACGGCTCATTATCATCCGCATCGCGAATCACGGCCATCATTTCCGGAACTTCGTCGGGTAATCCGTCCCACGTCCCACTGCCCACGTCCTGCGCCGACGTTGTACGTGGTACGTTGTACGTGGTACGTAAATAGACATTTGAGCATTCGAATAAGCGCAAATCTTTTTCGCGTTCCTGATTGTCCGCAACTGCTTGCAACATGCCGGGGATGAGCGACGGGCGCATTACGGCCCAATCGCTTGAAAGCGGATTTTGTACATGCAAAAGATTTTTTGGATCATAGCCGGCTTTGCGCAACAGATCTTCCGAAATAAAAGACCAGCTAAAAACCTCGGTATATCCAACCGCGCTCGTTGCATCTTTGAGCCGGTCCTCCCATTGCAAGATCGCGTCAGTCGGGCGCGGCGCCACGCCAACCGGAACGACAGATGGAATCTGCGCATAGCCTATTACGCGCGCAATCTCCTCAACCAGATCGCGTCCCATCTCGATGTCATGATCGCGCCACCATGGCACAGTCGCCTTAATCGTCTTGCCGGTGACCTTGATGCCAAAACCAAGACGCTTAAGTACGTCAATCATTTCAGACTTTTTAACTTCTACGCCGATCAGACCGGTAACTTCATCCGTTGTAACAGAATAAGTCATCGGCTTGTATTTTTCGGTTTGGACGTCCGAAGGTGCGCCGACGACATTGCCTCCGGCGAGCTTTGTGACAAGCTCAATCGCGCGCGCCATAGCTGAAGTAGGCGCCATCTGCGACAAGCCTTTTTCAAAACGCAATTGCGAGTCTGACTGCAAATTTAATTTGCGCGAACCCTTGCGGACAATGACCGGATCAAAAGTCGCGGCTTCGAGAACAATGTCGGTCGTCTGTTCGTCCGCCCCTGTCTCCTCCCCTCCCATAACTCCGGCGACGGCGATTGGACGTTCGGCATCAGCGATGACAAGAATTTTATCGTCGAGCTGATAAGTCTTGCCGTCCAAAGCTTGAATTTTTTCGTTGGCGCGAGCGAAACGAACGTGAATCGACGGAAATCCCCCCCGCCCCCCTTTCAAGGGGGGGGTTAAAAGTTTTTTGGTGTCGAAGACGTGCATCGGCTGGCCGGTTTCGAGCATTACGTAGTTTGTGATGTCAACAAGATTGTTGATAGGACGAATACCCGCACTCAAAAGTCGACGCTTTAACCACCAAGGAGATCGTCCGACTTTGACGCCCTGCATCCTAACGCCAATGTAACGAGAACAAGCCTTCTTCGCATCAATCTTAACACTCAACCCTCCGTCGACGTGGGACGCAGGACGTGCGACGTGCGACGTTTTTTTGAGCGCCAGCTCTTTCCACTTCATCGGTTTTTTCAAAATTGCAGAGGCTTCGCGCGCAAGACCAACCATCCCCATCGCATCAGGACGGTTCGAGGTGACTTCGATATCCATCACAACATCGCCGGACAATCCCAGGACGTTTGCAAGCGGCGTACCGGGAACGATCCCCCCTTGTCCCCCCTTACCAAGATGGGGTTGAAAGGAACCTTGCAACTCTTTCCCCAAATCCAAAATCTCCGACTCTTGATGTGGAAAAGCTTCGCCAAGACCGATTTCACTCGCAGCGCAAATCATTCCTTCGCTTTTTATTCCCCGAATTTCCGCCGGTTGAAGTTCGATTAGATCTCCCTGTCCATGCCAGCGCACTTTTGCACCAACAAGAGCCACTGCGACTTTTTGCCCCTCGTACAAATTCGTTCCTCCGCAAACCAGACTTAAATTCTCGTCCCGCGTCGTACGTCCCAATCGTCCCACGTTGACGTTAACGAGTTTGAGCTTGTCGGCTTTTGGATGTTGTTCAATCTTTAAGACCTCGCCGACAATAATTTTATCGAGTTCTTCGCCTTGCGGAAACATCTTTTCCACGGAAGGACCGGAAAGCGAAATCCGCGCCGCGAAATCTTCCGGCTTAACATTGAGGCTGACATATTCTTTCAGCCAATCGTAGGAAACTAGTAGGTTCATATTTAAAACTGTTTTAAAAATCTCACATCATTCTGATACAGGATGCGGATATCGTCGACCTTGGCGCCTTCTTTCATCATGGCCACGCGCTCCACTCCCCAGCCGAACGCAAAACCGGTGTACTTTTTTGGATCAACTCCACAAGCTTTTAAAACATTCGGGTGGACCATGCCTGCGCCGCCAATCTCCAGCCAGCCGCGTTTGCAGACTTTGCACTTCTTTTTATCCGCGCCGATTCCAGTGCCGCCGCAAATGCCGCAAGAAATATCGACTTCGAAGGATGGCTCCGTGAATCTAAAATGATGCGGACGAATGCGAGAGACGCGGCCGGGGCCGAAAAATTGTTCGGCAAAATAATCCAAAATGCCGCGCAAGTGCGTGATATTGACGCCTTTGTCGACGAACAAACCTTCGAACTGATGGAACATCGGCGTATGAGTCGCATCGACCTGACGGCGATAACATTTGCCGATGTCGATCATGCGGATGGGAAAATTATGGCGCTGCAGCTCGTGAATCTGACCATTGGACGTGTGCGGCGTCATGACCATTTTCCCTTTTTTAGATATCGGCGCATCCATAAAAAACGTTTCCCAGTCATCTCTCGCAGGATGTTCCGGCGGCATATTCAAAGCCTCAAACGCGTACCAATCCCAGTCGATCTCCGGATAACGCGTGCGATAAAAACCGATTTTTTCAAAAATGGAAGTAATCTCGCGAATAGTGTGCGTCATTATATGCAAATGACCTTCCGGCGGACGCGCGCCCGGCTCTGTGACATCGACTCGTTCAGTTTCCGCAAGCGCGGAATATTTGCTGCTCGCGAGATCTTCGCGGCGAGCGGCAATCAAATCCAAACCGTCTTGCTTGATTTGATTGGCAAGAGCGCCCAAGACGGGACGTTCCTCGGCCGTGACGTTAGCCAAGCCTTTGAGCATGGACGTCAGCTCTCCTTTGCGTCCCAGGTATTTGACCTCGATCACCTCTAAATCTTCGAGCGACTTAGCCGCCTTTACGTCGCGCTCTATTTCGAGCCGCAAAGCATCTAATTGATCTTTCATAAAACAAGAATTATGAATTTTAAATTAAGAATTAAGAATTCAGGTGTCGCTAAGCGAAAAGTTTGATTTAATGCCGAAGGCCACATCCATTCTTAATTCATAATTCTTAATTTGTTTACATTCCAACAATTCCCCTTATTCCTCCCCAAATAACTCCGCTATATTTGCCGATATCGCGCAAAGTTACAAGCAGTATCAGGATAATAAGCGAAATGAATGCGATTTGATGGATACGCGCCTCGAGCCTGCGTGCCATTGCGCGGCGGCGGACTTTTTCTATGACCAAGAACAGAACGCGTCCACCATCCAATGCGGGGATGGGCAAGAAGTTGACGACCGCCAGGTTAATGGAAAGAATGGCTGTAAATTGCAAAAGTGGGACGATCCCCTGCTTGGCGACTTGGCCGGTGATAACTGCAATACCTATCGGGCCGGCAACATCTTGTTCCACATGGTGCAATAAGACGATATCTCTGATCAATGTCCCAAAACTAAAAACGACCTCTTTAGTGTAATTTGCAACAGTTTCGCCGGCATACCACAGCGCGCGGTCAAACCTAAAGCGCACTACGCCCACATCCGCCAAGCCGACTCCGATGCCAAACTTGTTTATTTCATTGAGGAAAATCGGGCTGACCGTTGCAGAACCTTCTGCGCCGTCACGATCATATTTAACTTCAAATGGCTGATCGTTTTGTTTTGCTATCAGCACCTGCGCATCTTCGTACGTGTCTGGAGTTTCACCGCCGATGGAAACAATTTTGTCGCCCGGTTGCAAACCCGCTTTTGCAGCAGGCGCATCCGCTAACAGACTAGTGATTCTGACTTCGCGATTTAACACGTTTGCGTCTGCCGGAACTCCGTCGAGTATTGTCGTTGCGCCAAAAGTGAAGATGCCGGCAAAAATTGCAAATGCTAAAAGCCAGTTCATGGTAACGCCGGCGGCAAGAATAACAATGCGTTTCCAAATCGCTTTGGAAGCAAAAGCATCTTTATCCTTTAACGTTTCTTCTTCGCCGTTTTCGCCTTTGATGCGGACAAAACCTCCAAGCGGCAGCCAGTTGATGGACCAAATGGTATTTTTATATTCTTTTTCATCTTTGCGTCCGACCCTCTTCCATCTTCCGTTATCCTTAACGATACCGACGATCCTCGGAGGAAAACCGTAACCAAATTCATCCGCTTTTACTCCAAAGATGCGCGCCGCCAAAAAATGACCCAATTCGTGGATCAATACCAATGCGGACAAGACCAGCAAAAAAATTACAACAATAAACATGCTAACAATACTACTTAAATATCAAACATTTGTCACGCACGAGCTTAATTATTGATGAGCTTGGATATCTCTTCCACTTTTTCCTTCATCAGAGCTTCGGTAGTCGCCTCGACGGTTAACCTGACCAAAGGTTCTGTGTTTGAGGCGCGCAAGTTAAACCACCAAGCCTGCGCGTCGATCTTTGGATCGCCGTACTCGCAACGAATGCCGTCAAAGTCCAAAACCTTGGTGGCGGTTTTGACGTAAGCGGCAGTTACTTTGTTAAGAACACTTTTTGTATCCTTTACCTCAAAATTAATTTCGTCGGAATGATGATAATAATCAATCCTTTGACGCATTGTGCTTAACGGCTCTTTGCTTTTCGCAAGATATTTGAGCATCAACAACGTGGCGTAATCACCGCTTTCCACAAACCATAAATCGCTGAAATAAAAATGCATGGAGCATTCCCCGCCAAAAACCGCCTTCATTTCGCGCATGGCTTTTTTGATTTTTGCACTGCCCACGGAAAAAATTATCGGCTCTCCGCCTTCGCTTGCAATCGCCTCGGCAACCGACCACGACGATCGGATGTCAAACAGAACTTTTCCTCCTTTTTTTTCTTTTAAAACAAATCCTGCAAACAGCGCAGTCAAAATATCTCCTTTGATTTGCACGCCGGTCTCATCCACAAAACCGACTCTGTCCGCATCGCCGTCAAAAGCAACTCCGCAGACGAACGACTCTTGTTTGACGTTTTGACGCAGTTTTTCCAATGTTTCCGGCTTCATTGGATTTGCTTCGTGATTCGGAAAATTGCCGTCCAATTCAAAAAACATTTTCTCGGCTTTTATCCACGGACATTTTTCCAAAAGCTTTGGCATTACAAAACCCGCCATGCCGTTGCCCGCGTCGATCGCGACTTTCATCTCGGGCATATCACCGGGCAGATCCGCAAGTTTGATTATGTAATCGATGTAACGATCCAACGCGCCGTCATCGTGCGTGACATTTCCCTCTTGTGCGGCAAAAGGATTGACCGATTGTCCCTCGTCCGGCCAAGCATCCCTGATTTTATCCAAGCCGCTTTCGAGTCCAAGTTGCAAAAGATTTTGATCGACAATTTTAAAACCGTTGTACTTACTCGGACTGTGCGAAGCTGTGATCATGATTCCCAGATCATATTTGCCGTCCAACCCCATCAAGACATTGAACATAGGAGTTGAACAAAGGCCGATTTTGACGACGTCAACGCCTTGCAAAACAAGAGATGCAATAAGTGCGCCTTCGAGCTCCGGCGATGTAACTCTCATGTCGCGACCGACCATCACCCGTTTAAGCGAGTGAGACTTGACGAGCGCGATGCCCAGTTTTGAGGCAAAAGCAGCATCTATCAGCTGCGGAGACTCGCCTCGAATATCGTAAGCTTTAAAGACCGAAAAAACATCTTTGTTCATATTGGCAATATTATTGACCATGCGCGGCTTTTCGTCTATGATTAGGGTGAATAATTCATAGCTAAACAACAATATGTTCGGATGGATTTTATTGATAGTTGTCGTCTTAATCGCCGTTTGGCTCTGGGCGACCTACAACGGTCTGATCAAATCAAGAAATCAGACTGACGAAGCCTGGTCTGATATCGACGTACAGTTAAAACGCCGACACGATCTTATTCCGAATTTGATCGCAACCGTACAAGGTTACGCATCTCACGAAAGTTCTGTTTTTACCAAAGTTACGGAAGCCAGATCTCAGGCCATGCAAGCAAATAGCATTGATGACAAGATTGCCGCCGAAAATCAGCTCATGGGAACTTTAAAGAGCCTGTTCGCAGTCGCAGAAAACTATCCGGAGCTGAAAGCCAACCAAAACTTTTTGCAATTGCAAACAGAACTTGCCGATACTGAAAATAAGGTCCAGGCAGCCCGCCGCTTCTACAACGGCAACGTGCGCGACTTCAACACAAAGATCCAAGTTTTTCCAACTAACATGATTGCAAACGCTTTAAGTTTTAAAGCGTACAAATTCTTCGAAGCCGGTGAAGACGAAAAGGCTGTCCCGGTCGTAAACTTCAACCAACCGACGCAGGGCAATCATCAATAATAACATTCTCTTGTCATTGCGAGCATAGTCCTACGGAGCGCGGCAATCTCCCTTCTGTCATCTGACATCTCGAGCGTAGTCCGACGGAGTCGAGAGATCTGGTTCGTACTTAGAACAAAGCAACCGTGTTAGAGGCGATGAGATTTCTCCACTTCGCTTTTACGCTCCGGTCGAAATGACAAATGGGAAGATAGGAAGTTAATTGGTAAACCATGTACAACCAAATCGAATCCAACAAAAGAAAATCCTGGGTTTTAATGGCCTTGTTTGTGGGGCTTCTGGCTTTGGTTGGATACGTCTATGGCTACGTTACCGATACGGGATACTTTGGGCTCGTCTTTGCCCTTGGCATCTCGACAATCTGGACTCTATTCTCTTGGTTCGGCGGATCAAGCATGACGCTCTGGTCTTGCGGCGCAAGCGAACTGACGGACAAATCGCAATTCCCGACCCTTTGGAACGTTGTCGAGAATCTGTCGATCACCGCAGGCGTGCCGATGCCAAAAGTCTATATCGTCAATGATCCTTCTCCCAATGCGTTTGCGACGGGGCGCGACCCCAAACACGCAAGCGTCGCGGTAACCACCGGACTCTTGAAACTCCTGGATAAAACCGAACTCGAAGGCGTTCTCTCGCACGAGCTCTCGCATGTAAAAAACTTTGACACGCGCTTGATGATATTAGCCGCAGTCCTGGTCGGTGCAATCGTTATGCTGGGCAACTGGATGTTCCACGGCAGCTTATTTGGCCGACGAGGACGCGACCGCGACAGCGGCAACATTCTGATGATACTCGGCATACTATTTATCCTGCTTGCGCCTTTGGTCGGACAGCTGATCCAGCTTGCCATCTCGCGCAAACGAGAATACCTGGCCGATGCATCCGGCGCGTTGCTGACTCGCTATCCAGAGGGCTTGGCATCTGCATTGGAAAAAATAAGAAACTCCGCCATCCCGATGCAGCAAACATCCAACGCAACAAACCATCTTTGGATATCCGATCCGACGGCAAAATCACTCGGTGAACGAGTCGGCGGATTATTCTCCACCCACCCGCCGATAAACGACCGCATCAAACTGCTAAGAGAAATGCTGGAAAAAGTATGAAAAATAATTCAAAAAACAAAAAGCAAAATTCAAAATGACGGAGCGCGGCAATCTCCTGTCCGACTAACGCCTCGCTAGCTGTATCTATTAGAAGATTGCTTCGTCACTCCGATTTCCCTCGCAATGACAACCAACTGAATTTTGCTTTTTGAATTATCCACTTATGCTCCCCAACGATCTCATCCACCGCTTTACGGCCCACCTAAAAGAAACGCTTCAAAAAGCGTTGGGTTTTGCCGTGACAAACGGACGCGATCTGGTTGAGCCGGGAGACTTGGTTGTTGGATTACTGCATGAGAAAGGTGCTTTGGGCGGCGAGATACTTAAAAAAGCCGGCTGTAACGCGCAAGATGCCGCCTTGTTTTTTCAGAGCAGCCCGACGCAAAAAAAGAATGTCCTGGCAATGGATCTTTCGCCCGCTTCCAAAAAAATATTAGAAAAATGCATTGTGACGGCGCATTTGCGCGAACATAAGTTTGTCGGCACGGAACATTTGGCCGCGGCGATTGCGGAATGCGACGACCCGACACTGTTGGATTTTTTCAAAGCCCACAACATAAACCTGCAGGTTTTGCGCGATCAGACGGAAGCAATACTACGCTCGGTTTCCAACTTCCCTTCGATGGACCAGGTCTTACAGCGCTCACAAGAAGAAGATGATGATATCGGCGGCATTTACGAAGAAAGGCACATGCCGTCTCCCATGTCCGGACAAAAAAACTGGCGTTCGCATCCAACATCCATACTCGACAATTTTGCACGCAACTTAACCAAAGCGGAAGTCGCATCAAAACTCGATCCGGTTGTCGGGCGCGACAAAGAACTGGAAAGAATCATCGAAGTTTTAATACGGCGCACAAAAAGCAATCCTATTCTTTTGGGCGATCCGGGAGTCGGCAAGACGGCTATCGTCGAGGGCCTGGCCAAACGCCTGGCGGACGGCAACGTGCCGGATGCTTTGTACGGACACAGACTACTTTCTCTCGATTTGGCATCCACCGTTGCAGGCACAATGTATCGCGGAGAGTTTGAAGCGCGCTTAAAACAGATCGTTGACGAAGCGAAACAAGATCCGAAAACGATTTTATTTATAGATGAAATTCACAACATTGTCGGCGCCGGTTCCACATCCGGATCTTTGGACGCGGCAAATATTTTAAAGCCGGCTTTGGCGCGCGGCGAAATTCGCTGCGTCGGTGCAACAACTTGGACTGAATACAAAAAGCATATAGAGCCGGATGCTGCGCTTGAACGCCGTTTTCAGCCGATCATGATAGAAGAGCCGACAGCGGAAGCGACTTATGAAATGCTGAAAGGCTTGGAAAATCGTTATGCGGAACATCACAACGTAAAATTTCATCCGCAAACTTTAAGAGCTGCCGTAGATCTTGCGGGGCGTTTTATGACCGATCGCCTCTTTCCGGACAAGGCCGTTGATCTGATGGATGAAGCCGCCGCTTCGGTTGTTGCAAAAAGGCAATCTCGCGAGCAGATGGAACGTCTTTCCGTTTTTGATGCGGCCATCAGATCCAAAAAAGAAGAAGCTGAGCAATACGTGCAACGTCAAGAACTGGAACAGGCGGAGCAAGCCTCGGCTGACGCGGCCAAACTGGAGTTGGATAAAAAAGCTCTCGACAAAGAACTGAGCGAACAGCGCCTGCACAACAAACCGATCATCAGACCGGAAGATGTTGCCGCAGTCGTCGCCAGAATCGCAAACGTCCCGATTTCTACAATCATATCTTCCGAAAGGGAAAAGTTGAATGGTTTGGAAGAGCGCCTGGCGCAAAGAGTTATCGGACAAATAGATGCCGTGGAACAAATTGCAGACGTGGTGCGCCGCGCAAAACTCGGCCTGCACGACCCAAGACGTCCGCGGGCTTCCGTTCTTTTAGTCGGCCCGTCCGGCACGGGCAAGACAGAGTTGGCGCGCGCTTTGGCGCAAGAACTGTTTGGCCGCGAAGACGCTTTAATTAAATTGGATATGTCGGAGTTTTCCGAACCTCACACTGTTTCCAAGCTCATCGGCTCCCCCGCCGGTTACGTGGGCTATCGCGAAAGCACAAAATTGACGGATGCAATCCGCAAAAAGCCGCATTGCGTGGTTTGTTTTGATGAAATTGAAAAAGCGCATCAAGACGTTCAGCAAACCTTGCTGCAAATTTTGGAGGACGGACATATTACAGATGCGACCGGCAGACAAATCTCTTTTCGCAACGCATACATTGTTTTGACGTCAAACGTAGGATCTGACCAATTGCAAAAAAAGCATCTGGGCTTTGGCCACGAAACCATCGAGCAGCAGCCTCTGATCGGCGAAGAAGTCAAACAGCGATTTAAGATAGAGCTCATCAATCGTTTGGATAGAATAATAATCTTCAACACATTGGATCACGATCATCTTAGGCGCATTTTGGAAAAAGAGCTCGCGGTCGTAATGCAGCGCTTGGAATCCACCCAGCGCGTGGCCTGCGAAGTCACGGATTCTGTCGGCGATTGGCTCATGAAACAAAGCTTGCCGCCCGAAGAAGGCGCGCGTGCCATCCGCCGCTTGATTGAACGCGAAGTCAGCGCGCCGCTTGGAAAATTTCTGATCGCCAAACAAAAAAAGTCTAAAATTACAATTATGACAACGAATAAAGGGCTCAAATTCAAATAGCATGGAACATGGAACACATAACATCTGATTGTTCCATGTTCCATGCCGTAAAGCTCGCACATTATGTCGGAGGAAAACCAAAACGAATTGATAGCCAGAGGACACGACCAAGCTTTTAGCGAGCTTGGCGGTTTACTTTCCAACTATCAACACAGCGACGATACAAATCGCGGAATGAGCGTCGACGCCATCAACGAAAATCTATACAGACAAAACCGCGACATAGTAAAAAAGTTGTTCGATTCGGCCGCTGCCATCAGAGACAAGCCGGACCAGACTTTTACGATTCCGGAATTACCGGGGATCGCGATTCCAAAAAAACTTTTTTTGCAAGATCTCAAAACGCCATCCAGGCAGTTCATGGCGAATTATGATAGAAAAAATTATCATAATCTTGAAAGTTTAAAAAAATCAAAAAGCGCCGCCGCTTACACGCCTTCATCGAGAAACAAGCCGTCCGCACCTTCCAGTTCGCCCAACTTGCAATCCGCCAAAGAGGCGATGTTTGGAAAAGGTTTCGGCGGAATAGGCGACGCCCTCAAGGGCGTGGCTGGGCTTCAGTCGGCTGGACGAGGCAATAGTAAAAAGTCAAAGACTAGGGGGAGAACATTACAATCCGACATAGGAAACTCCGTTGGTCCGCAAAAAATTCTGCCGCCCCTTGGCCGCAGGATGGAGTTGGGACGAGCCATGAGTTTGAATGCGGCGCAGTCAGAAGCAAGACGAGAGCAGGGAGGCACGGGACCGAAAGAAGGTCTTGGGTTGAGTTCCGGCGGACTTGAATCAGAGCTTGACGAGAATCGCTCATCATCCCCGGATGCATCAATGCAAACCGAGCAAATGTACGATCCGCTTACGCAACGCGGCTCGACCTTTGGGCAAACTCAGGATCGTTCCCCCGGCTCGATGGTAATAGAACCAACGGAAGAACTGGAGACTCGAGGCGGAGGCAGACCAGAGAGCGAGCTTGAGCGTCTTAAGAATTTTCAGTCAGCGCAACGCCAATCCTCACTTGCTTCAGAACAGTTGACCGGCGAACCGGGCATGGCCGCCAAAGCAAGCAAAGCAGTTTCCGGACCAGAAGGCTCGTCCGTCCAAAGAGTTGCTCAACCCGCAAAATACGCAAGCGGGGTAGTTGCCGCCGCGGCAGACACAAAGGCCGGAACAGGAAGTGACTTGGCGAGCGCATTATTTATGCGGGCAAAACAAATGCAAGCTCAAAATCAACAGAATCAAATAAACCAGCTTGAACAAGCTAAAAACGCCTTCGAATCGCTTAAGCGTGGCAAGCAATCTTTTAAAAATCTTATCGATGCGGCACAAATGGCAGCATCAGGTTCGTGGGTAACACTAGTAACGCTTCTTGCGGAGTGGAACCTCGATATTATTAACAAGCATGTTGCCGACAGTAGAATTCCTTATCTTGAAAAAAAACCGTCTCCAGGTTCGACCGGCCTGGAAAAAACCATCTCCAACGTAAAAGACGGAGTCGTAATCTTCGCGGATATTGTACTTTCCATCTCATGCCTGGCTGCCAGCATGATCCCTTTGGTTATCATTACATTGATCATTTACGCGCAAGCACATTGGAGCATTACGCTTTCGATTGTATTTAATAAAATCTTCGGGCATTAAACATTTTGAGATTAACGACGCTCGTTATATAATACGGCTATGATCACTTTGACAGAAAAAACGAAACGCATACTCTTTATCGCCTTTTTTATCGTCTTTTCAATCGGTACGGGTTATGCGCTGTACTATTTCTTTTTTAAACCCGCCTCCCCCGCCCCTATAGCCGAGCAAAATCCGCCTGATTACAGCGGAACACTGGGACAATCCGGACCGCGCGGAGAGGTTGTTCCCGGCACGACAGAAGGTTCTGCCGGTTTGCCAGCGAGCGGAGCGGCTGAAACCGCCGGCTCAGTTACAGGCTCGACAGATGTCACATTGTTACGCGACGCGGTGACGCAAGCCGTCAGCCCCGCACAGGACGGTTCCACCAGATATTACAATCCGGAAGACGGACGTTTTTATAAAATAAATGGCGACGGAACACTAACCCTGCTTTCGGACAAACAATTTTTTAACGTGCAAAGCATAGACTGGGGCAACGCCGCGGACGAAGCTATCTTGGAGTTTCCTGACGGCAATAATATTTACTACAGTTTCGCGGATTCCCGGCAAACAACGCTGCCAAGCCACTGGACGGATTTTCAGTTTGCTCCAAAAGACGATCAAGTTATTGCCAAGAGCGTTGGTTTGGACGAGGGCAATCGCTTTTTAATAACCAGCGATCCGGATGGAAACAATGCGACTGCCATCTATCACATGGGTGCAAATTCCGATCTGGTCATTCCAAGCTGGTCAACAAACAACCAAGTCGTTGCATTTGCCCGCACCGGAGCGCCGCAACCGGATAACGCGGAGCAGGTTTATTTGCTTGGCAAAAATCATGAAAGCTACAACGCGCTTACAGTCCAAGGCAGCGGCTTTATGCCGAATTGGTCAGCAACCGGCAAACGACTGTTGTACAGCGTTTATCATCCAAACGACAGCAGTAAACCGATGCTTTGGGCGGTAGATTCCGTCGGACAAGATATTGGTAAAAATCGACAAAAATTAAATTTGATGACTTGGGCCGACAAATGCGTCTGGAGTTCTGATGACGAAATATTTTGCGCTGTGCCGGTAGACTTGCCTGCGGGCGCGGGTTATGACAAAAATAAATTCGCGGAAGTACCGGACAATATTTACTACATCAATTTAAAAACCGCCATGTCTAAAAAGATAAACACTCCTGATCAAAACCATCCGGTCAGCCAGCCAATGCTGAGCCAGGATAAAACCAAGTTAATCTTTACGGATTCAGTGACGGGAAAACTTTACAGCTATAATCTGAACTACTGACGCCCCATCTGTCTTTGCGAGGAGTCCGACGACGTGGCAATCTGGTCGGCGAATCAGTAGATTGCCACGCTCCGTCCAACTACGCTCGCAATGACAAAAAAAATATGAAACTACTTTCCAAAAATAATTTAGCCGCAATCATCGTCGCCGTAGCCGGGTTGGCGCTGATCGGATCGATGGGCTGGAGTTGGTACAAAACACGCACTGACTTTTTTTTAAGCGGTGCGCCTCCCGCCTCGATGATGAATGAGATCACTCCCAAAAAAGTACCCTACGGCCAAATCAAGCCGCCGGCGTTTTTGCAGACCGACGCGTTGATTTACGGATCGATGACGTCCACCGCCAGCATGGTGATTTACGGCGATTATACAGATCAAAAATCAAACGTCTTGGTACGAGATTTAGATACCTGGGTAAGGACAAGTAAAGGCAAGATCCGCCTGATATGGCAATATCTTCCCGCAACAGATAAAGACGGAGATGCCTCTTTCGAAGCGGCCGTGTTTTCCGAATGCTCGCGCTTGATGGACGACAAATGGATTGCTCATACCCTGATGATCAACATGCCCAAAGTCGGCATGAGCGACGTTGAGTCGCTGACGGATCAACTGACTGACAAAGACGGAATGTTGTACGCCTGCAGAAAAGACAAGAACATCCGCGATTATGTGAGAACAAAAGTTCAAACCGCGCGCGGAGACGGAATAGATACCGCGCCTTTCGTATTTGTCGGCACGCATGTTTTCCCCTCGCAAAGCGCGTCCAGCACTTCGATCATCCAAGCGGCGCAAACATATCTTCGTTTGTAAATCATGAAAATTCTGCGGCGTAAATCCACATCCCGAACCGCGTCCATTGCACTGTTGACGTCGATATTATTTTTTTATGCCGGTTCCGCTCTGGCAGCAACATCCTGCTGCATCTGCACCCACCCGCAAGTCAAAAACGGACAGTTCTGCTTAAAAGATGTCAACACATCTTGCGACAGTCTGCAAAACATGACAAATGCGGATCTCAAAAACGCTACATGCAGCGCGGACACAAGCGCCAATCCGTGCAAAAAAGTTCCTGCCGGCAAGTGTTTAAACGAGCCGTCTGACGTCGCATCTTTTAAACTGACAACTGTTCCCGGCTATTCCCCTACTTCCCAAGACGCGGGACGTGGGACGATTGCGACGAGCGACGCCGTAAAGACTTTAGACGCTAAACTTAACATCGACATTCCCGGATTGACTTTTTTTGCACCTTACAGAGACGAGAACGAGATCATCGTGCCGATTTTTGCGCAATATGTTCAGGCCTTTCAAAAACTCTTGATCGGCATCAGCTTGATCGCTACGGCCATCATGATCATGTACGGAGGTTTTCTTTACATCATCTCCGGCACAGGCGCAAAAGTCCGCGAGGGCAAAAAGATTTTAACCGACGCAATCATCGGCTTAGTCATCACCTTGGGCGCGGTAGTCATCTTATCGAATGTAAATCCGAATGTAGCAAGCATGAATGCGTTGCATTTAACGATCATCAACTCTGATCTCTTTTCCGTTCGCACAGAACCCATGTACAATGCAGCACCGGGTACCGGACCTAAGAGCAGCGAGGAAGCCATCGCCGAAGGTGCAAAAATGGCGGGTGCCGACCCCTGCAATGTTCTGGCGTTCTGCGAGCACGAAACTGGATTACGGCAGATATGGAACGGTTGGCCAAATAATCAAAAAGAAAAGTCATTCATGTTTGGCGCATGCAGCGGATGGTCAAGGGTTGTCAGGGACGGCCAATCATTTGACAAGAAATTGCGCGAGGCTTTCCCCGGCCAGTGGCCGGCCATTGGCACCGACCTGCCCGTATCTGCCGGGTCGAGTATAAATTATGAAAGCATGCCGATCAAAGCAGAACTTTTAATCAACAACTCACAAATGGATGGATACCTGGCTGGTCTTGAACTAAAAACCGCCACCATAGATTCGGTGGCCAATGCAGGCATCGGCGCGGCAAACATTCAAAGATGGCGATTGGCAAATGGATGCATACCGCAAAAAAATCTAACGCTTGCTCAAGCGGTATCCATGGGAGCGGACGCGGCTATTATCGCCGCCTGCTTGCCCGTAGCAGCAGCCGGAGGCGCCGGCTGCCCGCAAGACAATCACAACTGCTCGCCTGTGGATGAATCAAAAATCAGCGCCCCAACCAAGGGCTATAAAATAGAATCCAACGGAGTCATTCACGGCAAATGCGCAACGACCGGAAATCAATGTTTTACGATTTGGACAGTCTCACATGTCAGATACGCCATAGCGTCCTACGCTAGATTTGATGCAAAATATCATTGTTCCGCCAAGTAACTCCGCTTCACAAATCCCCTCCCCTGCTACACAATAGGCGCAATGTCCAAAATAACCGCCGTATACGTCTGCTCTAACTGCGACGCCCAATCGCCAAAATGGTCCGGGCGTTGTTTAAGTTGTGGAGCTTGGGGGTCGATCGGGAAGGAACCGGTCGTACCTAACGTGCATGACGTACATAGCGTACATGACGTATCACGTGCTGCCGCGGGGACGATAAGATCATTCGATTCAATCAACAATCAAACTCCCGTCGTCTGTCGTCTGTCGTCTGGTCTCGACGCCCTCGACCTCGTCCTGGGCGGCGGACTTGTGCCGGGATCGGCTACGCTGATTGCGGGTGAACCGGGCATGGGAAAGTCGACTCTCCTCTCACAGGTCGCAGTCGCGATGACCTCTAAAGATAAAAAAGTGATTTATGTGACTGGCGAAGAATCTCCGACGCAAATAAACATACGACTTTCGCGTTTATCTCAAAGCACGCCATCAAGCCTGTCTTATCTTGATGACACCCGTGCGGATATAATCGCCGCTACGTTGGAAGCCGAAAAACCCGACCTTGCGATTATCGACTCGATACAAAGTCTAACTACCGAGCAAGCCTCGGGCGAAGCGGGCAGCGTATCGCAAGTCAAAGCTTGCGCCGCAATTTTGACGCAGACGGCAAAAAAAACGGGCGTCCCCGTCATTCTCGTCGGACAAGTTACAAAAGACGGCGAAATAGCCGGTCCAAGAGTCCTTGAGCATGTTGTAGACACTGTCCTTTCTCTCGAAGGAGACAAACTGCATCGCTTTAGAGTTTTGCGAGTTATCAAACATCGTTTTGGTTCGACGGACGAGACTGCGCTTTTTGACATGCAAGAAGACGGCTTGCATATTATCACCAACCCGTCGCTGGCGCTTTTGGACACGCACACCGCAGTTCCCGGCTCTGCGGTCGGTTGCGTGCTGGAAGGGCGTCGACCTCTACTGGTTGAACTTCAAGCGCTCGTGACAGCCGCAGGCTACAGCGCGCCTGTTAGAAAGTCGACAGGATTCGACGCAGCGAGACTCAACATGATGCTCGCAGTTTTAACGAGACACGCCGGCGTATCAGTCTACGACAAAGATGTTTACGCAAATGTTGCCGGAGGACTTTCTGTGCGTGATCCGGGGGCTGATTTAGCTTTAGCTGCAGCGATCGCGAGTGCCGTCAAAAATAAACCTCTCAACGCAAAGACGGCGTACTTCGGCGAGATCGGACTCACCGGCGAGCTTAGACCGGTTGCGCTGCCGGAGTTGAGAATAAAAGAAATAATCAAAATGGGATTCACGACGGTTATTTGTCCAACAATCAAGACCGCAACAATTAGCGGAATAGAAGTCGTACAGTGCAAGACGGTGAGAGAGGCGCTGGCCTAACTCACTCTAGCTCTCTCTTACCCAAGAGAGAGAACCTCATCATACTCGAGTTGCTTAGTTTTTCAGAACCCTCTCTTGGGTAAGAGAGGGCAGGGTGAGTTAGGCTATAACACGGAACAACCACCTCATTCCCCATGCGCCGTATTTCTTATAAACTCTGCACGTTCGCGGAGCTTGTCGTTACTTTGCAGTAACGGATCTTCTTTAAGAATTTGCGATGCAACGTCGCGCGCTTGCGCCATAACTGCAACGTCTTCGGGACGCGCGTATTTGAATATTCCCCTGCCGCTTTGTTCGTAACCCAAAACATTTCCGCTGCCGCGGATTTTCAGATCTTCTTCGGCGATAACAAAACCATCGTTCGAGCGCTCGAGGACTTTTAAACGGGAGAGATTCGCATCTTCGTCAGTCGCAACAAGAAAACAAGTGCACCGTTTGTCAGATCTGCCGATGCGTCCGCGAAGTTGATGAAGCTGTGCTAAACCAAAACGTTCTGCGCTTTCGATGAGCATGATTGTTGCATTAGGGATGTCGACGCCGACTTCCACGACAGTCGTCGCAATTAAAACATCCGCCTTCCCTTCTTTAAAATCATTCATGGCCTGATCTTTTTCCGCGGCTGACATCTTGCCATGCAGAGATAAAAGTTTGACGTCTTTAAGCGGTCCAATGCGTAAACGCCGCAATTCCTCTTCGACGCTTTTGGAACCCAACTTGTCGGACGGATCAATAAGCGGACAGACGATAAATGCCTGTTCGCCGCGCTTGATCGCATCTTTCATGGCGCGATACGCCAGTTCGCGTCCGGCTTCGCCGACCAATGTTTTTGTCATGATAGGCAAACGTCCTGCGGGTTTTGTGCGGATGACAGAAACTTCCAAATCCCCCATCAGCGTCAATGCCAGCGAGCGCGGAATCGGAGTGGCCGTCATCGAAAGCAGATGAGGCACTACTGCGTCCGGACGCTCAAGAACAGTCAGCGCCTCGCGTTGCGCAACTCCAAAACGATGCTGTTCGTCGACTATCGCGAGCGCAAGATCAGCAGGATATTGTTCGCGTTCCAAAAGCGCATGAGTACCAATGGCGACGACTCTTCCGCGAGATAGTCGTTCTTTTGCCTCTTTGACTGTCAGTTTGACTTCTTCCCCGCCCTCGACAACATATCGAGTTGACGATGTTATGAGCAGGATAGGAATGTTGTAAGGCTTAAAAAATCTTTGCAAAGTCAAAGCGTGTTGTTTTGCCAAAATGTCCGTCGGCGCCATAAACGCCGTCGAAAGATCACTGCGATAAACCATTGCTGCACAAAAAGCCGCCACAACTGTTTTGCCGGAACCAACATCACCCTGCACAAGACGACGCATAGGACGTCCTTGCGACATGTCTTGAAACGTCGCCCATGCTGCACGTTTTTGATCGGCAGTCAGCTCGAACGGCAAACCGGCGACGAACTTCTTTGCAAATTTTTCGTCAAATTTTATTTGCGGCGCGCCGCCGTGATCCGCAAGATTTCGAGCGAGCCGCAAAGCTAGTTGATAGAAAAGGACTTCATCAAACACAAAACGGCGGCGGCCGCGTTCCGCATCCTCTTGCGAGGATGGACGATGGACCAGACGCAAAGCCTCGAGCAGGCTCGGCAGATTCTGCTCTTCGACGACTTTTGGCGGCATCACATCTTCCACAACGTTCAAATCTTCGACTGCGGCTTTCATTATTTTACGCAAAGTTTTTTGCGTCACCTGCCCGATCAACGGATAAACCGGCGCAATGTTGCCGGCCGCCAAAGTCTCTGTAGTTGCAGGCTCCCAAAGCGGACTCGAAAAACCCAAACCAAATCGCGGATGTCTGCGCGCTGCGCCTGAAACGTAAATCTCATCGCCGGACTTTAATTGTTCAAGCATCCACGGCTGATTGAACCAAGTGACGGAGATCGAACCGGTCTCATCTTCCAGTACTCCCCTGATGATGACGATGCGCCGCCTAAAAGTCGGCATCTTATTGAGCGTCTTGATTTTAACTTTAAGCGTCACAGGCTCGCCGATCGGCAACTCTGCAATCTTAACCAAATTGGAATAATCGTCGTAACGTCGCGGCAAGATCGAAAGCAGATCGCCGACAGTCTCAACTTCCAACGCTTTCAAAACCCGCCTTTGCTGGGCGGTAAGGCCGTGGATGTAAGTGACGGGATCCTGCCAGGCGAGCATATTTCGGGTAAAAATAACCCTTTCTTTCAATAAGATAGCACGCTCCGAAGGATTGACAAAATCCTCTTTTTTTGCTAAATTGCAGCATTCGTTCTTCTTATCTTAACAACCGCCGAAATCTCGGCTTCACAGACCGCCCAAGGAGGGCTTCATGGACAAGCAGAGCATGTTGGTACGATTCTACTACTCTCATACCGGACCGAAAAGCGGAGACTTCGTGCCCACGCCGACCGAACCCATTAAGACTGTGGAGATCGGCCAGGATGAAGATGGACAGCCTGTCTACGCCTATGGGGTAAAGACCATGTTCTATGGCGTCACCGGTCCATTCCTTTCTCCAGCCTCGACCTCACACTGGGTCTGGCATCTGGACCGCGAGACCGCGTTGCGCCAGGCCAACTGCGATCTCTGGGTTGAAAGCTCTGAGGGTCAAGCGTGGCTCATGGGAGACGCACGCCATGTACGCATAATGTTGCGGCTAAAGTTGATCCCAGCGCCCAATGCCAGAGTCATCACACCGGTGAACGGCGCGCCGTTCACCGTCTATCGCGTACTCAATCAAGGCCAAGGCTGGATCATCTGCACGGAAGACGACGTGTGCGATAAGCTGCATGCTTCCATCTGGGATGCCGGCTTTCACGAGACGCCGCGCTTCCCTGATTTCCAGAAGGACATCTTGGCACAGACCTTCCCGGACATGCTGGAACGCCACTACGGCGACTGCCCGCACTGCCACGAGCGGCTGCTCAAGTACGCCTACTTCCACTGCGAGTGGCGGTCGGCGTACTACCGGTTCTGCAATACGCTCGAAGAAGCCGAAGCGAAGCAAGCCGAGTACCAGAAGTACTTCGCCGACAGGCAAGTCGCGGAACGCCAGCGTCTCGCGCAAGGTGAGGCGCAAAAGTACTGCGAGAGCAGCTTCTCGTCAGCTTCCAAGCTGCAGAAATCGCTTGTCTGCCGGCAGCTCTCACACTACCTGCCGGAAGCGAGACAACGTTTCGACAACTGCTGGTACGCCGTCATCGGTCGGGACATCGAGGATTACATCTCCGAGGTCCCCAAGTTCGACGAGCTAGCTGCGGCGACGCTGACCCTGCTGCAGGATCTCGATATCCTGTACGAGAAGCTCTGGGATCGCATGATGGAGAACGATTGGCTGGAGACGGCGCGTGGCGTGCTTTCCAAGCACTTGTCCAAGTGTCCGCTCTGCGACGCAGTCGTCACATACAGCGATGATTTCCTAGAGCAACTGCTCGTCTACGGACAGGCTCCGGTCGCCTGCAACTGCCAGGATAAGCACTGGAGCCAACACGACAAGGACTTGCCCCAAGCAATCAAGGACCTGTTCGCCGGCAAGGATTGCTTGCCGCGTTGCGGAACCTGGGAGCACGGCCGAAGTCCCAACGCCCGCGAGATAGGTCATATCAGAATCGACTACAAGACGGCCTTCACTCTGATATGCACCGACGACTACAGTCCGCGCTTCGGACTTATGGTGGACACGGACAACCTCCGCTCCGCCGGCAAAGTCGAGGTTGATGAACTGGTCGCCGCGTCCGTCGAGGAAGCGCGCCGACAGGAGATCAAATGCCGCGAGGAAGACGCCCAGCAAGGCCTTCTGCTCAAGCTGCGTTTGAGCTGGAGCGAGCAGCACCAGAGTTGGGGCGTACGTATGCGGGTCGACGGCGATACGGTGGTCTATAGCGTGTCCCACCGACATGTCCAGAAGGTGTCACCTATCGCCGAGGGCTGGTATTACTGCATGATAGCGGGAAAGCCGCCCAAGGCTCAAAAACCCGGATTCCGCCTCGCCCTCATCAGCGTAGTCGCCCCCATCCCTGCGGAGCACCAGCCGCAGCAACCGCGTGCCATCCACCCGGCGCGCAACGCAGCCCGGCGCTAAACCGTCGGCTGTTACCTAGCCCGCCTGAACACCACTGTTCAGGCGGGTGATTTTTTTGTGAGTTCGATCATTCTTTCCAAATGAATGGACGATGACGAAAAGTTCTGCTATTCTTTTGTGCAAACCGCCTAACAAGGAGTGCACATGAAAGCCCGTTGGATCGCAGCCCACTTCGTCTTCACCGTCGCGCTCATCATCACCATCTCCAAAATCCTTAAGCTCGCCCTTTCTTGACCGTCGTCTCCACCCTATCGAGCGACTCCCCAGGCCACTAGGCCTGATTTTTTTAATCGGACTTGTAACAAAAAATGTCGTAGATATCAAATATATCAACATTGTGTTAAGCTACTTTACCATGCCATTTACCACTCTTGCGTTGCGCGCGCATGCCGATGAAGAGAGATTAAGCCGCGGTAAGCGGTATCTTGAGGAGGGAAAAGTTAGGCAATTGGAAGTTGACCCGACAAGCGGAACTGCGCTGCGCGTTACGGCGACCGTTCATGGGACGAGGCGTTATCGAACTTCCGTAGATCTCGATCCTGCCCGCAACGCAGTCATCGTCTGGTCATGTTCCTGCCCTTACGATTGGGGCGGGATGTGCAAACACGCGGTTGCGGTTGGTTTTGCGTTTATGGATTATGCCAAACACATGCCCGAACCGACGCCCACGATTCAACCAACTCCGGAGATGACGACATTGCTTGCGCGATTTTTAAAAACCAACCATGCGGACGTGACGGACAAAGTGATACAGCAACTCGCGTCCAAACTCGCTTTGGCGCAAATGCAATCCGGTGCGGATGATAGCGCTGATCATCATTCACAAAGCAACGGGGTGAACAAACCGATTTTACGCATGCATCGTCTGGACAGCATACGCATATCCATTGCATACGATCGCAAAACCGACACTTTATCCATCAAACCGGAGGCTTTGTACGGTCCGCATGCCGTAATAGTCGGATCAGAAGAAACGCCTGCAAGAGATGCTGAAGACGGAGAAGAGACAGCGACCGGCCGACAAGTTGTTTTTCATATCGATAGGGATTGGGATGCGGAATGGTTTTGCGAACAAAATTTGCGGCATGCTTGCGGTGTTCAGCCGAGTCGAAATCAAATTTTCGAATTGCAGGGAGACGCGATTTATAAATTCGTTAAATACAATTTTCAAGATTTGGCCAATGCATACGAAGTGCAGATCGACCCTACAGCCGAACATTTGATGTTCATCGACGAGGAGGACGTGGAAACCGATTGGAAAACTTCGTCTTCTGGAATCGATTTTTTGGATTTCGAAGTGGATTGGCACTGCGCGCAATTCAAATTCAGTTTGCAGCAGCTGGAAGAGATGGTGGCGCAAGGTAAATCTTACATAAGACGAGATGACGGCTCGTTCGTCAATCTCGGAAACCTGGGCGATGTAAGCGCCTGGTTGGATTTTTTAAAAGGCGCATCATCCACAAAAGACGGCGCTTTTCGCACCAAACTTTTTCGCGTTCCGGAAATGTTGCATCTCATCGAAAACATAGGAGCGAGCAGATTGACGACAATGGACCGTTACGTAAAAACTTTTGTGGACGAAGCGCACGAAGGAAAGCCGGTTGAACGAGTCAAACTGCCTAAAGACTTGAAATCAGTTTTGCGCCCGTACCAAGAACGCGGAGTCGAGTGGGGCGTGTTTTTACAAAAGTATCACTTTGGCGGAATTCTCGCGGACGACATGGGGCTTGGCAAAACCTTGCAGGCGCTGACTCTTTTGTCCATGCCGAATAAAACGGACGAGCCTAAACGCCCGTCAATCGTCATTTGCCCAAAAACTTTGATCGACGTTTGGATTGCCGAAGCGAAAAACTTTACTCCCCAATTGCGCATTATGGCCGTTCAAGGCACGGCAGCGGAACGCACGTCGCTTATCGGAAAAGTGCAAGACGCGGACGTAATCGTAACGTCCTATCCCCTGCTTTTACGCGACATCAAAACTTATCTAAGTGAAAAAATCGAATTCAAATATTGCATTTTGGACGAAGCTCAATATATCAAAAACAGCGAAAGCGAAACTGCACAGGCCGTTAAATGCGTCAGCGCCGCATATCGCCTGGCGCTGACCGGAACGCCGTTTGAGAACGGCGTGCACGAGCTGTGGTCCATCTTTGATTTTTTGATGCCCGGTTTTTTAAGCGACAAAAAAACTTTCCGTACGCGTTATCAGCGTCCGATTCAAGAAAATAAAAACAACGATGCGATTGATTCCTTGCGCGCAAAAATTCGACCCTTTATTTTGCGCAGGACAAAAACTTCAGAGCTTAAAGACCTGCCGCCTAAAATCGAACAAATTCGCACCTGCGCACTTACCCCCGAGCAGCTAGTGCTTTACACGCAAACAATGGAAGCCGTGCGCCGCGATGTTTTTACAGCCGTCGAACGCAAAGGATTCAAGCGTTCGCAGATAGAGATTCTTACCGCTTTGATGCGCCTGCGCCAAATCTGCAATCATCCTGCACTGGTTTTAAAACAAGCCAAACGCGATCCTGATTTATCCGGCAAAATGCCGACTGCCATGGAAATTATCGACGAGGCGATTGAGGGCGGACACAAAGTTCTTTTGTTCAGCGCGTTTACCAGCATGTTGGATATTATCCGCACAAGCTTGGACGACAAGAAAATCGGCCATTGCACGATTGAAGGTAAAACCAACGATCGCGCAAAACAAATAAAGATTTTCAACGAAGATCCCAACACACATATTTTTCTATTAAGTCTCAAAGCCGGCGGCGTGGGTTTGACTCTGACTGCCGCGGACACCGTCATTCTATTCGATCCGTGGTGGAATCCAATGGCCGAAAACCAAGCCGCGGACCGCGCCCACCGCATCGGCCAGCGCAAAACAGTCAACGTCTACAAATTGATCACCAAAGGAACGATCGAAGAGCGCGTCCTCGCCCTGCAAGATCGCAAGCGCAAACTCTTTGATGCGCTCATGGCCGAAAACGGCGAGGCGCTAGGCGCGCTTACTTGGGATGATATCAAGGGGTTATTTGAGGAGCCTTCTCCCTGACACCCCCTCGACAGCCACAAACTTTTAGGCTAAACTGGCGGGCATATAATTAACAAATAACAATTCTTCTGATATTTGGAAATTGTTAATTGTAATTTGTTAATTGTTAACTGAACAAGGAGAGGTGGCAGAGTGGTCTAATGCACCGGACTTGAAATCCGGCGTGGCCGCAAGGTCACCGCGAGTTCGAATCCCGCCCTCTCCGCCAGATAAAAGCGACCCAGGTGGGTCGCTTTTATATTTGGAAAAAGAAAGAGGACTCATCCAGCGGACACGTCCTCATCGGAGAAGCTCAATCGCTTCTTGTAGATTTGTGGGATACGGATTTTCGCTTTCGCTCCACGTCCGAACCGCAAGTTGCTTCAGCCACCCACCGTCGAAACCGTTCGTGTAATCGTACGGTCCGCCACCGAACCGCGGGCCGTTCTTGTAGCCGCTGATTCGATCGTAGACAGGTTGACCCGCCTCCCGCTCCGCCAGTTCTTTGAATGTCTCGAAGGCTTCGCCGACTGGCACTCGCATAAGCATCGAAGACCCTTCGTATTGCTCCCCGGGTTGCTCCTGTAAAAGGAAAAGGTACTGACCTTCGGTGACGGTCACACGTACATGGGTTTCATCGGTCTGCGTTACCTGCTCGGACATTCCGTCGGTTTCCCACAGTGCGAAGTACCCTGACGCCGAAGGGTACTGTTGGCACAACAGAAAAGTACATGTTTTGATCATTCACTCGCTCCTTTTGTTTGAATGGAAAATACTCTATTTTAAGCTTTTTGTCAAGATATTCAGTTTGGGACAGCCTGACCCACATGCCTCATAATTATCTTCGTGCAAACCTTCAAAAAAGTTCTCAGCACACTGTACTGAGTTGGCACTAAACCCGCCCTCTCCGCCATAAGAAAAGACCGAGCTGATGCTCGGTCTTTTCTTATTTAGACGAACTATCTATTGTGATCGACTTTGTTTTTGTTGATTATTCCGACCGCTCTTGAGAGACGCTTATAACGCGCCTTCAGTTCGTTGAACTCCGCTTCGGAAACATTATTCTCTATGGAATTAAGCAGTGCGACTATGGGATTAAGCGCCAACTTCGCCGGCTGTCTTATGGAGTGTGTTGCCGCCTGCTCGGGCGTGAGATCGACTATTGCCGTGAGCGCTTCGAGAGAATGTTCCACCTCAAAAGCAGACACTAAAGATTCGAATTCCGCGATCTCCGCCTCGCAGCTTCTCCGATTCTCGGGCGTGACCACTGTTTCCGGATAATCTTCTAAAAAGGCCGCAGCTTGAGCCGCCTGCTCTTCCGAAAGCTGTTTCTTTAAATCTTCACTTGGTTCCACCGGGGGTTTTGGCGTGGGAAATTTTTCGTTCATAGTGACTTTAGCTTAACATACGGATGCGCGATGTACCATTTAGCAATTGCACCCCTCGTCATGACGTGGGACGTTGGACGAGCGACGTGGGACGTTAAGTACGTTAGGTACGCTATGTACGTTAAGTACGTTAATTGTGCTATAATCCCCCATATGGCCTATACGCCCGAGACATTGCGCCAACTTGCGGAATCGCAGGATCTTTTTGTGTGGGAAACGCCGGAGCATGAGCATCATCCAAGGACTTCCAATTGGTATTTGATTGTCAGCCTGGTGACTCTGGCTTGCGTTGTTTACGGCATCTGGTCGGGTAATTTTTTGTTTGGTTTGATCATGCTAATCAGCGCGGTTGTCTTGATTTTAGCTGGCAATGACGAGCCTAAAAACATCCTGGTCCAAATAGGGCAAAACGGCGTTGTCGTGGACGGCCAGTTCGTGCCTTTTGACAAGCTTTTTAACTTTTCCATCATCTATCATCCCCCTTTTACAAAAGTCCTCTATATTGAGCGTAAATTCAGCCCAAAACCCAGGTTAAAGGTCTTTTTGCAAGACGAGGACCCAATCGCCATCCGCGAGCATTTACTCAAATACCTGCCCGAGAATCTGGTCTTGCGCGATGAGCATTTCTCTGATATTGTAGGCCGACTGCTTAGGATATAAAAGGAAATTAAGAATTAAGAATGATTGTGCTTGTAATTCATAATTCATAATTTTTAATTCATAATTGTTTTTGCGGCCGTAGCTCAGCTGGATAGAGCGCCTCCCTGCGAAGGAGGAGGTCAGACGTTCAAATCGTCTCGGTCGCACCACGTAAAAATCCCAGTGACAACTGGGATTTTTACGTGCCCCGTGGCGCATAGATCAAAATAGTTTCGCGCTTTACGGGGCTCCGACAATGGGATTCACGTGGCACCGCCCTCACGGACATGTTAAAATATTCGCATGTTATGAAAAAAACAAAGAATGTTTTGTGGAAGTTTTTGCCTTTTTGGATTTTTCTTGTTTTCTTTAAATTAAGCGGCGGGTTGCATTACTCGCTCATCTCCCCTCTCGGCGAGAGGCTGATGCCGCTTTGGCTGGTCGGTCTTTTAATGGGCGGCGGTTCTTTGATCCAACTCGTGCTGGATGTGCCGGCCGGATTTTTATTGGATCGTTTTGGTTATAGGCGTTTATTGAAACTGACGACTTTTATCTTTTTATTTGCAGCCGTCAGTTACATGTTTGGTTTGACGGAAGTGACGTTTATAATCAGTTTGCTGATGAGCACGTTCGGCTGGTTGTTTTTTGGCCCGGGCGTGAGCGCTTATATTCTTTCGCATACAGACAAGAAAAACTCCGGCAGAATGATCTCAATGCGCGATATCTTTGGATCGCTTGGCGTTGTTTTTTCGAGCGCCATATTGCCGTTTGTAATATTGCTCGCGCCGCAACAAATCGGCTGGATAATTTTCATACCGCTTTTACTGGCTTTGTTGGCACTCGCCTTTAGTCCAAAGGATGTTAATTCCGTTCATGCGGAGATTAAGCATCCTTCGCAGCATCATTTTATCCGCAGAAATTATCTGCCGACTTTGCTTGCTACAATTTCAAAACTCAATCCGGCGAGCGGGATGTTATTACTGACCAATCTGACCGGTTCTATTTTTTACTCGGTTATTTGGTTTGTCGTACCTCTCGTAATCGCACATCAAATCAATGCAGGCATGTTGGGCATCGGACTGGGCATTTTCGATTTTGCAATCGTCGTCCTTGGCTTTATGCTCGGCAACCTGGCGGATAAATTTAACAAACGTCTTTTGGTATTTTTAGGACTTTTGCTTTTTTCCGTTTCCGGAATGTTTTTAGGATTTAATTTTGGCTGGCTATTTTTACTTTTGGGCTTTGTCGCGACGACAGGAGACGAAATGTCGGAAATCTCGCTTTGGTCATGGTTGCATGCTCTGGATAAAAATCATGCAAACGACGGAAAAGTTTCCGGAGTCATCTATCTTTTTCAAGATCTCGGCTGGGCTATCGGTCCGATAGCAGCCGGGATCCTCTACGGACTCGTCGGCCCCACTTGGACGATTGTCATCGGGGCAACGCCAATTTTTTTGACTTGGATAGTCTATCTGCTTTTAGTGCGGCATCAACCCGGCAAGGTTTTATCCTTGGCGCAAATACCAATGAAACCGCACCGCGCCAGACACAAAAACTAACTGGACTAAATTTTTGGTTAGGGCTACACTGAATTTTGTTAGTCAACAAAGGGGGGGCATCATGTTCAGTTTAGATAAAAACGTCACTGCGTGGTACAAAGTACTTTTTGACGCTTCAGATTGCTCCGTTTGCGTGATTGCTTCATCCGAGACCGCTCACTTCGTCCGTTCATTGGTCGACGAGAAGCCGGTTCTAAAAAAATGGTTCGACGGAATCGCCGACCCGCCAGAGTTTAACAACTCCCAACTTGGCGCGTGGGGCTTTGGAACATTGTGCACTTGCCAGGAACACGAAGAAGGCCGCATGTGGCGCTGTCGCCTGCCCGTCATCTTTCCGGAAGACGCCGATGGCTACGCGCTGATAAAAGGCTCTGCAACCGGATTGGCAACAGCGGCAACAATGTGTCTTTTGTTCAAGATGCTGAATATGGCAAGCAAGCGGGGGGACCTGAAAAACCTGCAGGTTGCCGTGCTGGAGATGGCCATCAAAACAGAACCGCGGGAGTTTCCAATTTTCCTGAGCCTGTCTCCCGCAGCCTCTCAATGGACGCATTTATCCATTCAGCACACTCTGCATCTTGAAAAAGTTTCCGCGGTCATGGAGTCGGCTCATGGGCACATGAGTAGAAGCAGACGTATAGCAGGCGCGTGCAGCGCGGAGCTCTTGGGACCGGAAAACCTACATCTCTCCGTTCCAGCTATACATGATTGCTCATTGAGCACCTGCGCCAACAGCCCGCGCGTTTCGCTCGAACTCTCGCCGCATAACGTCGACACCGCTCTGCAGCAGTTGACGCTTCTCGCCGGCGCAGCCGAACTTTGCAACCTTATCGGCCGCGAACTTTGGCCGCAGGCCTGATCCGAGACTCTCGGATTTTTTTATTTGACATTCTTGTGCGCGAGATCTAAAAACCTATGCATCTCGTACATTCATCAGGGAGGGAGCTCGGCAATGAACAAAGGCAAAAAGAGTATTCTGATACTGGACGACGAGGACATGCTTATCTCGATCTACCAAGCCTACATCGAATGCCTGGGATACGACCCTGTGATCGTGACTAACAGCGAAGAAGCGATCCGCGTCTTCCGCGAAGCTTACAAAGACGGAAGGCGTTTCGACGCGGTGATTCTCGACGAGTTCATCCCGGACCAGATGAGCGGCACGGATGTATTGCACGAGCTGCGTTGCACCGATCCGCACATTCTCGCCATCGCAACAAGCGGGAATATGTTCCGCGAAAATGCCGCCGATTACATCCTCAAGGGTTTTAACGGCACGCTGCCAAAACCCATCGAAGTGCAGGACATGGGAACCGCACTTTATCTCCTGTTCAGAGCAGACTGATCACGTGCCGCCGACGCTCTCGGAGGCTCTTTTTTTGCTTGCTTTTATAACAGATGGGTAATAAGGTTAAAATAGATGCCAAATGTTAATTATGCACGACTTGATGCAAGCGAGATATGTCCGCTTTGTTTGCGACGGCCATCGTGCCGGCTTATAACGAAGCCAAACGCATTGGTGTGGTTTTGGAAGTGCTCATTCACTGTAAATGTTTTAACCAAATTATAGTCATTGACGATGGTTCCCGCGACGGTGCGCTCAAGGCCGTTACCAAATATCCGGTCGAGTGCCACAGACTGACCGTAAATAAAGGCAAGGGCAAAGCGATGGACATCGGCGTCAAACTCGCAAAAAACCAATGCATCTTTTTTTGCGATGCTGATTTGAAGGGCTTGAACAAAAAAATCGTGATGGAGACGGTTATGCCGGTTTTGATGCGGCAAGCGGATATGTCGATAGCTTTAAGGCCGAGGACTTTATATGCGCTTCATCGTTTAAATAAATATATTCCCATTCTGGAGGGTCAGCGGGCACTGACAAAATCGCTCTGGCGCAAACTTCCGGAATACTACAAACAAGGCTATAGAATCGAAGCCGGACTAAACGCATTCGCGTCGTATTTTTGCAGTAACATAAAATATCGCGTTTTCCCCGGATTAGATCAAACCGTCAAAGAAAGCAAACACGGAATATTGCGCGGCACTGTTCAAAGATGGCGCATGCATTTGGATATTTTACGCGCATATAAGCAGTTCTTTTTGCACGATAGACGCTTGATAATGGCCAAGCGTCCATTCTGGACAAAAGGCAAAGCCGCAAGGATTTATCAAACGGGATTCTAGCCAACATATTCGTCCACTTGACGGATTGTACGGTTAGGGTCACCATTTAGAAGATACAACCGTGCAAAATACTGACGCTATGTAAAATACGCGTTTGATAATGTTACCCAGAATATGCCGGCAATTAAAACCTCTGGCAGAGTCGTGCAAGCGCGCATTCGCCACAAAGCAGAAATAAACAAGGAGGTACGCGAAAAATTAAAATTATACTCAGAAGACAGCGCTCTGTTGTCCGCGTCTTTGATCTACGATCCCTTTGGCCATACGGAAACCGCGCCGATAAAAGACACAAAGGTCAAATCAATTCTTACCGGCTTAGATCGTTTGCAGGACATAGATGAAAGCGTGTTCGTAAATTTTAAACGATTGCAAAACATAATAATTTTTTATCTTCTTAATTGCGAAGCAATATTAAATAAGAAAAACTGCGCCGAAGCAAAAAAATGGATGAGTAAAAAGAGGGCGTTTTATTCGTCCAAACTGCTGAACAAGCTTGATGTAAACGAACTTAAAACAAAATTGGAAGATCCGCTCTTTGAGCTCATGGAGCCCAAGACATTCGGACATTACAAATCGCTGCTTAAATATACGCAAAAACAATATCTTGCCAGTCAAAACAAATTCGTTGAACACTTCAGCCAACTACTGTATCAAAACGGGATTGACGCGGATATTTCCTCACGGTTAAAAACAATATACAGCATCCATCAAAAAATCATCAAAAAAAATATTCTTTTTTCACAAGTGCTGGATACGATAGGCATACGCATCATCACAAAAAACACCGAGGATTGCTATAGGGCAATGGGCGTCATACTGAAAAGTTTTCCCGCGCTTTCGGGACGCATCAAAGATTACATCGCAATCCCAAAAGAAAACGGCTACCGCTCCATCCATCTTACGATAATCCACAAAGGACACCCTACGGAAATCCAAATTCGCACGCAGGACATGCATGACAAGATTCAATACGGCAAGGCTTGCCATAAATTTTACAAACGCGTATGAAAGCCAAATCTCCCAACGCGCACCGCGTTACGCTGGCCGCAAACCAAGGCGATGCGGGCATGAAACTTTTTATGTTCTCGCCTGAACCGCATGTTGTAATTACCGAAAAAAAGATCTCCAATGTAAACCGTGCCTGCGCAAAATTATTCGGCCTCGCCTATTCAAAAGATTTGATCGGCAGGGATGTGCTGGATTTTGTTCCAAAGGATACAAGATCCGACATTAAAAAACGACTGGCGTCTGTTTTTAAAGAAGGCAGAGATTCAAATTGCGAACTTAAAATTTTGCGCGCGGACGGCAGAATCTTGACCGCAGCTTTTCGCGGCGCCTTGGTAGATTATAACAGCTCCCCTGCCATACTCGGAATTATAAGCGACATAACGGATCGCAGACGCGACGAAAGATTGCTAAGGGCAAATGATTGGCTTTTTAAGCTGCACAATAAAAACCTGAGTTTGGAAAACTATATTCACAGTATCGCCGAACAACTTAAGGTCTGGAGCGGATGCGAAATTGCGGGCTTAAAACTTTTTGACAGACGAGGCGACAAAGAATGCAACGCGGGTTTTACGGCCAAACAGTGGCAGCACCTTTTTCATGAAGCACCGCCTCTTTCCGAATTCGGGTCGCAGGCATCCATACCGATCAAATTCAACAACAGAATTTTTGGCGTGATTCATGTTGCGGACAAAGCAAAAAATATAATCAACGAAGAAAGAATACGTTTTTTGGAACAGATATCCGAAACCATCGGTGCCAGCATTAAAGAGATCTCCGTCGAGACGGAACTTGTAAAAAACAACGAACTGCTGGAAAAATTTTTCGGAACCATGAACATCTTGCTGGCTTATTTGGATAAAGATCTGAATTTTATCCGTGTCAATCGGGCGTATGCGGAAAAAGACAAACGCGAGCCGGATTTTTATGTGGGTAAAAAACATTCCGATCTTTTTCCGGATCGAGGCAATCAAGAGATCTTGCTGAATGTTTTAAAAACCGGAATCCCCTATGTCGGCTATTCAAAACCCTTTATTTATAAACTCAATCCCGAACGCGGTATCACTTATTGGGATTGGTCGGTGCAGCGCGTAAACGACGAGAACGGAAAACCGGCCGGCGTTTTAATGAGCTTTGTTGACGTCACAGAAAGGCGGCTGATGGAAGAAAGACTCCTGGATTCTTACAAGCATCTGGGCGTCACAAACCGTAAAGTTTCCATCCTGCTCGACATGAACAAGATGAACGGCTGCAAAGAGACGAGCGAAGTAACTCAATACATCGTCAGATCCGCGTTAAAACTTTCGCAAGCCAAAACAGTTTCATTTTACGAATACAGACGCCACGACAATTCCTTGAATCTGTTGCAGTCCGCCGGCTACTCCGTCTCGATGAAAAATAAATTATCAATTGACGCCGCCGGATGCATCCCGCTTTATCCGCTCATCAAGAATAAAACGCGCGTCCAGGGAGCATTTACGGCAGATCAAATGCCTGGCTTTTTTGGCATGAACGCAGAACGCTACAATTTGTTTTTGCCTTTGACTTCCAAAAGCCAGCTTAAAGGCTGCATTCATTTTGAGTTTGCCAAGAAAAAATTTATCACAACGCAAGAATTGGATTTTTACGAAGCCTTCGCCGCGCTCGCCTCTTCCGCCATGGACAAGATGCACGTGTTTCAAAAATCCAACCAGATGAAGATGGAGTTTGTGAATGCGGAATAATAAAGCACCGTAAGATGCACAGCCCCGTCAGCATGTGGCGGAGCTATGCACCATACGGTGCATGGCGGAGAGAGAGGGATTCGAACCCTCGCGGGGCTTTAAGACCCCCTAGGAGATTAGCAATCTCCCCCCTTCAGCCTCTTGGGTACCTCTCCGTACGTATGACTGAAGCGCCTGAAGAATACCAAATTGTTGTATTTAAAGCAAGAATGACGGATAAACCGCTGTTGACTCCATCTCTCAATATGCTTAACTTAATCTTATAGACATCACATCGCTAATTCATTAACCAAATGCCCACATGAAAACGCTCACTTGTGCGCAATTCGGCGGGCCGTGCGACTTTAAAATGACGACTGCGACGGAAAAGGAAATGTCAGCCATGTGCTGGAAGCATGTTAAAGAAGCGCATCCCGAGAGGTTTGAGGAAACAAAAATTGTGACGAAAGATGCAACAAAAGAACAAGATGATCGGGCTGCGGCTTATTTCCACAATGTGTGGGAGTCTGTACCCGAAGACAAGTAGCCGCTTCCAAACATCAGACCCGCCTATTGGCGGGTTTTATTTTATATGACAAGTTGACTTTTCTGCCGTTTTTCTGCTAAATTCCGAGCGTCCGAAAGGAGGACTCATGAACAACGTTTATCTCATGATCGCACTCGCAATCTTGATTCTGGCAGCTGTGTACTTTGTCATCAGGCGGATCGCGCGCTCAATCGACAGTGACGGCTTCGGCGGCACGTCAGAAGAACCGGACGAAACACCCGGAAAGAGTTCCGAGGTTACTCCAAGACTTCCCGACCTCGCCATCTCACTTCCGCCGTTCGAAGAGCCAAAGCCGGTTGACGTGCGCGACATGGAGCCGATCGAGCAAATGAAACTCGCAGGCTATCGTTGCACGGAGATCGCTGACGACGACGAGTTCAGGCGCTCAGCAGGCGGGAACGGCAATTTCGAATCAGATGCCGACGTACGGCTCTGCGTAAACTGCGGGACGGACGAATTTCCGTTCATGGCATGGGGCACGAGCAAAACCAAGGAAGACGGTTTCATCGGTTGTTTCTGCTCCATCTGCGGCTGCGGCTTTTTGGCCATCTACAGTCTGAAAAATGGAAACTGCGACGCCGTACCGGAAACCGTACCGCACTTTCTGCGCCCCGACAGCATCTCAATCTACGACCGAGTAAAGTCGACCGTCGACAAAGCTGACGGCGACAACGCTGATGCGAAAGGCAAAGACAACTCCTCTCCCAGCCTCGACCTGAGCTAAAGGTACGAGATCTTTTTTTAAATGACAAATATCAAATAGCAAATAACAAGAGTTGCCTAGTTGCTCTTGTTATTTGCTATTTGCCATTTGCTATCGTTCTCCTGCCTGCGTGTAAAAAAAAGAGCCGGACTGCGGCGAGGATCGCTTGGGTCACGGCGAGAGGCGGAAGCTTCAGAAATACATAGCCGCGGTCATGAACTCCATGATCGACCGACGAAGAGCGGCTACAAAGGGAGCACCAAGACCGCCATTTCCCGTCCTCAAGGTCTTGAGGCTATCATCCAAGTACTTCGGAGTACTCTTGGACAGACCCTTACCACGCGGAGTGATTGCATGCGCCGTATCCAGTATTACGCGGAGCACCTGTTCTTCGCCGCCGTGGGTACGCAACTCGTTGCCCAAGTTGACGATCCATGCGACAAGCGCATCAGCCACGACCTCCGGATCCTTCGAGCTGATCGCTTCAGAGAGCTCCGGCAGCGAAGCCAGGTCCTTTTCTCCATTGTACGCCAAAAGTTTCATCGAGAGCTACTCTCCTGTAGAATGCCACCCTGTACAAACGATCGCCCCATGCAACCGCTGTCCGTAGAATAATTATCACAATGACATGAAACAGGCAATACACATAGCGTAGAGCATATAACGTCCGATTGTTCTATGTTCCATACCATCTTTATCCACTCCGCTGTTTTGGACATCGACTTTCATCTTTGGTATCTTTTAAAATACGCTATATGATTTCAAATTTACCTCACAACCATCGCAACATTGGCTTATCTGTCGGTTTTATTGCCTTAAGTCTTTGTCTTGCACTGCCCGTCATTGCAGCTGACGCGCCAACCTCAAAATGCGTAACAGCAACTACGAAATCACAGCATGCAACTTTTGTCGCCAGAATGGAAAAAGACGTCGCGCCTTATGCCGGCAACGAAAAAGCGCAGACAACGATCAAAAACTATCGCGATAAACTCGCCACGGCTTGGGCAGCAATGGAAGATCAGTACTGCGGATATGGATCTTACGGAGCCGCATCATCCATCAAGTCTTACACAAAAAGTATAGATCGCGCTCGCGCAGAATTTTTGACAGACACTAAGAATATAGCCAAGGTTGCTGCGACAGCTCAAGCCGCAGTCGTTAAGAAAGACGAATCGTCTGACGTAGAGCAAAAGCCCGCCGTAAAAACAAATGCCGTCGCCGCGATTGCAACTTCTGCGCCTGGTGCACGAGCTAAAATAGTCAAAGGTTTGATTCGCGGCATGCGCTCGGCGTATGTTACCGAATTACAAAAACTTTTGGCTGAACATTTTGATTTACCGCAAGACGACTCGCATGTGACAGGATTTTTCGGACCACTCACGCAATCGCTCGTATTAAAATTCCAACTCGAAAAAAAGATCGTACAATCCGGCAAAACTCCCGGAGCAGGACAAGTTGGACCAAAGACGGCGGAGGCATTAAATAACCTCTAAGCGCCAATCGCTAAAGTTAACACAGAAACTTTTTCGGCACCGGCAGACAATAGAGCTTTCGCAGCTTCAGCAGCTGTTGCGCCGGTAGTAATCACATCATCCACCAGGATGATGTTTTTTGGTACATTGCCGACAACTTGAAAACAATTTTTGACGTTTTCTTGACGCGTATCCAAATCATGCGACATCGACGACTGTGCCTCGCGATGGCCGCTGCGGAATAATGTTGCATTTGACACGTGATATGCGACACGTCGAACATCTGACGCTCCGCTATGGGCCATGCGCGATGTGCTCTGCGCTGCTTCGATTTCGTTCGCTATCAGTTCTGCTTGATTGAAACCGCGTTCTTTGAGACGCTTTTCGGAAAGCGGCATCGGGATAAAAACCGCCCCGCCCGGCAAATCGGACGGGAGTTTGTCGTTCAAAAAAGATCTCAAATCACGATGCAGCGCTGTCGTACCTTGGAATTTTAAAGCTGTAATCGCTGCGCGCAATTTGGGATCATGATAATAACCGAACGACCAAACGCGATCGAAAGGCAGGAGGCCATGACAATCGTCACACGTCACACGTCCCAATCGTCCCGCGTCAATAACTCGTAGACACTTGGGACAAATGCTTCCGCTCAAATTCTGAATGGATGATCGGCAATCCTCGCACCACCAATCCCCTTGTTTGTTACAGGCAACGCAAAAAGGCGGAAACAAAAAATCCATGACTTGTTCTTTTATTTTTCTGACGGCTTTGTTAAACATTTTCAGTTTCTGTCATCCTTGCACCCCCGCACTGTCATCCTTGCGGATGCGAGGATCCATCCCCCTCTCTGTCATTCCCGCGGTTAGTTGAGACGGGAATCCATCCGATTTTCTTTTTGTTTATTTTTCTGGATTCCCGCCTGCGCAGGAATAACAAGAAATGAAGACCGCTACGGCTTATAAGGCGCAACAGACATGGCATCAACAAGATATGCGCCGTCAGTTTGCTTTAACAAAGTAACGGTCGACTCTTCGTAACTGACATTCGTCGGCTTCGAACGATCCCCGGCATCCTCCACTTTTTGCGATTGGACCTTAACAACGATCGAAGCGGCTCCTTCCGTTCCGCTTACCACGCTAGAGGCGACGACTCGCGTCGTCATGCCGTAAAGGCCTGCAGACAAAGGATGCCCTTCGACCAAACGTCTCTGCTCATTTGTAAGATAAGATCTGAAACTGACGGTGCCATCCGACATGGCATCGTTATAACCCAAAAATCCATCTTGATTTGTACCGGAGCCCATACGGCTGACAACAGACCCCGCTTTACGCAAAGAATCTTGAATGGAAGAAACTTCTCCTGTCAAAGCCCCGGTGCTCGTTCCTTGCACGGTAGTCGGCAATGCGATTGTTCTTGGCTGAGGTTGCGTATCGCGCTGCACAATCTGCGGTTCGCGATTGGCAGTTTGATCACCTGGAGTTTTTGGCCACAAAAGCCCGACTAAAATCCAAGCTCCAAACCCAAGCAACAGCAGTCCGAGAACGATCAATACGAGAGCAATGCGACGACGGTTGAGTAACATAATTAACAATTAACAAATTACAATTAACAATTTTACTAACTCTGCTGTGAAGATTCCGCGAATTTTTTCTTTTCTTCTTCGATCTTAAGTAGTTGCCGCGGATCTGTGGTCACAATCTGATCTTCGGCATACGAAGCTACGACCTGGATGGCTGCATGTTTGGCGCCGGCAAAAAAGATGCCTTCGCCTTTTCCGGATTCGAGCAGCAAATACTTTTCCGACTGCGTGAGCAAAAAGACGCGCGCGACAAGATCGATCGACGCCGGACTTTGTTTAAGCAGTAACTGCATCGACGAGTTAGTGACGATAGCCTGGCCGTACGGTGAGGTCAAAAAGTCGTTCACATCCTGTGTGATAGTTGTGACTCCAAGATAATATTTGCGGCAGCGTTTGACTAAAGCGTGGATGAACTTCGCAGAGTCTTCGTACTGCATCAGCCACCAGGCTTCGTCAATAACCAAAATGCGTTTTTTGCGTTCTGATCTGACCTGATTCCAAATATAGTTGACGATAGTGTAGATGCCGATCGGACGTAATTCATCCTCCAAGTCACGGACGGAAAAAACGACGAGCTGGTTATTCATGCGCACGGTCGTCGGCGAATTCAACAATCCGGCGAATGTGCCTTCCGTGTATTTTTTAAGGCGAACCACCAAATCCTCCGTGCCCTCCATGCCTTCCAAAATATCCTGAAAATCCTGCAAAATCGGGACTTCGACAGCAGAAAGATCCGCGCCCGGTACAATATCTTTTTTAGCAAAAGTTTCGAGCAAGGCGCGATCGAGGATAGAATCTTCTGCGACAGTCACTTTGCCAAGCATGAGGCGTAAAAGTCCTTTGAGCGTGATGACGGCACTGCGGATTATATCTTCGACAGAAGTATCTCCCCCGCCCATGGGACGCGGCAAATCAAACGGATTGATTTTTGATTCAGACGACAGAGAAATATTGATATATGTGCCGTTAACCGCATCTGAAAGAAATTTATATTCTTTCTCTGGATCAATGACGATCACGTCAACTCCAAGCATCATCGAACGCAGAATCTCCAGTTTAACGGTGTACGACTTTCCGGCGCCGGACGTTGCAAAAATGACCATGTTGGCATTCTGCAAAGAAAAACGATCAAAGATAATGAGCGAATTGTTATGGCGGTTTACTCCGTAAAGAATTCCATCGTCACTTGTAAGCTCGGCTGAAGTAAACGGGAACGACGAGGCGATGGGCGAAGTACTCATGTTAAACGTAATCATGAGCTCATCCAAACCCAGCGGCATCGTGGAGTTAAAACCCTGCTCAGACTGAAAATACGCACGACGCGTGTAGATAAGCATTGATCCGAAAGTCGATTCCACGGAAGACGACAAACGATCCAACTCCTCTTTGGAAGGCGAGTAAAACGTTGTGTAAAAAGCGAATTGAAAAAAGTGCTCGGTCCCCTGAGTCAAATCGTCGCGCAATTGTTCGATGTCACGCAACGCCGTTTCTTCCTGCGGATCGCGCGGCTTGCCCTCTTGCGCCTTAGTGTTTATGTTGGCCTCCAAAATACCGACTTTCTTTTTGAGCTGCTTGAGTATTACATCCGACTTGATTGGATAAAAAAACATCGCAATATCCATCATGGCGTTTAAGTTGATAATGGGCGATGCCCAGCCGACAGAAACGTAGCGCGGATATGTGACGATAAAAATCGTACGCGCATAAATCGAACCGAGCGAAATAAAACTCGCTTCGACCTTCATGGCCGAAGGCGCGATCAAATCCTTGATGGTCGCAACGCCTTTGCGGTATATGCGTTCCTCTTCCAAGGCGACCCGCTCCTCCGCTTGCGTCTTTTTCTGTTCTTCGGCGGATGGGCCTTTGACGAGTTTGACGCCGCCGGCAGCCAACTTGGACGCATCAATCTTTTTTTGTTCAGAAGTTTGAAAAGCCATATATCTTTCGGAATTAAGAATTAGGAATTATGAATTAGAAATGCTGGAATATTATTTATTCTTCTTCCAAAATTCATAATTCTTAATTCAAAATTCATAATTTTTTTATTATCCCTCAATTTGCAGTTTGCCGACCTCGACCATACGTTCCGTTTCGAAAAGCTCGGGATTGTAGACCGTATAATAAAGTTCTATCAAGCTTTGCGTATCAAGCATGACGGCATTTAGAGACATGCCCTGCAAACCTGCAATGACGTTATTTACGCGCAGCATCAAAGCCGTTTTGTGAGTTTTAAATCTTTCGTCCGTAAGATGCATGGTGACAAGAGGAGAGAAAACCGAATTGATGCGATCCATAAAACCTTTTTTACCTTCGTACGAAGGATCATAGGGAACGACCAGGTAAAAACGTTTTTGCATTATTTCCGCCAGGTCTACAAGCTGGCGCACATACGAACGATAATCGACAATCTGATTGCGCAACAGCTCGTTCTTTTGTCCGACTTCCGCCTCCTTCAATTTGTTCATGTACTCGTCGATGTTCATGCGTCGCGATTGGATGATGACTTGTATCGGAAAATCCAACGAATTCAAAAACTGCATGTACGCCTGCACAATAGCCGTCTGTTCGTCTTCCGACTTAAGCGCAAAGTTAATGCTGGAGACCAGCAACACGGCGCGCATCGTTCCGTCGCGCAACACAACCGCATCCTCGCGGACTTCCGCGATATTCAGGTAGCTTTGCGCCGGCACGCCGGGCTTTGATTTTGTGAGTTTTTTACTTTGCATAACTGGTCAATTATGAATTTTGAATTATGAATTTCGGTATTTCATTTTGAGCATCCTTCATTCATAATTCTTAATTCATAATTCTTAATTATTTAAGTCGTCTTCCGGCTTATACACTCCGCCGGTATTGACGGTAAGCGCCAACTCGCGTAAGCGCGTAGATGTCGGCCTGGCTTTTTTTACAGCTTCTTCCACGGTCGGCAGTCCGATGATTTTTTCCTGCCCGGCCTGAACCGGTATATCCTTGTTCCAAACTCTGAGATTCGGCCTAACCTGCGTTTGCAAAAAATTCAAGAAAAATATATGGAACGGCTGTCCGTTGATTTTTACAAAAGCAAAAGTACCGACCAAAGCCGCCGTCACAACCGCCGCCAAGACAAAATACGCGGTGGTAAATAACTTGTATTCCACAAACAAAACGCCTGAGCCCGCTAAACAAATCAAAAACTGCCGCACGGTAATAGGTCCGACGATTTTGTCTTCACTCTCTATAAATTGCGGGACCATGAATTGACCGGGCATAAGGACAATTTTGAATTAAGAATTATGAATTAAGAATGAAGGATGTGCAATATATAATACCTAAATTCATAATTCTTAATTCAAAATTCATAATTCTTTAATAATGCAGGCTGTTGTTTAGGTTGATCAAGACTTCTATCTCATCCTTTGTTAAAACGTCTTCACCAGCTTGGCGCCTTTCTTCTGATAAGACGCCGATCGGTTTGCCGGCGGCAAAACTTTTCATGACCAAATCCATATACATCTTCATTATCGGAGACGACTGCCAGGATTTTGTTCCGGCGGCCATATACTCAAAACCTTCCTCGCCCAACGTGTCCAGCCGCTGTTTGATTTTTGCTGCAGAATCCGCCGGAGTTTTTCCCAATCGCCTAAAACCGGCCAGCGTCATGCCGCTGAGTTCATCGGAAAGACCATGCAGCTTTGGCACTGCCACGGGCTTAACTCCGTCAACAATCGATGGTTTGGCTTGCTTGGACATTTCTGCTGTAACCGCAGAAACTTTTACCGTTGGCGTATTTGCCGACGATGGTACGTCGTACGTCGTACGTTGTACGTTTATCAGCTCCCCGTATTTTTTCTTTTCAACCGCCGCATTTTTGATATCTACCGGATGAGCTTCCGCCTTATCAAAACCTTTTTTCCAAGCCTGCGCTATCTGATTGCGCTCAACATCAGCGCTTTGCTGCTTCTTGATTTTCTCCTCGTACCATTTGTTATGTTCCTCGGATTCTCGAAGTCTTTTTTCTTCTATCTTTTTTTTCTGCTCTGTAAGCTGAATCTCCAACTTTCCTTTTTCTTCCATTTCTATTTTGGCATGAAACTCCGTGTAAGCATCTTCGATGATTTTGCTCCATGCCTCTGCAGAAGGTTTGTCCAGATCCAATCCCCCGACCTTTGAGTCGCGCTGCAACAGACTCATGAGTTCGATTGAATTGCGCACATCACGAAGACGCGAAGATATTACGTGGCGCAAACGTTCGGAAAGATATGCATCTTTTGGCTTGTCGGGAATTCGCTCATAAGTCGCTTCTACGGCTTTTTCCAACTCTGTGACAGTTTTTGGCGGACTCGGCATCGCCGCTTTAATCGTCGCGATTTGTTCATCATCCTCCGGCGTACCACGTACCTCGTACGACGTACCATGTTCACCGTCCGAACCAGACGTTGTACGATCGCTCCCTCTGAGTTCTTCCGTCAAATAGTCCTGATATTCCTGTTCATCTAAAATCTTAACGCTCTTAATCAAATCCTGCATGGCAACCAATGACTTGTCGGCCGCGGCCGCGTCAAAACCCAAACCTCCAGCTTCAGACGCTTGCATTAGTATTGTTTTGATTTGATCCGGGACGCGCGTACCCTTGATTAGACTAACCAGTAAATCTTTAAGTTTTTCACGCATCTGCCCGCCGGCGGAATACAAACGCAATCGGTTGACCAGTTCCGATACGGCGCCGTTGTATGAAATTGGTTTATACAAAATTTTCGTTTGAGGCCAAGCTGAAACATCAATCTTTTGCAGCTCAATAAAATCCATTAGTTCTTTTCCGAACATTTCGCGCAAAGGCCAGTAAACATGTTTCAACAAGTGCTCGATGATCTTGCTTTGATTTGCAACGTCGATATTTGACTGCGTTAAAAACTCCCCGACTTTTTTCATCGCTTCATCAAACGTCGCGAGTCCCATTACGGAATCCAATACCGGCGCGTCAAAGCCGTCAAAAAATTTGTCTTCAGGTAAACTATAACCGTCTATAAAACTATTATAAACATCGTCAACATTGCGCAGAAAAAAATCCTGCACGCCCATTGGCAAATCGCTGAATGAATTGTAAATTTGTTTTTTAACCATACTTAACCTCTATCTCCGCGCCCATGGAACATGCGGCGCGCAAAAGCGATTGCAGCGCGATCGAGCCTCTTTTCGTCATTTCCGCCGGCAGCTCTTGGTTCCATGCTCGTGATTTTACCTTTAAACCCGCGCCTCTGTTGTTCCGTTGCGGTCAGCTCGCCGGTACCTGAAACTGACTTCAGTTTTTGTTCGGCCATCTCATTCTCACTGCCCGCTCTTCTCAATGCCCCGGTGATAGCCGTTCGCTGTTCTGCGCTGCCATTCTCATAAGCGAGCTGCAAATTGCGCAATGCATCAACATCCTGACCGACGACATTGGTAAATTCAGTCAAAGCGTCTCCGCCGTTTGTTGAGGCAACTTCCGCCAAACCGGACAAAACGCTCAGATGCTTAGCCACTTCCGTCGGGTTAGGTGCTGTTCCGATTTCATCCAAAGCATCCTTTACCAACTCACGATAGTCCTCTCTGTTCATCGCGCGGTTGGCATCTTCGCCCGTAAACCTTCCTTTATCATCAAGGTCAAATAATGCACGTTGCGTAATTTGATTATTGGCGATCATGTCAGCCATGGCCTGACGTCGGTTGTCAACATTGCCTGTCGCCGTTCTGTTATCATTGATAGTCTCAAGATTTCTTGTAGCACCCTTTATTCTGTCGTTATTCAACCTGACGCCATTGTCAACCAAGGTTCTATCGCTTGTCTTTTGAACGGTTCCATCGTCATTAAGCACCTGAACCTGGCCCATGCGTGCGACTTGAGCTTTGTAATTACTGATGAGTGTCGCCGCCCTGTCTGTGCCTGCATCTTTAACGTTTTCCAAAATCTCCGGTTCGGTATTGGCCAAACCTCCGCTGGTCAGGAACTGAGTTGCGCCATCAGAACCTACAACCGAATAGCTCTTGCCGTCTTTACCGGCCACGAGAGAATACCTGGCTTTCTGACGCTCCTCCTCCCATTTTTCAGCGCTGACGCCTTCTTTGGAAGAAGCATACAAAGTCTTGGCGTTCTCACGTCCTTGCGCAGAATTCTTGATGTAATCCAAATGAGCTCTGGCATGTTGTCCTTGCCTGCCTGCCATAAATTCCGCAAACTTCGGATCGCTTTCCGACACGGTAAGATTTGCGTCTTTATCCATCCAGCCCTTTGCTTTCATTGTCGCAATAAATACAGCCGAGTCCATATAAGCGTCGTCCTTGACTTTAGTATGGCCGTTCTTATCCGACATGATTTTTGAGACAAGGCCCTCCACTTCGCTGACTTTTTCTTGTTTGCCCGGATCTTTTTCGCGATTGTCGTTAATCTTGTCCAGCAATTCCGTATCGTTGATTGATTCAGCAAAAGTTCTTGCCTCATCTTGCATAACTGCCAATTTTATATCGGCTCTGCGTCGCGCCAAAGCCTCTACCTGTGCGTCAACTTCTTTCTTTTGCGCCTCGTTTAACTTGCTGTAATCATTGGTACCATATTTAGTCTTTACAGCCTTTGTGTCCATAATCTCCGATCGAGCACTATCCTCTTCTCCTTTTTGCAACTTCTTAGCGTAAAGAGCACTGCTCGTTAAACCGGCAAGGCCCATGCTGCCAGCCATCTTTGTTGCAACATCGTCGGATTTTGCCATCCTGCGAAAAAATTTCTCTGCTTCCAAAGGGCTTTCGTGCGCCACTGCAGCCGCCATCTCTTTCGACTTGGCTTGAGCGCGTTTTTTAGGTTCTCCCGCATGCTGCATCAATCCGACCCTCATACCGTGCGTTATCGGAGCCCAGCTGCTCTTACCAACGGCTCCTGCTAATTTGTTGGAAATTCCGTACCGTTCGTTTACAAACCCGCCGGCTCCGCCGATCGTGCCTCTAGCTCCCCGCTCAGCGACTTTGCCCGCAGCAACGGCTCCGGCAACGCCAAAGCCGAATGCGCCGCCTGTTGTTTCTATCGCTTTAGCCAAAGACCCAAGTTTGGGCGCAAGAGCGTTGGAGGATTGAACAGCGACTTGAACGCCCAAAAGCATAAAAGCCACCATAATAATGAAGTTGGAGATATTTTCGGATTTGCCGATCTCTGTAACAACGATGTTCCCCGCATTGGAACCGGTGGTCAGGCCTTGAATGTTTGAAGTGACTTCTTGGCTTTGTCCTTTATATAAGGACGAAGCTCCCGGTCCGGTCAAAGAGTCCGTGCCGCCTTGGCCCTGCGCCATAGCAAGCGAAAGCCACAGAAAGAATGCCATGGTCGGGCCTCCGATAAGTGCGGAGCTTAAACGATTCCACCATTGATCGGTAAACGCGGAAAAAGATTTTTGCATCTTGCCCGGCAAAGACCAGGCAAAAAACATAACCGGCGAAGTGATGAGCAAAAACCAAAGAATAATGATGCGCGCCAAAAAGAAAATCACCATTATGAGCACAAGCGTAATCGAAAGCGACAAAATCCAAATAGCAAAAATCGCCGCCAGCATCATGTTGAATATTTGATATGTTGCAACGCCATCTGTATTGCCGGCGTTGACTGTTATACCACCCTTGCCGTCATCGCTTATCACTGAACCGGCCTGCGACTCTATACTCATGGCCTCGCGAATATGCAGAGCGTTGATAAAATTTCCGCCGGCCGCATCTTTAAAACCGTTAACGAACGTTAAGACGAGCACCTGTGAAAAATCAATCATCAAACCGATAAGTGTTTTAGAAAAATTGATCAAAATCGCCATAATCAAAAGTTTTGGCAGAATTTGGCGGTAATGAAAATCTTTGGGGTAACCAATGATGGTTGCAAATGCGGAGACCAACACGACCACGATAAAAAACATGTTGACAGTGTCGCGGATCAAAGGCCAACCGACTCGAACCGGAGCTGCATTAACAAAGTTATTGAATTGTACGATTTGAATCAAAAAATCCAAAAGCTGCAAAAGAATATATGCCAACAGCTCTGCGATATAAACAAGTATCTTGGTGAATATGGCAACAATCCAATTAACCGTATTCGACATGTAATCTTCGGCATGCGTCGGCGAAGCGATAAACAAAATACATATGCCAACGACGATGACCGTGGCGATGGCGTAACGGCGACGAGCGGAACGGAAGTCATGTACCACGTACGACGTACCCTCCGGGCAGAGCCTCTGGGCGGAGCCACGTACCACGTCGGAAGAAGGGTCAGAAGATGATTGTTTTGGAAAAAAAATACTGCGCCAAAAAGAGAGCAGTGAATTTTTCCCCTGTCTGATTTTAAAAATCCTCCTCCACATAGGCATCTTGCATTGAATTATAGCACAGAAACACCCATGACGGACGAAGTAATCCACAACCCATTCATTAACGAGGTACGTTGTACGTCGTACGTGGTACGTGATATGCTATGTTGGTCATGAAGGGCTCTATTTCGGTTGATTTGTTAAATACAACTTCGGAAAGCGCCGCCCGAAGAAAAACTGCAATGATTGCCGTTTTTTTTGCGTTGCTGGTCGGGCTGTTCGCAACTGTCGGCGCGGCAGCATCTTACAGGGCGGCCGCCAGAGGCACGAGCGTATTTGCGGAAGTGATCGATCTGCCGGGCATTGCTGACATCAGACGTTTGGCGCTGGGCGAAGACTCTTCTTTGCCGAATACGCCAAACAAGACTGACAGCGATCAGATAAATATCTTATTTTTAGGAGTCGGAGGCGCCGGGCACGACGGTCCGCAGCTTAGCGACACGATTATTCTTGCCACTTTTGACCGTAAACAAAATCGCGTCGCCATGCTCTCCATCCCACGCGATCTGGCTTATCCGTTGGGCAACGGCAAATTTGAGAAAATAAACAGTTTAAACGCCTGGCAAGAAGTGGGAAACCCCGGACAAGGCGCGCAAAAAACCGCAGAGCTTATCGGCACTCTTTTAAATATCCACATCGACCATGTTATCCGCATTGATTTTGACGGTTTCACAAAGTTTATCGACGCACTGGGCGGCATAGATATAACAGTGGAAAAAAGTTTTACCGATACCTCCTATCCGGTTGGCGAAGACGGCGGTTGGCGTACCGTGAGTTTTAAAAAAGGAGACACGACCATGAACGGAGAAACTACGCTCGAGTTTGCGCGGTCACGCCATGGAAACAACGGCGAGGGTTCTGATTTTGCACGCAGCAAACGCCAACAGCTGATAATCCAGGGCGTGAGAGAAAAATTATTTTCCTTGGGTACCCTCGCCAATCCAAAAAAGATAAGCGAACTTATCAATATACTCTCAGGCCACATTCAAACCGATCTATCGAGCTGGGACTTAATCGCCTTTGCTCCGCTCGCCGCGCAAATCGACCGCAACAACATAACCATGCGCGTATTAACAGATGCGGCCAACGGCGAATTGGTTCCTGCAAACGTAAATGGCGCCTACATGTTGTTCCCCAAAAAACCCGACTGGTCAGAAATCAGATTCATCGCAGCCAATCCGTTTGTTTCAAAAGAAGAAGTAGCCAAGCAATTAATACCTCAAATCAACGTAACTTTGGAGATAAAAAACGGCACGACTTACGAGGGTTACGCATCGCAAGTTGCACAAAAGTTAAAAGCCCAAGGCTATTTGGTATCGGCTGTCGGCAATTCCTCCCATCGCGGTTACGAGAGAACAGCGCTCTACGACTTGACAAATGGGCAAAAAACAGCTGAAATCGTCAGACTAAAGAACTTGTTGGATGCCGACATATCCTCGGCAATGCCAACAACGGTAGATGGCAAACAAGTCATTTACGGTCAATTCATGACACCCGAAAACATCAGCGCGACCGGAACCGATATTTTGGTCATACTGGGAGAATCAAGTTTAGGAGTCATCAACCCAAGTTATGAGCCTCCAAAAAACCCGTAAAATCCCGACTATAGCCATTGTAGGGCGCGCCAATGTTGGCAAGTCAACGCTTTGGAACCGCTTAACGGAAAGCAAACAAGCCATTGTTTCCAGAGTCGCCCATACCACGCGAGATCGCAATTACGCACCTTGTCTTTGGCGAGGGCGTATTTTTCAAGTTATCGACACCGGCGGCATGGATGTGGAAAAAACCGTCATTGGAGAAGGCATCAAGCACCAAGCCGAGCTGGCCATTAAAGAGGCTGACTTGGTGCTATTTGTCGTTGATGCTCAAACCGGCGTAGTGGCACAAGATCTGGAATTTGCAAAAAAAACGCAAAAACTGAATTCGCATATTTTGCTGGTCGCCAATAAAACGGACCGAAACACTCAATTGGGCAGCGCACTTTCAGATGCCATGTGGAAATTGGGTCTAGGCGAACCAACGCCTTTAAGTGCAGCGTCCGGCCGCGGTATCGGCGACATGTTGGATCTTGTTGTGGATGAACTGAAAAAAATGGGCAAAGATCCTGTCGACATACAAACGGACGAAGAACTTAAAATCGTCATCATGGGCAGACCCAATGTCGGCAAATCATCGCTTATGAACGCCATCATGGGAGAGGAACGATCCATTGTCTCGCCCATCGCGCACACAACTCGCGAACCGCTGGACACTCATCTGACTTGGGACGATCATCGCATCACATTGATTGATACCGCCGGCATGCGCAAACGAGCGCGCGTTACCGAAAAGCTGGAAGAAGAAGGAATAGAACGTAATCGCAAAGCATTGTCGCGCGCAGATGTCGCCGTACTTGTCGTTGACGCAACTGACGATCCGCGCAAGCAAGATAAACATTTGGCGGATTTGTTAAAATCCGCACATCGAGGGCTTATCGTCGCAGTCAACAAATGGGATTTGGTGCCGGACAAAACAACCGGATCGACTAAAAAATTCGAAGACTTGGTGCGCCAGTGTCTACCCTTTTTGGATTGGGCGCCATTTGTGTTCATCTCCGCAAAAAACAGCCAGCGCGTGCGTGATATTTTGGACATCGCATTAAAGATCAAAGAAGAGCGCGGCCGCATCATTGCAGATAACGCGATGGACAAATTCCTTAAGCAAACCATTTCGAGACAACGTCCGCGAGCCGCCAAAAGCTCCGCAACCCCTTACGTTCAATCCGCCATGCAGATTGCAACCGATCCCCCGCGTTTTAAATTGATCGTACGCGGCGAAAAAACGGCTTTGCATCAAGCCTGGCTAAAATTTTTGGAACGGCGCTTGCGCGAAAAATTCGGGTTTCTCGGCACGCCTATAGTTTTTGACATCGAGAATGATACCACACCGGTGCGACAGACTCCTGGACAGCACAAACGCAAACGCCCGATCGGCCGCAGAGCGGGACGGTACTGACGAAAATAATTATAAATTAAGAATTAAGAATTATAAATTTCGGTACGTAGATAAATTATTTCGCCCAGCGATTCCAACATTCTTAATTAATAATTATTAATTCTTAATTCGATTGTATGAAGCTCATCGTCGGCCTGGGCAATCCGGGAAAAGAATATGCGGGAACGAGGCACAATGTCGGCTTTGCCGTTGTAGATGCTTTAGCGAATAACGAAGGCGCGAGCTGGAAGAAGGACGCGGCGCACCACGCAACACTATCCAAAATCACTTTGGATGATATTGCTGTGATATTGGCAAGACCGACGACGTTTATGAACTTGAGCGGTCAGGCGGTTTCAGCGCTGGCAAAATATTATAAAATTAAAACTGACGATATTCTGATTGTTCAAGATGAGCTGGATCTTGCGCCGGGAGCTTTTACTTTTACTTTGGGCGGACGTGCGGCCGGACATCACGGAATCGAGTCTATTCAAGAATATTTGCCGGACGAAAAAATCGTGAGATTACGCATTGGTGTTGGCAAGCCAACTAGCGGAGACGGCAAGGATTGGGTTTTGGGCAAACCAAAAAGCAACGAAGCGGAAGCCCTGGTCAGCGCTATCGATCAAGCCGTTGAAGCGACGGCTGATTGGGTAGCCTTGGACTTGAAAACCGTAATGAGTAAGTGGAACTCTAAAAAAAAATAAACCAATGAACCAAACTCTTGCTACAAACGTCAAAGGCACTTGGGACGAATCACGCTTGGGGTGGCTGGGCTGTACTTGGTTTGATAAATTCGGCCCAAAAAGTCTTGTCAGACTTCATAAAGCGTTTGGAGAAAATCATGGCGAAAAAGCTTGGCAAGCCGGGCTGGACGAATTGATCGGCGCAGGCATAGGTGAAGCGGCGGCCAAAGAATTTTTATCTTGGAGACAAAAAATAGAGCCGCAAGAGCTGACGGAAACGTTGGCAAAAGACAGCATTGATTTTGTATTGCCGTGGGACATGCAATATCCGGCTCAATTTAAAAACAGCTCCACTCCGCCGGCAGCGCTTTTTTGGCGCGGCGCAAAAATCACGAAGCGTCCATGGATTGCAGTTGTAGGCACGCGCAAAATGAGCGCCTACGGAAAAAATGCAACGCGGCAAATAGTCGGCGAGTTGGCGCAAGCCGGCGCGGGGATTGTATCCGGAATGGCGCTTGGCGTGGATGCTTGCGCGCACGAAACGGCGCTGGACAATAACGCTCAAACCGTCGCGATCTTGGGCGGAGGAATTGATAACCCGACAATTTATCCGCGCAATAATCAGGCTTTGGCTGAACGCATTTTATTGAACAACGGCGTTATCATGAGCGAGTTTAAACCAAAGACTCCGGGTTTGCGCCAAAACTTTCCACAGCGCAATCGTTTGATTGCGACTTTGGCGCAAGCCGTAGTTGTGGTGGAAGCAGGGCAAGATTCGGGATCAGTATTGACGGCAAAACTCGCACTGGATGAAAATCGCGATGTTTTTGCGGTTCCCGGACCGATCACAAGCACCGGCAGCATCGGTACGCACGAGCTTTTGCGCCAAGGCGCGCAACTCTGCACTTCAGGCAAAGATGTACTTGCAAGCTCTGCGAGCGCAACTCTGACTTCTGCACCAGAACGCCCGCTGACCGACGAAGAACATCGGATCTTGGATATGTGCCGCACATCAATTCACGTGGACGAGCTGACTCGCCTGCTCAATTCATCCCCCGCTGTTATCGGTGCAACCTGCACCACGCTTGAGATGATGGACGCTTTGCAAGAACTCGAACCGCAAACTTATCAGCTCACCCCAAAGGGAAGACAAATGCTTCTAAACAACAAGTGAAGTGTCCCGTCTGTCATTCCGAGCGTACTTTTTGTCATTTCGACCGAAGCGTTAAAGCGAAGTGGAGAAATCTCATCGCCTATAAACATAGTTGCTTTGTTACACAGTAGATGAGATCTCTCGACTCGTCGGACTCGCTCGAGATGACAGAGTGAAAGCCGGTTACGGTCGGGATGACAAAAAACAGTCCGCATTTTTGACTCTATTTGTTGATTCTGGTATCTTCGCTACAATAATATATACCCGTCTATGAAGTTAGTAATCGTCGAATCTCCGACAAAAGCAAAAACAATCAGCAAATTTTTGGGCAAGGATTACAAGATCGTAGCCAGTGTCGGCCACATTCGCGATCTTCCAAAATCCAAACTCGGCGTTGATGTTGAGAACAATTTTGAACCGATGTATGTGATACCGCCGGATCATAAATCAAAGGTTAAAGACATAAAAGACGCTGCTAAAAATGCCAACGAAATCTTATTCGCGACTGACGAAGACCGCGAAGGAGAGGCTATCAGCTGGCATTTGGCCGAGGTTTTGGAACAAGATCCGAATAAAGCCAAACGCATAACTTTTCATGAAATCACCAAAGAAGCGATTTTGCACGCCATCGAAAATCCGCGGCCTATCGACATGAAGTTGGTTGAAGCGCAGCAGGCTCGCCGCATTTTGGACCGCTTGGTGGGTTACGAACTTTCGCCGTTTTTGTGGCGCCACGTAAAACGCGGTCTCTCCGCAGGACGCGTACAATCCGTCGCCATGCGCTTGATCGTTGAACGCGAAAAAACGATTCTTGATTTTAAAGCCGAAGAATACTGGAGCGTAGAAGGCGTTTTTGAAAATCCAAAAAACCAAACTCTGGAAGCCAAACTGCACGCACTGGATGAAAAAACTCTGGATAAAATGGATATCAAAAACAAAAAAGCCGCGGATGAATTACTCGAGGAATGCAAAAAACAGAGCTGGTCAATTTCATCCATCGAACAAAAGCGCAAAGCTAAATCCCCTCCTCCTCCGTTTACAACTTCCACCTTGCAACAAGAGGCCAACAATCGCATGGGATTTTCATCCAAACAGGTGATGACCTTGGCGCAAAAACTCTACGAAGGTATAGAAATCGGCGCAGAAGGGCATATCGGCTTGATCACCTACATGCGTACCGACAGCGTAAATCTTTCGCAAAAATTTTTGGAAGAAGCTAAAAGTTTTCTCGGCAAAGAATACGGTAAAGAATACACTCTCGATACTGCGCGAACTTACAAGACAAAATCAAAAGGCGCACAAGAAGCTCACGAGGCTATCCGCCCGACTGATCCGACAAGAACGCCGGAAAGTTTGAAAGCATTTTTGGATCCGGGACTTTTAAAACTTTACACATTGGTTTGGCAGCGCGCAGTTGCTACGCAAATGCCGGACGCGACGCTGAATGCCACGCGTGTTGACATCGCCGGAGGCAAATTCATGTTCCGCGCAACCGGACAGCAGGTCGTCGAGCCGGGCTATCTTAAACTTTATCCTGATCAGGAAAATGATAAGTTGCTGCCGGAGCTCGCCAAAGGCGACAAATTAAAAGCACAAGACATAAAAGGCGTGCAGCATTTTACAGAGCCTCCGGCGCGTTACAGCGATGCGACGTTGGTCAAAGCCTTGGAAGAAGACGGGATCGGACGCCCTAGCACATATGCCTCGATCATCTCAACTGTTATTGATCGCGGATATGTTGAGCGCGACGAAAAGAAACGCCTCAAGCCGCTGCAGATCGCTTTTGACGTCAATGAAATATTAAACAAACGCTTTCCAAATATTGTTGACTTGGAATTTACGGCCCGCATGGAAGCGTCGCTCGACCACGTGGCCGAAGGCGTAATCCAGTGGGAACCTTTACTGCAAGCTTTTTACGGACCGTTTCACAAACAACTGGAAGAACAAGAAAAGGACATGGAGAACGATGCGCAAAAAGAAGCGGAAGGACAAGTTTGTGATTTGTGCGGCAAGCCGATGATGGTTAAACGCGGACGTTTCGGCAAATTCTTAGCCTGTTCCGGTTATCCGGAATGTAAGAGCACTCGCCCGTTGCCGGGCGAAGCCGCTCCGCCAAAGCCGGAACCGACGGACGAAAAATGTCCAAAGTGCGGCGCGCCTATGGTAAAAAAGACCGGAAGGTTTGGTCCGTTTCTCGCCTGTTCCAACTACCCGACATGCAAGACAATCGTAAATATAGAAAAACCTGTTTTGGATACAGAGGGCAATCCGGTCAGCTGTCCGGAATGCAAAGAAGGACATCTAACGGAACGCCGTTCCAAAAAAGGCAAAACGTTTTACTCCTGTTCGCGCTATCCTGATTGCAAACAAGCTTTTTGGGATCGCCCGACAGGCGAGCCTTGCCCCAAATGCAATTACCCGACGCTTTTGCAAAAAGGCAAAACACTGCATTGCCCGCAAGAAGATTGTAAATACAAAACGACGATCGAATTGGAATAAAAAAATTAATTTATTTTTACGTATATTTGTTTTTACGTAGAGACGCCCTCCGAGGGCGTCTCTACGTATTATTTTATTTTTCCTTTTTTGCGCCTTTCTTCTTCAGTGCATCTTGCGCTGTCTTATAAGGATCAAGCGCCTCAAACTTATTGAAAGTTTTTGTAAACACTCCTCCCGGGTCGCCGGTAAACTTCATCAAACCTTCGAGCAGCTTAAGCGGTCCGCGCCATCTGATCCAATAATAAGCTTTTGCAAAAAGTCCGGCTCCAACCAGCGCTCCGCCAGCAAGACCGACACCACCTATCGCACCGACTTTTTTAAGCGTGCTGTAATCGCGTTTTTTCTTGACCGCATCTTCTGCCGCTTCCTCAACATCTCCATTTGCAGTTTGTTGCGATTCCACTTTTTTCTCTACAGCCGGATTATCTCTAACATCCAAATTAATCAGACCCAAGATGCCTTGCTTGATCTCGCGTTCTTCTTGATACAAACGAACCAGCTCATCCTTGTTAGCGTCTTTGTCCTTTCTCAATATTCTTATTTCCTGATGTACAGCCAAAAGTCTATCCTGCAACTGTTCCGACAAATACATCGTGTCATCAAAAGTCCTGCTGCGATCCACAGATACGCCCAAGCCAACCTCGTTTGAAAGCGATAAATCGCTTGGCACATTAACTATTTGATTTTTCAATTCAAGCTCCTCGCGATAAAGTTCTGCCAGCCTATCTTTATTAGCTTCTTTGTCGCCGCGCAGTTCTTTTATTTCTTGATGCACTTCTCTCAATCTGCCATGCAAAGATAAAAATGTTGAAAGCTCATGGTCTCTCTCGCGCTCGACTTCTGTTGCGGCCTCAACTTCCGGTTCATCAATCATCGCAACTACAGTTTCATCCGGCGCAGTCTCAGTATGAGTTTCATCTTCCGCGACTTTTGGTTTATCGGCTGGCGGCTCGACTTCCGGCTCATCGACTTTTGTCAGTGGAATCTCTTTTGCCGGCTCCGCATGCGTTTCATCAATCAAACGCTTTCTCATTTCCTTAAGCTCCGTATATCTATCTCTGAATTTTTTGGACTTTTCCGGATCATCTTTATATTTTTGACGCTCGCTGCGAACTTCGATCAGTTCTTGATTAATGGCGGAAAGCTCGTCTCTTTGTTCCGGCGTGATCGTCCCATAATCCGGAGCTCCCATCATCCTTATGCTATCGGTTTTTTCTGCCTCTGTTTCGAGCGGCACTTTGTCGTATGTTTTAACAATTGGCAAATCCGCAGCAGATACAGAAGCCGGACGTGCTCTGCGTTCTGACGGAGATGCTCGCCAACCGCTTCCGGTTCTAACAACACCGGAGGGCAGCGACAAACCGCTTTCTGGTTCAGCACGCATCTTTTTTGGAACCAGCGCAACAGTCTCAGACGATCTTAATGACTCTAAAGGCACATAGCCCTTGTCATCGCTTTCAAAGATGTCTTCAATACTTTTTCCTTTTGATGGCATCCCCTCTTCTTTAGTTTTTTTCAAATTCCGAGTTTCTCTTTTAAAACGGTCTTGCTCATTGATGAGTCCCACCTTCAGTTGAGCAATTGATATCTTTAATTCTTCGATCGTCTGAGCGTTTTGTGAATTACCAATCGCTTCCATATCGCTCAACCTTTGAGTGAGTTTATTGTAACTCTCCTTCATGTGCTCCAAGACATCATCATCGCTTCTTGCACTCAAATCTTCAATTTTAATCTTAACACTTCCTGCGGCTTTTTGAAGAACCTCGACAGCCACGGCTTCGGACGCCTTAATCGCAGGTTCTGCTCTTGGTTCACCTTTCCCTAATTCACTAACCTCAGAGACCCTGGCCCGGCTTTCAGACTCAACTCCGGAGGCCTCTGCTTGGGCTTGTTCGACCGTTTCCGGACCTTTTGGACCGCTTTCCGTTACCAGTCTTAAAGTAGACTTCTCTTTACGCTGAATGAATTGTTCGATATCCGCCTCACCTTTTTGCAGAGCGGATAAACTTATTTTTTTTTGAGCTTGCGCCATATTTTAAATGTCAATAATTGCTCACAGTATAGCACAAAAAACCACAACCATGGGCATGCGATGATCCTAGGTACAAAGGTCCTAGGTCCTGGTTACTTTATTACTTATTAACCAGGACCAAGTACCTAGGACCATGTACCTCATGGCAAGTATTGACAAATTCCCATTTTTATGCTACATTGACACATCCAAAACTTGTCGTGTGGGACCTTTCCCCCGACAGTTTGGACCTAAATTCCGACGTTTCGCGTGACTAGTTACTAGTTACTAGTTACGCGTCACTAGTTACGCGTTACCCACCCAGCCCTTTCCATCAAAAGAAAAGTCCCGGTAGTCAACCGGGCATAGTTTTAGGAGGACACCATGAACGCAACGAATGACAACGGAAGCGTCAGCGACCCCAGCACCAACGACGAGGGCGTGGACAAGAAGGCGCATCAGAGAGCATTCCGCGTCGTTAACGCGGACCCCGCTGATCCCGCCGTCCTCAAGGGGACGGTGCCGTATCGTACTCAGCGCACGATCGAGATCTACTCCAACCCGCACACTGAGCGGGAAGAGCGGCAGATCTTGCTCGTGAAGAAGAGCCACGTGCTCTTATCGACGTGTGCAGAACTGTTCGTGGGAAAGCTGGGCGAGTTGGAGAAGGGCGAGATTCTCACGAACGGATTGCCGGATTACTATTCGCTGCACAACGGGTGTTATATTCACACCCCGCTCGTCGGGATCGTGATGCCCGATGGCAAGCCGGGCCTGACTCGCCTGACTCCGGATGACGATGGTTACCTGTGCGGCAAGATGGAGGTAAACCTCCGGGTAGCCACCAAGTTGGTGCCCATGCTCCTCGCGGACTACCGGGAAAAAACCTTCTCATCAACGAAAGAGGAACTCGAGAGGGCAGATCCCAATCTCCCCTACAAGCTCGAAAATCCGGACGCGCTGGATGACGAGGTCTTCATCGACCTGCCCGAGCGCGTACTGGAGTACCGAGTGAGCAGCCGTTTCCTCTCAGTCAACTTCTTCCCGCCTGATTCCGGCGTCAAGCACAACTTGCTCGAAATTGACATCGGCCAGTTCACGCCGATTCGTGCCGATAACCCACGGGACGAGAAATCCCGAGAGGAAGCGGCCAAGCAGAACAGTGAAGGTTGGGAGGAGTTTCTCAAGTCATTCAGCAAGCGCGGTTTCCGCGAGTTCATCGGCGGGATGTACTTCGATAAGAATGGCGCTTCGATCTTTCACAAGCCCAGCGGAGGCCGCCGATAGCAATCGGCGGCAACTGCGCGGACTCACTTCTCAACCCTCTTCCCACAACCGCGTCATCGTGATGCGGACTCCACGTGGGGGGAGGGTTTTGAGTTTGTCTGTCGTTGCAGTATAATTAAGTGAATAACCAATAACCAAGTACCAATAACCAAATAAGCTCCAATAACCAAGTACCAATAACCAAACGTTTGGAAATTGTTTTTTGGTTGTTGGTTATTACAGTTGTATGCCTTTGAAGAATAACCTGAATGATTTTAACAACTGTTGGCTTGGATACGACCTGCCATATTCTTTGATTGAAGGTCAGCCAAGCGTGCAGGCTTTGCGCAAAGCCGGTATCGAAAAAAGAGTTAAGACTCCGGAGCACCATGTAACGGTCGCGTATTTTGCCGACATCAATCTTTACGAATTATCGGAGGCTTTAAAGCAAACGGCCAGAAAATACGGCAAAAAAATTGAATACTCAAAATTCGATTTTGACGGATACGGAGTTATCGATCACGAAAAAGGACGCTATGTTTATTTTTCTCCTGATCCCGACAGTGCGGCCGAGGCTTTTTATTTAAAAGACTTTTTTGCCCGTTCCCCTCTTTATACAAAAGAAAAAAATTGCGAAGACTTGCATGTAAGCATCGGCGGACCTGACCCATTCTCCAGTGAGAAACCCAGACAATGGCCGCTTAACAATCCATTTTCTTGCGAGGCGCGTCTTGTTTTTGTCGGCAACGACGGAAAGACATTTCATAAATACGTTTGGCGCGACGAAGATCAAGAGTTTGAAGAAATCCCCGCTGACCTGCCTTTTGTGGTCAAAGGCATTCAGTCGCCCTTATCAAGGGAGATGTCGAGTCCGACTCGACAGAGGGATCAACTCTCTAACAATCCAACTTCTCCCGCATCGTCTACAGGTTCGCGAGATGACAAAAAAAACGTGGGACGATTGGTACGTGGTACGACAAATGGATCGAAACCCGTTACTCCCATCTCCATCCACACCGTCGCCATGTTTCCAAAAATCCAAGCGGATACTGCTTCGGCTTATTACATTTTAAAAAATTTTGGTAAAAATTTTTTTCCCGGCGTAGCGCAAGCCAAAGTAGTTTTTTGGACAGCGTTGCCGGAGGATAAAACGGCACAGCAATTGGAGTCCGAGGGTTTTTTGACGATTGATCTTGGCGGAATATTCGATCATCACATTTCCAATGTGGAATCCGGCAAACGCGAGGAGTGCGCAGCCAGCTTAATCGCACAGCACTTGGGAGTCGAAAATGATTTGACGTTGAAAAAACTTTTAACTTGGGCCAAACGAGATGATTTGCAAGGCAAAGGCACAATGAGCGCTGATCCGTTGGACCGTGCATTCGGCCTTTCCGGGATTATCATGAATGCCAATCGCGAGTACGCAAACGATCCGCAAAAGTCTCTGGATTTGATAACGCATATCATAGACCTGCACGTTCATGAAGAAAGACGCCGACAGATTGAATTGCCGATGGAGTTTGAAAAATTGGAACAAGAAGGCAAAGTGGAAGTCTTCTCTCTGCGCCAAGGAGGCGCCGAATTGGAAGCCATGTTTGTGGAAACCGACAACGTCGCCATGGCAGGTTTTTTACGCGCGGCTAAAAAAATCGATTTGATCATTCAAAGAAGAACCAGCGGACACACCAACATCGTAACGCAACAAGCTCGCAGCATAGATTTACGACCTCTTGCAGCGGTACTGCGCTTGTCAGAGGCTGAAAAGAAAAACATAGAGCTCGACGTTGATGAGGCAACTCTCATGTCTTCCGGCCGCATCAAAGACATCGACGAATGGTATTACGACGATGCTGCAAACTCAATCCAAAACGGCGGAGTCAATCCCGAAGGCGTAAAACCGACCAAACTTTCGCGCGACGAAGTCGTCGCATTGGTAAGAGATGCAATTCCGCTTGGCACAATAGGAACTCTAAAGAGACAGAAAAACTCATAACTGTAGAGACACAAAATCTTGCGTCTAACTTAAAACAAAAACACTCAATAACTACTCCCTAGGCAAAGGGAGGCAGGAGGGTTTTTTGTTAGACGCAAGATTTTGCGTCTCTACAGCAAGGCGTCGCGGCTTTTGACGTACGACTGCTTTTCGTTGATAATGTGGCTGTTTATGGAAAAGGGGCTATTTACGTTAAATGACCTGATTGCACAGGTTAAGGCCATACGACCGGATGCCGATATAAAATTGATCGAGCGTGCTTTTGCATTGGCTGACGCGGCTCACAAAGGACAAAACCGCATGTCCGGCGAGCCATACATTCAGCATCCTTTAAACACCGCCATGATTTTGGTCGAAATGCACGCGCCTGACCCGGTTGTTGCGGCCGCGCTTTTGCACGACGTACCGGAAGACACAAACGTTACGCTCGAAGAAATACGCGAAAAATTTGGCGACGATATCGCCGGCATGGTAAACGGCATCAGCAAAGTCGGTAAAATCAAATATCGCGGCGTAGAGAGGTACATCGAAAACCTGCGCAAAATGTTTGTCGCCATGGCAAACGATGTGCGCGTCATCATTATTAAATTTGCCGACCGGTTGCACAATCTTCAGACGTTAGATTCTATCCCGCAAAAAAAAGCTTACCGCATCGCACTTGAAAGTTTGGAAATCTATGCGCCAATCGCCGGACGTTTGGGTATCGGAGAGATAAAAGGGCGCTTGGAAGATGCGGCATTTAAATACGTGCTGCCAAAAGAATATGAGTTTACTTTGGATCTTGCCACCAAAGCAACACAAAACAAACAACCTGCCATTCAAAAGATAATCGATCAAACAAAAGACGAACTTGTAAAAAGCGGCATTCAATTCATCGACATCCACGGGCGCTACAAACACACATATTCTTTATACCGCAAACTTCTAAAATACGGACGCGACGTTACAAAGATCTACGATTTTACGGCGATTCGCTGTATCTTGCCCACGACTGCGGATTGTTATGCGGCGCTCGGCATAATCCACAGCCGCTGGACTCCGCTTAAAGGACGCATCAAGGATTACATTTCACAGCCAAAACCCAACGGTTATCAATCTTTGCATACGACTGTTTTTTACGATCGCGGTTCCATCGTGGAGTTTCAACTGCGCACGCCGGAGATGCATGAAGCCGCGGAATTCGGTATTGCGGCGCATTGGAACTACGACGAAATCAAAGGCAAAAAGTTTGCAGCCAACCAGTTTAAAAACATGCTTGATGCGGAAAAAGAAATTGAATGGATCAATCAGCTGGCGGTGATGCAGAACACGATTAAAGACAAAGAAGAATTTTTAAATTCTTTGGAAGAATTAAAGCTGGATGTTTTTCGCGATAGAATTTTTGTCTACACTCCAAAAGGCGATGTCATCGATCTGCCGGAAGAATCAACGCCGATTGATTTCGCTTATCACATTCACACGGATATCGGAAATACCACGTCAGCCGCTAAAGTCAACGGAGTTATTCATCCGTTAGATCAGCCGCTGCGCAGCGGAGATATCGTAGAAATCGTGACTAACAAAAGCCGCAAAGAACCAAATCCGGATTGGTTAAAGTTTGCAAAAACGCGCCACGCCAAAAGCAAAATCCGCCAATATGCCAGGGCCGGTTTAGCCAGCTGGATCAAAGGCGTTCTTCCTTCTGCGATTAAAAAGAAGAAGTAGGGCTCCCTCTGTCATTTCGACCGAAGCGTAAAAGCGAAGTGGAGAAATCCCTTCAACTCACAAACTAATAATCTCATTTTTTAGCAGGTCAGTCGGACAGGAGATTGCCGCGCTCCGTCTAACTGCGTTCGCAATGACAAGACAGAGTTTTACAGTTCCACTTGTCCCGTAGCCGAGATGCGATTGACAATGCCGCCAAGGTCTTCGTCGTTTTCGAAAGCAATTTTTACTTCTCCCCTGCCGTTGGGCAATCTTTTGATGGAAGTACGCAAGCCAAAAAATCCGCGCAAACGCGATTCCATATCCAAAATATTCGGATCAACTATTTTTATGCGCCTTCTATCTTGCGGAATATGCTCTTCGGTTTGACGGACGGTAAAGTTACCCTCGAGCATGTTGCGGAACAACATGAGGCGTTCATTTTGATCTGGAATTGAAAGCAAAGTTCTGGCGTTGGAAGCGGAAATCTTTTCTTGCGCCAATGCGGATTGTATCTCGGGCTCCAATTGCAGCAAGCGCATTATATTACCGACTTGCGGACGGCTTTTACCGACGCGCTCGCCAATTTCATCCTGCGTAAGATCAAACTCGTCGCGCAGTCTGGAATAAGCGCGGGCTTCTTCGATTGGATTTAAATCTTTGCGCTGCACGTTTTCGATGATCGCCAACTCCAGTTTTTGTTGATCGTTGACAGTCCTCACGATCGCGGGCACATCGGGCAGCTCTGCGAGCTTGGAGGCGCGCAAACGTCTTTCTCCCGCAATCAGTTCAAACCTCCCATCCGGCAAAGGAGAGACGACAAGCGGCTGCAATATTCCGTGCTCTTTAATCGAAGAAACCAAATCTTCCAGCGCGTCATGATCAAAATGCTCGCGCGGCTGTTGAGGATTGGGAACTATTTTTTCGACAGGTATTCGTCTTACAGACTCGATTATGTCGGACGGCTGATGGATTTCGGGATTCGGGATTCGGGGTTCGGCTCCGCCCAGAGGCTCTGCCCGGAGGGGATTCGATTCGGAGTTCGAGATTTGAGATTCGGCGTTTTCCTCGCGTTCCTCATCCATCGTTTGTCTCGATGGAATCAACGCGCCCAAGCCTCTGCCCAAACCCGACGGTCTTTTTAACATCATAATTATGCTTTTACGATTGCTTCCGTTCCCAAAACTTCGCGTGCCAATCTCTCGTATGCCTTTGCACCCATATTATCCGGATCAAAAGCTGCAATGGAACGTCCGAACGAAGGTGCCTCGGCCAAACGCACGCTGCGCGGGATGACTGAACGAAAAATATTGTTTGGAAAATATTTATACAACTCTTGCAAAACGTCGTTGGAAAGTTTTGTACGCTTGTCGTACATGGTAAGCACCGCACCGAGAATTTGGATGTCCGGGCGCAGTCCCTGCTTGACCAGTTCCAAAGTTTGCAGCAGATCAGCCAAACCTTCCAAAGCAAAATATTCCGCTTGCACCGGAATCAGAATCTCGTCTGAGGCGACAATGCCGTTCAACGTGATGTATCCCAAAGTCGGCGGACAATCAATCAAAATATAATCGTAATCGTTTCGCACCTCGCGCAATGCATCAAAAAGTTTATACTCTTTGCGATCCATATGCGGCAACTCGGCATTTAATCCGGCCAACGCGGAATTTGCAGGCGCGATGCGCAATGTTTCATGCATCGTCGGCTGAACGATTTCGCTCATCAACGCCTTACCCAAAATCGCTTCATAAACACTGCGCTCGATATTGCGCTGATCAATGCCAATACCTGAAGTTGCGTTTGTCTGCGGATCCAAATCAACAATCAAAACAAACTTTCCAAGATCGGCAAGATAAGCACCGAGATTGACGGCCGTGGTGGTTTTACCAACTCCGCCTTTTTGATTTACAATACCGATTATGCGCGCCATAAACGACTACATAATAAATGCTCAGACCACATTAGACAAGGGGATACAAAACTGCCGAATTTCCGCGTACTTGACACAAAATATAAAAACATGGTATTTTGCGCCTACAATTCGTAATTTGGCATTCGTAATTCGTAATTAAATATCGTCGCGGGGTAGAGCAGTTGGCAGCTCGCCAGGCCCATAACCTGGAGGCCGTGGGTTCAAGTCCCACCCCCGCAACCAAATACAAAGTGCGCTAATAGAGAGCGCATTTTGTTTTTGCCCAATAAATACGGGGCTAATCTCACTTGACTCAAATGAATTATATTTTGATACCCTCCAACAGTTGTTCGATGCTGGGAGCCTGCTGACGTAATTTCTCCATTTCTCTTTCTTCAACTCTGTCCAAAACATCAACAGCGGATTGAAGAGCGGAGGGAGCGAGGTGCGCGTAACACATAGTCGTTGTGACATTCGCGTGCCCCAACAAATTCTGAACTGCATTAAGCGGCACTCCTTCGCTGACCAAGGTTGAAGCAAATGTGTGACGTAGAGTGTGCCACCCTATATATCGCATATCCGCTTTCTTACAAGCACGTCGCATCGCATTTTCGGCAATGTGATGAGAGAGTGCGGTTCCGTCTTCACGATGAAACACGAGCCCGTCCCTCTGCCTGCGTTCATAGATCATGCGCGCCAAATCGTTTGTCATTGGTATATAACGCGTCTTATTGCTTTTCGGCGTTCCTACGTGGCCGCGAACGATCGAGCGCCGTACGTTAATCATCTTCCGATCAAAATCCACATCCGACCAGTCGAGGCCAAATAGTTCGCCAAGACGCATGCCTGTCCGCAGAGCCATCAGCAACATTTCTTTCCACATAGGCTCATCGCAATTCTTAACCAACGCGATACTTTCAACGGGCGACAAAAAATCCAAACGCTGCGATTCTGTCTTGAGCTTGCCGACCTTCGGCACCTTGTCCAATCTCCCCCACTCTTCAGCAACTCGAAGACATCGGAGAAGGATTGTTAAATGGTTGTTAACGCTTTTGCGCGATAGACCGGCATCAAGCTTAGAGATCTTATATTGCTCAATCATTCTCGAATCAATGGCCTTGATCTCTTTACCACCGAAAAATGGCAGAAGATGCTTGCGCAAGATTGAGTTTTTTGTGCTTATTTCAGACGGCTTGTTCAACGCTCTGACAGAAGTTTCAAACCATTCATGAGCGAAATCCTTAAAGAGAACACACTGTTCGACCTTTGGTTTTGCGTTGATATCTTCTCCGTTTGCGAGTTTCCTGCGCAGGACTGACTCATAATCCTGCGCTGCCATCTTTGTGTTCATGGGGCTCCTTTTGCGGATGCGCTGACCTTGAAATTGGAAGTCAACCCAATAAGTCTTACGGTCCTTATAGTTTCCCATAGTCTTGCGGGTTATTGCATTTAGATCGTTCAAAGTATTCCAATACATCCTGTTTTTTGAACAAAATTCGGTGGCACATCTTATATGCCGGCAACAGTTGCCTGGCCACGAGCCTATGGATCGTGATTGGCGCGAGTCTAAGTATTCCGGATACCTCTTTAAGGTTCAAGAGTTCTAAATTGGCGTCTAAAGCGACGCTGATGGTTGGTGACATATCTTTTTTAGGTTGTCGAGGTGCACCAGCCGATTGGGTTTGGGTATTTGTGAGCATAGCGGTTACGTGTAGATAAAGGAAGGAGGAACAAAAAAATATTGAGATTCATTTGGAATTTGGTGATTCATATAAAAGACCTCCTCGGATCAATCAACACGATACGAATTTGCGAAAAAAGTGCCACCTACGTGCACGTTTAATCAGACTCGGCGTCTTTTGTGACATTCTCCACCTTCGTGGGATCGCTCTGTTCAAATCTTGAGCTGGCAGCCAATTTTTTTGAAGGTCCATTCTCTTTTGGTCTACGCCCCATCCTATAAGGCCACAACGCGCAATGTTCAGACGGGCAGAGCCGTACTTCCTTGCTCTGGCCACACATGCAGTCAAGGCAGTAAACGCGCATTGCCCTTAAAGGTCGATAGATTTTTGGCATATTGTTTTTTTGCTTTTTTTGATTATTGGTTCGAATTTTTCTAATTGACTTTTGATAATCCCCCACAAATCACCCCCCTGAGGCGGGCCTGCATTCTTAATCAAGCCGACGATCCGGCGATGCGTGTTAGGCGAGGTGGCTTGTTTATGGAGACTCAAAGCCTGGTCCATGCCGAAATCCCGAGCCAGTGCGAAAATTCCGTTGATCGTAAACGCATCGCGCCGTTTAATTCCTCCCTGTGCAACAAAAAGAGCTGGAACAGACGATAGGCTTTTCATGCCGACAACCTCTAAAAGTTGGTCCGTTAAAATCGCTCTAGCCAAGTCCTGATTACAAACACTTTTCAAAGTTATGGGCTCGCTAATTCCGTAATGTCTTAAAATCTCTTTGATTTTTACACCATTGAATCTTGCTTCCAGTCTGACCAATCCAGCGCAACTCCCATCCTTCATTACCCTCCCCAACGAAATCATCGCCTCTGGATCATCTTGCGCACGAACCTCCTCGCTCTTGTCGTATAGCGTCAAAGTTGTTTTTTTCGTCTCCCAGATGAGTTGCGATCCATTGCCTGCATACTTATAGTCTCTATTGTGACATCTTGTCTTAAATACAAAGACTTTAGCGTGGCTGAAAAATAAATCTGCGGTGACTGGCAACAAAAAATTCTTGCAAAAATCCAATCTGACTAAACGTGCGTTTGCAAGCTGATCCGATGACACGCATAAGCCAAAATTTGAGCTCAAAACGTCAATCAACTTATCACATAAACGTGCAAAGTCAGTATCAACAAACTCATTTATGGAATCTCCATAGAGTAGCTTTGGCACAGAAAACTCAACCCGCAGCTCTATTTTTAGCTTCCTTGTCAATCGGACCGGATATCTTAAAAAGACAACGCGAGGCAGGTAAGAACCATCGCTTTGCCCTGTTGGCATTTTAAAACGATCGCAGCCGCATGTGGAATGTCTGGCATCGAGTATTGCATTTTTTGGTATTTCAAAACCATCCAATGCAAAGACAAGGGTATCGAGCATAGTCGCTTTATTGTTACTACAAAAAAACCGACCTCATCGGCGGATTTTTGCAACTCCTATAGCTAAGCAACTTGAGTCACACGTAAATACGTTAACTCAAGCGGCAAAATTTGCGTTCGGAATATGAAAACCACAGAATGAGGAATAAAGAACGGATTTTCATATTCATATCTGACGCATCCATCTACGTTCCCAAGCGTCTTCACTTCCTCAGATTATCACTCTCCCACCATCCCGTCAAGCTTTCGTTTTTTTACAAAAAAGCAAACAAGGTCAAGTCCGCTTCTTGTTTCTCCCGCTTTTTACCCCTCCACATTTACGCAATCATCTGGACATTGGAGTGGATGTCCACTATTTTTTGCATCAAGCCGGCAGCTCTACGCGTTAACTTGCCGCGGTAGAACAAACACCTGACGCGCCGCAGATCGCCAATTAGTTTTGTTTGACGATTATAAGTGGCAAAAAGCATAGCATGCGATCTTGGCACATCTTGACTCGAATAGCGCAAACCCAAGCATTCCCTGCAATAAAACAAACGTCTGAATTCGTACAGCTTTTTGCGCCTAGTCTTACACCTTGGACATTGCAGCCAAGGCCTGTCTCCAAAAGTCGATTTGGTAACGACAATCTGGATGTATGCGTTTATTGGGTATTTATAAGACGTCAGCTCAATCGACAGGTCATCTGATTTAATTTTGAATTCAATGCCCAAGTGCTTCAACTCATCTGATTTAATAATCCCCTCTTTGTCAGTCTTTAAATTGCTCAATATTCCATGGCCAACATCAGAGACGTCCAAACAAGGTCTGTCATCTGTGTGTTTTTTGATTTTAACGCAATTCTTAATTTGTTCCATACTCTGATTATACTCCTTCTCTCAACAATCCATAAAAAGAGCGTGCAACCTCGTACCCTACCCCCTATCGCTCACGCCGGGAGTCTCAACCAAGCAACTCCCCCCCACCCCATCACTATGCCATGTCTGTTGCTTCTTATTTTTTTGTTTGTCTTGCCACTGCTGCATGTCGTGCATGTCTTTCTTTTGGGTCATGGCGCTGCCCGTGTGATTGCTCTGCCTAGGAGAGTGATCCTGCTTTAATTCTTTTTGCGCTTTACGTTTATGTCTAACACAACCACCGCCGTTGCTCTGGCCGATGTCCCGAACGGATATAGAGGCTCCGAGCGCACGGCTAAGATGGTCCGCGATCAAATCCGTGAACGCTTCGGGCTGTCAGTTGCCGACTTGTACGACCCGTCATCCAACGTCAGGACATTCCGCTCCTGGCTCAAGCTGGGATACGGGGTCAAGAAAGGCGAAAAAGCCCTTAAGTCAGTCACCGTAATCGAACGCAAGGATAAGGATGGCAATGTTTTAGCCACCTACCCCAAAATCGTTTATCTCTTTCATCAGAGCCAGGTTGAACCTCTCTCTAAGTCTTAATTCAAAAGTATGCAGAAAACCAAACTCAAGGTCAGGCTCCATCAGCCGGACTTTCTGGACTTTATGGAGTGGCGCAAGAAAAGCCTCCAAGACGTCTGCCATCACCGCTTCAGACGTTATCCGCTTATCGACAACGAGAACTTTAACCGCATCTACGACGTTTACGTTTGTTGCAAGTGTGGACTCGAAAGATAAATCACTTATTCATCAATACTATGCAAGCTGTTAAAACCGCGGCAATTCATCCTGCCGTACAAATCCATCAAACCAAACCGGAAGTCGCGCCGCCTTTGTCTCCCGTGGCTGACAACGATCAAATCATGCGCGTCTGGAACAACTTCAACGAACTAAAACTCCGGCTTCTGGATGATAACGACTTCGTGACGGTCGGAGGAGAAAAGCTGGCAAAAAAGTCCGCCTTTCGCAAATTGGCTTTGGCTTTTGGCATTTCAACCGAGATCGTCAAAGAGGAAAGAGTGACCATCAACGGCTTTGACGCCTTTCTGATTTCGATCAAGGCCATCGCGCCCTCGGGCAGGTTCATGGTCGCCTTGGGGTCGTGTTATGAAAAAGAAAGGAAGTTCAACAAGCCTTCCGACGTTCGCGCTATTGCAGAAACTCGCGCCACAAACAGGTCGATTGCTAATTTAATCGGTTGGTCGGCTCCATCGGCTGAAGAGATGATTATTGAAGACGATCCTGTGTCGAGTTCCTATCCCGACGCCGCCGCATCTCCTGCCGTTGACTTGATGACTGAAAGGCAAAAATCCCTGCTCGTACAGCTCATCAATCAGCGCAACGAAGATCCTGACGAGAGGGAGAACGCGCTGGGCATGATAGAGGGCTTGTCCAAGGCTGATGCTTCGTCGCTCATTTCAGAGATGCTGCGCCAAAACGCAGCTTAAGATACAATAAGGGGCAGTTTGCAATTAATACCGTTGCTAGCTGCCCCTTTTTTACCATCGCCTTATGATTGTGATACCTATAGCCTTTTTAACCTTTATCGCGATTTATGCCCTAGCTAGCTCCACTAAAAATCGCAAAGAAGATGCAGCAGCGGCACCCCCTCCGTCCATCCGAGGTCTTGTTGAGCGCATTGCCGGCCATGAAGTGTGCAATGAGAAGATAAACGCCTTGTCTCTCAAATCTAAAAACACGCTTATTACATCCAGGGCAGGTGGAGGCAAAACAATGATAATCGCGCTTAAGATGGCTTTGGAGGTTAATGCCGGGGTTGAATCTGACCGTCTCTTGGCGTTGTCCTTTAATAAGAATGCCGCTTCGGGTCTGGGTGAACGATTGAAAAAATACGGAGCAAAAAACGTTCCATCGGCCACTTTCCATTCTTTAGCCTATCAAATCGTACGGCCGAAACAGGGCAGCTTGGTAGAGGGTGTTGCACAGCGTGACATCTTGCGTGAATTATTAGGCAGTTCAATCAATGAAGACGGTTTGGACTCCATCTTGAGTTTTATATCCAGTGCAAAACACAAAGGGCTTGATCCTGACACGCTGCTCAAACGGGCCAAGTCCATAGGCACAGGGGCGCAGATGGCGGTTAATGCGTATGCCGGATACATAGAACACCTACGACTTCATGGCTTGATTGACTTCGACGATCTGATTGAATTGGCGACGCTCAAACTCAAGAACACGGATACATTGCCGACGATCAGGCTGAAAGACAAGACGTGCAACCTAAACTCACTCAAATTAATCTGCATCGACGAGTTCCAAGACTTCTCCCGACCCTTCTACGAGCTCATCAAGGCACTTAAGGACAAAAACTCCTCCATGGGCCTGTATTGCGTTGGAGACGATTGGCAGGCGATCAACGGTTTCGCCGGTTCTGATTTGGCCTACTTCCACAACTTTGACGCTTACTTCGGCAATTCAGCCAAGGCCAACCTGCTCACTAATTTCAGGAGCGGCAAGGAGATTGTTGAATACGCGAATAGCCAGATGAAAGGTTTGGGCAGCGGCGGGATCGCTTCTCATGGAGGCGGAAAAGTGGAGCTGGCAAAAGTGGATGTAACCCAGGGGAATATTTATGTCCGTGATGGCATTAAGAGGGTCATCAACAGTCTTGGTGGTTCTCCTTTGGTTCTTTCTCGACGAAATGAGCTGTATGGCCAAGATCTGACAATGTGGCAGGAAGAAATGCCAAAAGCCAAGTTCCTCACCATCCATAGAGCCAAAGGCATGGAATCGAACACGGTCATACTGGTGCGTGAGAACCGTATAAGCCAAGCCAACAGTCAGCTCGATGCTTTACTCAACATCAAGCCGGATGATGTAGAGCAGGAGGAGCGTCGAATCGCCTACGTGGCATTTACCCGGGCAAGACACCGCCTCGTGATCATCAACTAATACCCTCGTCCATGTGGATTGAGGGTGTTTTTTTGACCAAAAGGCATCAACCTTGGTAATTTGCTTCTATATTTTAAACCATATGACGCAAAAAAATATCATTGACCTTCAAACGGACGAATACGAGGTGTCACAAAAAGACCATGATGCAATAAAAGAGCTGATAGAAGGCTCTGGTTATAAGCTTCGTGATATCAGGTGTGATACACATGCAATAGGCGGTCCAGTTTGGTTTCCCACTGGATTAATTCTATCGATGGGCAGTCATCTGTTTGACGCTGTTCTTGCGGTTATTTGCGCAAAAGGCCTAGACATGATAATTGCTTCATACAAAAGAATAGCTAATAAATCCTCTTATTCTGGCGTAAATTTGGTCGCAGATATAAATAAAAATTTATCCGTATACTTCGATCTTGATACTTATAATTACGAGACTGGCGAAATTATTACCAACCAGAAACTAATCGCACAGGCTATAAAAAAAATTAGTCCAACTTTCAATCAACTACTTCCCTTGCTCACGAATGATTTGTTAGAGTTTTTGGGTAAGCCCATGCGGATAATCATGCGCTATGATTTTCAAATAAAAAAGTGGCTAATTTTTGATCATGACTCAAACGCCTCTATTTACTTTGCGGACACTGCCTTCGAACACAAGAAACCGCCCTCCTTTCCATTATTCTAACTTAGCTATAGTCCATGGCGGCTTTAATAATGCTTGGCTGCGCATGATCAAATACACCCGGCCAACACTCGGGTTTTTTGACGAGTTATAGCAGAAAAGCTATATTATTACGGTCTAGGTTCGAACAATAGTCCCGCAAGCTTTTTGCTTATCAGGGTTGTGGTGCACCGTAACGGGCACTCCTGATAAAACAAGCGGCACGACCCTCGGGTCTGTTGTTTGGGCCTAGACACCTCAGGGGTGTCCTTTTGTTTATAAGCTTATGGCGAACTCTGTACCACCTAAAATACTCACAGGAACAATCGGCGAGTTAATTGTGCAACTCCGTCTTCTTGAGTTTGGTGTACAAGCTTCGCCGCCATCAAAAGATACAGGGAATGATCTAATTGCTATTAAGGGTAGATGTATTAAGTTAATCCAAGTCAAAACCAACACCAGCAGGAACAACAAAAAAAGGATTTACGACATTTTGGCGAGGGTAATTCTTAAATACAGCGAAGACGGCAGAATATCATTTGATGCAACACAAGTATTTTTTACCTTTTCGTCGGATATTATCGCAAAACCCCTTACAAATGAGTTAATTAATCAAATTTGGACATAAATATTATAATATCTATGCGTAAAATATCTTTCTTCATACCATTGCTCTTGGTTACATTATTCCCAATTAAACAGGCACTTGCCATTACTCAAAATCAAATTAATGCAGAGGTGCAAATTGTTTGCCCTGATTCTTATGGGAACTGGTTTAGTGGATCGGGTACAATTATAGATCCAAAGGGCATAATATTGACCAATAAACACGTCGTCACAGATCAATTTGGCGGAGATATAAAAATCTGCTTTGTGGGTTTTTTAAGTTCTATAACTCAAGAGCCTAATTTTGGAACAAAAGACAATCCTAACTTCGCAGAAGTAAAATACGTGACTGAATCCAATGATATGGACGCGGCGATTCTTTATTTAAACAACTCAACGAATAAAATATATTCATATGTTGATATATGGGGATCGAATTCAAATACACTTGCATTCGGCGACAAATTAGAGGCTATTGGTTTTCCGACTATTGGAGGATCGACAATCACATACACTTCAGGCGACTTCAGTGGATTTGGCAGTAAAAGCGCTGGTACGCAGAATTATATCAAGACAACCGCCATCCTTGAACATGGTAATTCGGGTGGTAGCGCCTATAATTCGAGCGGTCAATTCATTGGTATCCCCACTATGGTTGTCACTGGATCATTAAATTCAATCAGTTATGTTCTTTCGGTAAACAGTATTAAAAATTGGCTATCAGGACTTCTGGGAAGCGCGTATAAACAAGATATCCTCCAAGGTAAACCGACTATAGCCACACAGCCAGGCAGCATCCAAAATGACGTAACTCCGCCAAATAACAAACAATTTGCATTAAATCTATATAACGTTGATGAAAATGGCAATGTAATTCACTCTGCAACAGTAGGCGAGAGTGTACCCGTTTCCATTTATGAATTTCCAAGGGTTAAAATTGGTTGGTACGCGGACTGCAGCGACGCGTACTGCATTAAAGACAATGAATCCAGCATTAAGGGGTATTATTATTATTTTGGCGATAATATTTCTGCGGATCCGGTAAAACATGGAGAATATATATCATCAGAGGATCTTTTGAAAGGTAAAGACTCTGAGGTGATATTGCCAAATGTATTTACGGCACTAAAAAATCAAAGTAACTATTTTATTTTAAAAGCTAAGGATGCACATGATAACATTTCAGATAGTCTATTTACATTTGAGTATATTTACGAACTCAACAGATTTAAGGATATCGAAAATATAAGCGTCAAAGATTCAAGCAATAAACTTATCGGGAATATTGGATATCCTAAAGCGTCTGAGATTCCAATGTGTGACAAGATTGATTGTAAAGGCGGTGGTCATTATGACTATATTATTAAAGAAATATACACCAATCAAGATACGTTGTATTTAGAACCAAACTTTGGATACGGTATTGATGGTATAGCTTACAATTTAAGCTATGGCGAGGATACGGTTTGGGTGGGTAGTGTCAGAAAGGGCATAATTACCCCTGATACGTATTTAAAAGTCGATAATATTAAAAATCACAAAGTTGTAAATGTTTGTATTAAACCTGGGAAGGGAAGCGTTAATGAATTTACAGGATACTGCACATTAAGAATTCACTACAGAAGTAATTTCAATGAAAAAATAAAAATTGTTAACAGACAGAACTACTATGAGATGGATCGAATAAAATATCCTGAAATTTATTCAAATTTTAATTTAGACTACGAAAAAAGTGGTATAAATGATTGGGGCGAACTTAAGTATTCCGCAAATGATAGTTCTTTAATCTCAAAGCTGCTCGGCTATATCCTCCTCCAAGTCGAATCCCATGGCGAGGCTTGGTACGTGAATCCTTTAACCAACAGCCGTTCATACATGAAGGATGGTGACGTCGCATATCAAATGATGCGCTCATTCGGCCAAGGCATTGCGGATTCGGATTTAAGCAAAATCTCATCGGCAAGCACAACTAATGAGATTAAAAGCGCACCCAGCATCTGCGCATCAAACTCACTCGCCAATAGGATGAAGGGTAAGATTCTCCTACAGGTTCAGCAACACGGCGAGGCTTGGTATGTCTATCCAAAGAACTGTCGGATGATCTACATGAAAGATGGAGCGGCTGCTTACGAAATCATGCGATATTTGGGCCAAGGCATAGCGAACGCCGATTTGGCAAAAATAACGGCGGACGAATAACGCTCAAGTAACCCATTTCTATGGTTATACTTGTATTGATTTTACCATTCGTTGTCATCGGTGTAGTTGCGATATTTTTTATTGCATTTTTAACCGATCGCCATCACTTCACGGAAAAATTTGACTATCAAATTACAAAACCAGTAATCTCGCCTGCGATTGAAAGCTGGGCGAAGCGAAAGGCAAACGAAAAAATGGAGCGGCGTGAAAAGAAAGAAAAACTTGAGTTACAAGCTAGATTAGAACGGGAAGAACTGTTTAAGCAAAAAATACTCGCGCAGCAAAAGGTTGAAGACGAGCATATGAACTGTTATCGTCAATTGAGAAAAGAAATCGAAGCGACACCGCAATACAAACATTGGAGACAGGGTGTTTTAGATAAATACGGCAAGAAATGTATCCTGTGTGGGTCAGGAGAAAAGATCGAGGTAGACCATCGCTACCAATCATTTTATGCGATTATTAAAAGATTTGGCATAACAAATATTGTAGAGGCCTATGAATGCGAAGCTCTGTGGGACATAAACAACGGGGCGCCTTTATGCAGATCTCATCACGAACTAACAAAAAGTCATATCAATAACATAAAAAATGCTTACAAAACTTAAAACTATGCCCCTCAAAAACATCTTTCGACGCGAGAATTTAAGCTGGTACAACATTTTTACCTACGTCCTAGCTCCATTGTTGGCGCTCTTTATTCTTGTTTACGTCGTTTTGCTTCCGTATATAATTTGGGATGGCTTTGCTACAGATGACATGTTCGCTATCCAGTTCCATGCTTCGTTTCTGCCGGTGTTCGCGGCACTTCTAGCGTGCTTGATTACAATGATCGTCGGGCTGGCTAAACACAGACTTTACGGACTCTTATTTCTTTTCTTGCTGTCCGGCGTGTGGATCTACAAAACCACTATCGAAACTATCACATTAATCCTGTCCGCAGAGCCGGTAACAACGAATGTCATTATTGTGGTTTTAGTGGTGGCTAATTTGTTGTATTTTTATGGGAATAAAAATGCGTATCTCTAAACTAAATGGCAAAACTGCCAAACTGCGGATTTTAGACGTTATCGGCAAGATTTTGTTATGGAGCATGGCTTATTTAGCCCTGCCTTTTTTAGCTCTTTGTGGTCTGACTACAGCGTTAGATCCTGAATTAATGTGGTTTGGCCACCCTAATTATTCAAAAGTAGATGCACTGATAGTGACCAGCATGGGATTTATTTTCTTCGTGATTTGCACACTCGGCATTGCTAGCATATACACAAAAAAGGCATGGTGGTATTACTCGATTTTTATGTTGAGTACAGCAGTTTTATTACTATTACTTTCATATCACACAGTCTTTTAAAGAGTTGGGTCCAAAATCAAAATATTGACAATTTTTGAGTTTTAGAGTAATAAAGCTTCCAACAAGAGCACCTAGTCTTCGGGGCTATTTTGGACAAAGGACATCTTTTTGATGCCACCCGAAGCTTTTTAATCTTATTCATGCTCTAAAATATGGCTTATTTTAAAGATCTGCCACTGGATAATCTAGAATGCGACCCAAATCAGCCCCGAAAGGATTTCGGCACAGATGGAGATACTTGCGCACTAATGCACGATATTAGGGAAGCTGGAATTGAAGTTCCGCTGGCCGTTATGGTTGTAGCCCCTGATAGATACGTGATCCTTGACGGGCATCGACGTTACAAATGTGCACAAAATCTCAAAATGGCAACAGTTCCATGTCGTGTTTATGAGAATCTTTGCCCTGCTGAAGTAGAACGTAAAAGATACAACATACAAAACAATCGTCGGCCGTGGAGACCCATGGAACGTTCCAACGCCATCGAACGCATAAAGCAAGCAGCTAACCTAAAATCAGATAAGCAGGTAGCTCAATTTTTAGGGCTATCCGTTTCCGTCGTTAATTGCTCACTCAGGATACGAAGAGAGAAAATGGAATATATTGAGATGATGGAGCATTACGGCTTGGCCCAATCGTACCGCGATGAATTTTTAAAGTTGCGCCCAAAAATTCACAAAGTCAAACAATTCGAAGTGGATGATATCATCCAAATTATTTTTAAAAAGATAGAGGATGGAAAAATAGGCAGCGCCAAGGAACTGCGCAAGGTGAAGCGTATATTTAACAGAGATTCCGTGAATGAGAATGCGTTAAATTTATTTTTGTCCGACCCTGACATGACCACGACAACACTTGAATTAAATACCGCACAAAGCGGCTTCTCCGGATTGTTGGACCAACTCATGAAAAGAATCGGCGAGGCACTGCAAATCGGCAAAGAGTTCACCCCACAGGAAAAACCAGCGATGATAAAACTGCGCGATATGTTAAATAGAGCGATTGGACATGAATAAAATGCTATGAACTTTCTATTGGGCAATGCAAGAAAGAAGAAGGCAATCGCTTATTACCGCCATTCCGCCGAGGATAAACAAGAAAATTCAGTCCCGTTGCAACGCGAATTTGTACGTAATTTTTTGAACAAATACGAAATAGATTTGATTCACGAAGAGTCTGATGAGGGAGAGAGCGGTTTAACGGCCAATCGTCCAGGGTTTCAAAGACTTTTTCAAAATTGGATATTCAATCAAGACATTGCATTTGATTATGTTGTGTTTTATGACGTATCCAGACTTGGACGCTTTGAGGACGCCGACGAAGCAGGGCATTACGAATTTCAATGCAAACAAATGGGTAAAGATGTTATTTATGCACGTAGAGGCATCGTACCTGACGATCAAAAAGGCATATCACAGATACAAACTGTGTTTGAGCGCTGGATGTCTTTTCAGTACAGTAAAAAGCTGAGTGAAGATGTAATCAGAGGTTGCATGGAAATATCTAGCCAAGGGTATTCAGTTGGAGGTTGCGCCCCATACGGCCTTGCAAGGCTCCTCTTAAGTGCCGGTGATCGTAAGCCAATCAGAGTTATGAACGAGGGAGAACACAAAAGCATTGCCAATGAACGAATAACATTTATCCCTAAAGGCGACCATACAACCGAAACAGTGAAGTCGATTTTTAATGCGTTCTTAAATCGACATCAACATTTTACAGACATTGCTTCCGAACTCAATACACAGGAAATACCTTCACCAAATGGAGGCCTTTGGAATAATGGCAAGGTTTTACGTATCCTAAGCAATCCGGCTTACAAAGGGACGTTGGTTTATAATAAAACTTGGGGGAGATTAAAGCGCAAGAAGAGAGATAATCCAACCTCTGAATGGGTCGTTTGCCATGGGGCATTTCAAGCTCTAATAGACCCAAATGACTTCGATTCGGTCCAAGACAAACTTTTCTGGCTGTTGCCATCCCACTATCTCAAGGGGCGGAATATCCTTACGCGAGTAAAGAAAAACATCCGACACGATGTTGTAACCATGTTGGCAAAAAATGGTATCGAGCTTGACATCAATTCATTGCCCATTGCCTATGCGATTAAGTGTAAACTGCCAAATCAAATCAATCATTGGTGCTTCTTTATACCATCTCGTCTGGAAAATTATAAAAAGTTCCTTTGTGTTAGCGTGAACGCAGAACAGGAGAATAACATGGATCGAGTTTTTCAAATTCCAACTAAAGCCTTTGACATCAATGGGCTGTGTTATTTTTCTGAGCAAGACAGTTGTTGCTCAGAATGGATGCTCAAAGATGACCAGATTGAGCAGGCTATCGTAGCACTAAGCAGCTAAACTTTGGTCATGGCTGTTATTAAACGACCTCGAGCACGTTTCACATCTCAGATCGCGTCCAAGACTGGCAAGATAATCAGGATCTATGCAATCCCCTTTTTCGTCTACATCGAAACCTTCAACAGATTTTACAGTGAGCATAAAACCGCAATAATCGCATTTTAAGATTACGATGTTGGCGCGATTAAGCGGAGTAATAGATTTTGGGTCAATTTTTATCATATAGAATTTAATTCAATACTGGTACGAGTTATTCAAAAAAATCGCCAATGGTCAAGAGCCTTATAACTTAAAATAGTATCCGATCGAAAAATAACCACTCTCTCGTTGAGTATTTGGTTTAGTAGGGGCTATCCTACTCCAGCATATTCTTCGAGCTTAAGTCTTATTTGATCTGTAGTATTTTTCAGAAGCGGATCATTGGCTGGAGGATGAATTATGTTTCCTGATTCTAAAATCAAAAAATCTATTACATCAATAACGGGCTTACAATCCGCAATGTAATTTGAGCTCATGGCAAATACCATGGGTCGAAAGTGCATCACGATATTACGTAACTCAGAATTTAAAAATTTCATAGCCTCATCGTGTTTATTACTTCCTATAAAATACTTACTGTGTACGTAAATGCCCATTTTTTCGGGATCTTTGATCCGTGTGTAGGCTGTCAAAAAATTGATAAGATGATTTTTTGGATCGCAATTATCTATCAGCTTCATACCGCCAAAATCGCGCAATACAGCGCCTTTCTCAACCCAGATGCTCTCGACCGGCAAAGCAGCCAACATTAGGCAATGCAATGCATGATGAATAGCCACGATGAACCACTTAAATGCCAAGAGGTCGTCCTCCGCTTCTGTTAAAAAACCATCCGCTCTTTTCAACGAATCAACGGCAGTTTTTTCTAATGTAAGAGTCATCATCTTGTGTAACTCCATATTATTTATTCCTCAAGCTTCGACATTCAGTCAAATCAGAATAGTTATCTTTTGCGAATTGTGCAAATCGTAACAGTAATGCAAGTGAGGTGTATGCCTCATTATCCTTGATCAAGGTCGGGCGTCCATGAGCCGTTTCGTCTCGCCAATATTTTAACAATCCAAGATTGACTATAAAGTCAGTTTTAAATGAGTCTTTAAGCACCGATGAAATAAATTCCTCCATCCTCTTTCTCCCATTGCCTGCCCTGTAAACTTTTAATATCTTATCTTCATCTCCATCTTTTTTAATCGCTAAGTGCAGTAGTATTGATTCCGCAGCAGCACCACACATTACGCAACAAGACAAATAAGCGTGTGCCCCATAGCACCGAATCGCCTCGTTGGATCGACTTTTAAATCCATCGCCAAAAAGATTGCAGAAAGGGCTTATCATCTCTGAAAATCTCCCGGGTTCCGTTGGCACATACAGTGTTCCGTCCGCTTCTTCCAGCCATTTCTTACCAAAAGGCGTCAACGAATATCCGTTCCCCGCCCCTCCGTCTTCAGTTGATTGTGCATCATAATATCTTACCCCAGGCCTCAGAATGCCCAATCTGCATAGATCCCAAGCGGCTGCGTAAAAAACTTCTGATATATATGGAATATTGGCAATGTAATGTTCAGGCGTGCTCCAACCATCCGGTTTTGGTATTACACTCATATTGGTTATCAACCACCGATCCATAGCCCTTGTAACATACAAATCATAACCATAATTCTTGATCATCATCGCTTCATTTTTTAACGCCTCAATCAAAAACTTGACCACATCTTCATCTTTCAAGATAAGCTCAATTTTATTCTTCGCATCGGTTTCGATTGGCATAATCAAATTTAAAATCAAAAATCATTTAAACTACGCCACCCACAGATTTTCGCCGAACATCCTTTTTAGATTCCACTTGCGCGTAGAATCGACAGATCGCTCGAGACAGATAAAGCGCCGTTCTTTGAATGCATCGAGAGCATTAATTGTTTCTTCTTCGATGGTTGCATCCAGACAAACCAGGGCTGTTTTTTCACCATCAGAAACATCAAGCACTTTGTTCTTCTTAAAGTCTTTTATCGGCTCGGCTTTAAAATTCAGGTCAAACCCATCCTTCAAGGCGATCTCGACCAGTAATTCATCCGGCTTATAGTCAAAAAAATGTGCCTGCTTAGAATTTTCCAAGTATATTTCCCAAGCCTTAACCTTTTGTTCCTCCGTCATGTCCGGATCAACCTCGAATAGGTTTTGAGGGAATAAAGACTTCGTAAGTCGCAACGCCTTGAATCCAACATCCACTTCCGGCTTTTCTAATTTAATCTTCACACCGGCACGCTTAACGCGCTCGATGGTGATTTGAGAAATGGTTTTGTAGCCGGCTTTGAATGCCTCGCTTTTTTCGTCCGTCGCTTCAGGGAGCTGAACGAGAATAAATGCCCTATTGCCACCAATTTCTTTGTTTAATTCCATTACAGCATGGCCAGTCGAGCCTGACCCAGCGAAAAAATCCAATACTAAAGAATCTTCCGGAATCCTTGATATTTCCATTAAATATTTTATCAACGCAAATGGTTTTGGATAATCAAAAGGAATCTCTAAGTCGTTAAGTTCGTGTGAACCTATTTGATTAATATAATCTTCTACCAAACTATTTGGCTTCGCTGAAGCATCATTGATGACATCGTTAAGATAAGTCTTTGTAAAAACATTCCATCCAGCAGGTTGACCCTGTTCGTCTATTAAATTTGAAGATCTAACTTTTTTTATCACTATCCTATCTCTCTCTGCGTCAAATTTATTCCTCGTCCACCTCCAAATACCATCTCCAAGAATCGGTCTTTCTGGTGGGAAAGTGCTACCCGGTGGTATCACCTTTGTCCCATCTGGACAATCGATAAAAAAACGTTGTTCTGGGTTTCGATTTTCAATTGTCGACATGTATAAACGCACTAACTGATATTTTTCACCTTTTCTTGGTCCATCCGTTTCTATTTGATCGTATGCTTCATAATTCACTCCGCCAAAAAATGGCGCTGCCTCGGCCCTGAATTTTGTATACGTCAAAATATAGTCAAAATTCGGTGCCCAAAAATCTCCTTTATTGTTACTTTTTTTGGCAACCCTGGCGGCACAGCCAACAAAATTCTCCTCCCCAAAAATTTCATCCATCAACTTCCGCAAATTGTGAACTTCATTATCATCAATGCTTACAAAAATTACCCCATCGTCGCGCAATAAATTTCGTGCCAAGAGTAATCTACTCTGCATCATGGACAGCCAATTAGAGTGATAGCGGCCGCTCGATTCTGTATTCGTGTCCATGCGGACACCATCATGATAGACGCCATTCTTTTCCCAGTATGCCTGTTTTGATTCGGAATAGTCATCAGGATACACAAAATCATGGCCGGTGTTATACGGAGGGTCAATGTAGATCATCTTTACTTTTTTGAAATACGAAGCTTGAAGTAGTTTCAGAACTTCTAAATTCTCTCCTTCAATGATAAGGTTCTGCGTCGTATCAAAATCTACGCTCCGCTCCTTGTCCGGTACGAGCCTCGCCTTGCTAGGCGTGAAGGCAAACCGCTTAGAAGCGGTTTTACCTGCCCATGGGAAAGAGTAGCGTTCCGCTTCAGGCTTAGAGTAGTCGTCGACGAGCGATTGAAGTTCTTTCACGTTTAACGCGTTGTCTTCGCCGAAAAGCGCAGGGTAAATCTCCCGGATTTTCTCCAGAATATCTTTCCGCGTATCCGGGCTAGTGGCGGGGATTTTGTTGAGGTTCGTGTCTTCGTTTTGCTTAGACATAGGTAGGGTTGGGATTATTTTTTGATTCTTCCTAAGATCAATTCAATATAACCTCCGTATTCACCGGTATGAAGAATGGTGTAATGGCCGGAATTGAGTTTTTGCTTCAGCTCTTCATTGTTGTTGATTTTGTCTATCTGAGTATTACGAAAAAATAAAACTCGTTCGATATCATAGACGTTTCTCTGTTTCCACCATCCCCACATGGCAATAGCCGATGAAGCGACCAATGCGATGATCGATACGACTAACGCCACCGAGGCCAATATATCCGAAGTATTCATAGGAGTGATCAGAAAATTCGGGTGCTAGTAGCCTCGTTAGCTTTTTCCTTGAATGTTTCGAACGTATCAACCGGTGCAAGATATTCCTTCAAACCGACAGCTTCAAAATGTTTAATGGCACAATCAATCTTCATGCGCTCGTCAGGTGTCAAATCTTCCTTGCGTTTGGTGCCTTTGGTTTCAACCACGAAATGATAGGTCATTTCCGTTCCATCTCCATCAAGCATCTTTTTTTCTACCACAATCGCCCAGTCCGGGTGATGCTCGCCAATAGGAGTTGTGATGGAATACCACTTGGGAAGTTTAAAGAAGAGACGAATGCGATGATCGTGATCCAATTCCGTACCAAAGCGACGCTCCACATCGCTATCTATCTTTTCAGCATCGTAAAGGCCATGGCCGGGAGTCGCCACGACATCACCCAACGTCTCGTCCAGCTCTTGAAAGAGTTTGGGTGCATACGATTCACCGGTTTGCTCATAGCGCACGACGGTAACGAGTTCGCGGTCAATGACGCGCTTGATACGTTCGACTGCCTCGGTCATAAAAGCAATTGGATTTTTTGTGACGCGTTGTGGTTCTCCGGCTTTAAGTAGAATTTGCCGGATTGTATCAATCGCCAGTCCCGTTTGGTCGGAAATTTCGTTTACAGGATCCAATGAAGCTTTAACACCACGTGCGGCACGCGGGTCGGCTGCACCAACATACTCATTCCAAAGTTGCGGTGCATCTTCACGTCCAAGTGTGGTAATGCGGTTTAATTCGACATTGATTGACGGTTCAGGAACACGAATCTCACGGACAGCTTCGGTGCAGCGATCGATGATGCTTGGTTCATGAAACGACACAGACCACTGAGTTTTTAGCGCGATACGTTTCCACAACTCTGAAAAGTCATTACTCTCAAAACGTAATTTATTTAATTTTAACTTAGTTGGCTTTCTTCGAGCGTCACGTGGTTTGGGCGTTGGCGCATCCGAACCAAATTCTTCCGCAAGCTCATATTGATATGCTTCGGCAAAGGCTTGATAACTCTGATTTGCGATGACAGTAAGTAGATTGATCTCTTTACCCTCCTTAACATCCACCGCGTCGCGTACACGTTCACCAACTTGGTTCACACAAATACGAAGCCCGCGACCGATTTCTTGACGTTTGCGGTTCGTACTCTCGGTCTCGTTTAACGTACAGATATTAAATACATTCGGATTATCCCAGCCAACACCAAGGGCGGAATGGGAAAAAATAAACTCAAGCGGCTCGTCTTGTGAAAGCAAACGTTCTTTGTCTTTCAGAATAAGCTGATATGCCTCACTATTCTTGCTCATGGATGCTTCGCTATCCGTCCATTCGCCATTTCCTGTTTTGGCAAAATAACCGCTGTGAATTACATCGAGGTTCGTCGGTTCTAATCCATATTGTTTTTTGTATGCCTCACGATATTGTTCATGGAATAACCGACGAATTTTACCATCTGTATTCATGTAATTAGCGACTCGGTCAATGAAGAAAAGTGACAAAACCTTAACCCCCTGTGAGCTTCGGCTGTCCTTTTTTTCGAAATGTTTTTGAATAGTCCACCGTATTTGTTCACGGAAAATCTCCTCAGAATCACGCCCCGTCTGTTCGCCCATCACAAGAACTGTACCATTTGTAAACTGGAGTTTTGTCTGGCCATCGTTCATGTCGCGCCATATACGCTCTATGACGAGACCTCGATAAGCCGGATTACCCGTTTTCTGCTCAAGATTATCGTCTTTTTTGCCAGTGATCGTTTTCGTCTTGAAACCATTCTCTTTAAGGCGAACGTTGGCGGTCAGTTTGGCTTGTGGTGGCTTGGTGCCTGCGAAGATGGCATTCTTGAACGCCAAAGACTCCACAGTACCTTCCGTTTGGACTGAAAACACCTCAATTTTTTTCACGAGACTCTGGTTGTATGCATCAAACGGCGTGAGACGATATACGACGTTCTTTGGTTTTTCATGCGTAGCTGAATAGCGAAGTTTGAAGAGCGGATTAAGTGAGGAGAGCGCTTTTTCAGACTTAGCTGTACCCATGCCAACCTGTGGCTCGTCCATCACGATTATTGGAAAGGTCTGTTTTATCAAATCGATCAAGCGAACACCATAAGTTCCATCGCGCTCCTGCGAGATTATACGATCTTCGGCATTGAACGACTGGATGTTCATCACCATGATCTGGAGCGTATTGGCTTCACAAAACGATTTTACTTGCGCCAACTTTTTGCTGTCATAAGCAAAGAATTCAAATGGGGTGGAATACAGTTCCTTAAAATGAGTACGGGTAATTTCGAGTGTTTTGAGCACACCTTCACGCACTGGGATGCTCGGAACCACGATAATGAACTTCGAAAGACCATAAGCTCGATACAAGTCGAAGATTGTGCGGAGGTAAACATAGGTTTTTCCCGTACCAGTTTCCATCTCAATGGAGAAGTCCAACTCTTGGGTCTTATGCGCATCCTTATCGGCGATGCGACGTTCACATAGGATCGTGTCCCGATTCTGAAAAATACGCTCCGGTGTAAGTTTGAGGATGTTGGCATGAACTTCGGCCAAGATAGTGTCTCGTGACTTAACCCGTGGCGCGCCTTCAAACAATCGGGTCACCGAATCTATGGCGTCTAACTGATATTGCAAATTTGGCTCAAAATGAAACTTCATATATCAACTTGTCTTATGCGCATCCATATATTTATCAAACTCCAGCTTAGCAATAGTCTGGTTGGGTCATGCCTCGTCCTTATAGGCGCGCAAAAGTGGTCTGAACACTTTGTTAAATGCTATCGTACGTTCCAATAACCAAGCGAAATACTCTTCATAGCCGCCCTGGCTGTCTATGTCAAAATCATTAAAATATTGCGCCACGTAAGCCGCTTTGCCGGAGGTGTCGTAGTATTCGAGCTTGCCAAGTTCTTTTTCAATTTTTTCCCTATCATCACAGAGTTGCTTGTACAGGTTTTTATTGTGAGGGACGTAGAGCTGAATCCCCAACATGTGCTTACGAGTATCCATCCATAAAGATATGTGCGCATCGGAGCTCCCAACCGCCACATTCGACCAGTGCTGCGGTAATCCGTTTTGTAGCCTTACCTCCTTAGTGTGAGCTTGAGAGTATTCATTCAAACTCTGCCAAAAAACCAACTTCTTTTGCTTTCCTTCACTAAGATCTTCTTGGTTAGATTGTCGTTTTAACGTTTTTGCCCAACCGTTTGGACGACAAAGCACATCAAATTTAGGCGCCGGAGTTGAATCGCCGATGCGCCAAAGTTCCAGTTTAATGCCAAAAAAATTTAAATCTTCGGTTGTATGTTCATTCAACCAATCTATCGCCTTCCTGTGCTCCTCACGCATCTCACGAAATATCCAAATAACATAACTCGCTTCATGCCCGGAGGCGTAGGTGATTAGTTTGCCGAGGTGATCGTGGTTGGTCATCTCGAGCTGATTTTCAATTATTACCTTAGTGCTAGTACCAGCTTCCTCGGCTAGTATGTCGACGCTGAAATCTCCGACATTCGCTTCTGTTTTTATAAGCGTCAAATCAAGACCCAACTCCTCACCCAAGGCATCTAAATGCGTTTCTTCGGCCAACCAACGCGTAAACTCCGGCTCTTTAGCCCAAACTCCACGCAAATCCACCTCATTAATGGTCCCAAGATTCATATTCATAATTGACGATAGTTTACTTCGTCATACCGAAATAATCAATCAAATACTTTTAATGCATCACCTTGCCTCTAATTAGCACATATGCCAATATTTTCATGCCATTTCGATGGCACTACAAAGCTGGCGAGCAGGTGCGGTCGTGGGCTTGTGTCGTTTGTTTAGCTAGGTTGGTTCAGATCCCTCCCGAGGGCATTCATGTGCCTTTGGTGGGGGTCATCTTGAACCTCCAGCTAATTCTTAACGCCACAAAACTATGGCCAACAAGGTCACAGCGCACACAGGCGAAAAAGCTCCGGTTTCGGGGCAATATCGTCCGGCGGGCAGTAAGCATGAGATCACCCTCTCAAAGGGCGATCGCGTACCGCCTAACCGCCAAGGCGTGCAACAGCGTTTTACGCTGGTCGATAAGACCAAGCATAAACGCTAACGCGGACTGAATCCTAATCGCCGGCTTTAGACAAAACAATCTATGATAAATGAAAATGTAATAGACAAAAAAGGAATTGGATACGTTATCCAAGAGGAAATCGGACGTGGTGGTTTTGGTACCGTGTACCTAGCCAAGACCAAAGAAGGTTTGCCTTATGCTATAAAATTCATGGGGCCGATAGACAATAAAGCTGCATTATTATCTTTCGAGCGTGAAGTTGCCTTGGCGACCGCAATTCAACATCAAAATATATTGGGCTTCGTGGGACAAGGAGAACATATCTATAGAGGAGCAGCTTATTTTTTTACCGTTACAGAATATTGTCCCGATGGCAATTATAGAGGCACCTTAAATACAGGCGGGGCTCCTCTTGATTCAATGATTAACGATTTTCAGCAGATTTTGTTAGGGCTCGATGCCCTACATCAAAAGCTCGTGCATCGCGATATTAAACCCGAGAACATACTTAAAGTAAAAGGCGATTTAAAAATTGGGGATTTGGGATTGTCAAAATCAATTGATGAGGCAACACAGACCATGACTTTTAAGGGGAGTGGTACGCCTTTATATATGGCACCAGAAGTTTGGGAAAGAGGAAAGATTACACCCGCGACCGATTTATATGCTTGTGGAGTTATGCTTTTTGAAGCTTGTACTGGAAAGGCGCCATTCGCATCAGATGACAGTTCAGAACTTCGTAGGTTGCATTTATATCAGTCCGCTCCACGGGCAAAAAATATAAATCCAAACGTACCTGACCATATTGATGGTTTAATCCGTAGACTTTTAGAAAAAGATCAAACAAAACGTTACCAAAGTGCAAAAGATGTGATAGCCGTTCTAACGGCTGGACAAGCCACTTCTCCTAATAACTTGTTTTCTGGACTCAAAAATCGCATACGCCAGAGTTATGATGAGCAAGAGAGTAAACGACTTGAATTTGAGAAAACAGCAAACGATGCTCAAGAGGCGCAAGAAAGAATCCGTTATATGGAGAAGCAATTGCTTTCGCAATTCGATGATGTCGTGCAGGAAATAAATGAAGGTATTCAGGAGACGAAAATTCATCGCTCCGACGATGGAAATAGTGCACGCTATTCGTTAGGTCGACGCGCACTTTGTATAGATTTTTTTCGCCCTGGTGAAATCTATAATAACAAGACCTTGCCATCAGTTCTCAAGGAACGCGGCGTGACGCAAGGAGGGGTCATTTTAATCCAAGATGACGGGCAGAATCGACAGGGTTGGAACGTAGTGTTGACACGTTCTGAAGAATGCCAATACGGTACGTGGCTTTTGATCGAAAGTGATATTTCACCATTAACCGGTAAGGCTTTAAGTTACCCGCCAGCGGCAACTGATTCTAAACTTCTTTCAGAAAATCTTGCGTATCATTGGATGAAAACTATGCATACATGGCTGTTGAAGGACAAACCGCTGGAACAAGCAGACATAGTACGTATCCTAAGTGCGCTTATTCCGTAGTGTATTTATACACATTATTATCGAAATTCTACCCCCCCCCCAATGGAACAAGCAGACATAGTACGTATCCTAAGTGCGCTTATTCCGTAGTGTATTTATACACATTATTATCGAAATTCTACCCCCCAATCGGCTGGTGACTCTGCTGACAAATGGAAAGTAATTTATGAGTATTGCGGACTACTTTGGGCAGTCCGAGATGTTATAGCAATTTCTGCTATAATTAGCTTAAATTCATAACTTTTTTACTGTGTTAAGAGCCGTGTTTGATTGCCCCGATTCTTGTTTCAAGTCCCACCCCCGCAACCAAATTAAAAATCGCCTAAGTCAATGGCGATTTTTAATTTGTTGGTGGGATTAAAAAATACAAGCCTTCCATTTTGACCAAATCCAATAATAAAGTTATATTCTTACTTAGTTTGTCATCATTAGTCAAAACTTGGCAACAATACGAATTTATCTCTTTTTTTACTTTTTTTATTCATTCTATGAAAAAAATTTCATTACTACTTGCCCTTGTCCTGGTTTTGGCAACTCCTAAAATTACCGAGGCAAGACAGGGTTGCTGCTCGTATCATGGAGGTGTTTGCGGTTGTGGATGCTGCGATGGAACGTCTTTATCATCAACATGCGCGCCATACTATCCGCAATGTCCATCTAGCTATACAAATTCATACACATACAACCCTTCATATACATATACGCCGACGCCGACAACCCCATCATGTCCCCTTTTTTCTTATTACGATTCCATCAGTAAAGAGTGTAAATGTTTTTCTGGCTATATCGCTTCAATAGATTTCTTGGGTAACTCAGAATGCAAAGATGGCGACTCAATTTGCCACGAACAAATTGGCGTCATGTCTAGGTATAACAGTATCACTGGCAAATGCGAATGTTCTTATGGTTATACAATCCATAAAAACAAATGCACTTCAGAAGATGATAAATGCACAGACTTATATGGGTGGAATGCAAACTATAATAGTATACATGATCAATGCGAATGCAATTCCGGGTACACCTTTGATGGAGCGAGGTGTACCTACGATACAAGCAAAAATACTTTTTATGCACCAAGTTATAATTCAGCTCCATCAACCATAACGTGCCCCACCAACGCAACTGTAAGTTTAGATGGTAAGTGCTACTGCGATGATGGCTACGTAGTAAGCACCGATAAAAGCGCTTGTGTAGAAATCACGTGCCAAACAAATGCAGTCCTATTTGGGAACAGTTGCGTCTGTCAGGATGGTTACATTATGTCAAACAACCAATGCATTACATATACAAATGACTGTATTAATTCGTTTGGTTTAAATGTTTATGGAACCAATGGAAACAACAACAATAGTAGCTGCTACTGTAACACTGGGTACCAATGGGATGATACAAAAACATCATGTATCTTAATACCAACAAATCAACAAACAGAAACGGCTGACAGCGAACAAGCTGCGTACATCACGGGAAATGAGGCTGCAACGTCGCAGTTTGCATCGGGTTTATATGACCCACTCAAAAATGACTTGGCATTAACAAGAAAACTAGCAGGCTCAATTCTGCTACAAGTCCAATCCCATGGCGAGGCTTGGTACGTGAATCCTTTGACCAACAACCGTTCATACATGAAGGATGGTGACGTCGCATATCAGATAATGCGCTCGTTCGGCCAAGGCATTACGGACGTCGATTTGAGCAAGATCTCTTCAGCGAATACAACGGATGAGATCAAAACAGCCTCAAACGTTTGCAGCTCAAACTCGCTCGCCAACAGAATGAAAGGCAAAATCCTATTACAAGTTCAACAGCACGGCGAGGCCTATTACGTTTATCCAAAAAATTGTCGAATGATCTACATGAAGGATGGAGCGACTGCGTATGGGATTATGCGTTTTTTGGGACAGGGCATCGCTGATGCGGATTTGGCAAAAATACCAGCGAACGAATAACAATCAAAAAGAAAATGGCAAGAACATGCTCTGTGGTTCCATTGAAAATGCGGTGCAACGAACATCGAGAAGCTTACAAGGACCCATCCTTATGGGGTGTAGGCGACGGAGCACTATCACCGGTGCTTAAAAACCATTTTCTGAATCAGAGAATGGAAGTTTAATTTGAACGGCTGCGCTTCGATGTTTCAAAATTTTTATTATTGAATGATCTGCTTTAATCTGACCGTTTGCCAGGGATTGTTTAGTTTTCAATTGCACAGTTAAAAGATCATCTTTCGCAAACGCTATCTCATTTTTTTGAACTTTTTCAATAAATTCATAATCAAGAATATCAGCAAAGAATGAAGCTGTGCCATCGGAAAATTTCCATTTGCCTCCTTCTTGAAATGTCGGACTAATGATTTGGAGGCTTTTTTCAGAAATAGTTTCTCCCATTAGTTCTTCATCGATTATAGGTGCTTTAAAATAAGGCACTTCTTCTTTAGTGATCACTTGATGAGATCCGTCGTCAACAAAACTCATCTTATCCACACCTGCCCTCTCCAATGGCTTCACGAAAGCTTCCACACTCTTCCTGATGTTCAAGATGCCAAAAAGCTTTATTTCTTTCATCGTAGCAATCCTAATCTCGCCGTCTTCCACTTCAATCTCAGCTTCCCCTGTATCAAGTTTTGTAATATTTTTTATCGGACGATTCTTCAACCATTTTATTAAACCTATGAGACCGCCGCCAGTCGTGCCAACAATTCCTAGAATTTGCATTAAGTTGTAGCCGTTCACAATCGCCGTCGTCGTACTACCAGAAAATAGATTTATAGCATGAGACTGGAGAGTTTGTGCAACGGAGAGACCTACCACTATCGATCCAGCTTCTACAGCTTTCATGTTTACAGCAATTTTTACATTTTCACCATTCAATATTCTATTAGCTTCTTCAAAAAGCTCACCAATAGCGAGGAGCGCTGGCGCTAATTCTTTGACATCCATCTCATGAGTAACTAAAGCCGAACCATCATAAGAAATACGGAAGGCATTTGTTTCAGGCATAAAAGTTCGATGTTGAAATTATAGCAGATGGGCACACTGAAACAAAACTACTACAAGTATGGTTTTTTTGCTTATTCTAGGCCGAGTTTAAAAACATTAAACAACCTCCTGAATTTTTTCCGCAAAAAAAATAAGCGGCGAAACTGATTGCTTCAACCGCCATCAGAGACGCGGTGAGCACTGAGACGCTCGTCGCGAGAGATCGGGATATCACACAAAACAATACTTCTCTTCTCCACCCTCAGTACGAGCTTGATCGACACGGTGCCAAGGGGGATCGCCATGTCGCGACGTTGATGACATTGCAGATCCATCGAGGTGACGTCGTTCTTTAGCCACCTTGAGAACATGACCGCCGGTCCGATAAACTGACCCGCCCTGTCCATGCAGAGGACGTAGGTCTCAACCAGATACTCCATGACATTCTCCGGAATGATTCGATCGCATTCGATCTTCAACCCTCCGGTGGCAGTCACCGAGGCCATCAGCGATCCTCGCCGCTCGAGCCACTCGCGAACGAACAGCGAAGGCTCGTGCTGGCGCATAAGCGGGCTCTTGTGTGCAGACATCCACTGAAACGCATGCGGGTAGTACACCACATTATACATTCAGACCAACCTCCCTTATCTCTCGGGAGAGACAAGACTGGGGTAAAATGACCGAACTTGCAATCTAATTCGTATCAGATAATTCCTTTTTTGTCAAGCCTTGACCATGGGAAGATAATAGCTAAAGTTAGCCACAATTCTCCCCTTGCATTGAACACAAAATCGGGTTATCATACTGCTCACATAGTATTGTTAATTGTTTTCCGGCGGGGTAGCTCAGTTGGTTAGAGCGTGGGACTCATAAGCCCGAGGTCGAGGGTTCAAATCCCTCCCCCGTCACCATTCGACTCACTTCGTTCGCTCATGAGTTTAACGAAGTGGAGCGGATGTTCTCAGCAAAGTCATGGCAAAAAATACTTGGCTGCGGACATTCGCTATTTATGCCTAATTGGTTTGTCTACATTGTTCGTTGTTCAGACGATTCATTGTATGCGGGCATATCGACAGACGTGACAGCCAGAGTTTTAACGCACAACTCCGGACGCGGTGCAAAATACACTCGTGCAAGACGGCCTGTTAATTTGGTTTGGAAGAAGCGCGCCAAAAATGAATCTGCTGCAAGAAAAATGGAAATGGCAATCAAAAAATTGCCGCGCATAAAAAAACTGGATTTGATAAATCCAGCAAAACCAAAAAACAAAATCTTTTAAATTTTCTTTAAACTTTCCAAAATTACTTGCGCAGTTTTCTCCCAAGAAAATTTCTCGTCCCAACTTTCATTTGGCATTTGGCATTTGGCATTCGTCATTTGAGCCAGCGCCTTAGTCCATCCCCCTTCATCCGTAGGATCAATCAGCAACCCCGCGTCACCGACCACTTCCGGCAAAGCGCCGCGATCAGATGCGATTACGCGCGTGCCGGCCTGCATAGCCTCGAGCACTACAAGTCCGAATCCCTCATCCAAAGATGGGATAGCTACTGCATCGGCGGCAAGCAAGAGCTGACGTTTATCTTCATCATTAAAATCTTTGATTCGATAAAATCTTGAAGCTTCGTCAGATTTCAAATTCCTAATCTCTCGATTCACGTCTTCAAACTTCCATCCGTCACGCCCTGCGATGGCTAGGCAGACTCCCCTCTCCTGCCCGGAGGGCTCTGCCCGGAGGGGGTTGAGGGCTGCTTTCCATGCCCTGATCAACATCGCCAAATTCTTCCGCGGCTCAACTGTCCCAAGCGCCAATATAAACGGACTTTTGATCCCCCACTTTTTTTGACAATATTCCTTGCTGGAATTTTGATTGGAATTCTTAATTCTTAATTCATAATTCTTAATTAAGCGCAGCGTCTCGTCTCCTCCTTCGTAAGTGACAACAACTCTACTCTCCGGAATATTTGCAATTCTGACGATAGCGCGTTTTGTGTATTCAGAAATAGCAAAAACCACCGGCGCTCGTTTTATGCCTCGCAAGAAAAAACGCGTTGTGATTTGACGTTTGAGCCAACTCTGCGGAAACCATTCGGGATGGTCAAAAATCGTCAAATCGTGAACCCAGGGAACCGCAGTGACTCCAAGCCCGGGGCTGATTGCACCGGAAGGAACAAACAAGATATCACACGGATTTTGCTTTAAAGCGCGGCGCAGAGACTTGCTCGAGTTATCTGAAAGCTCTACTACTTTTTTCTTGTCATCCTTCTGCCTGAGGCGGAGGGATTCATTAGAATCAATTTCATTATATTGGATTCCCGCCTTCGCGAGAATGACAGAGAGAGTAAAAACAGCGCCTCGAGGCACAAACGCCTTCCATTCAACTGATTCATCTTGCATCAACTGCAAACATAAAGCCCGCGCTGCATGCGCAACACCAGAACCATCCGACCCATCGTTCGGCAAACACCGAAGATCTAAGCCAATCAACATAGCATTAGTCTGTAAAGTCCTTAAAGTCTTTTATATGGAAGTAATTTTTTTCAGAATCTATGGTCTTTAAGGACTTTATGGATTCTAAGGACTCTCTTGCGTCGGCCAGTCAAAAGAATCGAATGCCCAGCCGGTTAATTTTTTAATGTCGCTGTAACGCGAAAAATGGTTATCGCTTCCAAGCAACACCGCAACGACTTCGTGACCTTCCGTATTGCGGGTAACTTGCGCCATGCAATAACCGGCCTCTGGCAGCGAGCCTGTTTTTGCACCGATGATTTTATATGGATTTTTGTTCAAAAATGAGCTGATCAACAAATTCGTCGTATCGACTTTATAATCTTTACCAGCTTGGGTCGTAATATCGGCTTGCGGCTGATTCAAAACCTCGCGGACTTCCGGCACGCGCAAAGCAATCGTGATAAGCGCAGCAATATCCGCAGCTGATCCTTTATTGCCCGAACGCAAGCCTGTCGGTTCCAAAAATCTTAAAGAATCAAGATGCGAATCGCGTGCTTTTTGATTCATGTTAGCGACAAATTCATCCATCATTATTCCGCTTGTTCTTGCCAACGCTTTGGCGGCTTCGTTGACAGAGCCGACCAGCATTGCCTTAAAAACATCTTTGCGCGGCAGAGTGTCGCCAATATTAAATTCGGAACCGCCCTCTCTGTCAAAATCCTCCGGCAAAAAAGTAAGATCGCCGTCCAACTTTTTTTCCGTGTCCATCAGCACCAGCGACGTCATTAACTTGGTCAGACTCGCTATGGAACGCACATCGTGCGGGTTCTTGGCATACAAAACTCCGCCGCTTGCAACATCTGCCACAAAAACGCTTTTAGCGGTCGTAGCGATTCCAGCGCTGTTCGCATTTTTCTTTTTTGGCGTCGGCAAAATATCCGGCTTACGCACTTCCACAAGCCGCGACCGGTCAACCGCGACGGTTGTCTGCACCGGCAAAGGTTGACCGTACATCCTGGAAAGATCCAACTTGGGAGACGGTGACGGCGCAAAGGACATGACGGCCATAAGGCCCAACAAATTTTGAAGCATACTAGACGTTTAATTTTTCTTTCGGTTCTTTATCTTCTTCTATTTTGGGATTTAATCTGTCCAACATGTCAGAGATCGCTGCGTTGCCCCGCAAAGTTTCGTAGTCCGGCAAATCTTTTACAGACGATAGACCAAGATGTTTCATAAAATCAAAAGTCACCGCGTAAGTCGGCTGGCCCAAACGCTCATCCTCTTTTTGCTCAACAAGACCCCTGATCATTAAGTTGCGCAGAATCAAGGCCGACTGGATACCACGCACCTGCTCCAACTCCGGTCTAGTCATCGGGCCGCGATAAGCGAGAATTGTAAGCGCCTCGAGCGATGCGCGTGTCAGTTCGCCCTGTTCCTCGTCTTTGACGACTTTTTTGACGTGTTCCGCAGCTTCGGGCTTAGTAACCAGTTCAAAATCTTTGCCATATTCTTGCAGCATCAACCCGCCAGACTCCTGCAAGCGTGATTTTAGAGTCTCAAGCGCCGCCTCGACGTCGTCCGCTTTGGACTCTGTAATCTCAGTCAGTTTGCGCACCGAAAGCGGCCGCGCCGCAGCAAACAAGATTGATTCGATGATTTGGTCTAAGGTCATATGCTTTTATGCTGTCATTCCCCTCTTTGTCATCTCGAGCGAGTCCGACGAGTCGAGAGATCTCAGTGCAGAATAACTTTGTAATTGTGTTTTGAGCAATGGGATTTCTCCATTTCGCTTTAACGCTTCGGTCGAAATGACATGGGGAGGATGGTTAACTAAATGATTCCGCCAACGGATCGCGTTCGGGAGCATCCGGATGCAGGCTGATGCCGATGTCGTTGAATAAATCTTTTTGATCGACGACCACAAACCTTTGTTTAATCAATTCCAACAAAGCGAGAAACGACACAATCGCCTCTTCCTTGTGTTCCGCATTTTTTAGGAACGCCCTAAATGTCATGGATGCATGATCTTTGATTTTGGAAAATAAATCGCGAATGCGTTCGTGCAAAGACATGGCGCGTCTGACCGAAGCTTTTGGCAGACGGATTATCGGTTCGAGTCGCGCAATCACGCGCTTCATAACATCCAGCATCGCAGCAGCGTCGACATTTGTAGGAGGTACGAACTTTACTTCGCGATGACGGACCGGCGCTTGACCGCGGGCAAAAGAGCTTTTGCCGGACTGCCAAATGACATCAATCTGACGCGCAGCCTCCACAAACATCTGGTACTGTCGCAATTGCGCCTCCAAATCCGGCCCCTCTTCCATCTCTTGATCTCTAAAATCAGGCAGCAATAATTGAGATTTTATGTAAACCAACCGAGATGCAATTACCAAAAAATCCGCCAGCTCCTCGGGTGGAACAGTCTGCGACTGCATATACTGCACAAATTGATCGGCGACGGTTGCCAGCGAAATCTTGGTTATCTCCAGCTCATTTCTCTCAACCAACTGTAAAAGCAGGTCCAATGGACCTTCAAAATGTTCAACTTGCACCGTGTACCCCACACCGAATATGCTATCAAAAACGCATAAACTTGTCATCCTTGCGTCACGACGCGGCAATCTCCCCCTTTTGTCATCCTCGCGTATGCGGGGATCCAATAGATTGAAATGAAACAGATTAATTCTATTGGATCCCTCCGCCTCAGGCGGAAGGATGACAAGTGGAGCGAACGGACTCTACTCCGACCTACCTCGCAATGACAATCTATAAATTATCAACACCCACTGCCTCTTTGATGTTTTTGAACCCATCTTCCCGCAAACGTGAAGCAAGTTCGCGCAGCAGTTGCGACGGCCAAAGCGGACCATTGTAGATCAAGGAAGTGACAAGTTGGACAGCGGACGCACCCAAGCGAATTTTTCGATACGCATCCTCTACAGAGTCGATGCCGCCAAGACCGATGAATTGATAACGGCTGTGTCCGTTGCGATACATGAATGCCAAAACCTCATCAGAAAGCTTGCGCAGATGCGGACCCGAAACGCCGCCTGATGTTGCTTGGCTTAAATATTTTGACTTTAAATTTGTTCTGTCATGCGTCAGATTCGAAGTGATAAAACCTTTGGCCCAGGCATATCGATCAGTATCATGCATGATTTCCAGATAACGATCTTGGGAAAGGTCAGGCGAAAGTTTGAAAAAAACAGGTTTGGTCGGATGCTTAGCGTCCAACATGGACAATAACTCGCGGTACATGACGGGATCTTTGCAGTACTGTTCTCCATCACCTGTGTTCGGACACGAAACGTTAACTGTGACATAAGATGCAAACTGTTCAAGTTTTTGATAAGCGGACAAAAGGTCGTCCAAGCCTGTTTGACCAGAGAGATTTGGCAAGTTGGACTTTGCTACGGAAATTCCAACAGGAATCGGCCACGGACTATTGCGCTTATAATTCGCGAACCGTTCTTTTACCGCATCAGCTCCGGTTGAAAGAAGGCCATAGTTGACGGCCAACGCGCGATCTTCTGGAAGGCGCCACAAACGTGGCTTTTTGTTGCCTGGACTAGCTTGTCCTGTGATTGTACCGACCTCTGCAAAACCAAAACCAATCGCATCAAGCGTGTGGATTATTCGTCCTTCCTTATCAAATCCGGCGCCGACTCCGAGTGGATTATTGAGCTTTATTCCCGCGATTTCCGTGTGCAAAATTTCGTCATCGACTGGTCCGCAAGACATCCGGACAATGGAACGCGTAAATCCAAAACGACCCAAGCCCTCGCCCACTTTGTTAAAAAAGTGATGCATCACTTCCGGATCAAATTTGAAAAAAACGGGTTTTAATATTTTGTCGTAAATCATACTTCTGCGGGTTCCCTTTCCCTCTTCGAAAGACGCATGAGGACGCTTCAGGACGTTCCAGGACGCGTTGAGGAGACTATTTCGTAATCTTAATATGCGCTTCTGCAACTTGTTCGGGCGGTAATTCCGATGGAGCTCCCATAAGCGGATCTCGCGCATCGCCGGTTTTGGGAAAAGCAATGACTTCTCTGATGTTCGGTTCGTTGCACAAAATCATGGCCAAGCGGTCGATACCCGGCGCAGCACCTCCGTGCGGTGGAGCACCAAATTGAAAGGCCTCAATCATGTGTCCGAATTTTTGCTGCACTTGCTCTTCCGACATGCCGAGAATGTCGAAAATCTTTTTTTGCATTTCTGGTTTGTGGATGCGGATTGAGCCGGATGAAAGTTCGTATCCGTTCAAGACGAGATCGTAACTCCAAGCGCGGACTTTTAACGGTTCACTGTCGAGCAGCGGTTCATCCTCAGGATTAATCATGCAAAACGGATGATGCGCTGTGGTCAGATGTCCGTCGCCGCCGACTTCGAACATCGGAAAATCGACCACCCAGCAAAAAGCCAGCTCATTCGGATCATTTTTATCCTCTCGCATGTCCGGTTTGTCGGTACCGTATTTCGCGATCGACTCTTGATACGAAACGCGAGGAAATTTTTTGAAAGTCAATTTCTTTTCCGGTGCAACTTCTTTTAGCATGGCAATCATCATCTCTTCGACAAGTGCGAGCACGTCGTCTTGATCGACAAATGACATCTCGATATCAAGTTGCGTAAATTCCATCTGGCGATCGCCGCGCGCATCTTCGTCGCGATAGCAGCGTGCAACTTGAAAATATTTTTCAACTCCGGCGACCATCAATAATTGCTTGAATTGTTGCGGTGATTGCGGAAGTACGTAAAACTTGCCTGGATGGATGCGCGAAGGCACAAGATATTCACGCGAACCTTCGGGCGTGCCTTTAACCATGGTCGGAGTTTCCACTTCCAAGAAATCTTTGGCAATCAAAAAATTGCGCAATGATCGCACCATCTTGGCGCGCAATTGCAAATTCTTGTGCATGCGCTCCGTCCGCAAATCCAGATAGCGGTATTTGAGGCGCAATTCTTCGTTAACCACAGAAGTGTCTTTATCGACTTCGAACGGCGGAGTTTTGGCGTGATTGTGGACTTCGATATCTTTTGCCAACAACTCAACGGTACCGGTCGGCATGTCGGCATTAACCTGCTTTGGACCTCTGGCTTGAACCAAACCCGTAACAGTCAAGCAATCCTCTGGACGAAGGTTGTCCAACTCCTCCTTGGCGCGCTCCGTAAGCTCCGATGGGACGAGGACGACCTGAATGATGCCCGAGCGGTCGCGCATGTCCAAAAAGGCGATTTTTCCCATGTTTCTGCGGGTATTCACCCAACCGCTTATGCTGATTGTTTGGCCAACCATGTTGACCGTTTCCAAGTTCATGATTCGTGACATATATGGCCAACAGATTAACAAATAAAGTCCTTAAAGTCTATAAAGTGTCAAAAATCCTCAGTCTCGCGGACTCGACAGTTCCTTTATCAAGGAGCAGTTACCAAGCAACTGCGTAACAACTCCCTAGGTAAAGGGAGGCGGGAGGGTTTTATACTTTTCTACAGAGGACTGACACTACCGGGTTCTCTTTCAGATATCTTGCTGCAAATGCCAAGATCGTCATTTCCCGTAACAACGCAGTTCAAACCCGGCTTGCACGGCAGACGCAAGTCGCCCCCGCATTGCGCGCCCAACTCCCCCAATCCGGCTTGCGGGTCGTAAGTCTGCAAGTTCACGTTCGACTTTTGTCGCCAATCAAAGGTATAAGACAACACAGCCATGGCCGCGACGACAGCAAGCGTCATTAAAATCCAAAATGTTTTGTGAGATTTATTTTGAGACATATCAATCTTCTATATTCTGTCATCCTCGGGCTGAGTCATACGACGTAAAGTCGCGTGGCGACCACGTCGCTTTACGCGAAGACCCGGGGATCCAGTAAGATAATTGAAATAAATTAATTTATATTGGATCCCCGCTTTCGCGAGGATGACAAACTGGCTAATAAGACGCATTGGATAAATAAAAGATCGATCCGACGGGAATGATATCAAGAGGTTCTGACGCTCCATCATCCTTAATCAGCATCAACTTTCCTTCGCGAACGATCAGCGTTCCCTGCCTCGCAATGCGCATCACCAATCTGCCTTGACCCAAATCATGCGCACTGCCGCTTGAAACGGATTTTAACGAACCCTCTTCGAGTGAATAGGACAGGCCGTCATCTGCGACAGCAAAATTTTGGATGACTTTAAGCGGCTCTTCTACAATCTCTTCCGGCTTTCCGGACAATGACACGCGCCAAATGGATGACGGGGCCATTTGCGGAGACTCAATGCCAGGGCCAAGAGTTGCACGGGCATAATAGATATAGCCTGCGGCGGCTTTAATCAGCCAAGCGTCATCGGGCAAAAAAGCAATCGGAGTCAGAGTTCCGTTGACGTCGAACGAAAAAATATCGCGCGTGGTGGTCGCGACTCCCACGACGGCCATCGTGTCTTTATCGATCCAACCCAGCAACTGCGCATTGGAAACATTTCTGCCGTTTTTTTGTCTCAAAACAAGCAACTGACTTTCATTGCCTTGCGTCAATTCGATCGATCCGGCTCCGTCGCCGCGCGCATCAGTCATACGAGCATCGTGGCGTCCGTCGGGAGCGCGAAAAACAGTCGGCGGAGTTTTTATAAAACCCGCATCCAGCCAAACCGTCTGACCGGTTTGCACTTCCGCCCCGACGACCTGCGACAAAGGTTGTCCAAGGCGCGAAACGTCGTCCGGCCATCTGATATCGCGAGTGCTCGAGCCGTTCAAACTCAAAAGACGCGTACCGCTTGCATCAAGCATCATCAACGCCGGCCCAAAACTTTGTAATTCCTGTCGTCTGTCGTCTGTCGTCTCTTGTCTGCTGTCTGCGGTCTTATTATATTTTTCCGCCACGACAGATATCATCGCAATGCCCACCACGACAAAAATGACGACAACCAGTCCGGAATAACGTCTCCAAGCGTTGTACTTACTGGATTTTTTAGACATAACAGCATTATAACAAACCGCATGGAAAACGTCGCGTCGGGGTATCGGTATTCGGGGTTCGGTGCTCGAATTTGATTAGCGCATCCCGAATTCCGAAACCCGAATACCGATGTTGTTGTGTTTTAAAAAAAGACCGCCTATGCGAGTGCATAAGCGGCTAGGGCTACGACGACCTCAAGCTGGGAGGACGAAAATGGTAGATCGGAGGCTTCTTGGCGCGGGCGTGATGCGCTGCCGTAGTGCCGTTCGGCCGCCTGGTCGTTCTGATGTCCAAAACACTGGCAGGAGATCTCGCGTCGTCCTCATCCTGCAGAATGACAAGAAAAGCATCGCAATTGCCGCTGGCGATAGTTTGCCAGTGTTGCTTGACGGTAATCGTGCCGTCCTCATGCTTCTCGCCGACCTTGATTCCGGCACGCGCGCCCTCGAGAATGTGGTTAGCCACGTCCTGAAAAGTCGCCTTGGCCGCAGCATCCAATCTGCTACGCAACAGTGCAGGCTGCATAAAGCGCCCGCGCCGCAAACGCTCCACTTCGCGCTGCAAGGCCAGGTAAACGTATTCGACAACCTGGCTGCCGTCGTCGTACCGCAGGTAGATCGCGCAGTACTTGGGGAACAGATCTTCAAACTCCATTCCCTCAAAGTTCGGCAACGCCTTGCAGTGCTCAACCGCCAGCCAACGCAACACTTTTTCGGTCGGCGCCTGAAACGGCTCCAGACGAACAAGCTGAACCAGCAGTTGGGCGGCCATGCTCTCCAACATACGGTGTATGCGCACGCGCTTCATGAATGGCCCGTCCAGCATCGTCTTTACATGCGCCTTCAGTCCTTCAGCGATCGCGTCGCGCACATTCGGCAGACGCGCCGCATCCGCAAGCTCCACAGCCTGCTGGGATGGTGTTCGCTGATTTTTGCCACGCTCCTGCGGTTGAGCATCACCGGCGAGCCAGTCATCAACCACTTTGTCAGCAATTGACCAAAGTACCTCATTGTTAGGAGGACAGAACTTCATGTCCCTCTTGGCAATTTGAGGAGGCTTTGATTTCTTGAGTTTCTTTTTGGCCAGAGACGTCTGTTCATCAGCCGGTACGACCTTGGGCACGACTCCGTTATCGGATCTCTCCAATCTGCTGTTGTAGCTCGAGGTCAGTCCTACGCGCGTTGAACTAGTAAACCTTGGTTGCGCCATCCGCACTCCATTCCCCCGCCCCGGTTAGAGGTTGATAAGAAACGTCATAAGTAAAAAGAACCGCCTGTATTTCACCAGACGGTTGCTTGCGAGTCAAAAGTTGCGCGTCAAGCGGCTTTGCTGACCGTCCTCTGCTTTCCTGTCACTTTTTTCATATCTATAAACCCCTCGGCGCACACAGTTGAAGGCAAATCTGCGAGCTCGGGAATTACAATCCTGTCATCGATATCAGTTAAAGCTGCCAATGCATTTAAAAATCTCACTGAATTGTAAATTATCCCTACGGTTCCAACCTGTTCATCAATCTCGGGAACGGAATTGTTTCGCGTACGTGATGCAAACCACAGATCCAAGCGACGAGACGCTCGAGGCCGTAACCGAAACCGGAGTGCGGCACGGAGCCATATTTGCGCAAGTCGAGATACCATTGAAAATCTTTTTCGGGCAAGTTGTGTTCGCGAACTCTTGCGATAAGCGCATCGTAATCATCCTCGCGTTGGCTGCCGCCGATAACTTCGCCATAACCTTCTGGTGCCAATAAATCCGCGTTCAAGACTCTGGTTGGGTCAGACGGATCGCGTTTCATGTAAAATGCTTTTACTGCCGTAGGATATTTTTCGATGAAGATCGGTTTGTCGTACATCTGCGTAAGCGTCGTCTCATCATCCGCTCCAAGATCGTCCATATCGCCGATGTCGCTCCCCTTTTCGCGCAAGATTCTTATCGCCTCCGCGTGAGTCAAACGATAAAAAGGAGCGACGACTTTTTTAAGCGGTTCGACGTCGCGTTCGAGTAATTTGAGTTCTGCCGAGCAAGTTTCGAGCACGCGTTTGACGATAAACGAGACGAGCTGTTCTTGAATTTGCAGGTTACCCTCGTGTTCGACGAATGCCATTTCCGCGTCCATCATCCAAAATTCCGTGAGATGACGGCGGGTTTTTGACTTTTCCGCGCGAAACACGGGACCGAAATCAAAACAACGACCGACGGATGCAATGGCGGCTTCGATATACAATTGTCCGGACTGCGAAAGATAAGCTTTACGTTCTTCAAAATAATCAATCTCAAAAAGTTCCGTCGTTCCCTCGCAGGCGTTTGGCGTTAAAATCGGCGAATCGATTTTTATAAAGTCGTTGTCGCGAAACCAATCGTAAGTTGCGTAGATAATTGCGTTGCGTACGCGCTGAATCGCCCATTGACTCGGAGCGCGCAACCACAGGTGACGGTTGTCGAGCAAAAAATCCGGCCCGTGTTCTTTTTTGCCAATGGGATATTCCTCAGCTTTTTGAATTATTTCCAAAGACGTGACTTGAAGTTCGTAGACGTCGTCGTGCTTGGGATGTTTGGTGACCATGCCCGTGACGCTCACAGACGATTCGAGCGTGACATCAAGCGCGCGATTCCAAGCTATTTCATCGACTTGATTTTGGACAATAACCGCCTGTACAAAACCCGATCCGTCGCGAATCTGGAGAAAGGCTATCTTGCCGGAAGAGCGGACGTTATAAGCCCAACCTTTGATAGTTGCGGATTGACCGACGAGCGAAGGGAATTGCGAGATGAGTTGGTGCATACGAGGTCTATTTTTGCTTAAAAAACGATTCCCGTCAAACCGCCAACATCCTCTCTATCGTCTCCAAACCGTGCGGCTCTCGATCAAGCGGCGCATGTTGCCAAACTTCTTTGATAATGCGCATGGAATTTTGCGCAACATCGACGTTCAAGCCGACGCGGAGGACGTCCGAGAGCGGCGAACTGCGCATAAATCTCAACAATGCCAACGAGTGAGCTTTGGCCGAAATCGCGTGCTCATGCCAGCTCGAAATACAGTCAGCGCAAACAAGACCGTTGGAAGTCGGCACATACCAGGCGTCCGTCGGACCCGGGGGTTTGTGGCAAGAGAGACAAGCACGAAGAGACGGGCCGTAGCCCAAGGTGTCCATGAGCTTAAGACTCGCAGCTGCAAAAAGCAGCTGTGCCCGAACGGCCGAAAGCTCTTGCGGCAAACCGGACAGACTGTCGAGCAGTTCTATCCAAAGATTAAAAAGCCGTTCGTCCGCCACGCCTGGTCTTATGAGTTTTAGACACAAATCCGCAAATGCCCCACAAACAACAAACGCTCCAAGCGACGTCGTACGCGGTACGTGGGACGTTGTACGCGGTACGTGGGACGCCACCGCAAGATGATCGAGATTGCGTCCTTTTGCAATCATGACGTCGGCGACGGAAAGAGGCTCCAGACGTCCGGCTTGTTTAGATTTGACGTTGACGCATCCGCGCGCCACAGCCAAAAGCAACCCGTGTTTGCGGCCATACATCACGTACTGGCGATCAAGCTCACGGTAGGGAGATTTTTTTAATACGATGACTTCGTCTCTTAAGTACACATTGTGTAACAACTTACAACTGACAACTTACAAGAGCGATTAAGCAACTCTTGTTAGTTGTCAGTTGTTAGTCGTAAGTTTGTCCAAATGGCTCTGCAGCATTATCGACGCAGCCACATCATCATCTTGCGCCTTAGAACCGGTTTGATGCAAATAATACTGTGCCTGCACGCTGGTCATCATCTCATCGGCTTCGTCGACCGGAATATTTTCTTTACGCAAGTCATCCGCAAAACGTCTTATTGACCTGATCTGCTCGTTCTCTCCCGATGTGTCGCGCAGCATTTTTGGAATGCCAAGCACAACTCTTTCGACGCCTTCGCGTTCGCAGATAAACTTAATCTGTTTGATGACTTCGCCGTGGCCGTTATTCTCAATAATCGTCCACGGACTCGCAATGCGCGTTTCCGTGTCGCCCATGGCCACGCCGATTTTTTTTGACCCGTAGTCAATGCCGAGGAGACGCATAAACTGAATTAACAATTAACAATTTAAAATTAACAATTACCTACCCTATTCTGAATCCGATTTGAGAATTTGGTTTCTCATCTTCATCCAGCATTTTGCGCAGGGCATCGAAAACGATGCTGAATTGTTCGTCGTAACGTTTTTTCCATCGCCTCGAGTTTCATCCTCAATTCTTCGTGCGAGGCAATCATCTCACGCAACTTGGTGAAAGTCCTCATGATCTGGATATTGATCATAATAGCACGTTCGCTATGAAGGACACTGGAAAGCATGGCTACGCCTTGTTCGGTAAAGGCCATGGGGAGATATTTTATATGCTCACCTCTCTTTAAGGTGCCAAATTGGTACCTTAAACGATTAAACTCATCTTTTGACAAAATAAACATAAAATCATCCGGGAATCTATGTAAATTTCGCTTAACAGAGCGTTTTAAATGCTTAACTTCAACTTCATACAGTATTGCAAGATCAAAATCGAGCAACACTTTTTTGCCTCTAATTAGATATATACGGCCTTCGATGCGCTCTACAGGTATTAAAGATTGGCTTATTTCTGACATAATCTCGATTATCTTGAGGTGCCAAATTGGCACCTTAGATTCAAGGTCACAAACTGTGTGACCTCAAGTTTTTTACTGTATACAATCTCATAAACTCAAACACCTAACGACAACATCCTTTAAATACTGATTCTTAAAATCCGTCTTTTCTCCGATCGTGGCCTTGCCGTCGGATACGAACCTGATAGACAACGGTTTTTTGTACTTGTTGGATAAACCTTGCACCGTCTTTAAAATATTTATAGCTTTGACAGGACTTTCGTCGATGCCAATTGGATAAGTATCAATGCCCAAACCAGAGTGAAGAGATAAAAATAAATTTCTCTCCACTGAAAAATTCCCCTGCTCATATTCATTTGCCAGCTCAAAATCCTCAAGGCACGGCAACATTAACCCGCATAATCCGATAGGTTTTGGATTCTTTTCTTTTATGAATTTTGTGATCCTAAGATAACTATCTGTCAATATTGATTCGTTGAATGACATGCCTAACCTTTGCACAAAATTGATCAAGCTGCTTTCTACTTCAAACAAAGGCGCGACAGAAGAATCAATGCCCAAAAAATCCTTTTCATCCTTCACAAGGGAAGTGATTTCTTTCCAAACTTCTGACATTCTCGCGAACCACTCGTCCAACGAGACGCAGTCTGCGGACAAATCCGTCGGCTGAAGACCAATGGAAAAACCATCTTGATTGTAATTGGCAGATGGGAAATACGGACTCGACGGAGCATTATTGAAAACGTATGCAAAATTAAAAGTTTGCTCGGGTTTGTTACGAATAATATTGAATAACAAATCGACGTATTTTTCATCTATCGTCATGTCCGTCAAATCCAAATTAAATGACAAATTTGAAATTTCAAAAAAATCTTCCAACTGTTCCGATGATTCTTGATAAGACGTCGAACCGGCGCTTAATAACATCTCTTTGTCTGAAATTTTTTCCTCAATGTCTTTAAACTTAAACCCATTGACGCAAATTCTGAGAGTTTGAACTTCAAAGCCCTTTTCTATGAACAAAAATTTTATTCTTTCCAGTTCCTCCACTAACTTGCCGTCAGGATTTTTAGTGAAGTAACAAATTGATCGAATTATTTTATTGCTCATAGACAAGCGTGTTATAGGTTTAAGGGATTTCTCCACTCCGCTACGCTCCGGTCGAAATGACAGAAATGTCCGGCCAGGGCGTTATCATCTCAAACCCGTTCTTGGTGACCGCAATGGTGACTTCCCAATGCGCGGCGAGAGAGCCGTCGGCGGTGACGAATGTCCAGCCATCGTCTTTTTGTTTTACTCGCCAAGATCCCAAAGCAATCATCGGTTCGATTGCAATACACATACCGGCCTTGAGTTTAACGGGGCGTGCGCGGCGTTCGTGATAATTTGGAATCTGCGGATCTTCGTGCACGGCATGGCCGACACCGTGGCCGCAAAGATCCTTTATTATGCCGTACTTCATCGGCTTTAAATATTCTTCGATTGTTTTTCCGATTTCATGCACCCAAACTCCGTCTTTAACGACGGATAAACCGCGTTTAAGCGACTCGCGCGTTGCTTCGGACAGTTTGCGAGCTTCGGATGAAACATTGCCAACGCAAACCGTAGCAGCCATATCAGTCGCAAGACCATCGGCGCCCCCCGTGGGATCCGAGGGATCCTTTACGGGGAACCACATACCGATGTCGAGTCCAACCAGATCGCCGTCTTTAATTATGCGGTTTGGAGTTGCAAGACCGTGCACGACTTCATCATTGATGGAAATGCAAACGGTTGACGGATACTGCGGATCTTCGGGAGAGATTTGATAATGCAAAAAAGACGGTTTTCCGCCCGCGGACTCTATCCCCTCTTTTGCAATGCGATCCAACTCCTCAGTACTTGCTCCGGCTACGCAAGCCTTGGCAACGCGCGACAAAACCTCGGAAAGAATTTTTCCGCCGCGTTTCATCTTCTCGATTTCTTCGGATGTTTTTATGGTGATCATACTGATGGTACCGGGTACGAGGTACATCGTCCTGGTTTTATGTTGGCTATGTTACAAAGCCAAGTTTAGAGATCTTGTTCATTATGTCTTCAAAAACATATTGAATCGGCTGTTCCCCGTTTATAACAAGCAAAACTCCCTTTTGGCGATAAAAACCTGCAAGCGGCGCAGTCATGTAATGATAAGCTTTTAGGCGCTGTTTGATAACATCTTCCTTATCGTCTTCGCGGCGCATTAACTTTTCACCGCAAAGCGAACAAATGCCTTTTTTAACCGGCGGCGCCTCCGTTTCGTGGTAAACGCTTTTGCATTTGACGCATTGCAGGCGCCCGCTTAGACGCTTCACTACTTCCGTATCACTGATTTTTATTTGTATAACGAGATTAATGGCCAAAAGACGGTCCAAAGAAGTTGCCTGTTCAACATTGCGCGGGTATCCATCCAAAATAAAACCTCGCGACAAATCGTGCCGTTTGAGCTGGCGCGTCATCAAAGCGTTAACCAACTCGTCCGGGACCAAAAGACCCTGATTGACATACTGCGTGACCAACTGCCCTAACGTTGATTTTTCTGCCATTTCGGCCCTAAAAAGGTCTCCTGCGCCGATTATAGGTATGTTTAACCTCTCAGCCATCAATACGCCCTGCGTGCCCTTACCGCTGCCCTGAGGGCCAAAAACAACCCCTTTTAGATGCTTACTTCTCATAAATTGACTAGACCTGTTAAGGCATAAAATGCTACCGCAATTGCCAGAAAAAACCAACTCCGCAAATGCAATTTTGAATCCTGCCCCCAAACCGCACCGCTTAGAGTAATCATCGCGAACATGGCAACAAAAATCGGCCAACCGTAATGCAGCACCCGCAGGCTAATGGCAGGCAAAAGGATCAACGGCAATAAACCTACGATCATGCCCTCTCCGGCTTTCCAAACTTCATCAATGCTTTTAAACCATCCGCTCATTGATGCGGGCAACAGAATGCCCGGCGGCAACCCGACTTTATAAGCCTCGGAAATCAAAGTGGCCATCTGAATTTGATTTTGACGCAAATATTCATAAATGACTACTCCGATCGAGCCTATAAGCAAAACGCTGAACGGAAATCTGATTGCTATAAAAAGACCCATTCCGATCGTACCAATTAAAAAAGAAAAATCATGCAGCAAAACCCTCGGCGACAAGTAAGGCAAGAGCGTTGCTAAACCCGCTACGATTACAGCTGACCAAACCGGTAAAACGGAGAGACAGAGCATCCAAATGCCACAAAAAACAAAACCGATAAGCAGAGCTTCCCACCAAATATAAGAAATATTTTTCTTTAGCATGCCCAAAGTCATCAAAGCGATTGCCAGCATGCCCATACCTGCAACCAACCAGTAAACAGCCGACGATACGACAAACCCATTGCTCGATAAGAGATGATAGACCAATGCAACAATCAGCCACTGCACTGCCAGATAAATCAAATACGACCATTTCCACAACGGTTTGGCGCCTGACGTTGCGCTTCGTACTTTGTTCGCATTATTCGATGTTTGTCCTATTTCGTTCACAACTGCCACATCATACCTCAAACACGCGTCAAGAGTCTATAAAGTCTGTAAACTCAAAAGTCCTTAAAGTCTTTTATAATGTCAGATCTCCCTGACTTTATGGACTTTAAGGACTTTACCCTCCTACGCCAAAGGCTACGGAGGGCCCACCATAGCCCATATTTAATGCGACGGTGGGTAGACTTTATGGACTCTTTTTTAGTAATCGTCGTACTGTCTCATCGTAACCTGCGCCTCGACTTGCTTGACTGATTCGATAACGACCGAGACAACAATCAAGAGCGAAGTGCCGCCGATAGCCAGTAATTGAGATCCGCCGGCTCCTCTGGCCAATTGAGGCAAAACTGCTATCGCTCCCAAAAAAGTTGCACCGAACAAATTAAGGCGATTTATAACTAAGCCAAGATACTCACTGGTCGGCTTACCCGGGCGAATACCAGGGATAAATCCTCCTTGCTTTTGCAAATTTTCAGCTATCTTATCCGGATGAAAAATAACCGCAGTGTAAAAGTATGTGAATGCAAAAACCAGTAAGAAATACAGCAGCCCGTAAACCCAGGCGATTTGCATTGTTGCCAAAATCCACTGCGCCGCCATCTGCATCCATTCCGTACGCGCCTGCACAAAAAACTGCGCCAAAAGCGATGGAATAAGCAGCATCGAAATTGCAAAGATGATTGGGATTACGCCGGCCATTATAAGCTTGAGCGGTAAGTGCGTGGCGACTCCGCCGGAAAGAGTACCTTGGCCGCGTACCTGGCGTGCATATTGAACCGGAATGTTGCGCTCGGCCTCATTTACAAAAACAACAGCTACGATTGTGAATATCGCTATGGCGAGATAGATCACTACGTACAGCCACTGAGATTGATCGTAAGTAGCCAAAAATCGCGATGCCGATTGCGGCAGGCTGGCCAAAATACCAGCGAAGATTAACAGCGAAATACCGTTGCCAACTTTTTTCTCAGAGATCAGTTCTCCCAGCCACATTAAAAACATTGTACCGGCAGTCACCGTACAAACCAATGCAACGATGTGGAATATATCCGTCTGAGTCAAAATCTGCATTTGCGATTGACGCAACATGGAGATCAATGCCAAGGCCTGCAAAATAGAAAGAGGCACAGTCAAGATACGCGTCCACTGGTTGATGCGCTGCTGACCGGATTCTCCCTCTTTTTGAATTTCTTCAAGCTTCGGAACGATCATCGTCAGAAGCTGAAAGATAATACTCGCTGTAATGTATGGCGCGACACCGAGTGCTATAACCGAAAAGTTACTGATTGTGCCTCCGGAAAACAAACTCAACATGCCCAAGACCTGATTAGCCTCAAAAAACCGTCTCAAGGCCACCAAATCGATTCCCGGCAAAGGGATGTGAGCCGCCACTCTAAAAATGATCATCACAGCCAGTACAAACAACAAACCATTGCGTACGTCTTTGACCTTCCAAGAGTTTAATATTTTATCCCACATATTTGCTCAATAAGTTAACACAATTGCACACAACATGTAACACATAGCACATAACATCCATCCGTTCCATGTTCCATGCCCTATGTTATGTGTTATATGTTTACGAGACTTTGCCGCCAGCTTTCTCTACGGCTTCAGAAACTGACTTTGTGGCCGCAACCCCTTGCAATATATATGCGACTTTAATCTCTCCTTTGCCGATTATTTTCGCACTCAATGCCCTCTTGCCGACCAACTCAGCCTTTTTCAAAGCAGCAAGAGTTATCGTGGCAGGTTGTGCGAACGCTTTGGTGAGTTTTTCGAGCGTCACTGTCTCGGCTTTCACGTAAAGCGATTTGAAGCCGCAATTTTTTGGAAAACTCAATAACATGGCTCTGATGCCTTTAAGCTTGAGCTTGTTACGGCCTCCGGATCTGGCACGCTGGCCTTTTGTGCCCTTGCCGGCAGTAGTACCATGACCGGAAGCGTTGCCTCGACCGATTCTCAATTTGCGGGTCGTGGATCCTTTTGCCGGTTTAATATTATGCATCTGAATAGTCATACACTTTTTACGTTAAACGGCGGTCGGTTTATTTGCTTCCGCGGCAGCCGCTGCCCGCTCGGCATCAGACAGTATCTTTACCGGAGCCTTTAATGCTTTGAGCGCGGAAAAAATAGCTTTTACATTGTTCACTTTATTATTCGAACCCAAAATCTTGGCAGACACATTGGGAACGCCTGCAAGTTCCAAAACCGAACGGACAGGTCCGCCAGCTTTTACTCCAGTGCCTTTTGGAGCCGGCTTGAGCAATACCTTTGCTGCAGCAAATTTTGCATTGACTGCATGCGGGATCGTCTCATTTACAAGCGGAACTGTGATGAGAGATTTACGAGCTTTAGTCGTCGCTTTGGCCGTTGCAGCTGCAACATCAGCACCCTTTGCCAAACCATATCCGACGCGGCCCTTGTGATTGCCAATCACAGAGAGCACACGAAAGCGCATGCGTTTACCTCCTTTGGTAACACGGGTAACGCGAGCAACTTCGATATTCTTTTCTTCATAATCCGATTCCATCGGAACATCGGAACCGGGGCGTCTGCCTCCGCGCCCACCGCCTCCGCGCCCACCGCGAGCAGGAGGACGTCCGCCTCTAACAAAACGTTTATTGGACGCTTCCTTTTGCGGCGCTTCATTCACCGGTGCGGATGTTACAGCCGGAGAAGCTTCGGCTTCGACGGCGGCTTTTTCGCCTTCGACAGCCGCAGGCGTATTTTCGGCGACAACATTATCGCTTACAACCTGTTCAACTTTCTCATCTACGTTGTTTTGAATCTCTTCAGTCATATTTCATGTTTACTAAAATTCCAAACCGCCTTGTCTGGCGCCATCTGCCACAGCCTTAACGCGTCCATGGTATTGTCTGTCGCGTCGATCAAAAACAACGCATTTAACGCTTTTAGCAGCTGCTTTTTCGGCAATAGTTTTACCTACAGCTTCGGCGACCTCCAACGGCTTTTTGCCCGTAAGCTTAAGCTCCGTGTCCGAAACGGCCACCAATGTTTTACCGGCAACATCATCAATCACTTGCGCATAAAGATGATGCAGGGTGCGCTTAACTGTTAATCTCGGGCGCTCTGCAGTGCCTTTGATTTTGGCGCGAACGCGGCGTATGCGGCGTGTCTTTTGCGCTTGTTTTGCTTTGGCTTGATTCATAAAACTTTTTAGCTCTTAGTGGCGGCCTTGCCGGCTTTGCGGCGAATAACTTCGGTCGTATATTTAATACCTTTACCTTTGTATGGTTCCGGCGGCTTAATACGGCGGATGCGGGCTGCAAATTCGCCGACTTGCTGCTTGTCTATCCCAGATACGGTAAGTATTTGCTTTTCAACCGTAGCTTGAATACCTTCCGGCAAATCAACTCTTACCGAGTGAGAAAAACCCACTTCCATCTTCAGCGTCTTACCTTCCAATGCGATGCGAAAACCTACGCCGACAAATTCCAAAGATTTTTCAAAAGGTTTTTGTACACCGGCAACCGAATTCGCAACGAGCTGGCGAATCAAACCCCACAAGGCGCGCTGTTTGATATCTTCTTCGTCCTCAACTTTCACATTTGCCGATTTTTTATCATCTGCAAGTACAACCGAAATATGTGCGGGCAAGGGTATCTTGAGCACGCCTTTCGGGCCTTTTACCGTGACCTCTCCGTCTTGGATGTTCATCTCCACTCCGGAAGGTATGTCCATTATTTTTTTACCTATACGCGACATATTTTTGATTAGCTTAACTTGCTTTATGATCAGTTTGCGAGACTATTAATAAACTTCACAAATAACTTCGCCGCCAAGATGTCTCTTGCGAGCCTGCTTATTTGTCATCAAACCGGTCGAAGTTGAGATTACGGCAATACCCATATCGCTCAAAACTCGAGGCATCGTATCGTATTGACGATAGACTCTGCGTCCCGGAGTAGAGATGCGCTTTATGCTTCTTATTGCCGGCTGCTTGCCGTTATACTTAAGACGTACGGAAAGAGTCGCCTTAACTCCCTCTTGTTTAACTTGCGCGTCAGATAGATAGCCCTCTTCCTGCAAAATTTTAGCCAAAGAGAACTTAATCTTTGAAGACGGCAAATCAACGGACTCGTGTCCGGCGGCTTGTGCATTTCTGATACGCGTCAGAAAATCGCTAAGTGGATCTGTAATCATAACTTTTTTTACCAGCTGGATTTTTTAATACCTGGCATTTCTCCCCTGTTGGCCAACTCCCTAAAGCAGATGCGGCAAAGGGCAAAATCCCTTAAATATCCGTGCCTTCTGCCGCACCGCCAACAACGATTAACGTGCCGCGTGCTGAACTTTGGTGTACGCCTTGATTTGGCGATTTGGTTCTCTGTTGCCATAAATTATTTTTGAGATTGAAACGGGAAGCCCATTTCTTTAAACAGGGCCAGACCGCGTTCGCGCGTGCCGGCGTTCGTGGTGACCACAATTTGCAAGCCGTGCACTCTTTCCACTTCATCCGGTTTAATTTCCGGGAAAGGCAAGTACTCTCTAAATCCAACCGTTAAGTTGCCTGTTGTATCGATGCACTTGGATGAAATTCCGCGAAAGTCCGTGATGCGAGGGAAGGCAAAGGTTAACAAGCGGGTCAAGAACGACCACATCCGCTCTCCGCGCAGCGTCACCTTTTTGCCAACCACCATGCCTTCTCTAACTTTAAATCCGGAAACTGATTTTTTTGCCAATGTATCTACCGGCTTCTGTCCGGTTATGCGGCGCAACGTCTGTTCGACAGTCTCGATAAACTTTGCATCTTTCTGGGTAGCCTGAATACCGACAGCTAAAGTTACCTGTTTGATGGAAGGTATAGCCATGATGTTTTTTTCACCCAAGGCCTTCATCAGGTTGGGTACAATCTCTTTGGAGTAGCGTTCTTTAAGGGTCATATTTCAATCTTTATTCTTTCGGACGATCATCATGTCTGATCTTATTACCGGCGGCATCCATCAACATTATATTGGAGACGTTAATCGGCATGGCAAATTCAACCGTCTGGCCTTTTTCACCGGTAGAACGGGCGCGCAAATGCTTTTTGCACATATTAATGCCCTCCACGACAACTCGGTTGAGCTTTGGAAAAGACTGCAAAACTTTACCGGTCTTGCCTTTATCTTTGCCTGCTATGACGGCGACCGTATCGCCTTTTCTGATTAGTAATTTTGCCATACATTTTTTACAATACTTCAGGAGCGAGTGAAACTATCTTCATATAACCGCGTCCGCGCAATTCGCGGGCAACCGGGCCAAAGATACGAGTGCCTTTTGGCTCATGATTTTTTTGGTCGATGATTACCGCCGCATTGTCATCAAAACGAACGTACGTTCCATCCGGACGTCTGGTTTCTTTGTGAGTACGCACTATAACCGCATGCACAACGTCGGACTTTTTGACGGTACCATGCGGAATAGCCTCCTTCACAACACAGGTGACCATATCGCCAAGGCCGGCAGTGCGCTTTTGATAGCCGCCGTGCAAACGAATACACTGGAGCTTTTTGGCCCCGGAGTTGTCTGCTACGACGAGCATTGTTCGATGTTGTACCATATTTGTTTATGCGGCGTTGGTTACAGTTCTCAAATAACGCCAGCGTTTATCGGTGGACATAGGACGCGTTTCTTCGATCTCAATGATCGCGCCGACTTTGGCCTGGCTCTCCGGATCATGAACTTTATACTTCTTGGAGACAGCGTAGGTCTTGCCATATTTCGGGTGCTGCACCATGCGCTCAATACGTACGACCACGGTTTTAATCATGTTCGCCGAAACGACAGTCCCGATCAGACGGCGCCTTGTCTTGGCCTCTTTTGCTTTTGGCGTTACGTTAGTCATATTTATTGTTTGGTGGATGAAAGCTCAGTCTCGATGCGTGCCAAATCTTTTTTCGCCTGTCTCAAAGCGCGAACCTTGGAATTTTGCCGCGTGGTTATTTTGAATCTCAGATCTCTAACCATACCGCGCAATTCTGCGGCTTTGGCGTTCAGCTCTACTTTTGTCGATTGTTTTAATTCCTTGGCTTTCATAATCTTAGCGTGTTAAATACAGTGTTCTGCAGGGCAGTTTAAAAGCCGCCAACTCCAGAGCTTCCTTGGCTTGAATCTCCGGTATGCCGTCCATTTCAAAAATTATAGTACCCGGTCTTACCGGCGCCACATAATGATCCACCGCTCCTTTGCCTCCGCCCATGCGCTTTTCGTTACCGCCCTTGGTAATCGGCTTATCAGGAAAAACCCGGATCCAAATTTTTCCACCTCTGCGCGTGTAGCGCGTCAAAACGCGACGGCATGCCTCAATCTGCCTCGAAGTCAACCAGGCCGGAGTTGTGGCCTTGAGACCAAAACTGCCAAAAGCAAGAAAAACCTTGTCCGTTGCAATACGAACATTGCGCCCACGGCCTTTTTGCCACTTTCTATGTTTTACTTTTTTCGGTATAAGCATATGCGTTTTTCAACTTAGGCGCGGCTGCGCATTGGCGGCCTTTCGCGACGAGGACGAGCGCCATCTGTACCGCCAGGCGTACGTGGCGTAGATGGCTGATATTGTTGCAAACGATCTTTTGCAAACACGTCTCCTCTATAAATCCAGACCTTTACACCGATTGATCCCATCATCGTATGGGCAAAATCACCGGCATAATCCACATCGGCGCGCAAGTTGGCCAAAGGAATCTTTCCCCAAGCCAACCGCTCGCGACGAGCGATCTCGGCTCCGTTCAAACGTCCGGAAACAGCGACCTTAACTCCCAATGCTCCGGCCTTCTTTACTCGTTCGATGGTTTGCTTCAAAACTCTGCGAAAAGGCATGCGGCGCTCCAAATCAGAAATGATCTGTTGCACCACTAAAGTCGCTTCGAGCCCCGCTTTGGAAACCTCGGAAACATTTAATTGAAATTGAATTTTCTTGCCTCTGTAAAATTCATGCATGAACTTCTTCTTGAGATCTTCTATACCGGTGCCCGAATGACCGATGACCATACCCGGTTTAGCAGTGGTGATAGTGATATTCAGATTACCCCTTGAACGATCAATGAGAATCGCATTTACTGCGGCATCTTTAAGTTCCTTTTTGAAAAAGTTCCTGATGTTATGATCTTGTTCGATTTGATCGCGGTAAATTTTACGGCGCGCAAACCAACGTGATGGCCAAGTTGTGGTCATCCCCAATCGAAAAGCTTTTGGATTTACTTTGTGTCCCATAGTATTTATTCGTTGGTTTCTTTCTCGGATTTAGCATCTTCCGCAACCTCAGCCTTAACTCGCTCCCGCTTAACCTCCACAGCTGCCGACTTAGACTTTTTGATGCGGGGTTTGTAGGTCTTCTTTTCTTTTACGGGCATCGCCTCATCCGAAAGCATAAGCGTAATGTGGGAAGTACGTTTGCGAATAGGGGCTGCGGCTCCATGCGCACGAGGGCGCGAGCGCTTGATGGTCATCCCTCCATCTACCGAAATGTGCTTTATCCAGAGCGTGTCTTTTGACAACTTAAAATTATGTTCGGCGTTGGCCAAAGCGGATTGCAAAAGTTTAAGCACGGGCCTTGCGGCTGCTTTATTCAAGAAAAGCAACTGGCGTTCGGCCACAAGAGCCGAACTTTTTCTGACCAGCCCTGCCACCAGGCGAACCTTTCGAGGCGCCATGCGCAAATTTTTGAGTTTAGCTACTACTTCCATATATTTTATTTCTTAGCCGGAGCGGGGGCCGGTGCCACTACTTTTGTTTCCTGAGTCTTCTGCATCTTGCCTCCATGACGCACAAACTTGCGCGTAGGGGAAAACTCGCCAAGCTTATGGCCAACCATATTCTCTTGCACTAAAACCGGAGTATGTTGCCTGCCATTATGTACGCCAAACGTAACGCCGACCATCTCTGGCGTGATCGTTGAAGCGCGCGACCAAGTTTTGATCACGGTTTTTTCGCCCGGTTTTATCTTAGCGACTTTGGCCAACAGTTTTGGCTCTGTAAAAGGCCCTTTTTTAAGACTTCTGGACATATAATTATAATTTCTTGCCCTTGCGGCGTTGGATGATCAATTTATCCGAAGCGAGATTCTTACGTCGTGTTTTAACACCCATGGCATGCTTGCCCCATTTTGTTTTGGCATACTTCATACCAATAGGGTGTTTTCCCTCACCTCCACCATGCGGGTGATCGTTCGGGTTCATAACCTTGCCCCGAACAGTCGGCTTGATACCCCTGTGTCGCATGCGTCCAGCTTTGCCATAACGCACAAGACGATAATCCGGATTAGAAACAGTACCGATCGTTGCCATGCAATTTTTTGAGACATTGCGTAACTCTCCAGAAGGAAGCTTTAAGGTAGCATAAGGACCCTCAACCGCCATAAGACGTATAAGAGTGCCGGCGCCGCGTCCCAATTTAGCGCCTTCTCCGGGCCGCAATTCAACGGCATGAATCAACGCTCCCAACGGGATGCGTTCTAGCGGTAATCTGTTACCAACGGACATTTCGATATCCGCCGTTTTAGTTGAAATGATCTGCTGGCCTACCTTCAAACTATCCGGAGCGATAATGTAACGTTTTTCGCCATCCTTATAAACCACCAACGAAATACGGGCTCCGCGATTCGGGTCATACTCAATACTAGCCACGTCGCCAATCACATCATATTTATCGCGCTTAAAATCAACTATGCGATAAAATTGCTTATGTCCCCCGCCCTTGTGACGGACCGTAATCTTGCCATTGGTACGTCCGGCGAATTCTTTACGAGGCGCAATCAAAGATTTCTCAGGATCTTTTTTTGTAATATCCGAAAAATCTTGCACCGATGAGATGCGCCTTCCTTTGGTAACCGGTCGATATTGCTTAATAGGCATATTTTTAGACTCCTTCGTAGAGATCAATCTTCTGTCCTTGTTTAACCGTGACAAAAGCTTTCTTCCAGCGATTGCGTTCACCTTTTATGCGACCGCGACTAAGGCGTTTTCCTATACCGCGAGCCGTACGCACCGCTTCCACTTTAACGCCGTACAAATCCTTTATAGCTTTGGCGATTTCAATCTTGTTCGCTTCTACCGGAACATTGATGACATAGATATTACGCGATGCCATAATCGCAGCCTTCTCACTAACGCGAGGAGAATGCAAAATACGATACGACATTCCAGCCTGGCCTTTAGATGCGGCAACCGTCTCGGCTTTAGCGGAGGATTGTTGCTGCGAAGCAGGAGTCAGGATCTCTTCCTTAACCTCTTTGGCCTCGCTCTTTTTCACACCCTCTTTTTGCTTGGGTGCTTTGCTAGAAAATATTCCCATATTTAGGCTTTGTTATATAACGCCTCAAAAGCCGCTAAGCTTGATTGCTCAAAAACAATCGTCGGATATTTTACCAAATCTGAAACATTCAATGTATTAACGGTCACGAGCTGAACATTTTGGATGTTTTTAACCATGCGCATCAACGCTTGATTGGATTCAGGAACGACGACAATCGACTTGCGGCCAAACGGCAAAACTTTTGTCCAGCCGGCAAAAATTTTAGTCTTAGGTTCTTCGATCGGAAACTTATCAACCACCACAAACTTATCGTGTGAAACACGATCAGAAAGAATCATAAACAAAGCTGAACGTTTCGCTTTGCGGTTGATTTTGATGCTGTAATTGCGCTCTTTGCGCGGACCGAAAGTGATACCGCCGCCAACCCATTGCGGCGAGCGGATGGATCCTTGACGAGCACGGCCGGTTCCTTTTTGGCGCCACGGCTTACGGCCCCCCCCAGCCACCTCTCCGCGAGTTTTTGTGTTGGCCTTGGTGGTTCGCTTGTTAGCTTCTTGAGCAATCACAACGCTATGAATCAGCGAAGTGGAAGGTTTAATTCCAAAATGACTCTCGGGAAGTTCCACCTGACCGATTGATTCGCCTTTTATGTTGTAAACTTTTACGCTAGGCATAGTCATTATGATGTTTGAATTGAAAGTATCGTATTGCGCGCTCCCGGCACAGCTCCTTTGATAGCCAGAATGCCGCCTTCACGCACCTCAACGACGCTTAAATTTTTTACCGTAACAGTTTCGCCACCCATGCGACCTGCCATGCGGACGCCCTTAAAAACGCGCTGCACGCCGCCTGCGCCAATAGAGCCAGGCATACGCAACTGATCTTTGTGTCCATGCGAAGCCGGATGGCCATGAAAATGATGTCGTTTAACAACACCCTGAAAACCCTTGCCTTTGGATGTACCGGAAACCTCCACTTCATCTCCCGCAACAAAAGTTGTAGCTTCTATCATGTCACCGCGTTTTAATTCACCTGCATCAGCGATACGAAATTCGCTCAAGATTTTGACCTTTGGCAAATCTTTTAAATGACCGGTCATGGGCGATGTTAAACGCTTGGCGTTTAAAAAACCCAATTGAACGGCTTTGTAACCGTCTTGTTCGTCCGTTTTAACTTGCGTTACAACGCAAGGGCCCGCTTGTACCAAGGTAACGGGAATAACCGTGCCGTTGGGCAAGAAGACTTGAGACATCTCCAATTTTTTTGCAAGAATAAATTTCATATTGTCAGCCTGGATTAAGGGCTAGACCTGGCCACAGCATTGATCCCGCTTAACGCCGGATGTACTGCGTCGTCTTAAAACGCAAAAGCCAGAAACCCCTCCACCAATCGTCCCGCGTCTTCACGTCCCACGTCCTGCGTACTTTAACTACGTGGGACGATTGGACGAATTTGACGTGCGACGATATGACGAGTGAGTTTCCGGCCTCTGAGCGATCAAAGGCAATAAATAATTTTTGAATGGATTTATTATGCTCGCGTATAATCAGCGAGCTGAATCTGCTTCGAACTTCGCGACAGGGAGGTTATGCTCACGGGGATCAAAATCGCTGCCTGATCCTTGTTCCAAATTGCATAGCAAGATGGAACGAACAACTTTCTCCATGGGTAGTTGAAACAGTGTACATTTACCTTGACTGACCTTTTTCCTTTTTTATTTTCGCTTTTGAGTTGTTACTTTTTACGACATTTTTATTTCCACATCCACGCCCGACGGGAGATTGAGGCTGGTCAATGCGTCGATTGTCTTTGCCGTTGCATCCATTATGTCGACAATTCTTTTATGCACCCTCATCTCGAACTGTTCGCGTGCATTTTTAAAAATGAACGTTGAACGGTTGACTGTCCACTTCTTTTTCTCCGTGGGCAGAGGGATGGGACCGACCACCTGCGCGCCAGTTCTTTGCGCCGTCTCTATAATAGTACGCGTAGCCTGATCGATAATCTTATGATCGTACGCGCGAATCTTTATGCGGATGCGTGTCGCAGATTCTTTGACGGACTTTTTTGTGGTTGCAGTTTCTGCCATGATCGTTCCCGTCCCTCCGTCCGCCGCGCCGATCCGGTGGGATTGGCGCGGGGAGGAGCAGACGAATAAAGTTCAAAAGAAATTACTTGATAATCTTGGTTACAACGCCGGCACCGACCGTTTTACCTCCCTCGCGGATGGCAAAACGCATCTTTTCTTCCATGGCAACCGGGGTGATGAGCTTAACGTTGATCTTAACCGTATCGCCAGGCTGAACCATGGCAACACCTTCCGGCAAAGTTACATCACCGGTCACGTCCGTTGTGCGAACATAGAACTGCGGTTTATAACCAGAAACAAACGGCTTATGGCGTCCGCCTTCATCCTTTGTCAAAGCGTAGATTTCAGCTTCGAAATCCAAATGCGGAGTAATAGAACCGGGTTTAGCCAAAACCATACCTCGTTCAACCTCTTCCTTTTTGATACCGCGAAGCAATAAGCCTGCGTTATCTCCGGCGCGACCCTCGTTTAAAGATTTGTTAAACATCTCGATACCGGTAACAACTGTTTTGCGAGTATCTCCGAGGCCGACAATCTCAACATCTTCGTTAATTTTGACCATTCCGCGTTCGATACGACCGGTAACAACAGTGCCGCGACCTTCGATTGAGAAGACATCTTCAATAGGCATGAGAAGAGGCTTGTCTGTATCGCGAACCGGATCCGGGATGTACTCATCTAATTTGTTCAAAAGTTCCAAGACACATTTGTTCGCTTCCGGATCGGCCGGGTTCTCCAATGCCTTCAAAGCCGAACCGCGGATAATGGGAGCATTGGTGCCGTCGAACTCATATTTTTTGAGCAATTCACGAATCTCCTCTTCGACCAAATCAATCAACTCAGGATCATCAACCATGTCGCATTTGTTCAAAAAAACAACAATGTTTGGCACACCGACCTGGTGAGCTAAAAGGATATGCTCGCGAGTTTGAGGCATAGGGCCGTCCGTAGCAGCCACAACCAAAATTGCGCCGTCCATCTGAGCGGCGCCCGTGATCATATTCTTGATGTAGTCGGCGTGTCCCGGACAGTCAACGTGAGCATAGTGACGTTTTTCAGTCTCATACTCAACGTGAGCGGTGGCAATGGTAATACCGCGCGATTTTGATTCGGGCGCTTTATCCAACTTGCTTACGTCAGCCTTGTCTGCCTTGCCGCCCTGAGCATTCAGGACCGACAAAATGGCAGCCGTCAAGGTTGTCTTTCCGTGGTCAACGTGACCGATGGTGCCCACATTTACGTGAGGCTTGTTGCGTTCAAAGACTCCAGCCATAGTTTGTTAGTTGCATGCCCTCCGTTTTGCGAAGTGGCTTAAAAATAATGCATTTAATAATTACAAAGCAGGAAAAATATAGCATCCCTTTTAAAAAAGCGCAAGGGGTAGCCTACTTTTTGCCGTCATCCTCCAAAGGTTCAAAATAAAACCGCTCTTCCAGCGAAATTCCGGGCTCTGATTCCGCTACTTCAGGCGACGTTTCATCCATTGGCTTGACTGTCACTTTTTCTTTATTTTTAGCCAAATTTTCTCCATTTGTCTCGACCGAAGACTCATCCCATGGTATCTCCAAGATGTCTTCTGACAAATCTTGGCCCGTGACGCCAAATTCATCTGGTAATTCCAAGCCCATCTCGCCAAAGTTATCCTCATCCACCAAATCCTCAAAAGCTCCGAGTGGCATCACGACCAAAGGATCTTTTCCATCAGGGTCTGTGACGATTACTGGCGACCCCAAACGGCGCGCGGTTTTAAAAATTCTTTTCCATGACATAATGACTAAAGTTCATCATACGAACAGAAGGATTGCAACCTAAAAAGAAGCGGCTATTGGGTTGAGCGTATTTGCGCTGGATCCGGACGTACGACATCGACGATTGGCGAATACCTGCCACACCTTCTATCAAGACAGTCTATTCTGACATTCGGCTTATGTTTTATATCGCCGGTAAAAATCCTAGCCTTACCAGGTTGACCATCGACCCAGCCTAAAAAGACAGATGAGTGCCTACCATCGCATTCGCTATTGGCGGTATACGTAATTAACCAGTCGCCAGGCCGCAATGCATCGGTGACATTTTTTGGATAGCCCTGATTCTTTGCTTCGAGAATACCTCTGACCGCGCTTACCGCATCCGTCGCACTCTGCTTGCAGACTGCGCTGCTCTTAAAATACGATTCATAATTTCTTCGAGTCGTGTCAGAATTGCTAGTGTTGGCAGCCTTTTTTAAACAATCATTCCCCGCAGAGCAAAGTAGGCCGTAATAATCACCAGGCGTGATGTTAATTTTTACCGGAAAAGAAGTTGTAAAAGGTTGAAACATGGAAGCTTTACTCCAACAAAAATCAACCGAGTAACCGCCGTTGCTTTTGGAAGTTTTTTTAGGATTAAGCAAGCAATCAGTTGAACCTACGCCCGCCAGAGCCATGGCGCGGTTAGTAACCATGTTGCATGAGCCTAAATTAATTTTACACTCAGATAGCAGTTGCGCCACCTGATTTATTCGCGAAGCATAATCACCGCCGGTTACTTGCGACAAAATAAAAGAATTTAACTTAGTCTTATCTATAGCCATCACAGATGTGCACTTGCCGCCTACGATTGGATTCACCGTTTCGATTTCAGGATCCGGAGGTATGTCGGGAGGCATAGTGGAGTTTGTCGTATTGCTATTCATCTCTTGGATGGAAGCAAGTTGAGACTCTACAATTGGAATCTCTAGATTGCCAAGAGTCGTTGTTTGGGGATTTATATTTGCGAGGATGACATAAGATCCCAAAATAATAATCAAGCCTATAACCGCATCAATCATTTTCTTTTTTGCATCGGCAGTCTGCAGACCAGTTGCTCCATAGACATAAAGCATCCCTCCCCAGACAAACATTATTGCGGTCGCTATCAGGCCGACGCCAATAATTACTTTAAAAAAAGCTTGTATGTAAACTGCGAAAAATGGAATTATTATTGCGTTGCCGTCTATAAAAATAGGATGATCCCTGAAATCCAAACCCGGAATAGGAACGTTCAATTGCGGCACGGAATAAGTGGTGGTCGCAGCAAAAACTTTTGTAACAGCAACGCAAAATAAGATCGAACCTACAATCGATACAAGCAGTAAAATCAGCAGGGATTTTTTATGCATACTATCATTGATCTACCGACTCAACGGGAGCGACATCCGGCAAATCCGACGCAACCGTAGTATTGGGGCCAGTCGCCTCTTCGTTCAAATCCAAACAGCACCTGAATCCGTTTTCATAACCACGCCAACCCAGGCTATGTCCGCTTCCAAATGTTCTTAAACAAGACGGCAGTGTGCCGACTGCGCTATTATTTACTCCCAAGTGAGCAACAGGTGACCAGTAAAAACTCATCCACACATAAGGCCTGTCGGATTCAGTTGGAATAAAATTACTGTCATAGTTTTCCAAATCTTCGAGATTCTTTTTTTCCGCAGTTCTTCCCAAAACAATTTCCGCCACATTGCCAACCATGTCGTAAACACCCTCCTCCGTAACACAGCCCGACCGACTGCCACTTTTTTCTGCGAGACTGACACCGGACAAAAAAGCTATGGCCTCTTGATAAGAAGCTGCATAACCCGGATCTTGCAAAGATGTATTTTGATTTGCGGGAGTTAGAACGCTTCCGTCTGCCTGAGAAGGATAGTATCTATCAAAAGCTCCAAGGATCTTGTCTCTTTTTGCCAAGAGCGACAAAATCTCGGAAGTTGATTGGGAGTCGTAGTTACAAGGCGCTTTTTGTTTTGTCGGGGCGTAACCGTTAAAACGCGCAAGCCCCGGGTCAAACTTATCCGAGTAACCGTAAGTATTCTTACCTTCCGGCCCCAAACAAGCGCGTTGCCATTCATCGATATTGCACAAACGCTCGCCGTGTTGCTCGCACCACCAAGCGGCTTCGATGCCAAGCACTCCATTGTATGGTTTAATGCCGCCTCGATTAGGGGCTTCGTATTTATCTATACAGAAAGATGGAATGATGGTCGTTTTTTTTGCGCCGTTTGGTTTGTAATTATCGCTTTGCTTGATTGCAATCATCCACGCCGGGCACGTTCCCTGCGCCACCGGCTGCCCAAATTCATTTCGCGCCACGCCTCCTTCCCCGGGAGTTTTTTTAGCGGTCGACGATTGTCCCGTGACATAATTAACCCAAGACGCGCCTGTGCTCATCGGAATGGTGGATGACTGATCAACCAGTCTTTTAGCCTCCGCAGGATCCTCGGGCGTCCCCCTTTTAACATTCGGGACTTGAATGGCGCCAAAAGTTGTGGTGTTCGGATTTATGTTGGCAAGTATCACATACGCCCCCAAGATAATTCCCAAACCGATTAAAGCATCCTGGATCAAACCCTTTGCATCCCTGACTTTTGCGCCCGTGCCTGACAAAATGTATAAAATTCCTCCATAAACCAACATCAAGGCTGCGGCAACCAGGGAGATGCCAAACAAATACTTTTGAAAAGCTGAAGTATAAATCGCCAAATACGGAACTTGAATGGAATTATTGTAAATTTCGAGCTTGGACGGAAAACTTACCCCCGGAATAGGCACGCCCAACGTCATCGCGACGCTGGTTGTATATGCCACATCTGACTTTCCGGCGGCAAAATAATCTTTATTGAATTTATCAAACGACACAGGTTCATTACCGCATTGCGCCGAACTGTCCGATCCGACTTTTGTACAACCAGACGTCAACTCCGAACACGTAACCTGGAATTTACTGTCCGTCTGATTATTGATCTTGTCAGCCGCGACGGAACAATTCGTGCCGTTTGGCGTCAATGCGCAGAATTCTTTAGACTGCGCGTCGGATTTGCATTTGCAACAAACAAAAGGATCGGCCGCCAAAGCCGCGCCGGCAATAAATCCGTTAACGACAAAAATCGTGAGAAGGCTCACCGCAAACGTTAAAGAACATTTCCTCCTTGGCATCAGGGAGCATTATAGCATTTTCACGTCGCAACAGAAACTAAAAGGACCGGCATAACCGATCCTCATCTTGTTTATATTATTTTTACTGGATCCCCGGGTCTCCGTAGAACTACGCCCGAGGATGACAAACTAAACAAATTACTTTTTCGCTCTGCCCTCGATGATCGTCTGTTGGACGTTGGAAGGCACGGGGGCGTAATGGTCGAATTCCATCGAATACGAACCGCGACCTTGTGTCATGGAGCGAAGAGATGTGGCATAGCCGAACATTTCGGCAAGCGGCACCTCGGCCTGGATGACTTTGACGTCATTGCGATCTTCCATGGAATTAATCTGACCGCGCTTGGAGTTTAAGTCGCCGATAACATCTCCCATGTAAGTTTCCGGAACGACGACTTCCACACGCTCGATCGGTTCCAAGATGGCAACGCCGGCTTTTTCACAAGCTGCACGGAAAGCCATCGAAGCGGCAATTTTAAATGCGGCTTCGGAGGAGTCAACTTCGTGATACGAACCATCGAAGACAGTGGCCTTGACATCGAGTATCGGATAACCGGCGGCAACGCCGCGCTGCATGGCTTCTTGGATACCCTTGTTGATCGGTTGAACATACTCTTTGGGTACGACACCACCTTTGATTTCGTTGACGAATTCATAACCTTTACCGCGTTCCTGCGGTTCGATACGCAACCAACAATGACCATATTGTCCGCGGCCGCCGGATTGGCGGATGAATTTACCTTCGCCTTCCGCCATGCCTTTGATAGCTTCTTTGTACGCGACTTGCGGTTTGCCGACGTTGGCCTCCACGTTAAATTCACGTTTCATGCGATCAACAATAATTTCCAAATGCAACTCGCCCATACCGGAAAGAATCGTCTGCAAGGTTTCCTCATCGGTTCTGACATGGAACGAAGGATCTTCTTCCGCCAACTTTTGCAATGCGACGCCCATCTTTTCTTGATCGGCTTTTGTCTTGGGTTCAATGGCCAAATCGATAACCGGTTCCGGAATGGTGATGTTTTCCAAAATCAAAGGATGCTCCTCGGTGCACAAAGTATGTCCAGTGAAAGTTTCTTTTAAACCGACGGCTGCAGCGATTTCGCCGGAGTAAACCTCTTGCACTTCCTCGCGGCTGTTAGCATGCATACGAACGATGCGACCGATGCGCTCACGTTTGCCGTTAGTGGCATTGTACACGTAAGAGCCGGCGGCCAAAGTTCCGGAATAAACACGGAAGAAAACCAGTTTGCCTACGAACGGATCTGACATGACTTTAAAAGCCAACGCGGCGAACGGTGCGCCGTCATCCGGTTTGCATTCAATTAATTTTTCGTGATCATTCGGATCCATACCCGTAATCGGAGGAACGTCCAAAGGTGAAGGCAGATAATAATTCACCGCGTCCAGCATAAACTGCACGCCTTTATTTTTAAGCGCGGAACCGCAAAGAATCGGAAACAGATCCATGTGAATGACAGCCTTGCGCAAAGCTGCACGAATTTCATCGACAGACAATTCCTCGCCGGCCAAATATTTGTTCATCAAAGCCTCGTCTGTCTCGGACAGAGCTTCCAAAAATTCGTTGCGCCACTTTTTGGCTTCGTCCATCATTTCTGCAGGAACTTCAGCCTCGACAATATCTTTGCCCATTTCATCCATATACATCTCCGCCTTCATCGTAATGAGGTCGATGATGCCTTTAAATCCGCCTTCCGCGCCGATAGGAAGTTGGATCGGATAAGCGCGCTTAGCGAGACGAGTTCTGATGGAAACTATATCTTTAAAGAAATCCGCTCCGGTGCGATCCAATTTGTTGACGAAGCACATGCGAGGTACTTTGTATTTGTCAGCCTGGCGCCAAACCGTTTCCGATTGCGCCTCCACGCCGGCCACCCCATCGAACACGGTGACCGCACCATCCAAAACACGCAGCGAACGCTGCACCTCGATTGTAAAATCGATGTGTCCCGGAGTGTCGATCAAATTCAATCTGCATCCTTTCCAAAAGCAAGTTGTAGCGGCGGACGTAATCGTGATGCCGCGCTCCTGCTCTTGCTCCATCCAGTCCATGGTAGCCTCACCCTCGTGCACCTCGCCTATTTTGTGCTTTTTTCCGGTATAAAACAAAACGCGCTCCGACACCGTGGTTTTACCGGCGTCGATGTGGGCAATGATCCCGAAGTTTCGGGTATCTTTGAGCGAATATTCTCTTGGCATATTATTCAATTACGAATTCAAAATTACGAATTACGATAAAACCAAAAGACCGGTCACTTGGATCAGTCCTTTCAAACATTTCTGGATTCCCGCCTTCGCAGGAATAGCAAAGGTGGAAACAGAAATCGCGCGGTCGGGGTCGCCCATAACAGACTTAGCGGGCAAAGTGGGCGAAGGCGCGATTGGCCTCTGCCATGCGCTGAACGTCCTGCTTCTTCTTAACTGCATCACCCTGATTTTCGGCTGCAGACAAAATTTCGTTGGCTAATTTTTCCGCCATCGGCTTGCCCTTTTTGGCGCGTGCTGCGGTTATCAACCATCTAAAAGCCAGCTGTTGGCGGCGTTCGGCGCGAACCTGAAGAGGAATTTGATAGTTAGCACCACCAACGCGGCGGGATTTAACCTCGAGCATCGGCGAGACATTTTTAAGAGCCTCATCAAAAACTTCCATGGCAGGTTTTTTTGTCTTGGCTTCTATTTTATCAAAAGCCTGGTACACGATCTTTTGAGATGTGGACTTTTTACCGCGTTCCATGACGTAGTTAATCAACTTGGCCACGACTGTCGAGGTATATTTCGGATCGGGCAAAATCGATCTTTTAGGTGCTTGCTTTCCACGCATAACTTTCGAACTGAATTATGAATTCTGAATTAAGAATTAATGATACCGACATTCCTAATTCTTAATTATTAATTTTTAATTATTTAGTGGCTTTGGGTTTTTTGTTGCCGTAGAGCGAACGACTGCGGCGACGATTGGAAACACCCTGTGTATCAAAGACGCCGCGCACAATGTGATAGCGCACGCCCGGAAGATCTTTAACGCGGCCGCCGCGGATCATCACAATCGAGTGCTCTTGCAAATTATGGCCTTCGCCCGGAATGTAAGCCGAAACCTCTTGTCCGTTGGATAGACGGATACGAGCAATTTTACGCAAAGCCGAGTTAGGCTTTTTTGGCGTCATGGTCGTCACTTTGGTGCACACGCCGCGCTTAAACGGACTGCCCTTAGGAAGTTCTGTGCGCACGCGATGCAAGGTATCACGCGTAAACTGGAGAGCCGGACTCTTGGATTTTACCTTTGCCGTGCGGCGTGAATGCCGGACGAGTTGATTAAATGTAGGCATGTTAGATAATAGTTTAGCCAAAACAATGGCTGTAAATGTGGGCGAAATATATCAAACGACTCAACAACCGTCAAGCGCACCCACGGGAGTCCTTAAAGTCCTTAAAGTCTATAAAGTCTATAAGGTCCTTAATAAGGTGCTAATTTCACACTTTATTGACTTTCGATTTTGTGGACATTACGGGCTAGAGAGGCAGCATTCGCGGATTGAGCCAGCGCGGCAGCCAGAAGGCAAAAATCAGGACAACTGAGAGATAAATCATGATTATTTGCGGCAACCATCGAGTAAAGTCGCCCTTGAGCTTATACCAAATATGCCCCAAGGCGACGCTAAGCAACGCCACCGCGCCCGGCAAAAAAGTGCCGAGAGCATAAGAGGCCATCAATCCTGCGGCTAGCCAAGCGGCGGCGGTAATCAGCCAAGAGTGACGGCGGCCACGGACAAAGGTTGCGGCGATGCCGACAAGAGCCACTGATCCTAGGGCGAGAAGTTTGACCATCATGTCGTCAGAGACGACTTGAGCGCCGCGGATGAAAGCAAGTGAGGCGTCTGCGAGAGAAAGCCACAAGACAGCTGACAGAACACCCTGCGACCAAATCGGATGACGCAAAAAGAATTGGAATAAATTATTTCCATTGGATCCACGGGTCTCGTCGGACTCGCCCGAGGATGACAGATGGGTACGCAACCAAAGTACAATAAGGCCGAGCAACGTCGGTAAAAGGACAGGCCAACCAAGCAGGATCGAGGAAAGAATCAGAAAGACAATTCGTGGCACGTGGCTTGTAACCCGTGGCACGTCCGATCGAACGCTTGTCGATTGTCGTGTGACGTCCTTTGTCGCCAAATTCCAAAAAATCAAAAACGTAACAAAAACCAGATCCGCGGCAAGATCAAGATGCGAACCGCGCATTCTCCCCCAGCCGACAGAAAGACCGACGACTGCAGCGGAAATCATCAATAAAAAATTCCATAGATTTTCTCTTTGATCGCGCACTAGTTGAATGAAATTTTTCGGGCGCCAAAATACAGTAACCAATAACCAAAAAACAACAACCAATAACCAAGACGCAGTGAAGAGAGTGATCATGTTTGGCAGTTCGCCGCCGAAGCCGGTGAACCAGCGCGTTAGCTGCGCGTTGCTCCAAAACGTGTTCAGGTTTGTGCGCGAAAAAGCGCCGATCAAATCCGCGCCTGTTGTCTGCAGTAATCCGTTGCCCGAAAAAGCAGCCGTCAAAACGACAATAATCGAAGGCAACACAAGGGCAAGTGACCCGAACAACCAAGTGCCGATACCGCCTGCGACAGCGCGCAAATCATTCCGGTGCACTTTAAAGTCACTCCAAAAAACAAATAGCGCAAACCCCAAAACAAAGCCGCGCAACATAGCGATCGGCCCTGCAATCAAAGGCCAAAAGCCCAGCGTAAAAAAATAAGCCGGGATCTGGTTGAATGTTAACGGCAAGCTGCCGGAGCTTTGCGGCCACAATCCGACCAGTCCAAACAGCAAAGAGCCGGCCAATGCTGCCGGCAAATTAACCTTCAGAAGGAACCAAGCCGACTCGGCGTTCGCCTTATACCAAATTTTAAACCAAATACCAATTAATGCCATTGCGGCCAGGATCATTATAGGCTGCCACAAAAACAGATCCAAAGGCAGTATGTTTTTGGGATGCACAACCCATGTAATGATTCCAACCAAAAGCAAGGCAAAAATAAAACCCCAAACTTCATTTGAATTTGCAGACGCAGGAGTCTGGGCAATCGGACGCATCTGTGGAAGTTGTCCGGAGTTATTTACTGCCATCGGATCCCCGACGTCGATCTTTGCTTGAGCGGTAACGATCTTTTGATCGTCAGTCACTACCTTTGAGCGAATCATAAGCCGAGCAAACTATTAAGGCCAAAGACGCTTGCAACCCAATGATAAGGCCCGCCCAACACAGCGCCTATCAAGCCAACGCCTAAAAAAACGTCCAACAAAATTAAAGCCATCAAAATCCACGGACCTTGCGTTTCTATAACTCGACGCAGATTGTTCCACTTTGGACCGTGTAAGAGAGCAAGAACTATTTTTGATCCATCGAGAGGCGGCAGCGGGATGAGGTTGAAAAGCATCAACGCGGCGTTGATCAAGAACGCTAAACTCAAAAAAATTATCAGCAGATTATGCGCGCCTAACACAGGGACTAATAGTCGAAGCAAAAGACCGCAAATAGTCAGCAACAGCAAATTACTTATCGGTCCGGCAATGCCAACGTAAAACGGCCCCCATTTTTGATCTTTAAGCTGATACGGATTAAACGGAACCGGCTTGCCCCAGCCAAAGCTGACAAAAACCAGCGCAAACAAGCCAAACCAGTCAATATGGGCCAAAGGATTTAAGGACAGTCGCCCCATGCGTTTTGCCGTTGGATCGCCCAACCAAGTTGCGACGAGCGCATGCGAAAACTCGTGCACCGTAAGCGCAATCAGCACGGCGGCTATCCAAAGCACAAATAGAATAGGATCGGAAAATAATGTCGTGAAATTCATATCTCTAATTGCCCACTCCAAGTTCTACGACTTTAAGGACTTTATGGACTTTAAGGACTTTATGGACTGATGCACTTGCCAATCATACCGCAAACGTCTATACTTGTGCCAATCATATGTCACGAATCTGTATATTGACCGGAAAAAGGGCCAATGTAGCCAACAACCGCAGTCACTCAAACCGCGCAACCAAACGCCTTCAGGGCGTCAACCTACAATCCCGCCGCATTGGCGGCGTTAAGATCGTTTTGTCTACGGAGGCTATAAAAACGATAAAAAAACTGGACGCCATCCACAAGGGCGAGATCAAGACAAAGAAGCAAAAGAAGCTCGCCAAAACTTTGGCACGCAAGGCTGCGGTTAAAAAATAAATTTAATTGTCGATTTTTCGTAGAGACGCCCTCCGAGGGCGTCTCTATTTGTTTTATTGTTTTAAGTTGGACGGATTGTTTTAAGTTAGACGCAAAATTTTGCGTCTCTACAGTAATTTATAATTCCCGTTCCTTGGTTTTACGAATTATCTCAAATGCCTCTTTCGGAGTGTCGACGATGCGAATTATTTCTATATCAGATTGACTGATAAATGAATTTTCTTGCATCAGCGTCGTTTTCATCCAATCGTAAAAGGGCGCCCAAAAAGCTTTGCCGTAAAAAATACAAGGAATGTTGCGCGGCATTTTTCCGGTTTCGATAAGAGTGATCATTTCAGATGCTTCATCCAGTGTGCCGAAACCTCCGGGGAAAAATACATACGCTTGTGCCGAGGCGGAAAGCATAACTTTGCGCGTAAAAAAGTAATGAAAACCAATTGCGCGCGTAACGTATTCGTTGCGCCGCTGTTCAGTCGGAAGTTCGATGTCTAACCCGATTGACTCTCCGCCGGCGTTGAATGCTCCTTTGTTGGCGGCTTCCATAATACCAGGTCCGCCGCCGGTTATGACCGTCAAACCGGCCTTGCCGCACATCTTTGCCAACTCTTCCGCAGCTTTGTAATAACGAGTTCCGCGAGCTGCGCGAGCGCTGCCAAAAAAAGTCACTTCGTGTTTGAGCTTGGATAAAAATTCAAAACCCTCGATAAATTCCGCGATAATGCGAAAAATGCGCCAATAAAGATTTTCAGTAAAAGGGACATTTTCCGCGGGCGTGCACTGGTTTTGCGGCGAACAAACCCAATGCATAAAACGCTTGCCTCCCTCCGGTCCCTGCTCATGATACGAACCGTTGCTTACAAAATTCGAACTTTTGTAAAAAGGCCTTTGCGGTTTCGAACGGACAGCAACCGTTCGTTTTGACAAAGCGACTTTATTTTTTTTTGAAGGACTGGATTTTTTCATATAATTTATTCTTCATTTTCTACCTGTTCGTAGCCGTTGAATTCTTCCAATGTTGTGCCAACAGTCCGAATAAAGGCGGAAAGATCTGAGCGGCGCCAACACGGACCCAGGCCTATCTGCGATGGACGTCCTTCGTGATTTTCTACTTCCAAAAGAAAAAAATCTCCACTCAAGCTCCAGCCGAGATCGGTTAAACGCAGAGTAGAGATTTCGTCCAAGTTAAAACGCTGGACACGCCCCAAAACAGCCTTGAACTCCAGCATCTCATTTTCGAGTTTTAACTTTTCTGAAAAACGATTTACCAAATACAGCCAGCAAGCTCCGGTTAAAATTGCGATGATAGCAAGTTGCAAACCATCAATTGCCGGCAGCATTAAAGAAAACAACAAAAAAAGCGTTACGCTGATTGTAATCGCCAATATAAGCGCACCGCCCACGGTCATAAAATCCGCCTTAATCTCCGAAATCGGCTTTTGATCTTCTAGTTTCGTCTGCTTCGCCGAACGAATTTCGGCCAAAACTTGTGGCATGGAATCATTATAGCATGTCGAATCTCGAAGCTCGAATCTCGAAGCTCGGTTTTCGGGGTTCGGCTCCGCCCAGAGGCACCATAGTAGAATCTGGGGTATCAACACCCTGGAGAAGCTCGTAAATAAGCCCTAACTTTTGGGTTCGACAAACTTTTTCTTTTTCGTAAATAATTCCTTCTGGAAACACCATTTGTTGGAACCTTTGCTTATTTTCAAGTGAGTAATCCAACCATTGCCGCGGCAAGTCGCGCATAAACTGCGTTGCGTAGCTAATAGCAGCCTCAATGTCCCATTCCTCAATACGGGTTTCGTTGAGAGCAAGCTGGGCTATAATTTTTGCTTCTTCTAACGGCTGTTTTCCCTCCAGTAATTGCTCGTCGGTGATAAGACCACGACCTCGCATTGTAATTAGTTCGGCGATTTGGACTTTAATCTCCGCAATCCTCTTTTCGTGACGTTCGCCATCAGCATTGAGCAACTTACGATTTGTTTCCCAAACATCCAGAGCAATTTCTCTGAAAAGAGTAAGAGCTACATCTGTTGGTGCCACCTTTTCCAGTAAGGCAGTAAAGGATTTTTCCACATCCATTTTTGAGTTTCCTTTTCCATAGCGGGCACACTTTCTATTTTTGCAATGATAGTAAGCATACCGTCCGCCGTGACCACTAGACCAGCTACCCGTTAGAGTGCCTTTGCACTCGTAACATCGCGCAAAATCACGTAAAGGAAAATCTGGATTGGCTCGTGAGCGTGGTTTTGCATTAACGGAACGCCCAGCTTTAATGAGCTGGTTTTTTTGGAACTCCTCAAGTGTAATCGCTGGAGTATGTAGACCTCGAACAAGGTTTTCTTCTGGCAAATCTTCTGGCGTCCAGTGCTTATCTTCAATCCAACCAGCATAGAATACGTTGGTAAGCATCACATCCACCATTTGCGGGTAGATGGTTTTACCAGTCCGCGAAGTAAGTCCTAGTTCTCGAAATCTCATCGTGAGACTTTTTACTGTATGCACTCCTGTCGAAAACTCTTTTAATCCGCGCTGAATTATAAAAAATCTTTCCTCATCTATGGGGTCTGGCGTCCGCTTCTTTTGTCCGTGCTTTTTATTTTGCCTTGAAGTGTAACCGAGTGGAGGAGATAAGGGATAGATACCAGAGCGCAACAATGAACGCATATTGGTTTTACTTCTATCGGATTTTATTTTGTTGTCTATGCGAGCGAATATGGCAAGAAACCCCGTCATTACTTCGGCAGTAATACCTTCACCGTTGATGCCCGTCTCGGTAGCAGAATGAATAATAACGCCGTGCGCCATTAAGGTCTTCTGTATTTCGTAGAAATCGCCGATGTTCCTTGCTAATCTATCAACCTTCCAAATGATAAGGTAGCTGATTTGTTTCTTGTTTTCTCGGCAGTATGCCAACAAGCGTTGCAGTTGGGTTCTGTCATCATTCTTTGCAGACTCTCCTTCCTCTGTAAAAATCTCAACAACTTCAAATCCTTGCTCTGCACAGTATTTTTCACAGTCGGCTTTTTGAGTTTCCATACTTTTACCCTTGAGCTGCTCCTTCGAGGATACTCGCAGGTAAATGATGGCTTTAGGTTTTGTTGGTATGTGGTTCATTGTGTTTTATTCAAAACCAGCGTGTCCACGCCCTTTCGTAGGTCTGCGCTAGTGATGTGGAGATAGCGCCGTGTAGTCTCTAGGTTTCTATGTCCCATAAGTTCTTGGATGACCACGATATTTACTCCATTGTTCATTAGCGACGTTCCAAAAGTGTGACGCAAAGAATGGACAGCCATTCTGTTATTCTTCTGGATACCAGTAGCTTTGAGGTATTTTTTTACGAGACCATAAACACTACGGGCGCAAAGTTGTTCGCCAAGCCTGCTTATAAAAAGATGATTACTGGATACGTTTGGACGTGTTTTTAAATAATGTTCAAGGATACTCACGAGTTCATCTGTCAGTGGAATAATCCGCTCTTTGTCACCTTTACCTCTAACTTTGATGCTTCTGCCACTATGTTCAAGATTAACCTCATCTAGGGTAAGTCCCACAAGTTCCGATAAACGTATACCAGTACCAAGCAATAAAGTGACAATGGCTAAATCACGGGAGAGGTAAAAAGGGGTAGCTTCGCGCTTCACGGTAGCTATTAAGATTTGGTATTCAGTTTGAGTTAAATATGTGGGTTTTTTGTGCGGAAGTTTAGGTGATTCGATGTCGCTTATTGGATTTGCTTTTATGATTTTTTCACGCTTTAGATATTTGAAGAGGGATTTTATAGAGGATAGTTTGCGAGCTTTGGTGACAGCGCCGTTCGTTTCGGTGAGTGATGACAAAAACCCCATTACATCTTTTTCTGTAACGACCAGGATATTTGTTTTGCCGACAGACTCTAAATACTCTACGAACTTATTTAGGTCGTGCTTGTAGGCTTCGGTAGTCCGAGAAGAAAAGTTTCTCCCCACCAAGAGATAGTCAAGAAAGTTTTGTATGAATGTGTTCATAGTTTTATTTGAAACCCTCCCTCCACCAGCCATAGCGCTCTCCGATTTTATAAATACCCCATAGAGATAACCCGATAACTGGAATGCCTAATATCCACCAGAGGTCAAATGCATAGAGTACGAGGGATACTAGCGCGAGAACAAAAATATAATACGCGAGCGCTGCGACAGGATTCATTTTTGGATTTTTGTTCATAGCTTTATTTGGAGGAATTAATTATTTTTTGATTGATAAGATTTTCTAAATCGGACTTTCGGATGAGCCACTTGTGTCCTATGCGAAAGAAACCATCTAGCTTGTGTGCTCGCACCCAACGCAAGACAGTGGCTTTAGAAACACCGAGTGATTGAGCAACAGCTTTGACGCCGAGCATTTCAGTTTCATTTATTGATTCACTTTTTGCCTCTGGTATCTGGTTCATAATTTTTGACTGTTGCTGTTAATAGACATTTAATGCCGTAGAATGACGCGGTTGTTTATTGATGTTGCTACTTGACGTGCTCTGTGGGTTTGATATGATTCAATTGTTGTTGGAAGTTCGCATTTGCACTCCGCGAACGAAATAAAATGTCTATTTAATGTTGTTGATGCCCTGCGGGGCTTTTTTTGTCTCCGCATATCCACGTACCGTGTAGCTTTTTCCACTGAACAGGATTGAGCTGGTAGTACCTGTGTTATGCAGGACTATACAGATACGCACTAAACCGTGATGCCCAGTCTCTACTGCTTGGTTTTGTGTGGAAAATCGAAATTGGGTGGTGGGTGTTTTCCAATTCAACTTGGCGTTTTTTTGGGGGACGCCTCGTTGTGATTTGGATTTTCTTCTGAAAACTTTTTTGACTTGAGTAACCCCAACAGAAAAAGATTCCAAGTTTTACCAGACGTACGGCGCTTATTCTTTAATTTTTCCCAAGTCTCGTCAGCAAGTCTTATAGTTTTATTTGAGTAATGTTTATCTCGCATATTTGTTAATTTGTTTTTTAATGTAATTGCATTAGCCATTGCATAACCCCACCGCCCACGAGCCGTTGTCCTTGATACCTGGTATCAGAACCTGCACCCTACCTAGTCCTGGTCGCGGTCTTGGTCTGGTTTTGGTCTACACCTAGTAGCGGTCTATTCTTTACGTACCCTATCTGGGTCTGTTCCGTACACGCCGTTTTTTGAAAGAGCAGGGATTTTGACACCAGTACAACTAAGGAATCCGTTATCTGGCTTGCGTGCTATCTGCTATTTAACGTCCGCAGACTCTCCAGCAGGGAGTTGGGGCGACGTGAGCCGTTGGCTCACTTCGAGAGATGGTTGGGGGACATCTCCCGAAGTCAGACAATGACTTTTTTGCCAATGTGAAAATGCCAAATTCGCGACGATGTACAATTCATCACGAATCGCCTCAATGGTTTCATCTGTGAGGTCTCTGGCTTTATCGCCAAGACGTTTTCGACATTGTTCGAGTGTAAGCATAAAAATCCGCTGATGGTTCAACGGATTTTTTTGTGGGAGTAGTATTCTCACCAACAAAAAAACTCGCCATATATCGTAAAAGAATCCCTGTGGCGTTGAGAGCTTCTGCTCTCGCTATCCCAGAAAATCGGATACGATTTTATTGCGAGGTTACTTTGTTGGTGAAGTTTTCGTTGTCTCTCGAAAACTTTGTAACTGCTCCTTTATTTTACCAGTGCATAAAATGGATGCAAGCCGTTTAATGTTATACAGAACACACTAGAATTATACAGAATATACTAAATGCTGTGGATAACTTTTAATCATCTATTATGACAACTTCGCCACTTTGGACTTTGCGATTATATCCTGGTATAATTGATTATATTCTAGTATATGCGGGTATCATCCAGTGTTGTTTGTATAATCCTGTATAACTTTAGTGTTAATTGTTATGCGCAAACCCAGTAAGAAAAAGTTTATGACAATCGCGGCTGTTGCCAAAGAGTTGGATGTTAGCCAGCGCTCGGTTAATCGTTACATCGCAGCAAAAAAATTGAAGGCTACAAAAATTGGCTCTTGGCGCATTACCAAGAAAGACCTTCAAGATTTTATTAGAGGTAGTTCTAATATCCAGAAGTAATTATGAAAATCACACTTGCACAGTTAGAACACCATCTCTTCACTGCCGCAGATAATCTCCGCGGCAAAATGGATGCATCCGAATTTAAGGAATACATTTTCGGGATGCTTTTTTTGAAGCGTGTGTCAGACCAATTTGATGTAGAACAGCAGGCAATTCGAGAAAAGTGGACGAAACAAAAACTATCGTCAAAACAAATTGAGGAATTAGTAGATGACCCTACCCAGTATGGCGACAGTTTTTACGTACCGCCGAAGGCTCGGTGGGAAAACATCCTCGTGCTACACGATAATGTGGGCGATGAGCTAAATAAAGCACTTGGTGAGCTTGAAGCTCATAATGAGGAACTAACAGGTGTACTAAAGCATATTGATTTCCTTGCACAGATAGGTACAAAGCGAAAAGTGAAAGATGCTCAACTCGTAGATTTAATCCATCACTTCAATAAATACCGCCTAACGAACGAGGATTTCGAGTTTCCCGACCTTCTCGGCGCAGCGTACGAGTACCTCATTAAAGATTTTGCCGATAGTGCCGGCAAAAAGGGTGGCGAATTCTATACTCCTGCCCACGTAGTTCGTCTTCTGGTGCATCTCATAAAACCCCAAGCAGGAATGTATGTGTACGACCCAACGTGCGGCTCTGGCGGTATGCTTATCCAGTCAAAACAGTATCTTGATGAGACGGGACAGGACGCAAAAAACATTGCGCTCTATGGGCAAGATAATAACGGAACTGTCTGGGCTATTTGCAAGATGAATATGTTCTTGCACAACATTAATGATGCACAGATAGAGAACGAGGATACCCTCCAGTCTCCTCAATTTATGGAGCGTGGATATATAAAGAAATTTGACCGCGTTATCGCTAACCCACCATTCTCACAAAATTATTCACGCGCATCAATGGAGTATCCACAGCGTTTTCGCTATGGGTTTGCACCAGAGACAGGCAAGAAAGCAGATTTGATGTTCGTACAGCATATGATTGCGTCTCTCAGAGATAGTGGAATGATGGCAACGGTAATGCCTAACGGCGTTCTCTTTCGAGGTGGCACAGAAAAAATAATACGCGAAGGTATTGTTAATGATGATATTATCGAAGCAATTATTGCTTTACCTCAACACTTATTCTACGGAACAGGCATCCCTGCTTGCATTCTGGTCATAAATAAACATAAGAAAAAGGAAACAAAAGGGAAGATTCTTTTCATTAATGCTGATGCCGAATACGGTGAAGGGCGCAACCAGAATTTCTTACGCCCCGAAGATATAGAAAAAATTGAGTATGTTTTTGATAGAAAAATTGATGAGCCAAAATACTCACGACTCGTAGACCTTTCGGAAATAAAAAAGAATGAATATAACCTCAACATTCGGCGTTATGTAGATAATTCTCCTGACCCAGAAATTGAGGACGTAAAAGCTCACCTTGAAGGCGGTATCCCGAAGCGCGAGATAACTCAATTTGAGTCTCTATTCAAAAAATACAAAACAAAATCAAGTGATTTTTTTGATGACATAAATGTTGAGTATGCGAAATTCAAATCCGACATATCTGATAAAGAGGATATAAAAGAATTGGTTGGAACGCACGAAGGTATTTTGACAGTCAAACGCCAAGCAAACAAAGCACTTGCTGGTTGGTGGCAAGAAGCGCGCAAGAAAGTTGAGAAATTTCCAAAAAATAACCACGTGGCAGAATTTCGCCGAAAAGAAATTGTCTCACTCAAGGAGGCTTTAAGTGAAATTAAAACATTAGACGATTTTCAAAAAGCTGCTGTTTTTGTGAACTGGTGGGAGGGTGTACGCTATGACCTTAAAGCGATTGTTACGGTTGGTTGGAGCACATCTCTTATACCAGATGAATATGTAAAAAAAGCCTTCTTTGAGAAGGAGTTAATTGAAATTGAAAGTATTGAAATCAGTATAGCCAACATTCAAGAAGCTCTTGGGGCTATTGTTGAGGATGTTGAAATGGACGACGAAGAAGAAAAAACAATCAAAGCTGTAAAAACCTATCTTAAATCACAAATAGACGACCTAGAAGATGTTGGCAAGAAAGAGGCGCTTGAAGAAGCAAAGAAATTGGAAAAAGTACTCACCTTGATAAAAGATAAGGAATCAAAACTAAAGGATACCAAGCGTGCACTCAAAGATAAGGAACGTGAACTTGAGGTAAAAGTTGAAGATAAAAAGAAATTATTTACTGAAGCCCAGGCACGAGAGTTAATTCTCCAGAAATTTTTCGACGGCATTAATTACCAGTTGGAGCGTTACCTGTCCGCAGAAGAAAAGAAAGTCGTATCTGTTCTTATGCATCGCTGGGATAAGTACCAAGTACCTATTTCATTCATTGAAAGTGACAGAGATAAGAGTACAAAAAAACTTTTTAAATTTTTGTCCGAGCTTGGATACAAAAAATAATATGTCTAATGCAAAAGTCACAATTCCAAAGGATTGGAAAGAGGTTCCGCTAAATGACCCTCGTTATTTCAGTGTGGTTGGAAGCGGTGTTGATTTTTGGATTGGTAAAAAGAATTTTCTCTCAACCAAATCAGTACAAGGCACAAAAATTGTTGCAATAGAGGGTGAAATCGACTATCTAAATCGCCCATCACGCGCTAATGCACAGCCAAAAGTTGGAAGGGTTGCATTCGCAAAGATGAAAGATACGTTCAAAGTTTTACTAGCAGATGAAACGCTTTCAAAAAAATATATTCTTTCCACAGGTTTTGCTTTAATTGAGCCTTCAATCGACAGTAGTTATTTATATCAATTTTTTCAATCTGAAAACTTTAATGCTCAGAAAAATCGATACTCTGAAGGCTCAACACAGCAAGCGATTTCCCAAGATGATTTTAGTAATTTGCTGATTACGTTTCCAGAAAATCGAGATGAGCAAAAGTCCATTGCTGGTATTCTCGGTCTTGTTGACCAGGTTATTGAGGAAACAGAGGCTCTTATAAAAAAATATGAACATTTACAAATTGGAATGATGCAAGACCTATTCCGATATGGAATTGATGAAAACGGAAACCTACGAACTTTCAATACACATAAATTCAAGAAAACTGCATTAGGACTAATTCCTGAAAGCTGGAAAGTGGGAGGGATAGAAAACTTTACTGATATTTCTAATCCTAATGCCATTAAACCTGGACCATTTGGTTCTAACTTGAAAAAGGAAACATATACCGAGAATGGCTACAAAGTTTATGGGCAAGAACAAGTCTTGGCTGGCAATGCCCACATAGGAGATTATTACATAGACAAAAAGAAATATCGGGAACTTGAAGCATTTCGAGCTGTACCAGGTGACATATTATTAAGTATGATGGGTTCGGTTGGAAGTGTTTTAATTTTACCAAATGACGCTCTGCCTGGTGTAATTAATCCTCGGTTGATTAAAATTTCAGTTTCTTCATCAAAGGCGGATGTAAATTTTGTAGCTACTTCTCTTCTACGACCAGAAACAAATCATCAACTATATTTAATGGCTTCTGGTGTTACTATGCCTGGAATAAATAAAGGCATCGTAATGAAATTACAGTTTGTGATACCTGATAAAGCGGAACAGAAAAGAATCTCGGATACACTTTCATACCTCTCAAATTTAATCAATGCAGAAAAGGTTTATCGAGATAAGCTTCTACGACAAAGAAATGGTTTGATGCACGACTTGTTAACTGGAGTAAAACGAGCTACCAGTTTAATCAGAAGATAATATGGAAAAGAAAAAATTAATCCTAAATGAAAAAGAGTACGTCGAGGAGCCACTGCTTCGGCAACTTGAACGTCTCGACTGGTCTATCCTTCGTGCTGGTGAAGAAGGTAAGGGCGACCCAAGTGTAACTTTCCGCGAAAGCTTTGGTGATGTTGTTATGGAGAGGAAGTTGCGAGAAGCACTGCTTCGTTTGAATCCTTGGCTAGAAGAAGACCAACTTGCACCAATCGTCCGCGAAATGACTACGCCCAATGTGACAGGTGGCTTAATTGAGAATAATCGCTATGTTCTTGAAAAGTTACTGGAAAATACTTCCGCAGAGAATAGGAAAACGGGCAAACCAGAAACGGTTCGGTTTATTGATTTTACAAACTCTGATACCAACGAGTTTTTAGCAGTATCACAATTTAAGGTAAACATTCCTGGTACGGAAAAACACATCATTCCAGACATTACTTTGTTTGTGAACGGCTTACCTCTAGTACTTATCGAATGTAAATCTGCTTACCTACCCGACCCAATGGGAGAAGCTATCGAGCAATTGATGCGCTATCAAAACCGTCGGGGGGATGAACCCGAAGGCAATGCTAAACTTTTCTGGTACAACCAGCTCCTCGTAGCTACAAGCAAACAAATCTGCCGCTATGCTTCAATCACTGGGGAGTATGAACACTTCATCGAATGGAAAGACCCTTATCCTTACACTTTGAACGACATAGAGACCGAGGGCAGTGATGCTGTAACTAGCCAACACATATTTGTGCAAGGCGTACTTGAAAAGAAGAACCTGCTCAATTTAATCCAGTCTTTCATTATTTTTCAAGATGGTGGTAAAGGAAAAATCATCAAAGTTACACCTCGCTACCAGCAATTCCGAACGGTAAACAAAATTATTGAACGTTTGCATTCTGGAAAAACACCCCTACAAAAAGGTGGCATTGTTTGGCACACACAAGGGTCAGGCAAATCTCTAACAATGATGATGGTAGTGAGAAAGATGTATCGTGACCCAGCACTTACTGCGTACAAGACATTGTTTATAACAGACCGTACCGACCTAGAAACACAGCTTGGTAAAACAGCCAAAGGTATCGGCTATACATTAAAGGTTGCTTCCAACATTGCAAAATTGAAAGAGTTTCTTTCTACTAGGACGCCAGATTTGATAATGGGAATGATACATAAATTTCAAGAGCACGATTTGATGCAGGAGTTCCCAATGCTCAACGACAGTGAGAAGATTTTGGTACTGATTGATGAAGCGCATCGCAGCCAATTCAAATTATTGGGTGCAAACCTAAATAAGTCTCTACCAAATTCTGTAAAAATTGCATTCACGGGAACTCCGATTGATAAGACCGAAGAGACGTTTGGAGACTATATAGATAAGTACACGATACGACAAGCGGTAGATGATGGCGTAACAGTAGAAATTATTTACGAGGGGCGTACCCATAACGCAAACATAAAAGACGCCGAAGCGATGAACAGGCGTTTTGAGGATGTGTTTGCTGATGCCGATGAGGATACCCAAGCCCTCATACAAGGTCGCTATACGTGGAAGGCGTACTTGGAAGCAGAAGAGACCATCAAAGAAAAAGCTGAAGATATGCTCAAACACTATGTGAGCCAAATTTTTCCCAATGGCTTCAAGGCACAGGTTGTTGCTGTCTCACGTCTTGCCGCAATCAAGTACAAACAGGCATTTGATGCTCTGTTAGCAGATAATACCTGGGTTGATGCATTTATAACTTCACTCCAATCACAAGCAGGCATCACAATAGACAAGGAACAACTTTTACGAATGAAGGTAGAGGTAATAATTTCGGGAGGAAACAATGATGACCCATCTATGCGTCCATACACCAACGAGGACGAGCACGATAAATCAATCGCAAGCTTCAAATTACCGTTCGGTAAAAAGAATGAGGATGGTTTAGAGGGCAATGTTGGCATTCTGGTTGTTCAAAGTATGCTTCTGACGGGCTTCGATGCTCCAATCGAACAAGTAATGTATCTCGATGATGTTATACGCGAGCACAACCTCCTTCAAGCTATCGCTCGCGTCAATCGTGTCGAAAAGAATAAGCAAGCAGGTTTTATTGTTGATTATGTCGGTGTTGCTAATCATCTACGAAAAGCACTTTCAAACTTCAAAGATGAAGACATTGAAGAAACTCTTGAGGTGGTAAAAGATGAGGGACGTGATTTGGACGAACTACAATTTGCAAAATCAGCTCTCATTGATTTTTTCCATAAATATGATGTCAAAAATACCGATGACATCGAAGTTTGTATAGACCTTTTAGCGGATGACGAGGTGCGCAATGATTTCTTGGCGATTTTCAGAAAGTTTTCTAACGCTATGGATAAGGCTTTACCGAAACCAGAAGCGCTTAAATTTGCGAAAGACCTAAAACATTTCGGCTTTGTTGCGCAAGTGGCACGTAATCGTTATCGAGACGAGAAGCTCAATCTGCGTGATGTGAGCAAAAAAGTACGGGATATTATCGACGAATATCTTATCTCAATGGGGATAGACCCTAAAATACCGCCTACGCCAATTTTCGACGAGAAGTTTGAATTGAAAATAAAAGAAAAATCACCAAAAGCTAAAGCCGAAGAGCTAAAACACGCAATCACTGATTATATTGAAAAGCACGAAGATGAAGACCCAGAACTCTACGGGCGTTTCAGCGAGAAGCTCGAAAAAATGCTCCAACAGTATCACGAAAACTGGGAACTTCTCGCCAAAGAGCTAGAGATGCTTCGTATTGAAATGCGGCAGGGTCGTGAGGGTGAAGAAAACTATGGACTAGACCGCAAGAAGGAGCTGCCATTCTTGGGACTTTTAAAAAAAGAAGTTTATGGGGTCAAAGATTTGGCAGAATTAAGTCCAGAGCAAAAAGAGAATTTAGTACGTATTACTAAAGACATACTGGAGCGCATTAAGGCAGATGTGGGTATGGTTGATTTCTGGAATAATGTTTCGGCGCAGCGACGACTGAAAGGATATATTGCCTCACACTTACTGACCGAATTTAAGGCGAACGAGACTATGTTCAATAAGCGTCTTATATTAAGCCAAAAAATAACCGAGTTAGCTTTTCATCTTTATGGCAACGTCTAAACCATATAAATTAATACGCTCTAAACGCAGAACCATCGCTTTGGCTGTTACAGCGGACGCCTCGCTTATTGTACGTGCTCCGATGAGCACGCCTCTGTCGTACATAGAGAAACTTGTAGAGGCTAAAATTGACTGGATACGAAAAGCAATTAAGCGTGTGAATATGCGCCCTCGTCCAGTGGTGCACGACTACACAACTGGCGAAAGTTTTTTATATCTCGGTAAATCCTATAAATTGAGTATTGCTAAAAATACGGACAAGAAATTACTCTTCAAGGGTGCTTTCATTCTGAACTCAAAAGAGAAAAAGCACGCACGAGAGTTGCTTATCTCCTGGTACAAACAGGAAGCAAAAAAGAAAATATCTGAACGTGTAGATTGGTGTTCTAGACGTTCAGGAGTTTCATATAAGTCACTAAAAATTACAACAGCAAATAAGCGTTGGGGTTCGTGTAGTACTACGGGGAATCTTAATTTTAGCTGGCGGTTGATTATGGCTCCTCTTTCAGTTATAGATTATGTGGTGGCTCACGAACTTGCCCATATTGAATATAAAAATCACTCAAAGGATTTTTGGAATAGAGTAAAAGTGATGTATCCGAATTACGAAAAAGCCAAAGGATGGTTACGGCAAAATGAGGGTACACTCAACATTTAATAGCTAACAAAACAAGATGAATACAAACAATCCATTAGGAAAACTTAAAAAAGTAGAACTCCGCGAAGGTTGGAAACACGAAGCCAGCAATTTTACTCGTTGGCTCGCCGAGGAAGAAAACCTCTTACTTTTGGGAGATGAGATTGGTTTTGATATTAAACTGGTGCAGATAGAGGCGGCAGTTGGCAGTTTCAATGTCGATATACTTGCAGAGGAAGAAAACAGTGGTCGTAAAATCATCATCGAAAATCAGCTTGAAGTAACAAACCACGACCATCTAGGCAAAATTATTACCTACGCTTCTGGATATGACGCCAAAATTATTGTGTGGGTGGTGAAGGACGTCCGAGAAGAACACCGCCAGGCGGTTGACTGGTTAAACGAACACACAGATGAGGATACGGAGTTTTATCTTGTGAAAATTGAACTTTGGCAGATTGAAAATTCTCCTTATGCACCAAAGTTCGAGATAATTTCTAAACCGAATGATTGGACAAAGGCAGTGAGAAGCTCCGCGGACACTGGAGAATTAACTGATACTAAAGTAAAACAGTTAGATTTTTGGACGCAATTTAAGGAATACGCGAAGAAAAGACAGACTAAATTGCATATGCAAAAAAGTTACCCGCAACACTGGACTAATATCAGCATTGGAAGCTCTGATGCCCACATAGCTCTGACCATCAACTCACGAGAAAGTTCATTTGGTGTGGAATTATATATTCCAGATAATAAAGAACTCTATCAAAAATTATTCGGTAGTAAAGAAAAGATTGAAACTGACCTTGAAGAGAAGGCGGAGTGGATGGAGTTACCAACAAAGAAAGCTAGCAGGGTACGGATACTTACCACGGGCAACTTCGATGATGCATCTAAATGGGAAGATGTTTTTGAATGGTTGCTTAATGAAGCGGAAAAATTCCATAAAGTTTTCCCAAAATATATAAAGCTTGAAAAATGATTTCAAATGAAGCTCTCCAGGAGTTTAAAAAGATATGGCGAGAACAATTTGGCGAGGATATAACAGACGCAAAAGCTCTTGAGGAAGGAATCAACCTGCTAACCTTGTTTAATGCCATCTATCGACCAATCAAGAAAGAGTGGGCAGATGAATACGACCTCAAGAATGAACAGAATCCGTCTCTGGAGAAGTAGTTGAATTTTTCAGCAGCTCTATATCTTCATTTGTCATCTTGCCCGCTGTTGCTCGGCTCATTAAATCCATCAAGAACCCCATTGTCTCTCTTTTTTCTGCGTTTGATTTTATGCGTAGAGCTTCTTTAGAGTGTGACGACTTGGTGACATAGTTGAAGACGTTTAGAACATAGTTTCGGCGCTTCACGATAATATCGTCTTCGTACGCCTCTTCATCGCTCTGGTCTCTCTTGAGAATGCTCATAGCGTCATTGAGAAGTTCTGCGCCAAGCGTTTTAGTCCCAGCCTCTAACGCTTCGTCCGCGGGCACCATAAGGGTATTCTGCTCGTTACGCACCCTAACAAGCTGCTGCAACTCTTTTTGCTGTTCTCGGTAGCCTTCTTGGGCGAGCAATTCGGCGTCCCATTTCTTGCGCCACAGACGATACTGTTTCTCCCAGGGGAAGAACGTTAGAGGGGTAATTTGGACGTTGTAGTCGTTGATAATCTTAATTGCGCTCCTGGTAGGGTCTTTACGCTTCTCGTCGTAGTAGAACGCCTTAAACTGCGGGATAAGGTCTCTTATCTCTTCAATTTTATGGTAATGACCGTTAAAGTTCTCGTAAAAAGAAAACTTCTTGGTATTACTGGTCTGTATTGGTACGTTCTGTTCTGTCATTGAAATAAGCCTTAATTTGTGGTAAAGTAGCTATATTGTTTGATAGGACGGCTGCAAAACTCCTTGCCAGAAGCGTAGCTCCTGCCAGATTTTGTTCCAATCTAATCCTTTCAAGCGCTCTGCCCGGAGGGGGTTCGGTAATTCGATATTCGATATTCTTTTAAGTGAGGACCGGCGAGGCTTTCGGCTAAGTCCAATCGAGCCAACTCGACAAGCGAAGTTTAGATCGACAAATCGAGCACATAGTTATACTGATCGCGGTCGGCAGATTGCTCCACCTCAACGATCCGCATAGTTGAACGCTGCAGAGGCCCAATTCCGTCTTCCACGGAAAACGGAACGCCAGCCTCAACACACCGAATATCCCGAAACCTCAAACCGATCCTCATATGTATCGTCGCGCACATGCAAGAGTCCGTAAAGTCTTTAAAGTCTGTAAAGTCATTAAAGTCCTTTGTAATGAAAAAAAGCGGCGCCTAGTTAGGCCGCCGCAGATTGAGGTCGAGTATCATTAGCAGGCAGATCGGATGGGCCGGTCCACAGCTTTCTGATAACAAATTCCCAGAGCACGCCCCGCAAATCCGCATCCATCCAGTCCTTGCCGTAGTAGCATGTCGGCCAGATGAACGGGAAGGCGGTGTCGATAAGCGTAAGGAACTTGTAAACGAGGTGCGCACGCCGATCACGACAGATTTTGGACTCGATGAAAGTAACAAGGTCGAGCATCTGCAGCTCGTGTGTGATACCGCCCCAGCGGAAGAGGTAGGTTTCTCCCCTTCTGTCGACGGATGAATGCGGGTTGTTCGGATCCACAGCGCCGGCGCGGGCGGCGTTGGATTTTTGCGCCCACACCTGCCCGGGGTTTGTAACCAACTTTGCACGCAGGCGGTTTACCAACAACTCAACTTCCGGGCCGTTGGAAAGGCAAACCAGAATCACGCCCGAGTGATCGGTGATGTTTTCCGGCAAGCGCTTGAGCTTGCGCATGAGCTTGGCGAAGATCATCTCCTTGATCCTGCAATCAAAATAAACCAAGACCTGCGGATCTCCATCACCGTCCCCTGTCTTCACAACTCTGACATCAAGACGTGTCACATAACGCGTCGCGGTAGTTGACAGATGCGCCTCGGGCTGATCTTCGTCATAAACGCCAATCAACGGTTCGCCCTTGTCATTGCGCTTGACGCAGTATTTGTTTTTCGGATCAAGCTCGGCCACGACGACTTTTGGCATCGAAGGCAAGCCAAAAACCTCGTTCACGAATACTTTGACCAACGCTCCGTGGATCTCTGCGACCCTGTCGGGGTTGTAAGTACCGATCATGTGCTCAAACTCGATCTGCGCCAAAATCGCAACCACAGCAGCTTCGTGCGGAATGCGCTTGGAGATGATCCCGTTACCGGACCTGTGCGCAATCAGCAGGATAAGGGTTGGAAAATCACGGGCCAGCTTTACTTCGGCCGCAAACTCCAACTGCGCGCGATGATTAACCAACACGTAATCGAGCAGCTCATCGATGTACCTGTGAGTGCGCTTGATCGCTTCGTGGGTCAGAGCTCTGAATCTTTTTAACGTCATGCCGTTTAACGCATACTGCTCCCTGTACGCCTCGAGCAATCTGCGTTCTCTTATATCCAGAAGCTTTCGTTCCTTCTTGGTTCCGATCAGTCTTTTGGGAAGCGCTCTGTAAGCCGTTACCATCAGTCGAAGGACACGGAAAAACCGACCGCGTTCGCCGGTAAGCAGCGAATCACGATCGATAATATCCAGAATCTCCTTCGGACTCTTGTCGCCAAAAGTCGTGAGACCGGGAAACGTTCTGTACATTTCGTCCGTCTGATCCTTGATGTGCTCGCGGATGATGGTAGCCTCTTCCGCATCCAACTCAGCCATGATGCGCGGCAAACTCAACCAGATTGCGCCGTGCGAATCAACGACCGGCGCAATATCACAAGCAACCTGAGGCGAAAACGATCCGCGCTCGGCCGATCGGACTGTTGAGTCGAGACACGGATTAACAGTCTCCGACAGCGGACTGCAGCACGCGCCATTGTTGGTCAGACGGCCACAGAGCTGCAAATCGACATTTGCGCAGCGCGAGGTAAAAACCCCGGGCAACCTGCTGCACGCCTCGACAAATCTTTGCCTCAAGTGCTTGACCGGCTTGCCTTCTCGCGAGTTCCCGTGGAACGGCTCGGGACATGTTGCAAAAACACCCATCGTCTACCTCCCGGTGCGTGTATTAGTTACCAAAAGAACAGAGCATAAAAATAGATGAATTCCGACCCCACGTCAAGATTGATGCGTGATTGATGCATGGTTTTATATAGAGACGCCCTCGGAGGGCGCCTCTACTTCACAAAATCCCAACGAAATGTTATCCTCGCGACATTATGAACAACGAAAACGAAACGATTCAGCGCACTTTGGTGCTGCTCAAACCCGATACTTTGGAACGCGGATTGGTGGGAGAAGTTATCCAACGCTTTGAAAAAGTCGGCTTAAAAATAGTCGGCATGAAGATGGTCTGGCCCAGTGAAGAGACTGCCATGAAGCATTACACCGAGGATTTAGCCATTCGTCGCGGCGAGAATGTGCGCAAACTCATGGTCGAGATGCTTGTCTCCGGCCCGGTTATCGCGATCGCTCTTGAAGGTATCGAGGCTGCCGAGCTGGTTCGTAAGATGGTTGGCGGAACAGAGCCAAAAACAGCCGCTCCCGGCACAATCCGCGGCGACTATTCGCATGTTTCCTATAAACACGCAGACGCCAAAAGCAAAGGCATCTTTAATTTGATCCACGCCTCCGGCAACGCCGAAGAGGCTGTTCAAGAGATTCAGGTTTGGTTTGATGCGAGCGAATTGCACGAATTTAGCCCTGATTACGTGCAAAAAACCATCATCTAGTCTCTATTGCGCTTTATTGGGTTTTTTGTTATGATTAAGGCATAAATCATCAGTTATTAAGCATATGGGTCTTCCCGGACATCGTAGAACAAGTTCCGATAAACATCGTCGCGCTGCGCATTTTGCCTTAAAAAAGCAAAATATTGTTGCTGATGCAGCCTCGGCCGACCAAGCTCACCTCTCACACAAGGCCGCCCCGGGCGCCACTTCCTACCGCGGCCACGCCATCCATGTGAAAGGCAAAACGCAAAAACTTGAAAAATTACTTAAAAAGTCCAAAAAAGCAGAACCGACAAAAGCTTAAACTCGGTTCGCAAATTTACTCGCACCTTTCTTATGTCAAACAGACATTTGGCACGCTCCTTGGCTCTTCAATCATTGTACGAATGGGATTTCCATTCACAAGATAAAGATCAAGCGCAATCCATAATCGACCGCAACCTAAAAGAGTTCGCCCCGGATATGGACGAACGTCCTTTTGCGTTAAGTCTCGTCAAAGGCATCATGGATCACAAAGACGAGATTGATGTTGCCATCGGAAAGTTTGCACCGGATTGGCCAATCGAAAGAATCACAACGGTTGATCGCAATGTTTTGCGAATGGGTATTTACGAGCTGGTTTTTGATCAGGCGATCCCTTCAAAAGTCGCCATCAACGAGGCGATTGAATTGGCCAAAACTTTTGGCGGAGAATCTTCCGGCAAATTTGTAAATGGAGTTTTGGGTGCGGTCTATCGCGATCAAATGGCAAACGGCGCTTCGAAGGATTCGGATAAACCGAAAGATAATCAAGTATCCAATAACCAAACACCAATAACCAAAGACGAAACAGATGAAGCGGATGGATCCTCGCCTACGCAAGGATGACAAAGTGGGGAGCAAGGATGACAAGAGGCGACGTAGTACGATTGGTACGTTGTACGATCAAATAAATTATTAAACAAGTCGACGAACGAGACTTACGAGGCGCACGGAAAAACGACAATCGAGTCGGACATCCGTCAGCTTCGCGAGCAACGTTCGCCCGCAAAAGCGAATATATGACTACAATTCCACAAACAGACTTTAAGCTTTTGGAAGAAAGGCTTGGTTACACGTTTAAGGACAAAAATATCTTGATGCAAGCGTTGACGCATCGATCGTATTTAAATGAGCATTCGGATTTTCCTTTTGAGCACAACGAACGCTTGGAATTTTTGGGCGATGCCGTTTTGGAACTGATCGTCACCGAACATCTGTATTTGAATTACGCCAATCCTGAAGGCGAGCTGACAAACTGGCGCGCAGCTTTGGTAAACGCCAAAACATTATCCGGTATCGCATCTCAATTGGCTTTCGAAGACTATCTACTGATGTCAAAAGGCGAGGCGAAAGATAAAAATTCCAAAGCGCGCATGTATATTTTGGCCAACGCCATCGAGGCTATAATCGGTGCGATTTATTTGGATGGTAAAGCGCCGGGTGCAGAGGGTTTTATCCATAAACACATTCTTTCGCATCTGCCTTTCATTCTCAAAAATCAACTTTACATAGATCCAAAAAGCAAGTTTCAAGAGACCGCGCAAGAGATGCTGGGCGTAACGCCGTCTTATAAAGTTCTTAAAGAAGTCGGCCCGGACCACAACAAGGAGTTTACGGTCGGCGTGTTTTTGGAAAAGGAACTTGTTGCCGTGGGCAGCGGAACCTCCAAACAAGAAGCGCAGATCGCAGCCGCTCAAGCCGGATTGGAAGCTAAACACTGGGCAACCGGGACGCTTGACGCGAAGGACGAAAAGTGATAGTAAATTGAGACTACCCACCTACCCCGGAGGCAGCCGATGGCCATCAAGCCTATCACCTACCCCGCAATCATTCGGATTCCAACTGAATACAAAGTCCCGATCATGACTCAACGACAAGTCATCTTTCCGGACCTGGAGGGGTTTAACAAGCCATTTTCCATCGCCAAAATCAACCTTGACAACACTGACTGCCAAAGCCAGATTGTCGCTCTGGCGCAAAAAATCGGCGGCGAATATTTGGCGACACTCATCGCCAAGCGGGTCAAGGACGGCTTTCGCGTTCTTCCGCCGTATTCGCGCATCCTAGACAGACTTCCTGCAACGGAAGTCACTCCCCCGCTCTCAGAAGAACTAATCGCCGCACTCAAATACCAGTGGATCAAGCCGGCGTTCGACGAATGGTCCGCGGACAATCAGAAGAATGTATGGGACGCGATCCAGGAGAGACTGGGAGTTGACAGGGAGAGATTCGAGAAAATCGCACGCGGTATCGGCGGAACGCTGAACAACCGCGAGTGGCGCAAGCTAAACTTTCTTCTGGAGGGTGCGGAGCCTGCAAAATCTCCGGCACAACGCAGTGAGACGCGAGTCACTACATGGGTCGACATGCACGGTGATCCGTGGTCACTCTGCTCACCTCAGCGCTAGCGGCAATCTCGCCGCTTGTTTTTTTTGCGTAAAAAAAACCGCCGACGAGTATCGGGGCATAGAAAAACCCAGTCTAACCGATGACACCGGAGAGATACATCTTCCCGGTGCATCGACTACGCCATCCCGTCACCGTTACAACACTCCCGATGTCGGGTATGGGAGAACCGTCCAAAATATGGATCTCCTTGCAGTAATGACCAAAACTCGGATCAACTGCAGGAGCGGCTCTGTACGAAGTTGGATCGTTGGGCAATGGTCTGACCGACACCAACACTCCAAGGGTGTGCTCATCGCCAAAAGCGGTGTCTGTCCAAACATAATCCTCTATGTTTACCACGCGCACTTGCATGAGGATCCTCTTGCCGGAGATCCAGTCAATGAGCGGCAACGAGATAAAAATGAGCACAGGGACAAACGAGTAGCCGATAATGGTCAAGAACGTAACCATCGCAACCTGCCTTTCTTTCTTGATTACCACTTGGCATCGGCTTATCATAATTAAGCCACAATGTCAAGATGCAGTACTCGAATTAGTTATTGGCGGCGCCACGTGAAACCGCCACTTGCCGAAGCCACGTAAAGCGCGTTTCATTATATGCGCCACGTGGCACGTAAAAAACCGCCATACATCTAGCGGTTTTTTACGTGGTGCGCCCTGAGGGATTCGAACCCCCGACCGTCAGCTTCGAAGGCTGCTGCTCTATCCAGCTGAGCTAAGGGCGCTTAACTGCAACCAGTCTAAATCACATCCCAGTATCTGTCGAGAGAGTTGACTCTAAATTTAATTGATGACTATTATATTGCGCCACAAAGGAGGCGCTCATGTCGATGTCAGCGATCAGCGAAAAGAAGTTCGGCCGCATCCTGAAGTCTCGATTGGGCAAGTCGTGGGAAAGGGCACTTGCCGTCTTCCGCGGATTCGACAAGGATATTGCCGTTGTTCATGCGCTGTACCACGCGTCCAACGCCAACAAAACAAGCCGCGTCCTTGATATGCTGGAGCGCCATCTCAAGAATCGCCCGCGCAAGCGGTGGTCCGCCAAGCACGAAGCAACTCAGGACAACCCCGACAAGATCCTGTTCGCCATCATCTCCCGCGACGTCCTCGGCCTTGGCCGCGAATAGGCACCATAGCCTCAACCGTCTTGCAACCTCGCAGGCGGATTTTTTTTACATGTCATGTGCCAGATTTGTGTTTGACCTTCATTCAAGCATTTGCTACGTTGAGTCCGTCCAGTGAAGGAGGTTGAGAACATGAACCGTAAATCGTTCTTCATTCTTGGATCAATTGCCCTTTCCTCAATGGGAAACGCGGGCTGTTCCCCGGGAGACAATCGTTTGGATGCACCCGGCGAAGCGCTCGTCGAAGCTTCCACGGACGCGCCCAGTGACGCATCCATCGATGCTGCCATCATCTGTCCAAATTGCGACGAACTGCTTACGTGGGACTCGACCGTATCCGATCACACCACCTATGGCGATATCACCACGGACAGCACATGGTCCGATTCGTACGCCTGGCAGATGCTCGACGCCTGCCCCGGTTGGAGTATCAACGAAGGTCACGAGGGCGGGATCGGCGACACTTTGGAGATCGGCACGTGCGATGGCGGCGTTGTACTCGTTTGGATAGGCGACCGGTTCTCCGCTTTCAAACTTTCACAAGGGTGGACGGGGAAAACGGACACGGGGTTCGGCATCGGATCGAGTTACGAGAATTTCATCAAGGCTTATCCGGACTACGAGAGCGATTCAACGCTGATCGACAAGGACGGCCGTGCCTCGATGAACTACACGAACGGACTCGTATTTTTCGATGATAGCCTGCTCACCCAGCTCCTCGTGTTCTGACGCATCCCAACTTCGCGTCTGTCAGTCAACGTCGCCATCATGAGATAAGCTCGCACGCTCCATCTAACGCGTTCGAGCGCGCTCTGATGCACACCGTCTTGCAACCTCGCAGGCGGATTTTTTTATGCGACATGTGGCACGTGATATGTGGCCCGTCAGATTGTTCGACATGTGCATGCCACGTGCCACATGCCACATTTCGTGAGATAATATTAATACTATCAATCTTGGTAGGTCTGACATTCCCCCGTCGCGCAAGGCTTTGGGGGATCTTCGAGGAGGTGCGACGTGCATACAAAGTTTATTGCGTATTTGGTTTCGCAGTTGCCAGTTGAGGAAACAGACCGCAAGCCCATACCGCCGAACAGGCGCCCCGTGTTCCGCAGCAGCCATCGCGGACCTGGCGCACGTTACGGCAAAGCCGATCCTGAGATGGTGAGACAGCTGGTCTTGAGCATAAACCAGCACTGCCTACTCGCGTCTGGCGGGATACTGTGGGCGGGAATCGATCTCATCCCATTTATCGCAACTCTTCCTAAAGAGGTCTCCAATGGTTCTGCCAAGAACTGATTCTCCTTCCCGGGGAAAACGCAAACCTCGCGTTTTCCCACGGCTCCAAGCGCTTGATGATTCGAGAGTTTGGAAGCGTACGACGCTTGACATTTTAGCAAATTTGTGCTATCCTGCTTTATTCAGTATCCGGATAGCAAATTAAAATTAAATATAAGCAAAAAGCTCTGAGGAGAGAGTTTTTGGCTAAACTACGCATATTTTAGACGTATCAATGCCATGCATTCACGTCCAATCTCGTATTTAGCTGTAAATATAGATAGAAACGGCAAGTTTTGTGTAACTCTCCCAGGGTTTAGCGAAATTCGCCGTTTTTTCGTTAAACGAAGGAGCAGGAATTATGCAGAGGAGGAATCCCCGCGTGTTGCTTGTCGCACGCGTGGGGCTGCCATACAACACAACTCGGTACAAATCTAATCAATTTACGACCGAAAGTTGCGCTGTATCCCCTGCAGAATTCCCGTTCTTTCACTTCAAAAATACCAACGTACGACGTACCACGTACAACGTACCGCGTACAAGCGTGCTAAGCCCGCTGGACCATGCGGACCATGCGGACCAAACGGTTTTCAACGTCAACTGGAGGAATCATCATGACGAAGCCGAACGCTGCCAAGACCGCCGCCACCACGACGACCGCTGCCAAGCCGGACTTGCACCTGGTGAAGAAGGTGTGCAAGTGCGGAGGTGAGATCAACGGAGACCACCCAACCTGTATCCAATGCCACAAGAACGCGGACGCGGAATCCCGTGGCGTGAAACCGCTCCCCTGCATGAATGACTGCGGCAGGAAGACCACGATGTACTTCTGTGTCTTCTGTCACAAGGAGATTCTGGAGCGGCTCGGTAACACCGCGGAGGTCGTGCACATGTGGCAGATGAAGTGCCCGAACGACCCGCGCTTCAACAAGCGTGCCGATCGGTACGTGCCCGCACCGCGTGCCACCGCGCCGGCTCCCAAGCCGATCACGAAGCCGGCAGCAGAGTCCGCGCCCGTCGCGGCAGCGAGCATCGACGATCTCGATGCCCTGCTCGAAGCGCAGCTCGAGTCGGCGGAGGAGTACGTCCAGCCGACCTACGTCAGCTACACCGAGGAGCTGGAGACGGCTCTCGAGGCGAAGCTCGCCACCATCGAGGACTGCGACGACGTGCAGCCCGTCGACTACGGCCCCGTCGTCAAGGATATCAAGGGATACCTTGCGAGGTTCGTCGTTGTCGGACATGACGTTCCTGCAGAGCCCGCGCCGGCAAGGAAGTTGAGCCCGGCCGAGCAGAGAGCGACCGAGATCCGTGCCGAGGCACGGAAGATCCATACCGAGGGCAGGGTTGCCGCCCTGTTTGCAGCCGGAGCTGTCGTGCGCACCAAGAAGATCAAGCTCGACGACCTGGGTGAGTTCGAGGATCCACATTTGGACGTGACGTACAAGAACGTCCGGTGCGATATCTTCGACCCAGCTCGCGACGCTCTCATCAAGAATGCTCGCAAGGAGCTGGAGCGTCGGGTGCGGGCCGAGAAGGCCTTCAACGCCAAGCGGTCGTGCGAGGCCTCCCAACGCCTCACGTCCGACATGCTCCAGAACGGCAAGCCGCAGCGCAAGCCCGAATCCAAGAAGGGTAAGGGCGGCAAGAAGGGCGGCAAGGCCGAGCAGTCCGGCGGCAAGGGGCGCAAGAGCAGCAAGTAGAACGCGAAACGTCGAAATCAGACGTCACGCGATGCACGTGAAACGTCGTACATTTACCTACACAGGCTTGAGCGCATCGTCGGTCCTCGATGAGCGCTCGCCTCAACTGAGCTTCTGTCAACCACAAACAATCTCGTCCTTTACACGGACGGGAGCTCTGAGAGGAGAAAGGTCATGGAAGTCGTTTTGGCTGAGACCGTGAAAGAGGCATTAAACGAAACGTGCTACGGCTGCGAAGGATGCCTTCGGCATCACTTCGTGCAGTTGCTTGCGGACCGGTTGCCGATGATCGTGGCACCCAACACGTTCATCACTTGTGCGTTGTTGCTGATCCATGATCTGCGCAACGGATTAGCGGCGAGCAACCGTCACAGCGACGCATTTCGAGACATGCCGCCGCTCGTCTTCGACGCTCTGATCGACGAGCTTCCGGAGGTGGCAAGCATCGCTCTGCCTTCGAGCATGGCGGCGTGCGCGGAAGCGCATCTCGCCTGGCTCCAGCGCGACGCCGGGTCGTTGTTGAAAGACAGGACATCATAGGTGGTCAACGCAACATGTACTGCTGACGTTTGAAATGCCGAGGGAGATTGCCGCGCTACGTCGGACTCCACTCGCAAAGAAAAGAAGGCAAGAAACAATGAAGAAGATTCCCGTGTTCGGAATCGTGTCCCTCATCATCCTTTTGTCGGTCATCGCGGTCAAGGAGGGAATGTGGGGCACCGTGGAGTTGGTCGGGCACTACATCTACGTGGTGCTCAACTTCCTCTGCATGTGTTTCAACTGGGTCGTCGGCATTGGCTGATCGCCCGGACTCACAGGCTTGCAGCGCATCGTCGGTTCTCGACATGCGCTCGCCTCAACTAAGCTTCTGTCGATAAGACGGGATCTTTGAGAGGAAAAAATATAAAAAATTAAGAATTATGAATTAAGAATTGTGAATTTTGGAATAAAATAATTATTTACATTCATTCGTAATTAGTACTTCGTAATTCATGGCTGGTTCCAGTTGTTCGTTACGGGCCCGCAGGGACTTGTAAAACAAAGTTTTCTGTCTTAGACGAAAGTCAAAGACAAATCTCTCTCCTCGGAAATTTTGTTCTACCTCAAACCCTGCGGACCTGTGCCGAACAATAAAAAAATTAAGAATTATGAATTTTGGAATATAAAAAACATCTTCATTAATTCTTAATTATTAATTCTTAATTCATAATTAGCTTCATTTCCTAATAACACCCTTACCGACCGCGCCTTCGTCGTTTTGTAAATCAGTATTCAATGCTTTTAATGTTTGTGAAATATTTTCTTTCAGTACTTCGTCAAAAACCTGAAACGATGCATCGCCCGCAAGATCGACGAACTTACCGCTGTCGGAAGAAATCGGCGTAAGCGCAACTTCAAACTGCACCTGCGCATCTTGAACCTCTTCCGGTAAACGATTCAAAGACCAACTGACCGTTCTGGTGTTATTATCATAGATCAATTCTCCGGCCGTGCTGGTGCTTAAAGAAACAAAATCAACATTACGAGGTAAAACGCTTTTTACTGAAAGATCTTTTAACGAATGAACGCGCTTATCTATATTCCAAAAAATACGATAATGCGTCGCCTGGCCGACTTGCGGCGGCAGCGGTCCGGATCCTACGGGAACGCCTTCGTCTGAAAAGTATCTGGCCTCGGCGGAAAGCTTCGCGTCTGTTTTTAATTTAAAAACCATGGGAACAATTTGAATCGTGCGATTTACTTTTGTACCGCCGATTGATTCGATGTTCGCAAAAACCGTGGCGCGGACAGCTAACAGCCCTGCGCCGGCAGCATCTGCGGACAACGGAACTGAAAAGTCCAGTGAACCGTCCGAGCGCGGCGCCATCTCTTTTAAGGCGGGCAGAGTAGTTCCGTCCCAAACCAAGGCCTGATCTTTTTGCGTCGAACTGGCGGCGTTTCCAAGTTTGTTCCAATCAATCAATGCGGGTACAACTGACGCAGAGTCATCCAGATTTACAGTTTCGAGCATCAAACGCAGGCTGATATTTTTTAGCGGCTCGTCGGCTGTATTTTCGTATCCCAAAGTGAACTGTAAATTATTTCCGTATGCAACGCTGCGCTCGGCCGCGTTGGAACCATTGACGAAAAGCTTAAGCGAAAGATCGCCGGCTAAAACAGGAAAAGACTCTTCCGTTGTTTGCATCGGTTTAAATATATTGTCAGCACCGACAGTGCCGGTTTGAGCGGAAACCTTTGCCTGACCGCCAAAACCCGAAGCGAATACGCCGTTGACCGTAATAACCGTCGAACTCCCGGCTGCTAAAGTTGATAATGTTTTGCGAAAAACTCTGTTATCAACCGCAACGCCGCTGCTTGCTGTTTCCAGAATCGTGAGACCTTCCGGCAGAGTCATGCGGGCCTCCAAACCATCCAAAGCATCAGATCCCTTATTGTGAATTTTATAAACAAAACTGATTTCATCACCCGGTACGGCTTTTTCGGGAGCAACCATCTCACCTTCCAAAACAGTTTCGGAAAAAGTTATTTGTTCAGTCGCTAAAGCTTCAAGATTGCCGGATGAACCGGCCGGCTTATAAGTGGCCACCGCCTGGATGGCCGAAAGCGCACCCAAAGAACCTAAGAATTTTCCTTTTACAGAAATAATCCCTTTTTCTTCTGCCGCCAAATCGCCTATCTTCCAGACCATATTTTGATCCGCCGGTTTTGGATTAAATTCCGTTGGCACAAAATCCGACGGAAAATTCGCCCTAACCTCCACCGAAGAAATCGGCGAACGCAAAGGATTATAATAATTTATAAAATACGTCGTCTCTTCGCCTAAGGTAATCTGTACCGGTCCCTCAACGCTTAAAACCAATCCGTTGCCGCTGAAAACATCGAAAGATTTAAAAAACAAAAATCCGGACCAGGCCGCGCCGCACAAAACCAAAATACCTACGGGGATACCGATGGCCGCCCAAAGCCAGCGGTAACTTTTTTTAATCACCAAATGCGCCATGTCCACTTCTCCTTCCTGACCCCCCTCTTGCACTTGAAAAATCGTACGCAAACTATCTTCCACTTCTTGGTCGCGCTTAATAATCTCCGCTTTTACTTCGGAAAAGTTGGGCGGAAGATTTTTTTTATTTTTGTGCAACATCTGCATCTTTGTTAGAAAGCAACACCGCCACCGCCTCATCGCGATCCCACGTTCCCTGCCAGCCGATTTTTTCGTTTGCCGTTGCCTGGCCCACATCGCCGCGCGTCCATAATTTGTTCCACGGCGCATTCAATTTTACCTCTTGAGTTAACTGGCGCGTTTTGCCGGATTGGCTTGTGAGCAGCATCAAATACGCTGCACGGACATTATCCGTTGCGCCGCTGTCAGGCGAATCCTGCGTTTTTTCCATGATGTCGTAAACCGTAAAAGGCAATCGGTAACTTAAAACTATTTGTTGGCTCTTACCAGGATCGAGCTGCAGCCATCCGCCAAAAACAGTTCTATCACCTTCCGCTGCCGTCCAAACGGTGCCCATCGCAGACTGTGCGGAATTTTCGATCGCCAATAAATCCGGATCCGGCTTATCAATCTCTAAAGTCTTTTTAAAATAGTTTTCCGGCGGCGGTTCGAATCCTTTTGCATCCAAAAGTTCCGCACCCTTTGGAACATAAACGCGCAAATACTGAACGTTGCGCACGCCGCGGAATAGTTCACCCTTTTGTCCGTTGTGAGTTCTGTCGATGGTCAAAGTATCCACGATGCTTCCGTCCGCTTGAATTTCTGCAACGTGATTTACTTTTTCATCAACCACGGCATCCGTTTTTTGACCGGCGATATTTGCTGCAATAACGGCCAAAGAATCTCCTGATGTCGGTTTAAGCTGACCCTGCCACCCGAAATTTTCGACCAAAGCCTCCTCGTCCGGATCAAACATTGAGATTTGAATTTCTTTTGTTTCCAACGCCTGATTGGATGCGGCCGCCAAAGCCAGCCAATCGTCTTGCTTTAAATTTTTGGCGCGCTCCATCAATTTTGTAAAAAGATCGCCGATGAATTTTTTGGGCGTATTGGCATCTTTATCATACTCAATCTCCACGGCCTTTTGAGTTTCAATCAAAAAATTATCCGCGGTGATCGTCTTGCCATATTCCGGCAGCTCGACCGGACCTGTCACGACTAGAACTTTTTCCATGAAAGATGCATTGACGGCAATTACGCCATCCAAAGTCGGCTGGCCGGATTTGCTCCAAAACCATCGAATCTTTTCCGCTGTCTGCTTAAAATCCGCAAACCAATTAGCATCTTGAAATTGCCAAAGTGAGTTGATAAGTTGAAGCGGCTTGGGCGGCAAGACTCTTTCCGTAAGCTGGCCTTTTAAATCATAAGTTCCGCCGCTGGGCACGTGCACTGAAACAAGCTCGCCATGGTCAACGGTAATTTCCGCAACCGAACCCATGAATCCGCCGCTCGGCCTAAGCTCTGTTTGATTTTGAAATACGAGAAGATAAGTGCGCTGTCTGTCTGAACCCAAAAAACCAATCAGTGCATCGGACAAAACGGCAAACTCGCGAATGGATTCTTTGGCTTGGCTGATTTTATCCGGCAAAGACTGTGCCTGCGCTCTTTGCGCTTCAGGAACCGAGGCGACATCGACGCTCTGCGCTGCCTGCTCGGCTTGCGACAGAATCGGCAAAACGCCGCGTGAAAAAGTTCCCAAAACTTGCAAGCGCTCGATCATGCCGCGGTTGGAACCGTCAAAAACTTTTTCAAAACCCATGGCCAAAAGCTCGCCCGCCTGGCCGACCTTATCACCGACTTCCAGCAGCGCTTTGGCGCTCTTGTATTGTTTAGGAACCAATGCCGCCGCGCCGACAGCTAAAAGATGCGATTCATCCAACAAACGATCCGCTTCCCTAAACTTATCCGATGCATCCTGCAGTTTATCGACAGAGATGTTAAGGCCGGAATCGCCTGCCAACAAAGTCAGGGCGCCGACCGCTTGTCTGCCTTGTTCCTCCACCTTGCTGCGCTCTTGCGAAACGCCGCGATAAGCCACCAATGCCTGAGCCGGCAATGTGACGACGACTGCCAAAACAAAAAACCCTACGGCGGCCTTTGCAAAAGAAAATTTAGTCGTTGCGACTTCTTCCGCCGCTTCTTCAAACTCCTGTTCAACTTCTTTTACGACAGCCTGTTCTTTTTTTTCCAATTTTTTCAAATCTTTTGAGGCTTTAAAAAAAATCTTTTTACCGGCGCGTTTTAATCGCGCTCCCAATAAACTCACGCTCAAAGCGCTTGATGCGGCGCGCGGCCTGTTTACTTGTTCGTCTTTTACATTCGGACTTATTTTTGATTTTAGAGCCGCACTCGCCATCGCGTCTGACGAACTTTGAGGCAAAGACAGGGTTTCGGCATAAGCCGCTTGATCGGACAACTTGACGCGGTTGGCGTTATCCTGCGTTTTTGACATTGGAATCTCGCGCAGCGAAACAACAAACGGACTCCGGCTATGGTTTTGCTGCTTGATGGCCACGCTGCTCGCAACCGGCTCCTCGTGGCGCTTAACAATGCAGGCAACCGCTTCCAAATCCAATTTTTCAGCGACATCCGCGCCTTGGCCGATCACCGGTTTTTCAAAAACAAAAGACGGCTTCTTGGCCGGCTGATGCAAATGCCGCGATCTTTTTTTAACTCCCGTCGGCGTGGACATAACAACGCCGTCCTGTTCCAAAACCTTTAATAAACTTGATTCAAAATCACTCGTCCCGAGAGAGACGTTATTTTGAAAATTTTGAGTTTTATTTGTCCCTTCTACCATGCCTCCTTACCGAAACGGCTAATTGGTAGGCCTCCAGAGTTTTTAGCGCAGCTTTTTTCCACGAATGCCTCTCGACTAATTCGACTGCCGCGCGCGCCGCAGAATCCCTAAATTTGCCCTGGTTATCCACCACCGTTTTGATAGCTTCCAGCATACCATCTTTTGAGCCTGTTTTGAAGTAGATAACGCCATTTTTCCCCAGGACCTCGGGCAGACAGGTCGCATCTGAACTGACGACGGGACAACCACGCGCCAAAGCTTCCAACGGAGTCAGTCCAAAACCCTCAAAACTTGATGGACAAACCAGTGCTGTCGCGCCTCGATACAACTCGGAGAGACGAGCATCGCTGACTTTGCCTAAAAACTGTACTCGTTCCGCTCCGCTGGAATTTTGACTTGAATTTTGACTTGAATTTGGAATTTGGAATTTGGAATTTGGATTGGTTATTGTTTTTTGGTTATTGGTTATTAGCCTCTGCATAAAATCATCGATTTCACCCGCGATAACTAAATACATGTCCGGATAAAGCTTAGACAACTCCTCCCACGCTTCCAACAGCAGGTCGAGACGTTTGTGAGGATAAGCGCTGCCGACGTAAAGAAGGAACCTCGAATGTCCGCTGCGCTGAATATCGAATTTTGAATCGAGATTCGAGCTTCGAGATTCGAACTTCGTTTCAAGTCTCGCGATCCCCTCTCCCGTAACGATGACTTTCTCTTTCACGGATGGGTAAAGGTTGATGAGATCTTGTTTTGTGAATTCCGTGGGCACACAGATGCGATCGCTTGCTTTGACGGCGTGATCGAGCACAGCCCGAAAACCCAGATACTTGATCATCCTGACAGGGCGTGACCGAGTGCTTGCCTTTGCGCTCGCGGGTTGATGTCGCAAAAGCAAATCATGAATCGTCGTCACTAAAGGACCCGAGTAACTCAACGGAACGTTCCAGTGAGGGACGTGAACGATATCAACATTCAAACCTTTGAGCACCTTTGGTATTCGCAATTGTTCTTGTAATGAATACCAAGGAATGTCGGCAACAACCGTTTTAACTTTATCTTTGAGCGGATGATTCGCGGTTCGAGTGATTAACGTGTACTCATTGTCCGACGCAACTTCAATCATGGCCGTTACCAGCTCTTGAATGTAACGCCCAAGCCCCCGCGTATTTTCCGCCCCCATCATTCTGGCCTCGATGCAGATTTTCATAAAGTTGGATAAAGCGTATAGGAAAATTGAGGGGAGGGCAAACTGATTAGCCTCGACAAAAAGCTGGCTGTCGGGTAATATCATGCACACAGTTTGGCTGATGAGTCGGGGCGTGGCGCAGTTGGCTAGCGCGCCTGCTTTGGGAGCAGGAGGCCGCGAGTTCAAGTCTCGCCGCCCCGACTCATCAGCTGTAACCTTCTTGTCTAACCGCAATTCGTTTGTTAATCTATCGGCCGTAACGAACCTCGAATATCCGCTTCGTTGAATGTCCGCTCCGCCTGCACCATACGGTGCGTGGCTCCGCTGAATTTCGAATTTCATTCGGAAACTTCAGAAAGCGATATTCGATATTCAGTAAACGCAAGTGAACGGACATTCGATATTCGTCGGAAGTTAAGCGGGTATCGTATAGTGGCTATTATGCGACCCTTCCAAGGTTGAGAGGCGGGTTCAATTCCCGCTACCCGCTCCAATGCTGAAGCCGACCACCAGGTCGGTTTTTGCGTTGGTTGGGAGCAGGACTCCTTTCGGGCTCGGTGACCGCTTTTTTCCCGCTACCTGCCGCGGTGCCCATCAGGTGACCACTTCGCCTTCCAATCGTGCCAGGTGGTCGACATCCGTTCGCGTCGGCGCCGTGGGGTCTGTCCCAGCAGAAGAGTGCGGCGAGACTTTGTCAGCTGCGCCAAGAGCCGCCAGCTGATCAACCGCCGAGCGGAGCGTTGAACGCGATACGTGTGAGTAGCGCGCGGTCATTAAGATGGTCGTGTGTCCCAGCAGTTCCTGCACCACCCGGATCGGCACGCCCGCCGCGGTCAGGTTCGAGGCGAAGGTGTGCCGGAACGTGTGCCAGCCGAAGGGCTTGATACCTGCGTCGCGGCAAATTCGGTACAGGAACTTCTCGGTGGACCCGGGATCCATGAAGCTATCAACGTGTCGCTGGAAGACGAACGGTCCAGTTCGCGGGAAGGCGCGGAGCGCCCCGACGATAGTTGGGTTCAGAGGGATGTCGCGCATGCGACCCGTCTTGGTGGACTGGAGAACGCCGCGGGCGGCCGCGCGTCGTATGTGGACCAGCGGTTCGACGGCGTCGAGCTCGAGGTCGTCCCACATGAGCGCGGCGGCCTCGCCGAAGCGGGCGCCGGTGTGCAGCAGGAACAGCATGAACTTTCGCCAGAAGTCGGTGCCTGCAGCTGCGAGCGCGCGAGTGCTCTCGAAGACCTCGAACGTCGGGTCCGGCGCGCGAGGCGCGCCCACCCCGGGCGGGACAACCTGCACGCTGATCCACCCGCGACTCACCATGACCTCCGACAAGAATGGAATGCACCACGCGCCGCGCGCGGGTCGTTTCTGCCCTACGGCGGCATCGTCTGCAGACGCGGGAGCGCGTTGCCCTCGGTCGCCTGGGACTCGGGGCGGATTGTCGCCTAAGCGATATTGGGCGTCAAGGGAAATGATCTCGGCTTCGGTTGATGTTGTGGGGACGGAATCATGTCCGGTGACTCTTGGCTTCGAGGCTGGAGCCGGCGGTGAAGTGTCGTCCAACACGACCGGGGTTGTGGGGGTGATAGCCGCAGGCTCGCTGTTGGCGACGGTCTCCGCGTCCGGCGGGACGGTCACGATCGCTACGGGTCCGGGCACGGTAAGGGGCGTGGCCGGCAGGATTTCTTGAGGAACACAGCTGCCCAGTCGTCGGACTGCTTCCCGGCGCCGCTCGTCGACCAGGTGAAGGTAACGGCGCGTAGTATTCAAATCGGAGTGCCGGAGCAGGTCCGCGACCGTGGAGAGGTCCGAGCCCATCGTTAGGGCGAGCGTCGCGGTCGTGTGCCGGAGCGTGTGCGGGGTGATGCGTTTTGCGGTGCCGATCGCGCCTCGCAGCTGCTCGATGAGGCGCTGGCCGGCGGGCTGATGCGTTCCCGGGTAACTCGGACAGCGCGTCTCTCCGCTCATGAAGCCGCCGACTTCCCCCTCGTAGAAGGGCACGCTATCGTCAACGCGGCGCTGCGTCCAATCCGTCAACAGAAGTGCGGCGGTCATCCGGGCGTTCGCCTCGATCCGCGTCGCAAATTCCGGGACGGACATCTCAGGCGAAGACAGGAAAACAGCGATGTCGGCTTTCCTCATCCGAGTCGAACGTGCACACGAGTACATCCATCTCCTCCTTGGTGTCTGCCAATCCACAGCACATCCGCCTGGCAACCTCCCTCAAGACCTCTGACGCGTCGAGGCCGTCCTTGCTCTTGAAGGCGATGGCGAGATCCACGATCCCCGAGCGAAGCGACGTTCGGATCCCGAGGATGTCTATGCGTTCACGGAGCTGAGCAAGTAACTCCAGCAAAATGGAGACGGTGCGTCGGGTTGCATTAGAGAATCGCATTCAAGTCAATTGCAGCACGGTATTCGCCATGCTGTCAATGGTGGGTGGTGTTCGCGAGTAGCCGGAGACACGAGCAGCGTGCGCTCCTCGGGAGCTGTTGGCGAGGCCGACCCGCTCGATGCGTCGCTGTTTCAGAGCAACACTGATTTCAAATCAATCGCAGCACGTCGGCGGGCATCGGCGAAACTCCGTCTGGTGGAGCCCATTGGAGAAGTCGGTGCATCTCGAAATACAGCGATGAGATCCGCCGGAAGCTCGAAGCTGAGCGTAGCGCGATTGCGTGCGACGACCGCATCGCGCGGAAGTGAACTGCGAGCACACTGAGATTTAATAGCACCTTGAAATCGGAGGCTCTACAGGACGCGGCTAGAACGCTCGGGCGGCCGGGATGTAGGCGATGACCACCTCGACCTGGAAAGCCACTCCGCGACATGGAGCTGCTTGACAGACCCAGGGCACCAGCGCTAGACCTATCTAAGGTGTGGGAGTCAGACTCACGTCCAACGCGCACGGGGCGTGCCTAAGATCGGGTAGACAAGCGATGACGCCCATTGAGGCTCCGTACTTTCACTCGGCACCGGTGTCCCCAACGCGGGAGCTGGCGTCCGCACTTGAGCGTCTCAGAGTCCGTTTCGCGACAACAAATCGCCGGATTCACCATTTAGGAGCCGGCTATCCGCACCCTGAAGTGTCGGACCCCCGCTCCTACATCGCACACAAGGAAGGGAGCTTTCCATTCGGGGCGGAGGACGGGGACCCGTATCGCATGCCATGGGTTTCGCTTGCCCGAGACATTTACGTCCACGCCTTTGCGATAGGTCGTGTGCCCGTGACCAACAGGCTATACCGCGGGTTTGACCCTGCCCATTTATTGCCAGCCAACCTCCTGGAGCAGGTGAACGAAGCAGAACTGCTAGACCACCCCGTGGTGAACGTGAGTTGGTACGAGGCAGCCCTCTTCACCGAATGGCTTTCACAGGTAATCCCCGGGGTGAGGCTGCCGTCGGAGATTGAGTGGGAGAAGGCTGCTGGCTGGGACAGTGCAAAGAGCAGGAAGATGCGGTTTCCGTGGGGAGACGAGTGGAGACCGGAGTATGTGAACAGTTGGGAGCGCGGACCGAATCGAACGACGCTTGCGGGCAGTTACCTTCAAGGCGCCGCTCCGTGCGGCGCTCTCGACATGGCGGGAAACGTTTGGGAATGGTGTTCGAACTGGTTCATCGAAGGCGATACCCTCGAGCACGCGCTGGCGGTCGGGGGGCGGTTTCCAGAACTGGAAGACGACGGCACGAACCGCAGGGTAGATCGCGGCGGTGGCTGGTACCACGACGTTGGTTACCCTGCAACACATGTTAGAGCGGGGGACGACCCGGGGGACCGCTTCGCTCATTGCGGATTTCGACTTGCATGTAGTGACATCGTTTCATGATCCCGGGAGGAGGATGATATGCCTGAGTGGGAAGATGTTTATGGCGGATGGGAGGAGTACTACCGGAAGGTGATGTCCGGCGACGCTTGGAGCGGCGAGGCAGAACCCGCCGTGGAAGCTCTCGTGAAGGGTGCGGGACAGGAGCGGGTTCATGTGGCCGATCTTGGGTGCGGCGAAGGCCGCAATACGATTCCGTGGCTCCGCCGTGAGAGCGCGAAGCACGACGCGCGCGAGAGCCGCCCGAGGATCACGCTCCGGCCGGAAAACATGCGGTCGTTGCGATGGGGTCACCGAAGACATGGGTGTTACCGGCGGTAGACGAACGCTGAGCCAACAAAAAAAGACCGCGGCCGTTAGTGGGTCACGGGATGCGCAACAGGGACTTGAGAATCGGCCGCGGACGGCAAGTGGTGTCTACGCGTGCCTGCACGGCAGCAATGTTCTCTCGCCCGTCGAACACGAGGCAGGTCACGCTTCCTACCCGACGGGCCGTCCACCCGCGTGGCAAGTCGGGGTTCGGCATGCTCTGGTCAACTGAGATTGTTCCAAGAGTTGCGCTGAGTTGATCGCTGTCACTCATCAAGCCCTCCTCAGTCCACAGTATGCACGTCTCGCGCGCTTCCTGCAACATCGGTTACGCACAGGACGCCAGAGCGGACCGATGCAAAAGCCAACTTCGGCTTCGCCGCGAGCGGTCTTCGACTTGACGCCGAGCGCATTGCCATGAATGTGGGATAATGAACGGATCAAGCCCGTCTGTCAACATGCGCCGAAGCTCCCGCCAGGCCGGCCTGATTCGCGTGGTCCGTCACCCAAGCCGACATCTTCGTGCGCGCCAACCGCCGAAGCGCGCAAGGGGGGGGCAGCGCCGGGCGCGCAGGGGCGCGAGCGGTCAATTCCCGCTACCCGCTCCAAAAGAGAGTCCTCCCTGTATGGGGAGGTCTTTTGTATTCCGTGCTCGTACGGTTGAGTCGGGATTTACTGGGCGGAAACGTGGTCACCAGGTCTCGGGAACGCTGCCCGCTACCGGTATGAGGGAGTATGAAAATGCACTGGAACGACGGTCTGGGGACCAGGTTTGGTGGCTAACGGGGTGTACTGGGTGGACGAGGTGGACGAGCTTGTTCGCTCGTGGGGTCGTCGATCTTGCGGCGCTCGAGGGCCGTGGCCGGGAAATCGGAGCCGGTTGCCACCTCCTGTAGGAGGCAGTTCAGACCATGCGTTGCTGGTGTGTGCGCGAAGTAGAAGAGCGAGGTCTGCGGATGGCCCTCGACATAGGCACGTCCTGACTCCAAAAGCACTTGCTGCATGTAGGGGTTCGCGACGTACGGGTTCTTCAGAACCACGAGTCTCTGCCCGTCGGGCAAGTTGCGCTTGCGGTGAAGCGTTTCCGTGACGAGCCGACGAACCAAGTCCGCACGCATCTCGTCAGAGAACGTCACCGCCACCTGTGTACCGCCTGTGAACTTGAGATCCCGCATCTCGGCGTGCAACCCAACCCCGAAAGCGTCGTCGCGCATCCCAACGCTCCCACTCAGCTCCATAGGGACCCGTGTGCACACCAACTCCGCTTCGATCTCCCCAGTTCCGCACTTGCCAGCCAGCGCGTCGGGAGCAACCGGAATCCGACTCGGAATCACCACGCCGCTGACGAGTTTCTTGAAGTCCTCGACATTAAGCTTGATCGTTGCCTTATCGGGTGTCTTCTTCACCCGGATCACTTTGAGCTCAACGTTCAGCAACCAGCCTGTTGCAATCGGGCAATGGTCCGACAAGACGGACATCAGACCATCAAGGAGAGCGATGATCTCGGGCTGCTTCGACGTGATCTCTACGGGAATCGGACCTTCACCCGCTCGGAGTTCACCGTCAGGCCCGGGGCGAAGCAACGGAAGCAGGTGATAGTTGCGCATCTCGGCGGCCAGAAGACGGTGGGCGACTAGCTCGTCAAGAACCCTGCCTGCAACATCCGGCTGACCGTTCAACATCCGGTTGAGCGCGTCACGCACGCCCACCTCGTCTTTCCTGACTACGGCGTACCCATGGAGGTACTCGAGCGTGAACAGGAGTTCTTCAAGACGTCCGAGCATCACCTCCTTGATAGGTGCTTTGCTGGGAGGGTCGTCAGGTCTTTGCTCGAACTCCTCGATGCGGAATGCAGAGGTCGCGATCCGGTTGACTTGCTTGGTTGTCACGAAGTCGGCGTCAACAAGGTGCCTCAACCGCCTGAGGTTATCGTCGTCCGCTACGTGGGTGATTGCTCTTGAGAACATCAGTCTTATGTTTCCGACTAAGCTATAGAGCTAGCGTGGCAACAGCGCGCATCTCCAAGCCTTCAGCGACTCATGGTATTTCGCAGCGTTGCCGTTGACGGTCTCGGCGAAGGTCTTGTTGGTGCAATATACCCACGCGCCGAACTCATCGTCACTATCGAAGTCGACGATAATCGATCCGGCCTGATTGTTTGTGATTTTCGGGAGGTTTCTCCTGGACCACTCCCTATATGCCAGATGCTCGGACTTCGCGTTACCGAAGAGTGTGAGCTTGGGCTGCAGCATATCAAGGAATGTGAAGTCGCAGTCGGAATGGCGACCGTGGTGCGGGGCTATCAGCAAGTCGATGTTCGTCACGCTGTCGGCGTGATTCTCGAGGATGTGTGCCCAGGTATCATCGTGACAGTCGCCCGGAAAAAGAATCTTCCTCCCGCCGGTCTTGTACAGTATGACATGTGACGCGTCGTTCCACTCGTCGTTCTCGTTCGCTGCCTTCACTAGATCTGGAGTCGGTGACAGGACATGCAGACCATCGTCTTTCCAGAAGTCGCACCGAGGCTGTCCGGAGTAGTACACCAGACGCTTAGGATCGGCTGTTTTGGTTCGCAAAGACTTATAGAGATCCCAGTCTTCCCGTCGGTAGCGTGATGCCTCCCAGTTGTCGCCGCTCTTGTCGCACGTGTTGTCGGTGTCCCAGAAGTTGATCGGGCCGAATTCCGCGAACAGGTCTGCGATGCCATCCAGGTGATCCATATCAGGATGCGACAGAATGAATCGAAAGATTGCGTCGATGCTACGGTCGCGCATGTACGCTATGGGGTTGTCCGGGTCTTCTTTTTGATTGAAGTTTCCCTGTGCCGCCGCGAACTTGCGGGCGAGTGACTCCGTGAGACGTTCTGACTCAGACACTAACCGCGCGTTACACACGTCAATTACCGTAACGCGACCGCTGTTGTGCTGGATGATTGAGCAGTCCCCCTCGCGGACGTTGAGATAGTGAACGATTGCCATACTTACGCTACTCTCTGCTTAGTTCCGTCGGTTTCCGACGAGCTGGGCATTGCGGATGTCAACGCGAGCACCGTGTTTACGAATCGCACGCCGCGCTCCGCGGCGGCGCGAGAGAAAGTGAATGTGAGCGCGGAAAAGGCCGCTGTCGACCAAAGCGATCCGTTGCGGGCGGCAGGGTTCACAATTGCGCAGATGACCGAAGCGACTGCCAGCAGAAGGGCGAACCACGTCAGGTCACGGAAGAGGAGGTAGTCGAGCTGCGCACCATCGACGCGCGGGTCGTGCTCGACATCCTTGTATAGACGGTACCACGCAGCGTTTTGATCTGCCGGGCCGAGTGGGAATGAACCGCCCATGCGCTCCTTGAGTCGTGTCCTATCGATCCGCGTGTCTCTTGCAAGACCCGCTCGTTGAAATGCGCGCGACCCCGGCAGGGGATGCTTCCAACGCCAGAAGACCAGGCGAGCCTTGAGGTCATGCCCGGGAACGGAATCAAGCGCGGCGGCGATGATGGCGACCAGCAGCAAAGCGCTCGGCGCCAGTGCCTTGTTCCACGCCTCAGGGGTAAACGTTGTAAGCGTTGTGGGCATGCCGAGGTTGACCCAGGCAAGCACCATCGCGCCGGCAAGCATGAAGCCCCTAGTCCCGACTCTTGCTCGACTCTTGAGATATTTCTTGCTCATACACAATTTCTGCAACTATGCCAGCATCTCTCTGCGCCGGCAAGGTTTGGCTCCGAGCGTTCTTCTCCTGCGAGACCGCGCGACACCGATGGCAGAGCGGCCGCCGCTTTTCGCGGCGACCTGTACGCGATGCAGACGTTCTGGCACATCTCGCAGGGTGGGCATCTTCGGCGCGAAGCCGTCAACTTATCCGTATGGCGCGTCATCTCTCGTCTCGAGTAGGCGACCCGTGTCTTCGCCAGGCTCGTTGTCCGTCTGGGGTCCAGCGTCGTCGGGCGGAGTGGACTCTGCTACTGCGCCACCTCCGGGGGACGTTCCGAGCAAGCGTTCCAGATTCTTGACGTTCGCTTCTGCGCGGTGAGCGATAAGGTCGTAGGGGACGACCTCGATTCGGTGCAAAGATAGGTTGAGCAGCTCCAGCGCGCGTTTCGCATGCACGGATAGGGTACTCGCCCTACCGACGACGATGATAAGACGGGAGTTGCGTGCGTGCTTCAATCCGTACAGTCCCAGGCTCGTATCGGATGCGCCATCGAGCGAATCACGGTATAGCAACGCTTGGGGAATTGCATGTGATAGCGCCGAACCCAGGCGAAAGCGCGATGGCGACGGCGGCACTCCGTCATCGCCCATCGGTGGGGCCTCTATGATCACTTCATTGGGTCCCTTTAGCTCGAGAATGTCCTGATGCCCGTCGTACCTCTCTAGAATGAAGTCCAGCGCGCCTCTAGGGACTGACGCCTTCGGTCGTACGCGCAGGTAGTCGAGGCCCAGTAGCCAAGGGTTCTCTTCCAAGAAGTGCTGTAGGTCCGTTTCAGTGCTCGCAGGATAGTTCAGCAGCGCAGTATACGCCGCAGCGGTCGCGCGCACGTCGGCGATACGGTCCGCGAGTTTGTCCCCGAGTGATCTTGCAGAGGCAATTCGTCCGGATGGGGTGTCCGCAATTGAATCGAGCAGTGCCCCAAGCTGTGAAGGGTCCTGGATCCTGCCGATCCGACGTACCAGCATGTCGATGGTCGCCGGGTCGAGAGCATCCAGTGCCTCCAATACAGTGGCGATCGACGCCGGTTCCCGGGCGTCGGGTGCGGCGGTGGAACCATCCGCGTGTTCTACGAGCACCCGCAACGAGTTGAGCCGTTCGTCATTCCCCGCAATCCAAGTTCTGATAGCGTCAATGTCTAGTCCGCTTTGAACGACCTCGCGTCTAAGCTCCTTGTCTTCCTCGAGAGCCTGTCGAATATCTGGCCGGGTAATGCACAATCCGCCAGTGAAGTACGTCGAGGCGGCGTCTGACCCGTGTTGCTGAAGGTATGCGCGAATTCGTACCGGGAGAACGTAGTGCGTGTCCGTCGTGAATCCGACCTCGCGCGCCTCGTCGCGAATGGTCAGCAAGAGCGCCGGCTTCCTACCGTCAGGACAATCCGACCTCACCCGGCTAGCCAACGATTTGCAATTACGAAAAGCTGTCCGTCCTGTAGGGAAGACATCCTTCCAGCTGAAATCGTGGTAGACCTCGATGTCCTGGAGAAGCTTGCGGCCTCTTCTGAAACGAAGTCCCGCCGGGAATTCGTCAAACACTCTTCCAGTTAAGCGCACTTTTCGCCCCACGGCAAGCGAGCTGGAGGCCCATGTGCCGCGAATCCGATCGCACGGTCAAGCTTGGGCAGCTCCGCCACCGCCTCCCGCATCGACTTGTCGGCAACGTGCGCGTAGCGGCACGTCATGGCGATGGTCGACGATGCCGATCGAGAGGCCGCGCTGAATGCGCACGCGGGGTGCTGGTCCGTCGAGCTCGCCCGGAGTAGCGGAAGTCGACCCACCATTCGTCGTTGCGGTCAGACCTTCTCGCCGATGCCATAGAGCTGGGGAATTCGTGGGACGGGGGCGACGCGGCAGCGAGCGAGGAACGAGTCGAGGTCAGCTTCGCGAACGCGCACCAGGCGACCGATGCGGAAGTGCGGGACGTCGCCGCGCGCAAGCAGGGCGTAGACGCCGGTTCGAGTGATGTTGAGACGACGGGCGACGTCCGTGGCGGTGAGCAGACCCGTGGAGCGAATAACAGTTTGCATATAGATTGTAGAGATAGGAATCAGGCTCCTCCTTCCTCCTCATCTCGCGCGGGTGGCGCGCGACTTGACGGCGAGCGCCTCGTGCGGTGAAATGTCGGCATCGGATGCATAGTGCCGCGTACATTAACACCAATAGCGCCCCTGAAAAGGGACGCTAACGGTCATCGCTGTTTCAAGATGCCGCCCTCGCAAGGGGGGTGCTCTCATCTCGAAACCACGGTGACCGTTTCGGTGGCTGTAATGTTGCGCACGAGGCGGGACGCGGAATGACTGGCCAGACGATAGCCTTGGCTGAAGGCGGCTCTGCTGCGCACAATCAGTACATCCTTGATCGGGCTTGTACACCCTAGTCGGAGCGCCGCGTCTTGTTCGATTCCCGCTACCCGCTCCAATGCAAGAACCGACCATCGTGTCGGTTTTTGTGTTGGCTGCGAGCAGGGCTCGATTCGGGCTCGGTGACCGCTTTCTTCCCGCTACCTTCCGCGGTGGCCGATGGGTGACCACTTCGGCTTCGAAGCTCGGCAAGCGTCCGTCACACGTTCACGTCGGTGCCACTTGCGTTACGTCCCGGGAGCCGGCGGGAGAGCACCTTCTTTCGTGGCATCGGGGCCTGCGAGTCTGTCGACGACCGTGCGCAGCCGCGGCTGGCTGCGCGGACCGTGGCCTTTCTGCTGCTTGGGCTCCTTGTCCGCCGGTGGCTCCCCGTCCTGTCCAGGACGCCGCTCCGAACTCTGGCCGAACAGCATCTTGTTTCGGACGGCCAGCTGCTGCTCGAGCTCTGCGAGTCGCAGCCGCAGCTGCGCCTGGTCATCGCCCTTGCCCTGCGCTTCCAACAGCTTGCGTTGGAGGTCGAGGACCATCGCGACCAGACGCTGGTTTTCCTTCTCGAGGATGAGCGCCGCCTTGCGCAGGATCTCGGGGTCTTTTTCCTCTTTGAGGCGAAGCACGTCCCCTTGGACGCGGCGGGGCGGCGTTAATTCAACGGCCGTCGAAAAAAAGTCAGGCTGCGGTGGCCCGGCCGCCGAACACGAACGGGGCCGGACTCAGGGCGAGCTTGCCCACGAACTCGCTGCCTTCGAGCAGAAGCGCCAGCTCGCTCATGGTCAGAGCCTCCGAAACTGTCTCGATGTCCTCGTCCCGGTAGGGTTCTTCGCCACTCGACCCTCGGATATCGACCGCCCTGACGCACCCAGTCCCTAAGCCCGCGAACGTTTCGTACAGCAGCTGGTACAGCCCGCTGTTTCGCGACACAATGAGGGGTACCTCGGCAGCGATCGCCTCCCAGCCTGCGAGCCCAAATCCCTCGTGCACCGATAGCATGAGGGCGACACTACGTTCCGAGAGATGTCTCAGTAGCCCCCGGTAATCGTCAAGAAAAGGTGCGCCAATGACGTTCACGAATCTCTCAGCGTGCCCCTCGGCCAGGCGAAGCAGATCGATGGCTTCCTGTTCAGAGTTCCCTGCAGAAAGCCCAATGACGTACATAACAGGATCCTGCCCGAAGAGCCGACTGTTCTCCTTCAGGGCGTGACCGAATCCAGCCACGGCGAGGCGAGCCAATTTGACCCTGTCGTTGCTGGGGTCTAACCTTCCGAAGGTGATTGCAGAAAAATTGCTCGGCGAGACCGGACCACCCTGGATCTCGGCCAAACCCGGTACCACCTGAACCGCGGAAGGGCGACCGCTTACGCGCCGCATTCCAAACGAACTCCCTAGTTGCACCCTGACCAGCAACGCACGAAGCCACCGCCAGTTGTTTCAGGCAGAGAGCCACTTCCTCGCGAGTATACCCGTGTGACACAAGGTGACCTGATACTTCTGGCATCTTGGCCCTTCGGGATGGCATGCCGGCCAGAAGGTAGAGCGTTCTCAGTACGATCGGACAAGTTGTGTGGGTTCCTAGCGCAAAGATGTTTGGAATCGGGAAGCCCGCCCCGTACGCGTGCGCGGACGATAGGAGCGTTTCCGCCGCGAAGCGTCGCTCGCCACGTGGAAACACAAGGTGTTCGGTTACGGTTCGTGGTATCGTTGTGTCGCGATCTCGGGGGATTCCAATGTGGTGAGCGACCGGGCGCGGTTTCAACTGGCGCCGGAGTTGCTGGCGTATCCATTGTGCTAATTCCGCCAACGTTTCGCCCGCTAGACGTGGTTCACCACCCAATTCTCGTGTCAACGCAATCGACAGGTCCTTGTCCAGGGCGTCAATAATCTGATTGGCGAGATCCAGCTGGTCCGCTCTGGGTGCTGGCTCGGTGACGATTGCTCCAGAAGAGTTGCCCAACGGCTGACCGTCGTCTCTGATATCCCGTCTGATTTCTTCCAGCATCTGCCCCGTGACGGAGCGCAAGAGAGACTGCCTGACCGAGAGACCGACGGGGTCTTCCTTCGGGTCAGCGTGCACGAGCGTGTTCTTGACTAGACCGACAAGCGCGTTGCAGATGCGAGTGGTCGCCGTGCTCTGAACGCCCGCTGCCGGAGCGCCTTCAGAGTCAATGCGACCGAGAGTCCGGATCTGACTCGAGAATCCTCCGCCTAGCGCGGCCCCAAGTTCCTCAAGCACGTGGCGCGCAGCGCCTTGTTGGAAAGCGATCCGGAAATCAGCCGGAAGGGGTCGAGTGGCAAACAAACCATCCCTAGCGTACGCGATGCACCATTGCGCCGCGAGCAAGTATGCGCGCCGGATGTCTGTCCCGGCGAGCGCGCGCAACATGTGTCGGAACTCTCCCTCTGAGTCGATCGTATGAAGCCATAACGCCCGTAGCGGAGCCAAGGCGCTTTCACGCTCAGTGGGATCCCTGGGCAGTTCGTCGAGTCCGTCAAGGCCGAGGAGGGCTCCCGTCACCGTCGTGAAGACTGCGTCGACCGGGTCCATCGACTGGAAGTCGAACAGTGAAAATCGAGACCGCGTCTCGAAATGCAACGCCGTGCTCGGCGGGCGACGTCGGCGGCGGTGAGCAGGCCCGTGGAATGAATAGAAGTTTGCATATAGTTGTAGAGATAGGAATCAGGCTCCTCCTTCGTCCTTGGGCGTGCGCGCGGGTGGCGCACGACTTGACGGCGATCGCCTCGTGCGGTGAAATGTCGATATCGGATGCATAGTGCCGCGTACATTAACACCAATAGCGCAGGACGCTCGCGGCGAGCGGTGTTTCAAGATGCCGCCCTCGCGAAGGGAGGGTGCTCTCATCTCGAAACCGTGGTGACCGCTTCGGTGGCTGTAATGTTGCGCACGAGACAGGACGCGGACTGACTGGCCAGACGATGGCCTTGGCTGAAGGCCGCTCTGCTGCGTACAATCAGTACGTCTGCGTCGTGCTCGATCGGGCACGTCGACCTGCCCGGGCAAGGTCGACTCCCGCTACCCGCTCCAAGAAAGAGTCCTCCCCGTATGGGGAGGTCCTTTTGTATTCCGTCGTCGTGCGTTTCTGTCGACCGTTGAGCTGGAATCGCGCGGTCACCAGCGCCGGGAATCATCCCCGCTACCAGTATGAAGAAGCATGAAGATCCCCTGGAACGACGGTCTGGGGACCAAGCTGGGTGGCCAACGGGGTGTACTGGGTGGACGAAACTGAACACTCTACACGGTATTCCGGCGTATCCTGCGAAGCTACGTCGGCCCCGAGGTTCGCGTGCCTCCCAACAGTCCTGCTTGTTGTGCCGCAATGTACGGATGATCGTGCTTGAATTCCTCCTGGTAGATTTCGCGAAAAGTCTTGCCGCTGAAGTATTCAAGAACGAGCTCGTTGCCTCGGAAGAAGGAAGTGATGATCTCCATCCACGCATCGTCATCAAGGGTGGGTCCGGCTTCCGCGTTCGGGACATCTATTCTGAACAACTTCACCTTGTCGCCCGCCCAGACCTTGGCACGCGTGTGGTCAGGGGCTTGAGCGTAACGCTCCGCGTACAGGGTTGAGTCGTACACCTTTATGGCGCCGTCTAGGTGGGTGAAATGGTGGCTCTCGATGTCCCGAATTGAATGCACGAATCGGCAGATTACTGGGCGATCGCCCTCCTCTTCCCTCGGAACCGGAAGCTCCTCCACCACAAAGGTCTTCAGACTTCCGTCCAGCGTCCAGCTGAACTCGGTGCGAAGGCCTGCCCTGTCGAAGGGCGACGTGTCGTATACTCGTTCGTGGAGCGTTGTCCCGACTTGGCGCGGGTCATCCACCGCCTCGCGACGGAACGGAGCGCCGAACCATCGATCGAGTTCCATGACCGGCCTGAGAACGCCCTTCGGACAGATACGGAAGTGGTCGATCGCGATCGACACCTCCAAGCCTGCGGCCCTGCAATCCCACAGCATCTTCAATAGTCCGTAGTGGACACGGTTGGCGTAACCGCGACGGAGTCCAGGATGGACGTGGATGTCGTGGGCCTTGTACCCCACCCACGCGTGCCCGGGCGTGACGCCGCCACGCACAGGAAGGAGGGAGTCGCGTACAGTGAGCGCCTTTTCCAATTCGGGATACATCGCTAGCACCCTACTACCCGGCGGCACCCCCGGAACAAGATAGATCGAGAGGTCGCAGAACCTTTGGTTGAGGTATGCTGCGATGCCTGCGTGCGCAAGTTGTTCAGCCAGCGACAGCTGCAGGATTCTCTCCCGAGCGCGTTCCGCCAGTACCCCAAGGCCGTTCCACCGCCCGAGGTGATCGGCGAGGGAGGTCAGCTCCGCCTGTGGCAGCGTAGCTAGGTGTGTAACCCATAGGGACACGGCGGCGTCGTACTGAGCTTGTCGGAATGGACTGTCCCCCAGAACGTATTCGTAGCGAAAAAAGATCGGCGCTTCGTCACGATCGCGATGGTATTCAATTATAGGGTCGAGCAAGTCTGCCAAACCCTGGGGTGGAGCGATTTCAGTCATAGGCATGTGTAATGCGGTGTTCAGTGTTCAAGAAGTGCCGCTCTAGGGGCGTTCCTGCCCTCTCTTTCGTCGCTGGCCATCGTGCGCGCCGTCATTCGATGCTTCCTTCACCAGGTGCCGGCGCGCCGGTATGGGCCGGCATGTAGTGTGCCGAAAGGGCGCCTAACATGTCGGTTAGCCGCTTGAGGATTCCTTCGAAGACGGCGCCCGGTTCACGGTCCGGTATTCCAAAACGCTCCGCGACTTCGTCGTACCGATGCCCCTTGCGATGGGCTACCCCGCTCGAGCGGAGGTCTTGCAGATCGCGAAGCAGCTTTAGGTCCGCCGCCCGTGCCGGATACTGATTTGCTTCATGGTAACGGTCGAGCTTGGCGAGCGACTTTTCATCCTTTGGCCCGGCGGGAAGCAGGCGGCTGATCTCGGCCACGTTGATCGAATCCACCAATAACTTCGTGAGTGCCAGCACCTGTTGTTCGAACTCGGTGGCGTCCTTGGTCACGGGGACATGTAGTCCCCTAAAGTAGTGCTCATCGCCACTCAAGAGGGGGAGGAAGAGAGGCCATCCATGTTGCGTGACCCAGTCATCTTGGAACCTGACCAACGCCCGGACGAATATCAGGTCTGCGCTCGTCGGCTCGGATGGCTCTGCGAGGAAGGATCGCTTCCATTCAACTTCACTGACGCCGCCTTCAGGAGCCACGTTGTGGTGTAGCCAGTGCAGTTGCTCCTCGTAGCTGAGCGTCTCGCCCAGGTCACCCAGGAACGCAACCACATGCGTTTCGTGGTTGTTATCGATTCGCAGCATCCAGAGATCGCCGCAGAAGAGAGCGCCGTCAACTACTCGGTACTTCGCCGTTTGATCGTAGTACTTCTTCAGCACCTCGCGCTGGAAGAAGACCGGTGTCAAGTAATGCGGTGCGCGCGGATTCTTGCCGAAGTAGTTGGCGAGTCGAGCAGGGTCACTGGTGTACCGAAGCTCCTTCCCCTCGCTGTCGCGCGCAATGATGAACTCGCAGTACTGTCGTTGTTCGTCCTCATTGTAGGGCCAGATGCCCGACTGCTCCACTGGAAGAGGCGGGATCAGGCGCTTGCCAAGGAGTCGTGAGAATGACCGAAATTTGCGGTCTCGCATCCAATCGCATTCGCGAATGTCAATTGAGTAGCGTCGGTCCGAGAGGGAGACGACCGTGGAGCGTTTCTGATGTGGAATCACGTCGACCGATTGCTCGGAAAACCGTACCATGTCGTAGAGCAAGGCCAAGTGCATTCGCTTCAGGGCCAGGAACTGTCTCAGCGGGCGAAGCAACATGTCGACTCGATCTGGGAGGACTTTCACGACAACTTCTTCTCGTCCGCCATCATCCACACGCAGGTATTCCGCCCTTGTAGCGTCGAAGTACAGATTGTGAAAGTGACGGTACTCCTCTAGGATCTCGATCGATCGTGGGTGTAGCCCGTTATGGTCACGAACGAACACTAGCGGCTCAATGCCACCTGCGCGGCCGTACCGATGATACGCCGTTGTTCGCGTCGCTCCGTCAAAACTCTGGCTGCAGCCGGGGCATCCAGACCCGACACTCATGTCCCAAGTGCCGCTGGCCAATGAATCCAGGATGTCCGCGTCGGGTACGAGGGCGCAGAAGACCCCGCCATTTTCGGCTTGGTCTTGAACCTTGCGGTAGGCGGTGACCCAGGCGGACGCCCCAACGTCGGCATCAACGGAAGCCCTGACGTCATCCTGTAACAAGTAGGCCGCATCGCTCTCGTTCATGTTCGCACTCATAGCTGCTGGGGGACAGTGTGACTCAACATGGCTACAACGTGCCATGGGAGCCGCTGCACTGCAAGGAGCTATGGCGAATCGGAAGCCGTCACTTCTTGGCGGTTTGCAAGGATCCCTGGCAGCTCCGCGACGGCCTCCCGCAAAGACTTGTCCGCCACGTGCGCGTACCGGCACGTCATCGCGATACTCGAGTGTCCGAGCAGGTCCTGGATGGTACGCAGCGGAACCCGTCGCGCCGACAGCTCGGTCGCGAAGGTGTGCCGGAGCACGTGCCATGAGACCCGGCGCATCCCGGCGCGATCGCAGACTTTGTGCAGATGCTTCACCGAGCTGGTGCAGTGCGGCAGCCCGCCGCTCGGAAGGGCGAACACGAAGCCGGGCGAGCGGGGCATGGTGCGCAGAGCGTGGGCCGCGTCCGGTGTGAGTGGAATGTCTCGCATGCGGCCGTTCTTCGTCGGTCCCACGATACCGACCGACAGTCCGCGTTGGATGCGCACGCGGGGAGCAGGGCCGTCGAGCTCGAGATCTTCCCACCGGATCGCCGCCGCCTCGCCGAAGCGGCAGCCGGTGTGGGCGAGGAACACGATGAACGTGCGCCAGTACCCCGGCTTGGTCGCGGCGACCAGGCGCTGCACCTCGTCTGCGGACAGGTACTTGTAGGCGTGCTCGGGAACCTTGAGCATGGGGATCGGCGGTACGCTCGCGAGAAGATTCCAGCGAACGGCCGACCCCAGGCACGTGCGCAGGACAGAGAAGATGTTGTTGATGGTCTTTGGCGACATACCCTGCGCCTTGAGCGCCGACGCCAGCTGGTCGATGCGTTCCTCGGTGATGGCGCGCATCGGAAGCGGGCCGAACGCCGGGAGCAAATGTTGACGCAGCACGACCCGCTTCGAGCGGATGGTGGCGTGGCGGTTCCTGACGGCGACATAGTCTCTCATCCAGCGTTCGACGAAGACCTCGAAGATCGTTTCGCTCTCGCGGAACGGTGAGATGCCAGAGGTCTCGAGATCGAGCAGCCGCTTGCGAATGATGCGCTCGAAGGAATCCGCGCGGGTTTTCGTCTGCACCGGGGACTTCTTCCGGATGCGCCTCCCAGCGTAGCGGAAGTCGACCCACCATTCGCCTTGGCGGTCATGCCTCCGGGTAGACGGCATATAGATGTGGGGTTCGAGCAACAGGCGCTACCGTGCATTTGCCTAGGAAGACATCGAGGTCAGCTTCGCGCACGCGAACCAGGCGCCCGATGCGGAGATGCGCGAGCTCGCCCCGGGCGAGTAGCGCGTACACGCCGGAGGTCGCCATGTTGAGACGGCGGGCGACGTCGGCGGCGGTGAGCAGGCCCGTGGAATGAATAGAAGTTTGCATATAGTTGTAGAGATAGGAATCAGGCTCCTCCTTCGTCCTTGGGCGTGCGCGCGGGTGGCGCACGACTTGACGGCGATCGCCTCGTGCGGTGAAATGTCGATATCGGATGCATAGTGCCGCGTACATTAACACCAATAGCGCAGGACGCTCGCGGCGAGCGGTGTTTCAAGATGCCGCCCTCGCGAAGGGAGGGTGCTCTCATCTCGAAACCGTGGTGACCGCTTCGGTGGCTGTAATGTTGCGCACGAGACAGGACGCGGACTGACTGGCCAGACGATGGCCTTGGCTGAAGGCCGCTCTGCTGCGTACAATCAGTACGTCTGCGTCGTGCTCGATCGGGCACGTCGACCTGCCCGGGCAAGTTCAATTCCCGCTACCCGCTCCACATAAAAACAGCTCCACAAGAGCTGTTTTTATGTACACCGTTACGCATCAAACAAAATAGTACTGCGCTTTACAGGTCTACGCACTCGCTGCTCACGTGGCACCGCCAAAAAAACAGAAATTGAACCGAGAAAAGATAAAAAGAAACTTGGAGAAGCTATTCAAAGACCGACCGGGAGGTCGTCTTTTTATTTAGTCTAAAATTTGCACCAAATCACGATTATATGTATATTTTGCCTGCAAACCGCAAGGAGGAATCATGGGAGAGAAAAAAGAGAGATTGACCGGAGCTGCGTATGTCAGCGCCGTTGTTTCCGAGCACATCGCAACCACACCTGTGCGGCCAATGACGATCGTGGACAGCGACGAACGTAATCGGATCAATTGGCACAGCATAGACCTGAGTATCGTGACAATCTCCTTGGATCTTCTGAACTGCGCTTCCGCGGCAGATGCCAAGCGCCGCAATCGTCTTCATGCGCAAGTACGTGTCGGGCTCAGTGTACAAAAAAGCACGTTCGAGATATCTCCGTTCGTCGATCACGCACTGTCGCAAGTCAGACGACAAACAATAATGCAACTGTTCGACCTCTGGAAGAAGTTGCGAGAATACATTGCTTCAGGAACTCCGGTTCCGGATTCTCTCAAGCAAGAGGCACTTAAACTTCACGAGGAAGCCTTCGAGAGGCTGAGTGCCCACTCGCGGGGAGATTGATAAGTCATTATAGCCAATCTTTCACGCTGGGAGACATTCATGAGCATCACTATTCAGTTCAAAGATCTGCTGCGCCACGCCAAGCACCTTGATGTGATAGGCCTCGAGGAAAGGCGCCTGCTAAATTCCATTGAGGTGTCCGAAAGAGATCGAATGCGGGCATTGGATGAGACGACGATCTCTTTCGCTGTAGATGATGGACAAAGAATGAACGTGGCATTCGCGGGCGTTGTCAGTACTATGCCATCCAGACGAAGCCAATCTCATTCACCCGACCCGCCAGACAAGAACTCTTAGTCTAGACCCGACTGCATCTCACTAGCGCACGATGCCGCTCATCGCGCGCTGTTTTTTTTGACAAAAGTAATAAATCAAACTATTCTCGTGACACGAAAGGAGAAAACCATGGGAGATAATCCGGTTCGAGTCAGTTTGAGCCTGACCGAAGAAAGGGCTATCCAAGCTCTAAGTCCCGAACTGCGTGAAGAAGCGCGACAAAAACTTCTCGATTTGCGAGAGAGTTCAGCACGACTGGCGGCTATGCAACGCCGCATCGAACAAGATGCGCTCGGCCTCGAGGGGTGGGGCGTGCTCTGGTAAAGGAGACTGCAATGAAATCACCGGTTGATCTCGACGGGTTGGAGCGGTACGCGCAACGATCACGGAAAGTTCTCGAAGAAGAACTCCGTGGAATTGGAACTCCATCAGAGAAAAATGGAGATCTGCCACTAGACGACATCGACATCCTCATCGACGCTGTCAGTAACACGGTCTTGATTTACATCGTGACGGAGACTTCTTCAGACAAGCGCGCCGCGCTCATTCGAAGGTCACGTGCCGATCTGAAACATTGCCGGAAACTCTTAGACGAGACCTCGGGTGAATTGCCATTTCGCGTGTTTCGCATAAATGCGATCGAGGATTTCCTCGCCATCCTCGAACTCCCTCGCCCACTGGAAACGAAATTCGAAAGAGAGGCTGCAGGTCGACTGATGATCACGCTCGAACTGATCCGCGCGCTGCAAACAAGCCACAGCCAACTCTAGGCGCACGACGTCGCTCATCGCGCGCTGTTTTTTTTACAAAAAAATGCACCCGTTCAGTACGATTGGGTGCAGCGCGATTGTGCCAAGAGAGTCTGTCGAGCGATACGATCCAGCCGTGGCCAGCCAGGCATGAGCAACTCCAAGTTGGCACAATCGACTTTGCGGCGTATGGCGCGTTTCGGGTCGTCGTCATCAAACAGCGACGAATCCACGAATGGACCCATGGTCTGTTGCTTGTCTGGATCCGACGGTGGCGCGGACTTTGCCCAAGGAAAACGAGGTTCCATCGTCATGTCTCACCTTCCTTCCGCAATCTGTCGCACCCGCCTGTCATGACGTTCGCGTATGTTGCGGATCGCGGCAGAGATATCCGTAAGAGTGTAGATTGTGCCAATGGCGGGTGAATTGGGAATCCCGCGGCAAGCCTCTTCGAGAGTGATCTTAGTTGGAGCTGGTAACTCGACGTTCTGCGTGCTCATGCCTCCTCCTCTGTAAGTTGTGACGGTACGCGGCTAAAGCATATAACATTCCATTGTTTTGGCATAGATTTGAGAGCATGTCTGTTTTCAGAGCAACCCCAACGTGATAAGGTTTCACTTATGCTGGTATTCATAGACGAATCCGGTGACCCTGGGTTAAAAGTGAGCAAGGGCTCCAGCGAATTCTTTGCCGTTTCTTTAGTCGTGTTCGAAGACGAAGAAGACGCGGTCGCCTGCGATCAACGCATCTCTTTGTTGCGGCACGAAATAGGATGGATTTCAGATAGCGAGTTTCATTTTCGCCGAAATTCACATAAAATAAGGGATGGATTTTTAAAAGCCGTAGAACCATACAGCTTTTTCTATTACGGGATCGTCATAAATAAAGCCAAGCTGTACGGTGAAGGATTTAAAAATAAAGAGTCATTTTATAAATACGCTTGTCGTCTGGTGTTTGAAAATGCGAAAGACAAACTTAATGACGCTACGGTTATTATTGACCGTAGTGGCAGCAACGATTTTCGCAACCAGTTGAATTCTTATCTTAAAAAACATATTAATGACGGCAGACATCGGTTAATCAAAAAAGTTAAAATGCAAAATTCCAAAGCCAACAATCTATTGCAACTGGCCGACTATGTCGCGGGAATAATCAACCGATCCGTTCAACAACAGAAAAATAAGGCTGATGATTATCGCAAAATAATAGCCCATAGAGAAATTTTTGTTCAAATTTGGCCAAAATAGGCAAATAGAAAACCCCCATTCCTATTCCTTGATGGAAACGCGGCGATGAACGCCACAGTTCGGATTGGGGGCAATTCCAGTATCAATGTACCTAAAAATATCGGTTCGGTCAAACACCCGTAAGGCGCATGTTGGCAGGTCTTGCATTATCGTCATATCTTGGGTATTATTATGCCCGTCGTCCGCCTACGCTTAAGCTACGGTGGACCTTCGGCCGAGGTAGCTCAGTGGTAGAGCGAAGGACTGAAAATCCTTGCGTCGCGGGTTCAATCCCCGCCCTCGGCACCAGATTAGGGGCGTGTAGCTCAGTTGGTTAGAGCGTTACACTGATAATGTAAAGGTCCCTGGTTCGAATCCAGGCACGCCCACCACGTAAAGGCCGTGAATAAAAGCACGGCTTTTATTTTTACGGCCCACGTGGCACCGCCATAAAAAATCCTCCGACATGCGGAGGATTTTTGTTATTCGGTTTCTGAGGCTGATGAGTCGTCGGCTTGCGGTACCTCCCTGCTCCAACTGACGATAAGCGTCGTCTTGCCTTTAGACTCGTCGTCGGCAGGCGCGGCAGTGATGCTCAACTGGTCTTTGTCTTTAGAGTAGACGCGCGTTTCCATCTTTTCGATTGTTAGGCTTGAATCTTTTGTCCAGCCCTCGCCCTTTGTCTGACCGTCGTACCAATCAACGACTTTTGACATATCATCGTCCGAGCTTGCCATGAGCCAGGCGCTCTCTCCATTTTCATGCGACGTTGTCAGGCCGCTGATTTTGACGCCGGGATAAATCAACACTTCTTTAGGAAAATCATTTGGCAGTTTCACGTCTTCGCCAAAAGCGGAAGTTGCACCGGTTTTATCGTCTTTAAAAGCAATCTGATTTCCATCATTATTAATATCGACTTTGCCGCCCGTAGCTTGACCGATTACATTCTCGGCGACCGACTCGCCGATCTTTTGGCTGATCGCATCTTGCGCTTTTTGAAAAGGATTGCATCCCAATCCCAAAAAAACCAACGAAACATACATTCCTCCCGCTAAGACCAGCGAAACATTTTTTCTGTTCATAAAAATAATTGCTAACTGCTAATTTTAATTATCGAAATGATAGCCTAGTAACGCTCAAAACGCAATCTCGTTTCAACGTCGACATCTCTGGCCAAAAGCAATTCACGGACGTTATCCATCATAGCTTGCGGACCGCACATCATGTAATTCCAAAGACTTGGATCTGCAATATACTTGTCGAACATCTCTTGATTCAAGCGTTGACATTCACCCGGCCAATCTTTTGCGCACTCTCGCGTGGTAATTGGAACATATTTAAAGTTTGGATATTTTACCGCAAGCTCGCTAAACTCGGCGTGATACATCAAATCGCAAACAGTTTGACCGGAATAAAAAAGCACAATTTGCTGATTCAATTCGGTGAGCAAACTTTCGCGCACATGCGAACGAAACGGAGTCATACCAACGCCGCCCGCAAAAAATACCAGACGGTCAGATGCCTTATCCAAAGTAAAAGTGCCATACGGCCCTTGAATATTAAACTTGTCGCCGCGCGAAGACTCGCACAAAGTAGATGACAAGCTGCCCTGAGATTTTATGCCGAGTTCTATTTGAGATGCGGATTCGCACGGCGCAGAGGCAATAGAAAATGCCCTTGGGTATGTGGCCGTTCCGGAATCGTTGGACTCCCTAACCATCACAAACTGCCCGGCTTGAAACTCAAAAACAGGCTCTCCGTCGGCAGGCTCCAGTACCAGCCGGCACAGATCGTCGGTGGGGTTGTCTTTTTTTACTATCTTAAACGGCCTAATGCCTATCATATGCAGAATTGACAATATCACAATCGCAATAGACGTCAAATAGGAAAAAATAACCAATAGACCAAATTCCAAGATACAAATAAACCACAATAACCAAATGACAATTTCCAAACGTTTGTATCTTGGTGCTTGGTTATTGGTTATTTTTAAAATATATACCAAGTATTTCATCCTTCTGCATCTTGGCGACGTTGCGGCGGTATTGAGTCCAAAAAGGAGGATGATGAATTTCGCGAACAAGACGAAACCAACTGCGATAAAGCCTTGGAGGCTTTTGATGATGCGCTAGTTCGTGAGCGACTACGCGAAGAATCGCATCCATCTTTCGAGTCTTCATGGTGCGCGGAGTGTAGAGGTCAATCGTCACAAGTTTTTTATCGAGACGCGTGTAACCATAAACAATGGAACGCAATCTCCCCTCCCCGCGCGTGCGGCGGCGCATGGGGCGCAACTCAAAACCCGGCATTTCCAAAACAACCAGCATTCTTTGAAAAAGATGTTCAACCAGCGCTTCGTGTCGCGGATCGATGACGTCAGACATGAAAGAGATTTTACGCGAGGTGCAGTCGCGCTTCAAGAGCCGGCTTCACATGATTGACAAAACCGCAAAAAAGACTAGTATATTTTTAAAGGAGAGAATAAATGGGCATCATTTCAAACTTCAAGCGCCTCGCTCGTTCATTCGTACTGCGACCGTTTCTAGAAAAAAGCGGCGAAGACCCGAAGCAAATTGCCTTCGGGCACCTCATCACAACCATCGAAGATCCCGGCATTGATGACGAAACCGCCATCCAGGACTTCATGGAGCTGGCCCGAGCGCGTCCGGAACTCTGGATGATGACGGCAATGCGCAAACTGCTTTTGGAGGCGCGCCCCCACACCGTCGACCGCCTCAACCTGATGATGCGACTGGGCTAACCGCCGACTCACCGCTCGAGTACGGCGATTTTTTTTATTCCGAAATTATCCTTTCAATCTCCAAAATATCATCAATTAAATAATCCGGGTTTGTTTGCGCCAAACGATTTTTATCTTCAAAACCCCAAGCCAGACCGACTGTTTTTATGCCCGCCGCTTTGCCGGCTTCGATATCACCCGAGCAATCTCCAACAAAAAAACTGCGCTCGTTGTCCAAAAGAAATTTGTCGACCAGTTTTTTTGCAGTATCGCTTTTCAGATAATCTTTGCCAATAACCTCCTCAAGATACGGCGACAAATTGGATGCCTCAACCTGCGGAGCGAGAGAAGTCAGCGGGTCGGAACTGACGACAAAAAGTTTATAGCCCCTCTCGTGCAATGCTTTGACAACCTGATCAACATTTTCAAAAATATTCGGCGGACTGACTTGCTGCATGTATTTTGAATACAATTCGTCTTGCCGCTCCAAAGTCAAATCCGGAAAATACTTATTCCAAAATTTCATATAAGGCGAAGTCATATTCCGTCTGATCTCTGTAGGCGAAATCGATTCGTGTCCAAGTTCCTTAAACATCAAATCGCACACCTCGCAATGAACGTCAAAATTATTCATCAATGTTCCGGACCAGTCGAAGATAAAGGCTTTGTTCATAGCTGAACGTTTTCAATGCTAATAATTTTATAACCGTCCTCATTTTTCTCCAATCCGATAATCGCGCAATCTCCCAAAGATTTGATTGCGCCCATTTTCATCACTTCGCGCAAAAAACAACGGATGAACCCGCCATGGGTCAGAATCGCCATTATTTGATGTTGAGTTGACGTCAACTTATCCATGACATTCCGCACTCTTTCGCACAAAGCTTCATAACTTTCCGCGCCTTCAATCGTATAACTGTAATGTTTTAACAACTCGACTTTATCCGCGTGTTTTTGTTTTGCCTCGGACTTGACCATGCCGGTCAAAACTCCGTAAGCATTCCTCTCGCGGAGATCGTCAACGACTTTAAGCTCGCAGTCCAACACGCTTTTTAAGACTCCCGCCGATTCGGTTGCGCGGATTCTTGGGCTTGAAAAAATCACTTCGATACCTTTGCCGACAAGCTTATCAGCCTGTTCGCGTGCCTGTTGCAAACCTTTTTCGGTCAAATGATCATCGTAATCTCCGCCGTATCTATCTTCGATATCGGAAGTTGATTCGCCGTGGCGCAGGAGGAAAAGTTTCATACTGTAATTTCATTTACAAACTTATCGTCTTTTTGATGATTGTCAAAATAATACGCCATCGACTCATCGAGGATGGAAATGTCTTTTACCGGTTCATCCATCTTTATCGCGAAGGACTTAAGATGCTCTGCTGCACCTTCGACATCCTCGACTATTGCATCACAGGGCACCGCAACAAAAGGATGAACCCAATCCGTAAAAACTCTACCTCTGATTTCCGTCTCGGATTTATTAAACTTACCACCCTTCGGCGCAATGCCGATTAACGGTTTACGAAAATATTTCGCAATCAACATTTCTTGCGAGCCGCCGACGCTGATGTCGTCGGTTAAATTTACAATAACCAAATCGGCGGCGTTAATCATAAAGCAATCCCTGCCAAAGACGAGCATCGCATTGCTTTCGTCCAAATTAAAATTTTCATCGCTTTGCGTGGGATCAAGATTCACGATTTCTAAACCCGAGAATTCTGAAAGTTTGGCGCAAAATCCCGCGCGCCAATCATGACGGCCAAAGACTGAATTCGGCGACACTTTGCCTGCTATGTAAACTTTGAGTTTTTGCATATTTCTCTGGATCCTCGCTGACAAATTCGTTACTCGTTACTAGTTACCCGTTACTTGCCACTTTGAGCTTCTCCGCATACTCCCTCAACGTCGCTTTAACCGCCTCCTCCGTGGGGCGCATATTGATGCCGAATTCGGTAAGGCGGGTGTTGGCGAGGATGTTGGTGGAGCGTTTTTTGGCGGTCAGTCCCTGGGCGACGAGCGCATCTTCCGTAATCCATTCATTCTTGTGATTGGGATCAACAATTTCTTCGTACCATTTCATCAAATCGCGATAAGCCAGAGGTTGCGGATTAACGGCGTGAAAAATTCCGGTGGCGCGCTTGTCCATCACTTGATACAAGACTTCAATAAGATCGTCGAGAACGGTTGCGGAGTTTGAGACGTCGATGACTTTTGGATAGCTTGCGAGTTTTGTGAGAGAGTTTTTAGGCGATGGAGTCGAATCGATGGGCAGGCGGAGACGGACGACGGCAGTGTTGGGCATCGGACCCAAAACCATGTCTGCAGCGGCTTTTGTTTTTGAGTAATATGCAACCGGATTTGGATAATCATCCTCGCGCCAACCGCCGGGTGTTGGCGAATCGCCGTAAAAAACACATCCGCTTCCAAGATGCGTCAGATGTATACCGCGCTCAGCGCAAGCTTGAGCGAGCATAATCGGCAACATGGTGTTGCCGGCTGCGGTTTCGACTTGATGAGTTTCGCACCAGTCGACATTGGGTTGGCCGGTAATACCCGCACAATTCAAAACCGCGTCCGGATCTTCTATTTCCAAAACACTTTCAAGGTCTTCCGGGCTTTTTGCGAACACGGTTGACAAGCGGGCTTCGGGATAGCGCTCTATAAATTTGTTGCCGATCCATCCGTTGCCAAAGACTAAAATGGAAGTCATATTGACGTACAACGTACCACGTACCAAGAACTATTTACAAGTGCGCCGCCAGCTTCTTCTCTGTCATCTCGAGCGTAGTTTACGGAGTCGAGAGATCTCACAAACCCAATGACCATAATACTGTGTTGATGAGCAAAAGGGATTTCTCCACTTCGCTTTAACGCTCCGGTCGAAATGACAAAAAGGAAGGGTCTTTGTCGAGATGACAGTTGTAGCGCTGAGGACCGGAAGGCATGGACTGTTTTTTGTTTACGGTTTAGAGTTAAAATATATGAGCGAGCAAACATTGCCAATTTGGGATTTGAGCGATTTGTATGCCGGCGCGGAAGACGTTGCCGTGCAAAATGATTTGCGCGACATGCAAGACATGCGCAATCAGCTTATCGCGCTTAAAGACGATCTCGCCGCCTCGCCTTTGCGCGTTGATGCCTGGGAATTGGCTTTGGATTATTACGACCGCCACGCCATGCTCTCGCAAAAACTTGCAGACTTCGCACGCCTTAAGGCGGACGAAGATGTAACGAATCAAAGCGTAGCAGCTTTTTTACAAAAAGTTCAAAATGATTTATCACAAGCCGAAGCGGAAATGACGTTTTTCCCGCTGTTTGTTTCCGAGCTGAAAGACGACGAGGCGGAGATGCTGGCCAAAGATGATGAGACTTGCAAATTTACGGAATTCATCCGCCAGTCGCGCAGGCTTAAACCGCATTTGCTGCCGGAAGATCAAGAACGACTTTTGATTTTGACCATGCAGCGCGAGCGCGAGGCTTGGGCGCGATTCGAAAATCAATTGGCGCCGCGTTTGCCGTTTGGAGAAATCGAATTAGACGGGAAGCTGACCAAGCTGACGCCTTCGCTTATCACCGCATTGCTCGAACACAGCGATGCAAATGTGCGCTCAACAGTTTACAACAGGCGCTGCGAGGCTTATCAAAAAGAACAGTCTAATTTGGCTTTTGCTTACAGCGAGCAGGTGCGCAATGTTGTTACCGAAAAAGATCTGCGCAAGTATAAAGACATCGCATCATTCATCGCCGACCGCGACGATCTGCCGGAAAACTTTGTACCGCAGTTGCTTGGCGCCGCGCGCGACAATCAAAATATTTTCACAAAGTTCTTCGCCTGGAAAGCCAAACAAATCGGACTCGAAAAACTCCCCGCAGCCGATCTTGTCGCGCCTTTGGCGCAAGATGCGGAAGCGTCGATCGAATGGTCGGAAGCAAAGGAATTGACGCATAACGCTTTTAATCGTTTAGACGCGGAGTTCGCATCTCATGCCGATAAATTTTTTGAGCACAACTGGATTCATGCGCAACCGTCTGCGCACAAATCAACCGGAGCTTATTGCATGTACGCGCCGCAGCATCCTTTTATTTTGTTGAGCTATCAAAACAAACTGAACGACGTTAACACTTTGGCGCACGAAGTCGGTCATGGCGTGCATGCCTTGCTGTTTGCCGAACAAAAGATTCTGCAAAGACATCCCGGGCTCATTCTTGCCGAGACCGCCTCGCAGTTTGGAGAATTGATGTTGCTCGAAGAATTGAAGTCAAAGTCACCGCAAACTTACAATTATGCCTTGCGCCACTTTTTGGAACACGGCATGAATGCCATCTATCAACAATTGTTGATTACGCAGTTCGAGTCCAACGCTTTTGACCAAGCGCAGGCGCAGGGTTTGACGGCCGACTGGCTTTCCGGAGAATGGCTGAAACTCAAACAAGAGCTTGGACAAAATTCCGTCGACTACCCCGACATGGAAAAATGGACTTGGGCTCGCATCAGCCACATATTTTTCCATCCGTTTTATTGCTACAGCTATGCCGCGAGTTTGCTGCTCGTTCTCGCGCTCGCCAAAAAGTTCAGCGACGATCCGCAAGCTTTCGCCGGCAAATTCAAATCCCTACTCTCCGCAGGCGGATCCATGAAAGCGGACGATTTGCTGCGCAAAACAATGGGATTCGGGCTGGATGACGGCGCGTATCTTGAGATGGGATTCGAACAGCTCGAAACGATGGTCGACGAGGCGACGAAGTAACCCGCTTATTTGTCATCCTCGGGCGGAGTTGGACGGAGACCCGGGGATCCAATAAAATTAATTTGTTTCAATCTAATCTTAATGGATCCCCGCATCCGCGAGGATGACAGAGGGGGATGGATTCTCGCCTCAACTAACCGCGGGAATGACAGAAATATATGTCCCGTCTAATTTCGATAAAGCCCGCGCGCAAGTCTCCTCGTCCGGAAGATTTTCGTTATGCCGGCGTTGACGAAGCCGGACGCGGGCCAGTGGTCGGACCGATGGTTATTGCGATTTGTGCACTAACGGGCAGAGACAGACGCTGGTGCGCCGTGCACAACGTGACCGACAGTAAACTCATTCCTGCGGCCAAGCGCGACAACTTGGCGAAAGCATTAAAAGAAAGGTGCTGGAGTTCAATTAGAGTCATCCAACCGCAAGAGATTGACGAAGCGGTGCGCAACCGCAACGTGACGTTAAACGGTTTGGAAACAAAATACATGGCCGAGCTGATTGCTGAATTCAAAACGTCACATCCAAACTCCCCCGCGGAGATAATGGTCGATGCGCCCGTACGTCGCACTTTGCCTTTCAGACAGTTGTTGAGTTACATGTCCGGTTGGACGGACATCAACTCTCTCAAAGCCGAAAACGAGGCCGATCTTTGGCACAGGCATGTCGGTGCCGCGAGCATCATCGCCAAAGCCGAACGCGAAAAGTTGATGCGCAAATTATGCGAGTCGGTTGGTCACAACATCGGCTGCGGTTACCCGCACGACGCGCTGACGCTCGACTACGTCCGCTCCGCTTTACCAGACGATCCCAACGTACGCTGGTCATGGTCCACGACTCATATCAATCAATCGCCGGATAATTTTATAGAGCCCATGATTTAATGCTTGCTGATTTTTATTATTACGTGTAAATTATCCCCGGCTAAGGGCGCTTAGCTCAGCGGTAGAGCAGATGTCTTATACACATCGGGTCGAAGGTTCAAATCCTTCAGCGCCCACCACTCCTCCTTCGCATAAAGCTACGGGGGATTTTATTTTGTCGCATAAAAAACACCCTGTCACCAGTTTGGTGCAGGGCTCATGACGCCAGTGTGGCGCGCAGCTTTCCATCGTCGCAGTGTGGAATAAAGCTTATCGCGCACCAGTTCGGTGCATGTTGTAGAGCGGAGTCGTCGAGCGACGAAAAGATGTATGCCCCCGACGCGTTTCGGCAGCATTTCTGCAAAGCAGGGCTGCAAGGTTCCTGTGGCGGCGGAGGGCGAAAACTCACAGGGATGTACCCGTTGACGTCAAACGCCGCTCTAAGGACTCTAACCGCCTCCTTGAGGGCACGACGCTGTTTATCGGTCAACGCAACCCGGTCCATTTTAGATGCGAGATCGCGGCACTTGAGTTTGTCCGCAGGAGTCAATGAATGGTTCGCGTACCGCTGAGCGAGCGTAATAAGCAAACCGAGCTCTTCTGGACCGTCCCATTCCTTGTCATCGCTATCAGCCATAGTCACCTCCGTAGGCGATCCTGACGACATGTCAGGAATTAATGACGAGCGTGTATGATAAAGCATCTGCGTAGGATGTCAAGGGGATACAGAAGACGGTAGACAATAGCAAAAAATGGACGTTTAACATGTTTTTGATGTAACCTATGCGCATGAAAAACCAGTGGAAAATCAAGACATCAGACGCCGGCCAAAGGCTGGATGTTTTTTTGGCCGCCAAATTGACCGACCTGACGCGCAGCGCGATCGCCAAAAAACTGAAAGCGGGTGCCGGTTTTGTGAACGACAAAAAAGCGACCGTGCATGCTTTTTTGAAAGCGGGAGACAAAGTTGAATTTCGACCCAGTTTAAAGCACGAGCCAGATCTTTCGGCTCCGTCAGACTCCGCTCAAGATGACAAACGGGGAAGCTCGCAGGACGCCAAAGGACGCAAGAGGCCGTTTAAGGACGTAAAAAGCTTGATAGTCAAAGAAACTCCCGACTGGATGGTCATCAACAAACCTGCGGGTATCTTGGTGCACCCGGACGCAAACGAGCAGGACGGGACGCTCGTCGACTTGTTGATTGCGCACTATCCCCCGCTTGCGAAAATCGGCGAGGATCCGAGCCGCCCGGGAATCGTTCATCGATTGGATAGGGATGTGAGCGGGCTGATGGTGGTTGCAAAAACACAGGATGCTTTTGACGGCCTCAAAAAACAATTCGCGCAGCGCAAAACGCAAAAATATTATCTTGCGTTGGTGCACGGCGCGCCGCCGCAAGATGAGGGCGAAATAAAATTCCGCATCGGCAGATCAAAAACCGAGGCGCGTATGGCAGCCATACCGGTGAACAGCACCGACGGAAAAGCCGCATGGTCGCATTATAAAATTATTAAGAAAAAAAAGAACTTCACTCTGCTCGAAGTTCAAATCATGTCCGGCCGCACTCACCAAATCCGTGCGCACTTGTTTGCCTTGAACTGTCCGATCGTCGGAGATCAGCTCTATATAAAGCAAAATTCAAAATTCAAAATTCAAAATTCAGGAGGCAGGTTGATGCTACAGAGTTACAAGATGTCGTTTGAGGATCCAAAGACCGGAAAAGAACAAGCTTTCGAGCTCAAACCCGATCCGATGTTTGCATCTTTTTTTTGAACTGTAATTGTTATTTGTTAATTGTAAATTGTTAATTAGTATGATCGTCACAATCTCCGGAGTTCCCGGTTCGGGCAAGACATCGGTCGGAAAAAAGATTGCGGAAAAACTCGGCTTTCCTTTTTATTCTGTCGGAGGTTTGCGCGGCAAAATGGCCTTGGAGCGAGGAATGACCTTAGACGAACTTAATACGCTTGGCGAGACGGACAAAAGCACTGATTCGATTGTCGATGATTACCAAAAAGAACTTGGCGCAAAAGAAGATAATTTTGTAATCGAGGGACGCTTATCGTGGTACTTTATCCCGCATTCTTTTAAGATATTTTTGGATTGCGATATCGACGAAGCGACTCGACGTATAATGACGTCCAAAGACGACAGACCGGACGAGCACTTGCCCGCAAAAATCGATGCAGTCAAGCGTTTAACCGAAGAGCGCATGGCATCTGACATGCGCCGTTACAAAAAATACTACGGCCTGGAATACACTGACAAAAGCCATTACGACCTGTTTATAGACACCACGCCGCTTAAAAGCGTCGACGAGTCGGTTAATCTGGTTCTTAAGGCACTTCGCCCAAGACTTGACGTTTAAGCCGCTTTTGGGTATTATTCCCGCACGTTAAACATATGGCTACAAACTCACACCCAACCATTGCCGCCGAGGATATCCGCTCCGGCATGAATATTCGCGTACATCAAAAGATCCGCGAAAAGAACCCGAAAGGCGAAGAAAAAGAACGCGTACAGGTCTATGAAGGGCTTGTTATCAACGTTCGCGGTGCGGGCATTCAAAAAACAATGACCGTGCGCAAAATCAGCAATGGCGTGGGAGTGGAAAAGATTTTCCCTCTGCAATTGCCGACCATCGCCAAGATAGAACTGGTCAATCAGGTTAAGACGCGCCGCAAAGTCATGAGCTTTGTGCGCCACGCAAAAAAGCGCCTTAAAGAGGTTAAACCAAAACTTAAAACAGAGGCTAAAGCCTAAAAAAATCCCCGCTTGGGGATTTTTTTAATTAACAATTTACAAATAACAATTAACAATTCCCGTCGCCGATCCTTTCCGTTCAATTGTTAATTGCCTATATCCCCTTGTCTTTCTCGATTGTCGAGTACTTACCCGCAATCGTATCCGCCATAAAATCCACAGAATTATCGATAGGATTGCCAAAACTATAATTGACGTAAAAAGCCTCGCTAATGTCGTCAACCTTGCCTGTCCAATCGCCGCCGTAAATCTGACGCGCGACCTGCTCTGTCTTTAACCAACGCAACTCGCCATTTTTATACACGGCATACACCTTGTCATCCGTTTGAAATTTGACGGGTTTTACTCCCGGATGATACGTAATGTTTCCGCCGATCGGTATTTTGGACATATCTTCGATGGAAAGAATTCGAACATTGCCGAATGATGTGTACCAAGTAAAATAAACTTTTTCATTCGGAAAAACGTAGCGCCTGCCGTTGTTTGCATAGTAATACACGGCCGAATCCGCATAAGTGTTTTCATCGCCATCGCTTGGAATCTTAATAAGGCTTCCGGACACCAAACCGACGTCCAAACCGTTTATAAAAGATACTTTAACCGATTGGCTGATCTGATGGCCGTTAACAGTGACCATCACCGTAGCATCTCCATTTCTTAGAGACCGCAACAGAAATTGCACCGAACCGGTGCCATTGGTCTTTGACTCTGCCGGCGTAAACTCATCCACGCTCCCGCGCGAAGTACTGATTGCAACCGTCGCGCCCTCTGCCCCAAGAAAATTTATGGTTTTAACATTAACGCTGATAATCGACTGATCAATGCCATCTGCGTTTACAACGCTTTTCGAAGCTCTGACCGTAACTCTATCATAATCAATCGCGGTCGCCGCTCTGACGCCGGCTTTAGGCCAGATGATTATCGCGCAAACCAATGCCAGCAATAACAAAATACGTTTCATACAAAACTATTCTAGCATATCGGTAATTCTTCAGTCGACATAATCCGTAAACCCCTGCCCCTTTGCCAAGGGGTTAGTCAGCTAAACAACTAAGCCGCTATGTAACTTCTCCTTGGCAAAGGAGATGTCGCGTCCGACGCGACAGAGGTTTTCCGAATTTTACAGCACGTCTTTCAGATACGCGGCTGTGATGCTCTTTTTTTGTTTACTAACTTCTTCGGGCGTGCCCTCTGCAACGATTAAACCGCCCTTGGCACCGCCTTCCGGGCCCATGTCGATTACGTGGTCGGCGCACTTTATGACGTCCAAATTATGTTCAATGACAAGCACTGTATTCCCTTTGTCGACCAGTGCGTTCAGCACCTGCAAAAGGCGTTGAATGTCATCAAAATGCAAACCAGTGGTCGGTTCATCCAAAATATAGAGAGTGCGGCCGGTTGCACGACGTGAAAGTTCTGTTGCAAGTTTAACGCGTTGTGCCTCGCCTCCGGATAATGTCGTTGCAGGTTGACCGAGACGAATGTAGCCGAGACCGACTTCGTGCAAAACGGAAAGCTTGTCGTAGATCAAAGGCTGATCAACAAAAAAGCGGCGCGCTTCCTCTACAGTCATATCCAAAACATCTGCGATATTTTTTTCTCGATAATGTATTTCCAAAGCTTCCGAGTTGTAGCGCTTACCATGGCATTCGCGGCATTCGGAATAGACGTCGGAGAGAAACTGCATCTCAATACGCACATAACCATCGCCGCCGCAGGCTTCGCAACGTCCGCCGCCTTTTACGTTAAACGAAAACTTACCGGCATCATAACCGCGCATCTTGGCTTCCGGAATGTCAGTAAACAAATCGCGGATGCCCGTAAAGACGCCTGTATAAGTCGCGGGATTGGAACGCGGCGTGCGACCGATCGGAGATTGATCGACGGAAACGATCTTATCCAAATGCTCCATGCCTTCGATTTTTTTATGCTCACCGGGCAAATCTTTGGCATGGTAAAAAGACGCGGATAAAGCGCGACCCAAAATATCCAAAACCAAAGTCGATTTTCCGGAACCTGAAACGCCGGTTACGCAAACAAATTTTCCCAGCGGTAATTTAAAATCTACGTTTTTAAGATTAAATTCCGTCGCGCCGCGCACAACCAAATTCTTGCCGTTGCCTTTGCGGCGTTTTTTTGGAGTTTCGATGCTCTTCTTGCCCTGCAGATAAGCACCCGTGACAGACTCTTTGTTCTTTTTTATTTCTGCGAGCGTTCCCGCGGCTACAATTTCACCGCCGTACTCGCCTGCGCCCGGACCGACATCCACTATAAAATCCGCAGCGCGCATTACAGCCTCGTCATGTTCGACGACGATTACCGTGTTGCCGATGTCGCGCAAACGCTTCATGGTCTCGATCAATTTTTCGTTGTCGCGCTGATGCAGACCAATCGACGGCTCATCGAGAATGTAGATGACGCCGGAAAGGTCCGACCCCAACTGCGCAGCCAGTCTGACGCGTTGCGACTCGCCGCCGGAAAGCGAAACGGCGCTGCGATCCAAAGTCAGATATCCCAAACCGACATCCAACAAGTTGCCGATACGTCTTTTGATCTCAGCCTGCACGCGGCCCATAACCAAACGCTCCTGCTCCGAAAAACCCATGGGATCCGGTTTGGCGTCAACTTTGGCGCGAGAAATTTTGCTCTTGATTTTTCTTGCTGGCGCGGACTTGCCAAGCTCTTCAAAAAGAGTTCCCGCTTCTTCCAAAGAAAGTTCCACCACTTCCGCGATATTCTTTCCGGCGACCGTCACACCGAGTGCGGTCTTATTCAAACGACGTCCGTTACAACTCGGACAGATCAAAACGCGCATGTAGCTCTCGATTTCTTTTTGTACGTACTCGGAATCAGTTTGACGATATTTTTCTTCGAGCAACGCCAAGATACCGGGGAAAGCCATGCTCTTGCTTTCAACTTCGTAAACAACGTCTCCTGATCCTTCGAGCAACACTTTGAGCGCTTCCGCGGAAAGTTGACCTACTTCTTGATGGATGGAAAAACCGAACTTTTTGCCGACAGCCTCAACTAATTTGAGATGCGTTGTTTGATTGCCTGCAATGCGCGTCCACGGTTTGATAGCGCCCTGAGCGATCGTCAGACGCTTATTGGGCATTACCAAGTCTGCATCCAAAACAAGCTTGGTTCCAAGACCGGTACATTCCGGGCAAGCACCGTGCGGCGAGTTAAAAGAAAATAAGCGCGGCTCGATCGGAGGCAACGAGATGTTGCAAAAAGCACAGAACAAATTTTCCGAAAACAAAACCTCGTCGCCGTTTTCTTCCGACACTGCCATGACCATGCCATTACCGAGATCAAGAGCGTTTTTTAAAAGCTCGGTAAGCGCGGCGGGCACCAAGCCGGATTTTTTCGCAATATGCGAAATAGCAACTTCCACGTCATGCGGTTTTGTTTTGTCGACTTTGGTGCGCATCAACTCGCGGATGTCGACTAAGGTGCCGTCGTAACGCACTTCGCGATAACCCGAATTCTCCGCGGCTTGCAAAACAACTTTATGTTCTCCTTTTTGTCCGCGCACCATCGGCGCCAAAAGCAAGACATCGGACTTTTCGGCCAAAGCGACAATCTTATCGGCAATTTCTTTTTGCGTCTGCTTGTTAACCTCGCGGTTGCACTGCGGACAATGCACACGTCCTGCGCGCGCAAACAAAAGGCGCAAATAATCATAGATCTCCGTAACCGTGCCCACGGTTGAACGCGGATTGTGCGATGACGATTTTTGATCAATCGCCACAGTCGGCGAAAGACCCTGAATCTCATCCACGTCCGGCTTGTCCTGCAACTCCAAAAACTGCCTGGCATACGAAGACAAACTTTCCATGTATCGGCGCTGACCCTCTGCATGAATGGTATCGAACGCCAAAGATGATTTGCCTGAACCGGATAAGCCGGTCATGATAACCAGCTTGTTTTTTGGCAAATCTATCGAAACGTTTTTTAGATTATGGACGCGTGCGCCCTTAATCGATATAAAATTTGAGGCGGGCATGTTGCGCTTGAGCCTACCACAAATAGTTTATACGGGCAAGAGTAATCGCTAGTCGTGCCAATTGTCCCCCAAACCTGTCGATCCTGCATTATCAATTCCGCTGGCATCATATTTTATCTGACATATTATCGGAGTTTTGTCCGTTGCCAAAATTTCATCCAGTGTCCAGGCACCGCTAAGGTACTTGGTCCTATTATCTTGCGACATGTTAGAGAATGCCGATGAAGAGAACAGATTTCCTGAAAACACCCTGAGTGAAAAAAAGTCCCCCGTTGGATTAACGGCGCAATCCTTGGCAACATAAGTATACCAGCTTCCGCCAAGACTCAAGCCCATCAAACCGCCAGTATCAAAATGATACTCAAGCAACAACCCAGACCTGCCTGAGCAACTATTCTTAAAAGACTTTATGTCCTCTAAATTTAATTCAACCGCATAAGCGCCCACTCTGCCGCTGACTATATTTTGTGTGATCTTTTTATCAGCAATCGGTGCAGAGGGCAGCTCCTTAAAGTCCTGTGACGCGCCTTTGTCGCAAAATATCACGGGCTCTATCTTAATATTTTTCCAATCAGCTTTAACCCAATTCTGACCGCCGCCGACAATAACATTGCCAGCTATATTCGCGTCAACGCAAACATGCTCTTTATCTGAATCGCTACGACAATCATTGGAACCGCTCGCGCAATTTAAACACGCTCCTCTGCCGCAACTTGTACCCGCACAAACACTCAAAGAATCCGCGCCTTCGATAAAATATTCCTGACCACACTTGGTGTCCGCTAGCGAAAGCGTATATCCTTTTTTAATGTCGAGTTCTTTTGGTGCAAACGGCGTGCCGGCATCCTGAAACATCGCCACGCTCTTGCCGGGCGCGGGTTTTACCGCATCGCAATACAAATTATCGAAAAACGAAAGTTTATTAATCATGAAAACATCAAAATCGCGCAGATTGACGGTGTTAAAATTAATGTTGGCAAGTATCGCATAAGCTCCCAAGCCCATCAGCAAGCCCATAGCCGCATCAATCATGATTGTTTTTCCAACCTGAACATCATTTGAAACGGCGGCAACCATGTAGCGCAAGCCTCCGTAAACAAACAGCACGGCTGCAACAATTATAATGATGCTCATGCCGTAATTAAAAATAAGCGTTATAAAATTTTTAAGACCCGCTATCGTCTTAACCCCGCCGATCGGATACTGCAGTTCGTATTCCGGTTTTGGCGCGACACAATAACCTTGCGGAGTATTGCCTTTGCTCGGACAAATACCATTTTGTTTCCAAGCTCCCGCTCCGGATGCCGTTGCGCATTCAATCTCCGTAAAACAAAAAGAGTTTATATTTTGATATTTACGCGCCGTGCGGCTGATGGCCGAAGTAAAACCTCCGGTCGGCCCTCCAGCTCCGTAACCCACAAGAGGCGCGCCGGCGTTCAGCATCGTTGCATTGATAGCGTCGCCAAACTCGCAACAGGTGGAATACGTGCCTCCGCAACCTGATGGACCGCCGGCAAAAGGCGTTCCGGACTTTGCCGTGCATTCGGAAGGAGTTGTGCAAAGAAAAATTTTACTTGGATCTTTTGATGCGTCATTGCATCTGTTCTTTTTAATGCGGCAACAAAAAATGCCATCGCCGCTGCAACCTGCGATATTTCCGCCATCGGTAGTGCCTCGATTCACCGCACAGTCTGACTCTTTCATGCAATCCGTAAAATACAGATAACCTTCATCGCGGCATTGATTCGTTCCGCATTGAGTTGCGCCAAGCCCAGGCTTTGTGTAGCTCTGACCGGAGGGACACGTGCTGCCCGCTCCTTCCGTTGGCGTGCCTTTGCAGCAATTTTGACCGTCCGGACAGGACGGCTCCTCCATTGCATCTCCGCGCTGATACAGGTGTTTAACAGTTCCGGCGGGACACGCTCCATTGCCTTGATCCGAATAACATTTCGATCCCGCATCTTCGCACATAATACCCCCGGTCCTTCCCGCATATGCTGGCGATGAAAAGATTAAAAGAGACGACAGACAACCGACAACAGACAACAGGAGTTTTCTGTACGTTGTACGTGGTACGTTGTACGTGGTACGTCGTTCCTCCATATCATTGCAGCAGATTTACAAGAGTTTGCACGTCGGCTGCGCCCTCAACCATTTTGCCGTCGACAAAAAATGTCGGAGTAACCGAAACTCCCATAGCGGTCGCATCGCTGATTGATTGTTGAATCGCGGGTGTGACCTGAAGACTTGCCATGCACGTATCATATCTTGAATCTGCGCCGGCTTGAGAGGCGAGTTGTTTGAGAGAATCCAAATCATGGCTGTTTTGATTGGCAAAAAGCAAATCATGAAATTTCCAGTAGACGCTTGAGTTCCCTTGGCGCCAAACGCAGCGCGCGGCTTTGGATGCAGATTCCGCATCGGGGTGAATCTCGGCAAGCGGAAAATCTCTGACAATGAATTTAACGTCCGGCCTCTCGCGCATCACCTCATGGATGGTCGGGACGGATGATTTGCAGTAAGGACAATCAAAATCCATAAACTCCACAATCTCATGTTCGGCGTTTGCCGGCCCGCTGTAAGGATCATCACCTTTACCGGAGACGCGAAGCATGATCGCCTGCGTGTCTATGGAAGTTGGCTTTGGAGTCATGTTTAAAGTACCCGAAAATCTTCTGCCCACGGAAAGATCCGGCTTGATGCCTTGCTTAAGTTGCGCGTAATAAACATACACTTGACGTGTAAACAAAGCGCTCAGCAAGATAAAAAGGGCGGCAACAAACAAAATTGCCATGCCCCAAGAACGTTTATACCAAGATTTTTTTTCCTCCATGAATCTATTATAGCATCTTGACTGCCTGCCGGTTAAGAGATACCCTGTTTCCCATGCGACAAACCATATTACCCATCATACAGATAGCGCTTTCCATACTCTTGGTTACGGCCATTTTGCTGCAGCAGCGCGGCACCGGATTAGGAGCTTCGTTTGGCGGAGAAGGCGCTGTTTTTAGAACAAAAAGAGGACTCGAAAAAGGATTGTTCTACGCCACCATCGGCATAGCGGTTCTGTTTTTCGCCACCGCGATTTTAAACATCGCCCTGGCTTAATCCCATAGGACTGCGAGTCCTATTTTATGTCCGAAGCTTTTGACCGTGCACATGCGTGGGTCCGCAGGATCCTTTTTTGGCTTACACCTTCGGCTAAGACTTCGAGTGAACAAAATCCAAAAACAGCCGAAGACCACGCTTTGGTGTTATCGGTTACGCGTCCGCAATCAGTGCCTCATTGGCGCCAGCTGCGTTATGCAACCAGGGTCTTGAGTCTTTTTGAGCGCCGCATTTTAATGGGCGCTTTGTTTTTATTCTTTATTTTTATCTTGACCGGATTTTCTTTGTTAACCGCCAACCATTTGATTTCCGTGCCGGCCGACGGGGGAACTTATACAGAGGCGATAATCGGCGAACCGCAGGCCATCAATCCTATAGATGCGCCGGCCAATGCTACGGACGCGGATTTGTCATCTTTGATTTATTCCGGGCTTTTCCGTATGCAGGGCATGGAGGCGATCCCTGATTTGGCGGGCAGCTACGAATGGAGTGATGATGGAAAAACGTTGACCGTGCATTTGCAGCCGGAGGCGAAATTTCACAACGGCAAACCAGTTACATCGGCCGACGTGGCCTTTACGATTGAGAGCATACAAGATACCGCTCGCGGGTCTTTGCTCGCTCCCCTGTTCCGCGGAGTCAGCGTCGCCGCACAAGATGACCGCACCGTGCAATTCGTCCTGGATCAAGCCGATGCGACTTTTCCAATCGCGCTCACTGTCGGCATATTACCTGCAGAACTTTGGCAGGATATTCCGCCAACCAGCGCACGCCTTGCCAACATCAATCTCAAACCGGTCGGATCCGGCCAATATTTTGTAAAGTCATTCACTCGCGACAGTTACGGCATAATCCGTTCTTACACACTGGAAAGTTTTGACCGCTACTACGGAATTAAACCTCATATTCAAAATCTAACCTTCCAGTTTTATCCGGATCGCCAATCCGCAGAGGATGCGCTTAAATCCGATCTGGTGGACGCAGTTTCGTTTATACCTTCCGACGAAGCCGGCAAGTTCGGCTCTACCGCGCGTTGGAACACCGAAAAACTCGAGATTCCCCAGCAAACCATTGCTTTCTTTAACTTGAAAGACAAGACTTTGACCGACGCAAAAATCAGGCAAGCTTTAAACATAGGCACTAATCGCCAAGATCTGCTTGCCGCCTACAACAATCTGGCTTCAGTCGCCGAAATGCCTTTTCCTTTTTTGCAGCCGACGACCAGTACGCCGTATGATTTGGATGCCGCTCGCAAACTTCTGCAAGATGCCGGCTGGGTTGTGCCAAGTAATGACAGCGTACGCATTTATCAAAAACCGGATCCAAAAAAGACGCTTCCGGCTCCGGTTTCTACAGCCTCTTCCACCAAGTTGACTTTCACGATTTTTACTCCGGATGATCCGGCGCTTTTGCAGGTTTCCGACGCGCTTAAACGCCAGTGGTCGCTTTTGGGCGCGCAAGTGGACGCGAAACCCATGAACGCAAAAGATTTACTTAAAGTCTCAAGCCAAGATCGCAACGGACAAATCGTACTGTGGAACATTCTGCTGCAACCGGACCAGGATCTGTTTCCAATTTGGTGGAGCGGACAAGCCGGAGACCGTGGCATGAATTTTAGCGGTTTAGCGGACAAAGAAGTCGATACTTTGATAGAACAAACAAAGTCCGCAACTTCCACGCAAGCACTTACAAAAGCCCGCGGCGATTTATCGCAAGCAATCCTTAAGCAATCCGCCGCCCTATTTTTGGTCAGGCCTTTCTACGCCTACGTCATCTCCAACCGCATCAAAGGCATACCGGATACTTTACAGCTGGCCCAACCATCCAACCGTTTTCAAAATATCGGCCAATGGTACATAAAGACGGGACTGCGGTGGAAATAACATCAAAAATTAAGAATTATGAATTAAGAATTATGAATTTTGGAGATTATCATAATATAATTGACAATCGTGGGACTTATCATCATAATTGCGACATCAATTCTTAATTCATAATTCTTAATTCATAATTGATTTGTGGGCGAGTGGCGGAACTGGTAGACGCACAGGTCTCAGAAGCCTGCGATCATTCGATCATGAGGGTTCAAGTCCCTCCCCGCCCACCACGTAAAGGCCGTGAATAAAAGCACGGCTTTTATTTTTACGGCCAACGTGGCGCCGCCATAAAGACCTTTAGGTCTTTTTTGCATTTTATTTATCCAAAAACAGTTGCACCCTCGAAGAGCACGGATGGATGACTGACACGATGGTAAGAGCGGCTGATACAGAGACCGCCTGTTCCGCAAAATGCACTTCTTTATTGAGTATGTTAAAATAGATTCATGGCTTTAGCCTGGGAACAACCGGCATTTGATGCCAGCAATCAAGAAAAGAAGGAAAAATTGCGACACGCGCAAGAACTTTTTAAATTCGGGAGAGAGCTCAACATCACATCTACCATGTTTAAACCAGGCGATCCGACCAGCGTAAAACGTGTTGCAACTTGGATAGACTCTAATGAAAACAATTTATCAAGATACGCTGTATCTGAAGAGATGGCAGAAATTTGTTTAGAAAACTTAAGCGGAGTGATGTACAATATACGAATCGAGATTAGGTTTTTGCTTGCGAATGACGCCGCGGATAAAGATTCTGCCGACTACCACGATAAACTTCTTCCTTTATACAATCTTCGCGATAAAATCATTGGCATCATTGAACGCTTTGCCTACTATTTGAAAGAACTACAAAGGAAGAAAGTCGTGAATAACGGCAAGCTGATAAGATTCATCAACGAATATGCATCGTTAACAACGGAAGGTACTTCCCAAGATGCGGAATCGCGCGTATATAGCATCGAGATGCTTCAAGATTTTGGTGTGAGTCTTAAAGAAAATGAAGCTTTCGCTTTTCTTGATTTATTGCGCACTCTCATTTCTAGGCGCAGGTCAGCCCATGAATTCGATCCCGTTGGAAAAGCCCTGCTTGAATTGGCCGAAAAATACAGAAAAAATACTGAAATTTATGCATCATGCCTGTCGATTGTCGAAGAATATTTTCCCCTAGACGTTTCTGGGGAGAAATTGGGGGAGTTTCTAAAGCAATATGATTTGCCAAGTGCAAAAATTCTTGAGGCATGGCGCAAAGAAAAAAACGCAATAACTATAAACATGCAAGCGGTAATCGAATTGGAAGCGGTAAAACCAGGCATCTGTTTGCAGCTGTACGAAGAGTTCGGGATCGCCGACTTCGGTCGTTATCCAAAAGACATGCTAATTAGACAAAGTGAACAATCCGAAGATCGAGCCATTCCTTATGGCGTTATAATCTTTCCTCGTGCAGACTGGAACGGCAGCTTTCAATCCAAAGGCTACGCACTGACAGACTTATTTGAAAAAACAGAAGATAGATTGGCTTATAGAATTTTCGAATGCGAAAGCAGCGTGGACTTTGCAAAAACTTTAATCAAATGCCACAAGAGATATTCTCCCAAAATATCATTCGCGATCATCGGCGGCCACGGTACAGAATCAAGCATTCAATTCGGTGATTCAAAAAATGCCAATGGCATGGACGAATTACATCTTAAAGATTTAGCGGGAAGCGGTGCACAAAGAGCATCCGAGTACTTCAAAAAAGGTTCAACTATAATCCTTAGCTCATGTTCCACGGGAAAATCCGGGGGCATGGCTCAACAAATATCAGAACTTATACAGGGAAAGGTTATCGGACCCAACGAAGACACTAGCATTTTAAAATTCCAAATCAGTAAAAATCGCAATACAACACTAAGGTTTAATGTTGAATACAGCGATCCAACTGTCAAAGAAGTCTACATCGACGGAAAGAGAACGGAACGCAAAAAGCCGAGCAATCCATTCATGAATGCGGGAGTGGAACTTTAATTGAATTAGGCGTTGTTGAAAACGGTCTTTTTTGCATTTTATTCATCCAAAAACAGTTGCGCCCTCGAAGAGCATTCGAGGGCGCGGGTGAAAAGTATAAGTCAAGAAAGAACCGAGTGACCCTCCTACGCTAAAGCTTCGGTGGGCAAGCCAAGGATCTCCCGCTTTCTGCGGGATCCCGCCAGCATTTAGACGTCCTGATGCGGAGGCGGGACGAGCACCTCCACCCCAAGAGCGAAGACGCCGACAAAATCGAGGGCACCGCCACCGAAGTACCAGCCGCTGCAGCACAAGCCACCAGCGTCGAAATCGCCGAGAGGCAGGCGATCGTCGCCCGCGTGACAGGTATCGGTGCGCACCCACTACTGATTGAGCGGGACACGCTCACCCGTCGCTTTAAAGTGAGCGAGGATCAGACCTGCCACCAGACCTGCTCGGCCGAAACCACTCATGTGGTGAGCAGGCAGTTCGAGTTCGGTGTGGAGACCGGCGAGTAGATTGAGCTGCTCACTCTTGGTCTTCGAGGTGCTATCTCGCAGGATGCGCGGCACCCAGAAGACAAGACTGTCCGAGGTCGGCGTGTCCTCAAATCTCCAGTCCTGCAAGTAGTTGAAGTCCTTGCGGCAGGGACCGGACTTGGGGGCGTGGGTCTTGAGGGTGTAGCCGACGCGGACTCGATAGCAGATCGGAGTCGTCACAGGCACCTTGTGCTCAATAGCCAGCTTGCGGTACTTGCCGACGATCACCTTGGCGACTTCCTCGACGTACTTGCCGCTCTCGACGAGCAGAGCGACCGCTTCGGCGTCGGTGAGAGGGATAAAGTACTCCGGCTCGACGATGCTGACAGGAGATTTGGCGAAGGCTGCCCTTCGGAGCTTTACGCGAAGAAGGAAACAAAAAGACCGCAAGGTCTTTTTTGTTTTCATCCATAACGAACAAGCCCCGCACCAAAGTCTGATGCAGGGCGAGTCCTTTCTGCGAACGCGTTAAGGATTTTGATGCTATTTTTGCTCAACCAGGCCAAATACCACTCTGCCACCATTGACAAAAACCCCAATCTTTGCTTAAATGACCAATCTTTTAAATCGTGACCTCTTTTGAGAAGCTGACTCCTTGTCTGCTTTTCAAAAGAGGGTGCGTTGATTGTTGTGTCGAAAGACGACACGACCATTGCACCCTCAACCTTTTGGCGGACGAAGAGACAGATGCGAAAAATCGCGACGCAAACTTTGTCCACCACTAATCTCGCGGGACGCAGGTAGGGTTGTTTGTAGAAACGATTGTCCTGGTGTCCTGCAGGGTGCATGGGCAATCATGCACCCACCCTCTTCATAGCTTTCGAGTTTCGAGAACTGCGAAGAGGGTGCGAAAACTAGAATGTCGAAAGATGACAACAGAGCTGCACCCTCACTTTCTCAATAAATGTCCCGTTTTCGGACGGGATGTAGGGACGTAAAATTCCCGATTGTTCCTAAACATGTCTCTTCGGGGACGAAACAAGGAGAGCGGCAAATGCCGGAAACCAGAACCGTAGGCATCAGGCATCGTGTCAAGAAGACAGCCGAGGGCGAAGCTCGGCCCACGCAGGTCGCCATTGTCGCGAACAACAAGGTCGTGACTCTGGATCTCGAGGACGAGCGCGCCGAGCTGGACTTCGTTCTCGGCAAGTTCCCGATCAAGTTCCGCGACGTGGAACCGGACGAGGACCTGACCGTCTTCGCCAAGCATCACATCAAGTGGCGCAAGGCAAAGAAAGACGAGGACGTCTCGAACGTGCCCGAAGCGCACAAGCAGCTGATCGAGAAGAAGTTGCATGTGGCGCATCGGGTGCCGGCGGCTTACGACGGGCTCAAGGCCGGAGACGTTGTCGCCATGTCGCTGGGCGGGTCCGGCGACTACCTGGCTTTCGCGCTTTCACGCCAAGCTGACGTAGTCGGCGCCCACATCTTTCGCATCCCGCCGTTCCACCTCAAGGACAAGCGGCCGAACGCGGATAAGGACAAGGACGCCGAGCTCATGGCTGAACTGGTGCGAGACCAGCGCCAGCTCTTCCGGCCTGTCACGCCGCGCGACCGCGATCAGCTACTGCTCCGCATCCGCTACCGCAGCTTTGAGGAGGCTATGAAGGCGCGAATCGCAACCGAGCAGCGGCTGCGTCAACGGCTCATCGGCGAGATCTTCACCCAGCCGGACGGGCTCTACCCCGAAGGCGATCTCGAAGATGCGTTCAAGGAATCCAAGGCCAATGACAAGATCCTCGTGTCGCAGAAGGCGGAAGAAGCAGCGCGCGAACGCGACATGCTCGCGGCGCTCGAGAAACTTGAAGCCTTCAAGGTCATGGGGCCGGTGGAAGGCGTGGGCACGCGCATCGCAGGGAGGCTGACGGCTGCCGCGCTGGTAAACCTCGGACGATTCATGGTCGTGCCTGACCAGGCCGAGATTGAGAAGCTGCGCTTGGAGGCCACGGAATGGGCCGAGGACGCGGTTGCATTGGTCAACGTCGAGCGCAAGCCGAACGAAGCGCGTCGCGAGTACTACGCAAGGGTCGAGAAGGTACTGCAGTCCTGCGGACATCCGACACGAGCATTGGAGCTCGAACAGGCCATCGCTTGTCTGGACCAAATCCGCAAGCTCAAGCGCCAAGCCGAAGCCAAGAGCTGCAACAAGTTCAAGGCATACTGCGGCGTACACGTGCTCACGGGCGGCAAGCACGGCGATCAGCCCGAGGAATTCCAGTTCCCTCGCAGGCGAAGTGATGCGGTTGCCAACTGGAATGGCATTGCTCGCCAGGCGTTCTTTCTGGTCGTGGACCAGTTCAACAAGCGGGCGGAGAGCGAATGGGGCAAGTACCTTCGCCGGATGAAGTCCAACCAGCGCGGGATCCACCCCGAACCCATCAAGGTTCCGTCGCTAAACAGGGACGGCACACCCAAGGTCAATAAGAAGACCGGCGAGCCCATCCTTGTCACCCGCTACTCGGACGGCCACATTCACAAGCGCGCCATCTGGCGTACGGCCACGCGCTTTGCCGAATGGTTGTTCCGCGAACTGATCAAGTTCGAGAACGGTGCTACGGCCAAGCTGCCGGCCAAACCGCCCGAACCGGCTACCGCAGCAACCCTGCCATCGCCGAAGTTCGAGGCGACGACGACCGCCCTTTCAGCCTAGACTTGGGGACGATGCATCGCTTGTTCTGCTAGAACGACCAGGAGGCTGTCCCCCTCCCCCGCACCAATTCACTTTGGTGCGGGGGCCCTCTTTTGAGAAGCTGACCATCTGTCGGGTTTTCAAAAGAGGGTGCGACCGAACCCTTGTCGAAAGACGAGCGGCGGGATGCACCCTCACAATCTTGGCGGACGTTTGGTTTGTTGTGCAATGCGCGCAAGAGACTGTGTCCGCCGCTAATCTCGCGGGACGAAAGGCGGTATGTTTCCAACGAAACGAATCTGCCACTGTCCCGCTCGGGTGCATGGGCAACCATGCACCCGCCCTCTTCATAGCTTTCGAGTTTTCGAGGACTGTGAAGAGGGTGCGATTGGGTCGATGTCGCAAGACGATTCTCAGCCTGCACCCTCAACCTTTTGGCGGACGAAAAGCAAAATGCAAGCAATTGCGTTGTCAAGGCTGTCCGCCGCTAATCTCGCGGGACGTCCATATATACGTTCTGTGGAACGACCTCCACTTTGTCCCGCTCGGGTGCATGGGCAACCATGCACCCGCCCTCTTCACAGCTTTCGAGTTTCGAGAACTGTGGAGAGGGTGCGGTAGAATATGTGTCGAGAGACGATTCTAGAACTGCACCCTCAAACTTTTGGCGGACGAACGGTCTCATGTGAAAATCACGTCGATGATCGTGTCCGCCGCTAATCTCGCGGGACGAAAAGGATGGTGTTTTCAAACGAACAATGTGTCGTCCTGCTCCCCGACTCCGATTTGCAAGAATCTGAGTCGGGGCCCTCTTTTGAAAAGCTGACTGTCTGTCGGATTTTCAGAAGAGGGTGCGACGTGGGTGTAGTCGAAAGACGATGGGTCTTGTGCACCCTCAACCTCTTGGCGGACGAAACGAAGAATGCAAGCAATTGCGTTGTCGAGGCTGTCCGCCACTAATCTCGCGGGACGTACATATATATGTTTCTGTGGAACGACCTCTACTTTGTCCCGCTCGGGTGCATGGGCAACCATGCACCCACCTTCTTTAGAACTCCTAATGATTAGTGGTTCCAAAGAGGGTAAGAGAAAAGTACGAAAAATTGACAACCTCGCCATATCATGCTATACTACCATCATAAGTGAATAACGTTTGTTGCCGATTTGGTCTAAATTTAGCCAAATTTCAATAGTCGTGATTCAACAAGATTTTGTCTGGATCAATATAGATCAATTCTTTTTGAGATATATCAACTGCCTTATATAGGCGAAAGACTTTATTATTCAGATCGCAAGGAAACATCAGTTATCTTTTGCGTTAACTTTATTCATTCCGTGCAAGACGACGATTCGTCCTCTGGCGGAAACATGTATGACACAGTTCTACAAATACCCATCCAACAATAGATTTGGAAAGGGTTCTGGCGGTTTTGGTTTTAGACACAATCAAAAATCACCGCAAAACGGTTCGCTCTCGCCGACCATCCAAAAAACGGATAACAAAGAGCTGATTGCAAAAGCAATCAAACAAGCTGCGCTAAAGACGGAACATTTTCGCACAGCCGCAGTTAATGCGCCGGTTTTTAAAGGCGCGCATTTTAGGTCTGACAATAATCCAACGAGGGTTAGTAATCCGACGAGGGTTGATAACCGTCAGGCGGCTCCGGGCAAAAAAACTGCTGAGCCGAATCACAAACAGCGCGGTGGAGGCAATCGTTCGCGCCGCGGCGGCGCTTTTGCCACGGAAGAAGTGCGTTTAAGCACCTACAAACACAAACCTCGCTTAAGAACAGGATCTGATAAAGATACTTTAAGCAAGGATGCCCGTCTTAAAATAATGGTCTTGGGCGGCAACGAAGAGGTCGGTCGCAATATGTCACTTATCGAATATAAGAATGACATTATTTTGATTGACATGGGTTTGCAATTTCCGGAAGACGACATGCCGGGCGTTGATTACATCATCCCGAACATCAGTTATCTCGCGGATAAATTAAAAAATATTCGCGGCGTCATCATTACGCACGGCCATTTGGACCACATCGGCGCAATCCCCCATCTCGCACCGAGACTTGGAAATCCTCCGATGTTTATGAGCGCGCTAACTGCCGGTTTGGTTAAAAAACGCCAAGAGGATCACCGCGGAGTTGCTCCGCTTAAAATCAATGTCGTAAAAACAGACGACGTTTTGCAGCTCGGCTGCTTTAAGATCGAGTTCTTTCGCGTTTCGCACAACATTCCCGATTCTTTCGGCACGGTAATTCACACTCCGGTTGGCATCGTTGTTCATACGGGCGACTTTAAAATTGATACCGCCACATCCGGCGATCTGCCGACGGAAATCGAAAAGATTAAAAAACTTGGAAGCCAGCACGTTTTAGCTTTGATGGCAGACTCCACAAACGCCACGCAGCCGGGACGCCAGCTTACGGAAGGCGATATTCAACACAACATCGACGATATCATTGCAAACGCCAAAGGTCGCATTGTAATCGGTACGTTTTCATCCATGCTTGGACGTATCCAGCAGATTATTTGGGCTTGCGAAAGGATGGGACGCAAAGTTTCCATCGAAGGCTACTCAATGAAATCCAATGTGGCGATTTGCCAAGAGCTGGGTTACATGAAAATACAAAAAGGAACTTTGATCGACGTCAAACAGGCTTTAAAACTGCCTGACAATCAAGTTGCCATCATCTGCACCGGTGCGCAGGGAGAAGATCGCGCAGCTTTGATGCGCATCGCAAACGGCGAACATCCGAATGTGCAGATTGAAAAAGGCGACACCGTCGTTTTCTCTTCTTCCGTCATTCCGGGCAATGAACGCAGCGTTCAGCGCCTTAAAGACACTTTGTATCGCGAAGGCGCAGAAGTAGTTCATTATCAAATGATGGACGTTCACGCGGGCGGTCATGCAAAACAAGAAGATTTGAAATTGATGCACCACATGGTCAATCCAAAGTATTTGATTCCCATCGAAGGTAATCATTCCTTTTTGCACATGCATGCCAAAGCCGCTGCAGAAGGCGGAATCGATCCCAAAAATATTCTCATTGCCGACAACGGTCAGATAATGGAATTCGATAAAAACGGACAAGGAATTTTGACCAACAAAAAAGTCCCGACAGAATACGTGTTCGTAGACGGTTTGGGCGTTGGCGATACTAACCACGTTGTTTTGCGCGATCGTTTGGAACTTTCCAAAGATGGCATGGCAATCGTACTGGCCGTAGTTTCCGCGCAAACCGGCAAGCTGCTCAAAATGCCGGAGATCATGACCCGCGGTTTTGTGTTCACAAAAGAGCATGATGAATTGATGCCAATGGCCAAACGCAAAGTCGCCAATGTCTTAAAAGACGACGATCCGCGCTCGAGTGCCAACGGCCAATACATGAAAGACAAAGTCCGCGAAGAGCTTGGCCAGTTCCTGTTTGCAAAAACAGGCAGAAGGCCAATGGTCTTGCCGATGATTATAGAAGTTTAATCGCTTCAAGTGCCTCGGGTAATTCCGTCACACCATCAAGGCCGCTTATGTGGCCTTTTTGGTTTAAGGTGATGATACTTGACCCCAAGCGCTCGCGAAAGACATCAGCGTCAGCCAGCGGAACCCAAAGGTCGTCATCGGAAAAGATGGCAACGCTTTTGTTCAAATTATTTTTAACTTTTTCAAAATCAATCGGCGTTTCGAGCCAGGGTTTTGCGATCGCGATTTCATTTTCGTCAAAGTCATCAAGTTTCAAAGTAAACCAACCGGCGACGAATACCGTGCCGCGAATTTTGACGTTAATCGTCTCCAAGTATCTTAAAATCGTCTGGCAACCGACGCTGTGGCCGACCAGAATTAATTCCTCGTCCGGCGTGCCGACGACTTGCGATAAACATTCGACCCAAGGACCGATTTTCGGTACTTTTGGATTTGGCATCATTGGAATTTTCACCTCAAAACCGCGAGACGTGAGTTCGCTCTTCAACCATGGCAACCATCCGTCTTGCGGATGGCTGCTCCAGCCGTGGATGATGATAATGCGGGGCATGAGGGTATTATACGAATAACAAATGACAAATAGCAAATAACAAGAGTAAACGGCAAAGCTGCAATCGACAAATCAACTCTTGCTATTTGATATTTGTTACTTGAAACGACTTTAAGGACTTTACCCTCCTACGCCAAAGGCTACGGAAGGCCCACCAAAGCCTACATTTAATGCGACGGTGGGTGGACTTTAAGTACTTTATGGACTAATATATGTCCGTATGAAAGATATCGTCTTTTCCGGCGTTCAGCCGACACGCAACTTGCACATCGGCAACTATATCGGAGCCCTAAAGCAATGGGCGCATATTCAACAGCAGCATCACTGCTATTTTTGTATCGTGGATGAACATGCCATAACCGTTCCGCAGGATCCCAAATTGTTGCGCGAGCGCATTTTGACGGTTGCTGCGGTTTATCTTGCCGCGGGCATTGACCCGAAACGTTCGATCCTTTTCATTCAAAGCGAAGTGCCGCAACACACCGAGCTTGGCTGGCTCATGATGACCGTCGCCAAGATGGGAGAATTGGAAAGAATGACGCAATACAAGGACAAATCCAAAAAAGGCGGCACGGTCGGCGCCGGAGTCGGACTTTTCGGTTATCCGGTTTTGATGGCCGCGGACATTTTGCTGTACGATACGACGATTGTTCCGGTTGGCGAGGATCAACTGCAGCACGTGGAGCTGACGCGCGTTTTGGCACGGAGATTTAACGAAAAATTCGGTGAGACTTTTGTCGTGCCGCAGCCGTTGATACAAAAAATCGGCGCGCGCATCATGAGCCTGCAAAAACCGGATGCCAAAATGTCCAAAAGCGACGAGAGCGAAATGGCTTCAATCTTTTTGACGGATGACAACGACACGATTCGCAAAAAAATCATGCGCGCGGTTACGGATTCCACCACCGGCGTTACTTTTGACCCCGAGAAAAAACCGGCTGTCTCAAATTTGATGACCATTTACCATCACATGACCGGTCAAACGATGAAAGAAATCGAAACAGCTTATGAAGGCAAGGGTTATGGCGACTTTAAGAAAGGTCTGGCCGAAGCCATCATCACCCACATGGGTCCGGTGCGCGATAAAATCGAACATTACCTGTCAGACCCGACATCTCTCAACAAAATTTTAGACTCCGGCCGCGATAAGGCCGCAGCCGTCGCAGAAGCAAAAATGAAAGTTGTAAGGGAGAGAATGGGGTTGGGGAGATAAAAAAGTAGATACGTTGCATTGCAACGTCTCTACTTTTTTTATTTCTTCGTCATCCTCCACACGCCATCCCAATCTTTTGCTGGCGGTTCTTGAATGAAGTGCTCTGCACGAGCTTTGAGAGTTTTGGACGGACCGTCGTCCGGTCGTTCCGTCAGCAGTTCGGACGTCAATTGAACTGCGCGAAAAAAGTCTTTTGTAAAATAGGCAGCCAGAGCATCTTCGAATTTCTTGGCAAATTGACGATCTGTCTGCGAAGCGTTTTTGCTGCGCTTCATGACTTCAAATATTTTTACAGGTTCTTTTTTGCCTTTGACGGCAACGAGGTCTATCGATCTTACGAGATAACTGTTATTGAGTTCAGAGCGGGTCGCGTCTGTCACCAGCAAACTGACTCCGTATTCTTTAGTGAGCGACTCCAAGCGCGAACCGAGATTCACGCTGTCGCCGATGACCGTGTAGTCAAAACGTTCCTGAGAACCCATGTTACCAACGACCATATCGCCGGTGTTGACGCCGACTCCGATTTTTATCGTGACATCGCCGAACAATTTTTGCGCATTCATTTCCTTCAACGCCGCAAGCATGTCGAGCGCGGTCTCGACCGCACGTTTGGCGTGATCAGCTTGATCAAGCGGCGCATTCCAAAAAGCCATCACAGCATCGCCGATATATTTGTCGAGTACGCCCTCGTGCTTAAACACCTCATCCGTCATGCGCGTCAGATATTTGTTCATAAATTCGACGAGCTTATCCGGTTTCAAACCTTCGGAGATCGTCGTGAATCCGCGAATGTCGGAAAAAAGGACCGTCATTTTTCTGCGCTCGCCGCCCAGTTTTAATTTGGATGGATCCGCCAAAATCGACTCGACGACCGAGCTGGTCACGTAATGCGAAAAGGCTGAACGGATCTCGCGCTTCTGTTGTTCTGCGCTTATTCTACGTTCAAGTGCGACGGCCGCGAAACCAAGAATGACAGTAATCGTCGGCCAAAGAACGTCAGCAATCCAACCGCGGTCAAATAGTACGAACGATCCAATCAATGACACAAGCCAAAGTGCAAGTGCAAGCGGGATTGACCAGCGTACTTTTAATCTTGGAATGATAAGACCCAGCAGAAGTCCGACCAACAACAACCACAAGACGACTACTATCGACGGGAGCTCGCTCAAATAATTCTGCTGCAACAGAGTATTCAAAATAGAAGCATGAATCTCTATGCCAGGCATCGGTTGACTGACCGAAGTGGGCACCAACTGCTCGTCGTGCAGATCAGGAGCCGTTGCTCCGACCATGACGATATGATCAGCAAACACACTCGGATCGACCTTGCCATCGATGACATCCGCAGCAGATACGGTCACGAAACCGCGGTGTGGCGCACTGGGATAATTGACTATCAACCTGACGTCTTTAACGCATGCTAAAAGCGTGCTAAAAGCGTACTCGGCGCTTCCTAGGCTATCCGTAATTTGCAAAGCGAAAGCCGGAATTTTTGAGCCATCCGACGAGACTGCGTAAAGCGGAATGCGGCGCACAACTCCGTCAGCGTCTTGCGGAGTATTGGTGTGACCGAGTCGCGCTGCGGCGGTCGCAATCAGCGGAATCGGGGTCAGGACACGTGTCGTGTCGTACATGACTTTCGAGCCGCTTATTGAAAGCGAAAGTTCAATCGGTAAAACAACATTTCCAGCGTCACGCAAAGCTTGTGCTAAAGCTTTATCATTCTCTTCGTCAGATGCTTCCGGAAAATTAACGTCGTAACCGATGGCGAGAGGTTTTGCAGCACTCAGTTTTTCGATAAGCTCCCCGTGGATCGCACGGGGCCATGGCCAACGCCCGAGACGCGCCATTGCAGCATCGTCAATTGCAACGATGACAATACGCGCGTCGGCAGGATGCGGCAGATAGAGTCTATCTGTCAGACGACGACTCCATGTGCTCAAAGCGCCTGTTAAAAAGATTGCTGAGCACAAAACGCCGACCGCGAGTCCGACGAGCAATGGTCTTTGCCAAGCGTGATTTTTCTTTTTTGAAATCATATTTGCTTTTTAACTTAGTTCTCTCTTATCATCCTCGGGCGGAGTCATACGGAGACCCGGGGATCCAATAAAGTCAATTTGTTCAGATTAATTATACTGGATCCCCGGGTCTCATCGGATTCGCCCGAGGATGACAGAAGAAGGATAGAGCTTCGCCCACAACAACTTCGCAGATGTGGGCAGGCGAGAATGACAGAAAAAAAGACGGACGGGACGACAAAAAATTACTGAAGGAAAGTCGTAACAGCTGCAGTCTGTATTATCTGATAATTCCCGGCAGTCGTCTTCGTAACTCCGAGATCGGAATAACTCGCCGTGACAGTTACGGCCCCGGGTGTGGCACCTGCAACAAGCGACGCTCCGGCCATTCTAGCAAGCGCATTCGAGACAGACCAAGCAACGCTCGACGAAACATCTTTAGAAAATCCGTTGGAATAGTTGGCGACAACGGTAAGCGGCAAACTTCCGCCAATATTTATTGAACCGCTTGCAGGCGAGATTGAAATGCTCGAAAGAATCACGCCTTGATTGATCGACAGGGGCGTGCCGGCGATCAAAGTTTGACCACTGTCTACAACCGTTGCGTTTATAGTTACAGAACCTGCCGCCGAAGCGACGTAGGTCGATCCGGAAATAGTGCCCAAGTTTCCGACCAGACCAAAGTTTGCTCGATCCGTGACATCGACGAATGAACCATCAACTTTATAACCATTTACGAACAGCTTAACTCTGTCGCCAACATTCGCCGGACTTGGTTGCGCCATCAATTGTATGCGCACCAAACCCAAACTCTGTGCCGCCGGAGGAGTTTGATTGACATTTTGAGTTGAAGTCGCAACAACCGGCGGAGTCACCGGAACGGTTGAAGTCGCTTTTGAAGGACTGATTGCTGTATCGGTCGATGTCGCCATCTGCGTCGTGCTCGTCGTGCTCCCCGTCTCACCCAATGCAGGAATGGAAATTGATGCACACATCGCCAAATGTCTTTTGAAAAAATCCAAACGCAAAGTTTGTACTTGAACCTTGGCATTCAAAGTCGCCTTGTCCTTGGCTGTTATCGCCGACATCTTTTCCAGATCTCCCTTTTCCCTGGCCAGGCCCTGCTCCACCGCATTGACAGCCTCTTTGATCAAATCCTCAACATTCGGCTGGCAGTCAAACCGCTCCGCCTCATCCAATCGCGCATCAACGGAAAGCGAACGCGCATAAAAAGACGCGGCATCATCATTCCAGACTCCAGCATACATATCTTCCACTCCAAGCTTTAGCCTAAACGCGTTACTGGTTGGTTCAACGCTTGAAAACGCGAGCATGGCATCGCCCAATATCGGACGCACCGCAACGCGGTAATCTTTAGACTTAGTATCGTTTAATTTTGAGTTCAATTCTTTGTCGATGTCCGAAAGCATCTGAAAAGCAAAACCCGACTTTCCGCGATCTATCAAATCATGAACATATCCGATGCGGCGACCAAAATACTTTGCCCAAAGTTTTGGCGCATTTTTGCCCGCAAAAGCCAAATGCAAATTTTCCGACCAAAGCGACAAACCATAAGACCAGCTGTCCGGTGGCGAGCCATTTTTTGAATGCAAACCTTCTGCAAAAGCAGCCTCGGACGAAGACGAGTAATTTTTATCGGCATCTTGATTCTCTTTTAGCCAATCCTGATCGCGCCAAGTTCCGCTGGCGACGTCTCCTCTGCCTGTCAACTTGCCGGACGAGTTGAATTCGGCCCACTCGCCGCCCACCAAGTAATCCTCTTTTGAATCGGATTGACCATTGACGATGCCAACGCCCGCTTGATCGACAACAACATCCGTCGTCTGCCCGTTTGCAACCAAACCAAAAGCCGTGCCTCTAACCGTTGCAATCACTTGATTTGATTGACCCGAAAAATCATCCCTCAAATCCAAAAGATGCAAAACGCGCGACCAAGCACGACCGGACTCCAGCTTGAAGTTCATCACAAAACCGGCGTCTTGATTGTCTTGCGCATTGGTTATTGTCATCGTCGTCTGCGCATCCAGCCTGATGCTAGCCTTGCTGTAAGACATCAAACTTGCGATAGAATTTTCCGCCGTCCTGATACGGTCGCCTTTCTCAATTTCCATCCCGCTGTTTACCTGCTCCTCTGGCATACCGTCTTTTGTGACAAAAACATTGCCTTTTTCTATGACAAGTTGAAGTTTAGACGCGTTGTCCGCAGGCAAACTGCCGAGCGACCAAAACCACCAAACCAAAGCCGCAATGATGCAGACCATGATAACCGCCACCCAAGCGATTAACGAGCGCTTTTTCATACAATGCAATGATAGCAATAAAATCGACTTCCAACAATTGACATTTGATGCATTTTCTGATACTCTCCCTGCGTTCAGGCTAAACGGATGGCTGCTCCCCTTCGCTAAAGCTACGGGGAGAGGAAAGTCCGAACATCCTTTCAATCGCAAGATTGATTGTCGCGAGAGCCGTTAACGGCGGCCGGGATATACCGGAGTATAAACGAAAGGACACGTGCCCGACGTTTGCTCCAGAAACCCAGGGAAAGTGCCACAGAGACGATCAGCCCCACTTCGCATAAAGCTTCGTGGGGTCAAAATGAAACGTGATCGGATGTGGGCGTCCCCGTAAAGGACGTGGGTGCGAAAGCATTCATGTTCCACGGGGCGACGATCTGCTACCGATCTCTGTCTGCGGTAACGCATGACAGCGGCAAACCCTCTCTGATGCAAGAGCAAGACTCCAATGCCTCATCTGGCCAAGGAGACTGGTCGCTCGCATGATCCCGCCAGCAATGACGGGACAAGATAGATAGTCATCCCCCACATCGCATAAAGCTATGAGGGGACAAAATTCGGCTTACAGTTGGCCTGAACATAAAAATCATCCCGATATGCGTCGGGGTGATTTTTTTGGTATAATGCCCGCATGAACCGTTTTAACCTGACCTTCACCGCCATGCGCTTGCCGCTCGACGGCATAGCACTGGCCTGCGCCGCTGCCTCCGCGTATCTGTTGCGCTATTCGCGCTTTGCAACCGAAGTCCGTCCTATTTTGCAAGACATTCCCTACTCCGCATACATACAAACAAGCGTGACCTTTATCGGCGTTTGGATCGTCATGTTTTTGATTGCAGGACTCTATTCAACTCGTCCGCGGCGCGCCTGGAACGAACTGGGACGTGTCATCTTAGCTTGCACCGCCGGTGCGATGATCCTCATCTCATCCGTATTCTTTCGCCGCGAACTCACGCAGTCACGTTTTATCATCATCGCAATTTGGGCATTATCAATCTTTTTCGTATATTTCGGACGATTGATATTGCGCGCCATTCAACATCAACTTTTACGGCTCGGCTTTGGGCACGAACGCTTGGTCATAGTCGGATCGGATCATCAAGCGCACAATCTGGCCCGTATTTTTGCAGAGTCTCCCATCTTTGGATTTACCGTCGTCAAACAACTTTTAACCTGGAACGATCAACAAAAAGATTCGCTCAAATCCCTGATCTCCCGCCATCAAATAGACGGCATTGTTTTGGCCGATCCGGACTTGCCAAAAGACAAGGCTCTTCATCTGATTTCATTTGCCAACAAATACAATCTGCATTTCAGGTATTTGGCCGACATGTTTGCCGCGCGCTTTACCAATATCGAAGTTTCAACTCCGGGCGGCGTACCTTTAATCGAAGTCAAACCGACTCCGCTAGATGGATGGGGCCGCATCGCTAAAAGATTCGAAGATATTGTTCTTTCCACCGTTCTTTTAATACTGACTTCACCGCTCTGGATTGTCGGGTCTTTGCTCGTACTAATCGAAGACGGTTTTCCGATCCTTTACAAAAGCGAACGCGTGGGAGAAAAAGGTAAAAAGTTTGTGGCTTACAAGCTGCGTTCAATGTTCAAAAAGTTTTCCATCGGACCGCAATTTTCCAACAATAAAAAGAATCTTGAATTTGAAAAAGAACTGATAAAAACCAACAGCATCAAAGCAGGCGCGGTTTATAAAATCGCCGACGATCCGCGCGTACTAAAAGGCGGACGTTTTCTGCGACGCTGGTCTATCGACGAACTGCCCAATTTTATCAGCGTGCTCAAAGGCGACATGTCGCTTGTCGGTCCGCGCCCGCACCAACCGCGCGAAGTTGAGCAATATACCGATGCACAACGCAGCGTGTTGACGATTAAGCCCGGCATCACCGGCATGGCGCAAATCTCCGGCCGCAGCGATCTAATCTTTGACGAAGAAGCGCGCCTCGACACTTGGTACATCGAAAATTGGTCGCCTATGCTGGATCTTTATATATTATTGAAAACGCCTTTTGCAGTTTTACAGAGAAAGGGAGCGTACTGACAATTAACAGATGACAATAGCCGGGTTGACAATCCGGCCTTTTTTGATAACCTTGCCGCACACCACAGGAGGCGCGCATGGCATCGTCCAAATTCCCGATCGACTTCGTAGATGTTTCTCAAACACTCATCGAATTCGCAAAAACTGATTTCAGGATACACTGCAATATCAGGCCGTGGCAGAAGCAACCGAACAGCCGTCCATTCCTCGTTCACGACGGAGAAATCATGGATCCGTCGATCATCATGTACTGCAAGGACTTCGTCCAACCGCACGATTTTCTACTGCTACACTTTCAGGGCTACGGCGAAGCAACCGGCACGGCCGTGATTGAAATCCAGCACGTTTACATCGGCGACGGCGGATACCCGCGACTCGACTTTGAGCATCCGCCGGAAATGAAGGAGATTTACGGCTGCCCAAACTTTTGGGGCGCCTTCATTCTGGCCATCGCCCGCGTTCCTCCCGGCACTCCTGCAATGTGCATGCCGGACCCCGACGGCGGCGCGTTCATACGCAAGGCCACGGAACTTTTGCCGGACATGACGCGCAGGTAGAACATGACTCAACTAAGCGTTTCGAATCTCTCGGCGCTTATTTTTTTACCAAAATTTATCACAGTTTATTCTTCCAGTTCTTTTCCAATGTTTCCAAGGTCAATTCTTTTTCCATTACTTTTTGGTAATGCTTCTTAAGCTTTAAGTCGGTCATGCTTGTGAATGACCAGCTTTTTAACCAACGTCTCGTATTGATTATCCGCCTGATTCGCGCTTTGTTGAACGTAAACTCACCCAAGTCGATAAAAATAACTTTACCTTTTTTATTTATTCCGGAGTTTATAGAAAAATTAAAAACAGTTTCACCCAATCCGTATTCCCACGCTCTGATTATCGACTTTGCATAGCGATGCAAAATGCGTCGATTCTGTCCGCTGTTATGATGCAAGATATATTCGCCGAGTGTCATCACTTTATCTTGCGTATACATTGCACGTTGGCTGAATTCAGGATTACCAAATAATTCACCGTCTATCGCATTCAGACGTTGCGCGATTTTCTTGGCAACGTTATTCGTTAGTTTTCCTGCCTTCTTTGCGCGCTTTACAGTCCGATCCAAGTCAGATTTGGAATGCCTCTTCATGCCCTGCCATCTCTTTAAAGTCGCAATGCGTTCGCGAGTTGTTTTCGGTATTTTCAAAACCCGACCATTTTTGAGATCGTAGACATTGTATTGCAAGCCATCGCCGATTTTATTAAATTTGAGCCCCATCTGCATATACTGCGATAAACAATCATGGCCTGTCAATTCAAAATACGCTCGCGCAAATTTTGACAAATTTATTTCCCATGATTTATTTCCTCATGAACGCGAGTTTTGCTATACTTCATTTATATGTCAGAAACTCAATCCGAGACATCAATTCGCATAAAACTCCCCGGTAATAAATATATGCCGGCGATTTTGCGCGGCAGTCTTAAGCGCCCAATGATTTTGATGGTCCACGGGTTGACCGGGCACATGAATGAACATATCTTTTTTAATGGCGCGCGCTATTTTGACAAACGCGGCATTTCTTCTTTGCGTGTTAGCCTCTATTCTGATTCAGAGGACTCAAGTACGCGATGCTTGACCGACTGCACGCTTAAAACACACGCGGAAGACATAAATGCGGCTTTAAGCTATTTACGAAAAAACGGGGCTAAAAAAGTTTATGTTCTCGGTCACAGTTACGGAGGACCTTCAATCATGTTGGCGGATCAAAAATTGATAGATGGATATATTTTATTGGATGCATCTTACAAACCTGATTTTATCAAAATGTTTGGCGCTAAAAAAATCTCGAAAAATTTGTTTAAGATCGACTGGGGTGTAGAGTTTTTGGTCAGTCGCAAAATGAAAGATTTTTCCGAGCATCTTGATTGGGATGCGATGGCTAAAAAAATCACAAAACCAATGCTGGCGATTTACGCTGCCAAAGGCATACTCAAAAAGAGCACAGCGCATTACGCCTCTATCGCCCAAGGCCCGACAAAATTGGTCGGAATCCCCAATGCCACGCACTGTTTTGATGAACCGGGAACGGAGGAAAAACTATTTAATGCAACGATAAAGTGGATTCAAAGTTTAAAAAAATCTCGCTAGAACCACTATTTCGCAATAATGATTTTAGCGAGATTCCCATCAAGGTCCCGATGGGGAGGGAGAAATAAGTTGACTAGCTGTCGCAGAGCTTTGACGTGAGTCCCACCAATTCGCTAGTGACAGACGCGAGCCCTCTTACCCGCTCAAAGAGCTCGGGAAAGTCACGAGCGCGCGCCCAATCCCACTTGCCCCAGCCCCGCCATCCCCACGGCTGGAGCTGAAACCCACGCTTCACAGTCTCCGAGAGAGTCGCCTTCAATTCTGACGACAATTCGAGTGACCAACCATCAGCGCCGAAGTAGTCCGTGTAGGGCAACTCCTCGCCTTCAGTCACCGCCAGATGGCTGAAGCGCTCTGCGGTGAAGGTGATGGCCATCACCGCACCCTCCGGCCAGTCGGCCGCGTCCGCCGCCTCGTTACGGAAGACGGGTTGAGGGTCGCTGCTGCTGCCGAGGTAAATGCTCTTACTTATGTTAGCTCTTCTGTCCCAAGAGATTCGCGACGACAATCGCCGCGGTGTAACCGTTGACGCGGTTTTCTTGAGACATGGACAGGACGATTTTATCAGTTCAAGGTGCACCTCCTTTCGTTTGAGTTTTGGGATCCTATCGATTCCCCCGAACCAGACAACTTGGTTATCTGCTTTGGGGGAAGCGGCTCGCAGACAGGGTGTTTGCGAGCAAGATGAGAGGAGCAACTAGCTATTCGATGCTTCGAAGACCATGAGCACTCGACGTTTCCCGACCGGATTGAGGAGGTCGCGCATATAGCGGTACTCGACCTCGGATAACGGCGCGTGTCCTATATAGCCTTCGCTGGTCCACCAACTGGCAAACAGGTTGTCTGGACTGATGCTGTCCACTGAGGTCGCGCTGGGTTCAAACGCCGTACCCTCTCCGCGGTGAACGTGCAGAAGAGGACGAAGCTCTTTCCCCAGCGTGCCGGCAACAAAGACTGTTTGCCATGCGGTCGGAATGTCTGCCTCATTCAAGAGTTTGACCAACTCACTCTCCGTGCCCACGTCGTCGGAATACGTGAGGATAGCCACTACGAGTTGGACGGACGGGCGACGCTTGACTGAAAAAGATTTGCCAGTTGCCAAAGGGTGTTGAAGCATAAGCCTACCGTCGGCTGCCGCTCGACGCCTGGTACCTTCTACCCATTCGTCATCATTGTGGTCCGCCGACTTTACCGACTCTTCGCGCCTTTTCATTGGATTCTCCTGGGTCGAAGTACGCGGGATTGTTTTTGATTCCCTTCACAATCGACAAATCCATCCACCGTGATGCACGGCAAAGCGAGTCATCGATTTTGAACGAAAGCCCATCAAAGTCCCGATGGGGAGGGAGAAATGTTGCAACTATCCGTCGCAGAGTTTTGAAGTATGTTTTACCAGCGCGCGAACTATGGCGGCCTCTTTCCTGGCTATTTCGAAAGCTTCGGGGCAAGAACGGGCGCGTACCCAATGGCTCGGTTTCATTTCGCGCCAAAGCCAAGGATAAACCTGCAGCTCTCGTTTGATCTCCCAAGGCTGTTCTTGCTTTACCGCAGAGGGCAAATCGATCGGCCACCCATCGGAACCGTAATACTCTGTGCAAGGTAGGCTAGCGCGGATCTTACAGCCTGCGCCAGGAAAATCTTCAGCTTTGAAAGCGATGGCCATCACCGCACCCTCCGGCCAGTCGGCCGCGTCCGCCGCCTCGTTACGGAAGACGGGTTGAGGGTCGCTGCTGCTGCCGAGGTAAATGCTCTTACTCATGTTAGCTCTTCTGTCCCAAGAGATTCGCGACGACAATCGCCGCGGTGTAACCGTTGACGCGGTTTTCTTGAGACATGGACAGGACGATTTTATCAGTTCAAGGTGCACCTCCTTTCGTTTGAGTTTTGGGATCCTATCGATTCCCCCGAACCAGACAACTTGGTTATCTGCTTTGGGGGAAATCTCACCTTTTGTTCATGCCCGGTGAGAAAGAAGGGCCAGATGTTTGCGCAAGCTAGACCGGAAAATCTTTTACTTCGAATTCCGCGGTCAGCTTGGCGACGGTGGTCTTTGCCCAGAACACACCATATTCAGCGTGCTCCAGACAATCATCCGCTTGAACGTTTGCGGCCACGAAGGCCTGCAGCCGCTTGGCGCGCTTGTAGTATTCCTCTCCGTCCTCCTCATCGCCTCTGACGGGGTAGACGGTAAAAGGATGCGCGTGCGTTTCCGGCGGTCTGAAGACGACGTCTGTCTCGACCGTCCGGTAGACGGTGATGGAGGCGACCGACCTCTTTCTGCGGCACCCGGAAGGATGTGTGCGCAGATAGATCATGTCCCCGCTTCGCCTGGTGATCACGCAGATCCCCAAACGGCTGTCGCAGACAACATCACCAACGTTTAGGTCGATCTTGACCGTCGCTCGTCGGAAATTGCTCGCCCTGCGACGAAAACTTGCATCTGCGTATGCCCGCATAGCAATGTCGCTTGGGGTCGGCGCACCGAACTCTTCGCACATCAGCCTGCGTTCCTGAGCAAAGCTTTCACGTGACATGTCAGCCTCCAGGGCTTGATGGTTGGAGACGAAATTGCCTCCTCTTTTTTCCGCGACAGAGTCGTGGAGGAAAGATGAGGCGCGAGCGCAGTGATTGCCGCTCGGCCGGAAGATAGTTGTGCGATGTGCCCAAGGGCACTTCGTGCTCAACGCACGTTCCCCTGTCGTTCAACGTGATTGGCCAACCACGCCGACAAAGGATTTGGGAGTTGCGCAACCCCCATTGATGGCCGCCCGCAATGAGCGGCGACGACCATCTCGATGCAAAGCCTTCGCACAGGCTTTGCCCCGAACACGATCTCGACAACCCAATTTGGGGCGCCGAGGACACGGTTTTTTCCGTGCCACTCGCGGATCCGGCACATCGCCGGAAGGAGGGACTCCCCCGCAACAACCACCGCGCCAGCGGCCGTTGCCCGCAAACCGCCCGGTGATCGTGCATCACCCGGTCCAGCCACTATCTTCCGAATTATTCAGAAAATCGTGGCTTGACCGGAATTTTGATTTTAATGAGCTTCGCCATCTTCCAATTCCGAAGTTATTCAGAATTGAGAGAAGCGACGCGAGCGCAGAATACAGCTCGCGTGAAAGAGTTGGGGAAGGAACGACGCACATAGCCGGCTTGCCGTGGAAACATTGACCGCTGACGTCTCACCTTGATTGCTTATGGCTCAAAGTCACAGCTTACGCTCTGAACCTTGACCGCTTGCATCGGTGTCATCGTCAAGATCTTTGTTATAAATCGCCATTTCCGATCGCCGTCGCTTTGTCCGGACCCGAAAACGGGAACGACATTACGACAAACGATTGGAAGCGACCACGACTCACCTTTCACATGCGCCGCCCTTCCAGCCCTGACCGCTCCGGGCGCCTGCGTGATTAGCTCACGTAGGCGCAACCTCGGTGCGGTGGTTTGCTTGCTCGACCAAGTCGTTCAACCGCTCGAAGCGGTCGCGCAACGAATCGATCTCGGACACGCGCTCCAACTCGCTGAGCTCCGATGCCCAGACCGTCTCGCGCGTGACGCGGATCTGCCGCTCCTTCTCCGGGTCGAACTCGTAGTCCGCGACGCGCTCAACACCCTCGCGGACGTTGAGCTGCGGGAGCCAGGACATGTCGTCCTTGAGCTCCTGGAGTCGGCGCACGGCCTCGGCGAGCGGCATGTCGCGCCCCTCGAACAAGATGCGTGCGTTAGCGTTGGCCACGGTTACGGCCGCCTCCAACCGGATGAGCTCCTCCTTGGTCTTGGAGAGATTCTCTCGCAAGGCCTTGAAGTCGAACACCGGTTTCTTGCCCGCCTCGTACGAGACGGACTGGGTGGCGCGCGCCTTGAGCTCGGCCACGCGGCCCTTGTTCTTCTTGATCCTGCGCAGAGCCTGGGCGATGGTCATGGTCGTCATGGTCGTTCTCCTCGTACATGGTTGTTGGAAATCAAAGCTCCTCGACCCGCAGGATTTATGCTTCTATCCAGCAGGACGAGGAACTGGTGTTCCCCGCAAACCACACGAGGGCGAGCCTTTCCCGTTTCGTTCGGAACTATGCCGAACGGCTTTGGATTGACTCGCTTTCCCGGCAAGCATTCCGGGTCGTTTTTAGTGATTGTAAGGTACCGCCTTCCCTCCTCATCCGTTAACGAAAGGGACTATAGCACGGTTCGAAATATTTGTCAAGTGTCGCTTTATTAAATTTTAAATAATTGTAATAATTATTGTAAACTTAGCAAATTTATAATAAGCTTAATGCCTACTTTTTATAGAAAACTAGTCGCTTAATACAAATTCATTTTTCAAACAATAAAGTTTTTTTGTAACTCTTAGGCTTGACAAAAAGGCAAAAACCTGATAGTTTGTGGCGATGATTCGAAACGAAGGACAACCCTTCGACGGGTCACTCCCACCCTTTCTTGCTGTTTGCCCAATCTAGAAAACCTGCCCTAACCTCCAGATACGGTGCGGACGAAGACTGCAGCAGTTTATTCGTCAACGATTACTTCTACTTCAGCGCAAAAAGATGTCTATCCAAGCGCAAAAGAAGAATCGTCCGCAACCAAAGGAGGCAGTCATGGGTTCAGGTGGCTGACAGCAAAGAGCTCCGCACTCAACACTTGAGTAGCGGAGCTTATGCGTTATAAAGGGTTATTAATCCAATTTTTTAAAACCATCGGAAGACTTCCAAGCGATATCAAACAGTGTTTTTAAAGTATTTGCGATTTCTTCATTTTCAATAACTACGCCGACAGCTTTGCCTTTGTAAGAAACCAAAGCGGTTTTATTTCCAAAAACCAAAACGTCTCCGGCAATCGAATACTCATCTTTCGGCAATAATTTCGCTTCTACACCCTTTCTCACATACTTAACGTCGCCGCCCAAAAATGCCCTGCCTTTGCCTTTGGCGTTTTCCATAATCTTATGTGCAGCCTTAAGCTCATCGAGCGCAAAAACGTTTTTCACGGCATTCACATCCGTGATCTCATAAGTCATCTCGGGTTTTGAATCGACCAAATCAGATAAAATCGACTTGATACCGCCTGCGCCCTCAAAAAATTTAACGCTCGGCTTATCGCCTTTACGCAAACCGTTAAGTTCATCCATGTTATCGGCTATTTCTTTGACTTTAATCTCCAATTCTTTAAGTTTCGTCTGACCAAAATGCAAAATCCTTTCCGGCGGTTCGGCCGCATAAACACGCCTTTTACCTTTTAGCACAGAACTCATCAGACCCTTGTTCACCAGCTGATCGATAGCCTGATAAGTCGATGGCCTCGAAAAACCGGATTGTTTTGCCAGTGCCTGCGGTTGCGCCGGACCTATTTCCAAACACAATAAATAGATGGCAATTTCGCTGTCGTTCAGTCCCAATGGTTTGAATAGCTTCTTAAAGTCAGACATAAATTTGATTTGATTATAGCAGTGAATGCAAAATTGCGTAAATCATCATTTGCCATCCTTGACATTCCCAGCCGACAAGTTTGTGCATGCCCGTTAAAATTACCGCATGCAATCCGATGTGCAAAAAATCAAAGACGAACTGGCTAAAATGCGCATTGCGTTGGTGCACGATTATTTGGTGCAAGACGGCGGTGCGGAAAGAGTCTTGGCGGCTTTTCAGCGCATCTTTCCGCAGGCCAAAACGCACGTTACCGTCTACAACCAAAAACATTCGCATCCTGATTTTAAAAACAAGACGATTGTCACGTCTTTTTTGAACAATTGGCCGCTCGCAAAAAGCCATTATCAATGGTATTTGCCGATTCTCCCCATCGCCGTCGAACATTTGGATCTTTCCGGTTACGACCTGATTATTTCGTCATCCAGTTCATTTGCCAAAGGCGTGATCGCGCCTGCAGGTTCCAAACATTTTTGTTACATGCACACACCGACGCGATTTTTATGGGAACAACGCATTGGATATTTGGCGGACTTGCCGCAACCCAAAGTCATTCGCAATATTTTGCCTTGGCTTTTGCACCGTTTGCGAGTCTGGGACAAAATCGCAGCCGACAGACCGGACTTTTTAATCACAAATTCAGAGACAAGCAGAAAGCGCATCAAACGGCACTACAATCGCGATGCAAGCGTCATCCATCCGCCGGTTGATGTTGAACGAATTCCAATGTCGCGCCATCCGGGCGAGTATTGGTTGGCCGGCGGGCGTTTGGTTGCATACAAAAAATTTGATTTGATTGTTAAAGCATTCGCTAAACTTAACATGCCGCTGATTGTTTTTGGAGTCGGGCCCGAACTTAAAAAATTAAAAAAGATGGCCGGGCGCAAAACAAAATTCGTTGGCGCAGTCAGCGACGCGGATAAGATCAAACTTTATCGCCATGCCGTCGGGTTCATCAATCCGCAAATAGAAGATTTTGGAATTACTACGATAGAAGCAATGGCCGCCGGACGTCCGGTTATTGCATTTGGGCAAGGCGGGTCTGCGGAAACCGTAGTTGCGGACAAAACCGGAAAATTTATCGACGTACAGGCTTGGGAAGATATCGGAGACGCTGTTATCAGATATAGATCCGACGACTACAAGCCGGAAGAAATAAGACGACACGCAGAAAATTTTTCATTCGCAGCATTCGAAGAAAAACTTTTAAAGAGCATCGCCCACCAGCTCAATCTGGAGACGTACAGCATTTCGGAAGAGGCTTTGCTTGGCAATGTTTATGCCCCGTATTTTGATTGACGCCCGCAGTATCGCCGACGAACACAGCGGCGGTGTCGGCCGCGCTGCGAGGTTTTGGATTACGTCATGTAACACAAAACATGTAACACGTAACATCGATCCATCTTCTGTTACTGAGAGCCCTTTTATCATCCTCGCGGATGCGGGGATCCAATATAATAAATTGGAACAGGTTGATTCTACTGGATCCCTCCGCCTCAGGCGGAAGGATGACAAAAGGGGGGGCATGACTTCGCCCGAGGATGACAGAGAGGAAGTCGTTTGCGTCACGACCGGCCTGCGACCTTCACCCGCAGTTCAAGACTTTTGCGAGCAGAATAAATATAAATACTTGCACCTGCGCATTCCTAACAAACTTTGGACTTCGCTTGCGCTGATGAGGATTGTCTCGCTTTCGCGCGTTGCGGAAAAACGCGTCGGCAAAATCGATCTCGTTCTTTTGCCCAACATCGGATTTATCGGACGAATGCACAGGCCGTATCATCTGCTTGTTCACGACTTGTCTTTTTTAATCGAACCTCGCTGGTTTTCCATCAAACGTCGCTTTTGGCATAAACTTTTGCCGGTCAAGCGACTCATCGAGCAAGCGACTCATCTTGATTGCGTTTCAGAACAAACGCGACACGACGTCATAAAACTGTTTAACGTCAATTCTGACAAGACGACCGTCATTCCTCCCATGAACTTTGGCATCACCGCATCTTACGACAGACGACCGCAATGGCTGCCTATGGAGGTCAAACAATTCGCGCTGCTCCTTGGAGGATCTGATGCGCGCAAAAATATCCGCACGGGATTGCAAGCGATTTCAACATTCAACATGCAACATTCAACATACAATTTAGTACCGGTTGTGTTAGGCGGAAAAGTTAAATGCGACGACAAAAATTGTCCGCTCGAATATATTCAAGCACCTGATTTGGTTGATGACGTTGAACTGCGATTTTTATATAAGTATTGCACGATGCTCATCTATCCCTCTTGGTACGAAGGCTTCGGTCTTCCTCTTCACGAAGCAACCCAATTCCACGCTCCTTGCATCGCCTCAACCGCCGGCGCCCTCCCGCAAACAGCTCCGCGCGGAACTCTATTTTGCCATCCGGCGAAAGTGAATGAATGGGTTATGGCGATTGAACGAATCGTTTTGGGTTGAATAGCGTCCAAAAACCCCTGCCCCTTTATCAAGGGGTTAGTTATTTTGTTGCCAAGTTGCTTAAAACTGCTCCTTGATAAAGGAGCTGGCGAGTCCGACGAGACTGAGGTTTTCCGTCGTCTTTTGTCAATTAAAAAAGCCCGGCGCACTCCCCGACAGAACGTCGAGATCATGCACCGGACAAAGACGAAACCCGAAAGCTCACCCCGCCGCCCGCCCGCGGAGATCGTCTTCCGTGATGGCGACGAACAGAGCTAGACTACCCCTTATCATGAACAAGTCGTCGATCCGACAACGGTCGAGAGTGCGTTGCCTGCCGTTGAACCACACAATCGCGACACACTCGCCGTCGTCGTGCAGCGCGGACGAACCGAGGCTCACATAATCCGCGAGTTCGGGATGGGCTTTACTGAACTCGTAGGTTTCCTCGTGGATTGCGGAACGTAAGCCGTACGGAGTAATTACCGTGCGTTCCGTGAGACCCCAGGCAATCACTTCCTCCCTCACCCGGTAATGTTCGACTTCATGAACGCAAAAGATTCGATCCCCCGGCATACGGCTCATACCGACGCAAGAGGAGTGTAGCTTCCATTCCCTGCCATCGAAGATGATTGAAACATTTTTCTTGCCGAACTCTTTCTCGAGATCAGCACGGGACGGCATAGGGGCGTAAGTGACGGGCACGCAGTAGTGATTCTGAGGCAATTCGATGAGATTCGACATGACACACCTCTTTCTTGAGGATGGAAGGTTCAACAGCCATTGCGGGAATAAAGAAAGATAAGCAGAAAATGGGGGTTTGTCAATATGAAAACAGCGTTAAAAAAAGAGGGACTGTGCGGACTAGAGCGGACAACGCGGACAATGGCGTAAGAATAAATAGCTTTTCTGACGTTTTCCGTCTTGTCCGCATGGTCCGTTATTCCACCTGGTCCGCGACTTCACCCGGCTGGACAAGTTTATCTGTTAGTGGGTAAATGATGGTAGGATTGACAAAATCGCAAATTTCTGCTATATTCACGTATTCTTTACGTGTATTAGCGCGATAAAGATAGATTAAAAAAAGAGCTTAACTAAGCCAAAATATATATGAACACATTCATGAATCGTCTCATGGTCGCCGCTTTGGTGATCTCGAGCATCGTCTCGATTGTGCCCACGCAGGCCTCGGCCTACACCGGCGCATGGCAGTGGTCTGACATTTCAGACAAACTTTCTATACGCGAAAATCGCCCGGTTTGGGTGATCGCCCGCGCCGAGCCTTATTGGTACATGACAGACGGCCAGGAGCTCTGGTCAGGCGGTCATGTTTGGAAGACTGATGGTTCCGTAGTAGACGATATTACAGTTGATGTTCGCAATGCCGGTATTTCACGCGTGGACGATATCGTGAGCGATGGTTCGTCTGTATTGTTTTTAAAAAATGTCGCTCAGCGCAACAACTCAATCGAAGCGCTGGCGTACAACGGCTCGTTCACTAATCTGACATCCCAAATACGACAAAAATTATACTCCGATGAAAGTCTCATCCAAATTTCAGGTCAAAACGGCACATGGGGTATTGTGACAAGCTACGGTCGCGTCATTCTATATACACCTACAAGCAATGTCACGCGTACGGTGCAACTTGCGAATTTTACACCGCACCAATACAGTCACTATCAATACTACGTGCGCTCTAATGGATCACCAGTCGGCGCTACACTGGAATTTGCTCTTCAACCGATTCAGGGTAATTGGTTGGCTAAGTGGGGAGACGTCTACGGAGTGGAACACTTTGAAAAAATTGACAAAGACGGCAATAAGACAAAACTAACCGCTCCCAATGACCCGAACGGCGCGATAGTAACCATGGTCTCAAATGGCCAAAACGTTTTGATCGGCGGCTATATCGATATTAAAACCGATTCAACTTTCGCTTATATTTTTGACGGTTCGTCTTTCCGATCTGTTCCGCAATCCTCAATGCCCTCTTATTGGTTCGGAGCAATCGTAGGTTACAATGGAAAATCTTGGATGATTGTGCAAGATAAAAAACTTTACCGTCTCAACAATTCAACCTTCGAATATCTTGGTAAAACTGACGACTATTTCACGACCGTAGCCGGCAGTGGCAGCGGTACGTATCTTTTGGGCGGCGCGGTTTCTTCCATCGGTTCAAGCGCACCGACTTCGCCTTTGACGGCAAAATTGGTGCGCGTTGATGAAGGCGTTAACTACGTCGACAATTCAACTTATGTTCCTGCCACCACTTACAATTCCAACTACGATACAAGCATCAAAGTCGGCACGATAAACGGTACAAAAAATAAGATTACATATTGGTCATGGTTTAATCCGGATCAAAAATATCAAGCCAACACCACAAACCCGGTTTACACTGTCGGCGCGCAGTCAAATGACGGCATCAAAACAATCGAACTCTACATCAACGATGTTTATCAAAAGACTTGCTCGCCGGGCAATACAAAAAAGAACACGGAATGTTCGATGAGCATCAACCCGAATTCTTGGCAGCTTAACTCCAACGTCGGCGCTTTTGCCAAAATCACCAGCGGCAAAAACAAAGTCGCTTATGTTCCTGCCAGCATCATCCAATTCTACGGAAATGATGTTACGGCCAACATGACCGTGGACAATAGCACGCCGTATTTGATGCGCGGTACGACAAACAACGCGACTATCACCGGTTCTTCGAGCGGCGGAATCAACCGCATCGAAATCTACGTCAACGGCATCGTCAAAAAAAGCTGCTCAATCAACAGCACATACGGAACATGCAGCGTCGGTTTGAATGGTAATGATTACAATGTCGGCAGTATCGTGTCTTTTAACGGCAAAGTTGTTACAAATGCCGGACAAGAGGCTTGGAGCTGGCTCGGCACTTACACCGTGACGGACTACAATTCGAACTATAATTATAACTACAATCAAAACAACACCGGTACCAACGGCAATTTGTCGACCTGGGTTTGGACCGATCCTTCGGGAACGGACTTTTCTTCGAGCGACAGCAAGACAATCATGTCGCAAGCAAATGCCGGCGATGGTTTGCAAAAGATGGAGATTATCGTAAACGGCGTGGTTAAAAAAACCTGCAGTTTCAATCGCGCTTACGGCACGCAGTCTTGCCAGGTGACGATCTACGGCAGCAATTATTCCAACTTGAATTCGATTCCGGTTTACGTTCGCGCAACCGATTATTTTGGACGCCAGGCCACCAGCCAAACGTTGTATTTGAACACCAACTACAACAATACTTCGAATTCGCTTTCGACGTACGTTGACGTTAACGGTTCAACCAGCCTCGGCCGCAACGAAAACCGCTCGATCAATTTTTACGGCACATCCGCCAACGGTTTGCGTCAATTGGATTTGTACGCCAACGACAGTTTGGTCGGCACGTGTACTTATTCCGACATAACAAATTCACAGCAAACTTGCAGCCGTTCAATCAATGGCAACAATTATTCGCAAGGCACTTATGTGACTTTAAAGAGCAAGGCTACCGACCGCTACGGTTACACGGTTTGGTCGACAAACAATCCGCAGCTCTACATCACAAGTTCTTCGAACAACAACACAAACGCCGATGTGACTCTTTCGACAACCGGCGGACGTACATCTTACGGTTTAAGCGAATCATTCACGCTGACTGCGCAGGCCAATGATCCGGATGGCATCAGACGCATCGACTTGTATGCCAACAATGTGTTGGTAAACTCGCAGACTTTCAGCAATACGACATACGCAACTTTTGCGGCAAACGTCGTTGGCTCAAGCTACACCAGCGGTTCGATGTCATTGCCTTTGCAAGCCAAAATCACGGACGGCAACTACAACACTTCGTGGTCAGCCATCAAATATGTCCAGATCGGAAGTCAGTACAACGACAATTACAATTCGACCGTAACCTTGTCGCTCTCGCCGGACAAATCAACTTACAACCGCAACGAATCATTCACGGTTAATGCCACAGCCTACGACGGCAACGGTATCCAAAAGATGGAAATCTACGTGAACAACGCGGTTAAACAAACCTGCAATTCAAGCTACAACACATCCGCCAATTGCAGTGCCACGGTTTACACCGGCGATTACTCGGGCGCAACTAACTTGCCGATTCAAGTCAGAGTCACAGACAACAATTCCAATGTCTCGTGGTCCGATACGCGCAACGTCAATCTGACAGAAATAACCAATAACCAAGATAACAATAACCAAAACGACGTGCAGGGTTCACTTTCGATCAGCTCAAATGCTGACAGCGGCTACAACGCCGGACAGAGCATCACGTTTACAGCCAACGGCAGCGACGGCAACGGCATCCAAAAAATCGAGCTCTACGTGAATGCTGATTTGGTAAAGACCTGCACCGACGGAAACAGCGCATGCTCTTACACCAATTCATATTCAACCAACTCGCTGACTTACGGCGCCAAGTTGATCGACAACCTGGGCAACAGCATTTGGAACGGATATAAGACGATATATAAGAAGTAAGGTCCTAGGTACGAAAGACTTTGGTACAAATGGTCCTAGGTACGGAGTCCTGGTTAACAAGTAACTAAGCAACCAGGACCAAGTACCTAGGACGATGTATCATCGTTGGCCATGACCAAGTACCGCAAAGCTCCTGCCGAAAGGCGGGGGTTTTGTTTTGGGTTGACTTTTGAGCCGGATAAGGCAAGGTATATCGAATTATGCTACGTCAAAGACTTTCATTTGCCGTTTTAATGGCCTTGGTGTTTGGCACTTTGACGGTCAATTCCGCAATGGCCGCGTCTTTAAATTGGACAGATCTTTCAGCGCAGATACCGACAACTACTTTGGACGAAACAGCTGACTATCCCCTGCTTTCGTTCGCGTCCAGCCGCGGCACGGAGTGGCTGGTCGGAAATCCAAATCAACTTTTTCAAGTCACGTCGCAGCAAAAAATTTTTGATCTGACACCTGATCTAAAAAAATTCGGCTTTCAAAAAATCCGCCAAGTCGCATCCGACGGACAAGGCTGGATTGTAGTCGGCGACAGCAGTCCGTGGTATTCGCAGCCTGATTTGGCGTTTTTATACGATGGCATGTACTGGAAAAATGCAAGCGGAGTCATGGCGAGTCTGCCCCCTCAAGAATGGGTCGGGCAAATCATCGGCAAACGCGGGCTTTGGATTATTCCAACGTCCAGAAGTTTATTTGTTTGGCAAAGCTCGCTAAAAACGATCGCCAACATTCCATTGCCAAAAAATTTGATGGACAGCGGTTTTGACAAGATGGACTTCTATGCTCTCAAATACGGCTGGCTTATGGTTGTCGAAACAGGACCGGATAAGCACTGCTATTTTTTTGACGGTCAAAATTTTCAAGATGTTGGCCGGCGTTTGGGATTGATGAACAAAACGACGTCTATCGGCTCCAACGGTGCGGCAGCTTTGATAGTTACCGCGCAGACGGACGCAAAAACCCCAAAAGTGACCGCGACATATTTTGATGGAAGATCTAGCTACAAATTGGACGCGCATTTTCGCGCTTGCGTTGATCAAAAAAACAAAGCCATAAAATTCTTCCCCGAATCAGACATCGTATGGGACGGCAAAAATTGGCTGATGCTTGATTATCGCAATCACCTAACATCATTCAACGGACGCAGCGCCGTCAGTGTGCTCCCAGACACGCGCGACATTTTTGTCTCGTCCGCCTACGGCACATCGGGTACGTCACTGCACGTGGGTTTTGCAAAAAACAATCGGGACGAATTGGTCCCGAGGGTGGTGATGACAGTTGAATAGCATAACTCACCCTGCCCTCTCTTACCCAAGAGAGGGTTCTGCCGAACTGTCGAACAATAAAACTGACTTACACAAGGATGATGAGGTACTCTCTTGGGTAAGAGAGCTAGAGTGAGTTATGCTGTACGTCGCAAGACAACTCACGAACCATCTATAGGCAACTCTTTTTGCTCGGTGTAATAGGCTAGTTCCTCATCCAATGTCTGGAGTGGAACGACATTGCCTTTAAAATATATTTCATCCTGGTAACTTTTTACTTTTGCATTAACCTCCTCGGCTAAAAGAGCCGGCCAGCCGTCTGTTAAAGCCTGCAAATCCGACAAGCGTTTTTCATAACCTTTTTGCAATTCCCGTCCTTCTTCGAGTAATGATTCGAGCGTCTTTGGATGCGATGTCCAATAATCTTGCATCAAATGATGGCGTACTTTCTCTATTTCGTGACGTTCATCGTCATGCAAAGTCATATCAACATCTTCGTGATCCAACACGCAGTCAACTCCACTGCATCCCGAATCGCGGCGGAATCTTTCCATCAGATGCGCAGTCGATTTGCTGACCGCCTGCAAAACTCTGTCCCATTCGATAAGCGCACCTTCTTCCTTAAAAAATCTCGTCAAAGCAAAACGCACCGACCAAACCTCTTTTGCCAGCTCCATCACAAACTCCGCGAGCTCCGTCTTATCCGTCTTTTCTCCGTCATCATAAGCTCTTACCAGCTCGTCGGACTTTTGTTGCGTTTCGACAGATGCGAAGCCGGACCACTCGGCAAGAAAATCTACAAGCTGATTGCGGTCTTTGATGTTTAGAAACAGGTTTTCCATACTCACAGTATTATAACACAGGGACAAGCGGACCAGGCGTAATGATTGTCCGTAAGTCATACAGCATAACTCACCCTGCCCTCTCTTACCCAAGAGAGGGTTCTGAAAAACTCACCGACACAAGGATGATGCGGTTCTTTCTCTTGGGTAAGAGAAAGTTAGAATGAGTTAGACTCAACAACTTCTAAAACTTTCGTAACTACCCCGTTGGTAATTATCTTAAATAAAAAAAGCCGGAGTGGTTACCGGCGACGATGTAACACGTGATGCGTGAAGCATTAAACGTATTACAAGTTGGAGGCTCTCTACTTCATGTCCATCTTACCCATCGTACCTCGCGACCTCTTTTTTTCCTGTAAGACTACCAATCTTTCGGCCGCGCTCTGCCTGATGCCTGAAAAATCATCCCCCAAAGCCTCCTGAAGATTTCCAAAACGCCGTACTATTACTTCTCCGGGAATAGACCGAGCGAAGACGATGCTGCGCAGCGCCTCTAGAGTCTCATCGCTACACTCATGAATCCAATCCGACAGGCCGAAAGCGATCAGCACTTCGAAGTACGCCACTCGATGTTGCGCCACGACTCCCCTGAAATCATCACCTTGAGCCTTCATGAAATCACCGGCCTGCCTGCAGCGTTTGAGGAATTTTTTAACCGACGACTGCGGATGCATATCGTTACGATCAAAGAAGCTGTCCGGCCTATGGAGCAGTAAGACACTCAACACGCGGCCGAACAGCGCAGGTTGCTGGACGAAATCCTTTGCCCAGTTAATCAACTCGGGGTACCTGTTGTCATACGGTTCGCAGTTCAAGTACTTAAAGATAAGAAGTTCAGCTGCGACTAAGTGACAACCAGTCACAGACCACGGCGGACCATATTGTGGATTGAGCTTGCCCGGTATCTCAATACAGTACCCTGATACATCTTTCTCTTCGAGAAGATCCAGCAGCCAGTTGACTGCCTTTGCTTGCCACTCGAAATCAAAGATCGTCTGGAGATAGGCAATGAATAGCGGCCCCCTTGTCTTCTCCAGCCCAGCGAGCCAGTCTTCCCAGCTCATATTCCGATCAGAGGACGATGTTGCTTTGGCGATCTCTGACAATGACTTTTCCATGGTACAAACCTTCCTTTTCCGCTCCCGCTCCTGGAGAGCGGTTAAAGGTTAATCCTTGGCTAAGATAAGGTCAACTGCGACTATTGCCAAAATCGGCTATATACTGTAGACTTTGGCTACTTAAAAAACTCACGTTTCCGTGCGGTTAGACGCAAGATTGTGCGTCTCTACAGCGTGGAAGCGGCTGCACGGTTTAGGTGCGGCTAATGTTCAATAGTTATGTCAACAAAAATTGCTCCTGAAAATCAAACCAGCGAGATCGGCAAACTGCTCGAAGACAAAATTTATACAAACTATCCCAAACCCGGGGATGTGGTGCACGGCAAAGTCATCTCCGTGGGTCGCAACGAAGTCAGAATCGACATCGGAGGCCTGGCCGTTGGCTTGGTCCGAGGGCCGGAACTTGATCCGCAAGCCGTGCTCGCAGTAGGCGACGAAATCGATGCAACAGTGGTTGATTTGGACAACGAATTCGGCGAACTGGAATTAAGCCTTAAGGGTGCAGGCCGCAAAAAGACCTGGGAAAAAATCAAAGAACTTTTTACGAGCGGAGTGGTTGTTACCGCACGCATTCTCGAGGCCAACAAAGGCGGACTCATTGTGCGCTTGGAAGGCATCACCGGATTTTTGCCTGTTTCGCAGCTTTCACCCGAGAATTATCCCCGCGTGCAGGGCGGCGAAAAGAACCGCATTTTGGAAAAACTCAAAGAGTTGGTTACGCGCGATTTGGAAGTTAAAGTCATCGACGTAAACGAGGAAGAAGGCAAATTCATTGTTTCCGAAAAAGCCGTTTGGGAAACCAAACAGGAAAGCGTCATCTCCAAATATAAAGTCGGAGATACGGTGGAGGGCAATGTTACGGCCGTTACGGACTTTGGCGCTTTCATCAAATTTGACGCCAATCTGGAAGGCTTGGTGCACATCAGCGAAATCGCCTGGCAACGCATCGACCACCCGCGCGACGTGCTCAAAATTGGCGACCGCGTCCGCGCAGAAATCATCAACTTGGAAGGCTCGAAAATCTTCCTCTCAATGAAAAAGCTGGTGGAAGATCCGTGGGTCAATGTCAGCAAAAAATACAAAGAGGGCGACTGGGTCAAAGGCCGCGTGCTCAAGATCAATCCCTTTGGACTCTTTGTCGAGCTTGATCCTGATATTCACGGCCTTGCTCACATCAGCGAACTGGCCGACAAGCCGGTCAAAGATGTAAACGAAATCGCACGCATCGGAGATGAATTTGATTTCCGTATCGTGTCCATCGAACCGTTAAACCACCGTTTGGGCCTTTCACTCAAAAAAGACAAAGTGGAAGCGGAGAAGAAATAAAATTAAAAATCGCAAAGCAAAAACGCTCGACATTAGTCGGGCGTTTTGCTAAATTATGTACATGAAAATCGCTTACGTCGACGGATATAAGATACGGCAGACGCTGGATACGGACTTTAATCTCGTGCACTTGCACGTAGACGATCCGACCGAATATTCTCCCAAATTTTATATTCCGCGCGGTGAAATCTGGATAGACCATCGCTTCAAAAAAGAGACCTCTCATCTGTTGAAATTCGAATTAAGATGGTACGGCAAACAAAACGGAACGTACCACGAGATAAGAAAGCGGGATTTGAAAAATGCGAAACATTTGGGCGATGCTCCTGATTTCGTCATCAAAACTCAAAAGAAAAATAGGCTGGCCATCCGCCACGTCGATGGAAGCATCGTGCGCAAATACATTGACCCTGAATGGGTCTGCGGCGGACACGATTTTGTTTACGGCTACATTCCAAAAAACGAAATTTGGATCGACTCTCTGATGGATCCGCGCGATTTGCCCCACGTTCTGCTACACGAAACCATTGAACGTAATCTGATGTCCGCAGGCATGTCTTATGAACCGGCGCATGAATTTGCGACAGCCGGCGAAAGACTGTCGCGACGTTCCGCGGGCGGAATTTATCCGGGCGATCCGGGTTATAAACGCGGACTGACTAAAGAACAATTCATGAAAAAATATGTCAAAAGTTATAAAACCGTTAAAGGTTAAACACTACCGCGAACGGCCCGGCTACTGCGGACCGGCATCTTTGAAGATTTTATTTTCACATTACGGAGTCGAGGCTAGCGAAATTAAACTGGGACGTATTGCAGGCACGGTCGCAAAAATCGGCACTTTCCACGAAGGCCTTGTCAAAGCCGCAGAAGTCCATGGTTTTAAAACTTATACAAAAGAACGTGCGACCTTTAAAGATCTGGACACTTGGATCAATCGCAAAAAAACGCCTGTCATCGTGGACTGGTTCAGTGATTACGATGATCATTACGCAGTAGTCATCGGACTTGATAAAAAATACATCTATATGGACGACCCGGAGCTGGACAAGCCCATGCGCCGAATTGAAAGAAGTTTCTTCAATCACATATGGTTTGGTTTTACCGGTAAAAACAATGAAAAAGTCAGTTGGCGCTGGATGATGACCATCGAGCCTAAAATTACTTGATTAACCTGGTAAACCTGATAAACTTCGTTAGATATGAAACAAACAGTCAGAAACATCATTATATTCGCCGTTGCCATGGTTATATTGGGTGCTATTTTGGCGACAACTTCGCTTGATACGACCAAAACGACTGATATTGCCACATTGGCGAGCGATGTACAAAAAGGCAACGTCACCAACCTCGTTGTCAGCGGTGATGTGATTGAAGCGACTTACAAAGATGGGTCAAAGGCCAAGGCCGAAAAAGAACCTGGCGATTCCATTTCTACGATATTCAAAAATTACGGTGTTGACGCGGATCGCATGCTTGCAATACCGACAGAGATAAAAGAAGCCAGCGGCTTCAATTATTGGGCATCGCTGCTGTTGCCAAATATTTTGACGATTTTGCTGCTCATCGGAATCATGTGGTTTTTCTTTCGCCAGGTTCAAGGACAAAATAACAAGGCCCTTTCTTTTGGACAGGGTGCCGGACACGAAATTTCAAAAGACGCGAAAGACAAAGTCATGTTTAAGGATGTTGCAGGAGTAAGAGAGGCCAAACACGAACTGATGGAGATTGTGGAATTTTTAAAGACTCCGGAAAAGTTTTCGTCTTTCGGTGCAAAAATTCCCAAAGGCGTTTTGCTTATGGGCGCTCCGGGCACGGGAAAGACATTGCTCGCCAAAGCCGTCGCAGGCGAAGCCGGCGTGCCTTTTTACTTTATGAGCGGTTCTGAATTTGTTGAAATGTTTGTGGGCGTCGGCGCCTCGCGCGTTCGCGATCTGTTTGCCCGCGCCAAAAAGAACGCTCCATGTATTGTATTCGTTGATGAAATTGATGCGGTTGGACGCCAGCGCGGTTCCGGCTTGGGCGGATCTCACGATGAACGCGAACAAACTTTGAACCAGATACTTGTGGAGATGGATGGCTTTGAACCAAACGCCGGCGTTATCATGATCGCGGCGACAAACAGACCAGACGTGCTGGATCCCGCATTGTTGCGTCCGGGACGTTTTGACAGGCGCATTATGCTCGATCCCCCGGATATTGATGACCGCGAAGCGATTCTTAAAATCCACGGCAAGCACAAGCCGCTCTCCAAAGGAGTTTCATTGCGCAAGCTGGCAGAAAGAACACCGGGATTCTCAGGAGCTGATTTGATGAACTTGATGAACGAGGCTGCCATTCTTGCCGTGCGCCGCGGCAAAACTTCTATCAGCGAAGACGAGCTGCTCGAATCGATCGAAAAAGTAATGCTTGGTCCGGAGCGCCGCAGCCGCGTTATGAATGAGAATGAACGCAAGATAACCGCCTTTCATGAAGTCGGCCACGCCTTGATTGCTCACATGCTGCCGCACGCCGATCCGGTACAAAAAATCAGCATTATCTCTCGCGGACGTGCTGCCGGTTATACGATCAAAACCCCGACCGAGGATAGGCACATGCGCGCTCGCGAAGAGTACGTGGAAGATTTGTCAGTCATGCTCGGAGGATATGCGGCGGAACAGATTGTTTTTGGAGATATTACGACCGGCGCTTCGAGCGATATGCGCAGCGCGACCCAACTTGCCAAAGACATGGTCATGCAGTGGGGCATGAGCGCCGCACTTGGACCGCGCGTGTATGGCGAGCGCGAAGATATGATTTTTCTTGGCCGCAACATCCATGAAAATCGCGACTACTCGGAAAAAATCGCCGAGAAGATCGATAATGAAATTGATAAGTTGATAACCGAGGCACTCGAGCGCGCCAAGCAAATCATCAACGACAATCGCAGTGCAATGAACAAAGTCTCAGAAGTTTTGATGGAAAAAGAAACTCTCGAACGCGACGCCTTTTTGGCAGCCATCGAAATTCCGTCCGCCAATCCGGCAAACAGACCGGATAACACATAAACAAACCCAGAGGACCACGCGGACCAGACGTAACAAGAACGTCCACCGTGTCCGCATGGTCCTCATGGTCCGTTAAAGACGCCTTTGCGCGTCTTTTGTGTTATAATGTTGCCATATGTTAAAAAGCAAATCGATCATTCCACACGACCGCCCGGTTTACCGCGAGGTCTTACCCCAGGCGCTAAAAACCGCTTGGCGCAATCCACTGCTTTGGATCTTTGGCATCTTTGCCGCAGTGTTAAATAGCGGCGGTGCATTGGATGCTTGTTGGAAATTTTTTAACTCCATTCAAACTCAAGGTTCTGATATTTTTATCGGGCAAACCGTTGTTCAAATTTGGCACGTTGGTTGGATCGGCGGCTTTCATCTCTTGCCGTTCTTTCAAGCCTTGCTTGCCATCTTTTCTTTGACTGTAATTTTTTTGGCAGTGCTCGCTTTTTCCTGCATCAGCCAAGGCGTTATCATCCAGTCGGTCGGATCCGGCAAAGACGGTTCTTTGGGACGCATCAAAAAAGCCATGCTTGTCAGCGGCCGCGCGCTTTTGCCGATCGCGGTATTAAACGTCATCATTATCGCAGCCATTTGGCTTACGCGCTTTTTGGTCTCTCTACCTTTGGCTATGGTACTCGGACGCGACAGCGGTTTGCGCTTGGCTATCTACTTAGTTTCTTTTATCGTTTTCTTTGTTCTGACTTTCTTTTTAAGCATCTTACAGATTTACGCCTTAAACGCCATGATGTCGCAAGGTGCGACTTTAGCTCAGGCCTTTGGACGCGCCTGGCAGGTCATCAAACAACATTGGCTGGTAACGATTGAAACCGCAATTTTGCAAGCACTGATAATCGTTGTCGCAACAATTGCGGCACTTATCGCGCTCATGATATTAATCTTTCCGCCGGCAGTGCTTTACGTTTTGGCGCTATTCAGACAAAACTTCGCACTCTTTCAACTAAGCTCCGGAATTTTTGCGGTAATTATCATAGTCTTTTTGGTGGCTTATACCGGTTTTACCGTCACATTCCAATACGCGCTTTGGACGCACATGTACCGCAAATTCGGCGAGGGCGGGGTCATGCCAAAACTTCACAGACTATTTCGTTTTGCCACGCATAAAACAGACATCCCGCAATCCTAACAACAGAACCGGACAGAAGTTACTTGCTTATGCCTTCTCCGTCACAAAAACCTAAGACGCCGTCGATTGAAGACCTGCTCAAAAAACCGACTGCTCCCGTTGCGTCCGGCGCATCCGGTCCCGGTATTTTTAAAGGCGCAAAAAAAGCAACGACCGCGCTCAAAAAAACCAAGAGCCAGGATGAGATGTCACAAATTGAACTCTTGGATCAAAAGATGCGGCAAATTGAGACTTCTGAAATAGAAAGACAAACGCAAAGAGAGGCCGAGAAACATTCTCTTCCCTACATAAACCTCAAAGGTTTTCCGATTTCTCCGGAAGCTCTTATCTTACTCAGCAAAGAAGACGCCGAGGAAAAAAAGACTATCGTATTTCTTAAAGTCACGGACGAAATTCGGTTAGCGACATCCAAACCAACGGAAGAAGTTTTTGCACTGGCAAAAAAATTTGCAGAAGATTTCGCGTCAGACGTGCACGTTTACTATTGCTCGGAATCCAGCCTGCAATTTGGCATCAAACTTTATGAGGCATTGCCAAAAACAATAGAAGTATCTTACGGCGTAAAAATTTCGAGCGAAGACTTGCAGCGTTTTGAAAAAGAAATCTCCAATTTTAAAGACCTTCAGGAAAAACTCAAAAAAATAACCACAACGGATTTGGTAACTTTGATAATCAGCGCCGCTTTAAAAGGCAATGCGTCTGACATTCACATCGAAGCCGAAGAAGACGGCATCAAAGTCCGTTTGCGCATCGACGGCATTTTGCACGAAGCAGCCACTGTCCCGAGAGAACAATGGAAGCTGATCATTTCGCGCATCAAGCTGCTTTCGGGCATGAAGATTAACATCGAGTCAGTTCCGCAAGACGGGCGCATCACGATTTATCTGACCAACGAAAAGATTGAAATACGCGTCAGCTCTTTGCCGACAGCATACGGAGAATCAGTCGTCATGCGTTTGCTTAGACCAAAATCAATCTCGCTTGATTTTGAGCAACTCGGCATCGAAGGCATCGCTTGGGAGCGCTTACAGCAAGAAGCGGCGCGTCCAAATGGCATGATCGTCACCACCGGTCCAACAGGATCCGGTAAAACCACAACGTTGTATGCGATTTTAAAAAAGCTGAACACGCCTGAAGTTAAAATCATAACTTTGGAAGATCCCGTCGAGTACAAACTTCCGGGCATCAACCAAAGTCAGATTGAACACACCAAAGATTACACTTTCGCGAAAGGCTTGAGATCAATTCTACGTCAGGATCCGGATATTGTGATGGTTGGAGAAATCCGAGACACCGAGACCGCTGAAATAGCTGTTCAGGCCGCTTTGACGGGACACTTGGTCATTTCGACGATCCACACCAACAACGCGGCCGGCGCAATTCCCCGCTTTCTTTCCATGGGCGTAAAACCTTTCTTTCTGGCCCCCGCGCTCAACTGCGTTATCGGCCAGCGCCTGGTCCGTTTGTTATGCAACGAGTGCAAAGCCCCGATCAAACTTGACGATGGCGTCATGTCGCAAGTCAAAAAAGAATTAGGCGATCTTCCGGCTGCAAGCAAAATAAAGATCGATCTCGAAAAACTGCAATTTTACGGACCTTCAGAAAAAACCAAAGCTTGTCCGGCTTGCAACGGCCTTGGCTACAAAGGACGCTTGGGTATCTACGAATTGTTTACAATGAACAAAGAAATCGAGCACATGATACTCGGACAATCGGTCTCCGAATACGACATGCTGGCCATCGCCAAAAAATTCGGAATGGTGACGATGACTCAAGACGGCCTGCTCAAAGCCTCGCGCGCTCTGACTTCTGTCGACGAAGTGCTGCGCGTTGCCGGCACCGAGACTGTGCCTGACGAGGAAACGAGCGAGGAGACTGTAGAACAGATTAGCGATTCAGTTTAATTGCCTAACTCACCCTACCCTCTCTTACCCAAGAGAGGGTTCTGAATCGCTCAGCTACACGAGGATGATGCGGTTCTCTCTCTTGGGTAAGAGAGAGTTAGAGTGAGTTAGGCTATTCAACCAATCAACTCTTGTCAGTTGTCAGCTATATCAGTTCTATCATCACCTGCACCGTCTGCTTTGCATATTTTTTCAACCAACTTCTTGCATTTTCAGGCCACTCGATAAGCACCACAGTCCCCGGTTCCGAAAGCTCTTCGTCGAGATCGAGGACTACTAGATCTTTTTCGTCTTCAATGCGGTAGGCGTCGACGTGGACCAAGCGTCGAATGTCCGCTTCGCTGTCTTCGACCCTGAGGCTCAGACCCGAAGGGAATGTCCGCTTCGCTGAATTTCGAACATCGCTTTTCGATCCCCGACGTCGTACGTCGTACGTCGTACGTGGTACGTTGTAGATTCTCATCAGCGCAAAGGTCGGCGAGATGGCGCGTTTTGGCGCACCGAGCAAAGCCGCCAAATACTGTGTCAATGTCGTTTTGCCGGCACCAAGCGGACCGGAAAGCGCAACAATAAAACCAGGCTCGATCAGACGTGCGAGCGCGTCTGCAACCTTTTTCCAGTCGTCGAGCTCAACTACTTTAAACTGCTCAACGAGTTTGTCGTGCTTGATTGTGACGAGACGAGTTTGCTTCATACTTTTTGTCATCCTCGGGCGAGTCCGACGAGACCCGAGGATCCAGTAAGATTAATTTGTTTCAATTTATTATATTGGATCCCCGCATTCGCGAGGATGACAGAGTGGGAAGTTACAAATCCAAATCCGGTTCCGCATCGAGATTGCGCCAAGCCGGGAGTTTTTTATTTTGCATAAGATTCCACAGCCCGGCTGCAGCGATCATTGCGCCGTTGTCCGTGTAAAGACCTTTGGCCGGTGCGAGAAATTTTACCTTTGGACAAGCTTTGCGCAAAGCTTTTTTCAATTCAGATTTTAACATCGGATTGGCGGATACTCCGCCGACGACTGCAACTGCGGTCGGATTGACCTTAAGCGCGGCCTTGATCGTCTTGGAGACTAGGACGTCGACAATCGCGGCTTGGATGGAGGCGCAGAGGTCATCAATGACCTTACCACGTACCACGTACTTCGTACCACGTTTATTTTCCGACGTTGTACGTTGTACGTTGTACGTTGTACGCTCAAGAAGTTGCCTCACCGCAGTCTTAAGGCCTGAAAAACTAAAATCCAGCGACGGATCGTTGATCATTGGACGAGGCAGGTCGAAGGCTTTTGGATTGCCGTTGACTGCAAGTTTGGAAAGATGCGGACCACCGGGGTAAGGCAAACCTAAAAGTTTCGCGGTTTTATCGAAACACTCCCCTGCCGCGTCATCGCGCGTACGGCCAAGGACTTTATAATCTCCAAAGTCTTTCATGAGCACCAATTCAGTGTGGCCGCCCGAGACCAATAAAAACAAAATCGGAAACTTCCAGTTTCTGCGATTGGCAGGTACGAGCCAGGCTGATGCCATGTGACCTTCCAGATGGTTGACAGGAACAAGAGGCTTGCCATAAGCCCAAGCCAGCGTCTTGCCGGCTTCAAAACCAACACGCAGCGCGGTTGCAAGTCCGGGGCCTTGGGTGACGGCGACGGCATCGAAATCCCCCCTTCCCCCCTTTATCAAGGGGGTTGTTAATTTGCTCCAACCGACAGTTTTTTCGAGCAACGACACGACTTCGGCGACATGAGTTCTTGCGGCAATCTCCGGTACCACCCCGCCGTAACGGGCGTGGATGGGAATCTGCGTCGCTATCAGATGTTTCTTAATTGTTAATTGTTCATTGTTAATTGTAAATTGCAAAAGAGCGACGCTCGTTTCGTCGCAGCTGGTTTCTATGCCTAAAATCTTAATCTCCTTTGATTTTGCACTGCTTTTTCGTGGCATATTGTTGAGCCATACTAACGCAAAATGGGCGATTCGGCAATGCTCCGGATTGTAATTATTCCTCCACCCTCTTTTCCAAAAAAACTCTCTCTTTCCCAACTCCTCCGACTCGCTTGCGATCGGGCACAAAACCGTGTTCGATTTGATTTTTACGCTTTATCGCCATATCAATCTCCCAAATTTCTTTTTGCGTTCTGTAGACAACGACGCATAAACCAAAAAACGAAAAAACCAATACATACGGTAACGCCACCACCATATAAGTTTTTCCGAATAAAATTATCAAAGTATTGATGACAATAAAAACAAGACGAATTTCCGTCGGGCCGATACCGAGATAGGCTATCCTGAATTTATTGCTGGCCGCAAACGCAAGGTAAGAATTCACCATGAACGCTCCAAAGATAGCTAAAACAAAAAAATGAACGTCCTTAAATCTATCCGGGATCAAAAGCATGTAGCCGATCAGAATGGCGCACAGAAAAATATAATCCAAAAAATGGTCCATGTAATAACCCCATTTGATAAAACCCTCCTCGCGCGCACGACCCACCGCTCCGTCCAATCCGTCGGTCACCCACTGCATAAAGATGAACACTGAAACCAGCCAAAGCCAATTAATCTCGAATCTGGCCATATAACTGAACAGAACAATCCCAAGGCTGATTGGGATCGTAGCCAACGTCAGGTGATACGTTCTGATAAACAGAGGCACTTTCGGTACCGCCCAGCCAACAATCTTAGTCTCCCAACGAGTTAGGATTGAACGGCCGACTTTTTTGTCCCCCGCGAAATTCTCGTCATTTTGCGGCATAGCGATAAAATCATGCTAACTGAAAAATGAATCTTGAGCAACGGGTCCGCAACAAAAAACGCTCGGTCAAAGACCAAGCACGAGGTGGCTACTGCGGCAGATTGAGCAGTTCGAGGATGCGCGGCTTCAGTGCGCTCGGAGTAAAGAAATTATAGCCAAGGCTGTGCCACTCGATCTCGCCTCCCTGGCGATAGCCCGCACCCTTCATGCAAGCCTCGTCGAGCGGGACGGCGTTCTGGCGGTTGTACTCCGCGAGCATGAGCTTGTGCTGTCTGATAGGATGGTCGGATACGAGCAGAGCCTCTTCCCCATCCGGATTGACGAAGTAAAGGAACTTGTACCAGTGATGCTCACCCGGCTTGTACGGGACGATCGTCGCGGTATTGCCCTTAAACATCAGAAAGTGCCGTTGCATGATCAAGCACTCTCATCTGCGCCGGCCGCGAATGAATCAAGTTCCCAATTATAGCGCTCGATGAACACTCGCACGCACCAGTCAGACGGCAGTCGTTTTTTCGCCGCCAAAGCAAGCGCCGTCGCCAGGCCATCTTTAGCTACCGTAGAGCGACCCGCCCGATCAAAGATACCCGTGACAAAAATCCACAAGTTCTTGTCATCTGGCACCGCCTGTTCAGCACCGAACACCGCCGTCACCTGTGAGACAGTACCGACATCCGGAGTATCGGCCTGTACGCAGGCCTGTCGCAGATCCTGCGGAAGTCCGGCCAGACAGTTGTACTTGTACGACGGGTGATAGTTATCGATTCGAATGAACGGCATCTCTAGCCTCCTTTTCGGCCACGCGGGCCATGAGTCTCCTTGAGGAGAGAGGTTATAGGAAATGGGAGGGATGTCAAGACTGATGCACCAATATTTGGATCTTTGCCGTCGACCAAGTTCGGTGTAACATATTTTGTATGAAATCAAAAATTTATGTGCAAGCAATACTGAAAATGGCCAAAAAAGATCGGGCCATGAGACTGGCGCATCAGAAAAAAGCGGCTGATTGGAATTATTCGTTGGATAGAAAAAACACGCGCCGCATGAAACAAATAGTTAAAGCCATTGGTTGGCCACGGATTTCAAAAGTCGGCAAAAGGGCCGCGAGTGCGGCATGGCTATTGGCACAACATGCCGATCATGATCCAAGATTTCAAAGGCAATGTCTCACGCTCATGAAAGAACAGCCCAAGGATGATGTATCAAGACACGACATCGCCTATTTGGAGGATCGCGTGCTTTTAAACGAAGGCAAAAAGCAGAAATACGGCACTCAATTTTATTATCCAAAAAAATGGAAAGTCATGCCTCGCCCATTGGCCAGCCGCAAGCTGCTTGCACGGCGTCGCAAAGAGATGGGACTTGAAAGTTTTGAAGAAAATCTTAAAACCATGCAACAAATGGTGGATGAACATCGGAAAGTGATGGATAGAAAAGCAAAAAAAGACTTCTCGTAATGAGAAGTCTCTTTTGGTAGCCTCTAGGGGAATTGAACCCCTGTTAACGGCTTGAAAAGCCGCTGTCCTAACCATTAGACGAAGAGGCCAAAAAGTGCGGTTATTTTAGCCAAGGACAGTGCTGATGTCAAGATGGTTACGCTCTGGACAAGAAAATGAGCCTAGTCTAACCTTACGCCACAATCCGCACCAGGAGGACGACATGGAAACTCTCAAGAACCTTTGCACATTCCTTTTTGAGCTCGGACATCTGCGCCGCGTCAAGCACAACGGCTGGAAATTGGCTCTCGTGGACAATCCGAACTCTGTAGCTGAACACTCTCTGCGTGCCGCGCAGATTGCCTACATCCTGGCCTATATGGAGCGTTACCCCAACCCCAGCCAGGCCGCAGCCGCGCTGGTGTTCCACGATTGCCACGAAACTCGCATCAGTGACCTGGACAAAGTCGCCAGGCGTTACATCAAAGTTGACGAAGAACTCGTAGCGCGCGACCAACTATCGTCGCTCGGAGCGATCGGTCAGGGCATTCTCGATCTTTGGCTCTTGGTGGAGAACAAGACGCCGCCACTCGGTCCGATACTGAAGGATGCAGATCTGCTGGAATGCGCCTTCACCGGCAAGGAATACCTGGAGATTGGCTACCGGGAAGCGCAGGGCTGGATCGACTACGGAGGCAGCTCTTTGAACACAGAATCCGCCAAAAAGCTGCACGCCATGCTCTGCAAGTGCACCTCCACCGAGTGGTGGCACAGCCTCAAGAAGCTCTGACATCGGCTCCGCCGCCGCCTCCTCTCGCAAGAGAGTCTTTTTTTTATTCTCAACCGCTTTGTATACTCAAATAACTATGTCATCTAAAATTCGAGCGGCTATCATCTGCGGCGGCATGTCCAATGAACGCGAAGTTTCCCTCAAATCCGGAAAGCAGGTTTTAGAAAATCTGGATCACGAAAAATACGAACCTTTAATGGTCGAGATTACCGGGAGCGGTCAATGGCTGCTGCACGATTCTGAACCCAAAAAAGCGTTAACGCCTCAAGAAGATGCCGGTCAGCAGCTCGCCATTCGCTCACCATTTGAAGTTGATGGCAATCTGGACAAGCCTTTTGACGTGGCTTTTTTGGCACTGCACGGCAAGTTCGGTGAAGACGGTGGAATGCAAGCGCTGCTTGAATTGATAGGCATCCCGTACACCGGCTCCGGAGTTTTGGCGAGCGCACTTTGCATGGACAAGGTCAAGACGCAAAACATGTTGGCGAGCTTTGAAATTTTGATGCCAAGTTTTTTAAGTTTAAACAGCCAAAACTATTCCTTCGAAAACGTCAGTCAAAAAGTCGATTCGCAAATCAAGTATCCATGCGTGGTTAAACCCAATGAATCCGGTTCGAGCGTAGGCATCTCTATCGTAAAGTCTAAAGACGAATTAAAGTCGGCTTTGGAAAAAGCTTCCAAAGAAGATTCGACTTTAATCATTCAACAATTCATTAAAGGACGGGAACTGACATGCGGCGTGATGGGCAATTCAAGTCAAAACGACGAATTGCAAGCACTGCCCCCGGTCGAGATTATTTCCGCCAACGAATTTTTCGACTATGACGCCAAATATTCGTCGCAACAAACTCAAGAAATCTGTCCGGTGCAACTTGAGGCAAGCATGACGAAAAAAATCCAAGACTTGTCGACAAAGATCCACGCCGTTTTAGGCTGCGACGGACTTAGCCGTACGGATTTTATTTTGAAAGACGGAGAACTCTATTTTTTGGAGATAAACACCATCCCGGGCATGACGGAGCAAAGTCTTTGTCCCAAAGAAGCCGCGGCCGCAGGCATGAGTTATGCGGAGTTTTTGGATAAATTGATTGAACTGGCGTTAAAAAAGACGCGCTGATACCCTAGACGGAATGAATATCGAACGCACTCCCGAATTTGAAGATGCTTTGGGTAAGATGAAATCCGGTAAGGCGTTTGTTTTTGTTACGGGGCGCGCGGGCACGGGCAAAAGCACGCTGCTGAAATATTTTGTCGAGCACTGCCATGTTAACGCGCCGGTTTTGGCGCCGACAGGCGTCGCCGCACTAAACGTGCATGGCGAGACCATACATCGCTTTTTCAAAATCCCGCCTTCAGTCGACCTGCAAACGGCGCGCATTGAGGCCGCAACGCGCAAAAAGCCGGACGTCTACAAACAAATAGAAGCGCTGGTCATTGATGAGATCTCCATGGTGCGCGCAGACCTGCTGGATTGCATCGACGTCTTTCTGCAAGTCATCCGCAGAGATAAAAGGCCGTTCGGCGGAGTGCGCATTATCGGCATCGGCGACCTTTATCAGCTTCCGCCGGTTGTTACGACTGCGGACAAACAGGCTTTTTTGCAAAGATACAAAACTCCTTATTTCTTTTCTGCGACTTCTTATAAAAATCTGCATGCCATGGATCAAATAGACTTTGCCGAGCTGACGACCGTCTATCGTCAAAAAGATGAAAGCTTTATCGAACTGTTAAATGCAATCCGAAATCGTAACATCACGAATGAACAACTGACAAAAGTGAACAGCCGCATGATAAACGACGCGCCGCCGGAAGATGCCATACTATTGACGCCTATCAACGAGACGGCTGACGTCATCAACCAAACAAGACTGGGCAAGCTTAAAACGCCGGGACACAAGTTCGACGGCGAGGTGCAGGGCAAGTTTCAAGAAAAAGACATGCCAACGGATCAGACGCTGGTTTTAAAGGTTGGAGCGCGCGTAATGTGCATTGCCAACGACAGCAAAGGAAGATTTGTGAACGGCAGCTTAGGCTGGGTGTTTGGTTTTGGAGGCGACAAAGAAAACCCGACGGTGGTCGTCAAATTGGACGACAAAGACGAAGAGACGATCATCGATGCTTATACCTGGAACGTGCATCGTAACAAATTCAATAAAAAAACCGGCGAACTCGAGCAGGAACAAGTCGGCAGTTTTAAACAAATTCCTTTAAGGCTCGCTTGGGCGGTCACCATCCACAAAAGTCAGGGCAAAACATTTGATAAAATCACTTTAGACCTTGGTCGAGGTGCATTTGCAGCAGGCCAAGTTTACGTCGCACTAAGCAGATGCAGAACTTTTGAAGGTTTGCATCTTTTAAATCCCATCACATCCTGGCAGTTAAAACCCAACGACGACATCGCGCATTATTTTAACCACGTGTTGAATCAGCCGCCGGAAATTGAGTACGTGCAATCGTATAACGACGGACAGTTATCTTTCTAAAATATCAAATTCGATATTTGGTGCTATAATTGTTGGCGATACACATGCCAAAAAAATCAGCCGTTTCCAGCGTTAAAAAAATCCATAAAAAAATCGCCATCCATGGCCGGCGCTTGGTTAAGCACGCCAAAGATCATTTCATCCCGCATAAAAGCAACGATCATCATCCGCATGTCCTCAAGCATCATGTCTTGGCAGGATACTCTGCGATAATCATACTTCTGAAAATTTTGGTGATAGCGGTTACCGTCGTTTATCCGAGCATACATATACAGGCTATGGCGCTGACGCCTTTAAATGTTTTGACTTTGGTTAATCAAGCCAGGCGTTCAGCCTCCTTACCGGAGTTGAATCACAACACTATTTTAACAGCTTCGGCCAACGATAAAGCCAACGACATGTTGGTCAATCAATATTTCGATCACTACAGCTCAAGCGGCGTAAGTCCGTGGTTTTGGATTAAACGCGCGGGTTATCGCTACTTGAGCAGCGCAGAAAATCTGGCCGTGCATTACACATCCGCCGAAGGAGTTTACGATGCATGGATGTCCAGCCCGGATCACATGAAGAACATTTTGAATCCAAAATTTACGGATGTCGGCATAGGTATGGCCGAAGGAAACTTTGAGGACATGGATTCAATTTTTGTCGTCCAACATTTTGGCCAGCCGTACGAAGCCGCACAGAAAACTCAAACCACTAAAAAGTCCGGCTCTGCAAAAGAACCGACTCAACCGACTGCTCAAAATACTGCTACAACAACCGTCGCGCCGACTGATGATGTCGGCGCGGTTTTAGCCGCAGTGTCAAATCTGGACGATGCGCAAAATGAGACTCCAACCGAACCGGCCACAATGACAAAAAGCTCTCCCGAATGGGCATCTAACTCATTCGACGCTACGCAGACGATATCGGGCAATAAGTTATTTGGACTTCTTGATGCACACAACATAAATACTTTACAACGCGGCATTTATATATTTTTTATCGTCTTCCTTTCCTTGGCTTTAATTTTAAGCATCAGCAAAAAGATGCATGTCAAAAAACCCGAAGTAATCGCTCACGCGCTTGGAGTTATCGGATTGATTGTTTTTCTTTGGCTGATGTAATTTTATCCAGAATCAACATCCACACCTTCTGTTTTTCTGAACCCGATTCTGTCCGACGCAAAGCCTTTACTGAGATTGAGCATGCTTGCAAAGACAATTGATTCCTCGCCGTAGCGATCGCGGATAGCATCAACCGCACGCGATGCTTCTTGCTCTTTTTTACTCGTCTCCCCTCCGTCATCCTTGCTATTCGCCATTTCTTTGTCATCCTTCCGCCTGAGGCGGAGGGATCCAGTAGAATCGACTTGTTCAAATTTATTTTTATTGGATCCCCGCATCCGCGAGGATGACAAATAAGAAGTCGACGGCGACAAAGTCAGTTGTCCATTTGGCGGGACGAGATCGTTTAACGTCACCGCCAAAAACGAGACTTGCGCTTTACCGTCCCAAATGGATTCCAATAGTTGAGTCGCTCCATGCGCTAAAGAAAAGACATCGCTCAACGCCTCGCCAAAACAAACCGTCGCAACGCTATGTACGTTATGTACGTGATGTACGTCATGCACGCCCACTTCGACCGTCATACTGCGCGTCAAAAGCCCGAATGACCTTAGACGTCGACCTGCGCGTTCTGTAAGACGGAGCAGGATGCTCAAGATCGTCCTAGGTACTTGGTCCTGGGTCCTAGCAGACGCTCGAGGACGTATTAGGACGCTCGAGGAAGCTTTAGGACGCCCCAAGCGCGGCACGCAAAAAGAATGACCGATCGACTTCGGCAGACGTTCTCCGGCTTGGTCGAGACGATCGACGTCATGGCCGCACAAACGCTCGTGCCACATCCAACCGGCTTTGCCCAAAACCTGCATCAGGTTGCCGACAGGATAATGTTTGAGATCCAAAAGAGTGTAGATGCCGAGTTTATTTAAACGTTTGCGGATGCGCGACCCGATGCCCCAAGCATCTTCGACTTCCAACTTTGCCAAAACTTCATCCAAATTTTCTTGATTGATAATCACCAGACCGTTGGGCTTTTCCAAATCAGACGCCAGCTTGGCCAAAAATTTTGACGGCGCTATGCCGATCGAACACTTGAGCCAATCCCCTATCTCGCGCTGAATGCGCAAACGCGTTTTGCACAATGCCCACGCCGCTTCCGCCTCATCGCGATACCAACCCGTCAAATCAAGAAAAGCTTCGTCGATTGAATAGTGCTCGACTTTGTCGGTGAGCTCGTGCAACAAAGAAAATACACGTGACGTGACGGCACGATATTTGGGCGGATCGTTTTGCACAAACACCATGTCAGGACAAACGCTCCGACACTCTTCGAGCGACATGCCAACTTTTGCTCCGCGCTTTTTCGCTTCTATCGACGCCGCAATCACGCAACCGTTCTTATGCAAATACGCACAAACCCCCAACGGGCATCCGCGCCAATGCGGATTTGCCTGCTGTTCCACCGAAGCGAAATAGGAGTTCATGTCGATGTGGGCGTACATAACTTTAGAAAGCGTCCTCTAGCGTACATAGCGTCCTAACGCGTCCTCCAGCGTCTACGCTCCAGGATGTTCGAAGGACGCTCCAGGACGCTGCCGGACGTTATAGGTTCGCGGTCTCTTCCAGCGTCCACTTAAGCGTCTCGGTCGAGAATCGTAGACGAAAAGCGTTGACTTCATCTGAAACAGAAAAGATATACTGTTTATCCCTCCCCTGTCGTTCCGTGTGAACAAGATTGACGCGTTTGACCCTATATTGCCGATTTCCCCATTTAAAAAACACGGGCTCGACTTTTTTGCCGTTGAATATGACTACGACTTCGATTGGCTCATCAATCTGTTGGTACATACTCATTAAAGCAAAATTCAAGAAGCAAGATTCAAAATGATTGTGTCCCTTCGGGATGTTTATATATTAATGCCGCAGGCCACCAGCTATTTGCTACTTGCTTTTTGAATTACTTTGCCATAGAACAAAAATAGAACAGTTGTTCAACTGTGTCAAATGCATCAAAAAAGACGTCAATCGCGCGGCACACTGTGGCAGCTCCTGCATCTCGCCTCGTACATCTCGTCTCCGCCGACGACGATGCGCGGCGAGTTGTATGGCGCAGGTTGGCCGTCTATCAAGCGTTGAGTTCTGATAGCAGGTTGGGCGCAACGGACGCAAACTGCAGTTAGTTTTGTTACTGAATCCGCTTCGGCCATAAGTTGAGGGATGACTCCGAAAGGTTCGCCGCGAAAATCAGTGTCCAGACCGGCGATCAAAACGCGCACTCCTTTGTCTAAAAGTCGGCGGATGACATCAAGCGTCGACTCCGGCAAAAACTGCGCTTCGTCGAATGCGACCACGCAATGTTCATCTTGCAAATGATCAAAAACATTCTGCGGTTCGTCGATGGGGATGGCATCAAAGAGTCGACCGTCGCGCGATGCGATGACCAACTTCTCGCCGCGGCTGTCAACTCCGGGTTTAAAGACGACGACAGGCTGCTTGGCGATGGTCGCGCGCTTTAAGCGACGAATCAACTCCTCGCTTTTGCCGGAAGACATACATCCGACGATGACTTCGAGGGTGCCTTTGGACATAACGCCATACAAAATACCACGTACGACGTACTGCGTACAACGATCGGACGCCCTCTATCCACCCCCTCACTTTGATATATTGCGGGGGAGCCTTTCCCCCCGTCGAACAGGGGAAAGGTAGCTATAGTTTAATTAGTTAGACGCAAGATTTTGCGTCTCTACAGAATAACCGATCAACTCCTTTCCCTCGTCTGACGGGGGAAAGAGCCTGCCCTGAGCGAGCATAAGTTAGAGCGAGTCGAATGGGTGGCGCGCAATATTGTTAATAGAGGTGACGGATAGAGGATCCGATCGGCCGATATGCTATAATACTCCCATGTTCCGTTGGTTACGCGCACTTGCAACAGGCGACATGTTTTATCTCACGGCATTCGGATTGCTGACGCCTATTTTTGCTTTGTTTTTATTAGATCGCATACCCGGCGCAAATCTTTTAACCGTCGGTATCGCCGAAGCAACTTATCTTGCAACCGTCGGCGTGCTGCGACCTTTCTCCCAACTCTATTCCAAAAACGACACTTCCGGCTGGCGTACGCAAAATATTCTTTGGTTTGGTTCGGCATTCGTCGTTCTGGTACCTTTTTTGTATCTACTTTCTCGCGACATGATAGATGTTTACGTCATCGAACTTTTATACGGCGTCGGCATCGCGTTTTGCGGACCGGCTTGGTCTCGCTTGATGGACAAGAGCTGCTCTTTCGATTCCGCTGCCGGCTTTGATCGTTACAGCACACTCAGTACGCTGCTCGCCGCAGGTCTTGCACTCGTCGGCGGATTTATCGCAGACCAACAAGGCATCCCGGCACTTTTGTTCTACCTCAACGTCACCGTGCTATTTGCCTCCATGCTGCTCGTCGGACTTTATTGGCGATTTGGAATTCAACCAAGACACAACTTAAATGCCAAATTAAGGTCGCCTGCGGCAATTCAAAATAATATCACAAAGTGATATCTGAATTTGGCATTCGTAATTCGTAATTCGTAATTAAATGTATGTTGCCCCTTAGAATCATTGCACTTTTAGTCAGTGAGATACTGACCAGCGGATCGTACGGATTGATGATGCCGATTTTGGCGCTGTTTTTGACAGATAAAATCAGCGGCGCGAATTTAATGTCCATTGCAGTTGCAGTGGCCATCTATCTTTTTGCGCAAGCCGGATTCAGCTGGATCTTTTCGTCCTACATGCACCACGCAAAAACAATGGAACGCGCGCAGGCCGGTTTGTTTTTCGGTTCTGCTGTAATCACGCTAGTGCCGGTTGCCTACGCCTACTCTACCGACATATCGCAAATCATGCTAGCGCAGATTGTTCTCGGCCTGGGTTATGGCTTGATGTATCCGGCTTGGACATGGCTTGCCAATGATCATGCACCAAATAAATATCTCAACAGTTTAAAAAATTTACACTCTTTGATTTCAGCTTTGTCGCTCGCGGCAATCACTGCAATCGGAGGTTTTGTCGCATATTTTTACGGCTACAACACGCTTCTGCGAATGATGATGATCTTTGGCTTTCTCGGAACGCTCGCTGCAACGACATTGTTTTTGGGTAAGGCAAAAAAGAGACGATAGTCAGGCCCCCTTCCGCCACTCCGCTATTTTCCCATGATCGCCTGAAAGCAAAATTTTCGGGACTTTCCATTTATTAAAAACTTCGGGACGCGTGTACTGCGGATATTCTTTTGTGACTCCGTCGCTCCAAGATTCTTCGTCAAGCGACGCTTCGGCACCCAAAACTCCGGGACGCAAACGAGCGACAGCGTCCGTGATTACCATTGCCGCAAGCTCCCCGCCCGTCATCACGTATTCGCCGATAGAAATTTCTTCGTCCGCGAGTTTCGTTGCAACGCGTTCATCAACGCCTTCGTAACGTCCGCATAAAAAAACCAAACGATCATATTTGCTAAGACGCTTGGCATCTTTTTGCGTAAACACTTTGCCTTTGGCGGATAACAAAATAACCCTCGTCTTTTTCTTGTCATCTCTCATCTTCTCCTTGTCATCCTTGCGTATGCGAGGATCCATCCGATTTTGTTTATTTTTCTGGATTCCCGCCTGCGCAGGAATGACGGATAGCGCTTTCAATGCATTATAAAACGGTTCCACCCGCATCACCATGCCCGCACCGCCGCCGTAAGGACGGTCATCAACATGGCCATGTTCATCTATCGCCCAATCGCGCAATTGATGCGCTTTGACTTTGAGCAATTTGTTTTTTTGCGCGCGCCCAAGAATCGAGGCACCGCAATACACGTCAACCATTTCGGGAAACAAAGTTAGAACATCCACTTGCAGGACTTTCTTTTTCATCATATCAAACTCAATTCTGCCATGTTTAAGGTTTGACGTCTACCTAAATCAAAACCGCCCGGAAAACTCCGAGCGGCCTTTGAATTCCGAATCACGACATTAATTCGTAATTTGGAATTTGTAATTGATTTTTATATTCCCAAATCAGCGATGTCCTGATCCGAGACCAGTTGAGCTTCGGGTTTTTCTTCACCGCCTGTTTTGCGGCGAGACTCCTGGTGCGCCATGCGGGCGTTCTCAGGTTCGAAAACCTTAAGGTTAACGCGGGCATTTTCTTTGGCGCCGACGATCTTGAGCAAAATACGCAAGGCACGTGCGGTCTGGCCCTGGCGGCCGATGACGTATCCCATGTCCTCCTGATTGATGTGGAGGGTGATGAGCACGCCGCGCTCGTCGACAGTGCGTTCGGTCTTCACGTCATCCGGATGGTTGACGATGGACTTAACAACGAACTCGATAAACTGCTGGTCCCTAAACTGTTCTGCCATATCGGCTCTGAACAATCCGACCTGCTCCCCGAGCTTGCTTGAGCAAGGCACGTGACACAGGAACGGATAAACTTTTTGTAACCCAAGATGCGAATTACATCTAAATTATCAATTAATTGTGCAACTTCGGCCGGCATCTTCAGCCATAAGTTGAGAATATGATAGCACTTTTTATGACCCCTGTCAAAACAAAAAAGAGGCATAACACCTCTTTTTGCCTTTATTTAAGCCTTTTTCTCTGCTTTTGCAGCGCGTTTTTTGGAAATGGATACCACCTTGCGCTTGTCGCCTTTTACCACACCCTGGTCAACCAGGATGTTCCAGACCGTTTCGGAGCACTGAGCGCCCTTGGAAATCCAGTATTCTACACGATCTTTCTTAAGCGTGACTGTGGCAGGATTGGTGCGCGGGTTCATGTTGCCAAGAATCTCCGTAGCCTTACCCCATGGATCACGAGCTTTTTCTGACACAATAAAGCGATATTCAGGCTGCTTTTTCTTACCCACGCGGGTTAAACGAATCATCAACATACAAATCAATTATGAATTAAGAATTATGAATTATAAATTGATGAAACCTACATTCTTAATTCTTAATTATTAATTCTTAATTTTTAGCGAAGGATCGGGTTACCAGACCCGAGCGTCACGAGCTCCGCCCCATCTTTCTGACGGAGGGACGTATGGCGCATAATATACGGAAATTAGCCAAAAATGTCAAGGAGCGTCGTTGTCATGCAGCCTAACTCACCCTGCCCTCTCTCTTACCCAAGAGAGGGTTCTGACAAACCAACAACACGAGGATGATGCGGTGCTCTCTCTTGGGTAAGAGAGAGTTAGAGTGAGTTAGGCCTCGACCACTGTGCCAAAACGTGGCATCCTCCTCTCATGACAACCTCGGAACAACTCTCAGAAATCCTGCTTATAGACAAGCCCGCGGGCATAACTTCGCATGACGTGGTTGATAGGGTGCGTCGAATTTATAACACAAAGAAAGTCGGCCACGCGGGCACTTTGGACCCGTTCGCGACCGGGCTTTTGATTGTGGCTGTTGGCAAAGCGACAAAAGAACTGTCGAAATACGTCGGTTTGGATAAAACATATGAGGCGACAGCACGCCTTGGTGCGATTTCTGATACCTATGACCTTACTGGTCAAATCACCAATAACCAGGACATCGTACCTAGGACCAAGGACCAAGCTTCAGACGCATTATTGACTTTCAAAGGCGGGTATTTGCAAAAAGCTCCGGCTTATTCGGCAAAAAAGGTGAACGGCAAAAAATTATACGAATTGGCGCGCCGAGGTGAGGATGTCGAAAGCTTAAGACCTTCAAAACAAGTCGACATTAGTGAAATCGTGCTCCTGGACTTTAACTGGCCGGACGTCAAATTCCGCGTCTCCTGCTCATCCGGCACCTATATTCGCTCTCTTGCCCATGACTTTGGCGAAATACTGGGCTGCGGAGCATATCTGACGGAGCTGCGCAGGACGAAGGTTGGTGAGTTTAAGGTTGAGGATGCGGAGAAGGTGTAGTTTGCATCGCACAGCCTAACTCACCCTGCCCTCTCTTACCCAAGAGAGGGTTCTGACGGAAACTGAATCGCTCACAAACACGAGGATGATGTGGTACTCTCCCTTGGGTAAGGGAGAGCTAGAGTGAGTTAGGCTCATCAACTCATTGACTTTCCCACCTATTTTTGATATACAAACCCCATCAACCCCGAACCTTGGACACCTGGCGCGTGCGCATTTGCGTTTTACGCGTCCTGCAAAGGAGTCTTGAGATGAAACACCGCACCTACGGCCGAGAGTTTCTCCTGCTGTTGGAGATCGACGTCCTGAAAGCGTACACAAAATACACACTCTCTAAAGATGGAAGATGGATATGCATCCGATCCATTCTCGCTATTATTCAAATTCTTTTCTTCTGGGTAGGATACCAGAATCATCCGTTTTATTGGTTCAGCGTATTCGCATCATTCCTATTGATACCTGTCGAGTTTTCGTCGTGGAACAGTAGCTATCTGCGCACCATCTACCACAAACGCCGAGTCGAAGCTGCGGTGAGAAGGAGCGAGACTGCCGTGCAGGCTCTCAACAAGAAGTTGCCGACCGAAAAGTACCGCGTGCCGGCGAACGTGTCGGATGCTGTGCGCTTGCGGGTGAGGTTGCGAGAACGTACTTTGCCGGAATATCTGGAACATGAAGCGGCGATCATCGTCCAAGCGCATGACGAAATGGCCGAGGCTGAACAGGCTCTTGCCGAGCTCGAAGCGGCCAAAACCAAAGCCTCCACGCAAACTACTTAGCCCATTTGGGGCTTCTTTTTTTGCTTAATTTTAATAAGACCTCACCAAAACTTTCAATAAGTTCCTTTGTATCTCGTAGGGGTTCGGGGACAAAAATTTTGAGCGGCTCACATGAAATGAGTCGCCACATAGAAAGAAGCGAGTTTTTTTGTCCCCGAAACCTTTTGGTTACTTGTTCAGTTATGAAAAGTAACGTAAAAAGATCCTTCAAGTTGAATTTAATATCTTATTGGATCCCCTGGTCTCCGTCGAACTACGCCCGAGGATGACAAAAAGGGATGGATTCTCGCATTCGCAAGAATGACAAGGGGGCTTGTCAGAAGGCCTGCAATTTGCTATCCTACCCTCGTCAGTCATTAATAATTGTAATGAATCGGATGGCAAGGTCTTATCAGCTGATCACACTTTGGACGTTTACGGATTTCGACTTTAATTTCATGCTAATCTTAGCCCAAAACCTTACGGCTTTTTCAGGAATTGGTACTAAAATCACGGCATCGTGATCAATTGTTTAATAGAAAAAGACTTTTGACATGCGATTGAAACGCTATGTTTTATGTTATCGCATTGATCCTCGGCGCAGCAGCGGGAGCGATCGTCGCATCACTTGTTTATTCAGACAAAGCAGCCAAAGCAAAGCTCACATTGTCCGAGGCCGAATCTAAGGCCGAAAAATTGTTAAAAGATGCCGAAGCCAAAGAGCAGGACATTATGGTCCGCGCCAAGGACAAGGCCATCAAAGTGATCGAGGAAGCACGCCGCGAGGAAAAGCAGACTCAAGAAGAGTTAAAAAAACAGCAAGCCGCTTTAGTCGAACGTGAAACCGCTTTTGGCACAAAGATGCTTGAGATGGATGAGATCAAAAAGGGTTTGGAGACAAAAAATTCGGCTCTTATTGAAAAAGAAAAACAGATCGACGAGCTTAAACTCGAAGAGAGCCGTAAGCTCGAAGAGGTCGCGGGATTGACGCAACAGCAGGCCGTTGACCGCCTCTTGTCGTTGGTCGAAGAGCAAAGTCAGGACACGCTCATGAGCCGCGTGCGCAAGTTGGAGCAAATGGAATCCGACGAGATTGATCGCAAGGCCAAAAATATTTTGGCCGTTGCCGTTCAACGCTTGGCGGCTTCGCATGTAGTTGAGACGACTACAACCAACGTCGAACTCCCAAGCGACGAGATGAAGGGCCGCGTCATCGGCCGCGAGGGACGCAATATCAAAGCAATTGAACTTTTAACCGGCTGCGAATTGATCATCGACGAGACGCCGAACATGCTGACGATTTCCGGTTTTTCTCCGATCAGACGCCAAGTTGCAAAACGCGCTTTGGATAAATTGATTTCCGACGGACGCATTCATCCGGGACGCATTGAGGAAGCGGTTGATGAGGCTAAAAAAGATTTGGCGTTGGACATCAAAAAATCCGGCGAAGACGCACTGTTTCAAGTCGGCATCTCCATGGCCGGAATTGATCCAAAACTCGTGCAGATTCTCGGACGACTTAAATATCGCACGTCATACGGACAAAATATTTTACAACACTCAATGGAAGTTTCGCTTATCGCCGCAACGCTGGGTGAGGAGCTTGGCGCAAATGTCGCAGTTTGCAAAAAAGGCGGTCTGTTCCATGACATCGGCAAAGCCGTTGACCACGATTTGCAAGGCGGACATCCGGAGCTTGGCGTTCAGATTTTAAAAAAGTTTGGAATGCCGGAAGAAATTTGGTATCAAAGCATCGGACATCACGAAGACAAACCCAAAACGCTCGAAGCTGTCATTGTTAAAGCCGCGGATGCAATCAGTGGCGCGAGGCCGGGAGCGCGCAAAGATTCTCTCGAATTGTACGTCAAACGTTTGGAAGAATTGGAAGCCGTTGCCACAAGTTTTGAAGGCGTAGAAAAAGTTTATGCCATTCAAGCCGGCCGCGAGATTCGCGTGTTCGTGAATCCCAAAGCGATGGATGATTTTGCAACTACGAACCTAGCACGCGAAATTGCCGCCAAAATCGAAGCCGAACTTAAATACCCGGGCGAAATCAGAGTCACAATCATCCGCGAGACAAGAGTTATCGAGTACGCTCGCTGATCGCGCAATAACCAATAACCAAATAACAAGATACAAACGTTTGGTATTTGTTTGGTTATTGGTGCTTGGTTATTGGTTATTATGCTATAATGCATTGATATGAAAAACATGGTTTCCGTTTTTAAATCCCTCGGCTTTTTGGAGAGCGAGATCAAAACTTATTTGAGCACATTGGAGCTCGGTCAAAGTACGGTTTTAGAAATCAGCGCGGAGACAAAACTTTCGCGCCAAACGACGTACATGGCCATCGAGTCACTCATCAAACAAGGCATGATGACCTCGGTGCAAAAAGGCAAAAAGACATACTTTGCCGCTGAATCGCCGGAGAGATTGCGCTCGTACGCGGAAGCAAAACTTAAAGCCATGGAGGCGACCGTGCGCGAGATAAAAACCATTACCAACGAGTTGAAACTGATGGAAAAAGGCGAAAAACCCATTGTTAAATTGTATGAGGGGCTGGAAGGATACATCAGTCAATTTAATGACGTCACGAAATGCAAACCGGAAAGGCTCTACAACATGACCAATGAGGATGTTGCGGAAGCCATTCATTCGAGCGAAGAACTTAAACCGTATAAAGAACAACTGGACAAACTCAATATAAATACAGATCTGATTTCCATCGCAAACCAACAGCATACCTATCGTAAACTCACCAGGCGCGAAAGCATCACCAGAAAAGATTTGAATTTTGAAGGAGATGTTTTGATTTATAAAGACAGAGTTGTACTTTCAACATATAAAGGCAAAATGATCAGTGTTTTTATAGAAAACAAAATTTTAGCGGATACCATGCTGGCATTGTTTAAGATGGCTTGGGAGAATAAGAACAAGTAAAAGTCACACGTACATTGCGTACATCACGTACATAACGTACAGCGTAAAATGAATCGACCCCCGGCAAGAACTGCTCGGGGGTCTTTTTGTCCGCCCAGACGGACAAGGTGGGTCTTCTGGGATTGGTGCGAAATCGACGATGCGCATGACGCTCGTCGACCATGTAGTCTTTTTGTTGAACGATCAGCCTGCTAGCAGGCGATAGGCGTCGAAGCGAGACCACGGGCCGCCTTCACAGCCCCAGATGCCGCCGTCATCATGACGTGCAGATCGTCCCACGTCGCTCGTCCCACGTCGCTCGTCGCCGGAGCCGCCGGATGAGCTCGTCGGAGCGGATGGACCGAAGCCGGAGCTGGAAGTATAGTTGAGCGTTCGTTCGATCTCGTACCAGTGCATGAGCCGACCGCGCACCAGATGAGCTTGGCAGCTCTGGTGCACCGTAAGCCGCACGGTGGCGTAGGCCGCTGCGGCCGCGCCGCCAAACATCGCCGCAATCAGGACGACAGCCGTCACGAAGTTTGCCGACGTGCCGACGGTGACTGCAATGCTTTCTCCGAAGAGCTCGGCCGTTCTGTACGCAGCGTACATACCGGCTATCGCGCCCAGCATGACAGCGAGGATGTACACACCCGACCAGAATCGCTCCATCAGCCGCGCCGTCTTGTACAGACTCGCGGACTGTGGGACCGGGTCGCCCGGATTGTAGCGCACGATGAACTGCAAGTCATCGAAAAGTCGTCTCAACCATCGTTTCAAAGAATCCATGACTTCGCCTCCTGTGGTTCGGCTCCGTTTTACGCGGTAGCCGATCACATGGTTTGTTCTCTGCAAGGCCACGAAAACCAGCTCCCGAGGCTTTCAGAGAACGTGTGAATATACCAAAAATAGGCCTTTTTGTCAAGGGTTGGGTCACAATACGACGTACATCGCGTACATAACGTACATCGCGTACATAACGTTCAAAACGGCGAAACGATAGCTATTTGGCTAAAATAAGCTAAAAAATTACTCGAATTCAAGAACTTTAAAGAGTTTACGGACTTTACGGACTTTACGGACTCGCCTGTTATGCAGGCCTTGACAGAATTATCTATTTATGATAGTTTCATTTATTCGCTGGACTGTCAGCGAAACCATCTTCCGCCATGCCTGTCCGGAAGATGGGAAAATCCGGTTCGCTTTTTTCACTTAGGAGGAGAGAAAGTGAACTCAAAATCCCCAAACGGGGATTTTGATTTGACCGGAACTTAGAAACTGCGTAATCTTAATCTTGAGCATTGTCGCTGACAGTGCTCGTAAACCCCAACCCTCTCAAGGAGAGTCATGTCAGAGAAAATAAAAAAAGAGCATAGTCAGAAGGTATACAACAACTTGTCAGACGAAGATCGTGTTGAGCGAGACGATTCCAAAAAAAGAAAAGTCCGATCATACACGTTCAATCGCCACGGCGAAATAGTCTTTCAAGACACGCCCGAGTACCCTGCTTATTGGGACTCGATCAGGCACAACGAATAAGCTTCACGCAACCGGTCGCCACGGCGACATAAGGTGCACTCATGGAGAGACTCTCTCCGACTAGACATAAACTGCGGCACTCCAAAGTTTGTGTCGCCTAATGTGTAAGCCACTTCGTGACTTGCAGAAGAGGCGAATAAAAAAATCCTTCCCGTTAGTTGGGGAAGGCAAGAGAAGCGGAGGACTCGCATGGATTCGTTTGGTCTTCATGCGTACGTACGAGTTTTGCATACGCAACGTTCATGCGCCAACCGTTCGTGACTCGCGCGATGCGCTTCATGGAGTCGCGCGTAATCTTGAGAAACACCCAGCCATTCGGTGCGATGAAGCACAACATCTCGTGCAGCAAAGCAACCCACCTGTCGACGAGATGCGGGTCCTTCACCAATAGGGACGGCATCTGCACCTCTGTCTTAAAGACCTCGAGGCTGTTGGCAATATGAATCTGCGCCAACCGTCGCTTGGTCGGCTTGGTCATCAGACTGGCCATGAAGCCCTCCAGCTCCGCCTGCCTCCGACGAGATTTCAGAAAGGCGACGAACTCCTCCGTCGTGCCCTGATATTCAAAGACCAGCTGCAGATATCGATCCATCCTCCACCTCCTCGATTGATTGCAATAAACATTAAAGACTATTTGACTGATACGGTCAACGTTATGTCCTTCAATTCCATTCAGGATACAAACCAAGCAACAATACTTTTGTTCGGCGACATCGTGGGCAAAATCGGACGCAGAGCACTGCTCGCAAAACTGCCTGAACTCAAAAAAAGATTCAATGCGGATCTGACCATCGCGAATGTTGAAAATCTGGCGCACGGCCGCGGGATCACAGCAAAGACATTGGACGAGCTCGTCGAAGGCGGAGTCGATGCTTTTACGTCCGGGCATCATGTTTGGGAAAATCAGCAAGGCGCTCCATTGCTATCAGATACAAACTGGTCCAATCGGCTGATCCGTCCGGCGAACGTCGATCCCAGCTTGCAGGGCAAGGGATTTATGACGCTCGATGTCAAAGGCGAACCGGTTACAATCGTCAATTTGCAAGGTAGACTTTTTATGTCACAAGAGGCATCATCCCCTTTTCTGGCTTTTGACAGGATTTGGAAGAATATTAATTCATTGGATCCCCGGGTCTCATCGGATTCGCCCGAGGATGACAGAGAGAGAAGTGCGGGTGACAGGGGTCCGATCATGATAATCGACCTGCACGCAGAGGCAACGAGCGAAAAAATGGCTTTTGGACAGTATGTGGATGGTCGAGCATCTCTTGTTTACGGCACCCATACTCACGTGCCCACAAATGACGCTAAAACCCTGGTCAATGGTACCGGATATTTAACCGACATCGGGATGATAGGGTTAAAAGATTCTGTTATTGGGTTTGAAAAAAATAGCTCTATTAAGCGATTTTTAGACCTTACAGAAGCTCCATACGAGCTTTTAGACAAAGGCACAGCAGAGGTCAATGGCCTTGCTCTAACCATCAATCTTGATACCCGCCAGGTCTTGGACTTGATTCAAATACGTGAATTTGTTGATATATAAGCGCAATAATGCTATACTCCCTTTAACGCTACCGTTTGCTGTCCGACATCGGAACGCGAACGGACTAATTCATTCATAATCATACCTGTATGAACAAAGCGGAATTAATCAATGTAGTTGCCGAAAAAGTCGGTGTTACCAAAAAACAAGCCGAAGACATGATCGAATGTCTGGTTGCCACCATCACAGGTGAGCTGACAAATGGCGGAGATGTGACAATTGCCGGTTTTGGACAGTTCCTGGCCAAAAAGCGTGCAGGCCGCATGGGTGTTAACCCGCAGAATCCGACCCAGAAAATTCAAATACCTTCGGTCACCGTGCCTAAATTCAAGGCAGGTAAGGGTTTGAAGGATGCTCTCAAAGCAGCTCACGCAGCAGCTCCGGCACCGGCCCCGACAATGTAAAACTTGAAACTGGAAACTAGAAAGAGCTGACTGCAAAGTCGGCTCTTTTTGATAACTTAATTGCTCTTTCTAGTTTCCAGTTTCAAGTTTCTACTTTCTAGTGACTATCGCTACCAAATTCCTCCCTTTAAACCAATGGCACCAACCGTCGCGATCATATGCTCCGATATTTTCAATCTTCCACTGTTCGGCCTTAAATATCTTTCGAAATTCATTCAGTGTAAACGCATGCACGTAACGATTCTCCAATGTTCCGCTAGCTTTCCAAACATAATACAAGTCTCCCGGTTCACCGCCTTTAACTCCAACAAAGCGCAGCCAGGCATGCACAAAATTACTCCAAGACCAAAAACGTTTTGCGCGCAAATTCCATACGGTAATCAACATCGTTCCACCGGGCTTGAGGATTCTATGCAACTCGGCAATTGACTCGTCTCGTAATTCTTTTGATGGGATGTGATGCAAGACAGCGATGCAGGCGACAACGTCCGCGCTGTCGTCTTTGAGTTCGAGCTTAGGCAATTCACCCGCAATCATTTTTTTACCGCGAGCTTCATCGCGCAATGCGCCGGACGGCTCAATACCTAAATAATTGACGTCACTCGGCAGTACATCAGCCAAACGACCGTTGCCCGCGCCAACATCGACGAATAAATCTCCGGGCTTGAGACGCTCGGATAGCAAACTCATGACATTCCAAGACTTCGTACGCTTGGAACTGAAAGCTGCGCCTTCTTTTTCGTAAAAATCAGCGACTTCTCGCGATAGCTTGCGTCTTACGTCATTTTGCATCATCATGGGTGACACTATAACAGGTCAATAACCAATAACCAAGCACCAATAACCAATGCAGCCGACTCCCCCGCTTCAGCTCGCCAAAGATATCTTAAAGGATGCTTCTGTTTTGGGTTGCGCGGATAGAATCGAGCTGACACGAGTTGCGCGCAAACATCTGAAGAACACCGCCTACGCCTTCCCGACTTCGCAGCAGCTTTGGGCTGCATATCGTGAGTTGGTGGAAGAAGGTTTTGTCCGCGATGAAAAACTGGAAAAAGCCATGCGCGTCAAAGACGTGCGGACTGACAGCGGCGTTGCGCCGATTACAGTTTTGACCAAGCCATTCCCCTGCCCAGGGCGCTGCGTTTATTGTCCGACCGAGGTCCGGATGCCGAAAAGTTATCTGTCGACGGAACCTGCCGCGGCGCGCGCTTTGAGTTTGAAGTTTGATCCGTATGAACAAGTGAAACAAAGAGTTGAAGTGCTGGAAAGAAACGGACATCGTGCAAATAAAATCGAACTGATAATAAAAGGCGGAACGTGGTCGGCGTACACGCAAGAATATCGCGAATGGTTTGTGATGAGATGTTTTGAAGCAGCGAACGAGCTCAACCCAAACTCACCCCCCGTCCCATCCGAACCGAGCCCTCATCCTCCATCTCCTTCTCCCACAAAAGCAGGAGAAGGAGGGCTTAAGGAAGCTCAAGACGCTAACGAGACGGCTGACTATCGGATTATCGGACTGACGATTGAGACAAGACCGGATTGGATCAAGACGCAAGAGGTTATTCACTTGCGCAAGTTGGGAGTGACGCGAGTTGAACTCGGTTTGCAAATAATTAACGACCGAGTCTTGAGTCTGACTAAGCGCGGCACAACTGTCGCCGACGCGGAACATGCGATCGCGTTATGCAAAACGGCGGGATTAAAAGTTGATGTGCACATCATGCCCGGGCAACCCGGCGCAAGCATAGAGGACGATCTGAAATCGTTTAGACTTTTATTCGACGATCCTAGATTCAGACCTGACATGGTAAAAATTTATCCCTGCGTTGTATTGCCTGATGCGGAACTTGCCGAATGGTCGGCGCGAGGAGAGTTTAAGCCGCTCGAAGGCCGCGATCTGATCGAACTGCTCATAAAGATGCAGACAATGGTTCCCCGTTATTGCCGCATTCCGCGAGTCATCCGCGATTTTCCAACCACAGGAATTTTGCAAGGCAACAAACAATCCAACTTGCGCGAAATGATGGACAGTGAGATGACGCGACGCGGACTAAAATGCGCATGTCTGCGCTGCAGAGAAGTCGGACATGTCGCCGGAGATCACACGCACGATAAAACGCAACTATTCGAAGAACGTTACGAAAATGCCGGCGGCACGGAAGTCTTTTTGTCGATAGAAAATGAAAACCGAAGCGCGGTCTTTGGATTTTGCAGGATGCGGCTCCCCTCCCGCACCCCTCTGTCATCCTCGCGGATGCGGGGATCCAATATGATAAAATATGTACAAATTGATTCTACTGGATCCCCGGGTCTTCGTCAGACTACGCCCGAGGCTGACAAAATAGAAACAAGGGAAAGGGAGCTGCTACATGACGCTTTTCCGGTTCTACGCGACGCAGCCATCATCCGCGAGCTGCACACTTACGGCACTGCGTTAAACATTGATCAGTCAGACCCGGATGCGTCACAGCACAAAGGCTACGGACGCCTGCTGATGCAACGTGCGGAAGAGATTGCCGCCAAAGAAGGTTTTGACCATCTGGCTGTCATCAGCGGCATTGGCGTTCGCGAGTACTACAAAATACTCGGCTATCGCGAGCAGGATGGATATATGACGAAGAAACTAACAACTAAAAACTGACAACTTACAAGAGCAACTTAGTAACTCTTGTTAGTTGTCAGTTGTTAGTCTTTTTTAGTACGACTTCGCAAAAATCACCGCGGTATCTGCATCCTTGCCGCAATACAGACATTTTCCACTTCCTTCATTTGGCATTTCAAAAGGAATGCATCGTATCGTTGCTTTTGTTTCTTCTTTGACTTTCGCTTCGCACTCCGCAGAACCGCACCAGTGCGCCAATACGAAATTACCTTCGAGCTTGTTCTTAAAGTCCTCGTAGTCTTTGACTGTGATCGTGCGTTCTTGACGAAAAGCCAATGCTTTTGCGTAAAGGCTGCTTTGAATTTGATCCAACAAATCTTTAATAACGTCGATCAAACCTTCCTCAGTCAAGGTTTGTTTTTCGGATGTGTCGCGGCGGACTGCAACGACAGAACCTTTGACAATATCCTTTGGTCCGATTTCGACACGTACCGGCACGCCCTTCTTTTCCCATTCAAAAAACTTCGGCCCGGGACGCATATCACGTTTGTCAATCTTGACTCTGATGCCTTCAGCTCTTAACTGGTCAGCGATCTCTTGCGCTTTTGCCTGCGAAGCCTCAACTTCTTCCGGCGTTGCGCCGATTGGGATGATGACGACTTGATGCGGCGCAAGTTTTGGCGGCAAGACCAAACCTTTGTCATCGCTGTGCGCCATAATCAATCCGCCGATAAGACGCGTTGATACGCCCCAGCTCGTTTGCCAGCCGAATTTTTCTTGGCTGTCCGCATCCAAAAATTTAACGCCGAACGCTTTTGCGAAATTCTGACCCAGCATGTGCGATGTACCCGCTTGCAGCGCCTTACCATCTCCCATCATGGCCTCGATGCAATACGTCCGAACAGCGCCTGCAAATCGCTCCGAGTCTGATTTTGTGCCGACAATGACGGGCATGGCCATAATATCTTCGGCAAAACTTCGATAAACCTCCAACATCTGTTTTGCAAAATCATCGGCCTCATCCTCTGTTGCATGCACCGTGTGACCCTCTTGCCACAAGAATTCCGTTGTGCGCAAAAATAAACGCGTGCGCATTTCCCAACGCACGATATTCGCCCATTGGTTGATGAGTAAAGGCAAATCGCGATACGACTGAATCCAGCGCGAAAAAACGTCGTACATAATCGTCTCCGAAGTGGGGCGGACAACGAGCGGCTCATCGAGTTTCTCACCACCGGCGTGAGTGACGACGGCCACTTCCGGCGCAAAGCCCTCAACGTGTTTGGCCTCGCGCTTTAAAAAACTCTCTGGAATAAATAAAGGAAAATAGGCGTTCTGAACGTCTTTCGCCTTGAATCTGGCATCCAAATCCTTTTGCATCAGCTCCCAAATGGCATAGCCATATGGCTTGATAACCATGCATCCGCGAACGGGAGAGTGCTCGGCCATCTCGGCCTGTTCCACAATATCCTGATACCACTCGGAGTAATCCTTAGCGCGGGGCGTAATCGCTTTTTGGGCGGCTTTATCCAATTTTTCGCTCATAATGCAACCATTTGTATCATTTGCGCCGCATCTTGCCAAGCTCGTTAAATTGTCTTAATATATGCCCGTCGGATAAAACATAGGTGTTGGGCGAGTGGCGGAACTGGTAGACGCACAGGACTCAAAATCCTGCGGCCGCAAGGTCATGAGGGTTCGACCCCCTCCCCGCCCACCATAAAAGACGGCTTCGGCCGTCTTTTTGTTTTTACTCTACGTATCATCTGTATTGAAGTTTAGTATTTTAACGATAACAACCAACAGAGAGCGGTCGTGCGACAAGAAAACAAAGTCATCTGCATAACGGACATAATACTTCCTTCGTAGATCATGCTTCACGAACTGATCAAACTCGTTCATGTAGATGTTGGCAAAAAGTTGAGAAGTGAGGTTGCCGAGCGGGATCCCTTTTCCTACCCTTGTCTCAAAACTCCTGATAACATTTTCAAGCAGGATTAGCAAGCGTGGATTTGTGGTGTGACTATGCAAAATACCGATCAAGATGTCATGGTCTATGCTCGCAAAAAACTTTCGAATATCACATTTCAAAACCCAACAGGTTCGTGAATTATTTCGGCTGACTTTTCTTGCGATGCTCTCTTGTCATGCCTCACACAAATTTTCCATGGACGAGACTTCTTCAAACGAAACAGTACATAATTTCATATCATTAATTCATAATTCGTAATTTTTAATTCCTTATGAGGATACCCCCCGCAATCAATCACATCAAATTTTCCCGTCTTGCAAAAGGTGGTAGATGTTTACAAAATCTGGCATGCACACTACTCAAATTTTCCTCGCCTCTCTAAATTTGCGCTCGGTGCGAAGATCGACTCGCTATTCACTGACGTAATCGAGCTGATTTTTCTTGCCGGCTACGCCGGAGCTGATCAAAAATACACATTCGTCGTAAGAGCTTCTACGAAGCTAGATCTTCTCAAATTTTTCATGCAGGCTGCGTGGGAAATGCGCTGCATCGACCAGAAAAAATATGCGGCACTCACCACTCCTCTGAATGAGATCGGTAAAGATATCGGCAGTTGGCAAAAATACCTTCAAACAAAACAACCCCATCCAAAGGATAGGGGTTGTTTGAAAAAACTTGAAGAGATTTGCGCACGGCGAGGAAACGGTAGTTGTCGTTCCAGTCGTTGTCGATCCAGTTCAGGTTGAGGTTTCGGCCGTTGTCATCGTTCCACAAATACGCGAACCCTCCACGTTCGTCTCGGAGCCGAGAGGACCGTATCGAAAGCCATCTTGATCACCACCACTTGAATAATCTCGTGGTTGAATTTTATTTGGGGCGTTTAGCCCGCCAGCTTTCGACACCAAGTATCTTCAGTTTATGGACAAACCGACGCACGCTGCCGACCGGCGTACCGCCCGACATTTTGACAAACGGATCCGTCCAGATTTCGACCGCCTGCAACCGTAATCGCAATCTGTTTCGTCTACTATCCGAAGTGAATTATACAAAATAAAAGCGACACTGCCCAGTGTACGAGCATCCAAGTTGCGGATTTCGTACACCGGACAGGGTCCAGAGCAAATGGCCCAAGTGTCCCAGAGCCTTTTTAAGGGCAGAGTGACCGAGGGTCCAAGTACTACTTGCGGACAGCGAGGAAACGGCAGTTGCCGAGCCAGTCGTCGTCGATCCAGTGCAGGTTGAGGTGTCGGCCGAGGCCACCGTACCACAAATACGCGACGCGGCGGCGACCCCGCACGTCCGTACCGGAGCCGAGAGCGACGATCGGGTGCTTCCGCTGCTCGTCGGGGTACTTCTCGTCGAAACCGAGGAGCTCCTCGTAGAGCGCGGGCCGGAGTCGCTTGCGGTCAAACTCGGCGAGCACCTCGTCGGTCGACGCGTAGCGGTCCATGTGGACGTACTCGAAGGCGACCTCGCGGTTCTCCTTGGAGACGGTCTTGCAGCGCTCGATCGGATCGAAGCGCGTGGCTTGGTAGTCGGGGTTTACGTAGGCCGGGAACCGGCGCTTCAACTCCTCTAACTCGGGCTGGAGGTAGACGACCGGAGCCGAGAACGCCGTGCTGCCGCCGGCCGTGGCCAGACGGTAGATGGCCACGAAAGGATACACCTTCTCGCGGACCACACCTATCATCGCGCTCACGAAATCAATGAAGGATTCCGCGCCCTCGATCTCGGAAACATTTCGCTTCGCCATGACACACCTCGTTAGCTTGGCTCGCCCCTCATCCCAGCATGATTGCGGGACCCCGGGCTTACCGTTCCGTTCGTTTCTCTGCGTAAGTAAACACTTGGATGTAAGGTCCAGTACCGTAGTCTGCCAGCCCGCCTGCGTACGAAGTTTGCGGCGGGAATAAAAGAAGATATCACAAAAAAGCCCTTTTGTCAAGGGATAAATAGCGAAATTTGGCTAATTTGAGTTAAATAATTAACATTGAACAGAAAGGCTAATTAATGAATTCCTCCATTATGAACACACCTCATAAATACTCCTTATACTTGCCAAGCTTATTAAAATGTCTTAATATATGGCCGTCGGATAAAACATAAATGTCGGGCGAGTGGCGGAAAGTGTGTTTTATCTTGATTGAATAAAGTATTGATCCATGTTGCACAATAACCGCATAAAAACCTGGTCAGGTTTTATCAAAAACGCCCGTTAAATTAACCGATAGGCGTTGGGAATTTTTGCATTCCATCCACCTATCGGGTGGGTTTTTTATTTTATTCATTTAATTAAAACTATGATTCAAATGTCTGAAAAATCTCTAAAAAAATTACTGATCGCACTTGCGGTCTATTTAACATCGCTGTTTGCGGCCAATACGCTCGGCCTTAAAATCATGCCATTCATCTTTGGTTCTCATCTTTCCGTGGGCGTATTTTCTTTTCCCGTGGTCTTTCTGATGACCGACGTTATCGGCGAAACGTACGGTAAACGTGTGGCCAAACTTTTTGTTTTGGCAGGTTTTATCAGCACGGCTTTATTCATCTTGTACTCTTTCCTATCACTTGCCATGCCATGGTCATCCGACGGTGAATGGGCCAGGCAGGGCTATAATCAAATCTTTGGCATCTCGACGCGTATCGCGGTTGCTTCGCTTACGGCCTTTATCATTGCCGAATATCAAGACGTTATTGCATTTTTCTTTTTCCGCGACAAACTGGGTACAAAAAACTTTTGGCTGCGTTCCAATCTCTCCAATCTCTGGTCGCAGCTGCTTGACACCGTCATCTTTATGACGATCGCATTTGCCGGAATATATCCGACGCGAGTTCTAATCAGCATCATCATCACTTGGTGGCTGTATAAAGTCGTCATGGGCCTGCTCTACACGCCGCTCTCGTATATTGGCCTGCGCCTACTTCGTCAAAAACCTGACTTAACTCAAAACTAAATTCATATGATTGTTAAACCCATTAAAACCCGCATATTCAAAGAGGGCGAAGACCTTTTGAAATTTATCGCTCGCTATTTTAAAAAGATACCTGAGCGCTCGGTAATTGTCGTCACTTCAAAAATCGTCGCGCTGTCCGAAAGACGAACGGCAATCATTGAAAACGCAAAGACAAAAGAGAGGCTGATCAAGGCGGAAAGCGATTTTGCGATTCCGACAAAATATGTCTGGCTAACTGTCAAAGACAACATGGCAATGGCCTCGGCCGGCATTGACGAATCGAATGCCAACGGCAAATTAATTTTATTGCCCAAAGACTCATACGCGACTGCCGAACGGTTGTGCGGACAACTGAAAAAAAGATACAAGCTCAAAAATCTTGGCATCCTGATAACCGACAGCCGCACCATGCCTTTTAGAGCTGGCATAACAGGCGTTTCTTTGGGGTACGCGGGATTTGAAGGCGTTATCGACTATCGTGAAACGCCGGATCTTTTTGGCAGAAAATTCCATTTTTCCAGAACCGACGTTGCGGACGGCTTAGCCGCAGCCGCCGTGCTCGTTATGGGTGAAGGACGCGAACGCCAACCCCTCGCTATAATCTCCGACGCTCCAATCAAATTTTGCAAAACGATAAAACACAACGAACTCGATATCGACATTCGAGACGATATGTATCGACCGTTGTTTGAAAAATTACCAAAACCAAAAAACCGACTCTGATCGGTTTTTATGCTGTGCCGCTATGCGCTTAAACTCCCACAAGCAACGGCACAATATCTTGATTGACTGCCTGCGAGATTAATTCGACGTTCGCGTCTGCGGGCGGCTGGTACTTCATCAGACTGAAAGTTGAATCGATAAACTCCTCTTTTACAAACGCGCCGGTTTTGCGATCGGATATCTCGCGCCAAAGAGAATTTGTTCGGAAATATTTATTTTGCTGCGCGTCAAACAAATATTGATGTCCTTTTTCGATAACGTGATAAGAAAATTCCGATTCTTGATCGGATCTTATCTCGCCTTTCAAATGTTCATCCGTGACTTGGACGTTAATTTGAAAAGTTTTGTCCGTTTGATTGCAAAATTGCAAATCGAGATAGTTGTAATAAATAGTCGCACCGGAACCGAAAGGCAATGTGCGACCGGAATCGGGGAAGGCGTCAAAACTGTGATGATGACGCTCGGTAACAGTCATCGGCGTATGAAGGACCATCCAATAAAGCAGATTGGCCATTTGACACAAACCGCCGCCGATCTCCGATTTTGCCTCGCCGTCTTTTAAGACCATTCCCTCCAAATAACCTTTCTTAGCCGTCGGACGTCCGACTAAACTCCAAAGAGAAAAAGTTTCACCGGGCTTAATGATCACGCTGTTAATTTTTTCCGCAGCCAATTTCAAATTCGTAATTTTGTTGTACTGCAAACGCATGTCGACGTCTCCCAATTTACGCAACAGCAAAGACTGGTGCGTAAAACATTTGAACGCAATCGGAGCGTCAGACTTTTGTTCCGCAATCTTGCGGCCAACGGAAATCATACTGCGTTTAAAACGATGAGTTTCTACGCAAGCCGTGTAAAGCCAGGGATGGAGTTGAGAGACTAATTTTCTTTGCATATTCGCTCTAATCAACGGACATAGCCAAAGCCCATGACACGGGAGTATTATATTGTAATCGCAAAGAGAGTCAACAATGAAACGACACTTCCGTCATCTCGACCGGAACGTAGTGGAGTGGAGAGATCTCTTGAACAAAATAACAAAGTGACTGCGTTGATTAGCAATGAGATTTCTCCACTTCGCTCTAACGCTCCGGTCGAAATGACAGAGAAGAGTCGAACTTCGCTCGCAATAACAAAACGTATGACCAAAGCACAGCAGTTATCCAAAATATTCTACGAATTCTCGGCTTGGCACGAGATGAACGGCGTGGCTTTTAAGCCGCGGGCTTATCAAATTGTCTCGGAGTCAGTTGCGGCGCTGGGCGACGAGGTGGAGGCTGTCTGGCGCAAAGGTGGAGTCAAGGGACTCAAAGAACTCCCCGGCATAGGACAAGCTACGGCTGATGCAATAGACGAATTTTTGCGCACCGGGCACATCAAAGAATACGAACAGATAAAAAAGAAATTTCCGGTGGACATCTGGGGTCTGTCGCAAATCGAAGGGCTTGGTCCGAAACACATTAAGGAGCTTTACGAACATCTTAAAGTTAAAAACGTTGATGACCTTAAACGCGCCCTAAAGTCCGGCAAGATCAAAGACTTGCCGCGCTGGGGTTTAAAGAGTCAAGAAAAACTTTCCAAGCAATTGCTGATGATGGAAGCTTCGTCCGGCCGACAGCTTTTGGGTTATGTTCTGCCTTCGGCGGATACAATCGTCAATGAGCTAAAAAATGTCCCCGGCGTCACTCGATGCACCTATGCAGGATCTTTGCGCCGCAAACAAGAAACTGTCGGAGACATTGATTTGATTGCAACTTCAAAACATCCTGAAAAAATCATGGACGCTTTTGTACAACTACCGCAAGTCGAATCAATACTCGTCAAAGGCAAGACCAAAACGTCCGTACGGCTCAAAATCGGAATCGACGCAGATCTGCGCGTTGTGCCGGACGAAGTCTACGGCGCGACGCTCCAATATTTTACCGGCGACAAAAAACACAATGTCATGCTGCGCGAGCTGGCGCTATCCAAAGGCTATACGTTGAATGAGTACGGACTGTTTAAGTTACGGAAATCCCCTGTCGCATCGGACGCGACATCTCCTTTAACAAGGAGACTTAAAAACTCCCCCTTGCCAAGGGGGACAAAGGGGGATCTGGTCGTATGCAAAACAGAAGAACAAATTTATCGCGCATTGGGTATGGAAACTCCCCCGCCCGAGCTGCGCGTCGGCGGAGATGAAATTGATACTGCGAGAAAACACAAACTGCCAAAACTTTTGCCATACGGTTCCGTCAAAGGTGATTTGCAAACGCAGACGACTTGGTCGGACGGCGCGAACAGCATCGAGGAGATGGCCAAAGCCGCCAAAGCACGCGGCTTGAGTTATATGGCGGTTACGGATCACACAAAATCCCTGGCCTTTATCCACGGTCTGGACGAAAAACGTCTCGCGCAACAAGGGAAAGAAATCGACAAGCTGAATAAAAAGTTGCGCGGCTTTACAATTCTCAAAAGCACGGAGTGTGACATCCGCAAAGACGGTTCTTTGGATCTTACGGACGCGGCGCTATCCAAATTGGATTGGGTCGGCATTTCGATCCACTCGAATTTTAAACTATCGCAAGCAGAACAAACCAAACGTCTAGTCAAAGCCATGTCCAACAAATACGTTGACTGCGTTTTTCATCCGACTTGCCGCTTAATCGGCAAACGCGAACCGATTGAGCTGGACATGGATGAAATTTTTGCGGCCGCAAAAAAATTTAACGTCGCGATGGAAGTCAACTGCTTTCCGGAGCGATCAGACCTTCGCGACATTCATGTGCGTGCTGCGCTTAAAGCCGGCATTAAACTCGTCATAAATACGGATGCCCACGCAACCGAACATTTCGACTTTATTCCCTTGGGCGAAGCTATCGCCCGCCGCGGCTGGGCCACAAAATCCGACGTCTTAAACACCCGCGACGTTAAGGCGCTGCTCGCCTGTTGCAAAAGAAACAAATAAAATATGAATCTCGGAGTCATATTCGCACTCGGCGCTTTGCTCGGTTGGTCGTTTGGAGATTTCTCCATTCAAAAAACAGTTCGTGCCATAGGAAATGTCCGAGCAATTTTTTACATCTCAATCACCGGCGGAATTTTGCTGCTGCCTTTTATCTGGCGCGAAATTATTCCGGCATTTTCATCTGTCTCAAACTTTCCATTGATCATTTTTGCCTGCATCCTGGTTCTGGTTACAGCGCTGGCCAATTTTGAAGGTTTAAAAAAAGGCAAACTCTCCGTGGTCTTGCCAATCAACGGAGTCGAACTAGTCATAGCCATCGCTTTAGCCGCACTTATAAGCGGAGAAAGATACCATTCGCTAATCTACCTTGGCATCGTACTTGTGTTCGTAGGTCTTTTATTGACGACAATTACTTCGATCAAAAATCTGACCGATTTAAAATGGGAGAAAGGCGTCGCTTGGGCGCTGACGGGCGCGATTTTACTAGGCGTTAGCAATTACACGATCGGACTTACGAGCAGAACTTTTTCTCCGATTTTTTCCATCTGGCTGACTCATTCGGTTGCGGCCATCGCCACATTTTTGATCATGCTAAAGCGCAAAGAAATCTCCGCGATACGCAATGATCTGAAAAATCATTTCAACATCATCGCCGCGCAAAGCCTGCTAGACAACCTAGCTTGGATAAGTTTCGCTTATGCCACAACGCTGATACCAATCGGCATCGCCACAACAATCAGCGAGGGCTATTTGGCGCTTGGCGCAATTTTAGGCATGACCATCAACCAAGAAAAACTTCGACGCCACCAGTTATTTGGCGTCGCCCTAACGATCATTTCCGTCTTGTTGCTTTCTTGGCTGATTGGAGTTTAAACATCTCCTCCCCTATCATAAACTCCCATCAACTCCGCGTGTTCGATGACGTGATTTTCCATGGCAAGCATAACCTCGGACTTGGTCACATCCGGATTAAGATCGAGCATGTCGTCCAACGCAAACAATTTAAAGAAGTAACGATGTTGACCGACAGGCGGACAAGGCCCACCGTATGCCATGTGGCCTCTTGTATTTTTACCTACAACGCCGGGTGGATTTTCATTTTCTGAAACGACTTTGACGTGCGGAGGAACGTTGAACACAACCCAATGATCCCACACGCCATCCGGTCTGAATACCTTTGGCACGTCCGGATCGTCCATAATCAAAACCAAACTTTTTGCATTTTCCGGCACGTCCAAAAACTCCAAAGGCGGACTCATGTTTTCACCATCGCATGTGTATTTGCTTGGTATTCTCTCATTTTGGCCAAATGCAGAACTTGTGATGCGCATATGATTTTGGTTATGAATTAGCTAATTTTAGCTTAACAAGATATAAGGATCGAGGAAGTGGACAACAATCAGACTCTTGACTTTATCCGCTATTTTTGCTTAGCTTGTTCGCACAACGACAGCCAACCCGGAAGAGGTTACCTCATGAATGGAATCACTCCCCGTTTCGCTCTTTACCTTACCAAACTCGAACAGGACGTCTGGGACGCTCTGTGCATCAAATCAGAAAAAATCGGAGACAAACTCCACGTCGGCATTCCGCGAGATCCAGCAATCTGCCTCGCCGAATGGATTTCCGAAAAAGCGTCGGTCACCATCGAACTCGTCGAGGAGACCATCCAGCGCTTCGTAGAACAAAGGCTTCTCATCCAATTCTGCGACAAGGACGACGCACGCAACAGGGGCTATACCTTCGGGTACAACTACGAGCTGTTCGTGGTTCAGCCCATCGCATTCCACATGGTTGCGTACGAAGATCCCAAGGTCAAGGAAGTCCTCAAGACCTTACAAAACATGTACGTCGCCGGACGCGAGGTTATGATTGCCAGGCGGCTCGAAGACTGGTTAATGGAACAATTGGGTGAGTCATCTGACACCCAGACGTTTCGCAGACGGTGCTTCGAGTGGTCAAAGAATCTTATTTTCTCCGTGGGCGGCATCTTCCAACGACAGGGAGATGATGAGTACTTCCTGGTCTGCTGGCCGGGCTACGAAGCCAATCGGCTCGTCGAGAAAGATGATTCGGACGATGAACAACCATCCTTCCGTCCCTTGCCGCAAATCGACGAACGCGCCCTGCGGCCAGCGGAGGCGCTGGTGCCGCATTCTCCAATCATAGTGTTGCTGGGAGTGGCTCAGATCAAGGGATTGTTCCAAGGGCACGTCATGAGTCATTGCGAACTTCGCCCTTCCAACCTCACAGATGACGCTCTGAGCGCAGAAGCTGACGAGCTCGCCGAGCTGAGCGAGCTGATCTCTGATCGCAGCAAGTGCATCTCAGACGAGATCAAGCGCCGCAAGCTCGCCGCGCAACGCGAACCCCTGGTTCGTGAGCTGGCCGAGCTCGAAAGCAGAAGCTCCGAGATAAAGCTCCGACTCGCGTTCATAGATCAGGTACTTTCAGCCACCGTCTGACCGTTGACTCACGCCAAGTGCTCCTTGGCGATTTTTTTAAATAATCCAACACAAAAACCCCTTCCGGGATTTTTGTTGGTGCGACGGCCGGGGTTTGAACCCGGGACCTTGGGCTTAAGAGGCCCCTGCTCTACCAGCTGAGCTACCGTCGCAAATATTTCTATTTGCGTCGCTATAATACGAAACTATGCGATAAACGTCAAGATAAAAAAGAAGCCCCGGAACGGGACTAGAGTAGAAAAGCATTCGGCGTGACGAGGTTGGGCGGCTGAGCGTCTGCCGGGAAGGGTTGGAAGTGTATTGCTTCACCGGGCGCATATGCCACGCCAAGAATCGTCTCGTTGGTAACATTTGAAGTTCTGAGAAACAAGCGATCGCCCGTTTCGGGAGAGGCAAAGTTAGCCTGGCATCCGTCGCCATCAAAGCCATCCTCACGCAAGGCGATAGATCGAGCTAGAAGATAGACAAGATGAACGGCGCTCGGCAGGGATGAGAATATACCGCTGCTGCCGTTCGAAAAGTTCTCATAAGGCAAAATACCGTGAGACCAAGCAATCCATGCTCCGTGAGCGGTAGCGCTCAAGCCGAGCAAATACGGGCCGATCTCTGCGGGGAGCATCAGACTGATTCTGCGCTTGGCAAAGAACGGAAAAAGACCGGCAAACAGGTCTACTCCCTTAGGGCACCAGCACAGTTGGCGAGCGCCGGTTTGAATCTCTCTAAAGAGCCTTGCAGAACCCGCGTCCACCGAAAACCGCGGCGCTCTCATGGCGGGCATATGAAGGTGTCGCCTGAGCATATCGTACGACTGCTGTTGAGTTTCCCAGTGTTCCCGAGTGAACTTCAACAAATTGCATACAGGCGTCGGAACTTCGTCCGACGCAAAAGTTTCTGCTTCCGCTGTGCTTCTTACATCTGGCACGGTATTCCTCCTTGCGAAAAACGTTATTAATTTGTATCACGATAACAAAAATTTTTCCATAAAAAGACCCCAACCTCACACCAGGATAAAGGCATCCATGGTTTTGAGATCGGGGGCAGAACGCGTCCGGAACGTGCGCAAGATGAGTCGTCTGCCGGGAAGATAGGCCGCAGCGACGATCACGTCGTTCGTTGGACGAGTGGAAGTGCGAAAGAACGTCAGTGACCGCTCGTCCGCGCTCGAGATGAGTTTGAGCGCAGAGCTGTCTTCGGTCTCGATGAGCCAAGCGATGAGATACGCCATCTGCACAGCGTTAGGCAAAGGAATCGCGAGCTGCACGCCGCTACTTGGCCGAGGGTAGTGTCCTCGTTCAAAATCATTGCGGTAGTCAGCCTCGCGGTTGTAGCAATGTGCGCGATAAGCGATCCACACATCGGATTCGCAGCGTCTGATCTTTGGGTCATCAACCATCGACTGCTCGTACTCTATGGCAATGCCCTGGACATCGAAGTACGGGTACAGATCCGTGAAGAGATTGATTCCCGGCGGACACCAGCAGACCCTGCGGTTATCGCGGAATACGCTCTGCATAAACCTTCCGGCACTCTGCGGGACAGAGTAATCGCATGGCATTCGACCGGCAGCTCCGATTCTGGCAAAGAACGCACTATACTCCCTGGCCAGATTCCGCCAGTGATCACGCAAAACGTCCTTAAGACCGATACACAACGGCGTTGTTTCTGATTCGTCGACGACTCTCAGCGCGTCAACATTTGATTTCGGACTTGGCAGCGGCATTTAACCGACCTCCTTGTTAAACCGTAAAAACATTATAGCATCTTGTCATTGATGGCGTTATCGCATATTATGCCAACGCAAATAAGCGCCCGTAGCTCAGCTGGATAGAGTACTTCCCTCCGAAGGAAGGGGTCAGTGGTTCAAATCCACTCGGGCGCACCACCCCTTGTTTAAGCTACGTACGTCATCTAATCTATACCTATGGTTAATAACGAAATCTTCAACCCGCCCAAGGTTCCTATGATGGGATGAGTAATTTCGTCAGGCGTTTCCCGTCCGCCGTTTAGTTCCGACTGAACGGTTTTTTTATTCTAAACAATCAACCTTATGCCTCTAGAAAATTGGCAAAAAGATCTGCGACATTGCGTACGGAACATTGATGAATTAGAGAGTTACGTCGCCATCAAAGATAAAGAACTGCTGCGAAAAGCTATCAGCCGCATGCGACTATCGATCACGCCGCACACGCTCAAACTGATTGATTTTAATAATCCGCACGATCCCTTACTACGGATGTGTTTGCCGCAAGCACAAGAGCTGGCATTCGCGGCAGGCGAAACATATGATCCTATAGGCGACGACAAAAAATCTCCACTCCCCTTTTTAGTACACCGTTATCCTGATCGCGCCTTGATCCATGCAACGTACGTTTGCGCCCAATACTGCCGCTTCTGTTTTCGCCGTACCAAAACAGGCCATGCCAACCCGGGCCCGTCGGCCCAAGATCGGGCTATGATCATCAAATATATCGCGGACCATCCCGGCATAGAAGAAGCCATCCTCTCTGGCGGCGATCCGTTGATGCTCACCGATCAGGAGCTGGCCGCCTGGCTCAAGGCTCTCAGCTCAGTGCCGACTCTGCAGCGCATCCGCATTCACACGCGCTTGCCCGTGACCCTTCCCTCGCGCGTTACACCGGCACTGGTACGCACGCTCAAGCGCTTCCAAAAAACCGAGTTCCCCATCTACCTCGTGACGCACTTCAACCATCCGCAAGAAATAGCTGCGGATAACGTCAAAGCCATCGCCCGGTTGGTCAATGCCGGCATCGTGGTACGCAACCAAAGCGTGCTACTGAAAGATGTTAATGACGACCTTAACGTGATGACCGAACTGCTCAAACGATTGATTACCATACGTATCGTTCCCTATTACGTGCATCAACTTGATAAAGCGCAAGGCATCAATCATTTTCGCGTGCCCGTAAATCGCGGAAAAAAACTGATAGCGGAATTGCACGGGCATCTGAGCGGCATCGCAATTCCTAAGTTTATGCTAGACTCCCCTGACGGCTCAGGCAAAAAAGTATTAGCAGCCTAACGGCGACCGTGATATATATACTGCATATGCCCATCACCAACATCACCAATCAACAAGATTTTGAACAGACGCTGCAAAATAACAAACTCGTCGTCGCGGATTTTTATTCCACCGACTGTCCGCCATGCGCCAATCTCGCGCCGATCTATGAAGCTGTGGCTGAAAAATATTCTGACGTTAAATTCATCAAAATCATGCGCCAAGAAAATCGCGAGCTAGCGCAATCATATTTTGTCATGAGCTCGCCTTCCATCCTCTTTTTCCGCGGCGGGCAACTTTTGGACAATCGCCTTTCCGGCACCATCAATCAAAACGAACTAGAAGCTGCGATTCAAGCTTTGCGAAACAATAAATAAAAAAGAGACGCGAGAGTGCGTCAAGGTTGAAGCCGTACGGGCTTAGTAGTAATGCCGCCAAGAGCTGAAGCTGCTGAGGGCCGGCAGCGCATGCCCACGGATGCATGCGCCGTCAACATAATATGTCGTTGCATTGCACTTGTGGCAATATTCTCTTGAATGATTTTTGCACGGATCTCCGTTAAGACGCAGAGTCTTCTTCGTGCAAATGCTGCAGTACACGAACTCGTGGGCGGTACAGACGTCGTTTTTGTGCTGCGTGTAACGACCGCATACGTTGCAACGTATCTGCGCAACAGAGCTTGAACCGCGTTTGGATTCGTATCTTGCCATCAAGCTCTCGAGGATGCTCGCTGCTCTTTCGCCATCCGCCACCGCCGCAACAACTTCGTTGCGCAGCTTTGCCCGCAGCGCGTTACTCGAAGCCGCAAGCGAGCACTTGCGCCTCACCCGGCTCAACAGCGTACGCACGGCGCGTCTCTGGCTCTTACTGAAAACGTACGACGGCTTTGACATGAGAAACCCTCCTTGCAGGTTGCGTGGCTCGATATTGCTCTTGTACGTGTCGTCTGTCAAATACCCAACCTGCGTACAGCGTGATATTCTATCGGCATGAAAAAGTCCGCGATTCATCTTCCACACGACGAAGGTGCGCACGACGATCCGATTGAATGGTGGTATTGGACGGCACAAGGTGCTGATTCCAAGGGCAGATCATACGCAGTCATGTTTGCACTTTTTAAATTCGGCTTGCTTGGATTGGCGGAGGTTTATTTTACCCACTGGTTTGTGACGGATATTGAAAAGAAAAAATTCATACCGCACTTTAAAGTCTTTTGGAAGGGCTTGGAAGAGAACGGCTTGCGCCATCACAAATTGCATGCCAAAGAAAATAAAGATTTTTTGATGACCAAAGAGCGACATGGTTCGTTTCGTTTAAAAACGAAACAGTTCGATTTGCGTTTTATTCAATCCAAACCGATTATGCTTGTTGGTGGCGCCGGTTTTGTTGATTTAAAAACGGCTACGACGCACTATTACACGATTCCGCGCCTTGAGGTTAAAGGCAAGATTTTAATCAAAGGTAAAAAATTAAGTTTTAAAGGCTTGGGCTGGACCGACCATCAATGGAGTCCGTTAAATATTAAACCCGAGCACGCCTGGACATGGTTTTCGTTCCAACTGTCCGATGGCACGGATTTGCAGTGTTTTGACTACGGCCGCACCAAGCGCGTACGCATGGCAACGATCTCCATGCCAAACGGCAGACAAAAAGTTTATAAAGACGTGCGTTTAACGCCGTTCGGGATCGCTTGGCACAGCAAAAAATCCGGCGCCAAATATCCGCTGGAATGGAAGATAGAAATTCCGAAAGCAAAAATCAAACTTACCTGCGGACCGAAACTGCAAAATCAAGAAATGATCCACGGGCCGTTCAGATATTGGGAAGGTCCGCTTTGGGCGCACGGCGAAATCGGACAAACGGCAGTGGAAGGCCACGGCTTTTTGGAGTTAAACGGCGTAACTTCCGACAAGAATATTTTTCAGATGCTGCGCAGTTTAATGTCGCGTAAAAAAAGTTAATCAACCTTTGCCGGACAAAATGCGGCGCAAAAAAATCAGATTATACAAAGCCATATTAAGCGGCAAATCCCATGTACCGATCAAATCAACCTGCTCCCCTCCCCAGCCCGCCTTAAAACGCGAAATTCCCTCCCAAGATTTTTTATACAGTGCCGAAGAAACATTTTGCGGATTAACTCCCCAAAAATCATATTTTTTTGCACCTTCCTGTTTGGCCGCCTTTATAGCGTCCCATTGCAAGGCATACGGCGCCATTGCCTGGCGCATCAAGTGAGAAGAGGCGCCGTAAAGATAAGTCACAGTTTGACCATACGAAATCTCGACGTTCGCGGCCAGCATCGCGCCGTTTAATTCCGCGACGCGCAATCGCGCCATCTTGGCTGCCGCGAGCGTCTGCAAAGTCTTGTAAACATAATCCGAAGAATGCTGCACGAAGCCGGCGCGTTTTTCCGTCTCTGCCATCAATTGCAAAAAATGATCGATGTCTGCGGGATGTGCAGTGACACGAGTTTTCACTTCATGGCGTGCCGCGACCTTGATGTTATAGCGCGTTTTCTCATGCATGTCGCGCAGCAACTCATCCTCCGTTTTCGTCAAATCCAAAAGACGCGTACTTGCAGGACTGACTGCCAAACTGCGCAAAAAACGCGGCGGCAAATGTCTTTGCCGCGATTCGACTTTAATCGGCGGCTCTATGCGCCAAAATAAACTGCGCGGCAATTTGGACTTTTCCGCCATCAAGCTTACGAGATGAGAAATTACGGCGCGATATTTATCTTTATCGACTTTATGTGAAATGACCGGGCCGCGGGCCGCATACCAAAAACCCAAACCCAGCGCCTTACGGCGATATTCGCCTTGCATTGCGCAAAGCCAATCGTCATTTTCATCCACCAATGCAAAACGCCGTATGGAATAACCCAAATGTTTACGAAATTCGCCCCATGCCCAGGATTGCGTAAACTGCGTCCAAGGTTGGCGGAGTTGAAATATCTCCCAAGTTGTAGGATCGTTGGCTTCCAAGAGGTGCATAAGAATGAGTCTATAAAGTCCTTAAAGTCATTTCTTTTTGTCATCCTCGCGGATGCGGGGATCCATTAAGATTAAGTTGAAACAAATTTATTTTATTGGATCCCCGGGTCTCCGTATAACTTCGCCCGAGGATGACAAAGAAGGAATACGAAGAAGTGTTATTTACTCAAAAGTTTAAGTGCGGCGCGGACGCGGTCGGAAGAAGAGCCTTGTTCCGGAGCGATATGCTTGGCGGCCTCACGAGCTTGATAAGCCGTGTAACCCAAGTTGGTGAGCGTCTCGATCAATTCACGATCAGTGTCCGCAACGACGCCAACTTCCACTAACTTGCCTTTGAGTTCAAGCACGATTTTTTGCGCCGTCTTTTTGCCGATGCCTTGCAACGACGCAAGCCAATCCGCATCGCCCTGCGCCAAGCGAGAACGCAGACTTTCGAGCGGCGCAGCGGCACAGACTGCGAGCGCAACTTTTGGACCGACACCGGACACGCTTAAAAGTTGCTCAAAAAAATCCAGTTCATCCATTGTCAAAAACGCATAAAGATCATCCGCGTCTTCGCGAATATGTTCGTGAATATAAACTCGTCTTTCGACTCCGACCGTCAATGCGGACAAAGTTCCGGTGTGTGCACGCAAACGATAACCGATTCCGCCGACTTCCAAAATAAAAAAATCCAAAAAAATTTCCGCAACATGACCACGCAAAGTGACTATCATAACGGCAATATCGTACCACGTACAACGTACCGCGTACAACGTTTCGGATTATAAAAAAAGAGACTCCCGAGCTGAAAGGACATCAGCTGGGAGTCATTGATTGATGGGCGGCGGAGCGCCCGGAGGCAGGCCGTCGCCTCCCATCCAAGTATCTGCCCCTGTTGCTGTTGTGGGGCGAGTTCTGGTGGGAGTGACGGTGGGTGCGGCGGGACGCACAGTCCTTGCGGGCTGTGCGGGGATTGTGTAGGTGGGCGGAACGTAGACGGGTGGCTTAGGCGCCGCAGTTGCATACACTGTGGGTTGCGCTGTCGCAGACACTGGCGTTGCAGCAGGCGCCGGCTCGTTAACCGTCTTAGTCGCCGGTTCATCTTGACCGGCAACATACGGCAACCAGGTGTTGACCGTCAAAGCCATAGCTATGGCGACGGCGCAAAGCAGCGCCAACAGCATGATCAAGCCGGCAGACGGGCGTCCTCCAAGCTCTGAAGCCGGAGGCTGAGTCGCAATCTGCGACTGAGGCACGTACCCAGCCTGAGCCTGCTGAACAGCGCTCACCACCGGCGGAGGCAACGGATCAGGCTGCGAAACCGGCTGCTCGTAGGACATGATCGCCTGCGGGGTAGACGGGTAAGTCTCTCGCACGACCATTACTTTCGGCACTTGAGCGACGCCGACCGCTCTCGGCTTGCGATATGGAATATGCGCGGCGTCCGAAGGACGGCTAGCCGGCGAAGCTTCCTGCGCGATGATCACCTTGGCCCGCTTGACCGGCGCGGGTTGAGCCGGCAATTCAAACGTCTGCTCAAAGAACTGCTCAGTCGGCGACGACGCTTGCCGTGCCGGCGGCGCATCTTGCGTCTCCGCAAACTTGTCCACCTGAGGCGGGCGCGAGGAGATGGGCGTGAACGAAAGCTGCGTCTCGGCCAACTCCAACCTCTGAACATCGTCGCGTAAGGCTGTCAGAATCCGCAGCACTTCGTCCGCAGACGGACGAAGCACTGGGTCTGGATTCAAACCAAGCTTAATGGCGTTGATAAGCGAAGGTGGCGTGCCTGTACAGTACCGCTCCACCGGATCGATTTCCACCCGCCCAGCCTTGATCAACTGCCAAAGGTCGACGCAGTCTTGCGCCGTGTCGAGACGATGCGAGGAATACGGCAGGCAACCCGTAACCGCCTCGTAAGCAGTCACAATCAGGCTCCATACGTCGCTCGCAGAAACAGCTTTGCCGAATCCTTGCTCCCACGACATGTAACCCAGCGATCCGAGCGTCTGGCCCGTGCTGGTCAACTTGCGCAGCCTATTGCTATCCGAATCCTTGGCAGTGCCAAAATCAGAGACCTCAGCAAGGAACGATCCGTCGCCCTGCTCGACGAGCAAGATATTGCTCGGTTTGAGATCGCGGTGAATCACTCCCCTGTCGTGAATGTAGACCAACGCACTTGCGACCTGAACCAAAATGTCCAAGGCCATTGCCATCGGTACGCACGATCCGCGATAGAGTCCTTTGTGCAACACGGATGCCGTGCGATACATCTCGATCAAGTGCCAAAGGTTGAACCCTCCGGGCACCCATTCGAGCACCACAATCTCTTCCGTACTGGAAGCGTCGGGTGGAATGATCTCGACCCCATTGTGTTGCTTGTGTGAGGTCACACTCTCAACTCCGTACATCTTGAGGATGTTGGGATGGTCAAGCATGGCATGTACATCCGCCTCTTGCTTGAAGCGCGCACGAATGTGGGCGTTGCTGCCCACGAGAGGCTGCTTGATGGCGACGTCGTGACAAGCAGCCTCGTCCCACGCGTGGTAGACCCTGGCCTGACCCCCGTCCATCGGGGCGTCTTGCGAAATGACGTACCTGTTATTCAACTTTGCACCCGGATGGAACATGAGGACCTCCAATGTCCGTAAATTGTCGAATCTGCACCCTTTGCCGTCAACCCATTTGGCAGACAAAAGGAATACGTTAACCTACACGTTTTTGTGACGTTTGTCAACCGTAAAAACGCCGAAATATGGGTTTATGGGTTGATTTGTTAAAAAGTAGAGACGCCCTCGGAGGGCGTCTCTACAAAACAATGTATAATTGTTATTGCGTTATTTAAGCGAAATTTTGACCTTTTTGCCGTCCCATTTCATATCCTCTCCCTCGAAATCTTCCGTTAACTCAACGACCTCGATAGACTCAGCCTTGCTCTCTTTGGATAGATCATCCTGCAGATCCTTAATCCAAGCCGTAAGCTCCGCATCGTCCGATGCGATTTTGAGTTTAACCGTATCGCTAGGCGTTAAACCGGACTGTTTGCGCAGTTGCATGATATTGCGCGTCATTTCGCGGTAAAAACCTTTCTTTTTGAGCTCCGGCGTCAAAACGGTATCAAGCTCAACCATCCAATCTTGCGGTTGGTTTGGATCGCCGGCAGCGAGCAAAACTTTTTCAACATTCAGCTCATCTCGAATCAAGGCCAGCAAATCTGTTCTTTGCGAAAGTCTGGCTTGTTCCGCCGACGCTTTAAAACCCACAGAGATGGATGCCAAAGCCTGTCTGACCGGAAGTTTAGCCGCAACTCGAGCTTCGAGACCGGCCGTGACAACATTGCGCACCCATTCCATGTCAGACTCCAAGCGTTCATCAATCGTGCCTTCGTCAACCTTTGGCCAACGATCCAAGTGTACTGACATTTTGCCGCCTTCCAAATCCTGATAAAGACGCTCGGCAAAAAACGGCATAAACGGCGCGAGCAATTTTGCCAATTCAAGCAGCACCTCGCGCAAAGTGCGCAATGCATCGTATGAATCATCCGCATCGAGCGTCTGCTTCATGCGTTCGCGCGAGCGGCGCAGCCACCAAGTTGAAAGATCGTCGACAAAAGGACGAACCGGGCGAAGCGCGCCCGCCAAATCATAACCGTTCATCTTTTCCGTAACATTTTTTGCCAAACCTTGCATGCGCGAAAAAATCCATCGGTCCAAAACCTGCATACTGTGCGGCTTCTGTATTTCGATGCGCTTACCCTCCGCATAAGTCAAATAAAACTGGCGCACATTCCATAAGATGCCAAGCACCGAACGCTGCAACTGCGCACACTCCTCGTCCGAAAAATTGATCGCTTCCGCTGCCATGACATTTGAGGAAAGCAGATACATGCGTAGAGCATCCGCGCCGTATTTATCCATTATCTCGTAAGGATCCGTGTAATTTTTCAGCGACTTGGACATTTTTTTGCCGTCCGCCGCAAGTATCATGCCGGTTGCCACAATATTTTTTGCGGCAGGTTTGCCAAACAGGCCGGATGACATCACGTGCATGTTATAAAACCAGCCGCGGGTTTGATCTTGCGCTTCGCCCACAAAATCCGCCGGAAAATGCGCTTCGAATTTTTCGCGGTTTTCAAAAGGATAATGCACTGACGCATACGGCATGCTGCCGGATTCGAGCCAACAATCGAAAGTAAAAATAGTACGCTTCATCACGCCGCCACATTCGCATTTGAATTCCACCAAGTCAATGCCCGGGCGATGCATGTCCCAATCTTTTGTCAGATGTCCGCCGGCCGCTTCTTTTAGTTCCGCCATCGAACCGATGACTTTTCGTTCAGCGCAAGATTCGCATTCCCAAACCGGCATCGGCGCGCCCCAATATCTTGTGCGGGAAATATTCCATTCGGGCGCGGAGCTTAAACCATTGCCAAAACGACCTTCCTTAAAAGATTCGGGCACCCAGTGAATTTTTTTTGCCGCATCCAACATCTTTGGGCGAAGTTTGTCGATGCTTACAAACCAAGCTGTCTGCGCCTTGTAGATGAGAAGAGTTTTGCAGCGATAACATTCCGGAACGCTGTGCGTGATTTTTTGATTAGTGACGAGCAATCCGCGTTTTTCCAAATCTGCGATCACGAGCGGATCAGCCTGCTTGATCGGTAAGCCCGCAAACGGACCAGTTTCCGGCATCATCTTTCCTTCATCATCCACGGTAAGCAAGACCGGAAGTTTGTGAATTTTTGATGCGTTAAAATCATCTTCGCCAAAAGCCGGCGCCGTGTGCACCAAGCCCGTTCCATCTTCCGCGCTAACATAAGGCATGTCTACCACGCGATACCCTTTTGCAAAATCGTCCTGCGTCCTGCGTCCCAATCGTCCTGCGTCACGATCACCATCCTCGACGTGCGACGTGGGACGTGCGATGTGGGACGATTCGTATAAAGGTTCATACTCCCATCCCACCATCTCCTTGCCTTCGAGACGACGCTCGACATGCATTGCCTCCGCTTCCGGATTCTCATCGCTCAAATCCTCGCGGATATAATCTTTAAGAACTTCTGCCTTGCGCGACTCGGCAACAATCCAATACTCGTCTTTTTCCGGAATGTGAATTTTGAGATAAGCCAAATCAGGATTGACGGCAATCGCGGTATTGGCCGGCAATGTCCAGGGCGTTGTTGTCCATGCCAGCAAATAAGTTTTGTCCTGACCTATGACTTTGAATTTGACAGTGATGGCCGGATCTTCCTCATCGCGATACGAATGACCCATGGTGACCTCGGAGTTTGAGAGCGGGGTTGAGCAGCGCGGGCAATAAAGCGACACGCGAAAATCTTTGTAGACCAAGCCCTTTTTGTAGAGTTCAGAAAAAGCCCACCAAACCGATTCGATATAAGAGTCGTCCATGGTTTTGTAGGCGTGATCCATATCCACCCAACGTCCGAAACGGCGGATATATTTGCGCCACTCTTTGTCATACATCAAAACGGTCGAGCGGCAGGCGGCGTTAAATTTGTCGACGCCGTATTCCAAAATTTCGCGGCGCGAGTTTAGGCCCAAATCTTTTTCTATCATGTTTTCGATCGGCATACCGTGGCAATCCCAACCCCAAACGCGATCCACGCGATAACCGTTCATGGTCCAATATCGCGGCACCGCGTCTTTTAACGCGCTCTGCAAAAGATGCCCATGATGAGGAAGACCTGTTGCAAACGGAGGACCGTCGTAAAAAACAAAAAGTTTATTCTCGGGACGTTCTTCAATCGAACGCTCAAAAATCTTATGTTTGTCCCAAAATTCGAGGATCTCCTCCTCCATCTTTGGAAAATCCGGACGCGCGGACGGCGTCTGTTCTAGCTTTGTCATACGCGCATTATATTGACTTAAAAAACGACAACGGTCAAACGAGCAACTCCCTCTATCCGTCCCTCGCTTTTAACTTATGCTCGGGACACCTTTCCCCCGTCAGACGAGGGAAAGGAGTTAATGAGTTATTCTGTAGAGACGCAAAATATTGCGTCTAACTAATTAACTTAATAACCCACCTTTCCCCTGTTCGACGGGGGAAAGGCTCCCCCGCAATATAATCAAAATGAGGGGGTGGATAGAGGGCGTTCGGCCGATCATACATGACGCAGTACGTTGCACGTGGTACTTTATGTTATATATGCAACTATATCTCGCAGCTGACCACGCCGGTTTTGCACTCAAAGAAAAACTTAAAACTCACCTTGCGAAACAAGGACATGAGATTTTTGACGTGACGCCGACTTTTCACGCGGGAGATGATTATCCACTTGTCGCAAAAGAACTGTCGTCCTATGTACGACGTACCGCGTACGACGTACAACGTGATCAGAAACGTGGTACGAGACACGTGGTACGTGGTACGAAGGGTTTGTTGATTTGCGGCAGCGGTATCGGCGTTTGCATTGCATCCAATCGACACAAAGGCATTCGCGCCGCCGTCGGACATGATGCAAAAGAAGTTAAACTTGCACGCGAGCACAACGACATTAATATTTTATGCTTGTCCGGACGGCTCACAAAAATCAATGATGCGATAAAGATGATCGAAATATTTTTGAAAACAAAAAAATCAAAAGAGGCAAGGCACGCGAGGCGCGTAAAACAATTGAGCTGATGAGTTGATCCCCCCCTGCTTTGATACTGCGTATCAAAGCTGTCCCCTTAACAATGGGACGTCGAGGTTCGATATCCCCTTTGACAAGGGGGACATTCAACGCTGCGCGTTGAATTGGGGGAATCAACTCATGGACTTTATAAGCTTACATGTTATACTTGAATTATATGAAAAGCATATCAGTCATCGGCCTGATTTTGATGGCCGCATTAATACTATCATCCAATGTCGCGAATGCAGCGACACTCTCTGCAGGAACCTTGATCAAAGCATCGGGGCCTGCCGTTTATTATTATTCTGACACGGGAAAAAGACTTGTCTTTCCGACGGAAAAAACTTTTAAAACTTGGTTCTCAGATTTCTCCAACGTCACGACAGTTACCGACGCAGAACTTGCGGCGATTCCGCTTGGAGGAAACGTGACTTACAAACCCGGCGTTAAACTCGTAAAAATCACGACCGACCCGAGCGTGTATGCCGTTGCCGCCGGCGGAGTTTTAAGGCATATCGCCAGCGAGTCATTAGCCGTCTCTCTTTACGGACCGGACTGGAACACAAAAGTTGACGATGTACCGGATGCATTTTTTACAAACTACAATGTCGGCTCTGAAATAACTTCGACGAGCGATTTCAGTCCGTCCGCCATCACCGCGCTCGCGACAAGTATTGATGCCGATAAGCTGGCGCGCACCACAGGCCAAACTACGGACAATCAAAATACAAACACGACAACCACGACGCCGACGGCTCCTATCGTAACCCTGACCAGCAACAAAAGCCCTCTGCACTTGAACGACCTCGTGACGATTTCCGCAACCGCAAGCTACGCAACTGGCATCCGTCAAATCAGCCTTTTCTTTGACGGCCAACTACTTAACACATGCAACTACACCACGATTTGCAACGTTGATTACCACATGCCGGCTTACTATCAAAAAGATTCTTTTGAGGCCAGCGTCACCGTTCAGACAATCGACCTGAAAACCGCAAGCAAGGTGCTTGATTTGCCGTTTGCCAGCGCAACGCAGGCAGCATCCGAGGCATCAATCAAAGTTGACCGGTCAACAATCAACCCGGGCCAGTCAACCGGAATCACGGTAACCGCCGCCGAAACCGTCAACGTTAAAAACATTACGATTTATGTTGATACAAGCACCGTCAAAGGCTGTGATTATTTGGGCAGGACTTGCCAATGGAGTCAGGTGTACAATGGAAACATTGGAAAGACGTTTAATGTCTACGGAATAATCACGGACACCAGCGGAAGGGCATATCGCACGACGGATGAAACTATCACGCTCGCGGCAAACGATTCTCCGGCTGTGACGGTACTGACGAGTAAACCGTGGATTTATGTCGGCGAAACGGTTGATGTGACGGTCTCCGGCGCAGACGACAACGGTATTCAATCCAACATCGTATCGGATGCACAAAAGGCTGTACTTAAAACATGCTCCGGCGCAAGTCCGTGCACTTACAGCGCAGGTCCGTGGTCGCAAACCGGCACTTACACTTTTTACGGCAAAGCCACAGATCTACTCGGCGCCAGCGATGAGAGATCCGTGACAGTCGAAGTCAGAAATAACTAATCAATTAATTCTTTATTCATATTTTTCAACATATGTTTAAGCGCATCACTTCTCTGATTGCAGCGATCGCCATGCTGGCCGGTACGTTTATGCCGGTCTCAACCTTCGCGGCAACCACCAGTTCATTTAATCCGGGCACATTAATCAAGGGCTCTGGTCAGGCGGTTTATTATTTTGCCGAAAACGGCAAACGCTACGTTTTCCCGAACGAAAAAACTTATTTCACCTGGTACAACGATTTCAACAAAGTCGTGCAAATTCCGGACACTCTTCTGTACGCGATTCCGATCGGCGGCAACGTCACGTATCGCCCGGGCAAAAAGATGGTAAAAATCACAACCGATCCCAAAGTTTATGTAGTTGACGAAGGCGGTTATCTTCGTCATGTAACGACTGAACAACTTGCTCAGACGTTTTACAATATAAACTGGAAGAACCAGGTTGACGACGTGCCTGATGCATTTTTCACCAATTATAAAACAGGGAACGCCATCACAACGGCTGCGGAATACAGCCCGGCCAACGTCATGACCAACACAACCACAATTTCGAAGGACAAAGGTTTTGACGAATTGATGGCCGCAGTATCGATCGGCAACACGATGACCGGTTTCGTTCCTTCCAGCATGACTGTCAAAAAAGGTACAACCGTAACATGGACCAATCAAGACAGCGCCACTCACAGCGTTAAGAGCGACGGCTTCCAATCCGAAAATCTGTCTTACAATCAGTCCTACTCGCACACCTTCAACTCGACAGGTTCATTCCAATATTACGATGGGTTACACACTTCCGTCGTTGGAACGATCAACGTGCAATAGACCCACTCCCTCTATCCGGCCCTCATTTTAATGATATTGCAGGCCACCTTTCCCCCGTCAAACAAGGGAAAGGAGAAACGAAAGCCTCGACACTAGTCGGGGCTTTTGTGTTACAATGTGCCGTAATAGTCATCGAACGCAAATATGGCCGAACGATTCCCCGCGCTAACCAAAGAGCAAATTGCCGAGGCTCGTAAAAAAGCCGGCTTGCCGGAAGAAATACCGATTACACCTTCCAGTAAACGCAATAGAGCAGAGGCTTTAAACGAAGACGTTCGCATTCTGCTCACAAAAGAAATCGACGGATTGAGAGTTGCGGTCCAATCTACCAATTCCCGTCTGTTCAACATGCAAAAACCGGACGCGAACAGATTGCATTTTCCCGGCGCGGCTTTGCCGAGTTTTAGTACAGAACAAATAAGACATGCGGAAGACGATCTACTGGGAAATAAAATCCGCTTGCAATGTCTGGAAGAATCTTTGGAGGCTCTGACAAACAATCAACCGTTGCCGGCCGACTTGAGAAAAACTCTGCAGATTCTAGAAAGCGAAAGCGACCCCGGTTCCGCAAGACAAAAAAGTTTGCACGCGCTTTTGATCCAGCTGCCTTAAATTCGTAATTAATCCGACTATGCTCGTACCTGCAATCAAAGTTCTAAAACCCGCACGCGAACGCCATTATGCCGTTCCCGCATTGAACATCAATAATCTCGAGGCGCTCAAAGCCGTGATTCAAGCGGCTACTAAGATGCGCTCCCCCATTATAGTTCAGACTTCCGAAGGCGCAATTGAATATGCCGGCATGGATTACTTGATTGCAATGGTCAAAGTCGCAGCCAAAGCGCCGATCCCCGTAGTACTGCATCTTGACCACGGAAAAGATTTAAAAATCATCAAACAAGCCATTCAAAACGGATACACCAGCGTGATGTTCGACGGCTCTGCTCTCCCCTATAAAGAAAACCTTGCCAAGACAAAACAAGTCGTGGCTTGGGCACGCGCAAAAAAAGTCAGCGTCGAGGCGGAGATTGGAGCAATCGCCGGAATTGAAGATTTTGTAAGCGTGGCAGACAAAGACGCGCACCTGACAAATCCGGAGCAAGCCGCAAAGTTTGCAAAAGAAACCAAGTGCGACAGTTTGGCCGTGGCCATCGGCACTGCACACGGCGCATACAAATTTAAAGGCGAAACTCATCTTGATATCGAGAGATTAAAAAAGATCGCCAAGCTCGTAAAAAATCCGATTGTCTTGCACGGCGCATCGGGCGTGATGGAAGACGTGGTCAAGCTCGCGGAATATCACGGAGCGAAACTCGGCAAAGCTCGCGGCGTTTTGGACGAAGACATCAAGCAAGCCATTAAATTCGGCGTCAGCAAAATAAACATCGATACCGACCTGCGTCTTGCCTTTACGGCCGGCGTGCGCGAGGCCATGGACCAGATGGTTACAGTGATTGACCCGCGCAAACTCCTAGAACCGGCAATCGTCCTGATGCGCGAGGTTGCGATGAAAAAGATGATTTTGTTTAAAAGCGAGGGGAAGGGCTAACCCTCTATCCGTCGCCTCAATTAACGATATTGCGGACGACACCTTTCCCCCGTCTAACAAGGGAAAGGTGGCTAAAAACAGTAGATTGTCGTCCTCCCGGAGGGTCACGAGGGACGAGTGAGAGCGAAGCGAAGGATCTTCAAATTGAAACCTCCAGCGAGGCGTTATATACAAATTTGGCTCTATTGAGCCATTTTTTATTTATCAGTATCCCCGACTTTATGGACTTTACGGACTTTACGGAATCGCGCGTCCAGCGCCGGTTGACAAAACCGCCATTTTGTGCTATTATTGTTGGTTATTTTTAGCGGAATTTCTGTCTAAATCCAGGAGGAAATCACGGGTTTTGACAGGAGTTCCGAACCACTAACGGTTATCGGATCTCGAAGATCGGTTACACGTCAGGAGGAACAGCATGAAAATCAGTCTGAAGTCGCTCTTTGCAGTCGTTCTCGTCGTTTTCGCTTTCTCGAGTGCCGGCTGCGTCGCCGAAGGTGTTCCGCCGGCCATGGCCTGGAACGACCATGACGACTTGAAGTTCCTCATGAGCGAACGGAATCGCCACGAGGAGGAGCTCAAGAATCTCCAGGTCATGCACGACGCGGAAACCCTCCAGCTCAAGAGTAAGCTGGACGGACTCGAGGCCGAGATCGACCGCCTCAAGACCTGGCTCGAGACGGGCAAGGACCCGCTCAAGGACCGCGGCCCGTCCGCACCCGGCCAGCAGCCCGCGCCGACCGACGGGCGGAAGTAGCACCTTCACCACACCTACCCTTTTCCCGAACCTCGCGTTCCACGCTTGCAGGTTCGGGTTCCGGTTTAATGTCCCCTCATCCCCTCTCCTTCCCAACATCAAATGAGGGAAGGGTGAGAGTGCATCAAACCGGAAGAGACGAAGCACATTGACCCACAAACAAATCGGGAGCGAGAGCTTTCGAGCAGAAGGAGACGGACATGGAACTCCAGAGCTATGTGAAGCAGTTTACGGGCGCGGAGAAGATGAGTGGCAACGAGTACCAGCGGCTCTTCGCAATCATCCGCAACGTCAAAGCTTCCGAAAAGGAGCGCGGCGCGGCGGCAACGTTGATCGCGGCGAGCTGCTACCTGCAGATCGCCAAAATCGTCTGGAAGTACAGATACGTCGACGTCGACCTCGTGGACGTCTTCTGCCACGCCATGGCCTTTCTCGCCGAGCTCTGTCTCGCGAGCAATGGCTACGACCCCGCGTTCCGGCACATCTGGCCATACGCCCACCGCGCCGTGGCCGGCGAGATCGCCAAGTACGTGCGCTGCTCCCGCAGCCTGTACTCCACCACTGATCGAGCGGCCAAGAAGGTCGACCCGGTCAGGCAGGCGCAGGACGCGGTCCGGTTGAACGATACGCTCCATGGCGACTGCCGTCAGGCCGAGGAGCTGATCGCGGGCTACGGGATTGATCCCGAAGCTACGCTCATCGCTCGCGAGGAGTGCAGCCTGGAGGAGCGGTACGAGCGCATGCTGGTCGACATCAACATCGCTCTCGACGAACTCGCGGAGGAAATCAAAGGTCAGGCGAACGCCGAACGCAACTTGCGGCTCCTCAAGCTTCGCTTGGGCTTCGAAGGCAGTTACAGCCTCGACGAGATCGGCAAATCATACGGCGTGTCGCGCGAACGCGTTCGGCAGATCGAGATGCGCCTCATGAAGCGACTCTCACATCTCACCGGCATTCCGGTCGAGCAACTCAGGGCGATCGCCGAACTGCTTGCTCACGAGACCGGCGCGACTCGCAGTCGCACAAGCGATAGCCGCCGCCTCGCCAAGGCGGCCTAACAGTACATTCCCACCATCACACTCGTGTCATGAACCGCAGTCCTTGCGTGTTCGTGACCCCGTACTAACTTACAAACGTACCTGGCGTACATCACGTTCATCACGTACATCGCGTTAAAAATACGTTATACACGCTATGTACGTCATGTACGTTATGCACGTAAGTTGTAGGTTGATACGGGAAACACAACCAAGGCGGCCTCCCGACCGCTCGCTATTTCGACAAGGAGAGATAGAGATGAAAACGTCCCACGTCGCACGTCCCACGTACATCGTCGTAGCTGCACTATTCGTGCTGTTCAATATCGGGTGTGGAGAAATTCAGGCACAAGATGCCGGAAAGGATCAGACCTCCGACGCAGCAGCAACACCCGACGCTCCGACCTCGACTCCGGCCACGTGCGTCCCGGGAGAGCAGAACATCTGCCTTTGCCTGGACGGTCGCCAGAGCTATCAGGTCTGTGCCGACGACGGCAAGTCGTTCGACGCGTGTCACTGCGATGAGTGCATGCCCGGGCTGCAGCACGAATGCTTCTGCCCCGGCGGACTCACCGGAATGCAGGCCTGCGCCGATGACGGCAAGTCGTACAACAAGTGCAAGTGCAACCAACCGGACGCAGGAGCGCAGCCCGACGCCAACGTCGAGAGCGACGCGCAACCGGACTCGAATACAGAGCCGGATGCGGAGGCTGATGCCAATGTCGAGCCGGATGCGCAAGTCGAACCTCCGACGCTCAACGTCAAGCTTTCACTCGACACGCCTCCTGGCATGACCATGTGCGACGGCGCGCAAACCTCGGTCCTGAAGTTCGGCTATGAGAACAGCTCATCCGAACCCATCACCGTCGCGAGCACCAAGCTGCACAGAGTCGGCATCGGGAGCATCAACGACTTCACGGTCGGCGGCATTGCCGGCGACTACACCCATCTGGGCATCCCCGACCTATCCGGCTACCTGGAGTTCAACAACATGGTCCTCACCGTGCCGGCGATGACGTCGATGGAACACAGCTATTGGGTGGGAGTGACGGCTCCGGGCGGAGTCAGCGGCGACCAGTTCGCGTTCGAGATCGAGAAGCCGAGCGACATCACGCTCGATGGCAGTGCCAAGGTGGCAGGGAGTTTTCCCGTGAGGGGCAATACCTTTGTCATCAGCAACGTCAAGTGCGGCGAACTCAAGGCCTCGCTGGCTTCGAACCCCGTCTCCAACACGGTGGTCACGAAGGCTCATCACATCGAGACCGTCGGCATCACACTGTATGCGTCGGGTGCGAACGACATGAAAGTCACGTACCTGCCGCTGCAGTGCCAGGCCTCGATTCACGGTGCGCCTTACGCCGCCGTGGATTGCGACAAGCGCATCACGTCCCTCGCCTATTACGACGGCGACACGATGGTTGGCTTGCCCTGGTCGCCGGATGCAAACGGCATTGCGCCCATCGCACCCAATGTCGTCGTTCCGGTGGGTACGATCAAAACGCTTACGGTGAAAGCATCGTTTGCATCGACGGCCAGCGATACGCCGCCGTACGATCGGGTCTCGATCGGTCTGGCGCCTGGCGGAGTCGCGACTGACATGGTCTACAACCAAACGGTTGGGATCGATGTCGGCAATTCGCTCGCCGCACAGCTCTCGCAAAACCCGATCGTGACCACGACTATCATGCCGAGCGGCACGATCTCGATCACGGAAGACAACATGCCGCCTGCGCAGACCGTGGTCGCCGGAAATGGCAACTGGGTACCGTTCGCGGGCCTTAAGGCTACGACGCAGTACGAGGATGGTGCCATGGACGTGGTTCGCGTTTGCAACACCAACGGCGGCGACAATGCTGACTTCGAGCAGATCGCGGTCGCCATGGGTGGCGCAGTTCAGGGAACCGCCATCCTGCCGGCAGGCGCAACCGGTTGCGTGGACGTGTTTCTCACTAACAACGTGATCATACCGGAGAAGGACGGCTTGCACTTTGATGTGTGGGCAAAACTTCGTCCTGTGTACGCTTCGTATGAAGTCGCGGGAGCATGGATTGGCGTCGCCCGTTCCGGACACGCTCCCGCGCTTGGCCTTGCCCGCAACTACCAGACTGGAAACTGGGATGCGGCCTACAACGACAAAGTCAACGTGCGCATCACCGGGAAAGTTTCCGGCGAGAGAATGTACGCTGACAACGCCGGCGGCTTGGACGGAAGCCGTATGGTCATCCGCAAGAGCAAGCCGTACATCGCGCCGCTTCCGCTTGCCAACAACGTGCTGCAAAACGGCACGACCGAACAAGAGGTCTCCCGACTACAGATCAGCGCGGACGGAGAAGTCGGATTCAAGCAACTTCCGCTGTTCACCTTTGACCACTCGGATGGCGTGACCAACGTGAGCTTTAATCTCTTTCGCGGTGCCACTCCGGTGCCTCTGAACGAGTACACAGTCACCGAGGTCTCAACCGGGCTCAACGCCAACTCGGTGCCCATCACGCAGAACCCGGCCATCCTGGCCGTCGCGTTCTTCAACGAGGAGACGATCGTCGGCAGCGGATACGTCTACTCACTACGCGCAGTCAAGACCGTGAGTGGAAACGGGCAGCACATCGGCACGTCGTTCTACTACGATGCTGCGAATTGCGCGTTCGACTACACCGGATGGGTCAAGAACAACGACCCGTTCGTGCCGCCGGTCATGGTTTCGTCCCCCACGATCTACAACGTGGCGGACTACACCGGCTGCAACAACGGCGGCAAATGCTCCCACGCCCTCGGCTTGGCGGTCTGGACCGACAAGTCCGAAGCCGGATTGCACAGTCCGCTCACCATCGAAAACGGCGGCAGTCGCGACGCAATCCCCTGTGTCGACACTCTGCCGCAGATGTACCAAGCTCTCACTAACTAGTTCCTTCTCAACTTCGCCTGGCACAAGTTCCTAGCCAGCTCCGAAGCCGCCCGTTTGTCATTCTGACTTACGGGCTCCCCACTTAAATCGCTAAAACAATTTGGCGCTTTAAGCGGGAAAACGACTTACAACAGATCGAATAGCGAATATCCGCTTTGCTGAATATCCACTTCGTTGAATGTCCACTGCGCTGAATATCGAATCTCGAATGTCGAGGTTTTTTTGTTTCTGGATCCTCGCATGCGCAAGGATGACAGATTTTTGGTTCTTATATCTTGGTTATTGGAGCTTAACCGGTTATTAGTGCTTGATCATTGGAATTTCCCCCGTTTGTATCTTGGTACTTGATTATTGGTTATTCCGGTTATTATTGACATTTTCCCCATTTTGTGGGAATTTTGCCCTACGTTAGACAACTATACACCTACGCCAAAGCTACGGCGGATCTTCTAGGAGGCGATCAATGACAACGTTCGAACCTTTGCAGTACACAGACCCCAATGCCAGCGATGAGGCGAAAGCGCAGGAGGCGGAGCGGTTTTATCGCTCCAATGTCGCATGCCAGATTCTTGCCGAATGGTTCCAGTTTCTGGCTCAATTCCCCACTGCTTGGTATCCGGCGGAGGCTCAGCTCAAGGACTGGCCGATCAACAAAAGACTGCACGAGCTCGCCGACCGCCCCGATGCGCGCTACAAGCTCATGTGCGCCGGATTCGCGAATGACATGCCGGAGAAGACGACCCGCAACATTCCGCCTACGAGCCAAGCCGAGTGGCTCGACAAAACGCGCGAAAGCGGCGACAAAACCGCGGAGCAGCACGTGCGCATGTTCAAATACTCACTGTCGATGTGCCACACCGATCCGGTCATGCGTTTCTTGCAACTCTCCAAGCGTATCGACTGGGCAGACGAATCCCCTCTTACGTGCAGTTTCATTCTTGCATTTATTTCTTCCGCAATGAATGACAAACGCTTGTATGAGGGAGATGACGGCTACACCGAAACTCATTCCCCGGTCATTCTGCATCGCGAATTTCTCGCTGAGCTCGACTTGATCGAGTATCTCAAGGTCGTCGGGCTGGAACGGCAAATCGAAATTCTCAAGAGGCGCGCGACCGCGGAAGCGAACAATCAGTTCTTCTCTATCAGACAAGAATTGACCGAGATTGTGACTGTGAGCGAGCTCTGCGACAAGATGCCCGTGCGTTACTTCAAGCCCGTCTTCGAACTCATCGGCAAAAAACTCGGATTGATCACCGAAGCAGTTGTCGAAGCGCAAGAAACTTCCGACGTCGGCGAAGAATCCGCAGTGATCAATGTCACCGGCGAAGTCGATGCTCCCGTCGGCGAGATGCCGGAATCATCTCCCGACAGTCTCCCCGCCGTTCTGCAGGTCACCGACGTCGTCGCGACGCCTCTGCCGAATGAAGGAGTAGCGACGTCCGAGGGAAACGAAATCCCAAAAGCATAGAGGCGCCCGTGGCGGATTCTGCCGCCGAAGGCGCCGAACCTCCCGACGACGAAGGCGAGACTGCACGACCCGGACCAATGGACGAACCTTCGTCCCACCCGCCGACCAAGCCGCTCGCCGCAGACGTCAAGAAACGCATCTTCGACTCTCTGCCAGACAGTAAGTCGCCAAGCCCGATCGCGGATGTTCCGCCGGAAGAAGTCGACCAAGCGCTCGAACCGCTCGACGAGGCGATTGCCGCACAAACAGCGGAACCTGTCGCAACAGCCGGCGAAGCCGAAGTCACTGACGACGAAATCGAGTTCGGACCGGATTCGTCGGACGACGCGCCTGATTCATCGGTCACCACCGCACCAAAAGAACCGTCGGAAGACTTTGGCCTCGGTCCGCCGATTGACGGCAACTACGGCGAAGGCATGTTCCCGACGGTCACCGAAGCCCCACGCGAGACCTCTGGCCACATCAGCGTCGACAAGTCGGTTGATGACCTGGAACGCGATGCGATCCGGGCAGGCTTGGCCAAACTCGGCATCCGCATTCCGCAGCGCTTCAAGACCAAGATTCAAGAGTGGCGAGACTTGCGCACAGTCTTCCTCGAAAGGTCATTGTCACTTGAAGAGACGCCTCTCAAGCGAGCCTTGCTCATCTATCTGAGAGGGTGCGTTCCGGAAACAGCCAGTCTCGAACCGTCCATCCTTTCTCGCGACGCGAGAAGTTTGACCATGCTGACCATCGCAGCGCTCAAAAAGAGAAAGAAGTTCGAAGTGGCGCAAGCGCTGGAAGATCAGCTCTCATGCATACCATCGCGCACCAGCCCTCCGGCGATGCCGCCTCCGCCATCACAAAAAAAGACCTGAGCCGCTCACGCGCAATGCACAGCAAGCTGCGACCCAGGTCTCTCGCCCTCCTCGACTCTCGAGTGAGGGCTCTTTTTATTAATGCCAAATTACAAATTACGAATGCCAAATTCTGGTGGCCTACGGCATTTCGAAACAATATTGCGAAGCGATACCAAAATTTGGCATTCGTAATTATTTTGAGTTACCAGCTTCCTCCTCCGCCGCCTCCCCCTCCTCCACCGCCACCACCGCCCGAAAATCCGGAGCCGCCTGCGCCTGCGGAACTCGGAGGAGAATAAATTCCGGAAGCAGACGCTGTATTCAATCCACCGATTGCATGAGCGAGCCCCAGCGTTGTCAGACCATGAACATTGCCTTCCGCCCAATCCGGCGGAGACATCTGCAAATCTTCAAATTGCTTAGCCCATTCCTTTTCCACGCCGAGCGCAATCGCGGCCGGCAACAAATCCATAAACTGCTCGGGAGTTCTGGCGGGAGCGTTGTGAAACTTCAGCCGTTCTTCTTCCGTGACAGACAAAAACCATTTAAATCCCTTGACTTCTGCGACAATCGAAGTCCCTTCCTGCGTTCTCTTTGGCATAAACCAACCAAAGACAACGATAAACAACGCGGCGACAAAAGCAGCCAAAGTCCCGACGGGTGCGTCGCCGCCGGCAACACGGACTATCATAAAGACAATAACCGCAAAAACAAAATACAAAGATCTGATCACATAAGGATTGGCGACAAAAATCTTTAATTTTTGCATTTCCGTCAAACCGAGCCTGATGATTTTTTGCGCATCAACGTAAAACTTTTTATCTTTCAAATCTTCAAACGTGGTCTTATCTCGCGAACCTTCCAAAAACATCGCGTTCCATATAATCTTTTCCCAAGCCGGCGCATCCACGGGAGGAGATTTGCGTTTTAAAAACGTATAACTTTGGACATCAACGAACAAAACTTTTTTGGTCGAGTATTCGATATGCAAATAATCTTTGCGCGCCATATCGATTATCGTCGCAGTAATTCCTTTGGTTGGAATCTGCCCATCAGTCAAGGCACCGGAAAGCACCAACGGACTCATGCCTCGCGGCGTTTCGTATTGCGGAATGATCGTCTCGGCTGCCGGATCTTTTCCGCGCGTCGCCCAAAAATAAAGCATCGAAAGCAATGCAATGAGCGGCGCAATCAATATCCAATTGTCGGTTAAAATTCTTGCAATCATCTGCGATCTTGTTTCCGGTTTGATGACTCCCTGCGGAAAACCGAATACAACCGTCAAACCTTCGCCGGATTCCAAATAACGGGTCGATTTGACCATGTATCCGCCATCTTGCGGCTGCATAGCGCATGATTGTTCCTGCGAACCTAGAATGCCGACATAGCAGACGAACTGCAGCGCCGAAGTCGTCTCACCCAAAGGAGATTTTAAAAAGAAAGATGCGGACTCGACCCCCACCTCCCAATCTACGCCGACTGCGTTCCAGTACAACTCGGAATGACCGTCCGGAAAAAAATTCACCGCCTGCGCCGTGTGATACTTGATAACATACTCATGAACGCCATCGATAGTTACATTCGCTTTTCCGATTTTAATTTCGAATATACCCCCATTCCGCGATGTTTCGTAAGTCTCCGGTTCTCCGTCGCGCAACACCTGATCGACGACATAGCGATAATTGTAGTTTGCGCCGTCGCGGATATATGTTTCCAGAATGTCGCGATAAATGCCATGTTTCGGCGTTGAACCAAAATCGTAATCAATGGTTTCGGTGACATTTAGATTTCTGTTCTCATCCAAAACGGCTTGAACGTCCAGCTTGTGGATGACCTCAACATCATTTGATGCCGCATGCGCCGCAAAGGGCATCAGTGCAATGGCCAATAACCAAGACCCCAATAACCAAATGGCACGAGGAAACTGTTTTTTCATATTGCCAAAACTTTAGCATGCCGTTTCGCGGACGGCTATCGGCCGAACCCCCTCTATCCGTCACCTCTACTACATCTTATTGCGGTGACACCTTTCCCCCGTCAGACGAGGGAAAGGAGTTAGTGAGCCGTTCTGTAGAGACGCAAAATCTTGCGTCTAACTAATTAACCTATAACCGCCTTTCCCCTGTTCGACGGGGGAAAGGCTCCCCCGCAATATTATCAAAATGAGGGGTGGATAGAGGGGGTGTTCGATCGGCCAATGTTCCATGCTACATGCTATGTGTTATATGTCACATGTTTCATGTTATAATATCCTCGATGTTGCATATACTTCGCAGATTTGATGTCTGTACGATCGGCGCGGGATCGCGTGACGTTTTTGTTAAAAGTTCGCACTTTGAAAAAGAACGTGACAGCAAAGCGCCGGATGGTTTTGATGCATGTTTTCCAATGGGTGCAAAAATTCCTTTGGATGATGTTATCTTTGAAACAGGAGGAGGCGCAACAAACGCTGCGGTAACGTTCAGCAGATTTGGACTTTCAACAACCTGCATTTGTGCCGTCGGTCAGGATCAAAACGGAAAATCGATAATCGAAGTTTTAAAAAAAGAAAAAGTGGATTTTTCCGGCATACAAGAAATTGAAAACCAGCAGACCAATTTTTCTGTCATTATTTTGGCGGGCACCGGACAACGGAGCATACTCGTGCATCGCGGCGCTGCGTCGGCATTGGAGACAAATCAAATTGTTTGGCGCCGCATGAGAAGCCGCTGGACATATTTGACTTCGCTTGGCGGCGAAATGAAAAAGAACCGCGACATAATCGCGCAATGTACAAAACGAAAATCTAAAATTGCATGGAACCCGGGTAATGGCGAACTACAAAAAGGATTAGCGACGCTCAAGCCTTTGATAGAACAGGTGGATATCTTGATAGTAAATCTCGAAGAAGCGGCAATGCTCGCTAAACAAGACTCCAAAAACCTTAAAACGATCATCAAAGAATTAAAGGATCTTCCAAAAACGGCGCTCGTAATCACCGACGGTCCTCGGGGCGCGTACGTTTACGACATTGCTTCAAAAAAACTTTGGACCTCTTCCGCACTGCCAGGCAAAAGGATCAACACGACCGGTGCAGGCGATGCTTTTGGCAGCGCATTCGTCGCGGCTTACATCAAAACGGAAAATTGCGTCGATGGAATTCGCGCCGGACTTTTAAACAGCCTTGGAGTCATAACCCACATGGGCGCCAAAGCAGGAATCTTGAAAAAATTTCCCAGCAAGCAACGGTTGAGACGTATCAAAGTCCATACGGTAAAACTCTAAACACCAACTCTGTCATTCTTGCGAAAGCGAGAATCCGGAATCGGATGGATCCCCGCCGTCGGCACCAAGCCTCCGCAGGGATGACAAAAGGAATGACGCTGCTAAATCGCCTAAAACAAATATTCTCCGAAAACCAAATCATGGTCGTGCTTTTGGGCATAGTCGCGGGCATTGTGCTTCCAAGATATTTTCAACCGATTGCGCCGTACGGAACATATCTGCTCATGCTGATCTTTTTTGCGTCCAGCTTGAGATTGAACTTAAAAGAGCTGACCGGATATGCCAAGGATTGGAAGATGATGCTTCTTGCAGGAGGATTCATGTTGGTCTTCCTGCCATTTGCCATGTGGTTGCCGCCGCGCGTTTTTGCGCCGGATTGGGCAATGGCATTTTTAATCATGGGGGCCATGCCAACCGGCATGACAATCGCATTGATTGCAGATTTGTTTGGCGGAAAAACTTCGCTCGCGCTGGTTGTGACTGCAGCAACGTCGCTGCTTGCGCCGGTGACAATTCCGCTCGTCTTTTGGCTGGCCATCGGTCAAGTCGTTCCGGTGCCGGTACTGACTCTTTTTGCAAATCTCTTCATCACCATCGTTGTTCCATTTGCCATTGCAGCAATCTTTCAGCGCAAAGCTCCAAAGCTGGTTAAAAAATACGATTCGATCTGGCGCAACACCGCGGTTTGGAGTTTTGGAATTTTAATCGCCGCAATCGTTGCCGATACAGTAGGCCAAGGAACGATAGTCTTGTCTGCAAGAGACATCGGACTTATCATTGTCATGCTGATCTATATCGCGGGACTTACGGCACTGGCTTTTGTAATGGTTTGGTGGAGATCCAACGCAGAAAAAGCCACACTAGCGCTCTGCATGGTTTATTTAAACAACACGCTCGCACTTTATATTGCCAACCGCTATTTTCCGGACAGCAGATTGATGACGCAGCTCGTGATACTCTTGCTCGTCATCAACGTTCTGCTTCCGCCTTTCCGCTGGATTGCCGCACATGCTGTACAATTGGACAAACTTAAAACTAAACGACATAAGTAACTTACAACTTTTGTCATTTCGACACCCTCTGTCATCCTCGCGAATGCGGGGATCCAATAAAATAAATTAGTACAAATTCTATCATACTGGATCCCCGGGTCTACGTCTGACTTCGCCCAAGGATGACAAAGAGGACTTGAGAGACAACGTATAATATGCAAATTTTCATCACACGCAAAATCCACGAAGCCGGAATAAACCTGCTCAAAAAAGCGGGACATAAAATTACCGCCTACCCCAAAGATCAGATTATTGACCGCAAATCTTTGCTCGCCGGAGTCAAAGGCAAAGACGCAGTACTTTCGCTTTTGACGGACAAAATCGACGAAGAAGTCTTCATGGCCGCCGGATCTCAACTCAAAGTCATAGCCAACTACGCGGTAGGTTTTGACAATGTGGACTTGGACGCTGCCAAACATCACAACGTCATCGTCACCAATACGCCGAGCGACAAAGTTAATGAGTCTGTCGCGGAACATACCTTTGCACTCATGCTCGCACTCGCAAGACGCATTCCTGAGGCGGATCATTTCGCCAAGCGCGGAGAATACAAAGGCTGGTCGCCGAGTTTGTTGAATGGAGTTGATGTGTACGGCAAGACGCTCGGTTTAATCGGCGCGGGACGCATCGGCTCGATGGTCGCCAAACGAGGCGTCAAAGGCTTTGGCATGAAATTGATTTACTGCGACATGAAACCGAACGTCCAACTCGAAAAAGAGTTGGGCGCAAAAAAAGTCAGCCAGGAAAATCTTTTGAAAAATTCCGACTTCGTTTCGCTGCACTGTCCCCTTTTGCCATCAACACGCCACTTAATATCCACAAAGCAATTTGACTTGATGAAAAAAACCGCCTTCATCATCAATACTGCGCGCGGACCTGTCATTGACGAAAAAGCAATGCTCAAGGCGCTGAAAGCAAAAAAAATCGCCGGCGCTGGCATTGACGTATTTGAATGCGAACCGGCTATTGACTGCGATTTGACGGATAATCTAGAAATGAAATCTTTTGAAAATGTAATTTTGACACCGCACATCGCAAGCGCCACCGAGGAGGCCAGACGCGACATGGCGGAAATCGCCGCAAAAAATATTATCGCGGTTTTGAAAGGTAAAAAAGCGCTGACGCCGGCGCAATTATAAAGCAGAATGAGGAATTCGCGAACTTTTATTAACACTCGAAACCCGATTCGCCAATCCCACTGCACTCACGTAACATAAAACAAGCGACGGTTAGATTGGTGGATGTTCCATGCTCCATGACTGTATGCCCGAACTTCCCGAAGTTGAAACAATAAAAAGACAGCTGAACTCCAAGTTGGCAGGACTGACGATAAAGTCGGTCGTCATTTTAAAGTCGGGGCGCGAAAAACCGGAAGGGAATAAATTCATCAAGGTGCTGACCGGCAAAAAAATCAAATCCATCGATCGTCGGGCAAAACTTATCGTCTGGAAGTTTGTTGACGGGAGTGCGCTTGTAACACACTTAAAGATGACCGGACGGCTGATTGTCGTCGATGAAAATTATAAACCTCAAAAACATGACCGCATTATTTTTGAGATAGGTCCGCAGCATCTCGTCTGGTCAGACATTCGTCAGTTCGGTCATATGAACTATTTGACGTCGAATGAGTTAAACGCTACTTATGACAAGCTTGGTCCGGAACCGCTGGAAATAAAACCGCAACAAATTGCGGAACTGTTTAAAAAACCGAAAACGCGCAAAGTAAAAGTTGCCCTGTTGGATCAATCGACTTTAGCCGGTGTTGGCAATATCTACGCGGACGAAGCTTTGTTTCGCGCGCAGATTAAACCAATGCGACGTCTTGGGCAAATTACTGCCAAAGAACGCCTTGCGCTTGCAAAAGCCATTCAAGAAATTTTAAAACAAGCCATTAAACTTAAAGGTACCAGTTCGCAGGATTATGTGGACGCAAACGGCGAGCAAGGCAAATTCGAAAAGATGTTGAACGTCTACGGACGCAAAAATCTTCCCTGCAAAATTTGCGGCACTCCGATTGTGAGGACGGTTGTTGCACAAAGAGGAACGCACTATTGTTCTAAGTGCCAAAAATAGGATAAACATTCAATTTTCAATTTCAACATGCAATTGTTGAATATAAATTTTGAACAATAAAAAATGCGGCTTTGAGAGCCGCTAGGGAGCCTTGGACTGCAAGGCGTTGGCAAAGAACTGCGAAGCGGCGTCGTTGCCGGCCCATCCGAATCCGATGATGTAACGCTTCTCCATCAACCCGAAAGCGCGATGCCAATTCCAATCCTCTTGCCATGAAAGAGGGGCAAAACGAACTCCGAAGCTGGCCGACATGCCGCTGAAGGTCGGAATGGACATGCCCAGACCGCCGGTGGGACGAAGTCTCATACGGCCGTCGACATCGCCCAGCATTATAGAAAAGTCCGCAAAGCCGGAAAAACTTGGCGTAGACAGACTAATCTGCCCGCCGCCTTCCGCCGGTACGAACACTTCCTGATGCCGATTGTACTGCATGCCGCCATAAGCAAGCCAGGAAAGGTACCAGTCGAGCGAACCCTCGTAAGTGTACCAAAATCGAGTCAGCTCGGACGAGGCGCCGATAACTGCCGCCGCGGCACTTTTTACCTGTGAACTCAGGCACTCGCGAAACGCTTCGCGTGCCGCCAAGTTCTGTTGCTTCGCCTTGGTGAATTCGCAAGCCGCTTTGGTATTCTCATCCTTGCATTCCGCAGCGATTGCATCTTTTAGCGCTTGCACTTTCCCTTGCAAACAACTCGCCAATTTGACGTTGAATGTCGGGTCGTAGTCATTGATATGCTGAAAGGATAGAGCTACGGCACCGTCAGTGGACGCATCCTTGTCCATCATCCCAGGGCTTTTTGTAGCTCCAAGAGAGATATTCAGGCGTTCCAGCAAAGGGCCTATAAGCGGGGCGAGTCTTAAAACGCCAAGATCCGCGGTACCATTCGCCTCCGACTGATACAGTCTGAACGGCGAGAACGAAACGCCTGCCGTGCCGAATGTGCCGTTTTGCGTGACCATAAACGGCACTTGGACCGCAGTCAGCCTCGTATCGCTTGGTCGAAGCAACCCAACATCGGTACCAAACACGGAGTCTGTCGCTACCTGCGGTTGGATGGGTTCCGGCGCTTGCGGGCTAGTCGGTTTTTCTGAGCGGTCGTTTTGGCCAAGTTGCACGTCAAAGTTGTAGACAAACGTGCTGTTGTTGGTCGTCGGTCCGGCCGGTCCGATTTCTGCCGATTTATAATCCGTGGGCATGACGATAACAGTGTTACTGCAACCGTTAGCCGGGTTATTCGGATTGCACGGAACAATAATCGTCGCAGGTACAGATGGAGCGCAGAGCCTGTGGCCTTCGTAGAAAAGTTTTGCGTAAATCGGCAAAAGATACCGAGGGTCGTAGCATCCGTGAAGCACCGGCGTATCACTGCCGACTTTGAGCCTGGGATCTATGTTCGAGCACTCGTGTGCGACATTGGTCAGCTTCTTCGTGTCGACGGTCTTGATGAACGCCCTGACTTGCGTCTCGGCGACACCCGGATTCGCAGCGCAGATCAAGTTCAACTGTTCAAGCAGACTCCCCGCGTAAACGCGAAAATTGCTGCAGCATGTGTCGCGCCGACCGGCATCGGTCTGCGCATGAGCAACGGAACCGGACGAAAATCCGGCAAAGCCCGCACAAAACAGACACGCAAACTTGATCACGTTCGGCTTCTTCAAGATCCACCTGCCTTTCAGATGTAAAGAACACAGCGATTTATTAGCATAATCAAAGCAAATAAGCAAGAGCAGAGCTATAAAAAAATAGTGCCAACCGATATCATTCGATTGACGCATAGAAGACCTCCCCGCTATATGCTCTTGCTCGTTTTCAAAGCCTTCAACTCGTTAAGCGTGACCTCGAGGAAGCGCCTTTCTGACGTTTGAGCATGGGGTGTGTTGGACAGATACTCTGTCAGTGCTACAAGCGCGCCACGACAGAAGCCACGATAATTGTCACTGTCACAAAAGCTCGAAATGTAAACTGCATCGCCATGACGACACAGATCTCCATTTTTGCAAATCCGGAAACCAGAGACAGCACTGACCTTAATGGTCAGCAACAACTTAATAAAGAGCAGTAGCAGCTCTCGCTTCTCCTTCTGCAAGGTAAGCGAGACGGCTTCGTATTTTTCAACGAGCATCTGCAGCTTTGCGAACTTGGATTCGACGCCCGTCATCTCATCATGCATCGCCTCGAGAGCCTTGAGATTCTCGTCCGCCTCGGCGAGCAGCCGGTCGGTGTCGTCAATCAAATCAAGAGCCTTCTTCATTTTCACGCCTCCGTGTTGTCGCACGTTTTGGAACAAAAAGCCTATTTTTATTACACTAAATCCTTGAAACTGTCAATGTATTAACGGTTGAGGTATTGACAAAAATGGCTAACTCTGCTTAGATTTCCATTACCAATTCGGACCTTGACCGCCTGAAAGGAGGCAAAAATGCTCTACGTTACCAGCGATCTGCATTATCGCTTGGATGCGCAGGGCGATAAGGCAACGGAAAATCTGGCGCAATTCGTAAACAACCGCTCCACTCGCTCGGACACTTTGTGCATTGCGGGCGACATCGGGTCGAGCGACGAAAGCATCGCCGACTGTCTCGCGCTTTTTGCCGGCTTCAAAGGCTTTAAGTGCGCAATCGCCGGCAACCACGACATTTGGACTGAAGAGGGCGACTCTCTGGAGCACTGGAAGCGACTTCCCGATATCTTCCTCAAGCGCGATTTCTGGCCGCTTGAGGCAGCACCCAGAGTCCTTGGGAATCTAGGTTTGGCCGGCACAATCGGCTGGTACGATTATTCGTTCCGCGATGAAAGTCTCGGCGTGCCGATAGAGGCGTATCGAGCAAAACAGTGCGACCGTTTCCCGGGCATCTGGAACGATGCACTCTACGTGCGATGGTCTCATTCAGACGAGTCGTTCACGGCTCTTACGCTGGACAAGCTGCATCGGCAGGTCGTTTCATTGGAAAACTCCGGTGCGAGCGAGATCATTGTGTTAATGCATCACTTGCCCACCAAAAAGCTGCTCCTTCCATCGTGGTTGGTTCCCAAAGCATGGCGCTTTAACAACGCCTTTCTGGGAAGCGACTGCTACGCAACCATGCTTGCGCAGCATCCGCGCGTCAGATGCGTGGTGAGCGGACATAGCCACTTACGACGAACAGCCGAAGTCGACGGGCGACTCTACGCCGGCATTGGCGGCGACTATCTATACAAGGACCTTTTGACATGGGACGGCAAGCGGATCAAGCGCAGCCGATTCTCATGACTTCAGCACTGCGACCTTAACGGTTGCTTTTTTTATTTTAGAAGTTGGATTATATGCTACAATAAATTTATATATGAAACATGAGTTTGTAGAAAGGGCTGCTTTAGAAGCCGCAATCGACCATCTGAAAAATCATCAAACAACCATCTCCAAACTTAAAGAGTTTGCAATGGCCGTCTTGGCGCTGTCAGACAAGCACGGCGCACAAATACCAAACGAAGCAATACTTACTTTAGCCGAATCTTATCCGGATTTTACCGGCCAATTACTGCAAAATATAAAATCTGAAGCCAAAGAAAGAGAAGCTGCAATGTCAGAAGAAATCAGAAAAAAAATCTCAAGCTAGTCAAATTCTATGACGCAAGAAATAAATTTGGGGGGCGAAAGACGAGCGGAAAATATTCGCCCGGTTAACCCGTTCGAATACAAACCCGTCGAAAAACGCGAATCGCCGGCTGCGCGCAACGCTTTGGCGGAGACACTGCAAGACGAGTCCCTCTCGCCACGCACCGCCTTGGATTTGTTGATTCACTTTGAAGATGAGATCAACGTCGAACGGATATCGTCATTGCCGGAATTATCAGAAGTTTACGGTTTTGATTTGAATGAAATACCCGAAGACAGATTACTTCAACTCGCACTGACTTACAGCGAAGCAAATAGGACAGATGATCAAAAAGCCGCACAAGAACTAAAATCCGTATTTGATCGAAAACTGCATGAGCAGTTGGTCGAGTCGGCTTTGGACAAAATTGATATTCTATCCAAACAGCTGGGACAGAACTTGAACGATCCGGAAACAATTAAATCTTCGTTACGGAATATTTTGGACAGAATGGGCAGTCTGTCGAAACAAATTCCCATCAGTGAACCCAATAATGTCGATCTCTGGAAAAAAATGTATGACAGTTTTAAGGGTCTTGTAGATATAAAATTAACAGATGCTCGAACCAGTCGCATATTCAGTGAAATCTTTCAAGAATATAGTAATTTCATTGACGATGAGTTTGCCATGCAGGCTTTTCATCAATTTCTCGCTGAAGATAAAGGCTATGACGTTGAAGACGCCATGCAATTGACATATGGAAGAACGAGAGTGGAAATTGAAGAAATCAAAGTTCAAAATCGCATTCAATCAGTTAAAGAAATTAAAAAACTTTCAGCACAAGACTATCTAACCGTCGACGATATAATTCACCTGCACAGAACTAATAATAAAGGCATTACACCGCAAGCTTTTTCTCGTCTACGCGTTAATGAGATGGAGCATTTCGGCCTAAGAGTAGGTACCATGCCGGATGATCTGGCAGAAGAAATGAATCTATGGGAGCAGAGGGTCAATTTGGTGATACAACAATCGCAAGACGAGGCCTGGACAGATATTCGCTACCAAATAGCTGTAGCACAGCTGCACAACCAATTATTGGACATTCACCCCTTTCTTGACAGAAACGGAAGTACCAGCTTGCTGTTTATGGAGCTGATGATGGCACGCAGAAATTACGATCCGCAAAAGGAACGCGAGAGAGACTTCTACAAAACAGTCAGAAAAGCCCTAAGCAACAATCCGGTTGCCATTGGACTTGTTGCTTACGAGATGGGCCTGATTAGTTACGTACCAGGTTATTATAAAGGAGAAACAACTAAAGGTAGGCACGCGGAATATAGAAAGGCTGTCGTCGATCTTTTCAAGTCAAGAATTAAAAAGAAGTATAAAAATCCCCCGGAATAAACCGAGGGATTTTTGGTGGACCGTGCCGGATTTGAACCGGCGACCTTCCCGATGTACATCGGGACGCTCTACGTTCGAGTATAACCTTCATTAATCATCTTCTCAATAACAACACGACTCTTGTAGCTTTTAAGCCTTCTCTCAAGCGCTCTTGCTTCCGACAAACTGGACGTTTCCATCGTAAATACGCAAATCCAAGGTCTTCCGCCCTTAGTCGATGCCGTATTGCCGTAGTTATGGTCACATAATCTTCTTTCGATATCGATCGTCGATCCAATATAGTATTTGTCACGCGTTTTTGAATACAAGATGTAAACGCAGTTCATACAACAAAAGAAATACCACCAACAAAAAATTCCCGCAAGGGGAAATTTTTATGGTGGACCGTGCCGGATTTGAACCGGCGACCTCCGCGTTGCAAACGCGGCGCTCTACCAACTAAGCTAACGGCCCATGATTTTTCGGCGACCTCCCCGATGAACATCGGGGCGCTCTACCAACTAAGCTAACGGCCCGGAAAATTAATCAATAATGCAAAATGAATAACGCATAATCAGAGCTCCAGGAACGAGGCAATAATAGTCAAAAAGACGTTAAACGTCAAGGGAAACGACGAATTGGCAGGCGACGGAAACAGGAGTTGGACGGTTGCCGGATTATCGAATCTACATCTGTCATCTGTTGTCCGCCATCTGCTGTCCATCCAGCAAGACTTATCCTCTCGACTAGTTTCTGCAGGCTAACTATACTCCCAACGTTATGAGGCGTGCGTGGTCATTATTGCTTTCGATTCTACTGGGCGCCGTTGTTGTCGGCTTGGGCACGGGATATTTTTTGCATTTAGCAAACCGCGACAGACAAGCACTGGCACAAGAGGCCGAACAAGCAAAGGCGATCGCATCCCAAGCGCAGCAGGACCGCCAAAGCGCGATAGACGAAGCCAATCAAAAACTGCAACAAGCCAATGGAGAGGTCATCAAAGCGCAAAGCATTATCAAATCACTACAAACGGAACGTGACCTTTTAACCAAGGCGACGATATTGCAACCGCTTGCGGCATCGGTCACAAAAAACTGGCAGCTTGCCGTTTCGACCGCGCAGAACATTGCACTAAAATTCCCACCTGGTTCCGCTTTAACGCAAGACGATGAACAAGCTCTTGCGGTTTCTACCACCTCCGGCGCGACGGCAAGTTCGACCACCGCTTGGATCATGATAATGCCCTTCAGTTCGAATAAGGAAAAAAATCTGTTATCTCAAATTTCAACTTCGACCGAAGTAACATATTTAATTGATAATAATTTATTACATGGCAGAGAAGGTTTTTTGACCAACGGATCATCATCATTGAAAGTTCTTGTCTTAGAGGCTCTATCCAACGGTACGACTACGCATCTGATTTGGATTCAAACTCCGCCAAATCAAAAACCTTCGCGCAATTCAAAAATCATAACAGCTCAAGACGTACTTTCCACTTTTGAATTTGCAAAAACTTCAGCCATCAATCCTTGATCTTTAACTAAAAAAATTATGAAATGCAAAAACTGCACAGAAGAAATCATCGACGATGAATGCGCTTGCCCAAAATGCAAAGAGCCGATGATTTGCGAGAATGGAGTCTGTCATTGCAGCTGCGGAGCAGCGCTGCCGGAAGATCAGTGCGTTTGCACCTCCTGTGCACAAAGTTAATAGAAAAACAAAAAATTTTAACCGCATCGTGCGGTTATTTTTTTAACTGTGGATAACATAAACGAAAAACGTAATAACAAAATTATGAATTAAGAATTATGAATTAAGAATTTTGGAAGTGAAATTAATTATTCGATCAACCAATGATTCGGTCGTAAAGTTAAAAGTTATGCGAAATTTATCTCAATCATGCGAAAAACAATCATAATAAAATAAACTGAAAATTTTTTTTAAGACAAAAAATATTTTTTTTAACTCGTTAAAATAATAATTTCAAATTTCTTTTTTATAATTTCGTTGTACGTTGAATTGATAATTTTTTACTTTTGAATCTTCTTGACATGCAAAATTTATGCTATAATAGGAAGGTGCTTACAGAAATATTTTTCTGTGAACATGCAACGACTTTAAGTCGAAGCAATACTATTAAGAAAGGAAGGTGATTTACATGGCAAAGAAGAAAGCAGCCAAGAAGACGGCTAAGAAAAAGGTGACCACCAAGAAGAAGACGGTCAAAAAGGCTACCAAAAAGAAGAAGAGATAATATTTTTTTGAATCTTCTTCCTATAGGAGGAAATCCCCCGTGTTGCGTCATCGGATTATCGATCCGGTTATGCAACACGGGGGATTTTAATTGTCTAAAGTAAATTTTGCTGCGCCGGTTTAAGACTGTTCGCTCCGCGAATATGCACTTCGCCATATACGCCATCATAGCCGGGCCTTATCTCAACCTCTTTGCGCCTCATGCGCATAATCGACTCGACAATTTCAGGCTTGCAGATCTCATGCAAACTTTTTTCATCAACATTTAACAGCAGCTCGAACTCACTGGACTTTTTGAGCAATGACACCAATTCAGTTTCTACAGTCTTGGTTGTTTTACCCTTGCTCAACGCATCGGCAATCAGCTCGCGCAAAGGCACCAAACTCCGAAAAGGAGGAGAATTTGGCGGTTTTGGTGGGTTGACCGGCCTGTCCGCCAAATCATTTACACGCGAAAGGACGCCGACCGTCAAAAGCTTTCCGCAATTGGGGCATCTGCCGCCGAGTTTCGATGTTTTTTCGGGTTCGCACCAAAATTTGCAATCAGCATGTCCGTCTACATGGTACATCCCCTCTTCAGGAAAAAACTCCAGCGTTTCGATAAACTTGCTCGAATCATGTTCGACAAGAATGCGGCGCAACTCTTGATAAGAAGGTCTGTCCATTTCAAAAACATTTGCCTCGCGTCCCAGCTTTTCGAGAGAATGCGCGTCGCTGTTGCTTACCAAAAACAATCTGTCGAGCGCGCTGATTCGCCAGTTCATCGGCGGATCGGAAGACAGTCCTGTTTCGATCGCATAAATATATTTCGAATTCTCGCCAAAACATTCTTCCAAAGAATCAAAACCGGATTTTGATCCGAATATTGCGAACCACGGAGTCCAGGCATGCGCAGGTATCATCAAGATTTTGTCATCGACGTCTAATAGTAATTTCAAGAGCTCCTCAGAGTCTAAACCCATAATGGGACGGCCGTCGCTTTTTAAGTTCACTCCCCTGTCTGCGAGTTTGCCAATCGTCTTGTCGACGGATTTCAAATCCGGAAAAAGAATCACGTGATGCAATCGTCGCGTCTTTTCGCCGCGTTTGTAGATGCAGGAAACTTCCGCCGAAAGGCAAAAAGCCGTCGGCGATAAATTGTCGCGCAGATATAGCGCACCCTCCCCCTGTTCCAACATCTCCCCGATTTCCTGTCTCCAAGCGGGATGCAGGCAATCGCCTGTCGCGACCCATTGAATCCCCTTTTTCTCACAAGCCTTGGCAATACCGGGGATCGTGATCGATTTGGAACAAGCCCGCGAATATCGCGAGTGAATGTGAAAGTCTGAGATAATTTTCATGAAACTATGTTATAACGCCGTATATCGAATGTCGAACAAAGCTACTCTTAACTGTAGAACTCAAGAATTTGGATGCAGACCGAGGAAGAAGCTGGGTTTTTTGCGAGGCGTACATCGGGTACGGTGAGCAAAAAACCCAGCTTCTGACGAAGGTATGCGCCAAATTATTGAGTTCTAAAACAAAAAGCCGCATGCGACGCCAACCGGGCCATATGCAGCTCAACAATTTTTACCTCGCGATGAGGCTATTTAATTGTTCATCTGACTTTACCGCTATTTTTGCGGCATTGTGTTTTTGTTTTTGCCCGATATATGATCGGGAGTTTTTGAAAAGAGCGGGTTCTTTTTTGAACCTAAATAAAGTATACAGCAAGATTTGTATCGACAGAAATAAACAAAAATCTTGGCCTAACTAAGCCAAGATTTTATGTTGTGACGGTTATCGTCAGCTTGTTGATAACCTGAGATTATTGTGCAGCAAAATCTTGTCCGACTATAACCACAAAGTCGCCGTTAAATCCGCTAATCTCACCTGCCGCCGGTTGTTTGACTTCTGTTTTCGTGGCGGCGGACAAAGCTGCGAGCGTAGCCGGCAAATCTTTATCGCTTAATTTATAAATGACTGTTGTTGCGTAATTTCTGTTTTTCGCATCTCCAACCAAGGTTACTCGGATATCTTTAGTCTTTAACAAATTCGACATGGTTCGTGCCAATCCCGCGACGTTGGTGCCATTACGGACTTCCACTGCGGCATTTTCAGTCTTAACATCCGCCGTTGATACAGCGGGCGTGCTTGGCGTAGACGTGGCACTTGCAGGCTCGACGACGCTCGGAGTCGACGTGGAATTGCCGGAGAGTAAAAGTGACGGCGAAGGCAAAACCGCCAATAATTTATCGAGCTTTGTGCTGTAAAGAATCGCTTTATCCGACCAGACGAGAAGGCGATCTCCATTTTGCACATCTTTATAAAATTCACTTATCTCCTGCTTGCCTTGGCGAAGCATGTCAGCGTTTTGAACAGTCGCGACAGTCGGTTCTTCTCCATCTTTCGTAACAATAAGCGACGATACGCGCGCGATCAGCGAAGCAACGTCCGTGGTATCCGCAGGCTTAGCTTGCTGATCTTGATTTTGCACTTGCGCATTTTGAGCATTATTTGCAACCGGCGGACTTTTGGTCTTGAATTTTTGACTGATCATCAGCGCTAAGCCGGTCAAAATAATGACCACCAACAACACGGTGTAAAAAGCCGCTTTTGTTTTTGATCCGTCAACGCGTTCCGCGTCAATAGAAATTTTGGCAGCGGACGTTTTGGAAGTTCTCTGTTTTTTAATCATACAAAAATCAAAAATAATCTTTACACACAAAGTATAGCACACGGTAAAAAACCGGTAACCCCTTACACTTCTCACTGCAACCAACTCTATTTGATTGGTTGAAGTTTTATTTTTTTATCTATGACAACAGAACTGCTAGATCCGCTGCAGTCAATAGCCTCGCTGCGAACCGGCTCGTAACCGTCTTTATTGATAGTAATGTAGAACTTTCCTTTACCCACCAAAAACGCGTATCGGCCTTGCGCATCCGTGATTTGAGTTTCCAAAATGCGATTAAATTGCGCATCCAGAATTCTGACAACAGCACTTTTTATCGGCTTTCCCGTCTTTTGATCAAGAATTGCGCCATAAGAAGGCAATGGTTTTCTATAAGCAAGCCTGCGGAATACAGCGTAAGTCAACAATTGGAATACTGCCAAGCCGAGATATTGATACGTTGGCACAAGCGCAAAGACGCCGAATGACAACAAGGTAGTCAACACTGCCGCCGTACCCTGTACTTTGCGCAAAGTTAACTTGCGCTTAATATCCTTGGGTTTGCGCGCATCTTCTTTGGGGTCAATCGGTATATTATTGGCGACAAACGCATCCGCAGTAAAACTCAATTTGTTGTTCGTAAGCAAATCAATATAATCGACGTCCTGAGTTTTTCCGGCCAAAAGTCCGCTCGGAAAAGAATATCCCTGTTTTGAAATATCCACTTCATACTGTCCCTTTGGCAACAGAAAATAATACCTGCCCTGTTTGTCCGTAATCTTTGTTTGGACGATCTTACCGGCGGCATTCTTTATGCGCACTGCCGCCAAATCGACAGGCAGCTTGCTCAAACTGTTATAAATCACTCCGAACTTTCCTTTTTTGCGTCTTGAAATTAAAATCAAAGGTTGAGTAAATATGTAATACAAATAATTGAATAGACTCATGTAGCCGGCTGCAGAAGCTACATCAATGACCATCAAAGCGCCCAAAACCGGTATGACTGTATTTTTGACGTTCGGCGACGAAAGAACAGCCGAGGCCTTTTGCAAATTTTGCGAAAGTGATTTCAACGGACTTTCCGGTTCTTGTACCGAAGCAACCGGTGTCGTTGTCGCCTGAACCAACTGAACAAGCTCAATCGGCGCTTCTTCAACTATCGGCGTCGAGGTAGGCTCGACGACAGTTGATGTAGCCGCGCCCGAGATAACCGGGGGCTGCTCAATTACTTCGGGCAATTTTTCTTCTTCCTTTTTTGGCAGAGGCGGAGGAACGGTGCCGTCGCAGCTTAAATTGCAATGACCTGCATCGCCGTTCAATTTTCCTTCGTCACAAGACTCTTTAAAACTCTGATTTGTTTTTAAATTTGTCCATTCGTCGATTTTTCCATTGCCGCAAAGATTTGACGGCGGAAGATTGATTGCACTGCAATCCGAATTGCACCAGCCGTAACCCGTACCGTTATTGACGCCGTCGTCGCAAGCCTCCCATTGCGCTTGACCGTCAACTATAATCGGATTCCCATCAGCATCTCGCTTAACTTCTATTTTTGAATTGCCGCAAATCGTCTGCTCATGAAAAATCAGCGGCAAAGTTGCGGGATCCGCATTGTCCGGCGGATTGATTGTCGCAACATTATTGATCTGATCGTATTTGACGCCGTCTTCCAGATAAACGCTAAACTTCATCACATGAGTCACGCCGGGAGCAACAGAATCCCAATGAAAGTTGACTTGCGACGCACCATACCAAGCGTTATCGCCGTCCTGCGCGTCAGTTTGGCTGACGGTATCGATAACCAACGAACCCGGATAATAAACTGCACCCTGCGGAATCGGGTCCGTGACGTTGACATTTTTAGCTGTTTTAGTACCGGTATTTGAAAATTTTAATTGATAAGTCAAAGTCTGCACGTCTGCCGCATGTGCCGTTAACGGCGAAAGAGCTAAATTCACGAATGCAGACGTGCCCATGATCAGCAGCATAGACATTAAAGTGCGGCGCGCTCTGCTTTTTTTCTTAGTTGTTTTTTTGACTTTTGTTACTTTTCTTTTTTTCGAACGCGACTTATTTTCGTACACCAAAGCAGCAATGCCAAAAAAGAACACGGAACCGAGCGCCGGAACTGTCTGTTTAGAAGCCTTCACCAAGCTAAGCAACACAGATGTCGACGTGGGCATCTGTTGAACAGAACTTTCTATCATCTCCATTTCTGCGGTAAAACTGATTTCACCTTGTTGCGTTTGGAAAGAAACGATTTCAACAATCAAACCCGAGGTGCTGGAAACGTCTGCACCGACGATGCTTAGCCGATAAAGAGTTTCTACGTTCAAATTTTTTAACTTAAAATCAGTACCCCAATTTTCTATACTTTGATAAAACGGTTTATCTGCAAACAAATACGAAGTCGTTGAAGCGTCTGATCCATCCGGATTTAACCATAAATTAGTATCTTCTAGGTACAGGCCATACACCCTTCCTTTGCCCAATTCAGTTGATGTGGAAGTCCAGCCCAAATTCGCGGATTCTACATCAACGGAAAGAACGTTAATTGGGCTAACTGCAAATTCGCTGGAGGTCGCTTCCGTGACAGGTAAAGTCGTAACGCATGGAAAAGTCGAATCAATCAATATCGTGGACGTCGCTGTTCCGCTAAAAGCCAAAATTCCGCGGTTACAATATGTCGTTGATGCAGCCAAACCGCTTTCATCGATGTATTTTGCGGCTTTATCATTTATTGTTTTGAGTACAGACTGGTCGTCGATATTTATCAGTTGATATCCTTTTGAAAGATCAGCTCTGTTCGAAAAAAACCAACGGATAGAATCCGATCCGAGAGCTTTCCCGTAACCTGCAGCCGGAGATCTTAATTGACCGTCTATTGCAACCGGGGATGCAACACCTCCGGTTGAGACAGACGGCGCATAAACGGAAAAAGTAACGCCATTGGAAGTTCCTCCACCCGGTGTTGGATTAACAACTGTAATCGTTTGGCTGCTGGCAACATTCAAATCAGAAGCCGAAAGATGCATTGTCAGTTCAGTATCATCAACGTAATCAAAAGTTTTCTCAGAACCTCCCAAAAAAATCTGAGATGTCTCCATAAAGTTCGTACCCGTCAAAGTTACATCCAAATCAGTGTCTGCTAAAAATTTAGACGACGGCGTTAAGCCCTCAAGTGTCGGCGCCGGATTTGTAACGGTAAAAGTCAATTCATTTGAATATTTATCGCTCATCGAATTGTAGACTTGAACGACATGCGTACCGGCTGACCCAAAAGTAGGAAATACAAGAAGCGACAAGTTTTCCGAATCTGAATACGAAGTTTCTTTTGATGCACCGTCCAGCTTGATGGATGCGCCCAATTCAAAATTTGCACCGTTTAATGCCACTGTTCCCGGAGTTGTCCCCGCAGCCGTCTGATTCGGAGTTAAAGAAGTAAGAGTGGGATTTGGAATATTTACATACAAAGTTCCGGATTGTCCGCCCGGCGTTCCCGGACTTGCGGAAAAGCCTCCTGAATAACCATACTCTGCGGATGCGATGCTAATCCTACCTCCACCACCGCCGCCTGAAATAGCATTCGCACCGTTAGCGGTCACCGTTCCGTTGCCGTCGAACAAATTTGAAGCGACAATCCAAACCGATCCCCCTGATCCGCCGCCGTCAAAAACAGATGCGCCGTTCGCACTGATCGTGCCGTTCAAAGTAATGTTAGCAGCTACGAGTTTTATGGCGCCGCCGCCCGCTCCATCTGATCCGCCCGACCCTAAGCCAACCGGTTCAGTTTCAGAGCCGTAAGTAATACCTCCATTATCTCCTCCTCCCGTGCCGCCATAACCGCCACCACTCAAAGCTCCGCCGGCTCCAGTGCCCTCACCGGCCGGAAAGCCTTGTCCATTTAAATCAAAGTTGCCGTTTATGACCATGTCATCGGCAGTAAATGTAGCACCGGCATTATTGTCAGAATTATATAGAATCGTTACGGTTATATCAGGATCAACTGTCAGCGTTCCCGTGTACGTGTAACTATCTGAATATAATTCGCAATCGACCGAAATTGTCACATTATTACCGCTCATCTCGCACGTATCAGCCAAGGCTTTATTTGGATGCAAAAAAACAAAAATCCCCGGGATAAGGACTCCTAAAAGAATAACCAGTTTTGAAAAACCATTTTTATTTTTTTGCATACAAATTTTGTTTTTGTCTCTACAGATATTAAACCAGTTTTTTGATGTTCCGATAAAAATCGCTTAACTGAGCATTAATAACGTATCCGAATAAAACTCATCAACTGTGTACAAGTTGCTATTTGTTCTTTACTCAGCAAAAATATGATAATGACTCTTCTTCAAATCTCAAACGAAAGACGGCCCGTAAAGGTCGTCGTTCTTTTTATTTGGATTGTTTTTGCTTTGTGTTTACCCACCACAATATATAGCATATCACACATTTGATTAATTAGATTTTTATGCTACATAGAGCCAAATATCCTCCATTTGTATGCTTGTTGATAAGATGTTAATTACCGTTTTTTACTCTCAACTGAGGCAAATATATAATTTTTAGTTTTTTCAACTTATCAACATCATTTGCACATAGTTTTTTAGCAAAATACCTCTTAAACCAAAAGCCCTACCAGATCTGTACTTCTCCCATTCGACTCCTCTTAAGTACATATTCACTCAAGGCGGGCTACCGACTAACGATCATCACACGGACTAGGCTGGCGCCACTAAGTCCATAAGTCGTTCCGTCGTCAACCTTGAGGTCTTCTTCGAGCCCATGCTTAGAGCCGAGAGCAGATCTGTAGGGCTGTGCAAAATACGAGGCTTGTTGGAATATAATAGATCCTACCTAAACCTCTTTCAGCCTCTTTGTATCTCGTAGGGGTTCGGGGACAAAAATTTTGAGCGGCTCACATGAAATGAGTTGCCACATAGAAAGAAGCGAGTTTTTTGTCCCCGAAACCTTTTGCGGTGCCCACCATAGCTTTAGCGTAGGCGGGGTTACTTGTTCAGTTATGAAAAGTAACGTAAAAAGATCCTTCAAGTTGATTGTGGGATTGGGCGAGCGATACATCTAAATATTTTTTTAAACTTTTGATTTTCGTAATTCGCGATTAAACAAAACCCCGGCCGAAGCCGAGGTTTTTTTCAGTGCAGTTTTGGCACTGATTTTTGTTTGCTACTTTCCGTGAGGAAAGGAGGTGTGTTTTGATTTCGCCGTTTTGTTTTTTTTAGTGGGTGGTGGGTGTGTAAGGTGCACCGGCGAATATCTCACTTGACCTGTAATCATTGTATCCAATTTTTATACAAACTAAAAATCTCCGCTACACAGAGATTAAATATCGAGTTATGCGATATGTGGATAAAATGAGTACTACGTGTACTTTATAAACCTTTTAACCAGAAACGGATTTCTCGCATCACTTAATGTGATCGTTACGCTTCAGGAGATACTCGCGCAAAATTTTTATCTGATCAGGAGACAAACTGATATAAGAATCAATCTGACTTCTGATCTCCAGCGCTTGTTTTTCTCCGCGTAACGAGAGATGCCTTAGATACTCCATCAAGGCTATAAACTGATCATGACCTTTTAAAAACTTATCCGGCATTTTGGCGTAAACGGGATGAGCCGACATGCCCGTCAAAATTAAATCCGCAGCCTCATCCAATCCCCTGATATCAATCGTGATTCCGGTCTCTTGCCATCTGAACCTGGAGTCCTGCAGTTCATCCATTTTATCTATATGCTTAGGATGGCGCATCATGAACTGGAGATAGTCCTCCGCATCTGCCTCTGGATACGCCTTAAAAGCGGTCGACTCTTTAGAGGCTCCATTTACATACTTTGACCTAAAATATCGTATGGGATTGGATCCTTTAGGCAGATTACTCACATTTTCATGAGATTCTTGGTCTGGTTTGGCAATTTCATTAAACCTAGGATTAATCATAACTTAGACAGTATACCACTAAAAATTACCAATTAACAAAATATTGGCTCAATAAAGCAAAAAATCATCAAACAACCAAATGTGACTGCAAACCGGTTTTATCCAGTTACAAGTTACTAGTCACCAGTTACATAGCATGGATTGACATTTTCCCGTTTTTATGCTATATTTATCTGTTCTTTTAAAATTGCCTTGCTTCATATAGCACAAATTGGCGGTTTATTTAAGCCGCCAGCTTGGGCCCTATGAGACAAGGAGGTCTCGTGAACGATTACATCGAGCGCACCGGTGAGCATACCTTTCTGATCAGCGGCGATGCCTACATCATCGCCAAGGAGATCGAGCGGCTGTACACGCTCGTTCCGCCAGGGACAAGCATCAGCTACATCCCGACGTTGTACCACAATGGCCACATCCAAGAGACAATGGCCATCGTCGGCGCCATGATCTCGCTCGACGCGATCCCTATCGGCAGCAACCCCCGCTAGACCCTTCCCACCCACTCCTCCTCGGAGCGCCAAACTTTCCTCGGCGCTCCGAAGTACATCTGAAATCATCAACATCGGTTGGTGGCGTCGGACGTACCTCGAAGTAACACTTAGACGAGACAGCAAATCAAGCCATCAGGCCAAAGGAGTAAAGCATGAGAACTTTCATCTGCACCGTCCTCGTATCCGTTCTTAGCGGCTGCTACCAAAACGTACGCGCAGGGAACGCGAGCGCCGTCGCCGGACCGGGCACGTCTGTCAGCTCCGTGGGGTGCTCGGTGAGTGCCGAGCAATCGTGGAGAGGCTCATACGTGAGGTGCGAATGCGGAGGAGTGCCGGTACAGCCCAAGTATGACGCTCGCAGCGGCACGTGGATCTGCACGCCTCCGTAAAGATTTGCTGCCTTACAATCAACTCTCGGAGCGCCCCCGTCATCCCGACGGTTCTCGGCGCTCCGAAGTACATCTGAAATCATCAACATCGGTTGGTGGCGTCGGACGTACCTCGAATACAAACTTGAACAATGCTGCGCGTTGCGCGGCAGGAAGGAACTCGCATGAAGATCGGAACGCACGATGGTCGGTTTCATTCTGACGAAACGTTCTCTGTCGCCGCACTGCTCCTCGTGTACCCTGATGCCGAAGTTGTTCGCACGCGGGACGAGGACGTTCTTGCAACCTGCGACATCCGCGTGGACGTGGGACGAAAATACGATCCGGCGACCGGCGACTACGACCACCATCAAGCCTTACCTCCCAGGGCAAACGGTATCAAATACTCGTCACTGGGCATCATCTGGAACGGCTTTGGCGTTCAGGGGCGTGCGATGGCGAAGAAGAAACCAAGCTCCACGTCGAAGAGCGTTTCATCCAAGTGATTGACGCTCGAGACAACGGCCAGCGCCTCTATGGAGACAGCCGGCGATTCGGCGGAGTCCGTCCTTACGATGCGGCGGACTTGATCGACGAGTTCAATCCGGGCTGGGACGATCTGAACCCGGATTACGATTCGGCGTTCATGCAAGTCGTAGATCTGGCCAAGGAAGCGCTGCGAAACATTATCCGAAGAAGCCGATCGGCGGTAAAAGCCAAACCGTTTGTCGTCCGGGCCATCAACTTGGTTGAGGATCCGCGGATTATCGTCCTGGAACGCGCCTGCCCGTGGAAAGAAGTCGTCGACCAGTTCGCTCCAAAGGCACTCTACGTCGTTTTTCCGGATGGCGACAAGTGGCTCGTGCAGTGCGTGCCCGGGAGCAAAGGCATTAAGAGACATCTTCCGGAGTGCTGGCTCACCAACGACTTCGCAACGATCACCGGCGTACCGGACGCAGTGTTCGTACACGGCGGGCTATACCTCTGCTCAGCCCGATCCAAGGAGGGCGCACTCGCACTCGCCAACCTCGCGCTCGAGCAGCAGTAACACTCACCGCACACCTGAGAATCGCATTCGCGAGCTCCTCGGGGTGCGGTTTTCAGTTTAAAATCCTGTTAAATCAAATCTCGAAGGCGTTGAATTTTTACTGGCTCGCGGGGGTTTGGGGGCGAACCTTTAGCCAGGAGTCGAAGTGAGTAGCCACCCAGTATGCAGCGCATGTTCGCCCCCAAGAGTTTTGATACTTTTGCGGCCAAAAGTATTAAGAAGAAAAATACAAAAATTAATTGGCGATAAAAAAATCGCCGTAAACCAGAACGGTCTACGGCGCAGCAGAGAGGCGGTTACGCGCGTCACTTACGCACTTGCCAAGCAAGTCGCACAAAAGTTCGCGAGCGCGTAGCGCCTTGTCGTCGTCGGATTCCCAAGAGCGAAGCAGAACGCTCAAGACGTCGGTGTAGTCCGGACGCTCGAGCTGCGTGAGTTCGCCCTCATCCTTGTCACCCGGCCAACCGATGCGCCACGCATCCAGCGGATCATCGACACGAAACAACACCGGCCTGTCCGCATCAAATACGTGAGCTGCATTGGTATCGATGCAGTGCAACAACGTTTGCAAAGAGAGACTGATCTTTTCCCACTGATAGAGATCGTTGTGCATCATGACAGCAGTGTATGCGCCGTCACTCACAATCCGGTAGATATCTTGTCCGATCATCGACTCAAGCTCAGCCGAGAAGAAAGTCGCGCGATCCGTCCAGAGCAGAGTCCACGAGTCGACGTCTGGTGCCGCAACCGTCATCTGCTCGTGAATCCAGTCCTCGATGAATGCGAGCTCGATTGCATCGAGCGGGCGACAAGGCCCGCCGAGCGCGTTGGAAACTTGCCGCTGACTGTAAATATGTCGAATGCTATTGATTGACATGATGACCTCCGGGTAGGCCCATATATTCCGCAAAATAAGAGGAACTGTCAACCTTCTGACGTTAATCTGCGTCTTTGCTATACTCATATCTATGCCCACTCCCGATCACATTTCCACTTGGAAAAAGCTCGTCACGCGCTCGCTTTGTGTCAATGACGCGACATACCAACGCTTTTGCGAAAGAGTCGAACTCGGTGATTTAACTCGGGACGAGAATCCGGAATCGCACTTTGATGTTTATTTCCTTCCTGTAAATTCAAGAACGAAACAAGTTTTCATCGTTCATCATAAAAAGTCAGGACTCTGGCTTTCACCCGGCGGACATATCGACAAAGGCGAAACTCCGTATCAAGCGGTCAATCGCGAGACCGCGGAAGAGTTGGGCGTACAAAATTTCTTCAAACAAGAACCGCAACCTTTCTTCTTTTCCATCGTCGATATAGATCGGCAACATCAAGCTTGTAAATCTCACTTTGACTTGTGGTACAAACTGGAAACAGACGGGTCGAACTTTAACGTCGATCCAAAAGAATTTTATAACACTAAATGGATGACGATTCCCGAAGCGCAAAAAATCGTGACCGATTTGAGCAACTTGCAGGCGCTCAAGAGGATTGAAAAATATTTTGAATAAATGCCTTTATAAGTTTGACCAATATTACTTTGCGTGTTAATAAAGAACCGTAATCAAGCTCTTTACCAAGTGATTCCAGTTGGGCATGTGCCCGAAACGGAGCTGACATGACAACGCAAAGCGAACGATACAAGAAGCAAGCCGACGCCGTGGTTCCTTACGCCGCAATGGACGAACTGCCGAGTCAGGTACTCGACCAAATCGCCCGCCTGCGCAGGAATCTGCCAGTCGTGTTCATCCTCTACTACGGGGGCACCATCGGTATGACCAAACTCAAGGCTGCTTTCGACAAGATGGTCTACGGACCTACGGACGATGCAGAAAAGTTGCTTGAGCCGCTCACGGTTAAGGGCCTCAAGGACAAAATCCAAGTCGTGTGGGTGCCCGTGTACAAGAAGGCAATCGATTCGACCAACGGCCGTTGGGTGCACTGGGTTTCTATCGGCAATGCAATCAAGCTCCTATATGATCTTGCGACTGGGTTCGTTGTGTGCGGTGGAACAGATACCATGGCACATCTGGCAGCGGCTATGCGTTTCATGTTCCCCAACATAGGCAAGCCGATCGTAGCTACCGGCGCACAGATCCCGATGATCGAACTCGGAGACGACGCCACCAATAACCTGTACTTCGCCATCACCGCGGCTGCGAGCGATATCTCCGGTTCCTTCCTGATGTTCGGCGACGAACTGATGGACGGCGGACACGTGCACAAAGTCAAGGACAAGCGCCGCAAGGCTTTTGCCTGCCCTGATCAATTTCTGTTCGGTCATTATGACGATGAGCTACGAATCTACTCGCACGCTCCTCGTCGCAATCCCATCATCACTTCAGCACGCCTGCAGTTTCAGCCGCACTTCCGCGAAGGCGTCAAGGTCGTACGCATCAGCCCGGCGACGCCGTCGGAGTCAATCTTGCACGACGCAACAGATCCAACCTGCAGCGCCATGCTGCTGATCACGTTCGGTGCGGGCAACGTGCGCGACGAAGGGGTTATCGAAGACGAACAGAGCCACATCGATTGTCTCTGGCAGCTCCACCAACGGCGCTACCCCGTCGTCCTCGGCAGCCCAATGATGGATGGCGTGGTCGACAGTCCCTATCTCTCCGGCGCAAAGGCCGTTTCCAAAAACGAAGGCGACGGCAATGCTATCTCCGCCGGCTGCACCACCGGAGCCGCGCTTGAGGTAAAATGCATGGTAGCGCTAGCCAAAGCATGGGACGACAACAAGGACGCACTTGACTACGACAAGTTCCGCGCTGCCATGGAGCAAAACCACGTCGGCGAACTCGGATGAATCAAGGAGGTTCTCATGAACCGTTTCACGGAAAACCAAATTCGCAGAACAGCTACCAGCATCGTCAAATGGATCAACTCGCGCTGGCTCACTGGAGACAACAAGTGGCGCAAGGGCGGATGGCTCTGCATTCTCGACCCGGACGGCAAAATCTTCTTTCACGAACCTATCGGCGAAGTGCCGGCAGAAAAAGACGAGAAGTACAAAGCTCTGGCGGCCGAAAAAGCCCTACGACTGCATGAGCACCCGGAGCACAACATGAGCTGGCAGAGCCGCGATCCGGACAAGAATCAATGGGGCGGCGCAGCTCGCCACCCCGACGGTTGGATCATCTCGTTTTCCGGTTTCTCGGAGTTCTGGGATGAGTACCTAGTCCTCGCTCTTTTCCAGGCCCTTGAGATGCACGACGAGATCTCGCGTACTGCCTCAACCAGCATCATAGACTACTACCAGAAGAGCCCGGACGACTAAACGTCCGAGAGACGCGCAGCCCGCCACTCCCCGCACCCAAGCTCCTTGGTGTGCGGTTTTTTATTTGTCTGACGGAAGAACGCCTTCAAATCCCTCCCGCCCGACGCACCATGAATGCGACATCATCACTCATGTTGATTGGAATGAGTCTGACTTTCGGGTGCGATCGTTTCCAAACCCTGAATATCTCATCTGCAAACGCCTGACCAACGGTTGCAACTTTTTTAAAATCAAGCTCCACTTCCTCGAAGTGTTCAAGATTGACCAATACTCTTTTGGCTTCCGAACGTGACAAAAAAGTATCGCCACGTTCATACAACTTGATCAGTACTCGTGTTTTTGAGAACGATGCTCCGTAATCGCCCATGGACGTAAAAGCCTTGAACACGCCATCAAGCGTACGAGATGATTTAAGTCCTATCGTAAAGGTGATTAACGTACCTTGAAGGATAGATTTTCTCTCTGATATAAACATGTCCGATACAAGATTTGTGATCGTCAAACGTTTTTCAAAACTGTCCGCCACAAACGTGTCCGCGGATTTTGAAGTAAAAAACACTCCTTCACCCGAATGTCTTTCCGGCATCGTTGTAGTTTTACCTTTCAACAAATCCTCGATGGCGGACAGCGTGTTGGGCAGACGCCTAGACTTCATCACGTTATTGAATATTCCGATGCCAAAATCACGCACCGTAAACACTATGGCCGTGTCAGTCCTCCTGCATTCAATCAGAATCTGTTCAGACCCGGAGTGATCAATCGCATTGTTCAGCATTTCCGTAAACGCAAATCTAACCAACTTATAGACATTTTCCGGCACGCCGATAAATATTCCCGTGGTTCGCTCCATTTGTTCAAATACCAAGCTCTCGTCCAAACCGACATTGGTGAGTTTGAATGTAATTCGACGAATGGCCGATAAAGCCGCTCTGGCGCTGTCCGGGTCATTCGCCAAAACGTAATGCGCCTGACGCGAATTCCCGACAGTCTTAATCTGTCCCTCTTCAATAAGACTCTGAAGAAGTTTGTGCGTGTAAGCCCTGCTCACACCCAAATATTGGCTTAAATCAGTGTTCGTTACTATGCGCCTTTCCTTAATAAAAGAGAGGATTTTTTCCTTAGTTGACATACTAGTTGATAAAGATAATTATAGCCTAAATCAAAAAGTTTGTCAACTGACTGTCAACTGCGGCTCAAATACCATAAATCAGAACGTAATGGTTGACAAAAAGGCTAATTTATGCTAGATTATCACATTCTTCGAGGGTTGCTCTCTTCCTCGAGGCGGACATTCACATATAAAAGAGAGCTCACGGAGGACATCATGGAAGACCGTAAGACGTTCGTAGGCCCCAACGACACCCGCAGCTTCCTCGCCCCGGCCTACCGGTTCCTGGGCAGGCGTGAAGCGGAAGCATCGTTCGCAGAGAACAAGCACTGGCAGCGACGAGATGATCGGTACAACTACTTCAAGGCCGGCAATTCAGTCTACCAGCCGAGGGGGTTCGAGTGCTTAGACACCGGCAGCGTCGACGAAGATCACCGCACACGCGAGTACGGAGCGTGGCAGTTCACCACCCTTCGCACTGCTGCGACCAACGATATGCCTCGAGGCGCGACCAATACCTGTCTGCTGGTCGAAGGCCCGCGGACATATCTGCGGATGTTTCACCGGACAGCCAAGTACCCGGCCTCCTACTACCGTTTCGCAGAGGGAGACTTTCCGTGCTACGCGGTATGGGGACGCGACGAGGCGCACCCACTCGGCCGTCCGCTGCTCGAAGAAGAGGACGACGGCTGTCGCGTATTCGTGGGGCGCAGCGCCTTTGGCGCGATCTACGCCAGCACGCCGCGCTTCAGACATGATCTCTCGATCGAGGGATTCGAAAGCAAGCTCGCTCTCATCAAGTTCGAGCTGCTGGATCGGGATTCGTGCAAGGACGACGTGCTGCGCCATTCGTCGTTCGTATTCCGGCAGTACGGTTACAATCCCAACGAACCGCCGCAGCCGTACGTACTCGACGCGGAGAAGTTCAACCCAATCTGGCAAGAGTTGGCAGACCGCGCCTTCGACGGCTTCGTCGCCACCTGCAAGCAGATGCCGACCCAGCTCGAACAAGATATCGCCTACTACCTCGACCAGGACCGCAAGAGCCGAGCTGGATCATTCGAGTTCCGCTCGCGCATCGAGCAAGTGGACTGGCAGACCGCTCTTCTGCTCGCCGAAGAGCCGTGGCAGCTCGAGGTCGCCGTTCACGCATTCGACGGCCCGCAGTTCTACGAAGACAGTAACTACGCTGGAACGATGACCTCGCGCGTCAGCCGCATGATCAAGCGGTTGAGCTGTTCCGAAGAGCGCCGCGAACAGCTCCGGCAGATGATTGACGGTTTCGTCGCTCCCAGGAACAGAATCTGGGACTACAGCGGCGACTGACAGCGATGCTACTCGCGTAAGCTCTCATCTCTTCCCATGAATATCTCTTCTGGTCTGGAATACCACAACCCCAGATACGGCCTAAAGAACAGGCCAGAAAGAGAAAAAACATGAAGAAGAACATCGAGATCGTTCGTGAATGCCGCATCAATCCGTGTGTCGGGGTGAGCGTGAACGACCTGCTCTGCCTGCTCGATCCCAGGATCGACCTGACAGCGCTTTTCGATCACGCACTTCCCGATGACGATCATGACATCAAAGTCGCGAGTCATCCCGGCATAATGCTCGTTGCGCGAACCCTCGCGCAAATGAGCACTCCCGAAGTCTACGCCGCTCTGCGTGCAGAATCTCTCCGCCCCGTCCCGCCGTTGGGACTCATCATCTTTGCAGTCCAGCACCCAGTGCTGGCCGAAGAGATGATGCCGATCGCTATGGGCGAGAAAGCAATTCCTGTCAGTTGGGGTATTCTCTCAAGCCCGGACGACCACGGATTGCGAAGAGAAATTGCGCGGCACCGCTGCCGTAGTTACTTCGCCTTCAAACCATGCTCGATCGATCCATCCGCCATGGCCATCGACCTGGCACCGGAACGAGACGGCTGGCCCGAAGGAACTCACCTCCTGGTCGCGCCCAGAAACGCAACCCGTGAAAACCGCCACCTCTAACCGCACCACCGAGAATCGCACTTGCGAGCTCCTCGGGGGTGCGGTTTTCAGTTAGATTTTTTGCTTAAAATATAAAAATTGGGCTAGTTGTAGCATAAATATATCTTGCAGCCATTGACAAAACGGCTGTTTTGTGCTACATTATATCGTTAACAATCGTGTTAACTGCCCACGGCTGGGCTACAGCCGTTTCGACAAAAAGGTAGGTTACCATGATGAGCCACTCCGACTCCCGCTATCTCAGCTTTCATCACTTTGATTGCAGCAAGAACGGCTGGGCGCTGTCTCGCCGGATCAATGCGATGGCGCGTCACTACATGACCGGATACGCAGAGAAGATCGACGCCAACTGGCTCGAGGTCATCATTGAGTTCAAGGAAAGCTACACGCATGAGATGATCGAGAAGCCCTTCGTCGATCCGGACTCTTGCCGGGTGACGATCGACTATCGTCCCACTCGCATTCAGGTGGTAGGCCCGAACGTCGGCCACCACGTGTTGCCGGTCGGAGAGATCTTCGCGGTCATTCCCGAGCCGCTCCTAGTATTCATGTGCGCATGTAGCCTGCTCAACCGCGGACACCACGTGCTGCGCAACCCGAAGCACCGGATCGAACTCATCGACGGCAAGACGATCATCGAGTTCGAGAACTGCACGGCGGGCGTGGTGAGGAATGTAGTGAACGACGACGAATTCGACGTCGAAGATCTGGCCGGTCAGATTAAGCTTGATCCGAGCGACCAGAAGCACTTCACTCGCGCGACCCTGCAGGCAGGCTTCAAGATCGAAGGCCTCTATGGTCAACCTGTATGCGTGGACTATTTCCCGCTCCTGCCGAGCAACGGTATCGCGATCAATAACGCGGACGACGTTCGTGAGTCGCACCGCATTGATGCGGCACGATGGGAGGCCGAGCGCCCCCAGCGCGAAGCGGCCAGGGCAGCCGAAGAGGCCGCCGCCGAAGCTGCGCTCACTCCGGAGCAAAGGGCGAGACGCGACGCATTCCGTCGACGCATGGCAGCTCAGGCTGAGATCATCAAGACTCTCATGCCCGTCCTGCCCAAACTCGGCGAGTAGGCAGCACACTTCAACAACACCGCACACCTGAGAATCGCATTCGCGAAGCTCCTCGGGGTGCGGTTTTCAGTTTAAAAAAACCATCAGAGCGAGGGCTCGGATGGCGATCAAAGCGGAGTGAACGATAGGTCGGTAAATGCGCGGAAAACTCTCCGAAAAATGAACAGCCCACCTTCCTTTTTCCTGGGCAACTGCTGTATCGCGATTCCCAGCCGCATATCCAGGAAAAGTGGCTCGTCCGGGGACGTGTTGTAGCGTGCTGCGTTTTCCCGCGCCCGCTCCAACAGCTTGTGGTACTCCGCAAGAACGTTTTCGGTCTTGCCGGTCTGCTGTTGCACGAGTCTGGTAAAAAAACCGCCCGGATCACTGGCCGCCAACTCTTCTTCAGTATCGACTTCCTGCCAAAACTTGTCGAGCGACTCGGTATCATGCCACACCGAATCCCCGACAGAATGGATTACGCCCAGGAAATGGAACGATGACAGCTTGTGCATCATGTCCGCCGTGTGGAAGTAGTTGTTACATAAGACATAACTACCCACTTCCATAGAACGCGATGCTATCTCCGGTTCTACACCCGTATTGAGCAGAATCAAAACGTCGGGCGAAGAGTCCGGAACATACTCATGCGCGTTGATACAATATGCCTCATAGCCCTTGGCCTTGAGCGATCGGATATCCGCTTCGGTCAAGTCGACGTATATCACCCGACTTTCCGGGAAAGCTAACGACGGTGCTGCATCCGAGCTGCAACCCGGATAGTAGATAACCCTAGGGTTACATTGGAACACCTCGCGGAAGACACGAAGCGTTTGCACCGACTGCTCGTGAGCATACGGCTCGTAAATCTCTATTGGCTCGTCCATGGTTCTTTCTCCTTGAAAGATCGAATAAATAAACTTAGCAGAATCCATGGTCAATGTCAATGGCCATGCTTAGCTCCTCGGGGTGTTGTTTTCAGTTTAAAAAAATCTTTTTATATCGCCCACTCTCTCCCTCGCTCCCAATTCATCAATGCGCGATTCAAGATATTTAATATCGATATTCGGTTGCAAATTCAAAAAATTTTGTACGTCCTCAACGTCATGTTTGCCGACATCAGAATCGCGTTGAAGTAACATCTTAATCAGTAGCACATCTTCGACCGGAAGCAATCCGACCGTCACTCCTTGATATTCAAAATTCGTGACATTTTGCAAAACATTTTCGTTCAAACTCAAATTATAAATCTTACCCTCGATATTCAAAACCAAATGACTCGTGAGTTGAACCGCGTGATTTCCATCCGGATTTGAATTGCGAACGTTTTCAGTTTCTGATTTATATGTGAATGACTTAATGCCAAATAATTTATCAACGTCGTCATGTTTATCGTCCGGCAAAAATATATCCACGTCATCCGGCGTACGTTCATTGCCATAAAGATAAAGACATCCGCTTCCGCCAATCGCAAACGGAATGTTTGCGTCGTTCATCTTTTTAATCGTCAGCAAAAGCAATGGGAAACGTGCAAAGAAATTTTCGATACATTCGGGGATGGGGGTTGGCATAACGCGAGTATAACTATACAGCAATAGACTAAACTTACAAATTCAAAAACCCTCCAATCAGGAGGGTTTTTGCAAAGTCCGGCGACGGGCTACTCTTCCAGGACCGGGTTGGGTCCAAGTACCATCGCTGCTGAAGGGCTTAACTGCTGTGTTCGAGATGGGAACAGGTGTGACCCCTTCGCTTGAGCCACCGGCCTCACATTGCAACAAAGTTACAAAGCAAGGTCAGTCCTCAAGTTCGAATAACGAATAACGAATGACGAATATCGCCTAAGACTGATTATTCGTTATTCACTATTCTCTATTCGTTATTTTTTCTTGATCGAAGATCGTACGTACAAGGCATGCAGCGCATGCGCGCCAGTCCTTAAAGTCTATAAAGTCTAAAGTCCTTAAAGTCTTTTATAATATTTTGACTTTACGGACTTTATGGACATTAAGGACTTTATGGACTTGCATTGCCATCGCATTGGATGGCCGAAGCAATCGAGCTATTAGTACGGCTCGGCTGAAGGTCTCGCGACCCTTACACCTACCGCCTATCAACCTCCTAGTCTCGGAGGGCTCTCTGAATTCTAATCTTGGAAACGGCTTCACGCTTAGATGCTTTCAGCGTTTATCCGTGCCGAACGTAGCTACCCGGCGGTGCCCCTGGTGGGACAGCCGGCGCACTAGAGGTTCGTAAATCTCGGTCCTCTCGTACTAGAGATTTGTTTCCTCAAAATTCCACGCGCGTAGTAGACAGGAGACCGAACTGTCTCACGACGTTCTGAACCCAGCTCGCGTACCGCTTTAATTGGCGAACAGCCAAACCCTTGGGACCTTCTCCAGCCCCAGGATGCGATGAGCCGACATCGAGGTGCCAAACCGGGTCGTCGATGTGGACTCTTGGACCCGATCAGCCTGTTATCCCCGGAGTAGCTTTTATCCGTTGAGCTTCCGCCGTCCGATATCGTACGGTCGGATCACTATGTCCCGCTTTCGCGTCTGCGCGACTTGTTGGTCTTGCAGTCAAGCCAGCTTATCCCATTACAGGACATACGCGATTTCCATCCGCGCTTAGCTGACCTTTGTGAACGCCTCCGTTACTTTTTGGGAGGCAACCGCCCCAGTTAAACTACCCACCAGATACTGTTTCCCCATCCGGATTCACGGACGGGAATAAGAATCACGACAGCGCAAGGGTGGTGTCTCATTGTTGCCCGAAGGCTCCCACCTACTCTGAACATGCACTGCCATGACCCAATATCAAGTTGTAGTAAAGCTTCACGGGGTCTTTTCGTCTGACTACGCGTACAGGGCATCTTCACCCCACTTGCAATTTCGCCGAGTCCCATGTAGAGACAGTCGCAAACTCGTTATGCCATTCGTGCGGGTCGGAACTCACCCGACAAGGAATTTCGCTACCTTAGGACGATTATAGTTATCGCCGGCGTTCATCAGCGCTTGGCTTCAAGGCTGCCCCTCTTGCGAGGATGACCTCTCTGCTTGACGTTCTGACACTGGCCAGGCATCACTTCCTATACATCACCTTGCGGTTTAGCAGGAAGCTGTGTTTTTGGTAAACAGTCGGTTTGCGTCTTTTGCTGCGGCCCAGAATTAATCTGGGCAGGCCTTATCCCGAAGTTACGGCCGTTGTATTGCCGAGTTCCTATACACGGGTTCTCTCGTACACCTTGGCACACTTATGCCCACCCACCTGTGTCGGTTTACGGTACGGATGCCATATGGTTGGCTCTAGAAGGTTTTCTCGATGCTCCATCCCTTTTCCTTGCCCGCCTTGCGGCAGACTTGCGATCACCCAGAGGCTTATGACTGGCGGATTTACCTACCAATCACCCCCAAGCGCCCAGAGGTTCATTCCGGGAACCTCGAAAAGCTTAAGAACACGTCACTCCATCGAAACCATACGGCAGTGCAGGAATATTAACCTGCTGTCCATCGACTACGCCTTTCGGCCTCGCCTTAGGACCGACTAACCCAGGGACGATTCGCGTTGCCCTGGAAACCTTGGGTTTATGGTGGACAGGATTCTCACCTGTCTTTTTGCTACTTATGCCAACATTCTCTCTTCGCAACGCTCCACGGTGGCTCACGCTCCCGCTTCATTGCAATTGCGAATGCTCCCTTACCGATACAGACTCCCGAAGGAATCTCGTATCCCGCGACTTCGGTACCATGCTTAGCCCCGGTAAGTTTTCAGTGCGGAAAGGCTGGACCAGTGAGCTATTACGCTTTCTTTAAAGGATGGCTGCTTCTAAGCCAACCTCCTGGTTGTTCAAGCCTTTCCACTTCTTTTTACACTTAGCATGAATTTAGGGACCTTAATCTGCGATCTAGGGCTGTTTCCCTTTTGACCAGTGGAGCTTAGCCCCCACGGTCTGACTGCTGGGAACATTTAACGGTATTCGGAGTTTGGTTAGGAGTAGTAGGCTTGCGCCCCTACCCCCATTCAGTGCTCTACCCCCGTTAAACTATGTACCAACGCTAGTCCAAAAACTATTTCAGGGAGAACCAGCTATCACCCAGTTCGATTGGAATTTCACCGCTA